>NZ_JBVKDV010000011.1:0-1075 GCF_055633615.1 Amycolatopsis sp. NPDC114505 | reverse complement strand
TTGGGTGATGGCGTGCCTTTTGAAGAATGAGCCTGCGAGTTAGTGCTGCGTGGCGAGGTTAACCCGTGTGGGGTAGCCGTAGCGAAAGCGAGTCTGAATAGGGCGAATGAGTCGCGTGGTCTAGACCCGAAGCGGAGTGATCTACCCATGGCCAGGGTGAAGCGACGGTAAGACGTCGTGGAGGCCCGAACCCACTTAGGTTGAAAACTGAGGGGATGAGCTGTGGGTAGGGGTGAAAGGCCAATCAAACTCCGTGATAGCTGGTTCTCCCCGAAATGCATTTAGGTGCAGCGTCACGTGTTTCTTGTTGGGGGTAGAGCTACTGGATGGTCTAGGGGCCTTACCGGGTTACCGAAATCAACCAAACTCCGAATACCAATAAGTGAGAGCGTGGCAGTGAGACGGCGGGGGATAAGCTTCGTCGTCGAGAGGGAAACAGCCCAGAACACCAGCTAAGGCCCCTAAGTGTGTGCTCAGTGGGAAAGGATGTGGGATTGCCCAGACAACCAGGAGGTTGGCTTAGAAGCAGCCACCCTTGAAAGAGTGCGTAATAGCTCACTGGTCAAGTGGTCCTGCGCCGACAATGTAGCGGGGCTTAAGCACACCGCCGAAGCTGTGTCATTGACACATTCGATCCGCTTCGCTCCTTGAGAGCGTTGTGTAGTCGTGTTGATGGGTAGGGGAGCGTCCTGCATCCAGGGAAGCGGCGGCGGAAGCCAGTCGTGGAGGGTGTGGGAGTGAGAATGCAGGCATGAGTAGCGAATGCAGAGTGAGAAACTCTGCCGCCGGATGACCAAGGGTTCCTGGGCCAGGCTAATCCGCCCAGGGTAAGTCGGGACCTAAGGCGAGGCCGACAGGCGTAGTCGATGGACAACGGGTTGATATTCCCGTACCCGAGCATGTGCGCCCATGACGAGGCGTTTGATACTAACCACCCAAAGCGCATCTGCGAAGCCTTCGGGCCTAGTGGGTGTTGTGGAGCGTGGGACCTGATTTCGTAGTAGTCAAGCGATGGGGTGACGCAGGAAGGTAGCTCCGCCAGTGAGTGGTAGTACTGGTGTAAGCGTGTAGGCCG
>NZ_JBVKDV010000010.1:0-1583 GCF_055633615.1 Amycolatopsis sp. NPDC114505 | reverse complement strand
TAAGTTCGGCGGTGTCCTACTCTCCCACAACCCTTCGGTTGCAGTACCATCGGCGCTATCAGGCTTAGCTTCCGGGTTCGGAATGGGACCGGGCGTTTCCCTGACGCTAAAACCACCGAAACACTCCGAAACAACACACGCACCAGCGTGGTGTTTCAGAACCGTAGAGTGGATGCGCAACATCTTCGTAGACAAGTCCTCGGCCTATTAGTACCAGTCAACTCGACAACACATTACTGTGCTTCCATTTCTGGCCTATCAACCCAATGGTCTATTGGGAGCCTTAACCCACAAAGGGGTGGGATACCTCATCTTGGAACAGGCTTCCCGCTTAGATGCCTTCAGCGGTTATCCCTTCCGAACGTGGCCAACCAGCCATGCCCTTGGCAGAACAACTGGCACACCAGAGGTTCGTCCGTCCCGGTCCTCTCGTACTAGGGACAGCCTTCCTCAAGTATCCTACGCGCGCGGCGGATAGGGACCGAACTGTCTCACGACGTTCTAAACCCAGCTCGCGTGCCGCTTTAATGGGCGAACAGCCCAACCCTTGGGACCTACTCCGGCCCCAGGATGCGACGAGCCGACATCGAGGTGCCAAACCATGCCGTCGATATGGACTCTTGGGCAAGATCAGCCTGTTATCCCCGGGGTACCTTTTATCCGTTGAGCGACACCCCTTCCACCAGGAGGTGCCGGATCACTAGTCCCGACTTTCGTCCCTGCTCGACATGTCTGTCTCACAGTCAAGCTCCCTTGTGCACTTGCACTCAACACCTGATTGCCAACCAGGCTGAGGGAACCTTTGGGCGCCTCCGTTACTCTTTAGGAGGCAACCGCCCCAGTTAAACTACCCATCAGGCACTGTCCCTGAACCAGATCATGGCCCGAGGTTCAGATTCCCAATTCGACCAGAGTGGTATTTCAACATTGACTCCACAGTAACTAGCGTCACCGCTTCACAGTCTCCCACCTATCCTACACAAGCCGAACCGAAAACCAATACCAAACTATAGTAAAGGTCCCGGGGTCTTTCCGTCCTGCCGCGCGTAACGAGCATCTTTACTCGTAGTGCAATTTCGCCGGGCCTGTGGTTGAGACAGCCGGAAAGTCGTTACGCCATTCGTGCAGGTCGGAACTTACCCGACAAGGAATTTCGCTACCTTAGGATGGTTATAGTTACCACCGCCGTTTACTGGCGCTTAAATTCTCAGCTTCACCCCCCGAAAGGAGTTAACCGGTCCTCTTAACGTTCCAGCACCGGGCAGGCGTCAGTCCATATACATCGTCTTGCGACTTCGCATGGACCTGTGTTTTTAGTAAACAGTCGCTTTCCGCTGGTCTCTGCGGCCACCCACCCCTAGTCCGTAAAGAACTTCAGAGTGTTTGGCCCCCCTTCTCCCGAAGTTACGGGGGCATTTTGCCGAGTTCCTTAACCACAGTTCACCCGATCGCCTTGGTATTCTCTACCTGACCACCTGTGTTGGTTTGGGGTACGGGCCGTGCATGCACTCACTAGAGGCTTTTCTCGGCAGCATAGGATCACTCTACTTCGCCTCAAACGGCTACGCATCACGTCTCAGCCT
>NZ_JBVKDV010000008.1:0-4608 GCF_055633615.1 Amycolatopsis sp. NPDC114505 | reverse complement strand
GCGATCTGCCACGGCCCGTTCACGCTCCAGGCCCCGGATTTCCCGTCCGGTCCCAGGTAGGTGTGTCCCAGCAGCCCGTCGGTTCCGCGGGCGAACATCTCCACCGAGGAGGTCAGCGCGTTGAACGTGCCTTCACCACCCGGCACCGGAGCCACCACCGAAACCGTGTTGAAGCGGTAAAGGTCGTAGGTGCTCATCAAGTTGATGATCGAGTTCGCGTAGTTCGGGTCGGTGGCATATCCCGCTTTGTGCACTTCGCGGATGAACTGGTCCGGGTTGTTCGTGAAGTTGAACGCGTTGGCGTAGCGCGAGTTCTCTCGCAGGAACAGCCCGTGGTCGCGGAACGAGTCCTCCATGGACGCGTACGTCCGGAACGACGCGATCACCACATGGTCCGGGCAGCACTCGTGCGTCGGCAGGTCCTGGCAGCCGTTGGCGATCGGGCCGGGGCCGTTGAAGCACTTGATGCCGAAGTGGTTGTTCCCCGGCGCCGCCTGGCCCCAGTTCGATTCCTGGATGGCCTGCGCCACCGTCACCGAGGCGGGGACGCCGTAGTCGGCCTGCCCGCGCTGCGCCGCCGGGCCCGCGGCGTTGATGAAGTCTTCGGCACTGGCAGCCGACATGGGCGAGGGGGTGACGGCCCCTTCACGCGCCGCGTCGGCGATCACGTCGGGAGGCGGCGCCGCGAGCGCGACACCGCCTGCGAACTGGCTTGCGATCACGAGTGCGGTGGTGGTCATCAACCGCCGGAAGGTCCTGGTCATGAGGACGATCGTGGCGAGCCGACATCCGAAAAACCTTTGGACGGCTTTTGAGGTACCGGCCGGGGCTCTCCCACCTCCCGGCTGTGGTGCCGTTCGAACAGCTCGCGTGCTTCGGTCCACGCCCGGTCGGAGCCCACGCCATCACCTTCCAGGGCCAAGACCACGGACAGGTCGCGGAGAGTTCGAGCCCGCCACAACGGCAGGCCCAGCGCATCCCACCACTCCAGCGCGCGCTTCAGCATCGGCTTTGCCGCCTCGGGATCGCCCGCGGCCAGCTCCAGCTCACCGAGCGTTCGCAGGATCAGGGCTTGGCCGAAGCCGTCCTGCATGTCGTGGCAGATCTCGAGGCTTTCCGACAGCCTCCGTCGCTCGGTGGCACCCAAGCCCTGCCTGATCCGGATCTTCGCGAGTGACTGCGTCGCGTACGCGGTCATCAGCCGGTCCCCGACGGACGCGAAGATCTCCAGTGCACGCTCGCCGGGGGCGGTGGCCTGGTCGAGCCTGCCCGCGGCCCGGTGGACCAGGCTCGTCGAGCGGAGCACCAGCGCGACCCCGTGCTCCTGGCCCGCCTCGGCGTAGCAGTTCATCGCCTTCTCGCAGGTGTCGAGCGCGGCGTCGAGATCGCCGAGTTCGGTGTGGGTGAGGCCGGCCGCGTGGTAGGCGCGGGCCAGGGCGTCCGGGTTGTTCATCAGCTCGAGGACCGGGATCGCGTCGGCCAGGAGTGCCGCCGCGGCCTGGAGTTCGCCCTGTTCCCGGTACACCCGGCTGAGCTCGAGCCGGGTGGTGGTCTGGCGCTGCAGGTCACCGTCGCTGATCCACGCGTTCAGCGCCTGCCGGTAGTAGTCGGCGGCCTCGTCCAGCCGGTCCTGTTCGTAGCGCAGCCAGCCGAGGCCGCAGAGCAGCTGCCCCTCGGCCCCGCGGTCGCCGGTTCGCTGGGCGGCGGCGAGCGCCGCCTGATGGGTTCGCCACCAGAGGGTGAACTGGTTGTTCAGCGCGAACGACGACGAACTCAGCGCCGCCGCGAGTCCGGCCGCGAGCCTGGACAGGTCCAGTTCGCAGGCCAGTTCGACTACCGCGACCAGTCCGTTCTGCTCCCAGTCGAACCACCGGTCCGGTTCGGCGAGCAGCTCGTCGAGCAGGGGCTGGTCCAGCCGGCAGCCGGCCGGCAGTGGCGGCGCCGGCAGCCGCACGGCGTTGGGGAGCAGCGTCGAGGCGCGCTGCACCACCGTGAGGTAGACCTCGCCGACCCGGGCGACCGCGGCCTTCAGGTCCGCGAGCGGCTCGTCAGCCAGGGCGCGCTCCCGGCCGAACGCCCGCGTCAGATCGTGGAGCACGTACCGGTCACCGGAAACGACGTCGACGAGCCTGCTGTCCACCAGCCGTTCGAGGACGTCATCGGCTTCGGGCACCGGGCAGTCCAGCAAGGGCGCCAGCAGCCAGGGAGCGAACGACGGCACCGCCAGGAAGCCCAGGCGACGCAGCGCTGTCCGTTCCGCTTCCGCGAGGCTCTGGTAGCTCAGCGCAAGACTGCCTCGCACCTCGAGGTCGCCGATCGCCAGCTCGGCGAGCACACTGCGTTCGATGCGGAGCCGCGCCGCCAGCTTGGCCAGCGACCAGTGTCTTCGCGCCGCCAGGCGCGCGCCCGCGATCCGCACGGCAAGCGGGAGCCTGCCGCACAGCCGGACGATCTCCGCGGCCGCCGCCGGTTCCCCGCCGACACGTCCGTCCCCGACGACGACGTCCAGCAACCGGAGCGCTTCCGCATCCGGCAGCACCTGCAGGTCACGCCTGCGGGCGCCCTCCAGTGCGCTGAGCTTGTTCCGGCTGGTGACCAGCACCGCGCACCCCGGGGCACCCGGGAGCAACAACCGGACCTGTTGTTCGTGCGCGGCGTCGTCGAGCACCACCAGTACCTTCCGCCCGGCCAGCTCCGACCGGAACCGCGTGGCGCGGTCTTCGACGGCCGGTGGGATCGACGTGTCGGGCACGCCGAGCGCGCGCAGGAACCCGCCCAGCACCTCGGCCGGGTCAGCGATCACCGGCCGAGTACCCGAGAGCACCGCGTAGAGCTGGCCGTCCGGAAAATCGCCGCGGAGCCGGTGCGCGACGTGACTGGCCAGGGTGCTCTTGCCGGCGCCCGGCTGCCCGGAGACCGCGCAGACCCGCACCGCGGCGCCCGGCCGGTCGGTCAGCATGGCGATCAGCGCGCGGACGTCGTCGGCGCGTCCGGTGAAGTCGGCGACGTCGGCCGGGAGCTGCGCGGGCGCGGGCAACGGCTCGCTCGGCCGGGCATCCGCGTGCCGGGCATCCGCGTGCAGGGCGTTCTCGTGGGCGTCCGTCAGCTCCGGACCGGGATCGATGCCCAGTTCGTCGGCCAGCTCGCACCGCACCCGGCGGAAGTGCTCGAGGGCTTCACCGCGGCGGCCGGACTGGGTCAGCGCAGTCACGCGGTGGGCGTGCAACCGCTCTCTGAACGGGTGCTCCGTATTCAGAGCAGTGATCTCGCCGACGAGCCGGTTGCCCCAGCCGAGCGCGAGCTCGGCGCCGATCCGATCTTCGATCGCCATCAGGCGCTGCTCGGTCAGCCGCGCCCGCTCCGCTTCCGCCCACCTGCCCTGAACGCCCGTGAGCGGCGCGCCCCGCCACAGCTGGAGACAGGCTCTGAGCTTCTTCGCGGCGGTCGCGTGATCACCGGCCTCGGCGGCGCGGCGCGCTTCGGCCGCGTGCCGCACGAAGCACGTGACGTCGATGGCGTCCGGCGGCAGGTCCAGCAGGTAGCCGCCCGCCGAGCGGACGAGCACGTCGCCGAGTTCTCGCCGCAGCGTCGACACGTAGGTGTAGACCGCGCCCCGGGCGTCGACCGCCACGACGTCGTCCCACAGCGTGTCGACCAGCCGGTCGAGCGAAACGACCTGCCCGGCGTTCGCGGCGAGCACGGCCAGCAGTCCGCGCGGCTTGGGACCACCCAGGCTCAACTGGCGCCCCTCCGACTCGACCTGGACAGGACCGAGCAGCAGCACCCGCATTCGAACCCCCCATGCTCCTGATCAGCATTCCCGGACATTCGGGACATCTCAAGACACGTTCACAGGTTTTTCGGAGACCGGAACACCAGTCTGGGTTCGACCGGCGGAGGGGATCCGCCACCGAACGTTGGGGTGAAGATGAGGACCATGCCGAGACAGGTGGCCACGACACTGGCCGGGGCGGCGCTGGCCATGCTGGTGAGTGTGCCGTTCGGCGGCGCCGAAGCGGCCGCGGCCACCGGCCAGGACATCACCGGGATCGCGCAGGGGCAGCTCGGCAAGGGCTGCTCGACCGGTGGCTGGCATTGCGACCCGGACGCGTGGTGTTCCGACTTCGTCAAGTGGGTCTGGGACACTGCCGGGATCGATACCGCGGGCGTCGGCCCGGCCGCGGCGAGCGTCGCGGCGTACGGCCAGCAGCGCGGGACGACGACCGGGGAGCCGCACGTCGGGGACGCCGTCGTCTACAACTACGACGGGGCCAGCTGGGCCGAGCACGTCAACCTGGTGGTCGGCGTGCGCGCCGACGGCATGGTGCAGACGGTCGGCGGCAACGAGGGCGCCTCTCCCGGCAGCGTCCTGTTCCACGACTGGCACCGGGCCACCGACTGGGGCAGCGTGCGATATGTCCGCCCAGTCGGCGTCGAGGACACGGTTTCGGTGGTGGCTCCGGTGCCGGGTGGTGAAGGCACGTTCAACGCGCTGACCTCCTCGGTGGAGATGTTCGCCCGCGGAACCGATGGGCTGCTGGGACACACCTACCTGGGACCGGACGGGAAATCCGGGGCCTGGAGCGTGAACGGGCCGTGGCAGGTCGT
>NZ_JBVKDV010000007.1:0-339191 GCF_055633615.1 Amycolatopsis sp. NPDC114505 | reverse complement strand
CTGATAGCGCCGATGGTACTGCAACCGAAGGGTTGTGGGAGAGTAGGACACCGCCGAACTTAATTTGGAGAAGGGCCTGGGCCCGGTTGAGACGCGAGTCTCCCGGCCCAGGCCCTTTTTCATGCCCAGACAATCGCCGTGTCGACGCCCCAATCACGCGTGATGCCCCTCCAATCACACGTGATGCCTCCCCAGCCACACGTGATGCCTGCCGGAACACACCCGAAGCCTCAAACGAAGCCTCAAACCGCGTGCGGCCGAGGCACCGGCCGGCTCCGCAGCGGACTCGACAGCACCAGCGACGTCGTCGTCTCCCCGTACCGCTGCACCTTCTCGACCAACGCCTCCAGCTCCGCGGTATCCCGGCACAGCACCCGCAGGATCCAGCACTCCTCCCCGGTGACGTGGTCCGCCGAGACGAGCTGCGGCAGCGGCAACACCGCCGTCCGGAACCGCGGGGTGTCCAGGCTTCGCACCCGGGCCCGCACCAACGCCTCGATCGGCAGCCCGAGCCTCGTCGTGTCGACGCGCGCCGCGTAGCCGGTGATCACTCCGCGCTCCTCGAGACGGCGCACTCGCTCCGTCACCGCCGAGCCGGACAACGACACCCGGCGGCCCAGCTCCGAGAAACTGAGCCGGCCGTCGTCCTGGAGGAGCTCCAGCAGGCGCCAGTCGAGGTCGTCGAGGTCCACCGTGATTCTCCAAGGTGCGCCGGGCCGGAACCCGGAAATCCCCGGCCGGCCCGGGCTTCCACCCCGATTCTGCCCTGTGTCCGAACCCCCGGGACCAGCAGGATTGAAGGCATGACCACCGCACGCACGCTTACCGTCCCCGCGCCGGCTCCCGAAGCCGCCATGACCTACTTCGGCGCCGAACTCGCCTTCGAGGTCGATCCCGACGATCTCGTCCGGGACCTCGAAGCCGGCCACACCGACGGCTACGTGATCGTCGAGACGCGGGCCGAAGCGGCCTACTCCGAAGCTCGCATCCCCGGCGCGATCAACCTCCCCTACCGGGACATGACCGCCGAGACCACCGCCCACCTCGACAAGCGGCTCGTCTACGTCTGCTACTGCGAGAGCATCAACTGCAACGCCGCCACGAAGGGCGCACTCCAGCTCGCCCAGCTCGGCTTCCAGGTGAAACGGCTCTCCGGCGGTATCACCGCCTGGATCGCCGCCGGCTATCCCGTCGAAGGGGCGGGCGAAAGAGAAACAGCCGGGATCCGCTGCGCCTGCTGAGCCACCTACCCTGAAAAGCGTGACACGACTGCTCATCATCCAGCCGGACGCGTCGGACCCGCTCGGCGCTCTCGGCGACTGGCTCACCGGCGCCGGCGCGGAGCTCGACGTCCGGCTGCTGCCGACGGACGACCTGCCCGACGACCTCGACGCCTATCGGGGCGTCGTCTGCCTCGGCGGCGGCATGGCCGCGGAAGACGATGCGAAACACCCGTGGCTCGCCGACGTCCGGCGGCTGCTGTCCAAGGCCGCGGCGAA
The DNA here is from genome assembly GCF_055633615.1 of Amycolatopsis sp. NPDC114505. Taxonomy (NCBI): domain Bacteria; kingdom Bacillati; phylum Actinomycetota; class Actinomycetes; order Pseudonocardiales; family Pseudonocardiaceae; genus Amycolatopsis; species Amycolatopsis sp. NPDC114505. The sequence continues at coordinate 337,692 of NZ_JBVKDV010000007.1, read as the reverse complement.
GCGGATCCCGACCCTGGGCATCTGCCTCGGTGCCCAGCTGCTGGCCGTCGCGACCGGGGGCCGCGTCGAGGTCGGGCGGGACGGGCCCGAGGTCGGTCCGCACCTCGTCGCCAAAAAGGACGCGGCGTGGACCGACCCGCTCTTCGCCGAGCTGCCGCTCATGCAGGACGTCCTGCAGTTCCACAACGACGCGATCACCCGGCTCCCGCCCGGCGCCGAGCTGCTCGCTTCCGCGCCGCTGTACCAAAACCAGGCGTTCCGGTTCAACCGTTGTGTCTACGGTGTCCAGTTCCACATCGAGACGACACCCGCCGTCGTCGAGAGCTGGGCCGCCGACGAGCCCGAGATGGCGGAATTCGCCCGTCCGGGCTCACTCGAGCACGACGCGTTGATCGCCGTGCACGCCGACATCGAAGAAACCTGGCGCCCGTTCGCGCGGCGGTTCGTCCGGTTGGCCGCCGGGGAGCTCGAGCCCGCCGCCGACAGTCAACGCTCGTTACCACTGGCTTAACGCCCGGGATCACAATCAGCAACAGCCTGTTAACGCCAGGCGTCACCCTTCAGGTACCTTGCGGAAGGAGTCCCCACAAGGGTTCGGAGGTCGGGGTGGAGCCCTCGTTGCTGGTCGTGCTCGTTGTCGTCACGGCCTTGGTTTTCGATTTCACGAACGGGTTCCACGACACCGCGAACTCGATGGCGACGTCGATCGCGACCGGGGCGCTCAAGCCCCGTGTCGCCGTCGCGATCTCCGCGGTGCTGAACCTGGTCGGCGCGTTCCTGTCGGTGGAGGTCGCCAAGACGATCTCCAGCGGTCTGGTGGACGACACGAAGATCGGCCCGTCGATCGTCTTCGGCGGGCTGATCGGCGCGATCGTCTGGAACCTCGTGACGTGGTTCGTCGGTCTGCCGTCGAGCTCGTCGCACGCCCTGTTCGGCGGCCTGATCGGCGCCACCTGGGTTTCCGCCGGGACCGACTCGGTCCACTTCGGAAAGATCGTCGAGAAGGTTCTGGTCCCGGCCGCCGCGAGCCCGGTGATCGCCGGGCTCGTCGCGATGATCGGGACGTACTTCGTCTACCGCTTCCTCGTCCGCGGCCGCCCGGCCACGCGCGGGTTCAAGGTCGGCCAGGTCGTCTCGGCGTCGCTCGTCTCCCTCGCCCACGGCACCAACGACGCGCAGAAGACCATGGGCGTCATCACGCTCACCCTCGTCACCGCCGGCAGCCTGCCGGCGGGGGCGTCGCCACCCGTCTGGGTGATCATCAGCGCCGCGTGCGCGCTCGCGCTCGGCACCTACCTCGGCGGCTGGCGCATCACCCACACCCTCGGCAAGGGCCTGACGGACATCGAAGGCCCGCAGGGTTTCGCCGCCCAGACGAGCTCGGCGCTGGTCATCCTGATCTCGTCGCGGCTGGGCTTCCCGCTGTCGACGACGCACGTGTGCTCCGGCGGCATCGTCGGCTCCGGCGTCGGCCGCCGGGAGGCGCCGGTGCGCTGGCGGATGGCGGGCCGGATGGTCATCGCGTGGCTGTTCACGCTGCCCGCCGCCGCGATCGTCGGTGCGGTGTCCGGCAAGATCGCCTCGCTCGGCGCCGCGGGCACCATCTCCGTCGGCGTTGTCGGGATCGGCGTGGGCGTCGGCATCTGGCTCCTCTCGCGACGTCACCCCGTGACCGCGCACAGCTTCCAGGTCCCCGAACCGACGCCCGCCGGGACCGAACCGGGCCGGCTCGCCGCCTGACCGCAGCCGGCCGGGATACGGTGGTTCTCGATGGCAGACCGCGCGCGATCGACCGCTTCGGCGGCGAGGTACGGCTTCACCGACTCCCGTGCCGAGGGTCAGCTGCGCGCGGCCGGCTGGTGGGACGACGCCGGTCCGGTGGCGGCCGCCGCCGACGTCCTCGCCGCGTTGTCCCGAACCGCGGACCCGGACCTCGCGCTGCGCGGGATCGACCGGATCCGCGAAGCCGACGAAGACGAGTGGACGCGGCTCGATGAGCAGCTGCGGGCCAACCGGACCTTCCGCGGCCGCCTCCTCAGCGTGCTCGGGACGTCGAGCGCGCTCGCCGACTTCATCGCCGCGAACCCGGAGCAGTGGCAGTCGCTCATGGGCGACAAGTGCACGGACTCCGCCTGCTACCGGGAAAACCTGCGCACGGCGCTCGTGCGCGACGACGGTTCGGTCATCACCGGGCTCGAAGCCGAGCACGCTCTCAAGATCGCCTACCGCGGCCAGCTGCTGGGCATCGCCGCCGCGGACCTGGGTCACCTCGTCGAGGAGGGACTCGAGCACCCCCACTACGCCGAGGTCGCGGCGCAGCTGACCGAGCTGGCCGAGGCCGCGCTCGCCGCCGGGCTCGTCGTCGCCGAAGCCGAGGTCGGCGCGCCCGCCGACGGCAACCTGTCGATCATCGCCATGGGCAAGTGCGGCGGCCGGGAGCTCAACTACGTCAGCGACGTCGACGTCATCTTCGTCGGCGCCGACGACCTCGGCGTCGCCACGCGGCTGGCCAGCACGACGATGCGGATCGTCGGGAAGGCGTGCTTCGAGGTCGACGCCGCGCTGCGCCCCGAAGGCAAGGCCGGCGCGCTCGTCCGCACCCTGGAGAGTCACCAGGGCTACTACCAGAAGTGGGCCAAGACCTGGGAGTTCCAGGCTCTGCTCAAGGCGCGCCCGGTGGCGGGCGACGCCGAGCTGGGGCAGCAGTACGCCGAGATGGTCGCGCCGCTGGTGTGGTCGGCCGCCGACCGGGACAACTTCGTCGGCGAGGTGCAGCAGATGCGCCGCCGCGTCGAGGGGCACGTGCCGTCCGAACACGCCGAGCGCGAGCTGAAGCTGGGCCGCGGCGGGCTGCGGGACGTCGAGTTCGCGGTGCAACTGTTGCAGCTGGTGCACGGCCGCGTGGACGCCGACCTGCGTTCGCCGTCCACGATGGACGCGCTCGCCGCGCTCGGCGAAGGCGGTTACGTCGGCCGGCAGGACGCGGCCGAGCTGGGCGCGTCGTACGAGTTCCTGCGGATGATCGAGCACCGCCTGCAGCTGCGGCGGCTGCGCCGGACGCACCTGTTCCCCGCGACGTCGGACACCGCCGAGCTGCGGATCCTGGCGCGGGCCAGCGGGATCAAGGCGAGTGGCGGCAAGAGCCAGGGTGACGCGCTGCTGGCCGAGTTCCGCAAGCACGGCAAGGGCATCCGGCGCCTGCACGAGAAGATCTTCTACCGGCCGCTGCTGCAGTCCGTCGCGAACGTGCCGACCGAGGCACTGCGCCTGACGACCAAACAGGCCGCGAGCCGGCTGGCGGCGCTCGGCTACACCGCCCCCGACGGCGCGCTCCAGCACATCAAGGCCCTCACCTCCGGTGTCTCGCGGCGCGCCGCGATCCAGCAGGCGCTGCTGCCGGTATTGCTCGACCTCCTGGCCGACACGCCCGACCCCGACGGCGGGCTGCTGTCGTACCGAAAGGTGTCCGAGGCTCTGGAGGACACGCCGTGGTACCTGCGGGTCCTGCGTGACGAGGGCACGGTCGTGGAGAACCTGGCCGCCCTGCTCGGGACGTCCCGGCTGGTGCCGGACCTGCTCGTGCGCGCGCCGGAGGTGCTGCGGCTGCTCGGCGACCCGGCCCGGTTGCTGGGCCGCACGCCCGCCGAGGTGGCGACGTCGCTGCGGGCCGCCGTCCGGCGCCAGCCCGGGTTGAACGCCGCCGTCGCGGCCGCGCGTTCACTGCGGCGGCACGAGATGCTGCGGATCGCGTGCGCCGATCTGCTCGGCCTGCTCGACGTGCCCGCGGTGTGCGAAGCGCTGTCGAGCGTCTGGGTGGCGGTGTTGCAGGGCGCGCTGGCCGCGGCGTTCCGCCAGCGCCAGGCGGAGCTGGGCCGCACGCCGGCGCGCATCGCCGTGATCGGGATGGGCCGGCTCGGCGGCGCCGAACTGGGCTACGGCTCCGACGCCGACGTCCTCTTCGTGTGCGAGCCGGCCGAAGGGGTCTCGGACGCCGACGCGGTGAAGTTCGCTTCGTCGGTCGCGGAGACCGTCCGGAAGATGCTGGGCGCGCCGAGCTCGGACCCGGCCCTGGAAGTCGACACCGACCTGCGGCCGGAAGGCCGGAGCGGGCCATTGGTGCGGACGCTGGACTCGTACCGCGCGTATTACGCGCGCTGGGGCGAGGTGTGGGAGGCGCAGGCGTTGCTGCGCGCCCGGTTCGTCGCGGGCGACGACGACCTCGGCGAGCGCTTCATCGCGATGATCGACCCGATCCGCTACCCCGAAGGCGGTCTGGACGCGACGAAGGCGCGCGAGATCCGCCGCATCAAGGCGCGGGTGGAGACCGAGCGGATGCCCCGCGGAGCCGACCCGACGCGCCACACGAAACTCGGCCGCGGCGGCCTCGCCGACGTCGAGTGGACGGTCCAGCTGCTGCAGCTCCAGCACGCGTACTCGGTCCCGGAGCTGCGGACGACGTCGACGCTCGACGCGCTGGCCCACCTGCCGGAGGCGGGGCTGGCTTCGGCGTCCGAGGCGGCTTCGCTGCGCGAAGCGTGGTTGTTGGCGACGAGGGTGCGCAACGCGGGAATGCTGGTCCGCGGCAAGGCGGTCGACGAGGTCCCGGGGTCAGGCCGCGATCTGGTGGCGGTGGCCCGGGTCCTGGGCCAGTCGGCGGCCGACGACCCGGGCGAGTTCCTGGACACGTACCGCCGCATCACCCGGCGGGCGCACACCGTGGTGGAGCACTTGTTCTACGAGGCCTGACTTACAGTGGGGTGCGTGACTGAACGCGAGCCGTTCCGGACCCGCATCAAGGTCCGGCACTACGAGCTGGACACCCTGGGCCACCTGAACCACGCCACGTACCACTCGTACGGCGAGGTTTCGAGACTGGAGCTCCTCGAAGCGGCGGGCGCGCTGGAGGGCCTGCCGGGAGTGGCATCGGTGCTGCTGGAGACCCACGTGGTGTTCCGCCGCGAGCTGCGCGCGGGCGACGAGGTCGACGTGACGTGCGACGTCAAGTTCGGCAGCGGCAAGACGTTCTCGATGGACTCGAACATCTACAAGACCGACGGAACGCTGGCCGCGGAGATCACCTGCACGCTGGGGTTGATGGACCTGGAGATCCGCAAGCTGGTGCCGGACCCGCGCGGCCGGTTCGAAGCCGCGGGCGCGGACCTGAAGCTGATGTCGACCTCGGAGTAAACGAGAAACGCCGGCGGCGAGGGCTCTTCGCTCCTCACCGCCGGCGTGCCCAGGGGACGCGTCAGCCGATCACACGTCGTAGTACAGGGCGAACTCGTACGGGTGCGGGCGCAGCCGCAGCGGGTCGATCTCGTTTTCGCGCTTGTACGAGATCCACGTCTCGATCACGTCCGGCGTGAAGACGCCGCCCTCGAGCAGGTAGTCGTGGTCGGCCTCGAGGGTGTCCAGGACCGTGCCGAGGTCGCCCGGGACCAGCTTGACGCTCTTGGCCTCCTCGGGCGGGAGCTCGTAGAGGTCCTTGTCGATCGGGTCCGCCGGCTCGATCTTGTTCTTGATGCCGTCGAGCCCGGCCATCATCATCGCCGAGAACGCCAGGTACGGGTTGCCCGACGAGTCCGGGCAGCGGAACTCGGCGCGCTTCGCCTTCGGGTTGTTGCCCGTGATCGGGATGCGGACGCAGGCCGAGCGGTTGCGCTGCGAGTAGACCAGCGAAACCGGCGCCTCGAAGCCCGGCACCAGGCGGTGGTAGGAGTTCACCGTCGGGTTCGTGAAGGCCAGCAGGCTCGGCGCGTGCTTGAGCAGGCCGCCGATGTAGTGGCGCGCGGTGTCCGACAGGCCGGCGTAGCCCGACTCGTCGTGGAACAGCGGCTGGCCGTCCTTCCACAGCGACTGGTGGCAGTGCATGCCCGAGCCGTTGTCGCCGGCGAGCGGCTTCGGCATGAACGTCGCGGTCTTGCCCGCCGCGAACACCGTGTTCTTCACGATGTACTTGAACAGCTGCAGGTCGTCCGCGGCGTGCAGCAGCGAGTTGAACTTGTAGTTGATCTCGGTCTGGCCGGCGGTGCCCACCTCGTGGTGTGCGCGCTCGATCTCGAAACCGGTGTTCGTCAGGTTGCGGACGATCTCGTCGCGCAGGTCGGCGAAGTGGTCGACCGGCGGGACGGGGAAGTAACCGCCCTTGAACTTCGTCTTGTAGCCCTGGTTGCCACCGACCTCGTCGGCGCCGGTGTTCCACCAGCCCTCGATCGAGTCGATCTCGTGGAACGAGGCGTGCTCAGCCGAGTCGAAGCGGACCGAGTCGAAGATGTAGAACTCGGCTTCGGGGCCGAAGTAGACGTTGTCGGCGACGCCGTACTCGGAGATGTACTGCTCGGCCTTGCGCGCGATGTTGCGCGGGTCGCGGCTGTACGCCTCACGGGTGAACGGGTCGTGCACGAAGAAGTTCAGCGCGAGCGTCTTCGCCTTGCGGAACGGGTCGATCCGCGCGGTGGCCGCGTCCGGCAGGAGGAGCATGTCGGACTCGTGGATGGACTGGAAGCCGCGTACCGAGGAGCCGTCGAACGCGAGACCCTCTTCGTAGGCCTCTTCGGTGAAGGCCTTCGCGGGGACCGTGAAGTGCTGCATCACGCCGGGCAGGTCGCAGAACTGGACGTCGATGACTTCGACGTCCTCGTCGGCGATGAGGCGCTGGATGTCGTCTGGAGTAGTGGGCACCCTCGGTGACTCCTTCTCGTTCGAGCTCGTACGGCAGTGCTCTCTTCGGCTCACGCTAAAAGTGCGGTGTTGCCCGACCGTCACCCGTATGTTTCGCCGGTGTTAACGGGTGGTCGATATCGGGTATCCGACCAGGTCGGATGTGTTCCACGCCACCGGCATACCCTAGACGGGTGGCGAGATGGACCGGTGAATGGCTCCCCGGCACCGGCGAGGGCCGGCAGGACGTTGATCAGCACGAGTCGCGCTGGCCGGGCGAGAAGTTCGGTTTGCCCGAATCGGGCGTGGGCTCGGCGGCGAGCGGGGGTGCGCGGCTGTTCGCGCTGGTCGTCGACCTCGTCGTCGCGGCCCTGGTCACGGCCATCTTCCTGCACCCCAGCCTGCAGGACCCGGTCGCGATGCAGAACTTCAACCTCTGGTCCGGCGGAGTGTGGGCGGTCATCTCCGTCGTGTCCGCCGGCTTCTTCGGGTTCACGCCTGGGATGGCCGCCGTCGGCATCCGGGTCGCCCGGCTCGACGGCGCCGCGGTGGTCGGCCCGCCGCGGGCGCTGGTCCGGGCGGTGCTGACGTTCGTCATCATCCCGGCGGCGGTCCGCAACGCCGACGGCCGCAGCTGGCTCGACCGGCTGACGGGCACGGTCGTCATCAGGATGCGCTGAACCCCGACGAGAAAGGCCCCGTCCGAGCCGGACGGGGCCTTCGTCGTAGGTACGGGTCAGCGACGGCGGATCGTGCGCTGGACGTTGCGCATCTTCGCGCCGGCCGGCATCGGGCCCTTCGGCATCGCCGCGCCGCGGTTGCCGAGTGCGGCCAGCTTCGCCTCCAGCGCGTCGACCTGGGCCGGCTTGAGGTTGCGCGGCAGCTTCATCAGGAAGCCCTGGAGCTTCTTGAGCGGGATCTGGCCCTCTTCGTGGCCGATCGTCACGTCGTAGATCGGGGTGTCACCGACCAGACGGGAGACGCGCTTCTTCTCCTGCGAGAGCAGCGTCTTGACGCGGTGCGAAGCGCCCTCGGCGACGAGCACCACGCCCGGGCCGCCCAGCACGCGGTGCACGGCGTCGAGTTGCGTCGTCGCGGCGACGGTCGGGGTCACCTTCCACTTGCCGCGGAGGTTCTCCAGCGCCCACGCCGCGGCGCCGGGCTGGCCGTCGGCCTTCGAGTAGACGGTCTTCTGGACGCGCCGGCCGAAGATGATCATGGCGAGCAGGCCGCCGAGGATCAGCCCCAAGGGCAGCAGCACCCACTGCGAGTCGAAGAAGAACCCGATCCCGAACGCCACGCCGGCGACGACGACGATCGACCCGACCATCCAGGGGATGAGCCACGGGTCTTCCTTGCGCTGCATCTTGAAGGCCTCGAAGAGCTGGCCACGGCGGGCCTTGCTCGCCGCGCGCTTCTCCTTCTTGGCCTGCTTGGCCGCTTCCTTGTCCTGCTGTCCCGCCATCCCACCAGGATACGGCCGCGTGCCCCTGCCCCGATTCCCCGTCCCCCTCTGCGAGGATGCCGGACGTGACTGGCGTACTTTCCCCGAAGAGCCGCACCCGTCTGCTCGATGGTCTCGACCCCGAGCAGCGCGCCGCCGCCAGTGCCCCGCGGGGGCCGGTCTGCGTGCTCGCCGGCGCCGGCACGGGCAAGACCCGCACGATCACCCACCGCATCGCCCACCTGGTCGGTTCCGGACACGTTTCCGCTGGTCAGGTGCTCGCCGTCACGTTCACGACGCGGGCTGCGGGGGAGATGCGGACCCGGCTGCGGGGCCTCGGCGTCGAAGCCGCGCAGGCACTGACGTTCCACGCCGCGGCCCGCCGTCAGCTGCGCTACTTCTGGCCTCGGGTGATCGGCGACCGGCCGTGGGACCTGCTGGAGAACAAGTTCCGCTACGTCGGCCAGGCCGCGACCCGGGCCAAGCTCGGGACCGAGATCGAGGTCCTGCGCGACCTGGCGAGCGAGATCGAGTGGGCCAAGGCGTCGCTGGTCAGCCCGGACGACTACCCGGCCGTCACCGCGCGCACCCAGCGGGACATCCCGGCGCCGGCCGCGCAGATCGCCGAGGTCTACCGCAACTACGAAGAACTGAAGAACACCGCGCAGGTGCTCGACTTCGACGACCTGCTGCTGCACACGACGGCGGTGCTCGAAGAACACGGCGTCGTCGCCGAGGAGTTCCGCGACCGCTACCGCTGCTTCGTCGTCGACGAGTACCAGGACGTCACGCCGCTGCAGCAGCGCCTGCTCGACGCGTGGCTCGGCGGCCGCGACGACCTGACCGTCGTCGGTGACGCCAACCAGACCATCTACTCCTTCGGCGGCGCGTCGCCGAAGTCGCTACTGGAGTTCACACGGCGCTACCCGGAGGCGACCGTCGTCCGGCTCGAGCGCGACTACCGGTCGACGCCCGAGGTCGTCTCGCTGGCGAACCGGGTCATCGGCGCCGCGCGCGGGCGGCCGGCGGGTTCGCGGCTGAAGCTGATCGGCCAGCGGCCGCCGGGCCCGGAGCCGCGCTTCGCCGAGTTCGACGACGAGGCGGTCGAGGCCGAGGCCGTCGCGCGGCGGGTGCGCGAGCTGCTGGACGGCGGCGTCGCGGCGAGCGAGATCGCGGTCCTGTACCGGGTGAATGCGCAGTCGGAGGCGTACGAGTCGGCGCTGACCGAGGCCGGCATCCCGTACCTGGTCCGCGGCGGCGAGCGGTTCTTCAACCGGACCGAGGTCCGGCAGGCGATGTCGGCGCTGCGGGCGGCGAGCGGCGACGGCAGCTCCGACCTGGTCACGACGGTGCGGTCGGTGCTCGCCCGCGTCGGGCTCACCGAGTCGCCGCCGGCGGGTGGCGCGGCCAAGGAGCGCTGGGACGCGCTCCTGGCGATCGTCGAGCTGGCCGAAGAGCTGGCCTCGACGGTCGCGGACGCGGACCTGCCGCGCTTCAACGCCGAGCTGGACCAGCGCGCCGCGGCCCAGCACCCGCCGACGGTCGAGGGCGTGACGCTGGCGTCGCTGCACGCGGCGAAGGGCCTCGAGTGGGACGCGGTGTTCCTCGTCGGCCTCGCCGAGGGCACGATGCCGATCCTGCACGCCGGCGACGACGAGGCGGCGATCGAGGAAGAGCGGCGGCTGTTCTACGTCGGCGTCACGCGGGCCCGCGAGCACCTGTGGCTGTCGTGGGCGCTGGCCCGCACGCCGGGAGCGCGGCGCAACCGGCGACGCAGCCGTTTCCTGTACGGCCTGATCCCGGAGGACCACCCGGCCGCCCGCGCGGCGCGCACCCAGCAGAAGCCGGCGACGCCGATCAAGACGCGCTGCCGCGTCTGCGGCGGGCCGCTGCTGGAGACCCTCGACGTCAAGCTGGGCCGCTGCGGGAAGTGCCCGTCCACGGTGGACGAGGGGTTGCTGGAACGCCTGAAGACCTGGCGCGGTGACCGGGCCCGCGAGCTGAAGGTGCCGGCGTTCGTGGTGTTCACGGACGCGACGCTGATGGCCATCGCCGAGCAGCGCCCGGCCGACGAGGCGGCGCTGGTGTCGATCTCGGGGATCGGCGCGACGAAGCTCGACCGGTTCGGCGCGGAGATCCTCGGCGTCGTCCGCGCGTCGGCGGAGTAGTGACGAGGGCGCGGCCGCGTTCGGGCTGGGGCCGCTCGATCGGCTCTCGGCCTGGCTCTCGCGGCTCGCGCGGACTGGCTGCTGGTGTGTGTCGGCCGGTGTGGTCGTGCTCGCTTCACTCGTGTGGCGGTGTCGCGGCGATGCGCTGTTGACCGCGTCCGAGCCATGATCGACGCGGCGAACCCGCTGCTCAGGGGCGATCTTCGTAACTTCGAGGATTTTCCTGTTAATTGAGTTGCCCCGGTGTGGTGGGGGGCAATAACCTGCCAGTACCGAGCCCGAAGGGCTCGCCTGGGGATCCACGAGTAGAGCCACGACCGACGTGCCGCCTGGCGGCCCGTGTGCAGAGTACAGAAGGAGGTGCCGGTGAAATGATCAACACCATGACGCTCACGAATCCGGGCACCCGTCTGTCCTGCGCCGCGAAAGTCCCGGCCACTCAGCGCCCCGGCACCGCTGTGCCCGTGAGCGTGCACGAGACCCAGGCCATGCGTCGCGTCGAGCGGCGCTGGGCCACCGGTGACGTCGTCTTCGGGACGCAGGGCGTTCTCGCCGCGTACCCGCAGGCTGATCTGTCGACCATCAAGCAGTTCCGTGTTCCGTTGTCGTTACGGGAGCGAAGTTCCTGACCTAAGTCAGGACTAGAGGCTCACGAAGGCCGCGGAACCGGAAAACCCGGATCCGCGGCCTTCGTGTTTTTGGCTGCACAACCCCAAGAGGACCAGCATTGCCCAGCTCCATCTCCCAACCGAAAACCCGTACGACACAAGGAGGAACTGCCATGTCTTCGGCCATCGCCTACACCTCGGGTGAGGCAATATTCGCCGACCTGCTCGACCCCATCGCCGTGCCGGACGCGGCTCTGCCCTGCCGTTCGGGCAACGCGGACCTGTGGTTCGCCGAGTCCCCGGCCGAGCTCGAGCGCGCGAAGGCGCAGTGCACCGACTGCCCGGTGCGCGAGGCCTGCCTGGCGGGCGCACTGGCTCGTCGCGAGCCGTGGGGCGTCTGGGGCGGCGAGATCTTCGAGCGCGGCGCCGTCATCGCGCGCAAGCGGCCCCGTGGCCGTCCGCGCAAGAACGCCGTCGTCGAGCCCGCCGCGGCCAAGGCCACCGGCGACCACCGGAGCGCCGCCGCATGAGCGTCGAACCGGTCACCACGAAGGACCACGAAGCGCGGATGTGCGGTCCGCAACTGCAGTTGACGAAGACCGAGATCGAGGAGATCAGCGAGATGTTGCTTTACGAAGAACTGTCCAGGGCTCGAATACGGGATCTGGAAGAGGGGGTCCGCGCCCAGCGGGCCCGAGGTAGCGCGCGTGCGATCCGCCGGTGGACGCGAGTAGCCCGATGGGCGTCTCGCCGGGCGGAGCGGTACGAGCTGGACCAGAACTGAGCGCAGGCCCCTGCCGCCCCTCGGGGTGGCGGGGGCCTTTGTGCTGGTCAGCGGGCTGTCGGGGTGCTGGTGGGGGCGCCGGTTGCCCGGGCGAGGTGGTGGGCCTGCCTGGCTCGGGGCTCGGGGCTCGGGGCTCGCGGCGCCGGGTTGCGCTCGGGTGGACGCCGGCCGCGACTCGTGGCTCGCCGAAGTGCGAGCTTGGCCGGGTGCGCCGGAGTGCGTGCTGGCCGGAACTCGCTGGACTGCGCGCTTGGCCGAGTGCGCGATGGAGTGCGCTGGCCGGGGTGCCTGCCGGAGTGCGTGCTTCGCCGGGCGCTTGCAGGAGTGCGCCTGGCCGAGACTCGCCGGAGTGCACGTGGGCCGGGCGCTCGCTGGAGTGCGTGCTTGGCCGAGAATCGTTGGGCTGCGCGCTTCGCCGGGTGCGCGCTGGCCGAGGCTCGCAGGAGTGGGTGCTTCGCGGAGTGCCCGCCCGAGTGCGCGCTGGCCGGGTGCTTGCCCCGCGGCGGGGCTGCCTGGGCTCACCGAGGCGGAGTACCGGGCCGCCAGTGAGCACTGACCTGCGGGTATGGGTTCGGTGGCCTCCTTCGGGTGCTGTTCGGTTGCTTCTGCTGGTGTTGAATGGGGTGATGTCCGTACACACCCACGACGACATCGACTGGGCGGATCGGCTCGCTCAGTTGCGCATGGCCGACTCGCTTGATGCCGGTGCGCTCGCGCCTGTCGCGGGGCGGTTGCTCGGGCTCCTGCCCGCGCGGCCGATCCTGCTCGATGTCGGGTGTGGGGCCGGTGGGATGAGCGTGCTCTTCGCGCGTGAGCTTGCCCGTCGGGACGGGGGCACCATCGTGCTCCTCGATGCGACCTCCGCGCTGCTGGCCGAGGCTCGTCGGGGCGTGACCGAGGCCGCCGGGACGAGTGTCGAGGTTGTCGGCGTGCACGGGGATCTTGCCGATCCGCGGTTGGCCGAACGGGTGCCCGTCGCTGATCTCGTGTGGGCCTCGGGCGTCGTGCACCACGTTGGTGATCAGCAGGCCGCCTTGTGCTCTCTCGCCCGCCTGCTGCGGCCCGGTGGAGTGCTTGCCATCGGCGAGGGCGGGCTCGAAATGCGGTGCCTCCCTTGGGATGTCGGGGTGGGACGGCCCGGGCTGGAACAACGGCTGCTCGCCGCGCGGGCCGAGTGGTTCGCCGGGATGCGGGCCGGGCTTCCGGGCAGCGTCGCCATGCCCTATGGCTGGCCGCGCGCTCTTCGCGAGGCCGGGCTCGAGGACGTCGAGTCGTTCGGTGCGCTCATCGATCACCCCATGCCGGGTTCGGACCTGCTGCGCGAGTACGTCGTGCATCGCGTCGGGTGGCTCGCCGAGTCTGCCGGGGACCGGCTCGATGCGGATGATCGCGCGGCCGTCACCGCGCTGACCGATCCCGACGGCCCGGACTTCCTTGCCCGCCGGGACGACCTGTTCCTCTTCGGTGCCAAGGCGATCCACTGTGGACGGTTGCCGTGAGCGCCCCGGAACCGGTCGCGTGCACGCGCTGTGGGCGCACCCGCGGCGCCGACGAGGCCTCGGCCACCGCGCTCGCCTGGGTGGCCAGTCGCGAGCGGGGCTCGCTGCGGTGGCTGTGCCCGGACTGCGCGCGGCAGCACGTGCGCGACATCGAGGGCAAGCTGCCCGACGAATACTGGTGATCGATCCGCGCTCCCGGCGACGCACGACTTGGTGAGGCTGTCATGCCGCATCGCCGACATGGGTCATCGGCACCGCACGGACCTTCGGACGCGGGGTTCGGGAGGCCTCGCCGAAGGCCAGGGCCAGTTCTCGCGCCACCTCGTGCGGGACCTGACGCAGCTGGCGGACGGTGCAGCGGACCAGGACGATCCCCGTCGCCGCCAATGCCAGATGTGAGAAGCCGCCGGTGCCGGGGCCGCAGCGGTATTGCCAGGCCAGGCCGATCTCGTCCCACCACCCGTCCGCCTCGCCGATACGCCGGCCCCGGCGGTCGCAGATCGTCACGTCCCAGTTCGGCGGTGGGAGGCGTGCCGTGTCCAGGACCCGCGTGGCCAGGCCGTGGGCCTGGATCGGGCCCTCGTCCAGCTCGCCGAGCACCTTCCGGACCGCGGCCGTGCCGCGCTGGGGTCCGTCGGCCAGCTCCGTCAGCAGCTCCTGCCGGTCGCACAGGCCCCAGTAGAGCGGGAGCGTCAGCAGGTGACGGATGCGCGCCGGGTCGGGCTCGGACCTCGCCAGATCGAGTGCCGCCCGTGACGGCGGTGCGAACGGCAGCCCGTCGACCACCGTCGGCGCCGGCAGCCGGGCCGTGCGGGCCGCGCTGACCCCTTCGCAGGACGCCACCCGGCAGTGGTCGGGCACCAGCAGCCGGATCTCGTCGTCCGCCGGGCACTTCACGCCGTGGGCCTGCAGTGCGTCGGCGCCGGTGATCACCACCCTCGGCCCGTAGCGCACCAGCGCGGCGTGCAGCAACTGCAGTCGCGTCGGGGCGCTGTTGCGCAGCAGGACGACACCGGGGTGCAGGCGGCGCCACGGCCCGCCGGGGCCGCAGAGCCGCCGGGTTCTTCGGTCGGACACCCCGGCCTTGCGCAGCTGTTCGAGGTTCATCACCTCGCACGAGCCGGGGTTACCGAGGGCCAGCGGATCAGTGCGTTGAGTAGCAGCCATGAATCGAGCATGAGGGCTCGGCCAACCGGGTGGAACCCCGTCTCCCGCAGCTGTGGACAACTCGCCGGAATCCGTCCGTTCGCGGACCGGCCTGTGGACAACTCAGGTGGCGAAACCGGGCTGCCAGCGCTCCACGATGCCGCGTGCCGGGATCTCCGCGTCGAGCTGGCACAGGATGCCCGTCGACCCCGCCGTCACCCGGTGGATCATCAGGTACTCGGGCGGCAGATTGAGCGACCGTCCGACCCGGAAGTCGTTGCCGCGGCTGTCGCCGACCCGCCACGCCTGCCGCTGCATCCACTTGCGCGTGAAATGGAACGTCGGCTCGGCCAGCGGCTCGGTGAACGGCGCCAGGTACGAGAGGACCTCGTCCGCCGTCAGGTCGCTGTCCGGCCGGATGAAGCGGTTCTCCCGCAGCAGGCGCATCAGGTCGGCGGACTCGCCGTCGAGGGCCAGCCTCGTCATCTCGCCCAAGTGGCGGGGGATGCCGTCGGGCAGCCGGGCCACGCCGCCGAAGTCGATGACGCACAGCCTGTCGTCGCCGGTGATCATGAAGTTGCCCGGGTGCGGGTCCGAGTGAAGTAGGTGGACGCGCTCGGGGGACGAGTAGTGGAACTCCGCCAGCAGCCGGCCCGCCAGGTTCCGCGTCTCGCGGTCGCCGTCCGCGATGACTTTCGACAACGGTGTGCCGGTCACCCACTCCGTCACGACGACCTTGGGCGCACTGGCCACCACCCGCGGCACGAGGATGCCGGGATCGCCCTCGAACGCCTTCGCGAAGGCGCGCTGGTGCTGGGCCTCGGCCTGGTAGTCGAGCTCCTCGTTCATGCGCTCGGCCAGCTCGGCCAGCAGCGGCTTGACCTCCGTGCCGGGCACGAACGCCTGGAACAGCCTGCTGAACCGCTGCAGCTGCCGAAGGTCGCTGCGCAACGCCTCGTCGGCGCCCGGGTACTGCACCTTGACCGCGACCTCGCGGCCGTCGTGCCAGACCGCGCGGTGCACCTGGCCGATGCTCGCGGCCGCCGCCGGCTCGTCGTCGAACGAGGCGAACCGGCTGCCCCACGTGCGCCCCAGCTGTTCGGCGAGCACGCGGTGGGTCTGCCGGACCGCCATCGGCGGCGCCGCGGCCTGCAGCTTCGTCAGCGCCTCGCGGTACGGCTTCGCCATGTCGTCCGGCACCGCCGCCTCGAACACGCTCAGCGCCTGGCCGAACTTCATCGCCCCGCCCTTGAGCGTGCCGAGCACCTCGAACAGCTGCTCGGCGGCCTTCGCCGAGAGCGTCGCGTTGACCTGCTCCGCGCTTTGCCCCGCCAGTCGCTTGCCCCACCCGCCGACCGCCCGGCCGGCGATCCCGAGCGGCAGACTGGCGAGCTTGGCGGTACGGGCGGCACCCTTGCGCGGCATCGCGGGGTCACGATCGCCTGGGTCGCGGAAGTCGGTCACCCCCGCGATTCTGCCTTGCGTCCTCGGCGGCGCGCAGCCTGCTCACGACGTCTTAGTGGCCTACGTCTCCTGTTGTGGCGCCGGAGCGCCGCAACCGCACCGCGGGTGCGGGGGCCAGCCGCGGTGGCGGATGCGGCCGTCGAAGGCGTCGATCTCGAGGGTCGCGTTCCAGGCCGGGGGCGCCGGCGTGGCGGGAGAGAGCAGCCGCATGGCCTGCGCGACGGCCAGCGACGCGCAGGCGTGGACCGCGCCGAGGTCGGGCCGCTGGTGCCGCCCGGTCAGCTGCCCGGCGACGCGGGGCCAGCACGGGTCGAGGTCGGTCCGGTGCAGGTCAGCGCAGCGAAGGCACGAACTGCGGCCCGGGACGACCAGCGGCCCGACGATGCCCGTCCCGTCGCGGACGCGGACGGCCATGTGCGGGACGCCGTCCTCCATCAGCGCGGTGACGACCTCCGGTGCGGGGACGACGGCGTCGGTGAGCAGCGCCAAGTCCGGGTAGCGGTCGTGCAGGCGGGTGACGCGGACCTCGGGATCGACGCGGCGGAGCAGGTCGCCGAGGGCTTGGCGCCGGGACCGGCCCAGGTCGGCTCCCGTGAAGCCGGTGCCCAGGTCGTGCTCGGTCACGGTGCCGCGCAGCTCCAGCTCGACGTGCCCGATCCCGGCGTTGGCCAGCAGCACGGCGACCGCGACCGCCACCCGGCCGTCGCCGTGCACCGTGACCGCCGTGGCGCGCCGCCGGTCGCTCAGTGCGGTCTGGTAGTGGCGGGCTCGCAGGGACCAGAAGCCGGTTTCGCCGCGGAGCCCCGGGCCGTCCGGGCGGCCCGCGTCGGTGACCAGGCCGAGCGCGGCCAGCTGCCGGAGGAGGGTCCGCAGCTGGTCGCGGTGTTCGCTCTCGGCGAGCAACAGCCGCTCGACGGGCTTGCTGCCGTCGAGTTTTCGCAGTCGCGCGACGAGGCCGGGTGGCAGGCCTTCGACGATCACGCCGTGGCGCGGGTCGAGCCCGAGCTGGATCTCGTGCGGGCCGCGTTCGAGCACCGTGATGCCCGGGAGCAGGGCGGGATGGGCCGGCAGGAGCACCGGAGGCATGTCCGCGGTGGAGAGGATCATGTCCGGAGGATGGCACCCGGCGGCGACGATCGAGCCCGGGAAGGCGTCGGATCGGCCGAGTTGTCCACAAGTGAAGAGGCCTGTGGACAACTCGGCTCTGTGACCTCAACGCGCTCGGAGTTGTCGGTGCCGGGCCTTACCGTTGTCGAGTGGTCGAAGCACAGATGCCCTCCCTGAGAGGCCGGGGGGAAACGAGCCCCCTGTCGGACACACCTGAACACAAGGTCGAAGTGCGGCGCAGCCAGCGCAGGCACCGGACGGTCACCGCGTATTGGAAGGACGACACGCTCATCGTCCTCATCCCCGCGCGCATGACCAGGGCGGAGGAGAAACACTGGGTCGCCGAGATGGAGCGCAAGCTGCAGCGCTCGGAACCACGTCGGCCGGCGCCCCCGAAGACGTCGGACGACGCCCTGCTGGCGCGCTGCGCGCTGCTGTCGGGCAAGTACCTGGGCGGCAACGCGGTGCCGGCGAGCGTCCGCTGGGTGCAGCCGATGCGCACGCGGTGGGCGTCCTGCACGCCGGTCGACGCGACCATCCGGGTCAGCGACCGGCTGCGGAAGGTCCCGCCGTGGGTGCTGGACTACGTGCTGGTGCACGAGCTGGCGCACCTGCGCGAGCCCGGGCACGACGCGGCGTTCTGGGCTTTGGTGCGGAAGTACCCGAAGACGGAACGCGCGATGGGATACCTCGAAGGTCTGGCGGCCGCCGCCGGCTGGGGGATCGACACCGAGTGCTGAGCGGGTGACGTGACCGGGGCGGTCCGCTGCGACGGGCCGCCCCGGCTGCGTGGACGGGCGGTCCGAGAGGCCGCATGCCTGGTGGGTCCGGCGTACCGGGACGGTCGGCTTGCGTGCCTGGAGGGGCATCACGCGTGATCAGAGAGGCATCACGCGTGTCTGGAGGGGCATCACGCGTGATTGGGTGGACGACACGCGTGCTTGGGCGGACGACACGCGTGCCTGGGTGGACGACACGGGCGGTGGGACGGGAACGGGCGCCTCGCGGAGCGAGGCGCCCGTTCTGCCGGACTGGGTTCAGCTGCGGCCTTCGCCGTCGCTTTCCTCCGGGTCCGGAGGGGTCTCCTTGGCCTTCTCGTCGCGCTTGGAACTCTCCGACTGCGCCGTGCGCTCCAGCTCCGCGATCGGGTCCAGGTCGTCGAGGGAACCCGTCTCGCCGACGCGGTCCGCGAAGTCGATCGGCTCGTCCAGGTCCTCCGCCGTCGGCATCAGGTCCGGGTGGGACCACAGGCCGTCGCGCTTCTCCAGGCCGTGACGGTCGCCGACCAGCTTCCACAGGTTCGACGCGTCCCTCATGCGGCGGGGGCGCAGCTCCAGGCCGACCAGCGTGGCGAACGTCTGCTCGGCCGGGCCGCCCGTCGCGCGGCGGCGGCGCAGGGTCTCGCGCAGCGCGTCCGCTCCCGGGAGGCGGTCGCCGACCGCGTCGGCCACCACCACGTCGACCCAGCCCTCGACCAGGGCGAGCAGCGTCTCCAAGCGCCTGAGCGCCGCCTTCTGCTCGTCGGTCGTCTGGGGCTCCAGCAGCCCGGACGACATCGCCTCTTCGATGCTCGCCGGGTTGGCCGGGTCGATCCGGCCGGCCAGCGACTCGAGGGCCGACGTGTCCACCGAGATGCCGTGCGCGAACTCCTCGACCGTCGCCAGCAGGCGCTGCCGCAGCCACGGCACGTGCGTGAACAGCCGCTGGTGCGCGGCCTCGCGCGCGGCCAGGAACACCAGGATCTCGCTGTTCGGCAGCTCCAGGCCCTCGGCGAACTTCTCGATGTTCGCAGGCAGCAGCGCCGATGTCCCGGCCGGGGCCAGGGGCAGGCCGATCTCGGACGCCGTCAGCATCTCCTGGGCGAGCTGCGCCAGCGCCTGGCCGAGCTGCGACCCGAAGGCCATCCCGCCCATCTGCCCCATCATCTGCAGCAGCGGGCCGGCGGCTTCCTTGGCCTCCGCGGGCAGCGCCTCCATCCAGGCGCCGGACACCTGGCGGGCGACCGGGTCGCAGAGCCGCTGCCACGTCGGCAGTGTCTTCTCCACCCAGGTGCGCGGCGACCAGGCGACCGCCGACGTCGCGCCGGCCGGGAACTGGGTGCCCGCGTCCAGCCACAGCTCGGCGAGGTGGGCGGCGTCGCGGACCGCGGCGTTCGAGTCGTCTCCACCGGAGAAGCCGAGACGGCTTTCGCCGGTGTTGCCGGCGCTGCCCAGGCTCTGGAGGGCGATCTGCTTGGCGAGGTCGTAGTTCACCGGCCCGCTGGAAGTACCGGCCTGGCTGAGCATCTGGCCCAGCTGGCTCAGCATCTGCCCGAGCTGGTTGAAGGCCTCGGCACCGGATGGTTCCGAAGGCTCGTTCTCACCTCGTTTGTCGGGATCGGAAGGTCCGAAGCCGAACGGGGGTTTGCTCATGCGTCCACCGTACGCGGGTCGGGAAGGCTCAAGCGCGTCATGTGCGTGGCCTTCACCGAGAAGCGAACACGGTCACCGTACGCTGTCGGTCGTGACCAAGTCCTCCGAGCAGACCGCCCCCGCGAAGAGCAGCCCGGACCCCGGTGCCGAGGCCGGTGGCGACGCCCGGCGGATGACCCGCCGCGGCTGGACGCTCGTGGTCAGCGGCTCGCTGTTCCTCGTCTTCGTGGTGCTCGGTCTGGTCGTGCCGGTGCCGTTCGTGGCGATCAGCCCCGGCCCGACCTACGACACGCTGGGTCGCGACGCCGCGGGCAACCCGGTCATCCAGGTCACCGGTCACGAGACCCACCCGACGACCGGCGAGCTGCGGATGACGACCGTCTCGCTGCACGACGGCGTCACGCTCTTCCAGGGCCTCGGCTTCTGGGCCAGCGGCCGCTACGCGCTCGCGCCGCGCGAGGAGTACTTCAAGCCGGGCGAGACGAACGAGCAGGTCAAGCAGGAGAACATCCAGCAGCTGCAGGACTCGCAGTCGAACGCCCAGGTCGCCGCCCTGCGCAAGCTCGGCTACCCGATCAAGGTGCTGGCGAAGCAGATCGTCTCCGGCAGCCCGGCCGACCACGTGCTCGCCCCCGGCGACAAGCTGATCACGGTGAACGGCAAGAAGATCGTCGAGGCCGCCGACGTCCGCGCCGCGCTGGCCGGCACCCTGCCGGGCCAGACCGTCCAGATCACCTTCCAGTCGGACGGTCAGCCGGAGCGCACCGTGCCGCTCACGCTCGCTTCGCGCCCCGACCGCAAGGAGGGCTTCGTCGGCCTCACCGCGGTCGACCGCGCCGAGGCGCCGTTCAACGTCAACATCTCCCTGCAGGACGTCGGCGGCCCGTCGGCCGGGCTGATGTTCACCCTCGCGATCATCGACCGCCTCAAGGGTGACGACATCGCGGGCGGCCGCCACATCGCCGGCACCGGCGAGATCACCGAGACCGGCGAGGTCGACCCGATCGGCGGGATCTCGTTCAAGGTCGTCGGCGCGCGCGAGGCCGGCGCCACCGACTTCCTGGTGCCCGAGCACAACTGCGCCGAGGCGAAGAGCACCGCGCCGGACGGGCTCAACCTCATCAAGGTGTCCACACTGGACGACGCGCTCGCGCAGCTGGCCAACCTGAAGGCGGGCCGCCCGACGACCTCCTGCTAGGGGAGGAGCGTCGCCTTGAGGGCCTCGAGGAGGTTCGGGGCGAGGTCGGGGCTCTCGACGATCTCGTCGATCGACTCGTCGGTGCCCTCGGCCGTGCCGATCCCGCGCAGCCGCATGACGCACGCGCCGTCGCCCTCGCGCAGGACCGCGGCCACCAGGCGGGCCTCCGTCCGCTGCGGGTGGTCGGCGGCCGCGCGGCGCAGGCTCTCCGCGTCGGCTTCCGTGACGTCCGGCAGCTCCGACTCCGAGCCCGGCGGCAGCACGATGATCTCCTGGGCGAGCGCGCACCCGATCACCAGATCGGGCCACGCGATCCGGGCCAGCGCGTCGGCGAGGTCGCCCTCGGGCAGCGCTTCCTGGGCCACCGGCGTCAGCGGGTTCGCCCGATCGAGCTGGCCCGCCAGCTCCGGCTGCTCGTCCAGCAGCGCCGCGGTCGGCACCAGCGCGAACAGCTGCGGCGGCTGGTCCCAGCCGTTCGCGGCCATGAAGTCCTCGATCTCGCGCGCGAGAGCGGCCACCCCGGCCTGCTGCGATTCCATGGGGACATCGTGTCAGGCCCCTCCGCGCGACCACGCCGCGAGTCCGATTCGGGCGGGTCCCGGGAACTTCCCACGGCATCCGTAGAGTTAGGGAATCAGGGGGCGCGAGCGCCCCTGTTCAAGTGCTGACGAATGACAGGAGCGTGCACCGTGGCGACTCGGCCCCCGGTGAGCCTGCCGAAGCTGTCCCGGCGGAGCCGGATCCTCCTCATCATCGCCGCGGTGATCGTGCTGGCGCTCCTGCTCGGAGCCCGCTTGCTCGACACGTACGTCGACTGGTTGTGGTTCGGTGAAGTGGGTGCCCGGTCGGTGTTCACCACCCAGGTGGTCACCCGCGTGATCCTGTTCTTCGCCGTCGGGTTGCTCGTCGGCGGTGCGCTCGCGGTCAGCCTGATGATCGCCTACCGCACCCGCCCGGTGTTCGTGCCGATCTCCGGCGCCGACGACCCGCTGGCCCGCTACCGGTCCGCGATCGTCGCGCGCATCCGCCTCTTCGGCATCGGGATCCCGGCGCTCACCGGCCTCATCGCCGGGCTGTCCGCCCAGGGCGACTGGCAGGTCGTGCAGCTGTTCCTCAACGGCACCTCGTTCGGCCAGACCGATCCCGAGTTCGGCAACGACGTCGGCTTCTACGCCTTCGACCTGCCGTTCTTCAACTGGCTGCTCGGCTGGCTGTTCATCACCGTCGTCATCTCCTTCTTCGGTGCGCTGATCTCGCACTACGTCTTCGGCGGCATCCGGCTGGCCGGCAAGGGCGGGCAGCTCGCCGGCCCGACCCGCGCGCAGCTCGCCATCACCGTCGGCCTCTTCGTGCTGCTGAAGGCGGCCGAGTACTTCCTCGACCGGTACAACCTGCTGCTGTCCGACCGGGGCATGCCGCTGTTCGTCGGTGCGACCTACACCGACCTGAACGCGGTCCTGCCGGCCAAGCTGATCCTGCTGTGCATCTCGGTGATCTGCGCGATCGCGTTCTTCGCCGGTGCCTTCCTGCGCAACCTGCAGCTGCCGGCGATCGCCCTGGTGCTGCTGATCCTGTCGAGCATCCTGGTCGGCGTCGCGTGGCCCGCGATCCTCGACCAGTTCTCGGTGAAGCCGAACGCGAACGAGAAGGAAGCGACGTCCATCCAGCGCAACATGGACGCCACGCGCCGCGCCTTCGGCCTCACCGACGTCCAGTACCAGCCGTACACGGGCAACGCGTCGGCCACGCCGGAGCAGCTCAAGGCCGACACCGGGACGATGTCGAACATCCGGCTGCTCGACCCGAACATCCTCTCCGACACCTTCACCCAGCGCGTCGGCCGCGAGAACTTCTACGGCTTCCCGGCCAAGCTCGACATCGACCGCTACACCGTCAGCGGCACCACGCAGGACTACATCGTCGCCGCCAAGGAGATCAAGACCGAGGGCCTGACCGGCAACCAGACCAGCTGGATCAACAAGCACCTCGTCTACACCCACGGCAACGGCTTCGTCGCCGCGCCCGCCAACACGATCGACCGCGCGGTCAAGGACGCCAACTCCGACGGCGGCTACCCGATCGCGACCACCAGCGACACGCAGAACCCGGCCGGCGCCGGTTCGCCGGCCCCGGGCCAGCCCGGCATCGAGGTCAAGGAACCCCGCATCTACTACGGGGAACTGTCCGCCGCGGACTCCGACTACGCGATCGTCGGAGGTACCACCGGCAACGCGCCCGGCGAGTACGACACCGCCACCGACCGCTACACCTACAAGGGCACCGGCGGCGTCTCCGTCGACAACTGGTTCAACCGCCTGGCCTTCGCGGCCGAGTACGGCGAACGCAACATCCTGTTCTCCGACGCCATCGGCGACAACTCGAAGATCATGTACAACCGCGACCCGCGCGAGCGCGTCAGCAAGGTCGCGCCGTGGCTGACCCTCGACGGCGACCCGTACCCCGCGGTCGTCGACGGCAAGATCCAGTGGATCATCGACGGCTACACGACGATCAACAACTTCCCGTACTCGCAGCAGACGCAGCTCGGCGCGGCCACCAACGACTCGCTCAACGGCGTCGCGCGCCAGGCCAACAGCTCGATCAACTACATCCGGAACTCGGTCAAGGCCACGGTCGACGCCTTCAACGGCACGGTCAACCTGTACTCGATCGACGACAAGGAACCGGTCCTCAACGCGTGGGAGAAGGTCTTCCCCGGGCTCGTGAAGCCGAGCTCCGAGATCTCGCCGGACCTGCGGTCGCACTTCCGCTACCCCGAGGACCTCTTCAAGATCCAGCGTGAGCTGCTGTCGCGCTACCACGTCAGCAACCCGCAGGAGTTCTACTCGCAGCAGGCGTTCTGGAGCGTCCCGCAGGACCCGACGGCCGAGGGCGGCTCCAACCCGGCCGCGGCCGGCGCGGCCAACCAGCCCGGTTACTACGTCCTCGCGGACACGCCTGGCCAGAGCAAACCGACGTTCCAGCTGACCAGCTCGCTCACCGGTCTGCAGCGGCAGTACCTCGCGTCCTGGATGTCGGTCTCCTCGGATCCGAACGACTACGGGAAGATCCGCGTCCTCCAGCTACCCAGCGCGGCGACCGGAGCCACCCAGGTCGACGGTCCGGTCCAAGTCCAGAACCGGTTCCAGAGCGATCCACGGGTGGCGCAGGACCGGACGCTCTTCAACAACCCCAACGTCATCCCGATCTACGGCAACCTGATCACGCTGCCGGTCGCGCAGGGCTTCCTGTACGTGGAGCCCGTGTACATCCGGCAGCGCAACCAGAACAGCTATCCACAGCTGGCCAGGGTGCTCGTCTCGTACGGACCGAAGGTCGGCTACGGCGCGACGCTCCAGGAAGCCCTGGATCAGATCTTCGGCGCGGGCAGCGGTGAGGCGACGACCACGCCGCCTCAGGCGGGCCAGCCGACGACCACCCCGCCGACGACACCCACGACCACGCCGACCACGACGCCACCCAACACCGGGGGCGGCAACGCGGCACTCGACAAGGCCGTGACGGACATCCAGTCGGCCATCGCGAAGCTCAAG
The DNA here is from genome assembly GCF_055633615.1 of Amycolatopsis sp. NPDC114505. Lineage (NCBI taxonomy): Bacteria > Bacillati > Actinomycetota > Actinomycetes > Pseudonocardiales > Pseudonocardiaceae > Amycolatopsis > Amycolatopsis sp. NPDC114505. The sequence continues at coordinate 313,649 of NZ_JBVKDV010000007.1, read as the reverse complement.
GCGGCCCAGCAGTCCGGGAACTTCACGGACCAGGGTGCGGCTCTGGCGGCCCTGGATGCCGCGGCGAGGGAGTACGAAGCGGCCAAGACGGCGGCGCCGGGGACCAGCACCCCGCCGCCAAGTTCGCAGCCTGGAGGGTGACGTCAGTTACCTAAGTGGCACCTGCTTTGCACCTCCTGGAAACAGGGGCGTAAGGTAGGTACTACGACGCGGGGTGGAGCAGCTCGGTAGCTCGCTGGGCTCATAACCCAGAGGTCGCAGGTTCAAATCCTGTCCCCGCTACAGACGGGAAGCGCGGTTGGCGAAGTTGGCCAACCGCGCTTTTTCGTGCGTCAGGCGAGCCAGCCGGCGACGGATCCCGTTGTCGAAGCGACGTAACCGTCCGGGCGGACCAGGATCGTCGTCAGGTCGGGCCAGGGGAGTTCGGGGACTTCGGCTACGACTACCGCCGGGTGGGGTGGTGCTGCCGGGGTTTTCGTCAGCAGGACGAACTTTCCACTGTGGAACAGGTCGCTCGCGAAGCCGTTGCCCAGCTTGAAGTCCGGGAGACGGGCGCCCGCCGCCGGGTGGGGTTCCGGCCCCTCGTAGCGGATGTCCAGGCCCGAGACCATTCCCGACAGCTTGTGCTGGACCTCCGGGAGGGCCGTCAGGTCGCGGAACAGCGCGCGCAGGGCCAGCTGGTCCGGGGTCAGGGGGATCAGGGCGTTCTGGGCCGCCACGTTCTGCAGCACGCCGTTCGCCACCGCGCGGCGCTCCGTCTCGTACGTGTCCAGCAGACCCGCCGGGGCTCGGCCGGCCAGCTCCGCCGCCAGCTTCCAGCCCAGGTTCATCGCGTCCTGGACACCCAGGTTCAGGCCCTGGCCGCCGGCCGGGAAGTGGGTGTGCGCCGCGTCGCCCGCCAGGAGCACCCGGCCCACCCGGTACTTCGCCGCCAGGCGGCTGTCGTCCGAGAACCGCGATAGCCAGCGGATCTCTTCGATTTCCGCTTCCTCGCCGAAGCGTTCGCGAACCGCCGCGCGGACTTCCTCCTCCGGCACCGCGGCGCGGAGGTCGTCCGGGCGGTTCAGGCGATCGCCGTAGCTGAGGCGGTACAGGTTCGGCTCGCCCAGCGGGATCAGGCCGATGAACTTCCCCGGGCTGAGCGACGTCACCATGTTCCCCATCGACCGCCACTCCGTCGGCGCGCCCGGCGGGGTCGCCCGGAACAGGACGTCCGCCGAGACGCCGTGGCCGCGGCCTTCGATCCCCTCGAACGGCAGGTTCAGGGCCTTGCGGACCGCGCTGCGGCCGCCGTCGCAGCCCACCAGGTACGCCGCGCGCACCCGGAGGTCGCCCGCCGTGACCGTCACGCCGGCTGCGTCCTGCTCGAAGCAGGTCAGCTCGTGGCCGCGCAGCACCTTCACGCCCTGCTCGGCCAGCCGCTCCTCCAGCGCCGCCTCGACCTGCGCCTGCGGGATGCCGACCTGGTACGGGTGCCGCGTGTCCCAGCCGGTGTAGCTCACCGGGATCACCGCGAAGTGTCCGTCCGCGACAGTCGCGAACGACCGCTGCTCCGCCCGGCCCAGCAGGCCGCGCAGATCGAGAACCTCCGCCGTGCGCGGCTGCAGGTTCAGCGCCTTCGACAGACCCGTCCGCTCGTGCATCCGCTCGAGCACGTGAACGTCCACTCCGGCCAGTGCCAGCTCGTTCGCCAGCATCAGCCCGGTCGGTCCCGCCCCCGCGACGACCACCTCGGCGTTCAGCTCGTTCATCCCCAGCTCCTTAACAACGTTAAATTGACCTGACCCGAGGATGCCCTTAACATCGTTAAATTGTCAAGCGAGCACTGCGAGGAGAACCGGGAACATGGCCCTGACCAGGCAGGACATCGCGCGCTCGGGGCTGAAGCTGCTCAACGAGGCCGGCCTCAACGGGCTCACGCTGCGGCTGATCGCCGCCGATCTCGGGGTCAAGGCGCCGGCGCTCTACTGGCACATGAAGAACAAGCAGGAGCTCCTCGACGAGATGGCGACGCAGATGTACCGCGACTCGGCGGAGGACCGGCGGCCGCCCGAGTCGCTGGGGGAGTGGGAGGCCGTCGCGCACGGCGCGCGGGCGCTGCGCCGGATGATGCTGTCCTACCGCGACGGCGGGAAGGTTTTCGCGGGCACCTACCTCGGCGACACCGGATCGGTCGGGCCGAGTCCCCTGCGGCGGAGCATCGAAGCCGGGCTGGACGAGCGCCGGGCGAGCCAGGCGCTGTTCACCGTCTACAGCTACGTCGTCGGCTTCACCATCGAAGAGCAGGCGGTCTACCCGGTGCCGGGCCAGTTGGACGAGCGGTACCGCAGCGAGGCGGCCGGGGACCTGCTCGCCGACGTCGGCTCGCGGTTCGAGGACGGCCTGGAGATGGTCCTCAGTGGAGCACGCATGTGGCTCGAGGCGAAGTAACGCCTGGTCAGCCGGTTTGGAGACCCCGGTGAAAAGCCGATGGCCACCCCGTGTAATCTATTCAAGTACCACAACGGCGCGGGGTGGAGCAGCTCGGTAGCTCGCTGGGCTCATAACCCAGAGGTCGCAGGTTCAAATCCTGTCCCCGCTACCACCAAGAGGCACGTTCTCGGAAATTCGGGAACGTGCCTCTTTTGTCATGTTCGCACGAGTTTCACTGCCGACTTTTCCGCGAAACTGTCGAATCACTGCGGATCCCACGATGTGAACGCCGTTTCCGTGCGGTTGCGGTGCGTGTCCGGAGTCGGCCAAGCCGGGGAGGGGCGCCCGGCGGACTCACCTGCCTGGCGGCGTCGGAGCGTCTCGCGTGCGGCTGGTTGGACCAAAGTGCCGCCCCGGTGGTTGCACAGCGTGTCCGGGTCCACAGTGGACCTGGTCGCATTGGGCCGAACGAGGGGATCTCACTAGCCACAATGGACAGATCTGCTGACCACTGTGGACACAGCGGCCGATAAGTGGGAATCTAGGGGACGTGTCCGAATTGAATGCAACAGCCGCCGCCCTCCTCGGTCTGCTCCACGACGGTCCCGCCACCGGCGGGCAGCTCGTCGCGGGAGCGGGTGACCGATTCGGCGCCTTCTTCAGCGTCACCCGCAGCCAGGTGTACCGGGAGCTCCCGGCGCTGTCCAAAGAAGGTCTCGTCCGGCTCGGCAAGCAGGGCCCGCGGTCCAGCCAGCAGTACCTGATCACCGCCGCCGGCAAGAAGGCCTTCAAGGCCTGGCTGACGTCCGAGGCCGGTCCCGACCACTTGCGCAGTCCGCTCATCCTGCGGCTCGTGCACGCGGCGTCGCTGACCGCGAAGCAGCGCCAGGTGCTGCTCGACTCGGCCCGGACGAGCTACGGCCAGCAGCTCGACGACGCGAAGGCGGCCACCAAGGCCGCCGACGGGCCGTACGAGAAGGCCGTCGCCGAGTTCGCCCAGGCTCAGGCCAAGGCCGCGCTGAAGCTGCTCGACGCCATCCCCGCGGCCTGAAGTTCGCGCGCCCACGACCGGCCCTCGCGACCGGTCGTGGGTTTTGCCGTAACCTCGACAAACGTGAGTGATGAGTTCGACGCGGCACTGAGGGACCTGACCGGCAAGCTGACGCAGATCGAGTCGGTGATGGACCTGGACGCGCTGCGTGCCCAGGTGGCCGACCTCGAGCAGCAGGCTTCGAGCCCGACGCTCTGGGACGACCCGGAGGCGGCGCAGAAGGTCACCAGCCAGCTCTCGCACCGGCAGAGCGAGCTGCGGCGGGTCAGCGAGCTGCGCCAGCGGCTCGACGACCTCGGCGTGCTGTACGAGCTCGCCGCGGACGAGGGCGACTCCGGCAGCATGGGCGAGGCGGAGACCGAGCTGGCCGACCTGGGGAAGGCCATCGACGGCCTCGAGGTCCGTACCCTGCTCTCCGGTGAGTACGACGCCCGCAACGCCGTCGTCACGATCCGCTCCGAAGCGGGCGGCGTCGACGCCGCGGACTTCGCCGAGATGCTGCTCCGCATGTACCTGCGCTGGGCCGAGCGCCACGGCTACCCGACCGACGTCTACGACATCTCCTACGCCGAAGAAGCGGGCATCAAGTCGGCGACGTTCAACGTCACCGCCCCCTACGTCTACGGCACCCTCTCGGTCGAGCAGGGCACCCACCGGCTCGTCCGGATCTCGCCGTTCGACAACCAGGGCCGGCGCCAGACGTCGTTCGCGCACGTCGAGGTGCTGCCCGAGGTCGAAGAGGTCGACCACGTCGACATCGCGGAGAAGGACATCCGCGTCGACGTCTACCGCTCGTCGGGTCCCGGCGGCCAGAGCGTCAACACGACCGACTCCGCGGTGCGCATCACACACCTGCCGACCGGCATCGTCGTCTCCTGCCAGAACGAGAAGTCGCAGCTGCAGAACAAGGCGGCCGCGCTCAAGGTCCTCCAGGCCCGGCTGATGCTGCGGAAGAAGGAAGAAGAGCGCGCCGAGATGGACGCGCTCAAGGACGGCGGCTCCAGCTGGGGCAACCAGATGCGCTCCTACGTGCTGCACCCGTACCAGATGGTGAAGGACCTGCGGACCGAGTTCGAGGTCGGCAACCCGTCCGCGGTGCTCGACGGCGAGATCGACGGCTTCCTCGACGCCGGCATCCGCTGGCGGAAGCAGACGGCCACCGTCTGATCGACGCGTGGGCGGGTGGCCGGCGCACCGCGTCGGCCACCCGGCCCAGTCGTCCCCTGATCGGCGCAACGGGTGTCCGGACGACCGCTCACCGTGCGCAAACGCCCCTTGCTCCACCCGGGTGGACCGGGCAACCGGGGCTTCACGACACCGGTGGGTAGTATGCCGAATCGTGATCCGGCTCGAAGAGGTTTCCAAGGTCTACAAGACCTCGACGCGGCCCGCGCTCGAGCGGGTGTCCGTCAACATCGAAAAGGGTGAGTTCGTCTTCCTCATCGGTCCCTCGGGGTCGGGGAAGTCGACCTTCCTCCGGCTGCTGCTGCGCGAAGAGACGCCGAGCAAGGGCCGTGTGATGGTGTCGAACTTCGACGTCGTCAAGCTGGCCCGCCGCCGGGTCCCCCGCCTGCGGCAGACCATCGGCTGCGTGTTCCAGGACTTCCGCCTGCTGCCCAACAAGACCGTCGCGGAGAACGTCGCGTTCGCCCTCGAGGTCATCGGCAAGCCCGCCCCGACCATCAAGAAGGTCGTGCCCGAGGTGCTGGAGCTCGTCGGCCTCGACGGCAAGGCGGACCGCCTGCCCAACGAGCTCTCCGGTGGTGAGCAGCAGCGCGTCGCGATCGCGCGCGCGTTCGTCAACCGGCCGCTGGTGCTGCTCGCCGACGAACCGACCGGGAACCTGGACCCCGACACCAGCCAGGACATCATGCTGCTGCTGGAGCGGATCAACCGCACCGGCACGACCGTCCTGATGGCGACCCACGATCACGGCATTGTGGACTCGATGCGGCGCCGAGTGGTCGAGCTGCAGCTCGGCCGGGTGATCCGCGACGACGCCCGCGGCGTCTACGGCATCGGTCGCTGACTCCGGCCCTCCCCGCCCCGCCAACGCCCCCGACACCAAGGACCAGACCCCGACATGCGTGCCAGTTTCGTCTTCAGTGAGGTAATCACCGGCCTGCGCCGGAACATCACGATGACCATCGCGATGATGCTGACCACGGCCGTGTCGCTCGCCATGCTCGGCGGCGGCCTCCTGGCCGTGCGCACGATCGACAAGATGAAGGCCAACTTCCTCGCCGACGTCGAGGTTTCGGTCTACCTCACCGACGACATCAGCGCGAACGACAAGAACTGCACGCAGTCGCTGTGCCAGTCGCTGCGTTCGTCCCTCCAGAGCAACGACGGCGTCGAGTCGGTCGTGTTCGAAAACCGCGACCAGGCCTTCGACCGGTTCAAGAAGATCTTCGAGAGCCAGCCGGAGCTCATCCAGCTGACCGGGCCGGAGTCGCTGCCCGCTTCGCTGCACGTGAAGCTGAAGGACCCGGACCGCAGCGAGTCGATCGTGCAGGAGTACGGCACCAAGCCGGGCGTGCGGAAGGTCGACGACCAGAAGAAGTTCCTCGACCGCGTGTTCAACGCCTTCAACGGTGTCCGGAACATGGCGTTCGGGGCCGCGCTCATCATGGCCATCGCCGCGCTGCTGCTGATCGCCAACACGATCCAGGTGTCCGCGTTCACCCGGCGCACCGAGGTCGGCATCATGCGGCTCGTCGGCGCGACGCGGTGGTACACGCAGCTACCGTTCCTCCTGGAGGCGGTGGTCGCCGGCGCGGTCGGTGCGATCCTCGGGATCATCATGCTGGTCATCACCAAGGTCGGCTTCCTCGACGCGGTGTTCACCGGCGACGTGTTCCCGAAGATCACCACGCTGGAGCTGCTGTTCCCGGTCGCGCCGATCCTGCTGGGCGTCTCCATGGTGATCTCCGCCATCACCGGTTACGTCACGCTGCGGCTGTACGTCCGGCACTAGCTTTTAACCGGCTGCTTGCGGCCCCGGACATCACGTAGAGTGGTCGTATGCCCAAGGAACGTGGCCAGAAGGTGATCGTGTCGAACCGCAAGGCGCGGCACGATTACTCCATCATCGACACCTACGAATGCGGTCTCGTGCTCGTCGGTACCGAGGTGAAGAGCCTGCGCGAGGGCAAGGCGTCCCTGGCGGACGCGTTCGCGACGGTCGACGACGGCGAAGTGTGGCTGCGCAACGTGCACATCCCGGAGTACACGCAGGGCACGTGGACCAACCACATGCCGCGGCGCACCCGGAAGCTGCTGCTGCACCGGCGCGAGATCGAGAAGCTCATCGGCAAGACCAAGGAGAGCGGGCTCTCCCTGGTCCCGCTGTCGATGTACTTCAAGGACGGCAAGGTCAAGGTCGAGATCGCGCTGGCCCAAGGCAAGAAGGCCTACGACAAGCGGCAGACGCTCGCGAAGCGTGACGCGGACCGCGACATCAGGAAGGCCATGGGCCGCGCGCTGAAGGGCCGGTTCACGGAGTGACGGCGGGCCCGGCTTCCGACGCCGATGTCGCACGCTGGACGGCGTCGCTGGGCCTGCAGGGCCTGGTCGACCTGCACGTCCACTTCCTGCCGAAACCGGTGATGGACAAGGTCTGGGCGTACTTCGACCGGGCCTCGACGCACTACGGCACCGAGTGGCCGGTGCACTACCGGACGTCCGAGCAGGAGCGGCTGGAAACCCTGCGCTCGCTGGGTGTCCTGCGCTTCGCGCCGCTCGTCTACCCGCACAAGCCGGGGATGGCGGAGTGGCTGACCGAGTGGGCGCTGGAGTTCGCCGCGCGGGTACCGGACGCCGTGCCGACCGGGACGTTCTACCCCGAGCCCGGCGCCGGGTCCGCTGTGGACGGTGCGCTGCGCGCCGGCGCCCGGGTGTTCAAGGCGCACGTGCAGGTGGGCGCGTACGACCCGCGTGACCCGCACCTGACCCCGGTGTGGGGTTCGCTGGCCGACGCGGGTGTCCCGGTCGTCGTCCACTGTGGACACGGTCCGTTGCGGGGCGACTTCACCGGGTTGTCGGTCTTCGAAGAGGTCCTGAAGCGCCACCCGAAGCTGACGGCGGTGCTCGCGCACGCGGCGATGCCCGAGTTCGGCACGGCGTTCGAGCTGCTCGCGAAGTACCCGCGCGTGCACCTGGACACGACGATGGTCGGCGTCCCGTTCGCCGAGGCGATGTCGCCGTTGCCGCCGGACTGGACCGCGCGCCTGGCCGAGTTCGGCGACCGCGTCGTGCTCGGCACGGACTTCCCGAACATCCCGTACTCCTACGCGACGCAGCTGCAGGCGATCGCCGGCTGGGCGGCCGACGATCGCCTGGGGGAGCCGTTCCTGCGGGCCGTCCTGCACGACACCCCGCTGAAGCTGCTCAACGCCTGACGGCGGTCCGTTCCGTGACGTCCACCGCGCGGCCGAGCAGGTCGAGCACCGGGATCTGCTTGCCGGCCAAGAGGAACCCGGCCGTCGCGAGGACCACCCACGGCACCGGGCCGTGCGCGATGCCGTCGGACAGCGGCGCGAACCCGTGCGCGGCGAGACCGAGCAGGCCACCGGAGATCATCAGCCCGGCGACGACCAGCTGCGGCACCCGCGCGGTGACCTCGGCGGTGTCGCGCTGCAGCTCGAAGTGCGCGAACAGCCGCAGCAGGCCCAGCAGCACCAGCCCGCACACCGCGAACCACGCGGGCGCCATGACGAGCCAGAGCAGCGTGCCCGGCGCGGGCGTCTCGTAGCCGAGGCCGTAGACCGTCACGCCCGCCACCACGATCAGCGCCGGCATGTGCCACAGGTAGACGCTCATGAACCGCGCGCCGAGCCAGCTCAGGGCGTTGCCGATGCCGGGTCGGCCGGCGAGCGCGTTGAGCTGCGGGCGGAAGGCGAGCAGCAGGCCGATCTGGCCGACGGCGAGGAAGGCGAGCAGCACGGTCGGCGGGCTCATGTTCGACACCGGCGCGCCCGGCATGCCGATCATGCTGGCCGGGTACGGGCCGAAGGCGACCATCATCGCCGTGACGCCGAAGCCGGCGGCCGAGAGCGTCAGCGCGGCGCGGCGGGTGAGGTCGCCGAGGCGGCCTTCGACGTAGTGGAAGCCGAGCTGGTGGACGGCGACCCAGACGAAGATGGCGTTGGCGTAACCGATGTAGCCGAGGTCGTTGAAGCGCGCGACGTCGACGAGGACGCCGGCGACCCCCATGACGAGCGGCACCTTCAGGCCCCAGCGCCGGTGTGCGGCGACCATCAGCGGCGTGAGGAGCACGACGAGGACGTAGACCGCGAGGAACCACAGCAGCTGCGCGGCGATCGCGCTGCCGACCTGCAGCGGTTGCGGCGGGACGCCGAGGCCGCGCAGGAAGTCCGGGACGACGAGCCAGACGGCCATCAGCGGCAGCACCGGTACCATCAGCCGCTTCAGGCGGGCCGCGAGCCACCGGCGCGGCGATTCGGCGCGGCGGAACGAGATCAGGTTGGCCGCGCCGCCGGCGAAGAAGACGAGCGGCATGACTTGGCTGAGCCAGGTGACGACCCACCACCCCGGCGTCGCGAGCGCGTTGCCCGTGGCGAGGTGACCGTCGGAGTAGGAGAGCACCGGCATGACCCAGTGCTGGGCGATGACGGCGAGGATGGCCCCCGCCCGGACGACGTCGAGGAAGCGGTCCCGGCTTGTCTGCATGCGCCAATCCTGGCCGCTTCGACCTGCGGGAACAGCGGTGCTGACCGGCGTCTTCGGGGTCCTGTTCACCCCCGCTCGATGCGGGGGTTCTCCCTACCGCCGGTTGTCCGGCTCGGGTTCGTGCCGCGTCGCGGAGACGCGGTACTCCCAGCCGCCTTCGGTCAGGCCGAGCTCGTAGCGGGTCTCGATCTTCGGGCCGCCGTGGAGGTGGATGTGCCGGATGACGGTGCCGGGCACGGGCTCGGCGTCCCCGAGCTCCTGGACGCGGCCGTCGAGCGGGCCTCCGAAGAAGCGGACGCAGCGGGACTCGTCGGACATCTGCGCGCTCCTCTCCGGCGGGTCCGCTCATGGTAGGTGAGGGGTGGGGAGGGTGCCGCCCGCGGAACGGGTGACCCTATGTCCACTTTACGGGACTTTTGGTCACCGAACGTCCGCTCAGCGGTCGGTAGGCTCGACTTCATGATCGAGTCTCCCCGCCTTCCCGGTCTGACCTTGGCCGATGCCGACGAACTGGTGGCGGCCGCGCTGGCGATCGGAGCCGAACGGGGGTTCCCGCCGCTGGCGGTCGCGGTGCTCGACGTCGCCGGCGAGGTGATCACCTTGCGCCGGGCCGATGGCGGGATGCCCATGACCAGCCGGATCGCCGTGGCCAAGGCTCGTACCGCGCTGCTCACCCTGCGGCCGTCGGGCGGGATCGAGCTGCCGGGACCGATCGTCGACGGCATCCAACACCTCTTCCACGGGGACTACGTCCCGTACGCGGGCGGTGTCCTCGTCACGGACGGAGACGTCGTCCTCGGAGCTGCCGGGGCTTCCGGTGCGCACGCGCGGGAAGACGAGCAGGCGGTGCAGACAGCCGTGGAACGGTGGCGGGCTCAGCGGCCCAGGTAGGTCAGTACCGCGCGGACCCGGCGGTGTTCCTCCGCGCTCGCCTCGAGACCGAGCTTCGAGAAGATGTTGCCGATGTGCTTCTCCACCGCGCCGTGCGAAACCACGAGGGAGTTCGCGATCGCCGTGTTCGACAGGCCCTGGGCCATCAGGCCCAGCACCTCGGACTCGCGGGCGGTCAGCGCGTCCAGCGGGTTGCGGCGGCCGCGGGCCATCAGCTGGGCGATCACGTCCGGGTCGATCGCCGTGCCGCCGTTCGCCACCCGGCGGACCGCGTCCAGGAACTCCTCGACGTCCGCCACCCGCTCCTTCAGCAGGTAGCCGACTCCGCCGGCGCCGCCGGACAGCAGCTCCACCGCGTACGACTCCTCGACGTACTGCGAAAGCACCAGCACCGGGAGCCCCGGGATCTCCTTGCGTGCCGCCAAGGCCGCGCGCAGGCCCTCGTCGGTGAAGGTCGGGGGCATCCGGACGTCGACGATCGCCAGGTCAGGACGGTGTTCCTTGATCGCGCCGAGCAGGTCGTCGCCGTTGTCGACGGCCGCGGCCGTCTCGATGCCTTCGTCGGCGAGCAGGCGGGTCACCCCGGCCCGCAACAGCACGGCGTCTTCGGCGATGACTACCCGCATCCGGCCCCCAAGCTCGTGGATGAACGGGAGCCAGCTTATTCACCATTGGCAGGGGAGGTCAGCCCGGATTACCGTCGGCCCGCCGACCGGGCTGACGACCGTGATCACGCCGTCGATCGTCGCGGCGCGGTCGGCCAGCCCGGCCAGCCCGCCGCCCGGCCGCACCTCGGCGCCGCCGTGGCCGTTGTCGGTGATCTCGACGACCACGTGGTCGTCGGTCCGCCACACCTTTACTTCCGCTTCGGACGCTCCGGAGTGCTTCGCGATGTTCGTCAGCGTCTCGCCGACGATGAAGTAGGCCGTCGTCTCCACCGCGGCCGGCGGCCGCGGGTCCACGGTCACCGTCACGTCCACCGGGATCGGCGACTTCGCCGCCTGCGCCGACAACGCCGCGTCCAGCCCGCGGTCGCCCAGCACCGCCGGGTAGATGCCGCGCGCCAGGTCGCGCAGCTCCGACACGGCGAGCTTCGCGTCCGAATGCGCCTCGTCGATCAGCTCCCGCACCATGTCCGGGTCCTGGTCGAACTTCGACTTCGCCCGCCCGAGGCTCATCGCGACCGCGACCAGCCGCTGCTGCGCGCCGTCGTGGAGGTCACGCTCGATGCGGCGCCGCTCCGCTTCGGCGGCGTCGACACCCCGGGCGCGTGACGCCTGCAGGCGCTCGGCCTTCTGCTCCAGCCGCTCCGTCCGGTTCGGGCCCAGCAACGCGATGCCCAGCTCGCCGTGCAGCCAGCCCAGCCACGGCGTCACCCAGATCGCCATCGGCAGCAGCACGATCGACGCGATCGCGATCCCGAGCTCCGCGCAAGCCAGCGGGAACGCCACCATCAGGTACGCCAGGTCACGCCACGTCGTCGGGTCGCTCAGCCGCACCATCCAGCGCCGCAGCAGGGGCAGGCCCTCCTGCGAGCGCCGCTCCACCGGCGGCAGCGGCACCCGCAGCATCGACCCCAGCCACGCCCGCTCCCGGTCCGCCGACCAGCGGATGAAGCTCGTCGTCGCCAGCAGGATCGGGAACCCGACCCACACCACCGCCGTGCCGACCCCCACCGCGATCCCCGTCACGATCAGCACGAACTGCAGGATCCGGAAGACGAAGCTGACGATCATGTACACGATCGTGCGAGCCGGGTTCGGCCGCGGGTGCTCCAGCCGCTGCGCCTCGGTCATCCCGCCACCAGGTTCTTCTGTTCCGCGTCTTCCCGGTCTTCCCACCAGCGCTCCATCCGACGGCGCTGGGCCACGGTCGTCCCCAGCAGCGCGTTCGCCAGCCGGGCGTGCACCCCCGCCAGCGCCTTGGTCAGCGCCACCGACAACGCGATGAACAACACCCCCAGCGCTGCCCACGGTAGCGCTTCCACCGTCGAATCCACGGTCAGCCACCGCAGGTCGTCGGACGGGAAGTAGTACGCGCCGCCCGGCAGCCATCGGAAGTAGATCGGCAGCCCCGCCAGCGCCAAGCTCGTCGACCAGAACGTCGTCACCAGCACGAACTCGACGATGCCGAGCGGGAAGAGCACGAAGAAGTAAGCCAGGTCCCGCCACGTCGACGGGTCCTTCAGCCGGCCCTTCCACCGGTTCTTCTGCCCCTCCGCGGGCAGCGGCAGGTAAGGCAGGTCGATGTACCGGTCGAGCAGGGCGTAGACCCGCGCCCGCTCCAGCCGGGCGGCCCCCCGCACACCCAGCACGAGCAGCGCGAGCAGGCCCACGCCCACCCACACGACCGCGGTCCCCAGCCCGGCCGCGAGGAACGTCGTCAGCACCGCGAACGCCACCACCCCCAGCGGCAGGTTCATCAGCAGGAACACCACCGAACCGCCGAACGGCGGATCCCGCCTTTCGCTATCCATGACCAGGCTCCCTTCATCCCACGATGGACTCCAGGGTCGTCTCCGCCGGCCGTTCCGGACATGGTGCGCGCGGGCATCCTCGCGGTAGGGCTGGCCCTACCCACCTGGAGTAAAGGGATGGCGGGACGCGTTATGATGTACAGGTTGTGTTCCCACCAAGGGGGTGAACGGTTTCGACTTTGGACGTTGATTCAGGAGAAGCGTGCCGGTGCAGGCGAGAGACCACCGTTAAGCGTCATCGCAACCAAATAAGCGCCGACTCCAGTCAGCGCGAGTACGCCCTCGCCGCCTGAGCGAGTGCGTCTCTGTCGGCCCGGGTTCGCCTCCGGCCCGGGTACCGGCATCAGCTAGGAGGCTCAGCGACTGTCCCGGCCACGGGGAACAGTCGTGAAGCAAACAGTGGCTGGGCTCGTCACCTCGGCTTGTTCGCGTGACCGAGGGGGCCAAGTAGAGACGTAGCGGACTGCGCACGGAGAAGTCCTGTTGATACGCCAGAGGACCCGGGTTCAATTCCCGGCACCTCCACCTTCGAGAAGGCCGTCGCCCCTTCGGGGCTTCGGCCTTCTCTTCGGTTTCGTCCATGTTTTCTGGGGGTCGAACCCCCAGACCCCCGCCAGGCGGGCTTCGCCCCCTGGACCCCCTCCCCTGGACCCCCTCCCCGGGGCTTCGCCCCTGGACCCTGCTTCTCGGGGCTTCGCCCCTCTCTCCGGGGCTTCGCCCCTGGACCCCGCCTTTGGGGCTCTGCCCCTTGCCCCCGCTTCGCGGCTGAGGCTCGCGCCTCGCTGCGGCTGGCGCCTCGCCGGCTGGGCTGCGGCTTGCGCCTGGCCACAGCCTGCACCGCTGCGCATGGCGCGCCGCTCACGCGCGAGCCGACGCGCGAACACGCACCGACGAGGACCCAGACCCCCCCCGCACCCCGATCCGAAGCCAGAACACGGCCGGCAGTGCCGGGTCAAGGCACGCTTTCCCGCCTTGACGCGGTGCTGACGGCCGTAGTCACAATCAGGGCTTCGGGGTGCCGGAAGGGCTACGGACCTGGCCTGCCCTGCCTGGCCTGCCCTGCCTGGCCTGCCCCGCCTGGCCCGGCTCGCCCCGCCTGGCCTGGCGCGGCCGCTCCGCCCTGGCTTGCCTTGCCCGCCCTGCCCGCCCTGCCCGCCCTGCCCGCCCTGCCCGCCCTGCCCGCCCTGCCCGCCCTGCCCCACTTCGCCCTGCCCGGCTCGGCCCTGCCCCCGCCCGGCTCGGCGCTGCCCGGCCCTGCCCCTGCCCTGCCCCGCCAGGCTGGGCGCTGCCCGGCCCTGCCCCTGCCCGGCTCTGCCCTGCCCGGCTCTGCCCTGCCCGCCTCGCCCTGCCCGGCCCGGCCCGGCTCCGCCCGCCCCCCCCGGCTCCGCCCGGCCCGCCACCAGGCCCGCTCTGCCCGGCCCGGCTCCGCCCGCCCGGCTCCGCCCGGCCCCGCTCCGTCCGGCCCTGCCCGCCCCGCTCAGTTCACCGCCAGCCGGCCCATCCCACCCGCAACCTGGTCGGCGCATTCTCAGCCGAGCCGTTCCTCGCCGCTCATCCCAGCCGGCCGCACCTCGCCCACCCCACCCATCCCCAGCCGACTCACCCCGGCCGTCACCCAGTTGGCCCACCCCGGCCAGCCCGTCCCTCGCCGCGCGCCCCGGTCACCGCTCCTCAAACGGGCTTTTCAGTCGCCAACCACGCATCTACCTGCGGTTTCGGGTCTACCGCCCGCTTGGCCGTTGCCCCTTCCATTGAGGTCTACTCGCTGTGTTTAGGGCTTGTGATGGGGCCCACTTGTGGGTGAAATTTTTGTGAGTGTCATGCTGGAGGCCCGACCATGGCTCTGCACCCGCGGGGCCGGAAGTAGGTGGCCAGATGACCTGGGCCCGTTCCAACGGCAGCTCGACCGCCAACGATGAAGACAGTCGGATGGGGGTTATCCGGGCCGAGGAGGCCGTTCGGCTTGCCGAACAGAATGATCGGGCCGTTATCACTGTGGCCGGGCACTCTTCGAACGTCCTGGAATGTGCCGAGTTGCTTGCCATGCTCGGGCTCGATGCCGGGCGGCGGCAGAAGGCCGTCTGATCTACACCAGGTCCGCTACGTGGACCACCTTGTTCCGGCCGGTTGCTTTTGCGTGGTAGAGGGCCGTGTCCGCCGCGTCCAGCAGGCGTTGTAGTGAGGTTCCTGCCTTCGGGTAGACCGCCATGCCTATCGATGTCGACAAGCCCGTGATCGACAGCTGGCCCACCGGGACCTTCAGGGCGGTGACGGCTCGGCGGATGCGCTCCGCCACCGCTCCGATGTCCGGGTGGGCGATGCCCGGCAACAGCACCACGAACTCTTCGCCGCCGAAGCGGCCTACCGCGTCGCCTCGGCCTCGGACCGCTGCGATGATCGCCTCGGCCACCGCTTTGAGCACCGCGTCGCCCGCCAGGTGGCCGTACGTGTCGTTCACCTGCTTGAAGTGGTCGAGGTCCAGCATCAGCAGGCCGAACGTCGTTTGCTGACGGGCGGCGCCCGAGAGGGTTCGCTCGGCCAGGGAGTGCCAGCCGCTCGTGTTGTACAGGCCCGTCTTCTCGTCGCGGTGGGCCGCCACCTCCAGCTGCTTCACCAGCACCGTCCGGTGCAACAGCAGCAACGGCGGGAGCACCAGCACCACCAGGCCCGGCAGCATGGCCAGGGCCACGGCGTTCAACGCGCCCAGGCAGAGCGTCGCCACCTCCAGGCCGTTGTCCGACCACGTGCCGAACAGCGCCTCCGGGGTGCGGCCGATCTCACGGCGGGCCGGGAGCACCAGCAGCGCGTTCACCAGGAAGAACGTCGCTCCGGCCGCCGCGATCGCGAACGTTCCGGCCCAGCCGTGCGTGAAAGCCGAGCGCACGTCCGGTGCACCGGAGACCCGCATGACCGCCTGGGCCGCGTAGCACGAGAGCAGGATGATGGCCGCGTTGCTGACCGTCCTCGACACCGGCACCCGCTGCAGGCGGTACCAGCTGCGGACCGCCAGGTGCGCGTACAGGCCGCAGACCAGCACCGCCAGCAGCGACGGGGGCAGCAGCAGGACGCCGGCGAACGTCCACACCGACGTCATGTTGATGTGCGGGGTCCCCGACACCCGGCGGCGGATGCGCTCGACCCGGCGGCCCGTCTCCGACTGCACCACGCCCAGGACCAGCAGCACCGCGAGGATCAGCAGCGTCCGGCGGTCCACCGCGACCGGGAACGGGCGCAGCGTCAGCACCACCGCCACCGCCTCGCTCAGCAGGCAGTAGACGATCACCCGCGGACTTTGGCTCCACAGCGCCCAGCGCCGTGGAGCCACGAGGACGTCACGAAAGCGTGGTCCGCCGCGCGGGGTCCCGGCGCCGGTCCGCATACTCATGGTGTCCGGCCGGTGACGGAGCCGGGCCGGCCCGGAGTGCCGGAGGGAGGCGCGCCATGTGCGGACGCGACAACTGAGGTCATGGTTCCTCCAGCCCGACCCGGCGCCACGCCCTCGCGATCGGCACGGCCACCGCGGCACCCGCCGCCCCGGCCGCGGCGATGGTGTGGGCCGGGCTCAGCACGTCGGCGAGCGCGCCTGCCGCGGCCGCGCCGACGCCCTGCACGGTGATCAGCCCCGCCGAGTTCACGCCCGCGCACTGCGCGCGGTGCTCGTCGGGCACCCGGCGCATGAACGAGACCGTGCCCTGGATGTTGTAGCCGGTGGCCAGCAGCCCGGACGCCGCCAGCAGCACCACCGACAGCACCAGCCCCGGCCGGAAGACGAACAGGACCAGCGGTAGCCCGGCCGCGATCCCGAGCCAGCCCAGCACACGGACCTGCGCGCGTTCCGGGATCCACTTCCCGAACACGACGCCGCCCAGCACGCTGCCCGCCGGGTCCGCCGCCATGAGCAGCCCCACCAGCGCCGCGCCCGCGCCGATCCCGGCCGCGTACGGCGCGGCCAGCGCCTCCGGCACGACGTAGAAGCCGGCCAGCCAGTTCAGCGCCACCAGCGTCCGCAACGCCGGGTCGCGCCAGATCAGCCGGATCCCCGCGGACGTCGTCGACAGCCAGGCGGGCCGGACCGCCTGCGCCACCGCCGCCCGGCGGCGCACGCCGGTGACCAGGAACGCCGCCGAGAGCACGAACGTCACCGCGTCCAGCGCCAGTGCCGCGGACGGCGCGAGCGCGGCGATCAGCAGCCCGCCGCCGGCGAACCCGGCCAGCTGCGCGCCCTGGATCGTCACGTTCCGCAGGGCCATCCCGAGCAGGTAGCGCTCGCCTTCGAGCACCGAGGGCAGCAGCGCCTGCTGCGCCGCCTTGAACGGCCCGCCCAGCGCCGTCATCACCGCGACCAGCACGCACAGCACCCAGAGCGGAACGCCGGGGACCGCGATGACGGCGACCAGCGCGGCGCGGGCCAGATCGGTGACGACCATGACGTCCCGGCGCGGCCACCGGTCGCCCGCGCCGGCCAGGAGGATGCCGCCGAGCAGCGAGGGCACGTACGTCAGGGCGTAGGTCAGGCCGGTCAGGGCCGCCGAGCCGGTGCGCTGGTAGACGAGGACGGCGAGCGCGACGCGGGCGAGCTGGTCCCCGCAGATGGACAGCAGTTCGGCGACCCACATCGCGCGGAACTCGGCGACGGCCAGGACCGCGCCGAACCCCACGCGCGTCACCCGTGCGTCGTCCATCAGCCGACGTCCCCTCGAAACCCCTGTCAGCCACGGTAATAACCCAGCGGAGTGGAATCGAGCCGTTCGGTGACAGTTGCCCCGATCGCAGCAGCGGGTCAGCCCGGGTGGCCGCCGATGCGGCTGGTCAGCTCGGCCGCCGTCGCCGCCACCTCGGCCGCCAGGTCCGGCCACGTCTCCGTGCACGGGTCGGCGGCGCAGTGGTGGCGCAGGGTCACGCTGATCGCCGCCAGCGGGCGGGCGCCGTGGTCGAAGACCGGGGCCGCCACCGAGGCGAACCCCGCCGTCACGTGGCCGTCCTCGACCGACCAGCCGAGCCGGCGCTCCGCCGTCAACGTCCGGCGCAGGTCGGCGAGGGTGTGCGGGCCGCGGCCGGTGCGGAGGACGAACGACGACGGCGACGGGAACAACGCCCGGACGTGCGGGGCCGGCAGGTGGCGCAGGATCGCGCGGCCGGACGCCGTCAGCTGGGCCGGCAGCCGGACGCCGACCTCGGTCACCAGCGTCTCCGGCCGGGCCGGGCGCTCCTTGATCAGGTACAGCGACTCGTTGCCGTGCAGGACGCCCAGGTGCGCGGTGTGGCCGGCGCGGTCGACGAGCTTGCGCAGCAGCGGCCCGGCCAGCCGTTCGAGGGGGTCGTGCCGGAGGTAGGCCGAGCCCAGCTCGAAGGCCGCGATGCCGAGGCCGTAGCGGCGTTCCGCGGGCAGGTGGACGACGAACCCGGCCGCCTCCAGCTCGCTGAGCAGGTGGTACGTCGTCGAGCGGGGGAGTCCCGCTTCGCGCGCGATCGCCGCCGCGGTCACCGGGCCCGGGCGCGTGGCCAGCAGGCTCAGCACCGCCAAGCCGCGGCGCAACGCCGGCACCTTGCTGCTCTCGCCCATGACCCGAGCCTAATGTCTGGGATCCCAGACGAAACCACTCGTTGAGGCATCCCACCAGCGGGAAACGCCGTGTCCAATGAGCCCATGCCGGAAAAAGTGCTCCTGGGCCCGGAACCCCTGACCGCCGCCCAGGTCGTCGACGTCGTCCGCGGCCACGCGCCGGTCGGGCTCACGGACGCGGCCGAGAAGAACCTCGTCGCCACCCGCCAGCACATCGAAGACCTCGCCCACGCCGTCACGCCCACCTACGGCGTCTCGACCGGCTTCGGCGCGCTCGCCACCCGTCACATCCCCGTCGAGAGCCGGACCGCGCTGCAGCGCAGCCTGATCCGCTCGCACGCCGCCGGGGCCGGGCCCGCCGTCGAGACCGAGGTCGTCCGCGGGCTGATGCTGCTGCGGCTGCGGACCCTCGCCAGCGGGTACACGGGCGTCCGCCCGGGCACCGCGCAAACGCTTGCGGCCCTGCTCAACGCCGGGATCACCCCGATCGTCCACGAGTACGGCTCGCTCGGCTGCTCCGGTGACCTCGCGCCCCTCGCCGCCGTCGCGCTCGCGCTCATGGGCGAAGGCGAAGTCGAGTACCGCGGCGCGATCGTGAAAGCGGAAGAAGCGCTGAAGGACGCCGGCATCGAGCCGGTCGTCCTCGCGGAGAAGGAGGGCCTCGCCCTCACCAACGGCACCGACGGCATGCTCGGCATGCTCCTGCTCGCCGCCGCCGACCTGCACCGGCTGTTCGACATCGCGGACATCACCGCCGCGATGAGCGTCGAGGCGTTGCTGGGCACCGACCGCGCGTTCGCCGCCGACCTCCAGGCCCTCCGGCCGCACCCCGGTCAGGCCACGTCCGCCGCGCGGATGTGGGCGGCGCTGCAGGGCTCGAAGATCGTCGAGAGCCACCGCGGCCCGGACTGCAACCGCGTCCAGGACGCCTACTCGCTGCGCTGCGCCCCGCAGGTCCACGGCGCCGCGCGCGACAGCCTCACCCACGCCGAGCTCGTCGGCGACCGGGAACTCCGGTCCGCTGTGGACAATCCCGTCGTCCTCGCAGACGGCCGCGTCGAGTCCAACGGCAACTTCCACGGCGCGCCCGTCGCGTACGTGCTGGACTTCCTGGCCATCCCGGTCGCCGACGTCGCCAGCATCGCCGAGCGCCGCACCGACCGGATGCTCGACAAGGCCCGCTCGCACGGCCTGCCGCCGTTCCTCGCCGACGACCCCGGCGTCGACTCCGGCCACATGATCGCCCAGTACACGCAGGCCGCGATCGTCAGCGAGCTCAAGCGGCTGGCCGTGCCCGCGTCCGTCGACTCCATCCCGAGCAGCGCCATGCAGGAGGACCACGTCTCCATGGGCTGGTCGGCCGCGCGGAAGCTGCGCAAGGCCGTCGACGGCCTGACCACGGTGCTGGCCATCGAGCTGCTGACGGCGGCCCGGGCGCTGGACTTCCGCGCGCCGCTGGAGCCGTCGCCGGTCACCGGCCGCGTCCGCGACCTGCTCCGCACGAAGGTCGCGGGCCCCGGCCCCGACCGCCACCTGGCGCCCGAGATCGCGGCCGCCGAAGAACTCGTCCGCTCCGGCGCCGTCCTCGACGCCGCCCGTCTGGAGGTCTGATGAACCACGAGCCCCGCGTAGTCCGTGCCGCCCGCGGCACCCAGCTCACCGCCAAGTCGTGGCAGACCGAAGCCGCGCTGCGGATGTTCCACAACAACCTCGACCCCGACGTCGCCGAGCGGCCCGAGGACCTGGTCGTCTACGGCGGCACCGGCAAGGCCGCCCGCAACTGGGCCAGCTTCGACGCCATCACCCGCGAACTGACCTCGCTCGAGGTCGACGAGACGCTGCTCGTGCAGTCCGGCAAGCCGGTCGGCGTGTTCCGCACGCACGAGTGGGCGCCGCGCGTGCTCATCGCCAACTCGAACCTGGTCGGTGACTGGGCGACCTGGCCGGAGTTCCGCCGCCTCGAGCAGCAGGGCCTGACGATGTACGGCCAGATGACGGCCGGGTCGTGGATCTACATCGGCACCCAGGGCATTCTCCAGGGCACGTATGAGACGTTCGCCGCCGTCGCGAAGAAGAAGTTCGGCGGGTCGCTGCGCGGGACGTTGACGGTGACCGCCGGCCTCGGCGGCATGGGCGGCGCGCAGCCCCTCGCCGTGACCATGAACGACGGCGTCGCGCTGGTCATCGAGTGCGACCCGCAGCGCGCGCACCGCCGCGTCGAGACGCGCTACCTCGACGAGGTCGCCGACAACCTGGACGACGCGATCGCCCGCGTCACCAAGGCGAAGCAGGAGAAGCGGCCGCTGTCGGTCGCCGTCGTCGGCAACGCCGCCGAGGTGCTGCCGGAGCTGCTGCGCCGCGACGTCGAGGTCGACATCGTCACCGACCAGACTTCCGCGCACGACCCGCTTTCGTACCTGCCCAAGGGTGTCAGCGTCGACGACTGGCACGACTACGCGGCGAAGAAGCCCGACGAGTTCACCGACCGCTCGCGCGAGTCGATGGCCGACCACGTCGACGCGATGCTCGGCTTCCTCGACAAGGGCGCCGAGGTCTTCGACTACGGCAACTCCCTGCGTGGCGAGGCGAAGCTGGGCGGCTGCGAGCGCGCGTTCGACTTCCCCGGCTTCGTGCCCGCCTACATCCGCCCGCTGTTCTGCGAGGGCAACGGCCCGTTCCGCTGGGCCGCGCTCTCCGGTGACCCCGAGGACATCGCCGCGACCGACCGCGCGATGCTGGAACTGTTCCCGGAGAACGAATCCCTCGCCCGCTGGATCAAGCTGGCCGGCGAGCGCGTGGCGTTCCAGGGCCTGCCGGCGCGGATCTGCTGGCTCGGCTACGGCGAGCGGCACCTGGCCGGCCTGCGGTTCAACGAGATGGTCGCCAGTGGCGAGCTGAAGGCGCCGGTCGTCATCGGCCGCGACCACCTCGACTCCGGCAGTGTCGCCTCGCCGTACCGCGAGACCGAGGGCATGGCCGACGGCTCCGACGCGATCGCCGACTGGCCGCTGCTGAACGCGCTGGTCAACACGTCGTCGGGCGCCAGCTGGGTGTCGATCCACCACGGCGGCGGCGTCGGCATGGGCCGCTCGATCCACGCCGGGCAGGTCAGCGTCGCCGACGGGACGCCGCTGGCCGCGCAGAAGCTGGAGCGCGTGCTCACCAACGACCCGGGCATGGGTGTCATCCGCCACGTCGACGCCGGGTACGACCGCGCGAACGACGTGGCCGACGAACGCGGCGTGCGGGTGCCGATGCGGGACCAGGCGTGACGACCTCCGGGCTGCTCGCCGAGATCGACGACGTCGGGCGCGACCCGAAGCGCGGCGGTTACTCCCGGCACGCCTTCGACGGGCCGGAGCAGGACCTGCGCGCGTGGTTCGTCGAGCGCGCGCTGGGGCTCGAACTGGACGTCGAGACCGACCGCAACGGCAACATCTGGGCCTGGTGGGGGCCGCCGGGACGCAACGCCGTCGTCACCGGCAGCCACCTCGACTCGGTGCCCGGTGGTGGCGCGTTCGACGGTCCGCTCGGTGTCACGAGCGCGCTGGCCGCCGTGGAAGCCTTGCAAGCCAAAGGGTTCCGGCCGGGAAAGCCGCTCGCCATCGTGGTCTTCGCCGAGGAGGAGGGCGGCCGGTTCGGCGTCCCGTGCCTCGGCTCGCGGCTGCTCACCGGCACCATCGACGCCGACAAGGCGCGCGGCCTGCGGGACGCCGACGGCGTCACGTTCGCGGAAGCGGCCGCGAAGGCCGGCTTCGACCCGGCTCGGATCGGGCCCGACGCGGAGCGGCTCGACCGGATCGGCCGGTTCGTCGAGCTGCACGTCGAGCAGGGGCGCGGGCTCGTCGACCTCGGTGCGCCGGTGGCCGTCGGCAGCACGGTGATCGCGCACGGGCGGTGGCGGTTCTCCTTCGAGGGGCAGGGAAACCACGCCGGCGCGACGCTCATCGCGGACCGGGCCGACCCGATGCTGCCCGCGGCCGCGACGGTCACCGCCGTCCGGCGGCTGGCCGCGAAGGTGCCGGACGCGCGGGCGACCGTCGGCCGGCTCGTGCCGACCCCCGGCGGCACCAACGTCATCGCGTCCACAGTGGACCTCTGGCTCGACGCGCGGGTGCCGGGCTCGGGAACGCCCGAGCTGGTCGGCGAGATCAGCCGGGCCGCCTCCGCCGCCGCGGCCGAGGAAGGCTGCCGGGTCCAGGTGACGCGGGAGTCCTATTCGGACGATGTCGTGTTCGACGACGCGCTGCGCCGCGACCTCGGCGGCTGGCTCGGCGCGCCGCCGGAGCTGCCGACCGGCGCCGGCCACGACGCGGCGATCCTCGCCGGGTTCGTCCCGTCCGGGATGCTCTACGTGCGCAACCCGACCGGGATCAGCCACTCGCCGGAGGAGTTCGCCGAGTCCGGCGACGTCGAGGCCGGCGCCGCTGCGCTGGCCACGGTGCTGGAACGGCTGGCGCGATGACCTCCGGCCCGCGGGGGCGCCCCCCGTTTCCAGCCTACCGCCCGGCACCGACAGTTTTCTGGTGCGAACAGGCCTGGCTGCCCGGCGGAATCGCTTCCGCGGTGCGGATCGACGTCTCGGACGGCCGGATCACGTCGGTGACCGTGGGTGCGCCTCGAGGCGGTGTAGTCCTGAATGGACTGACGTTGCCGGGGTTCGCGAACGGGCATTCGCACGCCTTCCACCGCGCCCTGCGCGGCCGGACGCACCACGAGCGCGGCACGTTCTGGACGTGGCGCGAGCGGATGTACGCGCTGGCCGCGCGGCTCGACCCCGACACGTACTACCGGCTGGCGCGCGGGGTCTACGCCGAAATGGTCCTCGGCGGTTACACGAGCGTCGGGGAGTTCCACTACCTGCACCACGCGCCCGGCGGGAAGCCGTACGCCGACCCGAACGCGATGGGGGAGGCCCTGCGCCGGGCCGCGGCGGACGCCGGGATCCGGCTGACGCTCCTCGACACGTGTTACCTCGCGGGCGGCATCGGCGTCGAGCCGGACGAGGTCCAGCGGCGGTTCTCCGACGGCTCGGCTTCGGCTTGGGCCTCGCGTGTGGCGGAGCTGAAGGAAGACGAACTGTTCCGCGTCGGCGCCGCGATCCACTCGGTGCGAGCGGTTCCGGCGGCCGAACTGTCAACTGTGGACAGTGCGCGGGTCGTGCACGTCCACCTTTCCGAGCAGCGCGCCGAGAACGAGCAGTGCCAGGCCGCCTACGGCCGCACGCCCACCGAGCTGCTGCACGACCACGGCGTGCTGACCGACCGGCTGGTCGCCGTGCACGCCACCCACCTGACCGCGTCGGACATCGACCGGCTGAGCGTCGCGCGAGCGTGCTTCTGCCCGACGACCGAACGCGACCTCGGCGACGGCATCGGCCCGGCCCGCGCCCTGCGGGACGCCGGGTGCCGGTTGAGCGTCGGCAGCGACTCCAACGCCGTCGTCGACGCCTTCGAGGAGACGCGCGCGCTGGAGCTGGACGACCGCCTGGCCAGCGAGGAACGCGGCCGCTTCACCGCCGAGGAGCTCCTCGAAGCGGGCACCGATCACGCGGCCGTCGGCTGGTCCGAGGTCGGCTCGCTTTCCGCCGGGCAGGGCGCGGACCTCGTCACGGTCGGCCTGGACTCGGTCCGGACGGCCGGGATCGAGCCGTCCGGGGTCCTGTTCGCGGCGTCCGGCGCCGACGTCCGGCACGTCGTCGTGGCGGGCCGCGAGGTCGTGCGGGAAGGTCAACACCAGCTGGTCGAGCGACCGGAAACCGTTCTGGCGAAGGAGATCGAGGCACTGTGGCAGTCCTGATCACGGGTATCGGCGAGCTCACCACGAACGACGCCGGACTGGGCCGGCTCACCGACGCCGCGCTCGTCATCGACGGCGCCCAGATCGCGTGGGCAGGCCCCGCCGCCCAGGCGCCGGACGCCGACGAGCGCGTCGACGTCGAGGGCCGCGCGGTGCTGCCCGGCTGGGTCGACAGCCACACGCACCTCGTCTTCGCCGGCGACCGCACCGCCGAGTTCGAGGCGCGGATGGCCGGAAAGCCCTACACGGCAGGCGGAATCGCGATCACGGTCGGCGCGACGCGGGAGGCGTCCGACGAGCAGCTGGCGGCGAACCTGCGTCGTCACGTCGAGGAAGCGGCTCAGCAGGGGACGACCTGCCTGGAGACCAAGACGGGCTACGGCCTCACGGTCGCCGACGAAGCGCGAAGCGCGCGGATCGCCGCGGAGGTCGCCGACGAGGTCACATTCCTCGGCGCGCACCTGGTACCGCCGGGTGCCGACGCGGAGTCCTATGTGGACCTGGTGTGCGGTGAAATGCTCGACGCCGTCGCGGAGAGCGTGCGCTGGGCGGACGTCTTCTGCGAGACCGGCGCGTTCGACGAGGCCCAGTCGTCGCGGGTGCTGAAGGCCGCCGCCGGGCGCGGGCTCGGCCTGCGCGTGCACGGCAACCAGCTCGGCGAGGGGCCCGGCGTGCGGCTCGCGGTGGAGCTCGGCGCGGCGAGCGTCGACCACTGCACGTACCTTTCGGACGCCGATGTCGAAGCACTGGCCGCGTCGGATACCGTCGCGACTTTGCTGCCCGCGTGCGATTTGTCGACGAGGCAGTCCCTGGCGCCGGCGCGGCGGCTGCTCGACGCGGGCGCGACGGTCGCGCTCGCCAGCAACGCCAACCCGGGCAGCTCGTACACGACGTCGATGGCGTTCTGCGTCGCGACGGCCGTGCTGCAGATGCGCATGACGATCGAAGAGGCCGTCTGGTCGGCGACGGCGGGCGGCGCGAAGGCGTTGCGCCGCGACGACGTGGGCTTCCTGCGGCCCGGCGCGCGGGCGGACGTCCACGTGCTCGACGCGCCGTCGGTGACGCACCTGGCCTACCGGCCGGGAGTGCCGCTGACGAAGTCGGTGTGGCGCGCCGGGGATCGCGTGCGCTAACGTCGGAACCGAGGACGCGCGAAGACACAGTCCGGTATGGGTTAGTCCGGGCAAGCGCAAGCAGGCTTACCTGTGCGTCCCTTCCTCATCCGTGACGAAGGGACAGCTGTGTCCGTGATCATCATCGGTGCCGGTCTGGGTGGCCTGTGCCTCGCGCAGGGCCTGCGCCGAGCCGGAATCCCCTGCCAGGTCCACGAACGCGACGAGTCGCCCGGCGCGCGCAAGCAGGGTTACCGGCTGCACATCGGCGGCGACGGCGATTCGGCGTTGCGCGCGGTGCTGCGTCCCGAGCTGCACGAGCTCTTCCGCGCCACCGCGGGCCGGGCGCGGCCGCACACCAACATCTACGACGAGCGATTGCGGCTGCTCACGCGCCTGGAAGACGAGGGCACGCACCTCAACATCAACCGCTTCACGCTGCGGCAGATCCTGCTGCACGGCCAGGAAGTCGCGTACGGCAAGCAGTTCACGCACTACGAGACCGACGTGGACGGGGTGACCGCGCACTTCGCCGACGGGACGTCGGCCCGGGGCACGCTGCTGGTCGGCGCGGACGGGATCAACTCGCCGGTGCGGCGGCAGTACCTCCCGCACGCCGAGGTCGTCGACGCCGGGCTCGTGCACCTGTACGGCCGGATCCCGCTGACCCCGGCCACCCGGCGGTTGTTCGACCCGGAGATGTTCGCGATCTTCACCATGATGGTCGGCCCGGACCGGACGATGGTGGGGTTCGCGCCGGTCGACTACCCCGAGTCGGTAGCTGGCGCGTGCGCGCGCCTGGTGCCCGATCTGGAGCTGCGCGACGGCGAGCCGTACATGACGTGCTCGGTCGGCGCGCGCTGGGAAGTCGTCGGCCACACCGAGGCGGAGCTGGCCGCGATGACCCCGGACGACCTGCGGAAGGTCGCGCTCGGGCTGGTCGAAGACTGGCACCCGCTGGCCCGCGCGATGGTCGAGCACTGGGACGTCCCCGCGACGTTCCCGCAGCCGATCCGCACGAGCGTGCCGATCGGGCCGTGGGAACCGTCGCGGGTGACGCTCGTCGGCGACGCGATCCACGCGATGAGCCCGGCCGGCGGCGCGGGCGCCAACACCGCGTTGCGCGACGGTGCGGCGCTGGCGTCCGCGCTGGCCGGGGCTCCGCAGCTCGAGGCCGTGGCGGCTTACGAGTCCGCGATGGTGGAGTACGGCTTCGACGCCGTCCGGGAGTCCGCCGAAAACGGACGCCGGTTCCTCGGGCAGAACCCGCTCACAGCGGAAGCGTGAACGGGGTGCACTTCGGCGTGTAGGACGAGTCCAGCGCGTGCAGGATCAGGCCGGTGACGTTGGGGTCGATCGCCTGGCTCAGGTGACCCGAGGCGTCGGACGGGCAGAAGTCCTGCAGCACGATGTCCGTCGCGCCCGGCTCGTTCAGGATGCCGCTGGTGTAGGGCGTGACGACCTCGTCGTACTTGCTGACGATGCTCGTGTAGGACGGCCCCGCAACGTGCACGCCGCCGCGGGCGAGGTCGTCCAGGAAGGCCGACGGCGCCAGGTACTCCGTGCAGGAGCCGCAGGCGGTCTTCAGGACCAGGCCCAGCCCGGGCACGGTCGTGAGCAGGGCTTTCGCCAGCTTGTCGAGGCCGCCGAGCGTGGTGCCGCGGTAGTTCGCGCCGAAGCCGACGAAGTGCGCGACCTTCGCGGCACCGCCGCCGTACTTCAGGTAGTACGCGGGCATGGTGCTGCCCTCGGAGTGGCCGACGATGTCGGCTTTCGCGGCGCCGGTCGCGGACCGCACCCGGTCGACGAACCGGCCGAGCTGCGCGGCGCTGTCCCGCATCGACGCGAGCCCGCCGACGCCCGGGCCGAGGATGCCGGTGCCGTAGGTCAGCGAGAAGACGCAGTAGCCCTGGGCGGCGATCTTCGGAGCGTGGAAGAACCAGTTGACGGTGTCGTTGGCACCGAGGCCGTGCACGAGGACGACGGGCTCCGGGTGCGCGGCCGACGGACGGCAGCCCCAGTCGTTCCAGCCGCTGCTCGGTGCCGCTTCGGCGATCGATGGCGCGACCGCGCCGAAGGTGAGCGCCGCGGCGAGCACGGCCAGGATTCGCTTGACACCGCCGTTGGTGACCCGCATTCCGTTGCCTCCAGTTACCCGTCAGTAGGTGATGCAGATCATGGTCTGTCACATACCGCTGGAAGCGACCTGGGAGAACGCTCAGAGATGACCGGGGATGATTGTGACTCGTCACAATCATCCCCGGCCGTGGAGCTCAGGTGGTGATCACCACCCGGCGACACTGGTTCGTGCCGCCGGCCTGCTCGTTGACCTTCACCCCGGCCGCCGTCCCGCTGAGCGCCGAGTTGTCGCCCGCGGACAGGTCGAAGTGGATCAGCGTCTCGCCGTTGACCGCGGCCGTCACCGTGCCGGAGCGGACGGCCGCCGCCAGAGTGTGGAATCCGCCCGCGTTGACCGGCTTGCCCGTCACGATCGCCAGCTGCGTCAACGTGCCGCTGATCGCCTTGTAGACCCGGAGGTTCGCCCCTCCGGTCTCGGCCGTGAACAGCAGGTAGTTCCCCGAGTCGGTGTAGCGCAGGAACAGGCCGAACCCGGCCTGGCCCGTCCACGCGAAGTCGGCCTCGACGCGGTGGTCCGCGCTGCTGGTCTCGAGGACCGCGTGGTCGGCGACGTTGTCGGCGCTGGCCGAGCGCAGCACTCCGTCGGTCACCGTCACCGCGCCGTTGCCCGTCCACCACGGGATCGGGAGGCCGCCGTTCGGCTGCTGGAACGTCGTGCCCAGCACGAGCTGGTCGTAGTTCGACCAGGCCGCGTCCCGCTCGCCGGGGATGGACCCGAGCGGCGTCGTCTGCGCCCCGCTGCCGAGGTACGTGAACGCCAGCCGCGATTCCGTGCTCGTCGAGTCCTCGGCGGCCAGCACCGTGAAGACCTGACCCGGCGTCGTCTCCAGCATCGACGCGTACGTCGACATCCCGCCCTTCGGCGGCGTCTGGACGACGACCGGCGGCAGCCACGTCGTGCCGCGGTCGCGCGTGCCTCGCACCGCGAACCGGCGGGACGCGTCGCGCACGTAGACAACGATCGTGTCGTCGGCCAGCCACACCGACGACGGCCGGCCGCTGCCGGCGAACGCCGCGGCCGGGGTGGACCAGGTGGTGCCGTTGTCGGTCGACAGGGCCGCCCCGATCGAGGCGTTGTTGCCCCAGCGGAACGTCAGGAACAGCGCGTTGTCCCGCTGCACCAGATACGGCTCCTGGTAGTCGCGGCCGGCGGTCTGGCCGTTGACAAGCTTCGTCGACGTCCACGTGCCGCCGTTGTCGGTCGAGCGGGCCAGCCAGACCGAGTCGAACGTGTCGCCGGAGCTCTTCGAGTAGTGCGTGGCCAGCAGGGAGTTGTCGGGGAGCTGGACGACCGGCGCGGTGATCGCCGACGACGGCAGGCTCGCGTCGATCCGCGTCTCGGCGCTCCACGTCGCGCCGCTGTCGGTCGAGGAGCGGAAGAACGAGCCGGCGGCGTTGACCGAGGTCGTGCCCTTGAAGTAGGTCAGGTAGAGCGTGGTGCCGGCGCGGCTGAGCGACACCGACGGGTCGCGGTAGTCGGTGCCCGCGGACGCGGCGACGATGGTCGCCGGCGCGGACCACGTCCGGCCCTGGTCGGGGCTCGAGGTGGCGCGCAGGAAGCCGTCGCGGCTGACGTAGTGGTTGCTGCCCTGGCGGAAGACGGCGTACAAAGTGCCGTCCGGCAGCCGGGTCACGCTGGGGAACGCCGAGTGCTGGGTGTCCTGTCCATAAGCGATGGTCGGCTTGGCCGGCCGGACGGTCCGGGTGACGCCGCTGGGGCTGTCGGGTTGCCGCAAGGTCATGGACCGACCGTAGCGGCGGGCCCGGCGGGGGTGCTCGCCTTTTCCCCGGTTCGCCCGAACAGCGTCACGACTACTCCGATCGAGGCAACCAGGCCGCAGAGCCACGCGAACCAGTCGCCGAAGCGGGCGTAGGGCGTGTGGCCCGGGCCGAGCGGGACGTCGGCGACGACCACCGTGAACGGGCTGCCGCCGGTGTGGGCGTCGGCCAGGACGTGGCCGCCGGCGTCCGCGAGCATCGGCGTGCCGCGGGCGGCGCTCCACGCGACCGAGAACCCGTTCTCGACGCCGCGGATCAGCGCCGTGCGGCTGTGTTCCCAGCCGTCGACGTCCTCGTCGGACGCCGGGATGAGCACGAGGCCGGTCCCGGCTTCGCCGTATTCGCCGCTGGGGTCGGCGAAGTTGACGTCCATGCACACCATGAGCCCGATCCCGGCGAGGCGCACGAGCTCGGTGCCGGACGCGAGGTTCGGCGAATCCCCGTTGTGCCACTTGCGGTATTCGACCGGAGCGCCGGACGGCGGAATGGCCAGAGCGGCGTTGAACCGGCCTTCGGGGGTGGTGTCGAGGACGCCGGTGACGACGTCGAGACCGCGGACCCGGGCGACCTCGGTGAAGGCGTCGACGAGGCGCGGGCGGCTGGCCTGGTCGACCGCGAAGGCGGCTTCCGGGAGCACGACGGCCCGGACGCCGTCCGGCAGCCGGCCGATCTGGTCCACATAGGACCGGACGAGCGCCTGGCCGTCCGGCGTGGCGACGTCGACCGCCCAGCGGTTCTGCCCCGGCGCGACCAGGGCGATCCGCGTCGACGGGCCGGTGGGCGCCGGCACGTTCCAGAAGACGAGTGCGCCCAGCGCGGCGGCCACGGCGACCAGCCCGGTCAGCCGGGCCAGGCCGCGGACGCGGGGCGCGAGCGCGGCGGCCACGGCGGCCGGGACGAACAGCACCAGGAACTCCACGCCCCAGCCGCCGGTCACCGCGGCGATCCGCACGACGTCCGGCCGGTCGGCCTGGGTGGTCATCAGGGTGCCCATGAGCCCGGTCGGGTTGAGCAGCGAGACGACGTAGAGCGCGGCGGTCCACAACGCGGGTGCGGCGAAGGCGGCCAGAAAACCGTGGCCGCGCCGGACCAGCGGCCGGAACAGCCCGACGGCCAGTGCGAACAGCAGCGCGCTGCCGCCGAGGATCGCGAGCGCGGCCGGCCGGGGAACCGCCAGGGAGTGCCAGAAGTAGCTCCAGCTGCCGGAGCTGCCGGCGAGGTAGGCGACGAACGCGCAGCCGAGCGCGGCCGCGCCGGGGACGCGCGGGGCGAGCAGGAGGATCGGCAGCGGCGCGAGCCAGGCGAGCTCGGGCACCGGGTCCAATCCCGTGCCGAAGAAGAACAACACCGCCGACGCCACCGTCGCGACGACCGCCCACCCGAGCTTGTTCATCGCTGCCCCTTTCGTCCGGCATCGACGGTCGCAGGCGAATCGGCCGGGGGCACTGGGCCAGACCACCGGGTCCGGGGTGGGGCTGTCCCCACCTCGGTTCATCCGAAGTTCAGGGAGCCGTCACACGACAGGGATCGGAGCGCGTCTTGTTGATCAGTAGCGTTGCTAACGAACCGTCTCCGGCATCGGAAGAGGGCCGCCATGGACTTCTCACTCATCGTGCTGGTGGTGATCGTCGCGGCACTGGCCTTCGACTTCACCAACGGCTTCCACGACACGGCCAACGCGATGGCGACCTCGATCGCCACCGGCGCGCTGAAACCGCGGGTGGCGGTCGCCGTGTCCGCCGTGCTGAACCTCGTCGGCGCGTTCCTCTCGGTGGAGGTCGCGAAGACGATCTCCGGCGGCATCGTCGACGACACCAAGGTGACGCCGGTGATCATCTTCGCCGGCCTGGTCGGGGCGATCGTGTGGAACCTGGTGACGTGGCTCATCGGGCTGCCGTCGAGCTCGTCGCACGCTCTGTTCGGCGGGCTGATCGGCGCCACCTGGATCGCCTCGGGCTCGGACGCCGTCCACTTCGGGAAGGTCGTCGAGAAGGTCCTGATCCCCGCGCTCGCCTCGCCGATCGTCGCCGGGATCGTCGCGACGCTCGGCACCTTCCTCGTCTACCGGATCACCGCCCGGGCCAAGGAAAAGACCGTCGGCAAGACCTTCAAGGCCGGTCAGATCGCGTCGGCGTCGCTGGTCTCGCTCGCCCACGGCACCAACGACGCGCAGAAGACCATGGGCGTCATCACGCTGACGCTGATCGCGTCGGGCTCGCTCGCGCCGGGCTCGAACCCGCCGATCTGGGTCATCCTCACCGCGGGGGCCGCGATCGCGCTGGGCACCTACCTCGGTGGCTGGCGGATCATCCAGACGATGGGCAAGAAGCTCACGGAAATCCAGACGCCGCAGGGCTTCGCGGCCGAAACCAGCGCCGCGGCGGTCATCCTCACCTCGGCGCACCTCGGGTTCGCGCTCTCGACCACGCACGTCTGCTCGGGCGGCATCATCGGCTCGGGCCTGGGCCGCCGGCTCGCCGAGGTCCGCTGGGGCGTCGCCGGGAAGATGGTCGTGGCCTGGGCGCTGACGCTGCCCGCCGCCGCGATCGTCGGCGCGGTCGCCGCCGAGGTCTCGACGCTCGGCACCTGGGGCACGGTCCTGATCGGCCTCGCCGGGGTCGTCGTCGCCGTGGGCATCTACCTCGCGTCGAAGCGGAACCCGGTCAACGCCAACTCCATCAACGAGTCCGAGCCGGCCGCGCAGCCGGCCAACGCCTGAGGAGCGCCGTGCACATCGATTGGGGTTCCCTCGGTCTCGTCTTCGTCGTCGCGCTGGCCTCGGTGGTCGTGCTGACGAGCCTGTTCTCCTTCGGGGTAGTCGGGCTTTCGCACCGCGAATCGGCCCGCGAATCGGGTGCCTCGGGCACCGGACCGCTGGCCGGGGCGGTGATCTGCTTCGTGCTGTGCGCGGCGATCGTCGGCTACGGGATCTACTTGATCGTCGCCTGAGCGCGTTCCCGGAGCCCGTCCGGGAGCCCGCCGAGCATCGGGGCCAGCGCGCCCCGGCGCTCGGCGCTCAGGTGGTTCAGCATGTCCAGCGCCGGGGTCCACAGGTCTTCGTCGGCGCCGGCGGCGGTGATCAGCCGGCCGAGCCGGTGGGCCGGGAGCAGGCCGACGACGTGGTCGATGCGGCTCTTGTCGTCGAGCACGAACGCGATCCGCAGCAGGCCGGGGTCGTCGATCTCGTCGAGGGCCCGCCGCACGGTCGGGTCCGGCAGGTGCCCGACGAACCGGCCGAGGGTGATCCAGTCCTGCTTGCGCGCCAGTTCGTTCGCCACCGCGAGGACGGTTTCGAGGGGGATGCGGGAGATGATCGCGCTCGCGCGCCGCGGGTCGAGCTCGGCCGCGACCTCGGCGAGGAACCGCGGGTGCAGCCGCTTGGCGACGTCGACGCCGCGCGCGACGTCGACCACCCCGGCGATCCGGGCGCACAGCAGCGGGCCGAACACCTTCTCGGCGATCTTGGCGAGCACCCCGCCGGGCAGCAGCCGCGCGGCCAGCGCCATCCGCTGCAGGACGGCGATGTTCGCGTCGAACAGCGTGTCGGTGACCTGCTCGCGGAACGCCCGCAGGTCGTCGGCGTCGACGCGGGCGAGGTACTCGAGCCGGGCCGGCTCGACGGCGAGGACGCGCGCGAGCTTCAGGATCTCGGCTTCGGCTTCGTAGTTCGTCACAGCCCGACCGCCTTGCGGACCGCTCCACGCAGCAGCGCGGGGACGTACCGGAGGCCCTCTTCGCCCGCTTCGGCGAGCGCTTTCGCCTGCCGCCTGCGCGCGTCGCGCAGCGCGTCGGCGAGGTCCTGCCGCTCGTGCTCTTCGAGGGCCTCGATGCCTTCGGGGAGGTAGCCGCCCAACTGTTCGGCGAGTGTGCGCTCGGCCATGGTGGATCATCATGCATCATGCGGGACATGAGCATCGAGACGTCCACCGTCCGTGTCGGCGACCTTTCCGCGTACCTGGCCCGCCCGGCCGGTGGGTCCGAGCGGGGGATGCTGCTCCTGCCGATGATCACCGGCATCGGCGAGCAGGTCCGGGCCTGGGCCGGCGAGCTGGCCGGTCGCGGGATCACGGCGCTGACCTGGGACGTCTTCCACGGCGCGAGCACCGACAACACCTCCCGCGAGGACCTCGGCGCGAAGCTGGGCGAACTGCGGGACGAGACCGCGCTGGCGGAGCAGACGGCGTTGCTCGACCACCTGCTCGGCGACCTCGGCTGCACGTCGGCCGGGGTCATGGGCTGGTGCCTCGGCGGCCGGTTCGCGCTTCTGCTCGCTGCCCGTGAACAGCGGCTTTCCGGCGTCGTCGCGTACCACCCGACGATCCGTCAGCCGGCGCCGCCGAACCACGACCTCGACACGGTCGCTTTGTCGACATCGATCGCCGCGCCGGTGCTCGTCGCCTATCCGGAAGCCGACACCGTCGTCTCCTACGAGACGTTCGCCCGGCTGCAGACGGCGTTGCAGTCCCGGCCGCGCGGCGCGACGTTCACCCAGCACTTCCCGGGCGCCGAACACGGCTTCAGCGACTCCTCACGGCACGGCACCACCGTCAACGCCGACGCATACGCGCTGTCCTGGCCGCAGACGCTGGCCTTCCTGGACACCTTGACTTTCGGCAGTGGTCCGGCCCGCTGACGTGCTTGTAGCTTCGAACCTGTGCGAGAGGTGACGAAGCGCAGGTGGCGCGTGGTCTTGGACGTCGTCCTCGGCCTGTTCCTGGCCTTCACCGTCGTCGCCGACGCGCTGGGCGAGCGGACCTGGGAGCTCGTCGCCGGTCTCGCCGTCGTCGCGGGCTCGGTCGTGACGGCCCGGCGGTACCCCGTCGTCTCACTCGGCATCGCACTGGTCGGGACGCTCACCGTCCCGTTCCCCTACGGCGACCGGGTGCCGGTGTGGACGGTGTTCGTGCTGGTGGCGATGAGCTACCAGGCCGCGCTGCGGATGGAACGGGCCCGTCCCGCCGTGGTGATCGGCGGGGCCGTCGCGCTGCTGGGCATCCCGGTGTCGCTGCTCGTCGCGCCCGACGGCCTCGGCGACTGGGGCTCGATGATGGCGATCCTGGTGTTCGCGGGGCTGTCGCCGTGGCTGCTCGGCCGGTACGTCCGGGTGCGCGGCGAGCTCGCGCGCACCGGCTGGCGCCGGGCCGAGGAGATGGAGAGCAGGCAGCGCCTGGTCGCCGACCAGGCACGGCTGCGGGAGCGCGCGCGGATCGCCAGCGACATGCACGACTCGCTGGGCCACGAGCTGAGCCTGATCGCGGTCCGCGCGGCGGCGCTGGAGGTCGCGGACGGGCTCGGCGACGGCGGGCGTGCCGCGGCCACGCAGCTGCGGACCAGCGCCGCGGCCGCGACCGAACGGCTGCGCGAGATCATCGGCGTCCTGCGCGAGGACGCCGCCCCGGTCGAGCCGGTGCAGGGCGACCTCGGCGAGCTGATCGCCCGCGCCCGCGCGTCCGGCCTGCTCATCGACGCGGGCGTGGACAGTGAGCTGGCGCCGCCGATGGTCGCCCGCGCCGCCTACCGCGTGGTGCAGGAAGGCTTGACGAACGTGGCGAAGCACGCGCCCGGCGCCGCGGTGACCGTGCGCGTGACGAGCACCGGCGCGCAGACTTCGGTGAGTGTCGTGAACGCGCCGCGGCCCGCCGGACCGTTGCCCGGCGCCGCGTCCGGGCACCTCGGGCTGATCGGCCTGCGCGAGCGCGTCCGGCTCGTCGGCGGGACGCTGCACGCCGGCCCCCGCGACGGCGGGTTCGCCGTGACCGCGGAGCTGCCGCACGGCGCCGAGCCGGTCGAGGAGACCCCGGAACGGCGGGAGGCGGCCGACGACGCCGTCGGGCAGTCGACGTCGGCCCGGGCACTGGAGCTGGCCCGGCGCGACGTGCGGCGCAGCCTGATCCAGGCGGTCACCATCCCGGTCGCGCTGTTCGGCGTGCTCCTCGTGGTCAGCGGGATCGCGTTCCTCTACCAGTGGAACTCCTCGGAGCTGCCCGCCGGGGCCTACGAGCGGATGCGGGTCGGGCAGTCGCGCGCGGAGCTGAGCCTGCCGGAACGCCAGCGGTCCGCGCGTCCCGTGCGCGGCGAGCCGCCTCCGGTCCCCGGTGCCGAGTGCGAGTACTACGGCACCGGAAGATCGTGGCTCGACAACGACTACGCCGCCTACCGGCTGTGCTTCACCGACGGGAAGCTCGTTTCGAAGATCTGGTTCAGCGAGGAGGATTCGTGATCAGGGTCGTGCTGGCCGACGACGAGGCGCTGATGCGGGCGGGGGTGGCGGCGATCCTCGGTGCGGACGCCCGCATCGAGGTCGTCGCCGAGGCCGCCGACGGGCGTTCCGCGGTGTCGCAGGCGCTCGCCACCCACCCGGACGTCGTGCTGCTCGACATCCGGATGCCCGGGCTGGACGGGCTGGGCGCGGCGGAGGAGATCCGGCGGCTGCTGCCGTCGACCGGGGTCATCATGCTGACGACGTTCGGCGAGGACGAGTACATCGAGCGCGCGCTCGGGCTCGGCGCGGGCGGGTTCCTGCTGAAGTCGGGCGACCCGCGCGAGCTGCTGGCCGGCATCCACGCCGTCGCCGACGGGGCCGCGTTCCTCTCGCCGAAGGTGGCGCAGCGGGTGATCGCGCGGCTGTCGGGCGGCCGGCTTTCGCGGGCCGCGGCGGCGCGGTCGAAGGTCGCGTCCCTGACGCCACGCGAGCGGGAAGTGCTGACACTGGTGGGTTCCGGACTGTCCAATGCGGACATCGCGGCGAAGATGTTCGTCGTCGAGGGCACGGTGAAGGCGCACGTGAGCACGATCCTGACCCGGCTCGGGGCGAAGAACCGGGTGCAGGCGGCGATCACGGCGTACGAGGCGGGACTGGTCGGGGGAGACGCGGTGGACGCCACCCCGTGATGTCCTGGCCGACGCGGACGGTCACCGCAGCCGGGAGGACTTTCAGCAGGGCGGTGCGGAGCCCGACCGCGACCGGGGCGGCCAGCTGCGGGCCGATCCTGCCCATCCGGACGGACTCGCGGGCGACCTTCTGGCTGCGTGGCCGCCGTTCGCCGTCGTAGGCCAGGAGTGCTCCGTCGATGTCCTTTGTAGACAAATGGTGGGCCAGTACGGTCGCGTCTTCGAGGGCCTGGCAGCCGCCTTGACCGAGGAATGGCGGCATCGCGTGGGCGGCGTCGCCGAGCAGGGCCACCCGGCCTTTCACGTACGTCTCGAGCGGCGTGCCCAGGTGGTAGAGGTCGTGGTGCAGCATGGCTTCCGGCGGGGTGGCGTCGATGAGCGCCGGGATCGGGTCGTGCCAGTCTCTTGTGGACTGTCGCAGGTACTCCTTGGGGTCGGCCGGCCGGTTTCCCGGCTTCGCGAGGGCGGCGACCCACCAGTAGACGTCGTCGCCGGTCAGGGGGAGGACGCCGACCTCGGTGCCCCGGTCGAAGCTCGTGCTGAGCCGCGCGCCGGGGAACTTCGCGACGCCGCGGAACGCCGTGCTGCCGGAGTAAACGGGCTCGGGGTGGCGCGGGAAGAGCGCGTGGCGGATCGGGCTGCGGATGCCGTCGGCGGCGATGACGACGTCGGCTCGCAGCTCTCCGCCGGTGAAGCGGACCAGGCCGTCTTCGTGCACTTCGGTGACTTCGGCGCCGGTCTTCAGGC
Source organism: Amycolatopsis sp. NPDC114505 (assembly GCF_055633615.1). Classification (NCBI taxonomy): domain Bacteria; kingdom Bacillati; phylum Actinomycetota; class Actinomycetes; order Pseudonocardiales; family Pseudonocardiaceae; genus Amycolatopsis; species Amycolatopsis sp. NPDC114505. The sequence continues at coordinate 277,098 of NZ_JBVKDV010000007.1, read as the reverse complement.
GCTCGGCCGGGACGGCGTTCCGCAGCGCGGCGATCAGGTCCTTCCGGTGGATCGCGCCGAGCGGACGGCCGTGGATGCGTTCGAAGGCGGCGGAGTCGAAGCGGGTGACGCGCCGGCCGCGCCGGTCCTGGAACCCGCCCTCGTGCTGCGGGGCGAGGTGCTCGCCCAGGTCGACGCCCAGTTCGTCGAGGCAGCGCAGGGCGTTCGGCCAGAGCGAGATCCCGGCGCCGACGTCCCCGAACTCCTCGGCCTGCTCGAGCACGGTGACGGTCCAGCCGATCCGGTGCAGCCCCGCGGCGGCACCCAGTCCGCCGATGCCGCCGCCGACCACGATCGCGTGCATGGCTCCTCCTCTACATCTGTAGAGGACTCTACACCTGTAGAGTGCTCTCCGTGGAGCGGCTTTCGGTGATCGGCGACGCGGCGATCGAGGTGATCGCGGCGGAGGGCATGCGCGGGCTGACGCACCGGGCGGTCGACCGTGCGGCGGGGTTGCCGGTGGGTTCGACGTCGTACTACGCGCGCACGCGGGCGGCGCTGCTGTCGTTGACGTTCGCGCGGATCGTCGAGCTGGACCAGGCGCCGGCGCCGTCGGCGGGGCTGGCGGAGTCGATCGCGGGATACGTGGCCGAGGCGCTGGGCCCGGGCCGGACCCGGATGCTGGCGCGCTACGAGTTCGCCCTGGAGGCGACCCGGCGTCCGGAGCTGCGCGCGGAGTACGACTCGGGCGGAGCGTTGATCCGCCGGCTGGCCACGGAAGCCCTGGCGGCGGCGGGGTCGTCCGACCCGCCCCGGCACGCGGCGTTGGTGGTCGACTGGATGGACGGCACGATCTTCGGCGCGTTGGCCGGGGCTTCGGTCGCGCCGTCCCGGGAGTCGCTGGTGGTGAGCGCGCGGGAGATCCTGGCGGGTATCGGAATCGGCTGAGATCGGCCCTCGGGGGAGGGCCGGTCTCCTCCGCGGTCAAGCGTCGCGGCGGCGCACCACCGCTGTGCCCGCCAGCAGCGCCGCCCCGGCCCAGGCCGCGCAGATCAGCAACCCCACCCACGGCGCGTACGGCGCCGGTGCCATCGTGATCGGGTTCGGCTGCCCCGCCTCGACCATCGCGTTCACCCCCGCGATGCCCGGGAAGTACGAGATCAGCTCCGGCAGCCCCAGCGACGCCACGATCAGCGGCAGCGGCACCAGCAGCACGATCACCGTCACCAGCGTCCCGGCCGCGCTGCGCAGCGCCCAGCCGACGCCCGTGCAGAGCAGCCCCAGGAGGGCGAAGTAGCCGCCCATGCCGAATGCCGTCGTGAAGCCGCCTTCGAGGGTCGTCGGGAGGCCGTGGCCGTCCTTCACCGCTCCCGCCAGCGCCATGCCCGCGCAGGAAAGGACCACGCCGTAAGCGAACAGCACCGGTAGGAGGATCGCGGCCTTGGCGAGCACGACCCGCTCGCGGACCGGCGTCCACAGCAGCGTCGACCGGATGCCGCCGCCGGCGTACTCGCTCGTGACGAACAGCGTCGCGAGCGCGATCACCGCGAACTGCGTCAGGTAGAAGCCGCCGCCGAGGGCGATGGTGTTGGCCGCCTGGGGGTCGTCGTCGAAGTGCTGGGCGATCCCGGACAGGGTGCTGTAGCCCAGCATCAGCGCGGCCCCCGCGATCAGGCACCACCACGTCGCCCGGACCGACCAGAACTTCGTCCACTCCGCGGCCACCGCGCCGGACAGGCCGCCGCCGCGCACTTCGGTCGTGGTCATGCCGACACCCCGTATTCCACCGAAGAAGCGGTCAGTTCCATGTACGCCTGCTCGAGCGAAGCCGTCCGTTCGGCGAGCCCGTGGACGCGGATTCCCAGCTCGTGCACCAGATCGCCGACGCGGGTGACGTCGACGCCGTCCACCACCAGCTCGCCCGGCTCACCGGGGTGCGTCAGCCCGCCCTCGGCGCGCAGCCGGGCGTCGAGCTTCGAGCGTTCACCGTCGGCCGGGACGCGCACCGAGACCGTCGTGCGCGAGTTGCCCGCGATGAACTCGGCGACCGGCGCGTCGGCCAGCAGCTTGCCCTTGCCGATCACGATCAGGTGGTCGGCGGTCAGCTGCATCTCGCTCATCAGGTGGCTGGAGACGAACACCGTCCGCCCCTCGGCGGCCAGCGAGCGCATCAGCTGCCGGACCCAGCGGACGCCGTCCGGGTCGAGGCCGTTGACCGGCTCGTCGAACATCAGGACGCCGGGGTCGCCGAGCAGGGCGCCCGCGATCCCGAGCCGCTGGCCCATGCCGAGCGAGAACTGCCCGGCCCGCTTGCCCGCGACGTCCGTGAGCCCGACGGTCGCGAGCACCTCTTCGACGCGGCTCGTCGCGATGCCGTTGCTGCGCGCCATGGCGGTGAGGTGCTTCCCGGCACTGCGGCCGGGGTGCAGCGCTTTGGCGTCGAGCAGCGCGCCGACCTCGCGCAGCGGGTGCCGCAGCTCGGCGTACCGCTTGCCGCCGACCAGGACCTCGCCGGCCTGCGGGTGGTCGAGCCCGACGGTCATCCGCATGGTCGTCGACTTCCCGGCGCCGTTGGGACCGAGGAAGCCGGTCACCTGGCCTTGGGCGACGTCGCAGGTGAGCGCGTCGACGACGGTCTTTTCCCCGTAGCGTTTCGTGAGTCCCCTGAGTGTGATCATGACCTCAGTCTGGGATTTCCGGGTACGCCGGGACATCGGCCGACGGTCGCGACCGGCCCCCGACTTTCGTCAGGCTTTGTCAGGTACGGCGGCGGGTGTGGCGGGTCGGCGCGGCCGTCGTGGGGTCCTCCGGCCAGGGGTGCTTCGGGTAGCGGCCGCGCAGGTCGGCGCGGACGGCGGGGTAGCCGGTGGTCCAGAAGCTCGCGAGGTCCGCGGTGATGGCGGCGGGGCGGCCGGCGGGGGAGAGCAGGTGCAGGACCACCGGGACGCCGGCGATGGTGGGGGTTTCGTTCCAGCCGAACGTTTCCTGCAGCTTGACGGCGAGCACCGGCTGGTCGCCTTTGTAGTCGACGCGGATGTGCGAGCCGCTCGGGACTTCCAGCCGGTCCGGGGCCAGTTCGTCCAGTTTGGACGCTTCCGGCCAGGGTAGGAGGGCTTTGAGGGCGGTGCCCGCGTTGATGGTGGCGAGGTCGGACTTGCGCCGGGCTCTGGAGAGGTCGAGCCATCTGTCTACATCGGACAGCAGGGCTTGGTCGTCGACCGCCGGCCACGGCTCGCCTCGCACCCGGTGCAGGAAGGCCATCCGTTCGCGCAGGCGGGTCGCGTCTTGGCTCCACTTGAGGAGGCCGAGGCCGTTCTCGCGGAGGCCGGTGACGAGGGCGTCGTGGACGTCGGGGTTTTTGAGTGGCTTCTCCGACAGGGTGATCGCGCCGAGCTTGCGGACGCGGCGGGCGACGACATCGCCGTCCCAGGTGACTTCGTCCACTTCGGACACGGGGCCGACGCGGGTGGCGAGGGTTTCGTCGGCGGCCGCGGCGAGGCGGATGGTGCCGTGGACGCGGCCGGGGTCGCGGGTCGCTTCGGCGATGGCCAGCCATTCGGCGTCGAGCCTGCTGCCGGGCGGGAGTTCGGCGGCGGTGCCGCCGGCCATGAGGTAGACGGGTGCGCCACCGGGCCGTCGCCGAGCGAGCCGTTCGGGATGCGCGAGCGCGACGACCAGCGCGGGGTCCGGTCGGTGGGCGTCGCTCGCGCGGCTGCCGCTTGCGGGAGAACGATCGGTCGGTGCTCGGCTGGGGGCGGGTTGGTTCTTGTCGTTGGGAGAACGATCGGTCGGTGCCTGGGCGGAGTCGGGTTCGTTCTTGCTGGTGGGAGAACGATCGGTCGCTGCCCGGCCGGAGGAGGTTTCGGTCTCGCTCGTGGGAGAACGATCGGTTGGTACTCGGCCGGGGGCGGGTTCGTTCTTGGCGGCGAGGGAACGATCGGTCGGTACCTGATCGGGTTCGGTCTTGGCCGCGGCAGAACGACCGGTCACTCCCTGCCGGGCCGGGCGGTCCGCGACCAGGCCCTCCAGCCGGCGGGCGTCCCGCTTCCAGCGTCGCGAACCTTCGTCGTTCGACGCGCGCAGGCGCCTCAGCTCCGCCTCCACGTCCGTCAGCGTCGCGCCCGCGTCCAACAACGCCACCACCTCGGCCGCGTTCCGAGCCCCCACCGCTCCCGCCCCGTCGAGGAGCGCCCGAGCCAACCGCGGATGCAACCCCAGCTCCGCCATCCGCCGCCCGCGCGGGGTGACCACTCCGTCCGAAGTCGCCCCCAGGGTCGCCAGCAACGCCCGCCCCGCCGCCAGCGCGCCCTCGCCCGGGGGGTCCCACCACGCCAACCCGCTGCCGTCCGGTGTCGACCAGCACGCGAGCTCCAAAGCGAGCCGGGCCAGCTCGGCCGTCCTGATCTCCGGCTCCGGGTACGCCGGGAGCAACGCCTGCTCATGCGACGCCCAGCACCGGTACGCCCGCCCCGGCCCCTCACGACCCGCGCGCCCGGAGCGCTGCGTGGCCACCGCCGCCGAAACCCGTACCGTCGCCAAGCCCGGCAGACCGCGCCGGTGGTCGACTCGCGGCACCCGCGCCAGCCCGGAGTCCACCACCGCGCGCACGCCCGGCACGGTCAAGCTCGACTCCGCCACCGCCGTCGCCAGCACGACGCGATGTCGTGAACGCGGCCGCAGTGCGTCGTCCTGGTGTGCCGCCGAAAGTCGTCCGTGCAGCGGCAAGACGTCCACGTCCGACGACGACAGCATCCCCGACGTCCGTGCGATCTCGCCCGCGCCGGGGAGGAACGCGAGCACGTCACCGTCCCCTGAGGACAGTGCCGTCCGCACCGCCCTGGCGACGCAGGCCTCCACCCGCTCGCCTCGCGCGGGCGGGACGTACGAGAACGAAACCGGAAACGTCGGCGCCGTCGCCGTGATCACCGGGGCGTCGCCCAGGAGCGTGGCGAGGCGCCCGGCGGCCACCGTCGCCGACGTCGCCAGCAAGCGCAGGTCGTCGCGCAACCCCGCGCGGACGTCGAGCAGCAACGCCAGCAGCAGGTCCGCGTCCAGGTGCCGCTCGTGGCACTCGTCCAGCAGCACCGTCGACACCCCGGGCAGCTCGGGGTCGCCCTGCACGCGCCGCACCAGCAGGCCCGACGTCACGACCTCGACCCGCGTCCGCGACGACACCTTCCGGTCGCCGCGGACGGCGTACCCCACCGTCTCGCCGACCGGTTCACCCAAAAGAGCGGCCATGCGGGAAGCGGCCGCGCGCGCAGCCAAGCGACGTGGCTCGGCGACGACGACCCGGCCACCGGTGGAAGCCAGCGCCAGCGGCACCAAAGTCGTCTTCCCCGTCCCGGGCGGCGCGACGAGCACCGCGGTGCCGTGGGCGTCCAAAGCCGAAAGAACGTCGGGCAGAACCGCACGAACCGGCAGATCAGGCAGCTTCACTTCTCGGTGACCTCGGGAGGGGACGGCAGCTGGTACCCGGACGGCCCGATGTTCGCGTTGAGCGAGCGCAGCCATTCGCCGGAAGAGATCATCTTGCGGATCGCGTCGTCGACCGCGTTGACGCCCTGGGTGTCGCCCTTGCGCAGGCCGACGCCGTAGCTCTCCTTCGAGAACGCCTTCCCGACCACCTTCAGCAGCTCGGGATCACGCGTCACGTAACCGGCGAGGATCACCCCGTCGGTGGTCATCGCGTCGATCTGGCCGGCCAGCAGCGCCGTCACGCAGTCGGGGTACCTGGGGTACTCGACCAGCTGCACGGCCTGCGCGAACTTGTCCTTGACCTGCTGCGCCGGCGTCGAACCGGTGACCGAGCACAGGCGGCGCCCGTTCAGCGTCTCCGGCCCCGTGATGTCCGGTGACGTGCGCCGCACCAGCAGGTCCTGACCGGTCGTGAAGTACGGCCCGGCGAACGCCACCTGCTGCTTGCGCTTGTCGGTGATCGAGTAGGTCGCGACGACCAGGTCGACCGCGCCGGAGGTGAGGTCCGTCTCGCGCGTCGCGGACGTCGTCTCGCGCCACGTGATGTCCTTCGCCGCGACCCCGAGCTCCGATGCGACGAAAGTAGCGACGTCGACGTCGAACCCGACGAATCTCCCGTCGATCGTGCGCTCGGAAAGGCCCGGCGCGTCGAACCGGATGCCGATGGTCAGGTGATCCGTGGCACTGGCGCGGGTCACCAGCGAGTCGGTCGGGGAGACCTTGCCCGGCCCGCAGGCCGCCACCGTGACCAGCAGCAACACCGAGCCGAGGAGCGTGCGCCACCGCATCGCGCCCCTCCCTCCACCGCCGCCGTGCCCTCACGTAGTTCTCAGGTCCTCCCGTTAGCCTAAGTGCGTGGTGCGACCGTCCCAACCCGTACTGGACGCCGTCGGCACGCTCGCCCGGGTCGGGCTGGCGGCCGTCTGGCTCGTTTCCGGTGCGTTCAAGCTGGCGGATCCGGGTCAGACGCTGATCGCCGTGAAGGCGTACGACGTGCTGCCGGACGCACTCGCGAACGTGGTGGCCATCGCGCTGCCGCTCGTCGAGCTCGTGCTCGGGCTGTTCCTGCTCGCCGGCCTGGCGACCCGCTGGGTGGCCGGCGCCGCGCTGGTGCTGCTGCTCGTGCTCATCGCCGGCATCGCCCAGTCGTGGGCGCGCGGGCTGAGCATCGACTGCGGGTGCTTCGGCGGCGGCGGCCAGGTGGCGGCGGGGCAGACCGAGTACCCGCAGGAAATCCTCCGCGACTCCGGTTTCGCGCTGCTGGCCGTCTGGCTGCTGGTGCGGCCGCGCACGTGGCTGTCGCTCGACGGGTGGCTCGCGCGAGGTCGCGGGAACTCTGACGTACCCGAGCCCGACTACTCGGGTATCGCGGAAGGGAACTGATACACAGTGGGTGGAGCTGAGCGGACCGCTCGGAAGCGTCGTCAGGCCGCACAGGCCGGGGGAGCGAAGGCGGTGGCCCAGGCCAGGGGCGCATCGACCGACAAGCGGAAGTGGATCATCGGGATCGCCGCCGTGGTCGTCGTGGCCGCGCTGGTGATCGGCGGCGTGATCTGGACGATCTCGGACAAGAACAAGACCGAGGGCCAGACGATCGCCGCCGGGGGCACGTCGCTGGCCGGCGACGTCACGCAGAAGCGCGACGGCGTGGTCGTCACGGTCGGCAAGACGGGCGCGAAGGCCACGATCGACGTCTACGCCGACTTCCTCTGCCCGATCTGCGGCCAGTTCGAGAAGACCTACAAGGCCGGCGTCGAGCAGGCGATCAACGACGGCAAGCTGCAGGTGCGCTACCACATGGTGCCGCTGCTCAACGACCGTTCCGACCCGCCCGGCTACTCGCTCGACTCGGCGAACGCGGCGCTGGCCGCGGCCGACGCCGGCAAGTTCCTCCAGTTCCACGACGCGCTGTTCGCGAACCAGCCCGAAGAGGGCAAGCGCGGCTACGACAAGGCGCAGCTGATCAAGCTCGGCCAGGACGTCGGCATCACCGACCCGGCGTTCTCCCAGACGATCAACGCCGGCACGTACGACCAGCAGGTCAACGACGCTTTCCAGCAGATCGAAAAAGACCCGAAGCTGGCGCAGGACTTCGGCAACGGGCAGAGCGGCTTCGGCACGCCGACGGTCACGGCGAACGGCGCGATCGTCAACTGGCAGGACCCGAGCTGGCTCACGACGGTCACCGGCTGAGTCCGGGCAATTCGCCCACTCGGGGACGGACCGTGGACTAGGCTCAATCCCGCAGCAAGGGGAACCGGGGGTCGCGCGCGCACGTCGCACTCCCGGTGACAGGGAGGGCCAGTGGACGGTTCGCATCAGGGGTTTCACGTCGACGACGGCGCGTACGCGCGGTACGCCCGTGAGGTCGATCCGCTCGGCGACGACGTCAAGGGGGCGGCCGACCAGCACGTCGGCCCGCACGTGACGCTCGGCGGCCACGGCTTCTCCGAGATGGGCGGCGAGTCCGGCTTCTCCGGCGCCTACAGCGGCCGGATGCGCGCGCTGCAGGAGCGGATGCACCGCGTCGGCGGCGGCTGGCGGCAGGTCGGCGACGCCGCCCGGCAGACCGACCGCAACTACGCGGCGGTCGAGGGCGAGCACGGCGACGTCGTCCGGCGGCTCGGCGGCGACCTCTCGTGACCGAGCACCACACCGACCAGCTCGTCCGGCACAGCCTGGACACCACGAACCAGTTCGCGGACAAGCTCCGCCACGACCCGGCCGCGATCGGCGGCGCGCGGGACGCGCACGTCGCGCTGCAGACGTCGGTGGGGCGCACCCGCGACACCGCGTCCGACCAGCGCGTCAACCTCGCTTCCGCCAGTTCGGGCTCGACGACCGACCGCGCCACCGCGACGTCGAAGAGCCTGGAGCAGGAGGTCCAGGACCTCCTCGACGAGAGCGCCGAGATCGAGAAGGCCGTCGCCGAGGCAGCCGAGACGCTGAACCTGGGCGAGATCAAGAACGACCAGGTCCGCGACCAGATCATCAAGGAGATCTCGGCGTCGATGAAGGCGCTGGCGGCGGTGAAGTCCATCCAGCCGCCGGAAAGCCGCGCCGCCGCGTCGCGCGACATCCTGATGAAGCTGCAGACGAAGATCGGCCAGCTGACCGGCCAGGCCGCGACCTTCAGCGAGCAGACGATCAACCAGCTCACCGACATCGGGACGCGGCTGGGCGGCGGCGAAGAGCAGACGACGTCGGCGAGCAGCGCGTCCTCGACGAAGGTGGGCTCCTCCTTCAACAGCAACAGCGGCTATTCCGGGGGCTCCGACGGCGGAGGCGGCGGCGGCGGTGGCGGTGGCGGCGGCGCCGTGTCCAAGCCGCGGCTGCCGGTCGCGATCCCGCCGCAGCCCGGCTCCGGCGTCGCGATCAACCTGCCCGGCGGCAAGCAGGTCATGGCGCCCAACGAGACCGCGGCGAAGGCCGTGCGCAACGCGCTTTCGCAGCTCGGCGTGCCGTACGTCTGGGGTGGCACCGCGCGCGGCCAGGGCCTCGACTGCAGTGGCCTGACCATGACGTCGTACCAGGACGCGGGCCTGCAGCTGCCGCGGACGGCGAAGATGCAGACGGTCGGGGCCGAGGTGCCCTCGATCGACCAGCTGCTGCCCGGCGACCTGGTCGTCTGGTCCGGGCACGTGGCGATGGTGATCGGCGACGGCCAGATGATCGAGGCCGGCGACCCGGTGCAGATCAGCAAGATCCGCACCACGAACGCGGGGCAGTCGTTCATCGGCTTCTACCGCCCGACGGGGTAACTTCGCATCGTGGCTGACTTCGACATCGACCTGGCTTCTTCGCGGATCGCCGAGCAGGCGGACCGCGCGGGGGCCGAGGCGTCCGCGCGCTTCGAGCGGTCGGGCCCGGTGGTGGGCAAGGCGTCGTCCCCGGACAGCACCATCGAGGTCCAGGTCGCGCCCGGCGGGCTGCTGACGGGGCTGACGATCCACCGATCGGCGCTGCGGCACGGGTCTTCGGTCATCGCCGACCAGATCCTCGAGCTGGCCCAGCGCGCGACCCGCCGCGCGGGCGACAAGATGTACCACGCGCTGGCGCCGGTGGTGGACGCGTCGCAGCTGGAAGTCCTGGGTTACGAACCGATCCCGGACGACGACCCGGACGCCGACACCTACTCGTACGGAAGGTGAGCGCCGGTGGTCACGACACGTGAGCTGATTTCCCAGGCCCGGGCCCGCGAAGAGGCGATGGCGCGCGTCGACGAGCTGCTGGCGTCGGCGTCCGGCACGGCCCACGACCTCGACGGCCAGGTGGAGGCGACGGTCGACGGCCGCGGCAAGCTGCTGCGGCTGTGGCTGGCGCCGTCGGCGGTGAACCTGGGCGAGAGCCTGGGGCCGCTGGTCGTGGAGATCGCCCGGGCGGCCATGCGCGAGGCGACCCAGGACGGCTACAACAAGGTCGCTTTGCTGCTGGGCGAAGACATGACGTACATGATCGAGCAGATGACGGGCATGCCGGCGCCGGCCCGAGCCGAGGACGACGACCCGGGGATGACGGTCGAGGAGTTCCAGCGGCTGCGGGCGGAGCGCCTCGGTGCGGCGCCGCCGGAATCACCCGAACCGGTGACGAAGGCCGAGGACGAAGACGCGTACTGGGACTCCTTCGACCCGGCTTCCCTGCGCTCGGACCGCTAAGCCAGCTCGCCCACGAGCGCGACGACCTCGTCGAGGTGCGCCGCGGTGGTCAGGTGGCCCATGCCGGGGAACACCCGGACGTCGGCGCCGAGTGTGGGACGCGCCGCCGGGGTCAGGCGGCGCGGCGGCAGGAACCGGTCGTGTTCCCCGACTCCGATGACGCACGGCTGTTCGGCGCGGCGAGCCAGGAGCGTGGCGGGCAGGGGCGGCGGGGCCAGCGTCGTGTGGCAGCTGGCCGCCACCAGCGTCATCCACTCGACCTCCGTCGCCGGTGGTTCCTCGCCGGGGCCGACGAACAACCGCAGCATCCGGCGGGTGTTCGCGGTGGTCGGACGCAGTAACCAGAGCGTCGAAGCCAAAGCCAGGCGGGGATCCACGCTCAGCCGGATGATCCCGGCGGGGGAGACCAGCGCCCGGGCCGCGACGCGGGGTGAGCCGGCGGCCAGGACGACGGCGGCGCCCAGCGAGTTGCCCACCAGCACGACGTCTTCGGCGTCCGTCGCCGTCAGGACCTCGTCCAGCACCCGGCCGTACCAGGCCGAACGCGACCGCCGAGGGCGGCGCGGGTCGCTGAGGCCGGGCTGGCCGGGCAGGTCGACGACCGTCGTCGGCCACCGGGCCGACAACGCCCGCAGCCACGGCAGTGCCACGGCCGCGCTGAAGCCGGTGCCGGGGACCAGGACGACTCGCGCCGGTCCGGTGCCGGCCGACGTCAGCTCGACGCGGCCGGCGCTGGTGGTCACCGTCCGGCCGGTGATCGGGAAGTCCGCGCGGGACAGCGTTTCCGTGCACCATCGCCGCACTTCGCGCTGCCCGTGCGGGTTCTTGTAGACGGCCGGCATCGGGCCAGTGTCGCTCAGTTCAGCTGGGCGGTCGAGTTCGCGCCGTCCAAGGCCTCCCGGATGATGTCCGCGTGGCCCGCGTGCTGGGCCGTCTCGTGGATCAGGTGCAGCACGATCCGGCGGGCCGACCAGAACTGCGGCTCCGGCGGTGACCACGGGGTCATCGGCAGCTGGACCTCGACGTCCAGCGACGGTAGCGAAGCCACGTACTCGTCGGTCTCGGCCGCTGCGGTGGCGTAGGCCGAAACCCAGTGCGACAGCGTCTCGCTCATCGAGTACTGCGCCGTGTCCAGCATGCCGTCCGGGAGCGAGCCGTCCGCGGACTTCAGCACCTGGAGCCACATGCGCTCGCCCGTCGCGAGGTGGCGGATCAGCCCGCCCAGGGTCAGCTCGCTGACCGTCGTGCGCTTCGCCGCTTCGGCGTCCGAAATGTCCCGGACCGGGATCAGCAAGCGCTTCCGCACTTCCGCCAGCATGCCCAGAAAGTCTTCGTGTTCGCGAGTCATGAGAAGACCGTAGAACCGAATTAGGTCAGTACATGGCCGCAATCCACAATCCCGCTGAGCGGCACCCGAGTTCGGTCAGAGGTCTGGACCAACGCCAAAAGGCTGTGTCTTAATTCAAGGCGTGAATTTCGGTCTCTCGACGAGGAGGACCCGGATGGGTCTCGGACGCAGACTGGGCATCGGCGCGGTGGTACTGGGGCTGCTGGTGGCGTCGGAAACCCCCGCCCTCGCCGGAAACGGCCCGGCGTACAAGGATTCCCGGCGCCCCGTGAAGGTGCGGGTCGCCGACCTGATGTCCCGGATGACCCTCGACGACAAGCTCGGCCAGATGATGCAGGCCGAGCGCCTCGGCGTGAAGTCCCCGGCCGACGTCACCACCGGCCGGCTCGGCTCGCTGCTCTCCGGCGGCAGCTCGCAGCCGACCCCGAACACGCCCGCCACCTGGGCCGACATGTACGACGGCTTCCAGCGGGCCGCCCTCGCCACACCGCTGGGCATCCCGCTGATCTACGGCGTCGACGCGGTCCACGGCCACAATGGCCTCTACGGCGCCACCGTCTTCCCGCACAACATCGGCCTCGGCGCGACGCGCGACCCGCGGCTGGTCGAGAAGATCGGCCGCGCCACCGCGGAAGAGGTCTCCGGCACCGGCATCGACTGGGACTTCGCGCCCTGCCTGTGCGTCGCCCGCAACGACCGCTGGGGCCGCACCTACGAGTCCTTCGGCGAGGTCCCGCAGCTGGCCACCGAGATGACGTCGATCATCACCGGCCTGCAGGGGACCAGGCTGGACCGGCCTGGTTCGGTCCTCGCCACCGCCAAGCACTACGTCGGCGACGGCGGCACCACCGGCGGCGTCAACGAAGGCAACACCGAGATCAGCGAGCAGGAGCTGCGCCAGATCCACCTGCCGCCGTTCAAGGCCGCCGTCCAGCGCGGGGTCGGCTCGGTGATGATCTCCTACAGCAGCTGGAACAGCGTGAAGCTGCACGCGAACTCCTACCTGATCAACGACGTCCTGAAGAAGGAGCTCGGCTTCCAGGGCATCGTCGTCTCGGACTACAACGGCGTCGACAAGATCGACGGCAAGACCGGCTTCACCCCCGAAGAGGTCGAGGCGTCGATCAACGCGGGCATCGACATGGTGATGGTGCCGTTCGAGTGGCAGAAGTTCATCGACACGCTGCGCACGCTGGTGCAAGAGGGCCGCGTGCCGATGTCGCGGATCGACGACGCGAACAAGCGCATCCTGACGAAGAAGTTCGAGCTCGGCCTGTTCGAGCACCCGCTCACCGACCGGAAGTTCCTGAAGACCATCGGCAGCGAGGAACACCGCGACCTGGCGCGCCAAGCCGTCCGCGAGTCCCAGGTGCTGCTGAAGAACGACAACCACGTGCTGCCGCTTTCGAAGCGCGAGAAGATCTTCGTGGCCGGCAAGAACGCGGACGACATCGGCAACCAGTCCGGCGGCTGGACGGTCGGCTGGCAGGGCACCAGCGGCCCGGTCATCCCCGGCACCACGATCCTGCAGGGCATCACGAGCAACTCGAAGAAGGTCACCTACGCCAAGGACGGCACCGGGATCGACCAAAGCTACGACGTCGCCGTGGCGGTCGTGGGGGAGACGCCGTACGCCGAGGGCAAGGGCGACCGTCCACAAGGGATGGGACTGGACGCCACCGATCTCGCCACGCTGCAGAAGCTGAAGGACTCCGGCGTGCCGACGGTGGTCGTGCTGGTGTCCGGGCGCCCGCTCGACATCGCGGCGCAGCTGCCGGACTGGGCCGGGCTGGTCGAGTCCTGGCTGCCGGGCAGCGAAGGCCAGGGCGTCGCCGATGTCCTCTTCGGCGACTACAACCCGAGCGGCAAGCTGCCGGTGACGTGGATGCGCAGCGCCGACCAGCAGCCCATCAACGCCGGCGACGGCAAGCCCGCGCTGTTCCCCTTCGGCTACGGCCTGCACTACTCGCGCCACTGGTGACCGTTTCCCCGCCCCCACCGGAAGGAACACGCATGTCGTCAAGATCCCGCCGCCCCCTGATCCGGATATTGGCGTTCTTCGCCGCCTGCCTGGGTCTCACCCTGGGCGCTCCGGCCGTGCAGGCCGCGACGCCGTTCAAGGTGCTCGCGTTCTACAGCGGCACCTACGACGCCGCGCACATCAGCTTCGAGAAGGAGGCCAACGTCTGGTTCCCGCAGCAGGCGGGCGCCAACGGCTTCACCTACACCTCGACGACCAACTGGAACCAGCTGACCACCATCACGCCGAGCCAGTACCAGGTCGTCCTGTTCCTCGACGACCAGCCGCAGTCGCAGGCCCAATTCCAGGGCTTCCAGCGGTACATGCAGGCGGGCGGCGGCTTCTACGGCTTCCACGTCACCGCCTACAACGACAGCTCGACGCCGTCGTACGCCAACTGGTTCCACAACGACTTCCTCGGCACCGGCCGCTTCACGACGAACACGTGGGGCCCGACGCCGGAGACGCTGAAGATCGAGAACCGCACGCACCCGTCGACGGTGAACCTGCCGGCGACGATCAAGTCCTCGACGTCCGAGTGGTACGCCTGGCAGAACGACCTGCGCCAGAACAGCAGCATCACCATCCTGGCGTCGATGGACCAGTCCACGTTCCCGATCGGCACCGACCCGAGCCAGACCTGGAACAGCGGGTACTACCCGATCTCGTGGACGAACAAGAACTACAAGATGATCTACTCGAACTTCGGCCACAACGCGATGAACTACGAGACGAACACCGCGCTGTCGTCGACGTTCGAGAGCGCCGACCAGAACCGGTTCCTGCTGGACGGCCTGAAGTGGCTCGGTGGCGGCGGCACGACCACCCCGCCGCCGGACGGCACGATCGACCCGTCGGCCTGGTACGCCGTGGCGAACAAGGCGTCCGGCAAGTGCGTCGACGCGCGGGCGGCCGGCAGCACCAACGGCACCGTGATCCAGCAGTACACCTGCAACGGCACCACGGCCCAGCAGTACCAGTTCGCCGCGACCAGCGGCGGCTTCGACCGGATCAACAACCGCACCAACCCGGCCGAGGTCATCGACGTCACGAACGTGGCGACGACGGACAACGCCGGCCTGCAGCTGTGGTCCTACAGCGGCGGCGACAACCAGCAGTGGCAGCCGGTGTCGGAGGGCAGCGGGTACTACCACTTCGTCGCCCGCCACAGCGGCAAGTGCCTGGCCGTGCCGGGAGCGTCCACCGCGGACAGCGTCCAGCTGGTCCAGACGACCTGTGACGGCAGCGCCGCTCAGTCGTTCAAGGTCGCCTAGGGGATGCGCCACGGCCCCTCTTCGGCTAACATGAATGACCTTCACGTTGGCTGAGGAGGGTGCCGTGGTGCGCCGGAACCGAGCGATCGTCGTCGTCCTGGCCCTGCTGGCGGGCATCCTCGCCGGCGTGGCTCCCGCCGTCGCCTCCCAGCCGTTCTTCTGGGGCGTGGCGACCTCGGGGTACCAAGCCGAGGGCTCCGCGCCCGACAGCAACTGGCGCCGCTACGAGCAGGCGAAGACGTCGTCCATCAAGGAGCCCTACCTTCAGTCCGTCGACTTCCGGCACCACTACGCCGAGGACATCGACCGCGCGAAGCAGCTCGGCGTGAACGTCTTCCGCTTCAGCGTCGAGTGGGCCCGGATCGAGCCGCGGCCCGGTCAGGTCGACCAGGCCGAGCTGGCCTACTACGACGACGTCGTCCGGGACGTCGTGGCCGCCGGGATGCGGCCGATGATCACCCTCGACCACTGGGTCTACCCGGGCTGGGTCGCCGACCAGGGTGGCTGGGACTCCGACCGCACCGTCGACGCCTGGCTCGCCAACGCCCGCCGCGTCGTGGACCGCTACAAGGGGCTCGGCGCGATCTGGATCACGATCAACGAGCCGACCGTCTACCTGCAGAACGAGACCGCCAACGGCGGGCTCGCCGGCTGGAAGCTGCCGTGGGCGCAGGCGCGGCTGGTGAAGGTGCACCGCGCGGCCTACGACCTGATCCACCAGCTGGACCCGGGCGCACTCGTGTCCAGCAACACGGCCTACATCCCCGCCGCGCAAGGCATCCTGGACGCGTCGTTCCTCGACCAGGTGCGCGACAAGCTCGACTTCGCCGGCCTCGACTACTACTACGGCGCGAGCCTCGACAACCTCAGCGCGATCCACGCGGCGAGCGGCGAGTTCTGGAAGGTGACGCCGCAGCCGGACGGCATCTACTACGCGCTGCGGTACTACGCGCGGAAGTTCCCGAACCTGCCGCTGTACGTCGTCGAGAACGGGATGCCGACCGACAACGGCAACGCGCGTCCCGACGGCTACACGCGCTCGGACCACCTGCGCGACCACATCTACTGGGTGCAGCGCGCGAAGGCCGACGGCATGAACGTCATCGGCTACAACTACTGGAGCCTCACGGACAACTACGAGTGGGGCAGCTACCAGCCGCGGTTCGGACTGTACACAGTGGACGCCCGCTCGGACGCCACGCTGACGCGCCGGCCGACCGACGCCGTCGCGGCGTACCGCCAGCTGATCGCGGGCCACGGCGTCCCGGCCGGCTACACGCCGGTGCGGCCGCCGGGGTTCTGCTCGGTCGTCGACGGCCTCGGCAGCTGCCTCGACCCGGCTCGCTACCCGGGCCCGGTGGCCCCGCTGGGCTGATTTTGTGCCACTGACCTGCGGGTCTGTGGTCCGCTCTTGATAAATACATGCCGGTCTGTATGTTTGTTGCCATGACGAACAGGGTGTACGTCGTCGGCGTCGGGATGACGAAGTTCGAGAAGCCCGGGCGGCGCGAGAACTGGGACTACCCGCAGATGGCGCGCGAGTCCGGCACGAACGCGCTCGAGGACGCGGGGCTCGGCTACGACGCCGTCCAGCAGGCGTACGTCGGGTACGTCTACGGCGAGTCGACGTCCGGGCAGCGCGCCGTCTACGAGCTGGGGATGACCGGGATCCCGGTGGTCAACGTCAACAACAACTGCTCGACCGGCTCGACGGCGCTGTACCTGGCCGCGGAGGCGATCCGCGGCGGGCGCGCGGACTGCGTGCTGGCGCTGGGCTTCGAGAAGATGAAGCCGGGCTCGCTCGGGTCGACCTACGACGACCGCGAACAGCCGATGGGCAACCACCTGCAGGCGCTCGCCGAGATCTCCGAGGTGCTGTTCCCGCCCGCGCCGTGGATGTTCGGCGCCGCCGGCCGCGAGCACATGAAGAAGTACGGCACGACCGCCGAGCACTTCGCGAAGATCGGCGAGAAGAACCACCGCCACTCGGTGAACAACCCGTACGCGCAGTTCCAGGACGTCTACACGCTCGACGACATCCTCGCGTCGAGGATGATCTACGACCCGCTGACCAAGCTGCAGTGCTCGCCGACGTCGGACGGTTCCGGCGCGGCGATCCTGGCGAGCGAGGCCTTCGTGGAGACGAACGGGCTGGCCGAGCGGGCCGTCGAGATCGTCGGGCAGGCGCTGACCACCGACTTCCGCAGCACCTTCGACGGCAGCGCGAAGAACATCGTCGGCTACGACATGACCCGGCAGGCCGCGATCCAGGTGTACGAGCAGGCCGGGCTCGGACCGGCCGACTTCCAGGTCGTCGAGCTGCACGACTGCTTCTCCGCCAACGAACTCCTGACGTACGAAGCGCTCGGGCTCTGCGAAGAGGGCGAAGGCGGGACGCTCGTCGATTCCGGCGACACGACGTACGGCGGCCGGTGGGTCGTGAACCCGTCCGGCGGGCTCATTTCGAAGGGCCACCCGCTCGGCGCGACCGGGCTCGCCCAGTGCGCCGAACTGACCTGGCAGCTGCGCGGCGACGCGGACGCGCGCCAGGTCCCGGACGTGCGGGCCGCGTTGCAGCACAACATCGGACTCGGTGGCGCCGCCGTCGTCACCGCCTACCAGCGAGCTTAGGAGCAACCGTGGGTCAGATCAGCGCGTCCGTCGAACTGCCCGCCGCGCCGGACAAGGTGTGGGCGGAGTTCTCCAACCCCAACAACTTCGAGAAGTGGCTGACCATTCACACCAAGTGGAAGGGCGACGTCCCGGCGGAGTTCTCGCAGGGCTCCCAGGTGTCCGAGGTCGTCACGATGCTCGGCATGGCGAACACGATCACCTGGACCGTCGACGCCTATGAAGCGCCTTCGCGGCTGGTCATCTCCGGAACCGGGATGGCGGGGGTGAAGATCCGGTTCTCGCTGTCGGTGGCGGCGGCCGGTGCGGGGTCGGCCGCCACCATCGAGGCGGAGTTCACCGGCCAGATGATCGTCGGCGCGCTGGGCAAGGCCGTCGAGAAGGACGGCAAGAAGAACCTCGACGAGTCCCTCGAGAAGTTCAAGGCACTGGTCGCATGAAGTTCGACCCCGCCGGCCTGGACAAGTGGACGGAGCCGGTGTCGTTCGACGTCACGCGCGAGCGGCTGGCCGAGTACGCGGCGGCGACCAACGACCCGATCCCGGCCCACCGGGCCGGTGACGTCGCGAGCCCGGTGTTCGCGATCGTGCCGGTGTTCCAGTCGCTGCTGGAGCCGGCCCTGGAGGTGGTGCCGACGTCGCTGTTCGGCCGGGTGCTGCACGGTGAGCAGGACTTCCGGTTCCACCGGCCGATCCGGCCCGGTGATTCTCTCGTGTCGCGGGCCAAGATGACCGGCTACGAAGGACTGCCGAAGGGCACTCGGGCGACGGTCTACCTGGAGTGTCGCGCTTCGGATGGTTCGTTGGTGAACGAGCAGTACGTGACGTTCTTCGTGCGGGGCTTCGACACCGGTGAGAAGCGCGGCACGCTCGGGCCGTCCCACCGCTCTTCGCATTCCGATGCGCCGATCGCGAAGGTGAGCCAGCACGTCGACGACGACCAGACGTTCCGCTACGGCCCGGCCGCCGGCGACCCGATGCCGATTCACCTCGACGACGAGGTCGCTCGGGCGGCGGGTCTGCCGGGGATCATCGCGCACGGGCTGTGCACGATGGCGTTCACGTCGTGGGCGGTGCTGACCGAGGTCGCCGGGTCCTCTGTGGACAGACTGCGGCGCCTGGCCGTGCGGTTCGCGTCGCCGGTGCTGCCGGGGCAGGACCTGTCGACGTCGATCTGGGCGGCGGGTCCCGGCTCGTACGCCTTCGAAACCACGGTAGGGGACACACTCGTGATCAAAGACGGACTGGCGGAGCTGTGATGGGGTCACTCGATGGGCGGGTCGCGCTGATCACCGGTGCGGGCCGGGGAATCGGGCGTGAGCACGCACTTTTGTTCGCTCGCGAGGGCGCTTCGGTGGTGGTCAACGACATCGAGCCGGACCCCGCGGTGGTCGCGGAGATCCGCTCGTTCGGCGGTTCGGTCGTGGCGAACACGTCGGACGTGGCGTCGTGGCGGGGCGCGTCGGAGCTGGTCGACCAGGCGGTGGCGGAGTTCGGCCGGCTGGACGTGGTGGTGAACAACGCGGGCATCCTGCGCGACGCGTTCGTCGCGAGCATCACCGAAGAGCAGTGGGACGAGGTGATCGCGGTCCACCTGAAGGGCCACGCGGCGGTGCTGCACCACGCGGCGGCGTACTGGAAGTCGGTGTCGAAGGCGGGTGCCCAGCCGGCGGCGTCGGTGATCAACACGGCCTCGGCCTCCGGCGTGACCCTGCCGAACGCGGGCCAGCTCAACTACGGCGCGGCCAAGGCGGGCATCGCGGCGATGACGTTGGTGGCGGCGGCTGAACTGGAGCGTTACGGGGTGCGCGTCAACGCGATCGCCCCGATCGCCCGCACGCGCCTGACGCTGGCGACCCCGGGAATGGGCGCGATCTTCGCGGAACCGGTGGCGGAAGGCGAGTTCGACGCGTTCTCCCCGGCGAACATCTCACCGCTGGTGGCGTACCTGGCTTCGGCGAAGTGTCCGCTGACGGGCAAGGTGTTCGCGGTCCAGGGCGGCGCGATCTCGGAGCTGGGCGGCTGGCACGACGTCAAGCTGATCGAGACCGAGGGCGCGTGGGAGATCGACGACATCGCGGCGAGGCTGCCATGATCGAGTGGTCCGAGACCGACCTGCTGATCCGCGACTCGATCCGGGAGTTCATCGCGAAGGAGATCCGGCCGGTCCTGGATCCCCTGGAGAGCGGGGAGCTGCCGCCGTACGACATCATCCGGAAGCTCTTCAAGGCGTTCGGCTTGGATGCGCTCGCGCGTGAATCGGTCTCCAAGCTGTTGTCGCCATCGGGCTCTTCGGGCTCTTCGTCGATGGGTGGTCAGGAAACGCTGGCCCTGGTGGCGATCAGCGAGCTGGCCGGCGTGAGCCTCGGAATCGTGGCGTCGCTGGGCGTGTCGCTGGGGCTGACGGCGGCGACGATCCTGTCGAAGGGATCGTTGGAGCAGAAGAAGCGCTGGCTGCCGGAGCTGGCGACGTTCGAGAAGATCGGCGCGTGGGCGATCACCGAGCCGGACTCGGGCTCGGACGCGTTCGGCGGCATGCAGACCTCCGTGCGGCGCGACGGTGACTCGTATGTGCTGAACGGCCGGAAGACGTTCATCACGAACGGCCCGCACGCGGACGTCGTGGTGGTGTACGCGAAGCTGGACGACGGGTCTCCGGTGCGGGACCGCCCGGTGCTGACGTTCGTGCTGGACCGCGGGATGCCGGGGTTCGTGCAGGGCAAGCCGTTCAAGAAGATGGGGATGATGTCCTCCCCGACCGGCGAACTGTTCTTCGACGACGTGCGTCTCGGTGAGGACCGGCTGCTGTCGTCGTCGGGTTCCGAGAGTGCGCGGGAGAGTTTCGCGGCCGAGCGCGTCGGCGTGGCGGCGTTGTCGCTGGGGATCATCAACGAGTGCCAGCGGCTGTGCATCGAGTACGCGAAGAGCCGTCGGTTGTGGGGCCAGGAGATCGGCCGCTTCCAGCTGATCCAGCTCAAGCTGGCGAAGATGGAGGTGGCGCGGCTGAACGTCCAGAACATGGTGTTCCAGACGGTGGCCAAGTTGCGCGCGGGGAAGCGCCCTTCGCTGGCGGAGGCATCGGCGATGAAGCTGTACTCGTCCGAGGCCGCGACGGAGGTGGCGATGGAGGCGGTGCAGCTGTTCGGGGGGAACGGGTACATGGCGGAGTACCGGGTGGAGCAGCTGGCCCGGGACGCGAAGTCGCTGATGATCTACGCAGGCAGCAACGAGATCCAGGTGACGCACATCGCGAAGGCACTGCTGGCCTGATCGACTCCCACCACGGCCGCCGCTGTGTCATCGTGGACGGGACGGTGAGGGAGGAGCCGGCTGTGGACTTCTCGGCGGGATTCAGAACCGCTAAGCGGCGTCATCCGGTGCGTGTTTCGTTCAGCGCCCTGCTCCGGGTGACCGACGACGACCGGTACGTGCTGTTCGACTCTCCCAAACGGCCGGGCGCCTACGGGCCACCGGGTGGGGTCGTCAAGATCCACCCGCCCGCGGTTCGTCTGCTCGAATCCTGGGGGTTCCAGCCGGATCGTACGACGGCCGGTGCCGAGAAGATGAAGGGTGATCTCCGCGGGATCCTGCCCGCCGGCTCGCTGCGGGCGTTCCAAGCTTGGTTCGCGACCGGCGCCTACCGGGAAACCGCGGCGGAATGCCTGCGTCGCGAGCTGCGGGAGGAACTGGCCGAAGTCGGCCTCGGAGCGGCAGAGCCGCTCACCCGATCGCTCGTCTTCACACCAGTCCGGACAGTACTCGAAAGGCCCGCAGCAGTGCCTGGGAAGCCGTATCTGCAGGTGCGTGGCTTCGACGTGCGAGATTTGGCGACGGTGCACCCCGACGCCGTGCGGTTGCGTCGTGAACTGCTCGAAGCAGGTCGCACGGAGAGCTGCGTCGGGGTGATCTGCGCAGGCTTCGACGACATCGTGCACGGCCGCCTCGGCCGGGCCCTCATCGCGCCGCAGAGTGCTTTCCTCGCCGGTCCGGTGCGGCTCGCCCCCGATCTCCCGCCGGTCCGGTGACCAGCGACCCCGTCGCGGCGGACCTCATCAGCCGCGGCCGATGGCTCGGCGAGGTCCGGTTCGACCCGCCGCGCGTCGCGCTGGCCGCCGCTGTGCCCGCTGCCGAACCGCCGCCCGGCACGGCATTCTTCGAACTGCACGGGCGGTTCACGCTGGAACCAGGCCTCGGCGGCACGCTGGTGGCGGCACACCTGGTGGTGGGGTTCGACGACACGCGGGTCGTCGTGTGGGAGGCGACCGGTGCGGCTTCGACACCGAACACACCGATGGCCGTTTCCGAGATTCCCGGTGGTTGTGGCTGGTTGCTCGGCGAACCGCTGGGGGATGCTCCGATCCCACTGGCGGGAAGCATGCGGGCAGTGCTGCGCGCGCCTGTGGACGTCACGGAGGTGACGGGGTTCCTGCGGATGGACACGACCCTGCGTACCGGCCGAGGCCGGGGCCGCCGCACCCACGGCGGCTGCCAGCCCACGCGGTTCTCGGTAACCCCTCCGGACGGCTGGACGCAGGATGCCCACTCGGCATCAGGCCCGGACCGGCCGGTCAGCACCCGAGCGCCGGCGGTGCGGTTGTGCCTGGCCGCGGACACCGAGTCGTACAGCAGGTTCACCACTGTCGAAGCCGCCCGCTCTCAGCAGCGGCTGGTCGCCGTGCTCGAGCAGGCGCGGCGGCATGCGGGGCTGCACGAGGCGGACGTCGACCTGCAGCAGTCCGGTGACGGCCAGTTCTCGATCATGCCCGCGGGAGTCGACGAGTCGGTGGTGATCCCGCGCCTCGTTTCGGGGATCCGGACCGGGCTCGCCTTGATCAACGCGGACCTCAACGCGCACGCGCGGCTTCGGCTGCGCGTCGCGCTGCACCGCGGCCACGTCGCCGCCGGTGTGAACGGCTGGCTCGGCGGCGCGGCCATCGCCGTGCACCGCCTGCTGGACAGCGCACCGGTCCGCGCGGCGCTGATCCACCGGCGGGACGCGGACTTCGCCCTCATCGTGTCCGACGTGCTCTTCACCGACATCATCGCGGACGGGTACGGCTCGCTCGACCCGGCGGACTTCGCGGCGGTCGAAGCCCGGCTGCCGGAAAAGAACTTCGCCGAACGGGCCTGGGTCTACGTACCGTCCAGCTGAGCTGGTCAGGGCCGGCGAAACAGCACCGGCACCTCACCGCCACGACCGTGGCTCTCCCCGGTCATCATCGTTGCCCGGCCGACCCGGTAAGCGGGCTCGATCGCGCGCCCGGCGACCAGCGCCATATAAAAAGCCACACTGAAGTCCATCGCCGACCGGTCGCCGATCCAGCTGCGCATCCCGATCACGTAGTTGATGTGCTCCGACAGTGCCTGAGCGAGCGCTTCGCTGTAGCAGGCGTTGACGATGACGCATTCGACCGTGTCGGACACCTCTGCGAACAAGGCAGCAATCCCGGCCGTGGACAGCACGCGTTGCCTGCCGTCATCGGCTTCGGCGACGAACCTGCCGTCTTCGGCCCCGTGCCCGGACAGGTGGACGATGCGCGGAGAGAAGTCGAGCAGCGCCTGGGTCAGGTCCCTGGCCCGCAGCGCTCCTTGCTCGGCGAGGGCGAAGCGGTCGCGCTGCGCGCCCCGCCGCAGCGCTTCCTTGATGTCTCGCACCTCCGCGGCCAGTCTGAGCTGATCACTGTCAGTGGGGTTCGCCGACAGGTAGAGGATCCGCACCTGTCCGGAGTCGGGACTCGCCCTGTGCCCTACCTGCACAGTCAGCTTCCGCGCGGTCTCCACGCGCTGCGCAAACTCGTCGACGCACAGCGCGCTCACGTGCACCGGCACCTCGCGGCCGGTTTCCCGCGTCAGCACGTGGAACGCGAAAGCCTCGTTTTCGCCCGGCCGCAGGTGGCCGAGGTCGGCGACGACGCCGTTGGGGTCGACCTCGAACGGGCCCTGCAGGGTCAGCCTGCCCCACCTGATCGGGGCTTCGCCGGTGTTGGTCACGTAACCGCGCAGGGTGTCCCATTCACGGTGTGCCAGCACTGGCGTCGACAACGCGATTTCGAAACTCGGTGGCGGCCCTTTGACCTCCGCTTTCTGCGCGACTACCGCCAGCGGTGCGCTGAAGTCGGAAACGCGGAACGCCGCGCCACGGTGATCGCGGAAGGAGAAGTTGGCGCTGCCGGCCGTCCACCAGCCGACCTTCATCGGGCGGACGCGGACGAGCGTGCTGAAGCTTTCCCCGGGCTCCAACCGCGCCACCTCCACCGCGCGGTTGCCTCGCACCGCTGTGACCTGAGGCGGTAGCCGGAGCGTGAAGACTATGTTCGTGCAGAGGTGCTCACCCTCGTTGGTCAGCCGGAGGGTCAGGTCCGCAGGCTTGCCGACGGTCAGGTCCCCGGCGAGCAGGTCGGCTGTGATCACGTCGGTAGTCCTTCGAGCAGGGTGGCCCGAGAGTGGTGGGTCCGGCGGCAGCTCTCGCAGTGCACGGCGGAGCGGTCCTGCGGTGCAGACTCCCCGGTCGCGCCCGAGGCGAACGCCTCGTCCTGTCCCACGATCACCTGGTGGTCTCGGCAGAGCGGCTTGCCGCAGTGGTGGCAGACCGCGTCGACGATCACCTTTTCCTTCTCGTCCTCACGAGCGTTGCAGTCGCTGCACTCCCAGGCCATTTCAGTCCTCCCCATTCCACCGGTCGTCCGCCCGGTTCAGCTCGGCCAGTTCGCGTTCCACTTGGCCGTCTAGCTCCCGGAAGAGCTGTTCCGAGATCCGCCCCTCCAGCACAGCAGTCTGGAGATCGCTCCGGCGACGGCGCAGGTCCTCGAACGAGCCCGCGCGCTCGTCGGTCTTCGCCCCGGCGTGCTTCGGCCGGTGTGCTCCGTCGTGGTTCCGGCCGTTCGCCCCGGGCTTCGTCCGTGCTTTGAGCGTCTCGCCCACGATGTCGTTCAGCCCGTGCCAGACGGACTCGATGCGGTCTTCCATCTCCTTGCTTGCGAACGCGCCTTTGACCGACAGCCGCACCTTGCTGTCGCCCGCTTCGGCATGAATGTCTCCGCCGTAAACTTCTTCGCCGGTCAGCCCGACGTAGAAATCGACCGGGAAGACACCTTCGTACAGTCGCCCGCCGACGTCCCACGCCCGGTTGAGCGCGTTCTCCCGATCGCCGCTGCGCGGTGAATGCCCGATGACCCATTTGACGTAGTAGCCGCTTTCGCTCATCGCGTCCGTCAGCGCGATCAACGTCTCGTGGTCCGGGATGACGCCGGGGAACTCATGGCTCTCCGGGCACGCCGTGGGGTCGTCCTTCTTGTGGTCGGGCACGACGCGCACGTCCTGGTACCGCACGCCGTTCAGGCTCAGTGAGAGGTCGGCGGTGACCTCCGTCTTCACCTCGCTTTCGTACCGGCTGGTCCGGGGGCCGCCCATCGGGTGGTAGAACTTGACGCCTTCCAAGCCGGAAAGCGCTCCCTTGAACGAGACCACGAGAGAGCCGGTGATCACGTCGGTCAGCCGGATCCGGTCTTCGAACCGGACCGACAGGGTCAACCGGTGGTCGGTCAAGGCCCCCAGCGGTAGCTGCTTCCACTCGATCAGCCGTCCGCCGGTCTCGGGATCCGCCTGACTGCCGACCATCGGGCTGTCGGAGACGAACTCGACGTTCCCCCAGGACACCGGGACGTGCAGAGTCAACCGCTCGACCTTGTCGGCCTCGAGGCTTGCGTCGTCAGACGGCCAGCTGCCCAGCCACTGCAGGTCCAACTGAAGTGCCCGCTGGTCCGACTCGGGCACCAGCGATGGGGTCAGCCAGAGTGGGATCGCGTCAACCTCGGGTGCACTGGTGAGCCGATGAGCCAGGTCGAGCTGCCACTTGGCGCCGGTCCGACTCTCGGGTGCGGACAGGAACCGGTGTTCGTGGACCAGACCGTGCAACGGCAGCACCGGTGGAGTGAGGGCCCGGTCGGTGAACTCGAGACCGGCCCGTCCGAGCAGCACCGCGTACCCGGCCGAGAACTCGACGTCCTGTTCGGGGCCGAGCCGGTACTTCGCGCGGTAGTCCCGGAGCCGGTCCTGATCCGGGCGGCCGAAGGTCATGCCCAGGGTGATGGCACCTTCGACCGGTGTCACGGAACTGTGGTAGGTCCCGTGTTCGTCCAGCACGAGCCTGCCCTGCACGACTTCGCGCACCCGGACGGAGTCGATGCTCGGCACGAGCGGCACTTTGGGCCGGTTCTCGAACGCCGCGACGGTCCGCCGGTGATCTTCGAACCAGGCGAGCGTCCCGCCGGCGACGCCGAGCAGAAGCAGGACCAGTCCGGTCACCACCGAGGCGAACATCAGCAGGATACCCAGGACGGCCACTCCGCCCGCGACGTAGACGAACTTGCGGATCGGTGGTTTCACTACGTGTTCGTGGGTGTCGCAGTGCCGCGGTTCGGCTTTTTGGAAGCCCAGACCGTCGAACTCGCTGGTGACGATCGGTCCCGAGCGGTGTTCTGGGCACAGCGGGCGGCCGCAGTGGTGGCACAACGCCGCGATCTTCGACGATCCGCAACGATGGCACCGGGCTTGGGGGGCGCGGGCCCGGATCTTGACAGACATTTCAGTCCTCTCGTGCTGGGTCAGTGCGAGGCTCGGATGCGGGCGAAGCGATCCCGGAGGACGGCGTGCAGCGCGTTCATCTCGCGGGTGATCGTCCTGCTCGTCCGTGGCAGAGCGCCGTACATGAACAACCTGAGCTCGCCGCTCGGGAACGTGGTCGTGAAGGTCTGCCCGCCGCGCTGGATCTGCCGCTCGGTTTCATGCCGGGTGCCTTCGACGTACACCGTGAGCACCAGCTTCTCCGGTCCTTCCGAGCGCTCTGCTCGGCGCACCCACTGACGTTTCGTCCCGTTGTCCGAGGAACTTTGTAACCTAATGGTGAATCCCCTGGTGCGCAGGGCGTTTTCGATGTCCGCGATGCGCGCGTCCTCCGGGATGATCTCGTCGAAGTACAAGTGCTGGTGCGGCCGCAGAGTGCGCTTCGCGAACGCGTCATCGAGGATGAGGTGGATGCGCGAGCTGACCCAGCTGACCTCTTCGTGTCCGCTGCGCTCGGTCTTGCGCCCGGACCCGTCGAACAGCCTGGTGCGCATGCCCGAGAGCAGGTAGTCCGGGATCTTCACCTCGACGCGGCCGTCCAGGCTTACCTGCTGGTAGAGCTCACCGGGCTGCTCGATGACCAGCACCATCGGTGCGCTGAGATATTCGAGCTCGTCTTCCCGTCCCTTGGTGGGTGGTTTGGCGTGCAGCGGCACGTCGCGCCATTCGATGCTGCGCTCGACCGGGTTGTAGGTGATCGGAATCTCGTTCCCGTTGCTGTGCAGTGTGAGCGCGCGCAGGGATGTGATGGACGGCCAATCGAGTGCAACCCGGTCGATCACCGGGTTCGGCGGCTCCCGGTCTTCTTTCCACGGCAGCACCAGCCTTACCTGGACCACCAAGCAGAGGAACGACTCGAAGTTCGGTTGCTGGCTCAGCTTCGAAAAGTCCATCTCGCCTTGTCGGCTCCGCGGCAGCTCGTCGGCGTCGCCCACGGTGTCCGGGTCCAGCAGCCCGACTTCGACGTCGATCGGAACCACTTCGAGGAGCCCGGGTTTCGGTGCGTAGTCGTGGCTGATCACGCAGGCGAGCCGGTCGCCGCTCAGCTCGTCGATCTTGCTCGGGCCGCCTTCGCCGGTGATCGGGACGCGGATGGGAAGCGCGCCGTAGGTGTCGTCTAGGCCCAGCTGCTCGCCCAGATCGCTCTGCTGGTGACCGGCGAACAGCATGTGCCCGATCAGCGCGGTGGCCGGCTCGTCCGAGGGTCGGCGCTGCATCGCGGTCGCGACGTCGTCGCACGCTTGGCGCGTGAAGTGGTCGGCGCCGTCGAACGGCACGACGATCTCGATTTCGCCCGTCGGCGTCCTGCTGCGCCGGGTGGAGGAGTTCCGGGAGATCTCCTGCTCGTAGTGGTAGCGCTCGGTCACCCGCACGGTTTCGGGGTAGGCGCGGGCGAAAACGTCCTCGCCCGACTCCGGCCCGGCTCGGCGCCTGCCGAGTCCACCGACGGCCTTGCGCACCTGCTGGACCCTGTCCCGGGGAGTCGGCATCGAGAAACCCTTTCAGCGCGGTTCGTGCCCAACGACGTCGGCCAGAAGGCCCGCACCCAGATGCGGAGAAGTCCTTCGAACGGCGGTGGCACGGGGATGACGGCCCTCACTCTGTGACAGAACGCGACCGCCGACCCCGTACTAGTACGGGATTTCGTCAGGAAGTTCGCCGAATCGACGCAGACAGCTCAAGTCGGTGACGAAGACCTGCCGGTAGCGGCGATCGAGCGCGCCCGCCTCTTCGAGAAGCTTGAACGCCTTCTCCACCGAGCTCAGTCCCGTGCCGGCCAGGGAGGCGATGTCCTTCTGTGAAAGGGGGATGCCGACCTTGCCCGCCGCACCGGTTTCACCCCAGCGCCGCGTGACCTCCAAAAGTGTCCTGGCGACTCTCACCGGAGCCGGGCACACCATGACGTCGATGCCCCGGCGGTCGGAGCCGCGCAGCCGTTCGCTCAGCACCCTGGCCATGGCCAGGCACGCTTCCGTGTTGTGCTCGAGGAAGTCGTTCAGGTCCGGGCTGTGGATGATCCTTCCCTCGACCGGGACGCAGGTGATCACATGTGCCGACCGCGGTCGCCGTTCGAGGGTCGCCATCTCGCCGAGCAGGTCGCCCGGACCGCGGACCGCGAGCACGACGTCGCGGCCCCGCTCGGTATCGACCACGATCTTGAGCAGACCGCTGAGGACGAGCAGGGTGTGCCGCGCGGAGTCGCCCTGGCGGATTATGCGCTGGTGTGCCTCGTAGCCCACCGGCGTGCCGAGCCCGAGCAACGTCTCCCGCGTCCGCTTGCCGAGCCTGCCGAGCAGGGAATAGCGCGGCCACTTCTCGCCCATCACCGACCGCACTGTGCCGTGTCCGGCGTCACCGAACCCCGTGCTGGCACGGGATTCGGTGTTTCAGGTTGCCAGTCCGGCCGCGATGCGCAACGCGGGCAGATCGATGATCGTCATACGTCGGTACCCCGTGTCCAGCACCTTCCGGCGGCGCAGTTCGGTGAGTGACTTGTGCACGGTCGGCTCGGCGGCACCGATCAGCTCCGCGAGCTCGGGCTGGGTGAGGGGGAAGCCGATCTCCCAGCCGCGGGACGTGAGCCCGCCGTAGGACGAGACGAGTGTGACGAGGATCCGGGCCAAGCGCACTGCCACGTCGTATCCGCTGAAGTCGATGCGGCGCTCTGTCGACCACCGCAACTTGGCAGCCACCATCCGGTTGACGGCCATTGCCGCGTCCGGATGACGGAAGAGGAAGTTTTCGAACTCGGCTCGGCCCACCACCCGCGTGGTCAGTTCCCCGACCGCGGTGACGGTGGCCGAGCGGGGTTGTCCGTCAAGTCCGGAAAGCTCGCCGACCAGCTCCCCGCCGCCGCGGACCGCTAGCAGGGCCCGACCTCCGTCAGCGGTCGTCGCGGTGACCTTCGCGCAGCCGGTAAGCAGGAGGACGACGTAGGTTGTCGACTCCCCTTCGCGAACCAGCACGTCACCGGGCTGGAAGACACGCCCGGCACCGATCCGGAGCAGCCCGGAAACGGTCGAAGGGGACAGTGCGGTGAACAGTCCCTGGTCCGGCAGTATCCGATCGCTGGCGGCCACAGGCGATCTCACCTCTTCCGTGCCGAGCATGCCTGTTTCACCTCACTAGGCTCGCCCGAAAAGGTGTCAGTGTTACAACCCGTTCGGCCCAATTTTCCATCAGCGGGCTAAAAGTGACCCATGCGATTGTTCGAGTTTGTTGATCATTTCTTCGAGCAGGGACCGGCGGCTTGGCGTTGTTCCAGCTTCGGTTGACAGCTCCAACAGGACCGCCGCGACGTCCCCCGGTTCGCGGAACCCGGCCGGGCTTCTCGGGCCAGGCAACCACCAGCGGATCGCCTGGCGGGATGCCTGGTCCAGGGGGCCGCCGTCGCCGGGTACGGCCCGGAACAGCGGCTCGCAGTCGCCGAGAAACGCCAGCCCGGTCAGCCGTCCGACTTCGAC
This sequence comes from Amycolatopsis sp. NPDC114505, assembly GCF_055633615.1. Taxonomy (NCBI): domain Bacteria; kingdom Bacillati; phylum Actinomycetota; class Actinomycetes; order Pseudonocardiales; family Pseudonocardiaceae; genus Amycolatopsis; species Amycolatopsis sp. NPDC114505. The sequence goes on along the minus strand of NZ_JBVKDV010000007.1, from coordinate 247,628 downwards.
GCTCGAATGCAGATCCGAGGTGTCGAATTCTTCGAGCAGGCGGTGTGCCTGGGTGACTTGACCGGTCTCGCGGGCGAGTCCGCCCAGCGCGGCGAGAAGTCGGGCGTGTGGCGCCATTTCAACGATTCCATAACGGCCGGTCGAAACTGTTTCCGTGACGGTAGCGAGTTCGCGCTTCCCGGCGACCTCCAGTACGGAGGAAACTGCTTCGGCGAGCCCGGCAGCCGCTGCCGCGAGTGCCCATTCGACGTCGTCGTCGCGATGGTTCTCGAGCACGAAATGCTGTGCGGCGGCGCTGAGCTGCACTCGCTGGTACTGGCCGTCCCAGGTCGGCGCGTAGTGAGCCAGTTCCTCGATGGCGCCGTCGATCCGCTCTACCAGGAAACTGCCGAGGAGCGCAGGTGCGGGTCTGCTGTGAGCCATCATCGTGATCCAAGGCCAATGCCGGCGCGCCGCGAGATCGCGGTCGCGAAGCACCCGGGTCGCGTGCCACCTCACGGCGAACCCACGACGACTGTCGTACTTCGTGACGGCGTGGGAGAGGGCGGCCAGGCCTTCGATCCGATCCGCCGTCACGACCTCGGCCAGAGCCGTGACCAGATCGGCCGCGTGCTCCATCCCGCCAGGCGAAGTGACCGCCTCGGCGGCGATCAGCAAGAGGTGCAACGGGGAGTCCACCTGAGCGGAAAGAACCAGCGCTTCCCGGTCTTCATCCGATCCGTGGTCCGTCGAAAGTATTCGGTGGGCCACCGCCGCGGCGTCGTCCGCCGGAAGATCCGCCAATCGGGACGCCGAAGCCGCTGGTGGCTTCTCGAGCGGTACCCCGGTGAGAAGGTCGGCGACGGAGTACCCGACGCCGTAGGAGAACCGCCTGCGCAGCAGCTGTGGCCCGGATTTCACTCGCTCGAGCAGCCTGAGTCGCAGTTCGCCGGCAGCTCGGATCTCGGCGCTGCCGGACAACGTCGGAAGGAGTTTCTCGAGCCGTTCGAGGCGGCTCGAGACAAGGGTGGCCCGGACCGTCTCCATGCTTTTCGGAACTACCACACCGAACGCGGCCAACAACTCGTCGGCGACGCCGGCGACCCGCGGTTCACCGGACATGAGCAGGTCCGCCAGGAGAACTTCCAGCCCCTGGACATCGCCCATGTCGATCACCTCGATCGCCGCGATCTGCGTGTCAGGGGCGTAGTCACCGGTCAGCACCGCGCCGAGAACGTGGCGAAGCCAGGGTTTGAACGCCAGGTCGGCGCGGCGCCGGATGAACTCCTGCTCGACTGCTGCGAAGATCTCGACCTGAGTCGACACGGGAGTACCCCGGTCCAGGAGAACAGTGCCGAGACTCTGGAGAGCCGGCGAAATGCCGGTGAGGAGCAGGGCCTCCGCCGCGGCTCGGTGCGCGTACGGACCTGCTGCCTCGTCGCTCAGCACAGCCGTCCAAGCTGGGAGGTGGGCGAGCGCTGCGCTCGGCCGGAAGGAGAGCAACCGCGCCGCGAAGCGCGGATCGGCTGTACCGACACTGCTGACCATCAGGTCCACCACCGCGTCGGGGATGTTCGGCAGCTTCGCCGCGAGCAGACAGATTTCCCGCCAAGCGAACGCGCGTGCGCGCTGCCGGACGAAGTCGCCGCCTGCCAAGAGCGCCTGTGCGGCGAAGAAGTCACGTACAGCCAATCTCACGAACCGTACGCCTTCTCCGACGACCTCGAGGATCCCGTGGTCCACAAGGGTGGTGACATCGGCGTCGGATCGCACGGGCGCCAAGGTATCGACCGCGGCCGCGGCGAGCGGAACCAGCGATTTCACGGTGTCTTCGGTGATGTCTCCGACAAAGTACTTTTCGTACGAGTCACCGATCGGCAGCAGCCGCCTCGCTTTCAATGCGGCTTCGGCGATCATGGTGACGAATCCGGGCGACGCTCCGCCGTCGGTGCGGTGGACGTCGACGATTTCCTGTTCCAGCTCGTTTGTCATCGACTCCGGGAAACCGCGACCCCTGAGGTACCAGTTGACTTCCTCGCTGTCCCAGAGTTCCAGTTCGATCATCGGAATCGCGAACGCGTCGGCGGCCCATGCGCCGTTGCGTGCCGCCGCTGTCAGGCGGACTCGCGGGTAGCGGGCCAGCAGTTCACGGGACCACGCGGCGATTCGAGTGCGGTCTTCGGCGGACACCTCGTCCAGTCCGTCGAGCAGGATGTGGGGTGCGCCGAGCACGAGTGCTTCTTGCGACAGTGGCACGAAGCCCGGCAGAAGGTCGGCGGCGGTCATCAGAAGTGGCAGCCGCAGTGGGCTCGTCAGTGGTCCGGGGCCGGCGATGTCGATCGCGCTCCGGTAGGCCAGTTCGCGGAGAAGCCGGGACTTCCCGGCGCCGGGGCCGCCGGCCAGTACGGCCGAGACGTCATGTCGGGAGATGGCACCTGTCTCGTGGAACGCGCTGTGCTCGCGGGACAGCTCGACGACCAGCTCTCGTGCCCGGTCGACATATCGCGCCCGGACGAACCGGTCCCTCAGTTCGTCGACTCCGGGCGCTTCGACACCCGGGTGCCGCGCGTCCACGGCGGTCAGCAGACCGGTCACCACCGTCACCGCATCCGGGTGGGTGAGATCCATGATCGGCGAGAGCCGTCGCAGGAGCTCTGGTAGTTCGTCCCAATGGGTGAATGGTCCTTCGTCGGTGAGCCATTCGGCGGCCACCGCGGCGGCCGCGTGCACCGCGCGCAGCTCGGCGTCGTTTTGCCCGTCCCACTTGACCGTGCGGTAGGCCGACACGTGCAGCTGAGCCAGGTAGTCGAGCCAGGCGTCGGAGACGGGGAACGCCCGCTGGGCACTGACCCGTACCTCGTGGAGGATCCGGAAGACCACGAGCGCCGGTCCGGTGAGGAGGTCGTCCAAGGTCGTCTCGAGCTTGGCGACCTCGTTGACCAGTGGCCTGATCCGCGTGGCGAGCGCGAGAAGGCGCTGCAGCCGAACGAGGTCCGCGTACGGCAGCGTAGCGAAGACGTCGCGCAGGAGGCTGATCTCCAGCCAGGCCGCGTCCGAGAGGATCGGCTGGTCGTCGGCCGTCCGGGCAAAATCGATCACCATCGGCCGACGATCGACGCACATCACGTTGCGCGCGTTGAGATCCCCGTGCACCACGCCGCGAACCCGGCCGAAGCGCCGATCCGTCAGGGAGGCCCGGAGTCCGGCGGCCGGATCGGCGGTCCGCACCCCGTCCGCGACGACCGACTTCTCCGCTCGCTCGAGGGTTGCGAACGCACCGTCGAGTTTGTTGCGCTGATCGGTGAATCGACTCCGCAGCACATGGCCGGCGGGTTCGTCGCCGGGATGGCCGCCGCGCACTTCGATCCGGATCTCGGGACTGCCGGAAGTCGCTACGCGCAGTTCCCGCCCGGGACGGAATTCGCGTGAGCCGAGAGAGCCGTCGAGCACGTCCTCCGCATAGATGGGCTTTTCCTGCACCGGTGCGGCTTTGAGCACGAGATCCGGGCCCAGTGACGGATTCAGATCCCGCAGGGACAATGCTTCGCGCAGCTTCAGCCGGTTGTGGAACGGGGTGGCCATGTTTCTGAACAGCTCGCCGATCATGTACCTGACTTCCGGCACGGTGGTCGGGTCGTCGAAGGCCTGCCGGACGAGGTCTTCGAGCGTGGGTGCGGGCGTGTGCGGCCGGCCCGCGTAGTCGGCGACGTGCGTATACACCACCGCTTCGACTTCACCCTCACGCGCCGCGGCGGCGTCCACCGCCCCCGGGGTCGCTCCCACGACGGGTGCGCACACAGTGGCCGGGTATCCGGGCAGGAAACGGCTGTAGTTGGCGTACTCGGCGGCCATTTCGTCTGCCGGGCCGATCTTCACGACGCGTTGCCGGGATTCTCCACCGGCACGGAGGACGATTTCGAGGACAACGGCGTCGCTCCGGCCGCCCTCGATCACGCGAGTGATCTCGATGGTTTCGACCGGCCCCTGCCAGCCTGATTCGGAGTCGCTGATTCGCTGCAGCGCGTGCCGGACCATGCCGTTCCAATCGGGCGGCAATTTACCGTCCTGCGTAAGAATCTCGACGTGGGCCACCTGAACCTCCCCGGCGAGGCGTCCATGCGTAGGCTGACACTCTACCGAGGTCCTGTCACCGGCGGAAACACCGGAGGTCGTATGTCGGAGAACGCACGTCGTACCAGGTGGACTGATCTGTGCACCCGATTTCGGCGCATCGTCGGCGACGCCGACTGGTACGGACTGCGCCGAGATTTCGACACACTGCTCGCGCAGACGCGCGCGGGTAACGACACCCTCGGCGGCTGGCAGGCGTTCGAGGCGGAAGTAGTCCGGCTCACCGCGGCGGAGGAGAACCAGACGGTCCGCCACGGCATCGTCGACGACGACCTGTTCGTGGCATACGGCCTGACGAGAACGCACCGATGTCCTCGTGCGCTCTGCGACCGGGTGGTGCGAGCGGCGCCGGGAGAACTGCCCGGCTGTCCACTGTTTGGCGTTCCCATGCCCGAAGAAACCTGAACGACCGGTGCCGGAGCGGCCCCGCACGGGACAACGCCGGCACCGGTCTCAGTCAGTCGCGCTCGATGAGGTGGCCTACCACGTCCGGGCCTGGGTGCGCGTGGCCCGAACCGTCTCGGCGGACGTCGATCTCCGGGAGCTCCACCGGGTCTCCGTTGCGGGCCGCGCCCGCTGGGCGGGGGCCGATCCAGGCCACTCGCAGGGCCGACTCGCCCTTCAGGAAGCGCTGGGCCCTGACTCCGCCCGTCGCGCGGCCCTTTGCCGGGTACTCGCTGAACGGCGTTACCTTCACGCTCTGGCCGGACGATGTGATGACCAGGGGTTCGCCGTGCTCGTCGTCGTCCGTGCGGATCGCTCCGAAGAACACCACCGTGCCCGCGCCCACGTTGATGCCCGCCATGCCGCCGCCCTTCAGGCCCTGCGGGCGGACCAGTGAGGCCGCGTACTTCAGCAGCGCCGCCTCCGAGGACACGAACGCCAGCGTCTCCGAGCCGTCCTTCAGCCACGTCGCGCCGACGACCTCGTCGCCGTCCTTCAGCGAGATCACTTCGAACTCGTCCGAACGGACCGGCCACTCCGGCGAACAGATCTTCACCACGCCGGCCTTCGTGCCCAGCGCCAGGCCCGGCGAACTCGCCGCCTGCTCGCCCAGCGGCGCGATCCCGACGACCGTCTCGCCCTTCTCCAACGGCACCAGCTCGCGCGCCGCCATGCCGCCGCGCAGCGAGACCGTGCCCGCCTGCTCCGGCAGCACCGGCAACGGCAGCACGTCCGTCTTGAACGCCCGGCCGCGGCTCGTCACCAGCAGCACCTGCCCGCGCGCGGTCGTGTGGACCACCGCCGCGACGGCGTCGTGCTTCACGCGGCCGTTGCGCCGGCGCGTCTCCGTCGACTCCTCGGACTCCGCCGCGGTGCGCGCCACCAGCCCGGTCGCCGACAGGATCACCTGACACGGGTCGTCGGTGACCTCCAGCGGCCCGGACGGCTTCGACGCGGCCAGGACCTCCTTCAGGTCACCGTCGATCAGCGACGTGCGGCGCTCGGTCGGGAAGTCCTTCGCGATCTTCGCCAGCTCCGCCGAGACCAGCTTCTTCAGCACCGACTCGTCGTCGAGGATCTTGGTCAGCTCGGCGATCTCCTCGCGCAGCCGCTCCTGCTCCGACTCCAGCTCGAGGCGGTCGTACTTGGTCAGCCGGCGCAGCGGGGTGTCGAGGATGTACGTCGCCTGGATCTCCGACAGCTTGAAGCGCGTCATCAAGCCGTCCTTGGCGGCCTGCGCGTTCTCGCTCTCGCGGATGAGCTTGATCACCTTGTCGATGTTCAGCAGCGCGACCAGCAGGCCGTCGACCAGGTGCAGCCGCTCCTCGCGCTTGCGGCGCCGGTACTTCGTGCGCCGCGTGACGACCTCGTAGCGGTGCCGGAGGAAGACCTCCAGCAGCTCCTTCAGCCCCAGCGTCTGCGGCTGGCCGTCGACGAGCACCAGGTTGTTGATGCCGAACGACTGCTCCAGCGGCGTCAGCCGGTACAGGTCCGCGAGCAGGGCCTGCGGGTTGACGCCGACCTTGCACTCGATGACCAGCCGGGTGCCGTTCTCGCGGTCGGTGAGGTCCTTGACGTCGGCGATGCCGGTGAGCCGCTTGGACTTGTTGACCTCGTCGGTGATCTTCTCGATCACCTTCTCAGGGCCGACGCCGTAGGGCAGCTCGGTGACGGTGATCGCCTGCCGCCCGCGGCTGCCCTCGAGGGGCCCGGTCTCGCAGTTCGCGCGCATCCGGACCACGCCGCGGCCGGTCTCGTACGCGCGGCGCACCTCGTCGAGGCCCAGCAGGCTGCCGCCGGTCGGCAGGTCGGGGCCGGGGACGAACTCCATCAGCTTGTCGAGCGTCGCGGTGGGGTGCGTGATCAGCCACCGCGCGGCCGCCACGACCTCGCCGAGGTTGTGCGGGATCATGTTGGTCGCCATCCCGACCGCGATCCCGGAAGTGCCGTTGACCAGCAGGTTCGGGAACGCCGCCGGCAGCACGGTCGGCTCTTCGAGCGAACCGTCGTAGTTCGGGCGGAAGTCGACGGTGTCCTCGCCGAGCTCGCCGACCAGCTGCATCGCCTCGGGCGACATGCGCGCTTCGGTGTACCGCGACGCGGCCGGGCCGTCGTCGGGCGAGCCGAAGTTGCCGTGGCCGTCGATGAGCGGGACGTTCAGCGAGAAGTCCTGTGCCAGCCGCACCATCGCGTCGTAGATCGCGACGTCACCGTGCGGGTGGTACTTGCCCATCACGTCGCCGACCACGCGCGACGACTTCACGTACGCGTGCGTCGGGCGGTAGCCGTTCTCGTTCATCGAGTACAGGATCCGGCGGTGCACCGGCTTCAACCCGTCCCGCGCGTCCGGCAGGGCGCGCGAGTGGATGACCGAGTACGCGTACTCCAGGTAGCTGTCTTCGATCTCGGTCTTCAGCGAGTTGTCGAAGACGTTCGCCCCGGCGGAGTCGAACGCGCTGGGATCGACCTTGGTGGTGGTGCCCTTGCGGCGTGCCACGGCTGAACTCCTTGGTAGCTGCGAAATTTAAGCGTCGATGGCGTCGCGGTCGATCCGGTCCGAAGAGGCGACCAGCCAGTTCCGCCGGGGCTCGACCTTCTCACCCATCAGCAGTTCCAGCGCGCCCTCGGCGGCCTCGGCGTCGTCCATGGTGATCCGGCGGACCGAGCGGCTGGCCGGGTTCATCGTGGTGTCCCACAGCTCGTCGGCGTCCATCTCGCCGAGGCCCTTGAACCGCGGCACCGGCGTGACGATGCTCTTGCCCGCCCGCTCCAGCTCGGCGAACTTCGACTCCATCTCCTGCTGCGTGAAGGTGAAGTGCGTCTCCGGGTTGCGGCCCTTGGTGACGAGCTTGTGCAACGGCGGCATCGCCGCGTACAGCCGGCCGTCCTCGATCACCGGGCGCATGTACTTCGCGAACAGCGTGATCAGCAGGGTCCGGATGTGCGAGCCGTCGACGTCCGCGTCCGCCATCAGGATGACGCGGCCGTAGCGCATGGTCGTCAGGTCGAACGTGCGCCCGGTGCCTGCGCCGAGGACCTGCACGATCGACGCGATCTCGGCGTTCTTCAGCGTGTCGCCCAGCGACGCCTTCTGCACGTTCAGGATCTTGCCGCGCAGCGGCAGCAGCGCCTGGTACTCCGACACGCGCGCCATGCGCGCCGACCCGAGCGCGCTGTCACCCTCGACCAGGAACAGCTCGCTGCGGGAGACGCCGGTGGTGCGGCAGTCGACCAGCTTCGGCGGCATCGCCGCGCCCTCGAGCGCGGTCTTGCGCCGGGCCGCGTCCTTCTGCTGCTTCTGGGTGAGCCGGACGCGGGAGGCGTCGACCACCTTCTGCAGCACGACCTTGGCCTCGGACTTCGTCTTGCGGTCCTCGGTCCAGGCCTTGACGTGCTTGTCGACGATGCCCTGGAGGACGCGGGTGATGCCGGCGGTGGACAGCTCGTCCTTCGTCTGCGACGTGAACTGCGGCTCCGGCAGCCGGACGTGGATGACCGCGGTCATGCCCTCGAGGACGTCCTCGATCGTCGGCATGTCCTCCTTGGGCTTGAGCAGCCCGCGGGTCTTGGAGATCGCGTCCTGCAACGCCTTCGCCATCGCGCGGTCGAAGCCGCGGCGGTGCGTGCCGCCGTGGACGTTGCGGATCGTGTTGGTGAAGCACTCCACCGTGCGCTCGTAGCCGGTGCCCCAGCGCAGCGCCACCTCGACCTCGGCCCGGCGCTCCACATTGGACTGCATGACGCCCGCCGCGTCCGCCGCGTTCTCCTTGTACGTGCCCTCGCCGGTGATCAGCAGCGTGCCGCAGACCGGCTTTTCGCCCGACGGGGCGAGGAAGTCGACCATGTCGGCGAGACCGTGCGGGAAGTGGAAGGTCTCTTCGTTGATGGTGTCTTCGATCGCGGTGCGCAGCACGTACGTGACACCCGGGACGAGGAACGCGGTGTTGCGCAGCTTGGCCCGCACGCCCTCGACGTCCAGCGCCGCGCCGGACTCGAAGTAGCGCGAGTCGTACCAGTAGCGGATCGACGTGCCGCCGCGTTCGCCGCGCTTCATCTTGCCGACGAGGTTCAGCCCGGAGCGGCGGGTGAACTTCGCCTTCGGGCCGGGCGCGTCGAAGGTGCCGGGGACGCCGTGCTTGAACGACATCTGGTGGACCTTGCCGTCCTGCTTCACCGTGACGTCGAAGCGGTGCGACAGCGCGTTGACCGCCGAAGCGCCGACGCCGTGCAGGCCGCCTGAGGTCTTGTAGCCGGAGCCGCCGAACTTGCCACCGGCGTGCAGCCGGGTCAGCACCAGCTCCACGCCGGACAAACCGGACTTCGCGTGGGTGCCGGTGGGGATGCCGCGGCCGTCGTCGTCCACCTGGACGCTGCCGTCGGCGTGCAGGGTGACGACGACGCGCGTCGCGTGGCCGGCGACACCCTCGTCCGTCGAGTTGTCGACCACCTCGGAGAAGAGGTGGTTGATGCCCCGGCTGTCGGTGGAGCCGATGTACATCCCGGGGCGTTTGCGGACGGCCTCGAGACCTTCGAGATGGGTCAGGTCGTCGGCCCCGTACAAGGTCTCGGCAGTCACAGGGTCGTTCTCCCGGATCGTGGCTCGCGAAAAGTGCTGGTGGTGGTGCGGACTCGGCCTGCACCGTACTGCAGGATATCCGCCCACCCCGACAACTTCCGCGCGCTCCCTGCTCCGGAGTGGCGCGCGCCGCTCGCTACTTGGGGTCGTAGCCCAGGTCGGGCCACAGGCCGAGCAGGGCTTCGATCTTCCGCGGGACCTGGAAGCTGTTCCGGAAGTTCGGCTTTTCGCCGATCGTCGCGAGGCCCTTGCGGAGCTCGCCGAACGCCGGCCGCGCGGACGACTCCCGGGTCAGGATGTAGCAGTAGGTGCGGCGCGGGTAGGCGAACTCGTCGGTGTGGGCCTGCAGCACGAGACCGGGGGCCTCGATCCGCGACCCGACCAGGGCCCGGCCCTGCTTCTGGCTGTAGACGCGGATCACGTGCACGCCGGCGCGCAGCGTGCGCGGCGGGTCCTGGCCCTGGCCGTCGTCGGCCCAGAACAGCTCGACGCGGAACGGCTGTTCGCCGTTTTCGCCGGGATGGGTGTACTCGCGCGCCAGCTCTTCGAGCCGGTACTCGGCCTCCGCCGACGGCTCGCCGCCCTCGACGAGGCTGACGAGGTACAGCTCGGCCGGGCGCGGCCAGGAGGGGCGAGGTACGTCGGTCTGCGTCTCCGGCGTGTCGCCGGTTTCCGGCTCGGTCACGACGGCTGCTGTCGCAACCGGTTCCGGGGCCGGCGTCTCCACCGGGGCGGGCGGCGGCGCGACCTCGGCGACCGGCGCGGGCTCCGGCGGCGGTGTCGGAGCGGGCCGGACCGGGGACGGCGCCGGAGCGGGCGGGGCGGGGCGGACGGGCGACGGCGCCGGCGTCGCGGCGGCGGGCCGGACGGGGGTCGCCGGGCGGCTCGTGACGACGGGCCGGGCGGGCGGAGTGGAACGGGCGGGGGCGGCGGGGCGCTGCGCGGTCACCGGCTTGCCGGCGCCGTACTGCTCCAGGAGCGGCTCCAGGTCGCTCGCCGTCAGCGCGGGGCCCGCCAGGTCGCACCACTCGAGCCAGGCCTCCTGGGCCTCCTCGACGGTGTGCTTCTCGTGGGAGACCGTCACCGCCTCGAACAGCTGCCGCGGACCGGCGGCGGTGACGTCCGCCGAGCCGACGACCACGAACGACGGGTCGTCCTCGGCGATCACCAGCTTCGCGTTCAGCCCGCGCAGCGAGTGCACGATCACGCCCGCCTTCACCCAGTGCAGCAGGGCGTGCGGGCTCGTCGCACCGGACAGCACGGTGTCCAGGCTCGCGTCCGTGATCACCGTGTCGCCGGGTTCCAACGGCAACAGGGCAGCCGCACCGGGACCGACGTGGCCGAAGGCGGCCACCAGGTTCCGGCGAGGCGCGAGCAGTGGGGTGATCGAGCCCCAGATGTCGCGGCCCGTGAGTAGTCGTACCGAACGTTCTGCCAGACCCAGCCGACCGAGCTCCGCGTCCATGTCCCAGACCTTACTTGGTGCCCCCTACGGCTTTGACGGCCGGAATATCTCTTGCTTGGAAGTAGTTGAACGCGCATGTAAGATGAGGGTCGCGAAGGGAGCACGTCATGCAGTTCGGAATCTTCTCGGTGGGCGACGTCACGGCCGATCCCACCACCGGCACCACCCCCACGGAGCACGAGCGGATCAAGGCGATGGTCCGGATCGCGCTGAAGGCGGAGGAGGTCGGGCTCGACGTCTTCGCGACCGGCGAACACCACAACCCGCCGTTCGTGCCGTCGTCGCCCACGACGATGCTGGGGCACATCGCGGCGCGGACGTCGAAGATCATCCTGTCGACGTCGACGACGCTCATCACCACGAACGACCCGGTGAAGATCGCCGAGGACTTCGCGATGCTGCAGCACCTCGCCGACGGCCGCGTCGACCTCATGATGGGCCGCGGCAACACCGGCCCGGTCTACCCGTGGTTCGGCGAGGACATCCGCCAGGGCATCCCGCTGGCGATCGAGAAGTACGCGCTGCTGCGCCGGCTGTGGCGCGAGGACGTCGTCGACTGGGAAGGCAAGTTCCGCACGCCGCTGCAGGGCTTCACGTCCACGCCGCGGCCGCTGGACGACGTCCCGCCGTTCGTGTGGCACGGGTCGATCCGCAGCCCGGAGATCGCCGAGCAGGCCGCGTTCTACGGCGACGGCTTCTTCGCCAACCACATCTTCTGGCCGACGTCGCACTTCCAGCAGCTGATCGCGTTCTACCGCCAGCGCTTCGAGCACTACGGCCACGGAACGGCGGACCAGGCGATCGTCGGGCTCGGCGGGCAGGCGTTCATCCGGCCCAAGTCCCAGGACGCGTGGAACGAGTTCCGCCCGTACTTCGACAACGCGCCGGTGTACGGCCACGGGCCGTCGCTGGAGGAGTTCACCGACCAGACGCCGCTGACCGTGGGGAGCCCGCAGGAGGTCATCGACAAGACGCTGACGTTCCGCGAGCACTTCGGTGACTACCAGCGCCAGCTGTTCCTGATGGACCACGCGGGCCTGCCGCTGAAGACGGTGCTGGAGCAGCTCGACCTGCTGGGTTCCGAGGTGGTCCCGGTGCTGCGCAAGGAGCTGGACTCGATGCGGCCGGCGCACGTGCCGGACGCGCCTACGCACGCTTCGCTGGTTGCGTCGGCTTCGGCTTCCGAGGCGGTGTCGGCATGAAGCTCGCGGTGGTGACGGCGGGGCTGTCGGTCCCGTCGTCGACCCGGCTGCTGGCCGACCGCCTGGCCGCGGCGACGGTGGCGGCGTCCGATTCGCCGGTGTCGGTTTCGGTGGTGGAGCTGCGCGACATCGCCCTGGACGTGACGAAGAACCTGCTGACGGGGTTTCCGAGCCCGGCGCTGCGGTCGGCGATCGCGACGGTGGTGGAAGCGGACGCGCTCATCGTGGTGACGCCGGTGTTCACGGCCGGGTACAGCGGGCTGTTCAAGTCGTTCTTCGACGTGCTGGACGCGGACTCGCTGGTGGGCAAGCCGGTCCTGCTGGGCGCGACGGGCGGAACCGAGCGCCACTCGCTGGTCCTGGACTACCAGCTGCGGCCGTTGTTCGGTTATTTGAAGGCGGACCCGGTGGCGACGGGGGTGTACGCGGCTTCGTCGGACTGGGGGAGCGGAGAGGGCGCGCTGCAGCGACGGATCGAGAAGGCGGGGGCGGAGCTGGCTTCCCTGGCCGCGGGACGGCCCGCGGTGGCGGCCGTGACGGATTTCGTGCCTTTCGACCAGCTGCTGGCGGGCGCGGGGGAGTGATCGGGAGCCACTAGGGTGGGGTGATGGGGTCGATCAGGCAGGTCCAGATCACGTTCGACTGCGCGGAACCCGAGCGGGTGGCTCGGTTCTGGTGCGAGGTGCTGGGGTACGTGGTGCCGCCACCTCCGGAGGGGTTCGCCACCTGGGCTGACTTCGACCGGTCGCTTCCGCTGGAGCGTCGGGGGGCGGCGTTTGCCTGTGGTGACCCGTCCGGGGTGGGGCCGCGGTTGTTCTTCCAGCGGGTGCCGGAAGGCAAGGTTGTGAAGAACCGGGTGCATTTGGATGTGCGGGTGGGTACCGGGCTGGTGGGTGACGAGCGGTTGGCCGCGCTTGAGGCTGAGCGGGATCGGTTGATCGGGTTGGGTGCCGTGCTTGTCGAGGTGCTGCTCGCTGATGGGTTCAATGAGTCTTGCATTGTGATGCAGGACGTCGAGGGGAACGAGTTCTGCCTCGACTGAGGGGTGCTCGCGGTTGTGGCGCTCTGGCGCCGGTTTCGTCGTCGAAGCGGCCGGTTCGGTCTCCCGGGTACCGAACCCGATAACGCAAGTGGGTAACCCCCTCCCCGGCAACAACTTCAACCCGCTCAAGCGACGCATCCGTGTCCAGGGAAGAAAAGTACCGAACCCCCGACCCGAGAAAAACAGGCACAAGATCAACCCGAACCTCATCGAGAAGCCCGAGGTTCAAGCACTGCTGAGCAATATTCGGCCCGGACACACCGACAAACCCATCACCGGCAGCCTTGGCCAGCGAGACCGCCTGCGACACCGAAGAGACAAACGTGAACGGCTCCAGCTGAGAAGCAGGCCAGTCCGACGGCGGCGGCCGATGCGTGACGACGAAAGCCGCACCTCCGCCAGGCGGCCGGCCTCCCCAGCCCTGGGTGTAGTCGAACACCCGCCGCCCGCAGACGAACGCGCCGTCTCGGGCCGTGTCCATTAAGGACCGCAAGTAGTCCGCGCTCGAAGGTGAAACGCGGAACGTGATCGGGTAGCCGACCATCGGCACCTCCACGTCTCCCGCGGTGTACCAGTCGAACAGTGGCCCGACCGAATCGTCGGGGCGCGCGACGAACCCGTCCAATGACATGCAGAAACTCGCGACGACGGTGGCCATCTCAGTCCGCCAGTACCTTGTCGAGCCGCTCGAACGACTCCGTGATGCCGCGGCTCATCCCGCTCTCCAGCGCCGCGTCGCGTGCCTCCACCGAGGGGAACACCGAATGCGCCACCATGCGGGTGCGGCCGTCGACGGCGGTCAACGTCATCGATTCGAGCGTGACTTCTCCCGGTGCGCCCAGGAACTCGAACGTCTGGATGATCCGGTCGGGCCCCACCGTGTGGTAGACGCCGCGGAAGCGGTACTCGCCGCGCTCGTCGCGGTGGATGTAGTCGTACGCACCGCCGGAGCGGGCGTCGAACTCGACGAGCTCCATCTCCATGCCGTGCGGGCCCAGCCACCTCACGATCAGCTCCGGGTCGGTGTGGGCGCGCAGGACCGCGGCCGGCGGGGCCGCGAACTCGCGGGTGATCTCGATGAACGGCGTTCCCGGCTGGGCGGTGATCGTGGTGCTCATGGCGTTTCCTCCAGGGTGTCCAGGACGGCGTCGAGCCGCCGGTAGCTGCGTTCGGTGGCCAGCCGGTACGTGTCGATCCAGCCGGTGAGGGCTTCGAGGGCGGCCGGCACGAGGTGGCACGGCCGGCGCTGCCCGTCGCGGCTGCGCGTGATCAGGCCGGCCTGCTCCAGCACCTGGATGTGCCGGGACACCGCCTGCTTCGTGATCGCGAAGGGCTCGGCCAGCTCGTTGACCGTCGCTTCGCCGCGGGACAGCCGCGCGACCAGCGCCCGGCGGACCGGGTCGCCGAGGGCGGTGAACGCCCGGTCCAGCGCCTCCTCGTCAACCGTCATCTTTATCAACCAATCTGTTTATCAACCGATGTGTTGACTATAGGTGGGCTGTCAAGACCCCGTCGAAAGTCGGGGGTGGCCGACGTCGTCCGGCAGCGGCCGGCGACCGCCCGCGATACCTACCTTGACCTCCATGACCAGGCTTTTCCTCGTCCTCGCCGTGCTCCTGCTCGGCACCGCCACCCCGGCCCCGGCCACCGCCGCCACGACCGACGTCGACGGGTACGTCCGCGCCTACCTCGACCACACCGGCCTGCCCGGCGCCGCGGTCGCCGTGACGCACGGCGGCGACGTCGTCCGCGTCGCCGGCTACGGCCACGACACCGCGGGCGCGCCGATCACCGCGTCGACCCGGCTGCCGGTCGCGTCGCTGAGCAAGTCCATGACGGCCTTCGCGGTGCTCCAGCTCGCCGAAGCCGGCCGGATCGGGCTCGACGAGCCGGTCACGCGCTCCCTGCCGGAGTTCCGGCTCGGTGATCCCCGCGGTGCGCGGATCACCGTCCGGATGCTGCTGGACCAGACGTCCGGGATGGCCGACTCCGCCTTCCCCGACCTCGCGCTTCCCCAGCCGCACACCCTCGCCGAAGCGGTCGAGCGGCTACGTGACGCAGGCCTGGCGAGCGAACCTGGAACGGAGTTCCACTACCACAACCCGAACTACGAAGTGGCCGCCCGGATCGTCGAGGTCGTGGCCGGGCAGCCGTTCGCGGAGTACCTCCGGACGCGGCTCTTCGCGCCGCTCGGGATGGCGTCGAGCACCACTGTGGACGAGCCGCCGGCCGGGACCGCCGGGTACGTCCGGGCCTTCGGCTTCGAGGTGCCGGTGGCCGAACCGGACTGGTTCACCGGCGGCAGCCACGGCGTCGTCACCACCGCCGAGGACCTCGCGAAATGGCTGGTCGCGCAGCGGGACGGCGGCGGCGTGCTGTCCCCGGAGTCGGTCCGGCGCGCGCACACGCCCGCGCCCGGCCGTGACTACGCGCTGGGCTGGAGCGTCTGCGCCGGTCAGGTGTCGCACACCGGGGAGTGGTTCAGCCACACCGCGGCGCAGATCCTGCTCCCGGACGGCTACGGGATCGCGGTGATGACGCCCATGGGGATGTCGCTGGACAACGAGGCCGAGCTGCTGGCCCAGGGCATCGCGGAGCTGGTCCGGGGCGGTTCGCCGGAGCCTGGGCTGCCGGCGGGGGTGATCGCCGACCGGGTGCTCGCGGCGCTGGCGTTGCTCGCTGTCGGGCTGGCCGTCTTGGGCCTCCGGCGGGCCCGGCGCAAGCCGCGGTGGTGGCGGGTCGTGCCGCCGTTGCTGCCGCTCGTCCCGCTCCTGTTCCTGCCTCAGCTGCTCGGGGTGGTATTCGCCGGAAGACGGGGTACCTACGCCCAGGTGCTCTACGTCTGGCCGGGGCTCGTGGCCGCGCTCGGCGTGGTCGCGCTGGCGGGCTTGGTCGTGGCCGCGGCGAGGGCGCGGGCCGTCGTGAGTGGCACGCGAGGCCACAACCAGGAAGAATCGGGCGAAACGAGGGGAGCGACCCAGTGGGCATCGGCAAACAGGCGAAGCGGATCCTGATCACGGTGGCGGGCGCCGTCCTGCTGATCGTCGGGGTGCTGCTGCTCGTCCTGCCCGGCCCCGGGCTGCTGCTCGTGCTCGCCGGGCTCCTGCTGCTCGCGTCGGAGTTCCCGGCGCTCGAGCGGTACGTCGACCCGGTGCGCGACCGCGCGATGAAGGCGGCCGAAGACAGCGTGTCCTCGCCGCTGCGGATCGCGGGCTCGGTGCTGGCCGGGCTGGCGCTGCTGGCGGCGGGGATCGTCTGGGGCCTGGTGAAGTCGCTGCCGTTCGGCGGCTGGAGCACCGGGTCGAGCCTGATCCTGTCGTCGGTGATCCTCTTCGCGCTGCTGATCTGGAGCTACCGCCGGGTCAAGACGCGGCGGGAGTCCGTGCACCCCGGCTGAGGACGATACTGTCGGCGCCATGAGCGCCGGATTCCAGCGAGCCCGGCGGCCCGAGCAGATCGAGGCGCGCCGCACCGCGATCCTCGCCGCCGCGCGGGAGCTCCTGGCCGAGCGCCCGGTCGCCGAGATCAGCCTGCGGGAGCTGGCCTGTCACGTCGGGCTCGCGAAGTCCAACGTGCTGCGCTACTTCGACAGCCGCGAGGCGGTCTTCCTCGAGGTCCTCGACACGGCGTGGACGGAGTGGCTCGACGACCTCGAAGGCAACCTCGGCGACCCGGCTCCGGCGGATCCCGGCTTCGCGCGCGAAGAGCGTGTCGCCGGGAAGATCGCCGAGACGCTCGCCGAGCGGCGGTTGCTGTGCGAGCTGATCAGCGCGATGGCGCCGGTGCTGGAACGCAACATCTCGCCGGGGTTCGCCCGTAGCTTCAAGCGCCGCGCGGCGGCCAGCACCGAGCGGCTCGGCGAGCTGGTCCGCAAGCGGGTGCCGGAGCTGTCGCCCGACGGCGCCCGGCAGTTCGCGTTCGGCGTGGTGATCCTCGTGTCGGGGGCGTGGCCCTACGCCAACCCGACCGACGCCGTCGCGGCGGCCACGGCCGAGCTGGGCGGGATGCCGTCGTTCGCGGCCGGGCTGGCCGACGGGCTCACGAACCTGCTGGCCGGGCTCGTCGCGCGGCGGCGGTGACGATGTCGGTGTTCTCGAGCACCGGCTTCTCGTAGCCGTTCTCGGCGACTTCCAGCATCGCCAGGCCGAGCTCGCGGTTGGTCGTCACGAAGCGGGGGAACAGCCGCCGCAGCACCGGGTACAGCGGCATCGCGACGCGGTAGAGCGTCCGGTACAGGGTGGTCTTCGACGTGATCCCGCCCAGCGGCTGGATGTAGCCGGGACGGACGGAGAACGTCCGCAGCGGCAGCTTCGCCAGCGCGTTCTCCGTGGCGCCCTTGACGCGCGCCCAGCGCACCCGGCCGCGTTCGGTGCTGTCGGTGCCGGCGCCCGAGACGTACACGAAAGTGGTGTCCGCCGGCAGCTTCCCGGCCACCGAAAGCGTCAGCTGGTAGGTGATCCGCTCGTACTCCTCCGGCGCCATCCCGACCGAGGACACGCCGAGGCAGAAGAAGCACGCGTCGTAGCCGGTGATCGGCTCGAGGGCGAACAGGTCCTTTTCGACGCGTTCGGTCAGCTTCGGGTGCGCTTCGCCGAGAGCGGACCGGCCGACCGCGAGGACGGCCTCGACCCGGTCGTCGAGCAGGCACTCGCGCAGCAGGCCCTGCCCGACCATGCCGGTCGCGCCGAACACCACGGCCTTCATGCGCCGGCCACCGGGAGCAGTCCTCGCTCGCCGAAGACCTTCTTCGCCACGGCCGTCGCGTTCAGCGCCCGCGGGAACCCGCAGTAGGCGGCCGACTGCAGCAGCGCCTCGACGATCTCCGCCGGGGTGAGCCCGACGTTGAGGGAGGCGTTGACGTGCACCTCCAGCTGCGGCTCGCACCCGCCGAGCGCGGTCAGCATCCCGAGCGTGACGAGCTGCCGATCCCGCGGTACGAGCTGCGGCCGCGTGTAGATCTCGCCGAAGCCCCACGACACGAGACTGTCGGAGAGCTTCGGCGAGACGTCTTCCAGACTGTCCAGCACGCGCTGGGCGGTCTCTTCGCCGTTGAGGTCGACCAGAGCCCGCTTGCCGCGTTCGAAACGATCTTCGGTCATGACCACGACGTTAGCGGTTGGAGCGGGCTCCAGGTCAAACGGCGCGTGTCACCCGCCTCGCCGTCGCGTCCGGATCGACGTAGTAGCTCTCGTACGACGTCTCCGTGCGCTGCCCCGCCGCGTTGGCGCTCCACGCGTCCACGTACAGGAAGATCTTCCTGTCGGTCGGCGGCGCGGTGAACTCGAAGGTCCCCGTGCCGTCGGCGTTCGGCCGGACCACCACGTCCGGCGTCGTCTCGTCCGCCCTGATGCGGTAGCCGTACGAGGCCAACCCCGGCTGGACCGGCGTCAGCGTGCAGCGGACCACCTGGCCGGGCCGCAGGTTGCCGGTCGCGTCACAGGTGAGCGGCGGGGCGGCCGACTTCGGGTGGAAGCGGTAGTAGCCCGGCTGCGACACCCATCCGTCGGCGGACTTGCTCGTCACGTTCAGGTACTGCGTGTCGGTGCTCAGCGGCGTCAGGGTGACGCTCGCCGTGCCGTCCGGTCCCGCGGGCACGGTGACCGGCGGCGCCCCGAAGTACGAGTACGTGTAGCTCACGACGCCGGGAAGCGACGACGAGAACGTGAACGTGCCCGGCGTGGTTTCGTAGCCGCCTTCGCAGCACTCGGGGAAATCGGTGCTCGTGACGGTCGGCTCGTCCGAGCCGACCCGCACGCTCTCCTCGTTCGTCGCCGACACGAGCCCGGCCGCGGTCGTCGTGGACACCCGGATCGTGTGGTAGTACGGCCGGTCCGGCACCACGGTGACCCGCGCCGTGCCGTCCGGGCCCACCGGGACGGTCGCCGGCTCGCCGTAGTCCCAGTCGTAGGTGAACGACGCCGACCCCGGCAGCACGGCGTGCAGCGTCAGGACGACCGGCTTGCCGACCATGGCGTCGGCGGGCGCGTCGACCGTGGGCGCGCCCCGGTCGACGTCGATCTGGCCGCCGCCGTCGCCGGACAGGTTCCCGTTGGTCATCCGGGCCCGCACGCTGACGCGGTAGGACTTCGCGGCGTCGGCCGGGGTGACGCTGATCGCCGCGGTGCCGTCCGGGCCCGCGGGCAGGGTGACCTCCGGCTCGTCGTCGATCTTGTAGAGGAACTCGGTGGCGCCGTCGGTGCCGTGCGGGCCGAAGACGCACTGCCGGGTCTCGCCCAGGAAGGCCCGGGCCGGCGTGCACGTCATCGACGGGCCGTTGCGGGCCACGAAGAACCGGTAGTCGCCCGACGGGCCGTAGTTCCCGGCGGCGTCGAGGCCGTTCGCCGACATGCTCATCGGGCCGTCGTCGCGCGGGGTGTACCGGACGGTGGCCTTGCCGCCGGGCCGGTCGGCCGCGACGTACCCGCTGTCGGTGAACCCGGCCTGCCACTGGAAGCCGACGATCGCGGTGTCGCCGCCCGCGTCGAGGGTGAAGTCGCCGGGGATGCCGATGCCGCCCTTGCCGGGCACTTCGTACACGTAGTCGGTCGAGGTGATCGCCGGCGCCGTGGCCGGTGCGGTGAAGTCCGTGGTGAACCGGCAGGTCTCGCTCCACGGGCTCGCGGCCAGGCTGTCCTTCGCGCGGACCTGCCACGCGTAGGTGACGCCGTCCGCGAGCCGGCTGTCGGGGTCGAAGTACGCGCCGGAGCCGTAGACGTCGTCCGTGCCGGTCGCGCGCTGGTCGGGGTGGTCCACCGGCCACCAGGCGAACTCGGCCGAGAAGCTGTAGTCGTCCGGATCGCTGACGGTGGCCGACATCGCGGCACCGCCGCGGCGGACGAGCGGGGCTTCTGAACAGGGGTGCTCACCGGTCTTGAGCGCGGTCGGCGTCACCGGCGGCTGGTTCTTCTCCAGGCTCACGTACAGCAGCGGCCGGTACGTGCGCCCGAAACGCGGGTTGGACTGCTGGTTGTCCGGCAGGCGCAGCACCATCGTGAGCGACGTGCGGCCGGCGTCGATCGCCTGCTGCAGCACCGGTCCGGCGTCCCAGTCGAGGTAGTCCGACGGGCAGACGTCGAGGCTGCCCGGCCCGGCCAGCTTGGTGAGCTCGCGCGGCTGGTCGTTCCAGGTCGGCGCCTTCTTCGCCGGGGCCGTGACCCACAGCTCGGTGCCGCGGGGCGCCGAGCAGTCGGCGACCGCCGTCTCCCGGCCGGACAGCTCCGCGGACAGCACCTTGGCGCCGCGCAGCCCGGTGAGGTCGAAGGTGAAGTAGGACTTGGAAACGTGCTTCTTGCCGTGGTCGACCTTCGCGCCGATGGGCGCGTCCCCGGCCGGGTCGACGAAGCTCTTCCCCGGCTGGGCCGAGTCGATGTACGACCACGACGTCGACTGGATCGACGTGATCTGCGTGGCCGAAGCCGGCAGCGCCGTGCCGGCCAGCAGCAGTGCCGCCGTGGCGGCGACGATGCCCGCTTTCGTTCTTCGAGAGCCCAAAAGGCTCACCCCCTGAAGTGCGAAACCCGGGGCCCGCGATCGCGGTCCCCGGGTCCAACACGCCTCAGGTGTGCTTTCGGTTGCTTACTTGCCGCTGCTGTACAACGCGCTCACGTCGGCGTCGGACAGAGCCCGGTCGTAGACGTGGACCTGGTCGACCGCGCCGTTGAGGTAGTCGACCGGGCCGCCGCCGTACTTGCCGCG
This sequence comes from Amycolatopsis sp. NPDC114505, assembly GCF_055633615.1. Lineage (NCBI taxonomy): Bacteria > Bacillati > Actinomycetota > Actinomycetes > Pseudonocardiales > Pseudonocardiaceae > Amycolatopsis > Amycolatopsis sp. NPDC114505. The sequence continues at coordinate 227,094 of NZ_JBVKDV010000007.1, read as the reverse complement.
GCCGATCACCGTGTGGCCCGTCGAAGCGTCGCCGAGGCAGACGCTCTTCGTGGCCGCCAGCTGGCCGTCCACGTACAGCTTCAGCGTGCCCGCCGCCGCGTCGCGGACGCCGACCACGTGGTACCAGCGGTTCGCCTCCGGAGCCGTGGGCGCCAGGGCCCGCGTGCCCACGAAGCTCATCGCCAGGCGGTGGTCCTGGCCCGAGTACTGCAGGAAGAACGCGCTGGTGTTGTCGCCGTCCTGGCTCACCACGGTCTGGAAGCCGTCACCCACGGCGTTGAACTTCACCCACGCCGCCGCGCTGTAGCTGCCTTCCGTGTTCAGCAGGGACGCGCCCGTGTCGGCGTACTGGCCCGACCCGTTCACCGCCAGCGCCGAACCGCTCTTGCCCTCGGTCCACGACGCGCCGCCGACGAGCGTGGCGTCGTGGTCGCCGACCGAGTCCGCCGCCGTCGTGCCGGTGTTCTCGTCGAAGCCGTAGGCCGCGATGCCGTCGATGCCCGGCGTTCCGGCGGGTACCGAGGGACCCGACGTCACCGGCGCACCGGTGGCACCCTTGATGACGGCCAGGTTCGCCGCGCGGACCGCCGCGAAGTCCATCTTCTTCACCTGCCGGTCGTAGGTGAAGAAGCCGTTGACCTCCTTCTCGACGTCGGTGGTCTGCGTGTAGACGCCGGCCGAGACGCCGCACCGCTGGGCGACCAGCAGCAGGCGCTGCTGCAGCTCGCCGTAGCGCCGGGTCAGCGTCGCGCTGTCGGGCTCCATCTCGTAGGCGAAGCTGCCCGCCGCGTCGAACTCGTGCCCGGCGACCTTGAGGCCGAGACCGCCGTACTCGCCGTCGACCGCCGCGCGGGTGCCGGTCTGCACCGGCGTTCCGGGACCCGTGTAGGTGTGGTCGTCGTAGATGTCACCCTTGCCGCTGTCCGGTTCGGACCGGCAGCAGTTGACCCCGGACTCGGCGTTCACCAAGCGGGAGGGATCCCACGCCTTGACCTCGTCGGCGATGCGGCCGACCTCGTAGTCGCCCCAGCCCTCGTTGAACGGCACCCACGTGACGATCGACGGGAAGCTGCGGTGCTGGTCGATCATCCGCTTCATCTCGTACTCGTAGTTGACGCGCGACGCGGCCGACGGCTCGATGTCGTCCTTCATCGCCGGCATGTCCTGCCACACCATCAGGCCCAGCTTGTCGGCGTAGTAGTACCAGCGGTCGGGCTCGACCTTGATGTGCTTGCGCACCATGTTGAAGCCGAGCGCCTTCTCCTGCTGCAGGTCGAACTTCAGGGCCGCGTCGGTCGGCGCGGTGTAGATGCCGTCCGGCCAGAAACCCTGGTCGAGCGGGCCGACCTGCATGACGAACTTGCCGTTGAGCAGCATCCGCTGCTTGCCGTCGGCGGTCTTGCCGACGCTGATCGACCGGATGCCGAAGTACGAGCCCACTTCGTCCCCTGTGGACAGTCGCACCTTCAGGTCGTACAGGAACGGGTCGTCCGGCGACCACAGGTGCGGCTTGTCCACCTTGAGCTTCAACGGCTTGTTCGCGTCGCCGGACACGCGCCCGACCGGGCGGCCGTGGTCGTACGCGACGGCTTCGACGCGCTGCTTCACCGGCCCGCCGACCACGGCGTTCACCGTGACCGAACCACTGGCCACGTCCGGCGTCACATCCAGGCGGTCGATGTGCGCGGTCGCGACCGGCTCCATCCAGACGGTCTGCCAGATGCCGGAGGACGGCGTGTAGAAGATGCCGTCGCCGGGCTGGCGCTGCTTGCCGATCGGCTGCCCGCCCTGGTCGTTCGGGTCGGCGACGCCGACGACGATCTCCTGGGCCTTCTTCGTGGTCAGCGCGTCGGTGACGTCGACGGACCACGCGTCGTACCCGCCGGTGTGGTGGGCGACGGTCTTGTCGTTGACGATGACCGTGGCGTCGTAGTCGACGGCCTGGAAGTGCAGCTGCAGCCGCTGTCCCTTGCCGATCTGCCAGTTCTTGGGGACCTCGAACGTGCGGCGGTACCACATGTTCGTCTCGTGGCGCATGATCCCGGACAACGCGGACTCGACCGGGTACGGCACGAGGATCCGCTCACCGAGCGTCTTCCCGATCGGCGCGGCCTCACCGGGGGTCGCCTTGGCGAACTCCCAGACGCCGTTGAGGTTCTGCCACCGGTCGCGGGTCAGCTGCGGCCGCGGGTAGTCGGGGAGGGCGTTCGACGGCGAGACGTCCTTGGTCCACGGCGTCGACAGCGGCGGGGTGAGCCGCTGCCACTGCGGTGCGTCGGCGGCGCTCGCCGCCGGTGCGGTGCCGAGACCGGCGACCGCGACGGCGAACGCCGCGGCGGCGGTCAGCCATCTTCTGGTTTTTCGGGCAGGGTGGAACATCGTTGAGACCTCCTGTGGGGGGACTGGGGCTCAGCGGGTTCGGGAGCGCGCCAGCAGGCGCTGGATCACCACGACGACGAGCAGGAAGGCCCCGCTCACCACCGTCTGGTAGTTGGAGTCGAGGGTGCCGATCTGGTTGATGACGTTCTGGATCAGCGTGCGCAGCAGCACGCCGACGAGGGTGCCGATGATCGTCCCGGCGCCGCCGGTGAGCAGCGTGCCGCCGATGACGACGACCGAGATCGCGTCCAGCTCGGTGCCGACGCCGATCACCGTGACGCCGGACTGCAGGTACGCGGCGGTGAGGACGCCGGCGAACCCGGCCAGCCCGCCGCTGAGCGTGTAGAGGCTGATCTTGGTGCGGGCCACCGGAAGGCCCATGAGCAGCGCGGACTGCTCGGCGCCGCCGATGGCGAACACCGACTGGCCGAACCGGGTGCGGCGCAGCAGCAGGCCGCCGAGCGCGAACAGGATGAGCGTCAGGTAGACCGGGACGCCGATGCCGAAGATCGTGCCCTGCCCGAGCCAGAGGAACGCCGAGCCCGGGTCCACCTTGTACGTCGTCGAGCCCTCGGAGGTCAGTGCCAGCAACAGACCCCGGGCGAACAGCAGCGACGCCAGCGTCACGATGAACGGCGCCATCCCGGTGCGCGCGATGAGCACACCGTTGACGAAGCCGATCAGCGAACACACGGCCAGCGGCAACAGGATCGCTACGACCAGCCCGTACTGCGCGCCGTACGCGGCGAGGACGCCACCGAGCGCGTAGTTCGAGCCGACCGAGAGGTCGATGCCGCCGGAGATGATCACGAACGTCATGCCGAGCGCGATCACCGCGAGGAACGAGCCCTGCAGGACGAGGCTGCGCAGGTTGTCCGCGGTGCCGAAGTGCGGGAACGCGAACCACGCGGCGGCGACGCCGAGCACGAGCACCACGGCCGCGCCCTGCCGCTGCAGGACACCGGCGAACGCGGCGTTGCGCGCCGGAACCGGCGTGGTGGTCTGGGCGGTCATCGGCTGCTCCGCTCGCGCGCGACGTAGACCGCGACGACGATGATGGCCGCCTGGACCATCTGCGCGGTGGAGTCCGGCAGGTTGTGCTTGATCAGGGTGGCCTGGACGAGCTGCATGAGCAGCGCGCCGAACACGGTGCCGAGTACGCGGACCCGGCCGCCGGTCAGCGGCGTGCCGCCGACGACCACCGCGGTGATCGCGGACAGCTCCATCAGCAGGCCGACGTCGCTCGGGTCGCTGGCGGCCAGCCGTGACGTCGCGAGCACGCCCGCGATGGCCGCCAGGGCCCCGGAAATCACGTAGACGCTGATCAGCACGCGCTTCACCGGCAGCCCGGCGAGGGTGCTCGCGGCGCGGTTGCCGCCGACCGCGACCAGGTGGCGGCCGAACGTCGTGCGCTGCACGACCAGCCCGGCCAGCACCGCGAGCACGCCCGCGACGATGACCATGATCGGCACGCCGAGCAGGTCGCCGGTGCCCAGCTCCAGGAAGTCCTGGTTGCGGACCTGGACGAGCTGGCCGTGCGCGATGACCAGCGCGAGTCCTCGCCCGCCGACCAGCAGCGCCAGCGTCGCGATGATCGGCTGGATGCCCAGGTAGGCGACCAGGTACCCGCTGAACAAGCCGGACACGACACCCGCGATGACGGCGACGATGATCGCCGTCAGCGGGCCCGCGCCGAGGTAGAGCGGGATGAGCGCGGCGGAGATCGCCATCACCGAGCCGACCGACAGGTCGATGCCCTCGGTGCCGATCACCAGCGCCATGCCGAGCGCGACGATGCAGACCGGCGCCGCCTGCACCAGCTGGGTGCGGAAGTTGGCCGCGGACAGGAAGTTCTCGGTGAAGAAGACGTTGAACAGCAGCAGCACGGCGACGGCCAGGTAGACGCCGTAGTTCTGCAGCCACGCGGTGACTTTCGCGCGGTCGGGAGCTTTGGTCAGGGTGGCGCTAGACATCGTTGTCACCCCCGGTTGCTTCTGCCGCGATCGCGGTCAGGACGTTTTCCTCGGTGATGCGGTCGCCGGTCAGCTCGCCGACGACCGAGCCGTCGCGCAGCACGACCACGCGGTCGGAGCCGTCGATCAGCTCTTCCAGCTCGGACGAGATGAGCAGCACGCCGAGCCCTTCCTGCGCGAGTTCGTCGATCAGTGCCTGCACTTCGGCCTTGGCGCCGACGTCGATGCCGCGCGTCGGCTCGTCGAGCAGCAGGATCTTCGGGCCGGTGGCGAGCCAGCGGGCGAGCAGCACCTTCTGCTGGTTGCCGCCCGACAGCTCGGACACCTTCTGCTCCGGGCTGGACGCCTTGATCCGCAGGCGGTCCATGAAGATCTTGACGACCTTGTCCTGCTTGGCCTTGCTGACCAGGCCGAACGGCGAGAGCGTCGGCAGCGCGGCGAGCACGATGTTCTCGCGGACCGACAGGTTCGGGATGATCCCGTCGGTCTTGCGGTCCTCGGCCAGCAGCGCGATCCCGGCCCGCATGGCGGCCTTGATCTTGCCCTTGCGCAGCGGTTTCCCGGCCAGCAGCACGGATCCGCCGTCGAGGGGGAAGGCCCCGACGATGGCCCGCGCCGTCTCGCTGCGGCCGGAGCCGAGCAGGCCGGCGAGGCCGACGACCTCGCCGGGCCGGATGCTCACCGAGACGTCGTGCAGCTTGCGCATGCCGCTGAGGTTCTCCGCCTTGAGCAGCGGTTCGCGCTCGACGTCGTGTTCCTCGCCGAACGCCGTGACGCCTTCCTCGCGGATCTGCTTGATCTCCCGGCCGAGCATCTTGGACACGAGCTCGATGCGCGGCAGGTCCTTGAGCGGTCCACTGTGGACGACCCGGCCGTCGCGCAGGACGGTGACGCTCTCGCAGACCCGGTACAGCTCGTCCATCCGGTGGCTGACGTAGACGATCGCGATACCTTCGGCGTGCAGCCGGTTCAGCACCTCGAAGAGCGTCTCGACCTCGCGCGGCTCGAGCGACGACGTCGGCTCGTCCATGATGACGACCTTGGCGTCGGTCGAGACCGCGCGGGCGAGGGCGACCATCTGCTGCGCCCCGACCGCGAGGGTGTGCAGCGGACGCTTGACGTCGTCGTCGATGCCGTAGCCCTTGAGCAGCTCGCGGGCGTCGGCGTACATCTTGGACCAGTCGACGAGCCCCGCCTTGGTGCGCGGCTCGCGGCCGAGGAAGACGTTGCCGGCGATGCTCATCAGCGGGACGAGGTTGACCTCCTGGTAGATCGTGGAGATCCCGGCCCGCTGCGCGTCGATCGGCTGCTTGAACGTCACCGGCTCGCCGAGGTGGCGCACCTCGCCCTCGTCGGGCTGGTAGACGCCGGTGAGCACCTTGATGAGCGTGGACTTCCCGGCGCCGTTCTCGCCGACGAGCGCGTGCACCTCGCCGGGTCGCAGCGCGAAGCTGACGTCGTCGAGCGCGAGGGTGCCGGGGAACCGCTTGGTCACCCCGGCCACCTCGAGCACCGGTGCGGTCGTCATGGCGACGTCCTCTTCGGTGGCTGCCGTCATCAGTACGCGTTCCCGACCTTCTGGGTCGCGTTGGTCTCGTCGTACTGGTCGTCGGTGATGACGATGCTGGCCGGGATGGCCTCGCCGCTCTCGAACTTCTGCAGTGTCTGGAAGGCCAGCGGGCCGAAGCGCGGGTTGGACTCGATCACGGCGTTGTAGCTGCCGTCGGCGATGAGCTGCACGGCGTTGCGGGTGCCGTCGATGGAGATGACCTTGACGTCCTTGCCCGGCGTCTTGCCCGCCGTCTTCAGCGCGTTGACCGCGCCGACGCCCATCTCGTCGTTCTCGGCGTAGACCGCGGTGATGTCGGGGTGGCTCTGGATGAGCTGCTCCATCACGGCCTGGCCCTTGGAGCGGTCGAACTCGCCGGTCTGCTCGGCGACCACGGAGAGGCCGGCCGTCTTGGCGAGCTCGTCCTTGAAGCCCTTGGTCCGGTCGGTGGTCACGTTGTTGCCGGACGAGCCGAGCAGGATCGCGACCTTGCCGGTGCCGCCGGTGACGCGGGCCATCTCCTGCGCGGCGCGCTTGCCCTGCTCGACGAAGTTCGAGCCGATGAAGGTCAGGTAGTCGGTGCACGGCTGCGACGTCACCTTGCGGTCGATGGTGACGACCGGGACCTTCTTGGCCTTCGCCGCGTCGAGCGCGGGCTGGAGGCCGTCGGAGTTCAGCGGCGCGACGACCAGGAGCTGGGCGCCCCGGTCGAGCATCGACTTGATGTCGCTGATCTGCTTGTTCAGGTCGCTCTGGGCGTTGGTGACCAGCAGCTTGTCGCTCGCGATGCCGAGCTTCGCGGCTTCGTCGCGAATGGACTGCGTCTCGGCGATCCGGAAGGGGTTGGCTTCCTTTTCGGACTGTGAGAAACCGACCACCGCGGTCTTGAGGTCGACCTTGGGGTAACCGGTCTTGTCGATGGTGCAGCCGTCGGCGCTCGGGGCGACGGACTGCGCGGAGGCGGCCGGCCCGCCGCCGCTCGACGGCGCCGCCGGGGCCTCTTCCCTGGCAGTGCATGAGGTGAGGGTGAGCGCGGCGGCGGCCGCGGTGACCAGGACCAGGCGGGGACGGGTGGACAGCGGCACGGTGACTCCTCGGGCAGCGACGGTGGGGCCCGCTCACCGGGGTGATCGGAGTCACCGCGGGAGCCTTGAGGTACTTTTTACATCGTTGGAACAACGTTGTAAACCGGCAAAATGTCGCTATGCTTCGGCTCACCATCTGAGAAGGAGCCGCCCGTGACCGTGACGCTCAAAGACGTCGCCACGCTCGCCGGAGTGTCGGTGAAGACGGTGTCGAACGTGGTCAACGGCTATGCCTTCGTGAAGCCGGAAAACCGGCGGCGCGTCGAGGAAGCCCTGGCGGCGACCGGGTACCGGCCCAACGTGGGCGCGCGCAACCTGCGTCGCGGCCGGACGGGGTTCCTGGCGCTGATGGTGCCGGAGCTGTCGATCCCGTACTTCGGCGAGCTGGCGGGCCTGGTCATCACGGCGGCGCAGAAGCGCGGCTGGAGCGTCCTGATCGAGCAGACCCAGGGCACGCGCTCCCGCGAGAGGGAGACGCTGTTCTCGCTGGGCCCGCACCTGGTGGACGGCGCTTTGGTGCACCCGGAGGCCCTGGAAGCCGCGGACTTCCCGTCACCGGGCGAGATCCCGCTGGTGATGCTGGGCGAGCACGCGGTGGACGTGCCGATCGACCACGTGGCGATCGACAACGTCCTGGCGGCGCAGACGGCGGTGTCCCATTTGGCCTCTTTGGGCCGCAAGCGCATCGCGGCGATCGGCCGCAACCCGTCGCGTGGGACGTCTTCGCAGCGTCTGGCCGGGTACCGTGAGGCGTTGTCGCTGGCCGGACTGTCCTATTCGGACTCGCTGGTGGCGCCGGCGGAGAAGTGGCACAGGTCGGTGGGGGCGGCGGCGATGAGGTCGTTGCTGGCTTCGGATTCCCCACCGGACGCGGTGTTCTGCTTCAACGACCTGCTGGCGATCGGCGCGTTGCGGGCGGTGGCGGAGCTGGGGCTGCGGGTACCGGAGGACGTGGCGATCGTGGGGTTCGACAACAACGAGGAGAGCGCGTTCTCGCTGCCGGCGTTGACGACGATCGCCCCGGACAAGACAGCACTGGCCGAGGCGGCGATCGACCTGGTCCACCGCCGCATCACGGGGGACAAGGGACTTCCGCCGCAGGACATCCAGACCCCGTTCGCCCTGGAGATCCGGGAAAGCACAAAGGGCCGCTGAGGATCAGCAAGGTGCGACGGCGCCGGTCTCCCCGGCCGCACACCAGCCGGGGTGGGTGGCGAGCCAGGCGTCCCGCTCGCGGATCACTTGCTCTTGGCTGAGCCCGCGGGCGGCGTTCAGGCAGCTGCCGGTCTGGCGCGCGGCGGACGATCTGCCATCGGCCCGGTCCGGCGAGTTCGCCAGGGCCGTCGGACCCGAGACAAACCGGCCGCCACGCGTACCCAGGCGGACGACACGCGTACCTGGGTGGACGACACGGCCTGGCCGACCGCGGTCCGGCGTGTCGTCCGTTCCGATGCGCGTGTCGTCCGCGCGAGTACGCGAGTCGTCCAGCGGGGTCAGCGCTTGGGCCAGTGCCAGGAAGGGCGGTCCAGGCGGCCTTGGCCCAGCAGCTTTGTCTCCCCGTTCTCCTTCTCCAGCTCCAGAGCACCTACCGAGGCGATCTCCGCGAGCGCCCGGATCAGCGGCGATGCGTGGGAGACCACCACCAGCTGCGTCTCCTTCGCCGCCGTCGCGATCAACGCCGCCAAAGCCGGGAGCAAGTCCGGGTGCAGTGACGTCTCCGGCTCGTTCAGGACCAGCAGCTCCGGTGGCCGCGGGGTCAGCAAAGCCGCGACCCACAACAAAAACCGCAGCGTTCCGTCCGACAGCTCCGCCGCCGACAGCGGGCGCAACAGACCGTGCTGGTGGAACTGGACCGACAGCAACCCGTCCTGGGAAACCACCGAAAGGCGGGATCCCGGGAACGCCGCGTCCACGAGGGACTCCAGCTCCGAAGCCCGGCCGACCTCGATGATCGTCTGCAGGGCCGCCGCGAGGTCCGCGCCGTCGTGGGACAACACGAACGTTCGTGTCCCCACGAACGACTGGCGGGCCGGGGCCGACGCGTCCGTGCGGAAGTGGTCGTAGAACCGCCACGACCGGATCCGCTCGCGCACCACCAGCAGCTCCGGGCACGCCCGCGGGTCCGCGAACTCGCTCAGCATGCTGTCGGACAGCCGGATCCGGTGCGCGTCCGGCCCCCACGCCCCGGACGCAACCCGGGTGCGCACCGACGGGCCCGCGCGGTCGGCCAGCAACGACGCCGGCTTCAGCACCGGCCCCGACCACACCGCCTCGCGCTTGAACTCCGGGTCCAGGTTGAACATCGTCTCGCCCGGCACCGGCAGCCCCAGGTCGAGCGCGTAGCCGAACTCGTCGCCGGCGAACCCCAGCCGCAGGCCGACCGACTTGGTGCGCACCGTGCCCTGGACCCGCGAGCCCGGGCGCGATCCGTTCTCCGGACCCGCCCACAGCGTCGACGGCAGTCCGCCCTCACGGGCCAGCGCCGCCACCGCGCCGTTGCGGGACGCGTCCGCCAGCAGCCGCAGCGCGCGGTACAGGCTCGACTTGCCGCTGCCGTTCGGCCCCGTGACGACGGTCAGCCCGGACAGCGGCAGCACCAGGTCGCGCAGCGAACGGTAGTTCTCGACGGCCAGCGTGGTCAGCATGCCCCCGAACCTAACCGCCACCACCGACAGTTCGAATTCGTCCGATCTCTGTCCGGTCCAGTCGTTGACAGCACTAATTTTCACCAGCAAGAATCGGCCATCGTCGATCCTATAGGATCTGCGGCTCGCCGAATCGGGCCGCGATCCTCCGATGTCTGACGTACTCGACCTCGAAGGAGTGGTCATGGCCGCACGGGGCAGACGAGCCCTCGCCGGACTGGCGGTGCTCGCGGGCCTGCTCACGGCCCCCACAGCCACGGCAGCCGAACAACAGCACCAGCCCGTCGCGCAGCATCCCTACATGGGCTGGAGCAGCTGGAGCCTCGAGTCGACGAACTACCCGGGCGTCAACCCGACCGGCGCGGCCAGCTGGCTCACCGAGCAGCACGTCCTCCAGCAGACGGACGTCCTCGCCGCGAAGTTCAAGCAGCACGGCTACACCTACGTCAACATCGACGCCGGCTGGTCGAACTCCTTCGACGGGAACGCCCGCCCGGTCGTCAACCCCACGACGTTCCCGGACGGCATGAAGTACGTCGCCGACCACGTCCACAAGAAGGGCCTGAAGCTCGGCTCCTACCTGGCCGTCGGCCTGGACATCAAGGCCTACAACGACGGCAACTCGCCGATCGAGGGCACCGCGAACTGCCACACCAGGGACCTCGTCTACCCCGACCTGCGCAAGACCAACGGCTGGGACTCCGCCTACAAGATCGACTTCACGAACCCCTGCGCCCAGTCCTATGTGGACTCGGAGGCGCGGCTGCTGGCCGGCTGGGGCGTCGACTTCCTGAAGCTCGACGGCGTCGGCCCCGGCTCCTTCAAGGGCGGCGAGAACTACACCAACACCTCGGACGTCGAGGCCTGGCGCAAAGCGATCGCCAAGACCGGCCGCCCGATGGAGTTCGTCGTCTCCTGGGCGCTGAGCCACCGCCAGGCGGACGTCTGGAAGGCCAACACGAACGGCTGGCGCGTCGACACCGACGTCGAGTGCTACTGCGACACCCTCGTGACCTGGGACAACTCGGTCAAGCAGCGCTGGAACGACGTCGTGCAGTGGATCCCCGACGCCGGCCCCGGCCACTGGAACAACCTCGACTCCGTCGACGTCGGCAGCGGCAAGATGGACGGCCTCACCCCAGCCGAGCGCCAGAGCTACATGACGTTCTGGGCGATCGAGGCCGCGCCGCTCTACCTCGGCGACGACCTGACCCAGCTCGACGACTACGGCGTCAAGCTCCTCACCAACGACGAGGTCATCGCGCTCGACCAGGCCGGCGTCCCCGCCAAGCCGGTGAGCCAGACGACCGACCAGCAGGTCTGGTACAACCGCAACGCCGACGGCAGCTACACGGTCGCGCTGTTCAACCTCGCCGCGACGCCCGCCCGCGTCACGGCGGACCTCGCGCAACTCGGCATCGGCGGCCCGGTCCGGATCCGCGACCTCTGGGCGCACCAGGACGTCGACGCCGCGTCCGGCGACCTGCCGGTGCACGGCTCGCGCCTGTTCAAGGTGACGCCTCGCGACCGCACCGCGCCGCAGGCTCCGGCGGTCGTCCACGGCACCGCGGCCACCGGCACCAGCGTCTCCCTCGCTTGGGATGCCTCGAAGGGCGCGCAGAGCTACGACGTCTTCGTGAACGGCCGTAAAGCCACCTCGGCCAGCGGTGCGAGCGCCACGGTCACCGGCCTCGAGCCGTCGACTTCGTACGACTTCACGGTGGTCGCGAACCAGCGCTACGGCAGGCCGTCCGCGTCCAGCAAGAAGATCAGCGTGACCACTCCTGCCGCCGGCGGCCCCACGGCGTACGAGGCGGAGAACGGCACCCCGCAAGGCGGCGCGACGGTCTACGACTGCGACTGCAGCAACGGCAAGAAGGTCGGCTACCTCGGCGGCAGCGGGTACGTCGTGCTGCCGACGGTGACCACGGCCAAGGCCGGCACCTACCTGCTGCAGCTGTCCTATGTGGACGGCGACTCCAGCCGCACCGGCATCGTCACGGTCAACGGGACGTCGTTCCCGCTGCCGGTCGCCGGGAGCAACGACAACGACTGGAACACCCCGCAGACGGTGACCGTCCCCGTGTACCTGCGAGCCGGCGCCAACACCGTCCAGATCGGCAACCAGGCCGGTTACGTCTACGACGTCGACAAGATCACCGTCTAGTGGCCGACGACCTCCTGCTCTCCTGGTCGCACCCGGCGGCGGACTGGACCGAGGCGATGCCGGTCGGCAACGGACGGCTCGGCGCGATGGTCTTCGGCGGTGCCGGCCGCACGCGGATCCAGGTCAACGACGCCACGGTCTGGTCCGGCACGCCCGGTGGTCCGGCGGCCGCGCTGAAAGACATCGACGCCGGGCCGGACCGGCTCGCCGAGGTGCGCGAGGCCGTGTTCGCCAAGGACTTCCGGCGCGCCGAAGAGCTCTTGATGACGTTCGAAGGGCCGTACAGCCAGGAGTTCCTGCCGTACGTGGACCTCTGGCTGACGGTGCCGGAAGGGACTTCGCACGGCCGGACGCTCAACCTGGACAACGGCGTCGCGACCGAGCACCTGTCCATCGACGGTCACGACGTCGAGCGGACGACCTGGGTGAGCCGTCCCGCGCAGGTCCTGTGCGTCGCGCTGTCGGGCCCGGTCGACGTCGGCGTCGAGGTGACGACACCCCTGCGCGAGGTGTCGCGCGACGGCCTCGACCTCGGCATCGAAATCCCGGTCGACGGCGCACCGCGGCACGAGCCGCGGGTGGCCGAGCCGCTGCGGTACGGGACCGCCGAGGGCTACGACCCGTTCGGCGCGGTTTCCGTCCGGGTCGCCCGGACGGAAACCGGCGTCCTGATCGTCCTGGCCAGCTCGACCAGCGCGTACGACGCCTGGATCGGCGACCGCCAGCACACCCGCGACGAGCACCGGCGCCGCGCCGCTGTCCTCGCCGAGCGGGCCGCCGAAACCGGGATGGCGGAGCTGCGACGAGCGCACGAAGCCGACCTCCGGTCGCTGCTCGGTGCCGCCGGGCTGCGGATCGGCGCACGCCGCGGCGGCACCCACGACGTCGCCGAGCTGCTGTCCGGGACCGATGAGCAGCTCACCGCGACCGTCCTTTTCCAGTACGGCCGGTACCTGCTGGCGTCGGCGTCCCGGCCGGGTGCGCCGCCGGCGAACCTGCAGGGCATCTGGAACGACGACCCGCGCCCGGCCTGGTCGTCGAACTACACGGTCAACATCAACACCCAGATGAACTACTGGGCCGCCGAGACGACCGGGCTCGGCGAGTGCCACCTCCCGCTGTTCGACCTGCTCGGCAAGCTCGCGGTCACCGGCGCCGACGTCGCGCGCGAGCTGTACGGCACGCGCGGGTGGGTCGCCCACCACAACACCGACCCGTGGGGCTGGGCGCTGCCGGTCGGGATGGGGCACGGCAACCCGTCGTGGGCGATCTGGCCACTGGGCGGCGCGTGGCTGGTCCAGCACGCGTGGGAGCACTACGACTTCACGCGCGACCGCACCTTCCTCGGCACGACGGCGTGGCCGTTGCTGCGTGGCTGCGCGGAGTTCTGCCTGGACTGGCTCGTCGAACGCGACGGCGTCCTCGAGACGTGCCCGTCGACGTCCCCGGAGAACCTGTTCCTGTCCGAGGCCGGGACTAAGGAGTCGCTGACCCACTCGGTGACCATGGACGTCGCGCTGATCCGCGCGGTGTTCGAACGCAGCCTCGCGGCGATGAACACCCTGGAGGTGCACGACCCGCTGTACGCCGAGATCGAGGCCGCGCTGCCGAGATTGCGCCCGCTGCCCGTCCTGCCGGACGGCCGGCTGGGGGAGTGGGCCGACGACCTGCCCGAAGACGATGCGACCCACCGGCACCTGTCGCACCTGGTCGCGCTGTACCCGCTCGGGCAGATCGACGCCGTCGCGACGCCGGACCTCGCCGAAGCGGCCCGCCGGGTCCTGGAGCGTCGCGGACCGGGGGCGATGGGCTGGTCGTGGGCGTGGAAGATCGCGCTGCGCGCCCGTCTCGGCGATGGTGAGACCGCGCGGAAGCTGCTGAGCGAGGCGGTCCAGCCGTTCACCGGCGACCGCCACCGCGACGCGCCGGTCGACGGCTCGGAGTGGGGCGGGCTGCTGCCCAACCTGTTCAGCACGCACCCGCCGTTCCAGATCGATGGCAACTACGGCTTCCCGGCCGGGCTCGCTGAACTGGTGCTGCAGAGCCAGAACGGCGTCGTGACTCTGCTGCCGGCCCTGCCCGCCGACTGGCTCGAAGGCGAGGCGCGAGGCCTGCGCTGCCGCGGCGGGCTCGCGGCCGACATCGAGTGGCGCGACGGCGAGCTGCGGTACGCCGTTCTGCGGCGGCTGTCGGGCGACCCGGCCGAGCCGATCCGGGTGCGCTACCGCGGCCGGGAGACCGAACTGCGGCTGCGGACCGGCGAATCGACCGTCCTGAAAGGACTGTGATGCTCACCGACCTCGGCCTCGACGCGCTGTGGGAGTACCGCAGCGACTACTCCGCGCCGGCGGACTTCGACGAGTTCTGGACGTCGACCCTCGCCGAAGCCCGCGCCCACGACCTGGCACTGGAACTGACCCCGGTCGAGACGCCGTTGCGGACGCTCGACGTGTTCGACGTGACGTTCGCCGGCTTCGGCGGGCACCCGCAGCGCGCCTGGTTGCGGGTGCCTCGCGGCAGCCAGGGGCCGTTGCCCGCGATCGTCCAGTTCCACGGCTACGGCGGCAGCCGGGGCAGCGCGCTGCAGGAGCTGACCTGGGCGTCCGCCGGGTACGCGCACCTGCAGGTCGACGTGCGCGGCCAGGGCGGCGTGACCCCCGACCCGGTGGGCAGCGGGCCGGCGTACCCGGGCCACCTGACGCGCGGCATCGAGAGCCGCGAGACCTACGTCTACCGGCGGATCTTCACCGACGCGGTCCGCGCGGTCGACGCCGTGCGCGCGCTGCCGGACGTCGACCCGGCGCGGGTGGCGGTGCTCGGCAACAGCCAGGGCGGCGGCATCGCGCTCGCCACGGCGGGGCTGGTCCCGGACGTGGCGGCCCTGCACGCGCAAGCGCCGTTCCTCTGCGACTTCCGGCGCGCGAGCCTGATCGGCGGCGAACGGCCGTACGTCGAACTGACGCGGTACCTGGCCGAGCATCGTGACGCGGTCACGCGGGTGTTCGACGTGCTGTCCTATTTCGACGGTGTCGGGTTCGCCTCGCGCGCGACGGCCCCGGCCTGGTTCAGCGCCGGGCTGATGGACGGCATCGTGCCGCCGTCGACGGTGTTCGGCGCCTACCACGTCTACAAGGGACAGAAACAGCTCGCCGTCTGGGAGTACAACGGCCACGAAGCCGGTGGCCCCGATGACGTCCACGCGGTGCTCGAGGGATTCCGGCCCGTTCTCCGTGGCAGTAGCCTGTAGCCACGACGTGTGAGGGAGTCACGGTGACCGGTCGACGCCTCGAAGCCCTGCCGGGCAGGCAGGTGCTGGCCGACGGCGTCTACGAGCAGATCCGGGCGCTGATCATGAACGACGGCATCGAGCCGGGTGCCAGGGTCAACATCGACGAGGTCGCCCGCGAGTTGGGCGTGTCCGGCACGCCGGTGCGCGAAGCGCTGGCCCGGCTGGAGTCCGAGGAGCTGGTCAGCAGGCTTCCGTTGCGCGGCTACCGCGTGACGGAACTGCTGAACCGCAAGGAAGTCGACGACATGTATGCGCTGCGGCTGCTGCTGGAGCCCCCGTCGGCGGCCCGCGCGGCGGCGGCGATGTCGGATGCGCACGTGGCCGAGCTGGAGGCGGAGCTGGCGACGTGCCCGGCGGCCCCGGCGGAAGACGCCTACAGCGACTACAAAGCTTTGACGGCGCACGACGCGCGGCTGCACGAGCTGATCCTGCACCAGGCGGGGAACGTGGCGGTCGAGCAGGCGTTCGCGCGGACCCACTGCCACCTGCACTTCTTCCGGCTGAACTACAACCAGCCGTTCGGCGAGCAGACGATCACCGAACACCGGGTGATCGTCGACGCCCTGGTGGCGGGCAATGCGGCCGGCGCCCGGAAGGCGATGACGGACCACCTGGAAGTGGCGCGGGACCGCCTGGTCTCCCGCCTCTGACGCGCGAAGGCCGCACCGGGCGTACCCGGTGCGGCCTCCCCCGACGACGTCTGAACCTGGCTACTTGGTCATCGTGACTTCGTACACGCGGGTCGGCGCCTTGCGCGCGCCGGTGAAACCGTTGGCCCACAGGGACTGCACCTGGGACGACTCCGCGGAGTTCGGGTTCGCGTTCGTGCACGACGGGCCGGGGCCGCCACCCGACATCAGCTCCGAGCACGGGCCCTCGTAGTGGTCCGGCAGGCCGAGCGCGTGGCCCGTCTCGTGGGCCGCGATGCGCGTCTGGTTGTACTGCTCGGCCTGCGTGTAGTCGATGAAGATCGTGCCGCTGCCGTGGCCGTCGGTCTGGGCGTACGAACCCTGCGGGTCGTTGCCTTCCGTGTAGTGCAGCGTCGCACCCGAGGAGCTCTCCTGGAGCTTCACGTTCGACACCGCCGCGTTCCAGTTGGCGGCGCCCGCGTTGATCACGTCGCGGAAGGTGGGGGCGTCCGAGGTGTCGTAGTAGACGACCGTGGCCGCCGCCGGGGCCGCGAAGGCCGGGGCCGCGGTCAGCGGGGTCGCGATCATCGCCAGCGCGACGGCGGCGCCGGGCAGCAGGTACTTCCTGGACATCGGGACGACTCCTTGCCGTGGGGAATTTGCCGGGTTTGCGCGCGCTGGGTGTCGAACTTACGGAATCGCCCGGCTCTTGTGACCCGACTTTCGTACTGCGCTGCGAACGGTGATTTACCAACCATTTCGACCGGTTGACATGCGCAGCCACGCATACGAGGATGCCCCGCCCGGGTCAGCCGACGGGGTCCGCCAGCGGGATCTCGCCCTCGCTGAGCCACGAGCCGCGCCACGCCAGGTCGTCCCTGACCAGCGGTTTTCCGCAGGCGTCGCACTTCTCGCCCGGCCTGGTGAGTGCGCCGCAGCCGGTGTGGACCAGGTTCATCGGGCCGTACGCGCCCTTCGACGTCGTGTGCGCGTTGCCCCACGCTCCGAGCGCGTGCAGCACCGGCAACGCGTCCGAACCGGCCTTCGTGAGGCGGTACTCGTGCCGCGTCCGGCCGCCGTCGCGGTAGGGGAGCTTCGTCATCAGCCCGCGCTCGACGAGCTTGGCCAGCCGGGTGGTGAGCACGTTGTCCGCGATGCCGAGCTCGGCGCGGAAGTCCTCGAACCGGGTGGTGCCCGCGGTCGCGTTGCGCAGGATCAGTAGCACCCACGGCTCGGCGAGGACGTCCGCGGCGCGGGCGATCGGGCAGGAGGCGTCCTCGAAGGTGATGCGGCGGCTCATGACTGTGATCCCTCCTGCCTGACTTGCTCCGAGCAAGTCTACGCCGTACAGTCGGCCGTAGCTAGCTTGCAACGAGCAAGCCAGGTGCGAGAGGAGATCGTCATGGAGATCACGGGTGCGGTGGCGCTGGTCACCGGGGCCAACCGGGGGCTCGGCCGGCAGTTCGCCGCCGCTCTCCTCGAGCGCGGCGCGGCCAAGGTCTACGCCGCCGCGCGGAATCCGGAGTCGGTCGACCTGCCAGGAGTGGTGCCGCTGAAGCTCGACGTCACCGACCCCGAGTCGATCCGCGAAGCCGCGAAGATCGCGGGAGACGTCACGCTGCTGGTCAACAACGCCGGCTCGTCCACCGGGGCGTCCCTGCTCGGCGGCTCCCTGGACGACATCAAGCTGGAGATGGACACGCACTACTTCGGCACCCTCGCCGTCACGCGCGAGTTCGCGCCGATCCTCGAGCGCAACGGCGGCGGCCAGGTGCTCAACGTGCTGTCGGTGCTTTCCTGGTTCACCTCGCCGCAGGTCGCGGCCTACTCCGCGGCGAAGTCGGCGGCCTGGTCGCTGACCAACGCGCTGCGTCTGGAGCTGGCCGCGCAGAAGACGCGGGTGACCGCGCTGCACGTCGGGTACATGGACACCGACATGGCCAAGCACGTCGACGGCCCGAAGATCGACCCGGCGGTCGTGGCCGGGCTCGCCCTCGACGGCGTCGAGCAGGGCCGCTTCGAGGTGCTCGCCGACGAGCTCAGCCGGAATGTCCGGGCCGGCCTGTCGGGCGACCTCTCGGGGCTGTACCCGGCGCTCGCCTGACCGAGCGAATTTGTCATTTCCCGACAATTCCGGGGTTCTCCGGGACCCCGGAATACGGCTGCCCCCGACCCGGGCGTATGAATGGGCGGGTGCCGGATAGCGTCGAAGCCGGAAACGGCCGAACGAGGAACCGCTGGGGCGAAGGCGAACGGCTGCGCGGGGAGATCCTGGCGGCGGCCGCCCGGTTGCTGGCCGAGCTCGGTGGCGAGGACGGGCTGACGATCCGCGGGGTGGCCCGCGCGGTCGGCATCGCCCCGGCCAGCATCTACCAGCATTTTTCCGATCGTGCGGAATTGGTGCGAGGGCTGCTTGACCACGAATACGTGCGGCTGGCGGAATCGATGCGCGCGGCGGAAGAGACGCTCGGGGAAACCGACGTCGTCGGCCGGGTCCGGGCGCAGATTCACGCGTACTGCACGTTCGCCATGGAGAACCCCGGCCATTACCGGCTGATGCTCGCGAACGGCGCGTCCCGGGCGGAGCCCGGCGGTCCGGCGGAAGGTCCGCTGCTGGACGTGATCGACCGCCTGGCCGCGGGTTTCGAGCGCTGCGTCGAGGCCGGCCACCGGCTGCGGGTGACCCCGGGCCGGGCGGCCGCGGTCGTGTTCGTCGGGGCGCACGGGCGGGTCGCGCTGTTCCACAGCGTGCTGAACCGGAACGGGGCCGAGCTGGTCGAGCCGTTCGTCGACGAGCTCGTCGGGTTGGTGTTCGCCTGATCGGCCCTGTGGCGAAGTCGCCGGAAGATGCTTAGCATAGCTATGTAAATTTCCGGCAGCTTCGGGAGGTATCCGGTGGACGGCGTGCCCGCGTTTCCGATGACCCGGCGGTGTCCCTTCGACCCGCCCGCCGAGCTGGGCGAACTGCCGCCGGTTTCGCGCGTGCGGCTGTGGAACGGCAGCACGCCGTGGCTGGTCACGCGCTACGACGACGTCCGCGCGGTCCTGCGCGACACGCGGATCAGCGCCGACTCCGACCGGCCCGGCTACCCGCACCAGAGCGCGGCCACCGCGGCCCGGCGGAAGCGCGCGAGGTCGTTCATCACCATGGACGGCGCCGAGCACGCGGCGCAGCGGCGCCTGCTGACCGGCGACTTCCTCGTCAAGAAGATGGAGGCGCTGCGCCCGGCGATCCAGCGGATCGTCGACGACCTGATCGACGACCTGCTGGCCGGCCCGAACCCGGTCGACCTGGTGACGGCGTTCGCGCTGCCGGTGCCGTCACTGGTGATCTGCGAACTGCTCGGCGTGCCGTACGAGGATCGGGTGTTCTTCCAGGACATCACGAAGGTGATGGTGTCGAAGACCGCCACGCCCGAGGAAGCGGTCAAGGCCGTCGAGGACCTGCTCGGGTACCTTTCCGGGCTCGTCGAACGGAAGGTGTCCGAGCCCGGTGACGACGTCCTGAGCAAGCTGGCGGTCACGCAGGTCGCGACCGGCCGCATGACCGCCGAAGACGTCGCGTCGATGGGCCAGCTGCTGCTGGTGGCGGGCCACGAGACGACGGCGAACATGATCGCCCTCGGCACGGTCGCGCTGCTGGAGCACCCCGCGCAGCTCGAGCTGGTGCGGTCCGGCGACGCCGACCAGCTGCGCCGCGCCGTCGAGGAGTTGTTGCGCTACTTGAACATCACGCACACCGGCCGCCGCCGGGTCGCGGTCGAGGACATCGAGCTCGGCGGCGAGGTGATCCACGCGGGCGACGGCGTCATCGCGGCGGGCGACGTCGCCAACCGCGACGGCGCGGTGTTCGCGGAGCCGGACCGCCTGGACGTGACGCGCGAGGCCCGCCACCACGTCGCGTTCGGCTACGGCGTGCACCAGTGCCTCGGCCAGACGCTGGCGCGGGTGGAGCTGCAGGTCGTCTACGGGACGCTGTACCGGCGCATCCCGGAGCTGCGGCTCGCGGTGCCGCTGGAGGAGCTGTCCTTCAAGGACGACATGCTGGTGTACGGGGTGCACTGCCTGCCGGTCACGTGGTGAACACCATCCGGTGACCCCGGGCGGTGTCCATGTACTCGCGCACGCGGTGGATGAGCCCGTCGCGGAGCTCGAACACGAAGCAGTAGTCGTTGGCGTAGTGGTTGCCGTTGGCGAGCGTCGCGGTCATCGTCTCCTCCACGACGACGCGGTCGCCGTCGGCGTGGATGCCGTGGAAGGTGACGGTGACGTCGCTGACGAAGAACCGCGGGAAGTCCTCGGCGAGGAACCGGACGATCACCTCCCGGCCGACCAGGTGCGACGGCCCGCCGAGCGCGACGGCGGTGGCGTTCCCCGGCGGGGCCAGCCATTCGGCGTCCTCGGTGAAGACCGCGGCGATGCGGTCGGCGTCGTGGCTGGCGAACTCCTGCCAGGCGTGCTGGACGATCTCTCGGCTCATGGCCGGAACCCTAGGCGTGGCAAGGGGTTCCGGGCTGGCGGCTTTGCGACGTCATCACACCGCGCGTTGCAGGGCGTCGACGTCGTCGCCGAGCCGGGCCGCCCGCCGCCCGGTAGCCCTCGAGGAGCGCGGGGTCCAGGTCGCGGAAGAGCGCCAGCGAGACGAACCCCGCCACCGGCCCCCCAGAACGCGCGCTCGGCGTCGATGATCCCCGAGAGCCGGCCGTCGTCGAGCAGAATGTTGCCGTCCCACAGGTCGAAGTGCACCAGCACCGATGTCGTGACCAGTTCCAGCAGCGGCTCGTGCCGGCGCACCAGGTGCGAGATCTCCGCCGCGGGTCGCGGGAGGTGGACGCCGCGGCCAGAGCTTCTTCCGTGCGCACGCGAGCGAGTCTGCCACTAGCCGCCGAGCTTTTCGCGCGCGTCGGCCAGGTCTTCGGGGGTCGGTGCGTCGTCCTGGGTCAGCGTGCGCCGCCAGTAGCCGGTGAACTCGATGACGTCCTTGCCGAGCCCCCGCTCGTCCACGAGGTGGCGGCGCAGCGCCCGCACCATCCCGGCTTCGCCCGCGAGCCAGGCGGCCGCTCCCGGCCCGAGCGAGGCGCCGCGCACCGCATCGAGCAGCTTCGTCCCGTGCGGAGCGCCGTTCCGGTGCAGCCAGCGGACCGGCAGTGGCTGTTCCTCGGCCGCGTCCGCCACCTCCACGAACACCACCGCATTGTCCACTTCGGACAGTAGAGTGGCGATGGCCGGCACCGCGGTCTCGTCTCCGGCCAGCAGCACCATGTCCGCCGAAGGCACCGGGCGGCGGTAGGCCGCGTCCGGCCCGTACCGGCCGAGGACGTCGCCGACGGCCGCGGTCCGGGCCCACGCCGTCGCCGGGCCGTCGGTTCCGCCGGAGTGCAGCACGAAGTCGACGTCGATCGTGCCGCGATCCCGCGAGCGCACGGTGTAGCTGCGCATCACCGGCCGCTCGTCCT
Source organism: Amycolatopsis sp. NPDC114505 (assembly GCF_055633615.1). Classification (NCBI taxonomy): domain Bacteria; kingdom Bacillati; phylum Actinomycetota; class Actinomycetes; order Pseudonocardiales; family Pseudonocardiaceae; genus Amycolatopsis; species Amycolatopsis sp. NPDC114505. The sequence continues at coordinate 205,922 of NZ_JBVKDV010000007.1, read as the reverse complement.
CCGGGATCGCCAGGTACGCCTGGTACCAGCGCAGCACGTCGTCGTCTCCCGATGGCAGCCGCACCGCGCGGCCCGGTGGCGGGAACAGGAGCTTGAACTGCTGGTCGGGCCACGCTTCGAGCGAGTCCAGCCCGGCGCCGGTGAACGTGACGCGCACGGTGCGCGGGGTCGGCCGCCGCACCGCCGTCACCTCGAGCAGCCCGGTCGGGTTCACGGCTTCCCCAGGTATTCGCGCAGGTGGCGGGCGGTGAGCGTGGAGGCGTCCGCCACGAGCGCGGCCGGGGTCCCCTCGAACACCACGCGGCCGCCGTCGTGGCCGGCGCCGGGGCCGAGGTCGATCAGCCAGTCGGCGTGGGCCATCACGGCCTGGTGGTGCTCGATGACGATCACCGTGTTGCCCGCGTCGACGATCCGGTCGAGCAGCGCCAGCAGCTGGTCGACGTCGGCGAGGTGCAGCCCGGTCGTCGGCTCGTCGAGGATGTAGGTCGAGCCCTTCTCGGCCATCCGGATCGCCAGCTTGAGCCGCTGCCGCTCGCCGCCGGAGAGGGTGGTGAGCGGCTGCCCGAGCGTCACATAGCCGAGGCCGACGTCGCCGAGCCGGTCGAGCACCCGCCGCGCGGTGCCGGACGGGAAGAACTCGCGCGCTTCGGCGACCGACATCGCCAGCACCTCGCTGATGTTCTTGCCGTGCAGCAGATGCGTCAGCACCTTGGGCGTGAACCGCCTGCCCTCGCACTCTTCGCAGACCGACGCGACGCCGGCCATCATCGCCAGGTCCGTGTAGATCACGCCGAGGCCCTTGCAGCGCGGGCACGCGCCCTCGGAGTTGGCGCTGAACAGGCTCGCCTTGACGCCGTTGGCCTTGGCGAACGCCGTGCGGATCGGGTCGAGCAAGCCGGTGTAGGTCGCGGGATTGGACCGCCGCGACCCGCGGATCGCCGACTGGTCGACCACGACGACGTCGTCGCGGTTCGCCAGGGAGCCGTGGATCAGCGACGACTTCCCGGAGCCGGCCACACCGGTGACCACGGTCAGGACGCCGAGCGGGACGTCGACGCTGACGTCACGCAGGTTGTGCAGCTTCGCGCCGGTGATGCTCAGGTGACTCGACGGCTGCCGGACCTGCTCACGAAGGGTCACGCGGTGGTCGAGGTGGCGGCCGGTGAGCGTGCCCGACGCGCGCAGGCCGTCGACGCTCCCGGTGTAGCAGAGCCGGCCGCCGTCGGTGCCCGCGCCGGGGCCGAGGTCGACGACGTGGTCGGCGATCCGGATGGTCTCCGGCTTGTGCTCGACGACCAGGATCGTGTTCCCCTTGTCCCGCAAGCACAGCAGGAGGTTGTTCATCCGCTCGATGTCGTGCGGGTGGAGCCCGACGGTCGGCTCGTCGAAGACGTACGTGACGTCGGTGAGGCTCGATCCCAGGTGCCGCACCATCTTCACGCGCTGCGCCTCGCCACCCGAGAGCGTCGCCGACTCGCGGTCGAGGGAGAGGTAGCCGAGGCCGATCTCGGTCAGCGAGTCGAGGGTGTCGCGCAGGTTGCCCAGCAGCGGCCGGATCGACGGCGCGTCGAGGCTCCCGACGAACTCGGCGAGGTCGCTGATCTGCAGGGCGGCGCAGTCGGCGATGTTCTTGCCGTCGATCTTGGCCGAGAGCGCGGCCTGGTTCAGGCGGGCGCCGCCGCACGCGTCGCAGGTCTTGAAGGTCGCGGCCTTCTCGATGAACGCGCGCAGGCGCGGTTGCAGCGACTCGGTGTCCTTCTGCAGGTAGAGCCGCCGGACCTTCACCGCGAGACCCTCGTAGGTGATGTTGGTCTTGCCGACCTTCACCTTGCACGGGCCCTTGTGCAGCAGGTCGTCGAGCTGCTGCGGCGTGAAGTCGCGGATCTTGGTGTCCGGGTCGAAGAAGCCGCACGAGAGGTAGGTCTGCACGTACCAGTTGTCCGGCGTGAAGCCGGGCACCTGGATCGCGCCGTCGTGCAGCGAGCGGTCGAAGTCGAGCAGGGCGTGGACGTCGAGGTCGGACACCCGGCCGAGGCCCTCGCACGCCGGGCACATGCCCTCGGGCAGGTTGAAGCTGAACGCGCCGGACGTGCCGACGTGCGGTTCGCCGAGCCGCGAGAAGGCGATCCGCAGCATCGCGTAGGCGTCGGTCGCGGTGCCGACGGTCGAGCGCGAGTTGGCGCCCATCCGCTCCTGGTCGACGACGATAGCCGCGCTGAGGTTCTCCAGCAGGTCGACGTCCGGGCGCGACAGGCTCGGCATGAACGACTGGAGGAAGGCGCTGTAGGTCTCGTTGATCAGCCGCTGCGACTCGGCCGCGATGGTGCCGAAGACCAGGGACGACTTGCCGGAGCCGGACACGCCCGTGAACACCGTGAGGCGTCGCTTCGGGATGTCCAGGTCGACGCCGGTCAGGTTGTTCTCCCGGGCTCCCCGGACCTCGATCACGTCGTGGGTGTCGGCGGCCCGCCTGGGTGAGGTCATACCGTCCTTCTTGATAGTTTAGGCTGTAAAGTGATTGGTCATCGTACATTACTTTATGGTGTAAGGAGTCGGCAAGGTGGTCGTCTTCGCGGGTCAGGGCGACGCCCGGCGGTCCATGGAGCTGCTGTGGGGGCCGCGCGTGGTCGCGCCACGAACCGGCCCGGGACCCAAGCCGGGGCTGTCCGTCGAGGCGATCGTCGCGGCGGCGATCGACATCGCCGACGCCGAGGGGATGGCGTCGCTGTCGATGCGGTCGGTGGGGGAGCGGCTCGGCCGCACGGCGATGGCGCTCTACACGTACGTGCCGGGCAAGACCGAGCTGGTCGACCTCATGTACGACCGGACGCTGGGGGAGCTGCCGTCGTCCTTTCCGGCGGCCGGCTGGCGTGCCGCTGCTTTGTCGCTGGCGGACGCGCTGTGGGACCTGCACCTGCGCCACCCGTGGCTCCTGCAGGTCTCGCCGGCGCGCCCGTTGCTCGGGCCGGGGGAGTTCCACGTGCAGGAGACGCTGCTGCGCGTGCTCGCCGAGACGGGGTTGCCGCTGTCCCGGGTCCGGTGGGTGGTGTCGGCGCTGTTCAACGTCGTCCGAGGCTCGGTCCAGACGGCGGCGGAGTCCCGCCAGGCGGCGAGCGAGACGGGACTGTCCGAAGAGGACTGGTGGTACGCGCGGTCGGCACTGCTCGGCGAGCTGGTGCCCGATTTGACGGCGCGGTTTCCCACGGTGGCGCGGCTGGGCGCGTCGGTCGAGGCGGTGTCCTCCGACGAGCCGTACCTGGAGCGGGAGGCGCGGCTGTCGTTCGAGGCGGGCTTGGAGCTGCTGCTCGACGGCGTCGAGACGGCGATCGTCAAGGCTTCCGGGCCTCGATGAGGAACCGAGTCGTGTGGGCGGCGAACGGGCCGTCGTGCTCGATCTTTTCGTGCAGTTCCATCAGCTTGTCGCGGTACTGGCCGACCGTGAAGCCCGGGACCATCCAGATGACGTTGGGCGGCCACGCCTCGGTCGCGGCCGTCAGCGGCGGCAAGGCGCTGGTAGCCCCAGGAGGGGCAGTTCGTCGAAAGCGCCCCCGATGGTCACAAAGCCGCCGGGGACCCGCCACCCGACTTCCGCACCGGCGGCGGTGGCACGGGCTTGGCCAGCGCGACGGCCTCGAACGCCACCACGACCGGCCCCCGCCGGGTGTCCACGGTGCAGGTGGTGTCGTCCCGGGCGACGAGGTTGCCGAGCGCGTCGGTGAACCCGCCGTCGATCCGGTAGCGGACGACGACCCGCGTGCCGAGTGGCAGCTCTCGCAGCAGCTTCACAGCCGCGCACTCAGCTCGTCGTCGGACGGCTCTACCAGGAACGAGCCGTCGTCCCACACGATCGTGGGGATCCGGCGCGCGCCGTCCTGCAGCTCGCGGACCCGGGCCTCGGCGGCCGCGTCGGCCTCGACGTCCACATAGGAGTATTCGACGCCTTCGCGGTCGAGCAAAGCGCGGCTGCGCTTCACGTCCGGGCACCAGGAAGCGCCGTACACCGTCAAACTCACGAAACAACCTCCGAAACTGCGGGTGCGGGAGCGGGCGAGGGGTGCCCCAGCTCGGTCAACCACCCGCGGAACACCTTGTGCAGCGCCTCCGCGCCGACGACTTCGCCGAGCGGTGGCAGCTCCCGCGGGTGCACCACAAACCCGCGCTGCTGCGGCCCGCCCAGCCCGCCGTGCGAACCCACGTGCGTCTCGAACGGCGATGACTGGTCCGTCTCCGGGTCGTAGCGGCTGTTGATCATCACGTCCGCGCAGTGCGGGAACGTGTCGACGCGGCGGATCAGGTCCGCCGCGTGCGGGCCGTACGGCAGCAGCGGGTCCTCGCCGATGACCACACCCGTCGCCAGCCGGTGGAGGCCGTCGCGGCCCAGGACCACCGGGCCGAACTCGCGGCTGCGGACCAGCAGGAACCCGGCCCCCGGGTGATCCACCAGGGCCGGCAGCAGGTCGGGGAACTCGCGCTCGATCGTCTCCAGCTCGACGCGGCCTTCGTGCTCGGTGAACGACACCATCGCGACGTGCCCGGACACGACCGCCACCACTCCCGGCGCCACGCGGGTGACCGCGCCGGGCGAACCGGACGTCGTGCGCGGGCGGTCGTCAGCGCACTCCGCGTTCTCCACCCGGGCGCGCAGCCGGCGCGCGATCAGGCCGCCGCTCTTCGTCGCCTCCGCCAGCGCCGCGTTGATCTGCCAGCTTTCGGCCTGCCGCCGCTTGCCCGCGGCCGCCGACGGCGAACCGCCGCACAGCCGTCCGACGTACGCCTCGATCGTCTCGCCGAACCGCTGCGAGAACGCCTGCCCCTGCGTCTGGCCGTGGTCCGACAGCGCGACGACGTGGTAGCGGCGCGGGGCGAGGCGCGAAGCCCGGTGCAGCCGCGCGATCTGCTGGTCGATCGAGCGCAGCACCGACAGCGTGTCGAACCGCTCGATGCCGGAGTGGTGCGCGACCTCGTCGTAGCCGAGGAAGTCCGCGTACACCACCGGCCGCCCGGCGAGCATGTCGCCGAGGATCGCCGACACGACGACGTCGCGCGCGATCACCGTCGTCCCCGGCCGGGCGAGGGGGTACCAGCCGCCGCGCGGGACCCGCGGCACGACGCCCGCGCGGCGCTGGCGCACCGACGCGTTGATCTCGCGGAAGACGTCGGCGAGCGCGACGACGAACGTGCGCAGCGCGTTGATCGGGTTCGCGAAGTAGGCGTAGTAGCCCGCGCCGAGGCGGTCGCGGCGGCGGTGGCGCAGGGTCTTCGGCACCAGCACGGGGATCGAGCTCATGGTGAGGCTGACGTGGTCGGCGTCGCCGGAGAACAGGTTCCCGTGGCTCGCCCCGCCGCCGGAGAGCAGGCCGTGCCCGTCGGAGTGGCGCCGCTCGATCTCGGCCGCGTCGGTCGGGTGGGCGCACGCCATCACGTGGTCGCGGTCCTTTTCGTACCAGCGGAAGCCGAGGATGTCGTGGTTGGAGCCGTGCAGGATGCCGCAGACGCTCGCGCCGGTCTGCGAGCTCCAGTCGGTGTGCCACGGCGTCAGCGTGTGCGTGTCTTCGGCGAGCCACGCGGCGAACGTCGGCATGTCGCCGTCGCGGATCGCGCGGCGGACCGTGTCGTACCCGAGGCCGTCGATCTGCAGGAACACCACGCCGGGCGGCTGCTCGGCGTCGCCGGGCGCGGTGGCGTGCCGGCGTCGGCGGCGGTTGGCGCGGCGGAAGAAGATCTCGTCCTCGTCGATGGCCAGCACGGCCGAGATGAGCGCGCCGACCCCGGCCATCGCCACCGTGACGATCACCGCCGTCCGGAAGCCGTCGAGCTCGACGCCCGGCACGGTCCCGAACACCGCGAGCGTCCCGGCGCCGAGCAGCAGGAAGCCGAAGAGGCCGAAGGTGAAGAAGGCCAGCGGGTAGGCGATGCGCATGACCAGCGGCCAAACGACGCCGGCGAGCAGGCCGAGCAGCAGCGCGCAGACGGTCGGCTGCCACCAGTGCGTCATCCGGAAGCCGGGGAGGAGGACGTCGAGCAGGCGCAGCGCCCCGGTCACGGCGGCCCACACCAGCAGGACGCGGGCGACGGCCCGGCCACCCCGTAGCAGCCTGCCCTTCGGCGCGGACGTCGTCACACTCGCTCCTTGGTCTTGCGCCGCCACTTCGCGACCAGGTTCGCCAGCACGGTGACCAGCAGGACCAGCACCGTCGCCAGGACCGTCGCGATGACCGGTGAGTCGAAGATGCCGCCGCTGACGATGCCGAGCAAGCTGTACGCGACTGCCCAGAGCACGCACGCGAGGAGCGCGGCGGGCAGCAGGCGCCGCCACGGGTAGCTCAGTGCGGCGGCGGCCAGGAGCACCGGGATCCGGCCGGCCGGGACGAGCCTGCCGATCACGACGAGCTGCCAGCCGCGGCGGGCGAACTGGTCACGGGCCTTCTCCAGCCGTTCGGCGGGCTGGCGGCGGCTGATCCAGCGGAACGCGGCTTCGCTGCCGAGGCGCGGGATCCCGAACGTCACGACGTCGCCGACGTACGCGCCGAGCGTGGCGATGACGATGACCAGCGGCAGCGACAGGTGGTCGGTGGTGGTCGCGACGGCGGCCGCGGCGCCGACCACCGCGCCGGTGGGCACGATCGGGATGATCGAGCCGAGCAGCACGCCGCCGAACAGGGCCGGGTACCCGATGGCGGCCGGGTCGGTCCAGTTCACGCGCGGTCCGTCGGGGCCGGGAGGACGACGTCGGCGCCGGGCTCGGTGAACAGGACTTCGGTGGCTCCGCCGGCGGCTTTCACCTCGGCGGCGAACACCCGCGGCGGGTCGGCGAGCAGCCGCCGCATCCGGGTGGTGCGTTTCAGGCCGGGGACGGCGAGGGTGCCCCAGTGCACGGGCACGGCGGCGCGAGCTTGGACGACTTCGGCGGCTTTCGCGGCGCGAGCCGGGTCGAGGTGCCCCGGCCCGAGGTTCGGCCCCCAGCCCCAGACGGGCAGCAGCGCGACGTCGACCGGGCCGAAGTCCGCCATGCCGTCGAAGAGGTCGGTGTCGCCGGCGTGGTAGATCTTCGCGTCCCCGCCGGTGATCAGGTGCCCGATCGCGGGGCTCTGCGGGCCGTGGGTGAGCCGCGGGCCCCAGCGGTGTCCGGAGTGGACGGCTTTCGTGGCGGTGACTTCCAGCGCGCCCTCGGTGAGGGTTTCGCCCGGCGCGATCTCCTCGACGTTCCCGAAGCCCTTCTTGGTGAGCCAGGACCCGGCCCCGCGCGGGACGACGATCCGCGCGCGCTTGCCGAGCAGCTTGAGCGAGGGCAGGTGCAGGTGGTCGCCGTGCAGGTGCGAGACGAGGACGAGGTCGACGTCCGCGTAGGCCTCGGGTGCCGGCGGCGGCACGACCCGCACGAGCCCGCCGACGCGCGCGGTGAGCACGGGATCGGTCAGGACCACCCGGCCACCGAGTTCGAGCCGGACCGTCGAATGGCCGAGGAAACGCAGGTTGAAGCCGCTCACGCTGTCGAGTATCGCCCCCTCCCCGGACGAATGCCCGGCGGAGTGGCGCGAACAACGCCCTTCAGCGACCAGCGGCCAGTTCCTCGCGTGATCGCCGGGTCGACACGCGTGATCGAGGGTCGACACGCGTGATCGGAGGGTCGACACGGCGGCGAGGCGGCCCGCCCGCCGTGTCGGCTGCTCGATCACACCGGCGCGGCCGGGAGCAGCGACGAGATCCGCAGCGACGACGTCCCGATCCCCGTCGGCCCGCCGAACCGCGGGTGGTGACCCAGCTCGAACTCGCTGTACCGCCCGGCGTTCTCGTGCCAGTGCGCGCATCCGGCCATCCAGTTCCGGAGCGCCTCGACGTACTCCGGCGGCAGGTCCGGGCCGGCCGCCGACGCGTGGCGGAACTCCGCGAGCCGCGCCTCGGCCAGGTCGCGGACGACTTCGGCCGCGCGGTCCTCGGTGCAGTCGAGGAAGTTCCGCACCACCAGCACACCGTTGTTCAGCTCGCCCTCGAACCGGATCTCCTTGCGGTAGGAGCGGAGGTCGTTGAGCAGGCCGCAGTAGTCGGCCGCGGTGTGCTCGAGCGTCTGCGCGGCCCGGGTGGCCCGTGGCTCCGGCGGCAGCACGAGGCTCATCGTGAGGTCCGCGCCGAACGTCCGCCGCCGCATCTCGACGTGGTCGATCGGGTCCGGGATGCGGTTCTGGGCCAGGTTCGCGAGCTTCCACAGCCAGCTCCCGGTCATCGACGCGACGGCCCGCCGCACCGCGTCGGGGTCCGGGGTCCGCGGCCAGAGGTCGGCGAGCGCGGCTTCGAGGGGGTTGAGCGGCTGCCCGCCGTCGGCCATGAACAGCGCCAGGCGTTCGTTGCACGCCTTCGCCCCGGCGAGGTCGCGGGTCGCGCCGAACATCTCCTGGTAGTAGTCGTCGGCGTAGGTGGCCCAGGTCAGCCAGTCACTGAGGACGTCGAGGTCGTCGGCGTCCGGGGCGATGCCCGCCGCGCACAGCGGCAGGTCGGCGGCGCGCAGCTTCCGCTCGTCCCACACCACGCCGTCGAGGATCCCCGTCCGCCGGGCCCAGTCGACGTTGCGGCGGCGGCACGCGTCCAGGTGCGGGCTCAGCCGGAGCGGGAACGGCGGCTCGAACGCCGGCCGCGGCGGGGAAACCGCGGAGAACGGCGTGTGCCCGTACGCCCGCATCCGCTGCGGTGCCGTCGCGAGCACCGACGAAAAGATCCGCGCGGCCGACGTCCCGATGCCGTGGCTCGCCACCGCGCCGTCGTTCATGTACCGGCTGGACCGCAGGTGCCACTCGTGGCCGCCGGACTGCCAGTCCTGCAACCCCTTGACGTAGGCGAACGTCGCCGCGCGGGCGGCCGGGTCGACGCCGTGCTCGTCGAACAGCCCGGGCACCTCGGTGAGCGCGGTGTGCTCGAACTGGTGCAGGCGCGAGGTGATGAGGTCGTTGACGGCGTCGGCCGCCTCCTGCGTCGACAGCCCGAGGAACTTCTCGACCACGAGGACGCCGTTGGACAGCTCGCCCTCGTCCTGCACCTCCCGCTGGTAGGAGAAGAGGTCGTTGCGCAGGTGGACGCTGTCGGCGAAGCAGTCGCGCAGGACCTCCATGGGCCGCGACGCGGCGATCTCGTCGGGCACCTCGGCGTGCACCGAGTGCTCGACGAGGTTCGCCGACCACGGCGCGCCGCCGACCTTCCGCCGCATCTCGACGTACTCGATGGGGTTGGCGAGCCGGCCCTCGTTGATGTTGGCCAGCTCCCACAGCGACTCTTCCAGCAGCGCCTTCGTGCTCGCGACGAACCGCCGCCGCCACGCGGCCGAGCGCCGCGGGATCGTCCGGTCCCAGAGGTCGGCCAGGCCGCGCTCGACCGGGTTCTCCGGCGTCGCGGTGATCTCGCCGTCGGCGGGCATGAACTCGTCGACGCGGTCGAGGTAGGTCCGCGCGCTGTCGATGTCGCCGGTGCGCTTGTACAGCTCGAGGAAGTGGTCGTCGAAGTAGAAGACCCAGACGTACCAGTCGGTGATGAGGTCGAGCTCGTCCGCGCCGGCGTCCGGGTGGGTGTAGGCGCAGAGCAGCGCGTAGTCGTGGGAGTCGAGGTCGTGCTCGGTCCAGATGACCGTGCCGTGCTGCGGGACGTCGACCATGTCCATCCCGTACGCCCACGCCTTGCTGTGCGCGCGGGCCCGCTCGAGGTGCGGGTTCAGCCGCGCGGGGTAAGGCATGTAGAACTCGGGGAGGACGAACGGCTGCTCAGGCACCCCGTGAGGCAACCAAAGTCGCGGGTGCCCGCCAAGAGGAGCAGGCGCGGTTGCACACGAACGGGTCCGGTGCTTCCCCCGGCCGGCCCAGCGACGAAGGAGAGCCGATGACCGACACCCGAGTGGTCGACAACCCCGACGAGAGCCGCTACGAGATCTGGGCGGACGGCAAGCTGGCCGGGTCCGCGTACTACGACGTGCGTGGCGAACTCACGGTTTTCACCCACACGGAGATCGACGACGCGTTCGCGGGGCAGGGGCTGGGCAAGGTCCTGGCGGCCGGCGCGCTCGACGACGTCGTCGCAAAGGGCCGGACGATCGTTCCGGTGTGTCCCTTCATCGCCGGATATCTGCGGAAGAACCCGGGCTACGAGGACCACGTTCGCTGGCCGAAAGGGTGATTGTTACGCCGAACGTGGCAGCGTCACTGGGCTGTTCGGGTCTGAGTTGAGAGGTATGTCCGGATCGATTGGTTATTAACCAACCTTCGTCGGTGGTGCGTTGGTTGCCCGGCAACGAAAGTGACCGGCGCAGGCTTCGAACCGGCAACCTGGAGGAAGTTGATGACTCCCCGGAAAACCGCCCTCAAGACCTTCGCCGTCTTGTCGGCCGCCGCGCTGACGTCCGGCGTGTGCGCGTCGGCGGCCACCGCGTCCCCACTGGCCTTCGCCGAGATGCAGGCCCACGCGATCACCAGCGCGACCCAGGTCGCGGACACGCTGGGTGCCACCTCCGGTGGCGTCTACCTGGAGAACGGCAAGGCCGTCGTCAACGTCACCGATGACGCGTCGGTCCAGAAGGTGGAGGCCGCCGGCCTCACCGCGAAGAAGGTCAAGCACACCTTCGCCGCGCTGACCGGCGTCAAGAACCAGCTCGACGCGGTGAAGAACGTCCCGCAGACCGCGTGGGGCATCGACACCAAGACCAACCAGGTCGTGGTGAAGGTCTACGACGCGGCCAGCAAGGCGAACGCCGACAAGGTCACCGCGGCCGCCGCCCAGTACGGCGACAGCGTCCGCGTCGAGCACCGCACCGGCAAGCTGGAGCTGTACATCTCCGACGGCGACGCCATCCAGAACGACCAGGGCCGCTGCTCCCTCGGCTTCAACGTGACGCGCGGCGGTTCGCCGTTCCTGCTCACCGCGGGCCACTGCACCAACCTCGGCGGCACCTGGGCCGGCGGCGACGTCTCCGGCGCACAGGTCGTCGAAAGCGACTGCCCGGGAGCCGACTCCGGCCTGCTGACCCGCCCGAACGGCTCCGGCCCCGGCGAGATCAACACCGGCCAGGCGATCACGAGCGCGGCGACCCCGACGGTCGGTGAGCAGATGCAGAAGCAGGGCTCGACCACCGGTGGCGGCAGCGGCGAGGTCACCTCGGTCGACGAGTCGGTCAACTTCGACGTCGGCGTCCTCAACCACGAGTTCGGCACCACCGCGCACACCGACCACGGTGACTCGGGTGGCCCGGCCTACGACGGCTCGAAGGGCCTGGGCACGCTGTCCGGCGGCGACACCGTGACCAGCTACTTCTACCCGCTCACGCTGGAGCTGCAGAGCTACGGCCTCGAGCTCGCCTGATTGACCCGCAGGGCCCCTTCACACGCGTCGAGGGCGGGTGAAGGGGCCCTGCTTCCTTTTCTAGAGCCGCTTCGCGCGGTAGACGGCGTCGGTGTGGTGCCCTTCCCCGCGCGTCTCGCAGGTCTCGACGACCCACTCCCAGGCGTCGCCGAGGTAGGTCGTGATCTCTTCCGGCTCGAAGTACAGCTCCTCCGGCGGCTTCTGGCCGTCGAACTCCCGCATGGCCTTCGGCGAGTGCCCGACGACCAGCAGCGAGCCGCCCGGCCGGATCGCCTTCGCCGCCGCCGTGAAGACGTCGCGGCGGAGGTCCGGCGGCAGGTGCATGTACTGCGCCGAGATCAGGTCGTACTGCTCCTCCGGCTGCCACTTCAGGATGTCGCGGTGCAGCCAGTTGACGTCGACGCCGGCTTCCTTGCCCGCTTCTTCCGCGCGGGCGAGCGCGACGGTCGAGATGTCGGCGCCGTCGACCGTCCAGCCCCGCTTCGCGAGCCAGATCGCGTCGCCGCCCTCGCCGCAGCCGAGGTCGAGAGCACGTCCGGGCGTCATCCCCTCGACTTCGGAGCTGAGGTTGACGTTGACGTTCCCGCTCCAGATCCGGTGCTCGTCGCGCTGGTACATGGCTTCCCAGAAATCCTGCTTGAGCATCTCTTCGACGATCATGGGCTCGTGCGGCATGGTTCCTCCTCGGTGACGTCCCCAGCATGCGGAGGACGTCACCGAAGAGGCAAATCGTGTTGCCGATCCGGCAACTCAGGTCGTACCGAACACCTGCATCTCGTACAGCGAGTAACCGTATGAGGTGCCCCGCGTGACGCCGTTCATCCGCACGTAGCGGCCGCTGCCGGTCAGGCCGGTGAGGTCGTCGGTGGCGCCGTTGCCGGTCGTGGTGCTGTAGATCGTCGTCCAGGTCGTGCCGTCGGCCGAGGTCTGGATGCTGTACGCCTTCCCGTACGCGGCTTCCCAGCTCAGCTTGACGTGCGAGACGGCCTTGCTGGCGCCGAGGTCGACGCGCAGCCACTCGCTCGCGGAGCCCTCCTTCGACGCCCAGCGGGTGCTGGTGAGGTTGCCGTCGAAGGCCGCGCTCGCCGGGTAGGACGACGACTCCGTCGAGGACGCCGTCGCGGTCTTCCCCTGGGAGAGCAGCGTTTCGGTGCCGCCTCCGCCGCCGGTGACCGTGACGCCGAGCGAAGCGGTCTTCGTCCCGCCGGTGATGGTGACCGTCGCCGAACCCGGGGTCGCGGTCGCGGCGGCGGCGACCGTGACGGCCGAGGTGCCGCCGGCCGGCACCGACGCCGGGGAGAAGGACACGGTGACGCCTGCGGGAGCGCCGCTCGCGGACAGCGTCACGGCGTCCGTGGAGGTGACGGTGGCCGTCGCCGAAGCGCCCGGTGCCACCGAAACCGACGACGGCGTCACGCTGAGGCTCGACGTGCTGCCGGCCGCGGTGAACGTCCAGCGGGCCTGGGTGCCGGAGCAGCTGCCCGCCGTGAGTGTCGTGCCCGAGGCGCGGAAGCACTTCTTGCTCGTCTGGATGTCGGAAATGGTGCCGTCGGGGTTGATCGACCACTGCTGGGCCGGGCCGCCGGTGCAGGTCTGCAGCACGATCGAGCTGCCGGAGATGCCCGCGCACTTGTCGTTGATCACCAAGAAGGCGCCGTGGAAGGTGAAGCGCTGGGCGTCACTTCCGGTGCAGGCGGCCACTTTCAGCGTGCTCCCGCTGCTCGGGGCTTCGAGACAGGTGCCGGTGGAGTTGTTCTTGTACTGGCCGACCGTCGTGTTCGGCTGTGCGCCGTCCCAGCACGCACCCGTGCTGGTGTTGAAGATCGGCGTCGCGTCGTACGGTTCGTTCGACGGCGGGTCGACGACGACCGGCTCCATGACCGGCGTGTTGTCGGCGTTGTAGTGCGTGAGGGCGTCTTCGCAGTCGATCGCGTCGAAGGCGCTGCCGCCCTTGCCGCCGAGCCAGAGGTCGATGTGGCGCAGGCCGGGGCCGCCGTTCGGGCCCTGGCTGTTCCAGTCGTCGGAACACTCGTCGCAGCCGTCCTCCATGATGAAGTACTTCTTGACCCGCGGCACCCAGACCTTGGTGCCGGGCTTCAGTTCGTCGCTGCTGGTGGCGAAGGTGATCGGGTCGGCGTAGCTGCCCTTGCCGCCCGCGGTGTCGTGGATCTGCGGGTAGGCGATGTCGCCGCCGGGCGGGGTGTTGTCCCACCAGCCGTAGAAGGTGAGGAAGGTCGGCTGCGTGGTGGCCGCGCTCGCCGGGCCGGCGCCGACGAGCGCCGAGGTCAGGGCGAGGAACAGGGTCACGACGAGCGCGAGAGCGCGCCGGGTCATGCTGCCTCCGGGAGTGGGTGGGGCGGACGATGACGTGCGGCGTGCGTCCAGGTTCGCCGGGTGGCGGCCCGCCGTCAAGACCTGTTCGTAAAGTTTCCTAACGAATCCGGTCTCGTGTTCCGATCGGCGGGAAAGTCGAGCGGGGGCACGCTTTCGTCGGCGAAGATGGCGTCATGAGCGAACAGCGGGAAGTCGTGGTCACCGGGGGCGGTACGGGCATCGGGCTGGCGATCGCCGCCCGGTTCGCGGCGGCGGGCGAGCGGGTCACCGTCACCGGGCGCCGCAAGGACGTGCTGGAGGCGGCCGCGGAGAAGATCGGCGCGCGGGCGGTGGCGTTCGACGCGAGCGACCCGGCGGCGGTGCAGGCCGCGCTGGCGGAACTGCCTTCGCGGGTCGACGTCCTGGTCAACAACGCCGGCGGCAACACCGACCGGGTCCGGGAGGCGCCCACGGACCTCGCCGGGGTGGCGGACGCGTGGCGCGCGAACTTCGACGCGAACGTCGTCTCCGCGGTGTTGGTCACTACTGCGCTGAAGCCGCGCTTCGCGGACAACGTGCGGGTTGTGACTCTTGGCTCTGTCGCGGCGAAGCAGGGCTCCGGCTCCTACGGCGCGGCGAAAGCGGCGATCGAAGCGTGGAACACCGACCTCGCGCGGCAGCTCGGCGCCGCCGGCTCGGCCAACGTCGTCGCTCCGGGCGTCATCCTCGACACGGAGTTCTTCCACGGCACGCTCACCGAAGAGTGGCTCAGCTCCCGGATCTCGGTGGCGCTCAACAAGCGGGCCGGCGCGCCGGAAGAAGTCGCGGAAACCGTGCAGTTCCTGGCTTCGCCGGGAGCCGGGCACGTCACGGGGCAGGTCGTGCACGTGAACGGCGGCGCTTACGGGGCCCGCTAGGCCATCCGGGTCGGAAGTGGGTCGAACGTCCCACGACGGCGCCGAACCTCTCCATGGTGGAAGTGACCCGACCACCGGCAGAGAGGTGTGATCCGCCGTGACGGCAGCATCCGAAACCCCGGCCCTCCCCACGGCACGACCGGCCGGATGCCCGTACGACCCGCCCGGGAACTACGCCACACTGCGGGAAACCGCGCCGACGTCGCAGGTGCGCTGCCCGGCGGGCATGGACGCCTGGCTGGTGACGCGCTACCGCGACGTCCGCGCGGTGCTCGCCGACCGCACGATGAGCTCGCGCGGCGCGTCCTCCGTGCACGTCAGGCCCGACGCCGATCTTGACGAGAAGGTCAGTCCCGGGTCGATCATCCAGCTCGACGGCGCCGACCACTCGCGCATCCGGAAGATGGTGATCGCGGAGTTCACCGTGCGGCGCGTGGAAGCGATGCGGGGCTACGTCCAGGAACTGGTGGAGAGTCACCTCGACGCGATGCTCGCCCGGCCCGGTGAAGCCGATCTGGTGCGGGACTTCGCGTTGCCGATCCCGTCGCTGGTGATCTGCGAGCTGCTCGGTGTCCCGTACGCGGATCGGTCGCGTTTCCAGCGGCAGAGCGGGTTCCTGGTCAGCACCGACGCGACGCCCGAAGAGGGGCAGCAGGCGTACGACGAGCTTTCCGGCTTCCTGGCCGAACTGTTCACCGACAAGCAGGCGAACCCGCAGGACGACCTGTTCAGCCGGCTGATCGCTCGTGGGGAGGCGTCGGGTGACCCGCTGACGATGGAAGAGCTGGTGGTGCTCGGGCTGAGCCTGCTGGTGGCCGGCCACGAGACGACGGCCAACATGATCGCGCTCAGCACGCTGGTGCTGCTGGAGCACCCGGCCCAGCGCGACGTCGTGCTGTCCGCGCCCGAGCGCGCGATCGAGGAGCTGCTGCGGTACCTGTCGGTCGTCCAGTTCGGTGTGCTGCGCTACGCGACCGCGGACGTGCAGGTCGGCTCCCGGTCGGTCAAGGCGGGGGAGTGGCTGGTGGCGGCCCTGAACTCGGCCAACCGCGACGAGGAGCTGTTCCCGGGCGGCGACAAGCTCGACTTCCACCGGGAGTCGCCGCGCACGCACGTCGCGTTCGGCTTCGGTGCGCACCAGTGCATCGGCCAGCAGCTGGCCCGCGTCGAGCTGCAGGAGGCGTTGACGCGGCTGTTCCGCCGGGTGCCCGACCTGCGGCTGGCGGTGCCGCGGGAGTCGTTGGTGTACAAGCACAACACGCTGGTGTACGGGGTGCGGGAGCTGCCGGTCGCCTGGGGGTGAGAATGACGGCATGAGCACATCACCGGCCCGGCGGCTGTGGGCGGCCGTGGAGCCGTTGCACGCGGTCGCCTACTTCGCGCCGGAGACGGCGTCCGCGGCGAAGGAGGCCGGCCTGCGGGGGTACTGGATGGGGTACTTCGCGGGCCGGCTCGCGCCGCTGGGTCCGATCGGCCCCGCGGCGGCGACGTCGATGCTGTTCGGCTTCGCCCCGGCGATGGTGGCGCGGGCGTTGCCGGACGCGTGGTCGTTCGCCTCGCCTGTCGAGGTGCTGCGCTCGCGGCTTTCGGCGGTCGAAGCCGCTCTTTCGCGTGTCTTGGGTGCTACGGATGTCTTGGAGCTGACATCGCTGCTGGAGCAGGCCGCATCCGCGGGCCGGTTCGACGGTCGCCCGTTGGCGGCGGCCTGGTCCGCGGTGCCGAGGCCGGCGGGCGTGCTCGGCCGTTTGTGGCTGGCGGCGACGGTGCTGCGCGAGCACCGCGGCGACGGCCACGTCCTGGCGGCGGTCCACGCGGGTCTGACGGGCCTGGAGACGACGGTGACTCATATCGGCGACGGCGTGATCGCGCGTGGCGACGTCCAGCCGCACCGAGGCTGGTCCGATTCGGAGTGGACCGGCGCGGTCTCGGGGTTGGTGGCTCGCGGTCTGCTGGATGCTTCCGGCCGCCTGACGTCGTCCGGCACGGCGATGCGGCTTTCGCTCGAAGAGGACACGGACCGCCTGGCCTCGGCGCCGGTGGAGGCACTTGGTCCGGCCGGTCTGTCGCGGCTCTTGGAGCTGGCGGTGCCGCTGAGCCGGGCGGTCATCGACGCGGGCGTGGTCCCGGTCCCGAACCCGATGGGTGTGCCGCGCCCCTGAACCCGGTCGATTTCCGGGGGTCCCGTTCGACGCAGTGGTGAACGCACCCGGACATCGGAGGGATTCATGACGTTGCTCGCCGGCAAGAACGCGATCGTCTACGGAGCCGGAGGCCGCATCGGCGCGGCCGTGGCCAGCGCTTTCGCCGAGGAAGGAGCGCGGGTGTTCCTCGCGGGCCGCACCCGCGCCCGGCTGGACCCGGTCGCTTCGCGCATCCGTGGCTCGGTCGAGGTGGCCGAGGTGGACGCCCTCGACGAGCGGGAGGTCGACGACCACGCGGCAGCGGTCGCGGCCGAGGGCGGCGTGCACATTTCGTTCAACCTCATCACCCATGGCGACGTCCAGGGCACCCCGCTGATCGACATGACCTTGGCGGACTACGAGCGCCCGGTCCTGACGGCGGTCCGAACCCAGTTCCTGACAACCCGAGCGGCGGCCCGCCACATGGTGAAGCAGGGATCAGGGGTTTTGCTCTTCTTCGGCGGCGCGGGCGAGCCGGTGCGCGAGTACTCGGTGGGCGGGCTGCAGGTGGCGTTCCACGCGCTCGAGGCGATGCGCCGTCAGCTGGCGGCGGAGCTGGGCCCGCACGGGGTCCGGGCGGTGACGCTCCGGACGGGCGGAATCCCGGAGACGATCCCGGGTGACTTCGAGGGTCGCGAGGCGTTGGCGGAGAACATCGCGGGCAAGACCATGCTGGGCCGAGCGGCAACCCTGGCGGACGTGGGCGCGGTGGCGGCATTCGTGGCATCGGACCGGGCGAGGACGATGACGGCGTCGACGGTCAACCTCAGCTGCGGCGCCTTGGTGGACTAGGGGTCCGACGGCGCGCCGGGGCGTTCAGCGCCTCCGCTTCGGCTTGCTGCCCGCCCGGCTCAGCGGCGGGAGGTGATCTGCTGCACCGTCCAGGCGTTGCCGTCGGGGTCGGCGAAGTGCACGAAACCCACGTTGTTCAGGTCCGCTTCTCCGTCCCAGGTGCCCATGCCGTGGACCTGGACCTCGCTGACCTCGACGCCACGCTCGGCGAGCATCGCGTGGGCCTTCGGCAGGTCGTTGACCACCAGCTGGAGCCCCTTGAGCGACCCCGGCGGCATGTCCGGCACCGCGCCGCGGCCGAACACCACCGAGCAGCCCGACCCCGGCGGGGTCAGCTGCACGATGCGGACGCCTTCGGCGGGCGTCACGTCGTGGTCGAGGGTAAATCCCAGCTGGTCCGCGTAGAAGGCCTTCGCGCGGTCCACATCGGACACCGGCACCACGACCACTTCGAGCGTCCACTCCATCGCGCATCCCTTCGTCGGCCAGGCTCGGCGGACGACACGCTACCCGCGCCCCGGGGTGTTCGCGTACCGCTCGTCAGCGCTCCTCGACCAGCCGCCGCACCGCGTCCACCACGAGCTCCCGCCGCTGCGCGCGGGGGATGGTGGTGAGCACGCCGAGTTCCGTATTGGTCGTCGCCCACGCCGTCGAGATCGACTGGATCAGCACCAGCAGTTCCATGGGTGTGTAGTGCTTGGCCAGTCTCCCTTCGTCCTGTGCCTGTTTCAGGTCGTGCAGCCGGAGTTCGTTGGCCAGCACGATTTCGGTGACCCACTTGCCGTCGGGTCGCTCCAGCCGGTGCCAGACCGCCAGCCGCAGCGTCTCCGGCTGCTCCTCGTACCGGTCGAAGAGCTTTCCGGCGTAGCCCGGCAGGTCGTCGGCGTCGACCGGTACGTCGAGGACGAACCGGCCGACCGACTCGCCGAATACCGTGTCGAACAGCCTGTCCTTGCTGGTGAAGTACTTGTAGAGCATCGCCTTGTTGCAGCCGGCGGCGTCCGCGATCCGATCGACGCGGGCGCCCGCGATGCCCCGTTCCGCGAACTCCTCCGTGGCGGCAGCGAGCAGTCGCCGCTTCGTGTCCGCCGCATCTCTCATGCCGTCCACTTTAGCAACTAACTGGTTGGTTGACAAACTCGTTCGGCGGGTGTTTCCTGGAGTAACCAACCGGTTGGTTAGCCGGTGTTGACGAGCGAGGAGCAGGGCATCATGAGCAGGACTTGGCTGATCACCGGCAGTTCCCGCGGGTTCGGGCGGGAGCTGGCCCGGGTCGCGCTCGAGGACGGCGACCGCGTGGTCGCGACCGCGCGCCGGCCGGAGCAGCTGAAGGATCTGGTGGCCGAGCACGGTGACAACGTCCGGGTGTTCGCCCTGGACGTGACGGACCCGGCGGCGGCGCGCGAGGCGGTGGCCTTCGCGGTGCGCGAGTTCGGCGGGCTCGACGTCGTGGCCAACAACGCGGGGTACGCGAACAGCGCGCCGATCGAGGACATGCCGGAGGACGACTTCCGCGAGCAGGTGGAGGCCAACTTCTTCGGCGTCGTCAACGTCACGCGCGCGGCCCTGCCGGTGTTCCGCGAGCAGGGTTCCGGGCACTTCCTGCAGTTCTCATCGGTCGGCGGCCGGGTCGGCGGGTCACCGGGGCTGGGTGCGTACCAGGCGGCGAAGTTCGCGGTGGAGGGGTTTTCCGAGGTGCTGAACGCGGAGGTGAAGCCGTTCGGGGTGAAGGTGACGATCGTCGAGCCGGGCGCGTTCCGCACGGACTGGCAGGGAGCCTCGATGGAGCGCGCCCCGGTCCGCCCGGAGTACGACGCATCGGTGGGCCAGATGCACCGCCTCCGCGACGCAACGGACGGCAAGCAGGCGGGAGATCCGGCTCGCGGAGCCCGCATCCTCGCCGACGTGGTCCGGCTGGAGGAGCCCCCGCTGCGCTTGCTGCTCGGCGCGGACGCGGTCGAAGCGGTGCAAAGGTCTGACCGTGCGCGCGGAGCCGAGGTGGCGGAGTGGGCCGAGGTGAGCCGGTCGGCGGTGTTTGCGGCGGAGTGAGGACCGTGGTGAGGGGAGTCAGCCGCGGGCGTGGCTGCTGGGGCGGCTTCCGAACCTGGCCCGGCCCGGCCGAGTTCGCTCGACCCGACCGAGGCTGACCTGGCCCCACTCGACCGCCGCCGAGGCGACCGGCCTGGCCCGCCGCACGGCGCGGCGGCGCGGCCGAGCCCGATCTGGCATGACCGAGTCTGGCTTTGCTCGGCCGCGGCCTGGCCAACCGAGGTCGGTCCGGCCCGCTCGACCGAGTTCGGCCAGCCCGGCTCGGCCCGACCGAAACCGACTGCGCCCAGCGAGCCGGCTTCAGTCCCGTCCCCGGGGCGACTCCCGTTGCTCCACCACCAACCGCTGGTGCCGGGCCGCGCGGACGCGGTCGCCGCAGGTTGTCGAGCACCAGCGGCGGCGGGCGTGCTCGCGGAAGAAATACCTCACGCACCCATGCGCCTCGCAAGGGCGCACCAGACCGCCGAGCTCGCCAGTCACCACGTCGATCGCATCGCGGGCCAACGCCGCCACGGCCTCCGCAACGCTGCCCGGGCTAGTACTCCGCCACTCGCGGTGTGGCCCGGACCGCCACGTGAGCTGGGGTGCGGCAGCGTCGGAACGAGCGGCAACGTTCACCGTCTCCACCGCGGACGCAGCCGGTGAACGGTCCTCCGCCCGGGCCGCCAGCAGCTCGCGGACCGCCGCACGGAGATCCGTCACGCGGCGAAGGTCGGCCGCGTCGAGCGCGGGGAGGCCCAGCCAGCCGGCGGCCGCGCTCGGGTCGGCCAAGTCGTCGTCCTCGCCGGACGGGGTGAGCCGGCGGGTGTTGACCAGCGCCAGCGCCCAGGAGCGCTCCTCGCCGGGTGCCGCAGTGACCACGTTCGCCTCCCGAAGTTCTCCCTCATTGTCCCGGCCCGTTGACAGCCTACTCCGTCTCATGGATAAATGAAGAAGTAAACATGAGACAGCGAGGAGAGAACCGATGGTCGCCGTGTATCACCGCTTTGTCACCGTTGCCGGGCGCCGGCTGTTCTACCGGGAAGCCGGGCCCGCCGACGCTCCCACGATCGTGCTGCTCCACGGGTTTCCGACGAGCTCGCACATGTACCGGCACCTCATCCCGGCGCTGGCCGACCGCTACCACGTCGTCGCGCCCGACTACCTCGGTGCCGGTGCCTCCGACGCACCCTCGGTCGGTGAGTTCGACTACACCTTCGACGCCCTCGCCGAGCTCACCCTCGGCCTGCTCGACGAGATCGGCCTCGACCGCTTCGCGCTCTACATCCAGGACTTCGGTGCCCCGGTCGGCCTGCGCATCGCGGCCGGGAACCCGGAGCGGGTCACCGCCATCGTCACGCAGAACGGCAACGCCTACGTCGACGGCCTGGGCGACGGGCTCCCGCAACGACTCGCCGCCGGCACCCTGACCGAAGACGACCTGCGCGGCATGGTCAGCCTCGAAGCCACCAAGGCGCAGTACCTCGACGGCGTTCCCGACCCGGCACTGGTCAGCCCGGACGTCTGGATCCACGACCAGGCCCTGCTCGACCGGCCCGGCGGCGCCGAAATCCAGATGGCGCTGCTCGCCGACTACCACCACAACATCGGCCTCTACCCGAAGTTCCACGAGTACTTCCGGACCACCCGGGTCCCGCTGCTGGCCGTCTGGGGCGGCAACGACGGGATCTTCGTCGCCGACGGTGCCCGCGCCTACGCCCGTGACCTGCCCGACGCCGAGATCCACCTCCTCGACGCCGGTCACTTCGCGCTCGAAACGCACCTGGACGCCATCGCCGGCTACATCCGCGGTTTCCTGGGCCGGGTGCTGGACTGAAACCGTTGTCCCACAACAGTCTCCGCTGAGCGGGACAGGGGCGTTGACCTGCCGGACGCTCCCCTCGTAGGGTCACCCCGAGATCGCTCTGACCCCAGGTCGGTCCGGTCCCCGAGAACCCCTCCGTCGTCGTCAGGCATCCGCCTCTGCCTGCGCCGACGGGGTCGTTCGCCGACGGGGCCGGGCGCGCGCGAGCGGACCGGGGTCACCGCGGGGGCGGGTTCGCGCCTCCGCGCCGACGCGCAGGAGGACGGGATGACCAGACGGATCCGGGTGGGGATGATCGCGGCCGCGATCGTCGCCGCGACACTCACCGCGGCGGGGCCGGTGCAGGCCGCGGATTCGCTTCTTTCCCAAGGGAAACCGGTGACGGCGTCGTCGGCGGGCGGGTGCTGCCCGGCGCCGGCCGCCGTCGACGGGGACTCGGCGACGCGCTGGGCCAGCGCGGCCGGCGTCGATCCGCAGTGGATCTACGTCGACCTCGGGGCGGCGGCGCACGTCAGCCGGGTGCGGCTGCAGTGGGACGCCTCGTGCGCCACGGCCTACGAGATCGACACCTCCGCCGACCACGTCACGTGGACGCGGATCTACTCGACCACCACCGGAAAGGGCGGCGTCGAAGACCTGACCTCCCTCGACGGCACCGGCCGCTACGTGCGGATGTACGGCACGAAACGCTGCCGCACCGACGCGTCGAAGGGCTACTCGCTGCAGGAGTTCGGCGTCTACGGCTCGACCGGGGACGTCGTCCCGCCGTCGCCGCCCGGCACGCCCACGCTCGACAGCGTCACACCCCTCAGCGCGACCATCTCGTGGACCGCGGCGACCGACGACAAGGGCGTCGTGGGCTACGACGTCTACCGCGACGGTCAGCTCTGCGCCAGCACGACCGGCGCGCTGACCGCGACCTGCGGCAACCTCAACCCGAACACCAGCTACGGCTTCTACGTCAACGCGCGAGACGCGGCCGGGAACGTCTCGCAGGCCAGCGGCACCCTGACCGTCAAGACGCCGCCGTCCGACGACCACACGCCGCCGTCGGCGCCGACGAACGTGCACACCACCGCCGTCAACAGCACGTCGATCGGCCTGGCGTGGACCGCTTCGACCGACGAAGCCGGCGTCACCGGCTACCGGATCTTCACCTCCGGCACGCAGATCGGCACGTCCGACACGACGAGCACCACGCTCGGCGGCCTGACCCCGAACACCGCCTACCACCTGCAGGTGCGCGCGGTCGACGCGAACGGCAACCTGAGCGACCCGAGCACGCCGGTCCTGGATGTCACCACCACCGGCGGGTCGACCTGCTCGCCGTCGCAGGGCGTCTGCGGCGCCACGCAGGTCGGCACCGACGACGACGTCGTGTGGGGCCTGGTCACCCTGCCGGACGGCACGATTCTCTACAACCAGCGCGACGCGCACTCGATCGTCCACCTGAACCCCAAGACCGGGGCGAAGAAGACGATCGGCACCGTACCGAACGTCCAGAGCACCGACGGCGAAGGCGGCCTGACCGGGCTGGAGATCAACCCGGCGTCGTTCGCTTCCGACCACTGGCTCTACATCATGCACACCTCGTCGAGCGACAACCGGATCGTGCGGATCAAGTACGACCCGGCCGCCGACTCGCTGACCACGAGCACCGAGCAGATCCTGCTGACCGGCATCGCGCGTAACAAGTTCCACAACGGCGGCCGGCTGCGGTTCAGCCCGGACGGCAAGTACCTGTACGCCGGCACGGGTGACGCGCAGAACGGCGACAACGCGTCGAACACCAGCAGCCCCAACGGAAAGGTGCTGCGCATCAACCCGGACGGCTCGATCCCGGCGGACAACCCGTTCCACAACGCCGTGTGGAGCTACGGGCACCGCAACGTCCAGGGCCTGGCGTTCGACTCACAGGGCCGGTTGTGGGAGCAGGAGTTCGGCAACAGCGTCATGGACGAGACGAACCTGATCGTGAAGGGCGGCAACTACGGCTGGCCGTCGTGCGAGGGGACGTCGGGCACCTGCGGCACCGCCGGGTTCATCGCGCCGAAGAAGACGTACCCGGTGGCGCAGGGTTCGTGCAGCGGGATCACGATCATCCACGACGCGCTGTACGTGGCCTGCCAGCGCGGCACGCGCCTCTACCGCGCGGTGATCAGCGGCAGCTCGCTGACGAACTTCCAGACGTTCTTCAACGGGACGTACGGCAGGCTCCGCACGGTCGAACCGGCGCCGGACGGCCAGATGTGGCTGGCGACCAGTGTGGACGGTGACAAGGACAGCACACCGCACAACAGCCACAACAAGATCCTGCGCGTGACAGTGGGTTAACCAGCGAGGCTAGCCGCCGAGGAGACGCGAGAGCGCATCCCGCGCTCTCGCGTCCTTCGACGCCAGCGCCGTCAGCTCCTGCGCCAGCGCCGCGAGCCAGTCGTCGACCGCGGTTTCCTTGCGGCTGATCACCACGCCCCGGACGACCTGGTGGATCTCCGCCGCTACGCCGCCGTGCTTGCCCGTGCTCAGCACCAGAACCCGGTCCGGCGTCCGGACCCGCACCGCGACCGCCTGGCCATCGCGGCCCGCGACGCGGTCGGCGAACGTGCGCCGCCGGTCGACCTCCACCATGCCCGGCGGCAGCGCGCTGCCCAGCGTGTCGGACAGGACCCGGTGGTAGGACTCGACGTCCGCGCGGTCCGTGCGCAGGGCCGCCGCCACCAGATGGAAGTCCAGCTCGCCGCCCATCAGTCGGTCAGGGGCAGCACGAGCTGCGGCTTGGCGATGTGGTGGTCGGCGCGCAACGGCTTCACGGCCGTGCCGATCGCGAAGAACTCCGTCGTGTGGCCGCCCCAGCGGTGCGGCAGCGACAGCAGCTGCACCCCGACGATGCCCTCCGCCTCCAGCTGCTCGGCTTCCGCCTGCATCCGCGACATCGCGAGCTCGCGCGCGTCGTACAACGCCTCGGTGTACTGCGGGATCTCGACGTTCTGGCCGATGTTGCCCATCATCTGCCGGAACCGCTGGTGCGCGATGTGGTAGACGCACGTGCCCATCACCATGCCCAGCGGCGCGTAACCGGCCTGCACCAGCGTCCAGAAGTCCTGCCCGGACAGGTCCGAGGTGAACGGCTTCCCGGTGTTGTTGCGCCATTCGCCCGGCTCGTCGGCCTTCACCGCGGTGCCGACGGCGATGAACTCGGCGAGGTCGCTGCCGAACTCCTTGAACTCGATCTCCAGGCGGACCGCGACGATCCCGTCGGCGCCGAGGACGTCCGCCTCCGCCTCCATCCGGGACATCGCGAGCTCGCGGGCGTGGTACATCGCCTGCGAAAGCCGGTCCATCTCCTGGTTCTTGCTCCACCGTCCCATCTGGAACCCGACGTGGTAGATGCTCGAGCCGAGCACGAGCCCGAGCGGCCGGAAGCCGGCTTCGCGCACGAGGAGGAACTCGTTGACGCTCAGGTCGGACGTGAACAGGCTGGTCTTCTGGCCAGGGCGCATCTCGGCGAGCCGGCGCATCGCATCCTCGGGGATGCGCTGCGCGGCGGGGTCCGCGGTGGTCACGAAGCCTCCTCAGGAACGGTTCAACGGCAGGATCTTGAGCGCGCTGGTCGGGGCGGCGCGCCCGGTGTGGAAGCGGGCGATCGCGGTGCCGGTCACGGTGGCGATGCCGGCCACGGCGATCTCCTGCACCGGCCACGTCCGCAGCGTCATGGCCGAGACGATGCCGCCGTCGGCGCCGCAGTCGCGGATCGCGCGGGCGAACTCGGCCCGCGCCGCGCCGCGGACGTCCGTGACGACCTTCGTCGGCGCGTCGACTTCGGTGTTCCCGGCCAGCACGTTGACCTGGTACTGCATGTTGTAGTCGAACTGCGCGCGCCCGGCGACGCCGACCGCCAGCCGCACCGGCACCCAGCCGGCCTGCATCAGCTTGCCGACGTCCTGGCCCGGCAGGTCGGTGGTGAACAGGCGCCGCGGCCGCTGCCCGGTCTCGGCGCGGACCGCGGTGCCGAGTGCGGTGAACTCCTGCATCACGTCGTCGAGCGCGGTGATGGTGACCTTGATGCCGATGACGCCGTCGGCGCCGAGTGCGGTGGCCTCCTGCCCGAGCCGGTCGAGCGCGGTCGCGTAGCCCTTGCGCAGCATTTCCGACAGCAGCTTGACTTGGTCGCCGGCCCACGCGGCCGGCCCGGTCCAGCCGACCTGCTGCACGACGCAGCCCATGACCTCGCCGACGGGCGTGAACCCGGCCACTTCGGCGCCGACCGCCCCGGGCACGCTGAGCAGCGACGTCTTCAGCCCGGACGCGGCATAGCGCTCGACGCGGGCCCGCGCGACGGGCGGCAGGCCACGACCGTCCCATTCGGGCACTGGCTGACCTCCTTCGACGGGCTCTCACTCCCATCGTGGCACGGATCCGCGCGGGCGGGCGGCGGGCGCGGCGTGATCACCGGGGTATGTCCGGAAGGTCCGGTCGCGGGTCAGCGCGGCGGGTTCCCGTCGACGGGGAGCACCGGGAGCGACACCGTCGGCGCCGGCCCAGCACCGAACTGCGCCACCGCCGTGCCGAACACGCTCGCCACCGCCGTCGCTCCCGTGTGGCCCAGTGCCCAGGCGCGCAACGTCGTCGACGTCACCAGGCCGCCGTCCGCGCCCGAGGCCCGCACCGCCCCCAGGAACTCCGCCCGGGCCGCCGCCCTGACCCGGGTCACCAGCGACGTCGGCACCGGCGCCTCGGAGCCCGGCCGGTCCGTCATGGCGATGTCGAACGCCGTCGCGCCGTCGATGCCGATCGCCAGCGTCACCGGGACCCAGCCCGCCAGCATCAGCTTCGCCACGTCCGGACCCGACAGCCCCGTCGTGAACGGCCGGGCCGGGCGGACACCGCGGATCGCGCGCACCGCCGTGCCCAGGACGACGAACTCGTGGACCGCCGTGCTCACCCGGGTCACCGTGCAGCCGATCGCGAGCACGCCGTCCGCGCCCAGCGCCGTCGCCTCCGCGCGCAGCCGGTCCAGCGCCGTCGCGTAGCCGCGGCGCAGGCCCGATGTCACGTCGTCGTGCCGCGCCACGACGCAGCCCATCACCTCGCCGATCGGCCGCAGCCCCACCGCTTCGGCGCCGGTCGTGCCCGGCACCGACAGCAGCGACGTCCGCAGTCCCGACGCCGTGTAGCGGCCGGCGCGCGGGTGCATCAGCGCCAGCTGTCCTCGCCGAAGCCGAGGGTCACCGGGCCCCGGCGGGACGTCTCGGCGATCGTTTCGGCGGGCAGGACGTCGTCGAGGAACGCGTAGTCCGGACGCCGGTTCCGCGCGTGCCACTCGGCGATCTCGTGCCAGCCCGGTGCGGCGAGCGCGCCGCCGAAGTGCTGGACCGACAGGCCGGCCGTGAGACCCGCGAACCGGAGCCGGTCCGCCAGCGGCCAGCCGGTCAGGGTGGCGGCGACGAACCCGGCGCCGAAGACGTCGCCCGCGCCGGTCGCGTCGAGGACGTCGACCGGCAGTGCCGGGACGTCCGCCGTCTCGCCCGTCGTGCTGTCGACGGCGAGCACGCCCGCGGCGCCGCGGGTGATCACCGCGACCGGGACCAAGTCGGCGAGCCGGGCCAGCGCCGCTTCCGGGGTGTCCGTGCGGGTGTAGCGCATCGCTTCGACGTCGTTGGGCAGGAACGCGTGGCAGCACGCCAGCTGCTCCAGCAGCGCGGCCGACCACGCTTCCGACGGGTCCCAGCCGACGTCGGCGAAGACGAGGCTGCCGGACTGGTGCGCGGTGTGGACCCAGTCGGCGGTGTCGAGGCCGATGTGCGCGACGGTCGCGCGGCTCGACGGCGGCGAGCCGGCCAGCTCGGCGACCGGGACGGGCGGCGGGTGGCCGTGCGTGACCATCGCGCGGTCGCCGGCGTAGGCGAGGGAGACGGTGACGGGGGAGTGCCACTCCGGGAACCGCCGCGACCGCGACAGGTCGATGTGCTCCTGCCGCGAAAGCACGTCCCAGCAGTAGCGCCCGTAGACGTCGGTGCCGAACGCCGCCGCCAGCGACGTCCGCAGGCCGAGCCGGCTCAGCGCCACCGCGAAGTTCGCGATGCCGCCCGGGCCCGAGCCCATGCCGCCCGTCCACACCTCGGTACCCGGCTCCGGCGGCCCTTCGAGCCCGGTGAAGACCAGGTCGAAGAACAGCAGGCCGGACAGGAAGACATCGGTGTCGGGGACGGAATCGGCCGGCACGGGCGCCTCCCGGGATCGAGGATGCGCACGAGCGTGCTTCACCTGCGCGGAATGCGCAAGGTGTGCTCAAACTCGTTCGCGGGGTGAGCGAGTTTGACTGCTATCGTCCCCGCATGCTGCCCCAGCGTCGCCACGAGCTGATCCTGCGGGCCCTCCGCGCGGAGGGCCCGGCGCCGGTCGGCGTACTGGCCGAGCGGCTCGGCGTCAGCCAGGCCACGGTGCGCCGCGACCTGGTGCAGCTCGACCGCGAGGGCCGGCTGACCCGCGTCTACGGCGGAGCCATGGCCGCCGACGACGAGCCGTTCGCCCACGTGGCCGCCGAGCGGGCCGACGAGAAGGACGCCGTCGCGCGGCGGGCGGCGCGGCTGGTCGCCGACGGCGACACCGTGCTCCTCGACATCGGCACCACCGCGCACCGGCTGGCGCGGCACCTCCGCGACCGCGCGCTGACCGTGATCACCAGCAGCCTCGCCGTCTACGACGAGCTGAAGGACGCCGACGACGTCCAGCTCGTCCTCCTCGGCGGCGTGGTCCGGCGCAGCTACCACTCGATGGTCGGCTTCCTGACCGAGGACGCGCTGCGCCAGGTGCACGCGGGCACTGTCTTCCTCGGCGCGAGCGGCGTCCGCTGCGACGGCCACGTGATGGACTCGACGGTGGTCGAGGTGCCGGTCAAGCGCGCGATGGTCGCCGCGGCCGACCGCGTGGTCCTGCTCGCCGACGCCGGCAAGTTCCCCGGCACCGGACTGGCCCGGGTCTGCGGCCCGGACGCGCTCGACGTCGTCGTGACGAGCCCGGGCGCCGACGAGCCAACCTGCTCGGTACTGCGTGAAGCGGGTGTCGAGGTGCTGCGGTGAGGCTGGGCTGCGGTGGGATCGGGCGGCTCGCGCTGGTGGGCCGGATCTTGGCCGGGTGGCGAGGCGTGACCTTGCGTGATGCGGGTGTCGAGGTGCTGAGGTGAGGCTGGGCCGCGGTGGGATCGGGCGGCTCGCGCCGGTGGGCCGGATCTTGGCCGGGTGGCGAGGCGTGACCTTGCGTGAATCGGGCGTCGAGGTGCTGCGGTGAGGCTCGCGATCCTGGGCGGCGGCGGGTTCCGCGTGCCGCTCGTGCATGGCGCGTTGCTGGCCGGCGGCGGGGTCAGCGAGCTGGTCCTGCACGACGTCGAGCCCGGGCGGCTCGCGGCGATCGAACGGGTGCTCGCCGAGCAGGCCGCGGGCGTCCCGGACGCGCCGCGGGTGCGGACCACCACCGTCCTCGCCGACGCACTGTCCGATGTGGACTTCGTGTTCTCCGCCATCCGGGTCGGCGGGCTGCGCGGGCGCCGGCTCGACGAGCAGATCGCTTACGCGGAAGGCGTGCTGGGCCAGGAAACCGTCGGCGCGGGCGGGATCGCCTACGGGCTGCGGACCATCCCCGTCGCCGTCGATCTCGCGCGAAAGATCAAAGATCTCGCACCGGAAGCGTGGGTCATCAACTTCACCAACCCCGCCGGGATGGTCACCGAGGCGATGGCCGCGCACCTCGGCGAGCGGGTGCTCGGCATCTGCGACTCGCCGGTGGGGCTGTGCCGCCGCGTCGCGCACGTCCTCGGGATCGACCCGGCCACGGCGTGGTTCGACTACGCCGGCCTCAACCACCTCGGCTGGCTCCGCGCGGTCCGCGTCGGCGGCGAGGACGTCCTGCCTCGGCTGCTCGCCGACAGGGACGCGCTGGAGTCGTTCGAGGAGGGCAAGCTCTTCGGCGCGGACTGGCTGCGTGCCCTCGGTTCCCTGCCCAACGAATACCTGCACTATTACTACTTCGCGCGCGAAGCGATCACCTCTCAGTCGCGCGGTGCCCAGTTGCTGGAGCAGCAACGCGGTTTCTACGCGGAACCTTCGCTGACGTCGTGGGAGCGCACGCGCTTGGAGCGCGAGGCGACGTACATGGCCGAGACGCGCGAAGGCGAGCGTGACGATCTCGAAGGCGGCGGCTACGAGAAGGTCGCCCTGGCGTTGATGCGGGCCATCGCGTACGGCGAGCGCACGACGCTGATCCTCAACGTCCGCAACGGATCCGCGCTCCCGGGCGTGCCGGCGGACGCGGTCGTCGAAGTGCCGTGCGTCGTCGACGCGA
Source organism: Amycolatopsis sp. NPDC114505 (assembly GCF_055633615.1). NCBI lineage: Bacteria > Bacillati > Actinomycetota > Actinomycetes > Pseudonocardiales > Pseudonocardiaceae > Amycolatopsis > Amycolatopsis sp. NPDC114505. The sequence goes on along the minus strand of NZ_JBVKDV010000007.1, from coordinate 176,199 downwards.
ACGGTGCCCGGCCGCTCGCCACCGAGCCGCTGCCCGATCACGCGCTGGGCCTGGTGACGGCGGTCAAGGCCGTCGAGCGGGCGACGATCGAAGCGGCGACGACGGGCTCGCGCGAGGCGGCGTTGCGGGCGTTCGCGCTGCACCCGCTGGTCGACTCGGTCTCCGTGGCGCGGCGGCTGCTCGACGCCTATGCCGCCGCGCACCCGGAACTCGCTTACCTGGCCAGCTCGCGGAGCACGGGCGCCAAGCGCTGAGCCAGCGAGGTGTCGACCAGCTCGATCTCGCCGACGAGCAGTTCGGTGACGGCGTGGAACGCCCGGCCGGCGTCGTCGAGCGCGCGGACGAGGGTGGCCTCGAAAGGTGCGGTGACGCCGGCGGGCAGCTGGTCCAGGCCCCGGCCTTCGACCGCCGGGACGTCGTGGCGCAGGCAGGCCAGCCCCAGGGCGAACTCCCGGACGCGGCCGATCATGTACTCGGCCTGCCAGCCGCGGCCGCGTTCGATGCTCGACCGCGCGTGCAGGGCGTGCAGCCAGGCCAGGTCGATCAGCCGCCGTGCGTCGGGGGGCGGTGACTGCGGGCGGTCGTGCGGCGTCCCGAACAGCAGCCGGAACTTCGGCGTGGTCGCGCCGAAGTCCGCCTCCGGCCAGAACGCCAGGTCGACCTGCAAGGTGTCCGCCAGCAGGAAGACGCGGAACACGGTCCGCTCGAACACGACGTCCATGTGGTGCACCGCACCGTGTTCGCGGTACATCCGCGCGCTGAAGTCCGCGAGCACCGGCTCGGGCTCGCCCGCGACGGCGAACGCGAGGTCGATGTCCGACCACGCGTCTTCGGCGTCGAGCGCGGCCGAGCCGGTGAGCGCGGCGCCGGTGACGCGCTCGTCCGACCGGGCCGCCTCGACCAAGGCGTCGCGCAGCAGGTGACGATCCCCCGGGGTGAACATGATCCCCAGGCTAGACCGCGGCCATGGCGTTGAACTCCGCTTCCGCCTCCCCGCGCTCGACGTACAGCGACCACGCCGTGTCGGCGATGTCGTCCGGGTCGAGGGTGCCGACCGCGAAACCGTGGTCCTGCTTGGTGAGCTCACGGTGGATGTCGCCGCGCTCGATGAGGCCGCCGATCGTCAGCGCTCCCGCGTAGACGCCCGTTTCGCGCAGGGCCGCGTTGAGCGTCAGCACGTACATGCGCAACGCCGCCGAGGCCGGCGCCAGGCTGCCGAGCATCGGCATCGGGTACTTGCCGCTCAGGCCGCCGGCGAAGAGCAGCGCGCCGGATCCGCGTTCGAGCATGCCCGGCAGCACCGCTTCGACGAGCCGGGCGGCAGGGGTGACGAGCGCGTCGAACGCCGCGCGCACGGTGTCCGCGCCGGCCGTCGGGAGGGGCACGGGACGGGGCCCGGCGAGGTCCGCCGGACCGAAGTAGACCGTGTCGAGCTCGCCGGCTTCGGCCGTGATGCGCGCTAGAACCGCTTCCAGTTGAGCGGCGTCGGTCACGTCGGCCGCGTAGGTGTGGGTGGTCCCGCCCAGGGACTCCCGGTAGCCGGCGTGCCGGGTGTCGGTGCGCGAGACCAGCGCGGTGGTGAAGCCTTCGCGGCCGAAACGGCGGGCGATCGACAGACCGAGACCCGGGCCGGCCCCCAGGACGGCGATGACTTTCGGCAAGGGATCCTCCTCGATGGAAAATGAGACTGCTCTCAAGTTATCCAGAAGATGAGGGTGTCGTCAACTTGTCGGCGGAGTGCGGCGAATGTCGTCATGGGTTGCGGCCACTGGTCTACCCGGCTGCTCCAAGCGTGTAGAACATGTTCCAGTTTCTGGTGTGGACCGACACCATGACCATCGCCGTTCCGCGAGCGAGGAGTGCGCCATGGATGCCGACCTGACCCGCCGCCAGATCCTGCGCGGCACCGCGGCGGGCGTGGGCCTCGCCGCGACGTCCGGGCTCTTCGCCGCGCCGGCCGGGGCGGCGCCGCTGGTGGGGGAGTACGACGTCGTCGTGGTCGGCTCCGGCGCGGCCGGGATGACCGCCGCGCTGACGGCGGCCAAGCGCGGGCTCAGCGTCGTCGTGCTCGAGAAGGCGCCGACGTTCGGCGGGTCCGCGGCGAGATCCGGCGCGGGCATCTGGATCCCGAACAACCCGGTGCTGCTCGCCGCCGGGGTGCCGGACACGCCGGCGAAGGCCGCGCAGTACCTCGCCGCCGTCGTCGGACCGGACGTCCCGGCCGCGCGGCAGCAAGCGTTCCTGAACAACGGTCCGCAGATGATCGCATTCGTCATGGCGAACAGCCCGCTGCGGTTCCGGTGGATGGAGGGCTACAGCGACTACTACCCGGAGCTCCCGGGCGGGCTGCCGAACGGCCGCTCGATCGAGCCGGACCAGTTCGACGGCAACCTGCTCGGCGCCGAGCTCGCGAACCTGAACCCGGCCTACCTCGCGACGCCGCCGGGGCTCGTCGTCTTCAGCGCCGACTACAAGTGGCTGAACCTGGCCGCGGTCAACGCGAAGGGCGCGGCCGTCGCCGCCACCTGTCTCGCTCGCGGGACGGCCGCCGCGCTCGCCGGGCAGAAGCCGCTCACCATGGGGCAGTCGCTCGCCGCGGGCCTGCGGGTGGGACTGCAGCAGGCGAACGTCCCGGTGCTGCTGAACACCCCGCTGGTCGACCTGAACGTCGAAAACGGTGCGGTGACGGGGGTTCTCACGCCCGGCGGGCTGGTGCGCGCGCGACGCGGCGTGATCGTCGGCTCCGGCGGGTTCGAGCACAACGCCGCGATGCGCGCGCAGTACCAGCGGCAGCCGATCGGCACCGCCTGGACCGTCGGGGCCAAGGAGAACACGGGCGACGGCCACCGCGCGGGGCAGCGGGCCGGCGCGGCGCTCGACCTGATGGACGACGCGTGGTGGGGCCCGGCCATCCCGATCCCCGGCGACCCGTACTTCTGCCTGGCCGAGCGGACGCTGCCCGGCGGGCTGATCGTCAACCAGGCCGGCAAGCGGTTCGTCAACGAAGCCGCGCCCTACAGCGACGTCGTGCACACGATGTACGACAAGAACCCGACCGCGCCGGACATCCCGGCGTGGCTGGTCGTCGACCAGAACTACCGGAACAAGTACCTGTTCCGCGACACCTTGCCGCTGCTCCCGCTGCCGGACGCCTGGTACACCGCGGGCGCGGTCGTCAAGGCGTCGAGCATCCAGGCGCTCGGCTCGGCGATCGGCGTGCCGCCGGCCGCGCTCAAGTCCACTGTGGACCGATTCAACGGCTTCGCGTGGTCCGGAGTGGACAGTGACTTCCGGCGCGGCGGCAGCGCGTACGACCACTACTACACCGACCCGCTGGTACTGCCCAACTCCTGCCTCGCGCCGCTGTGGGCGCCGCCGTTCTACGCGTTCAAGATCGTGCCCGGCGACCTCGGAACGAAGGGCGGCATGCGCACGGACCCCCGGGCGCGCGTGCTCCGGGCCGACGGCTCGGTGATCCCGGGCCTGTACGCCGCCGGCAACGCCAGCGCGGCCGTGATGGGCCACAGCTACGCCGGTGCCGGCTCGACCATCGGCCCGGCGATGACGTTCGGGTTCATCGCCGGGAACGACGTCTAGAACTCCTTCTCGACCAGCGGAAGGACTTCGGTGCCGAGGAGTTCGATCGCCCGCATGACGTTCTTGTGCGGCACGCCGGACCAGTCCATCTGCAGCGCGTAGCGGTCCGCGCCGGTGAGCTTCCCGACGGTGATCAGCCGGTCGGCGATCTCCTGCGGGCTGCCGACGAACAGCGCCTGCGCGCCGTGGGTGTACTGGTCGTACTCGGCGCGGGTCGGGACGGACCAGCCGCGGGCCTTCGCGCCGTACTTCATCGTTTCGAGCCAGTACGGGTAGAAGGTCTCCTTGGCGTCCTGCGAGTTCTCGGCGATGAAGCCGATGGCGCTCATGGTGACGTGGAGGTCCTGCTGTTCACCAGCTTCGCCGGCCTGGCGGTAGAGGTCGACGAGCGGGGCGAAGCGCTCGGGCCGTCCGCCGATCACGGCGTACACGACGGGCAGGCCCAGCAGCCCGGCCCGGATCGACGACTCGGGGTTGCCGCCGGTGCCGACCGAGATGCGCAGGTGGTCGCCGTAGGGCCGGGGCAGGATCCGCGCGTTCTCCAGCGGCGGGCGGAACTTGCCGGACCAGGTCAGCGGGTCCTCGCGGTCGATGTGCAGCAGCAGGGCGAGCTTCTCCTCGAACAGCTCGTCGTAGTCGCCGAGGTCGTTCCCGAACAGGGGGAAGGACTCGGTGAACGACCCGCGGCCGGCGAGCAGCTCGGCGCGGCCGTGGCTGAGCTGGTCGAGCGTGGTGAACTGCTGGTACACGCGGACCGGGTCTTCGGTGCTCAGGACCGTCACGGCCGAGCTCAGCGTGATCCGGCTGGTGACGCTCGCCGCGGCGGCCAGGACCGTGCCCGGGCTGGAGATGGCGTACTGGTCGAGGTGGTGCTCGCCGAGGCCGTAGAAGCCGATGCCCAGCTCGTCGGCGAGCTTGATGCGTTCGAGGGTGTTGGCCAGCGTCTGCGCGACGGACGGCTGGTCGCCGGTGCGCGGGTCCGGGGCGCGGTCGCCGAAGCTGTAGATGCCGAGTTTCATAGAGCGTTCAACTACCTACCGGGTCGATTCGTTCCCGAAGCGGGCCTGGATGGCTTCGAGGTTCTTCTCCGACACCTGCAGGGCGGCGGCGCGGAGGCTGAGCCCGTCGAGGGTGGCCCGCTCGACCATGCCGGTCACGAGGTCGCGCATCCGGGTCCGCACCTTGGCGAAGGCCTCGTCGGCGTCCGCGGCGACGTCGCCGAAGAGCGTCCACCACCACCAGGAGTTGGTCGCCGAGTTGGCCACGAAGTCCGGCAGCACCCGGATGCCGCGGGCGGCGAGCAGCTCCTCGGCGTCGGCCGTCACCGGCATGTTCGCGGCCTCGACGATGAGCTTCGCGCCGATCTTGGCCTGGTTGTCGCTGTCGACGCAGTACGAGATCGCGGCCGGCACCAGTACCTCGGCCGGGACGTCGAGCCACGCTTCGGGCGGGAGGAGCTCGTCGCCCGGCTTGAGGTGGTCGCGGTCGATGCCGCCGAAGCGGTCGCGGTGGCGCAGCAGGTTCTCGACGTCGAGGCCGGCCGGGTTGACGACGACCCCACGCACGTCCGAGACGCCGACCACCGGGAGGCCGGCCTCGGCGAGGAACCGCGCGGTGGCGCCGCCCATCGAGCCGAACCCCTGGACGACGACCCGGTTCGGCCCGCCGAACCCGAGCACTTCGAGCCCGGTGAGCGTCGCCTGGGCGACACCGAGGCCGCCGACCAGCTCGTCGAGCCCCAGCCCGCCGACCTCGATGCGGAAGGCGGCCTCGAGCCGTTCGGTCGCCGCGTCCCGGTCTTCGAGCAGCGGGTAGACCGCCTGGACCGAGCTGAGCAGGCCGATCTCCGCGATGACGCCGTCGATGACGTCCTGGCGCAGGCCGAGGTCCTCGCCCATGGTCCAGTAGCGCTCGATCAGCGGGTGCATGGCGTGCAGGAAGCGGGCGACGACGTCGCGGGCGCGCTCGTCGTACGGGTCGAAGTCGATGCCGCCCTTGGCGCCGCCGAGCGGGACGTATCGGCCGTCGGGGTCGTAGTTGAGGCCTTCCTTAAGCGTCATGCCCCGCGCCAGGCCGCGGACCTCGAAGAGCGTGCAGCCGCGGCGCATCCGCAGGCCGCCGCTGGCCACGCCGCGGACCAGCCGGTCGATCACCAGGTAGCCCCGGCACCCGGTGACCGGGTCGGTCCACGCCACTTCGAGCAGCGCCGGCGTGGTCATCGGGCCGGCGCCGGTGCGATCTGGCCCAGCTCGTGGGCCAGGGCCTGGTCGACCCACTGGGCGCAGTCGGCCGCGGTGACGGTGTCCTGGCGGGCGACGAACTGCACGGCGAGCCCGTCGAGCAGGGCGGTCAGCCGCCACGCCGCGCCGTGCGGGTCCGGGCACCGGAACTCGCCGGTGGCGACGCCCTCGGTGATGAGCGAGACGACGGCGTCGCGCCACCGCAGGTCGAGCCGCTGGACGACGTCGCGCAGGTCGGCGTCCCGCATGGCGGCGGCACCGGCTTCGATCCACAGGTGCCAGCCGGCGCCGGGCTTGGTCGGCCCGTAGAGGACGAGCACGGCGCGAAGCCGGTCGCCGACCCGGCCGGGGCGCGCCAGCTCGTCGCGCAGGACGGCGAGGTTGCGCTCGGCGGCCTGCCGGAAGGCCTCGATGATGAGGGCTTCGAGGGTGCCGAAGTGGTAGAAGACCAGCGCGGTGCTGACGCCGAGGTCCTTGGCGACGTCGGCGGCCCGCACCCCGGCGATGCCCCTGAGGCGGACCTGCTCGAGCGCGGCGAGCAGGATCTCCTCCCGCCGGACGGCGACCTCCTTGCGCTTCATGCGATAACGGTACCCACCCGGACGGGTCAGGCGCGCAGTTCGGTGACGAGCGCCCGCAGCCACGGCCCGGCGATCGCGGGCTCGGCGGAGATCGTCCGGACGAGCTGGTCGCGCACCGCCGACGACCGGCCGGCATCGACGACCGCGAAGGCCTCGGCCAGCGCCCGGCGCGTCGCCTTGCCGTGGTCGGGGGTCCGGACGGTCTCATCGGTCCAGCGCTGCCGCGGGAACGACGGGGTCAGCTTCCACTGGTTGTTGCCGAAGTAGAACCAGACGTCCCGAGCGAGCGAGACGTTCCGAACGGCGGCGGCGGGCAGCTCCCGCGTCCAGGCGACGTCCTCGTGCCACCGCCAGGCGTCCGGCCGGATCGGCTGCCGGAGGGTGACGCCGAGGAACCGCAGCTTGCGCCGGATGACGTGCCAGGCTTCGCGCTCTTCGTCGATCCAGTCCCGCAGCTGGACGTACAGCTCGGTGAAGGTGTCGCCCTCGAAGACGAGATCGACGAAGACGGTCGGCCGAGTTCCCCGGGCGAGAGCGTGAGGAGTGACCCCGGCGGCGGCGAGGTTGTCACGGAGCAGCCGGACATCCCGGCGGCCGAAACCGTTGCGCGGCTTGAGGGAGAGCGGAAGCTGGTGCACCCGATCCCGCCACGACGTCTGTTCGAGGGCGCCGCCGAGGAGGTCGTGCATGCTGTCGAGCGACCGGCCGACGAAGTGGAGTTCGCCGTCACCGCAGCGGGCCAGGACCTTGGCGGTGCAGGTGGTGAGGTCGTCGAGGAACCAGAGGTGCGGCTTCGCGGTGTCGTCGAGGAGCGTCCCGACCTGGTCGGGACGCACCAGGTCCCACCGGAACGGTCGGTTCGTCATGAGGTCAGGGTAGGTTCGGGATCCGTTGGGCGGCAACGGGTTTTCGGGGTGGTGGGCGGGGCCCTCCGGCGGCGAGGGCGAGGGGCGAGGCCGAAACCGCAGCCGAGAGTTGGGGCGGGAGCTGCGGCGGAAAGCCGGGAGTGGCGGCGGGAGTTGCGGGCGGAAGCCGCGGCCAAAGCCCGCGGCCGGGTTGCGACCAGGAAGGGTCGGGGGGTTGCAGTGGAAAGCCGGGAGTCGCGGGGCTGCAGCGGAAGCCCGCGAGTCGCCGGCAGTAGTTGAGGCGGGGCCGCAGCGGAAAGCCGGGACCGGGAGTTGCGGGCGGAAGTGGAGACTCGGGCGGGAGTTGGGGGCGAAAGCCGCGGCCAAAGCCCGCGGCCGAGCTGCGACCGGGAAAGGCCGGAAGCTGCCGGGAAACGGCTGAGCCGAGGGACCGCCCCGCGGTTCCTCGGCCCAGCCCCGAAACGCACCCCCAGGCAACAGCCCTCAAGCCGTCCACTTCGGATCGCGGCCCAGGTAGCGCAGGAGCTCCGATACCGCGTCGTCGTCGGCCGGGCCCTCCAACGCCGGGGCGTATGCGAACCCTCGCAGGGGCTCCGCCAGCTCCTTCGCCACCGGCAGCAGCGCCGCCGCCATTTCCTCTGTCAGTGGGGATTCCTGGCCCGTCGCGATCGCTATGTCCCATGCGTGCACCGCCGCGTCCAGGGCTGCCGCTCCCATGGCCACCGCCGCCGGGAGTGCGCCCTGCGGCAACGGGGTCGGCACCGCGGTGGCGTCCGGGGACACCTTCGCGAACGCCGCTGCCGCCGCCGCCAGTTTCGGCTCCAGGAACGACTGAACGTTCTCCAGAGAGCCCGACGGCGCGAACGGGTTGAAGTCCGGGCCCGGCTCTCCCGTGATGGCTGCCGCGTAGCCCTGCTGGTCGCCGCCCGCGTGCTGGAGGACCTGGGTCACCGTCCACTCCGCGCACGGGGTCGGGAGCGAGCCGTCCGTCACGCCCGCCGCCGCCGTGCGCAACGCCTCGTGGGCCGCCGTCAGCAGGGGCCACGGCGAGGACAGCCCCGCGAAGAACGCGCGGATGTCCGCCACCAGGGTCTCCGGGGCCTCGTGCGCCGAGTAGTGGCCGGCCGCGTCGCGGGGGCCGCCGCTTCCCGACTTCGCGTCGTAGGCGTTCCAGCGGACGATGTTCGCGTGGTCGCGCTCGGCGAAACGGCGGATCGACTGGAAGTCGCCCGCGAACATCGCCAGGGCCGTCGGGACCGTCGTCGGCGAAGACGGCTGCGCCGGGGTGTGCTGCGCGTCCTCGAAGTAGAAGCGGATCGACGAGCCGCCCGTGCCGGTCAGCCAGTACAGCGCCACGTTCGCGAGGACGAAGTCCGCGTCGAGGTGCTCGCCGAACAGCTGCGCGTTCCACGCCAGCAGCGCCAGCGGGGAGTCGGCGAGCGCGAACGCGAGGGTGTGCGGCTGCTGGCTGTGCAACGTGTTGAAGGAGAACATGTTCTCGTAGAACCACTGCAGGTGCGCGAGCGCGGCCTGGTCGGCCTCGCTCAGGTCCGCCATCTCCGCCGGGTCGCCGGACGGGAACGAGAACAGCTGCGTGACGTGCACGCCGACGACCTTCTCCGGCGCCAGCCGCCCGATCTCCGGCGAGATCATCGACCCCGCGTCGTTGCCCGCCGCGCCGTACGACTCGTAGCCCAGCCGGCTCATCAGCTCCGCCCACGCCGCCGCCGTGCGGTGCGTGCCCCAGCCCGCCGACCGCGTCGGGCCCGAAAACCCGAAGCCCGGCAGCGACGGGATCACCAGGTGGAACGCCGGCGCCTCGGCCGACTCCGGCTCGGTCAGCGGGCCGATGACGTCGAGGTACTCGGCGATCGAGCCCCGCCAGCCGTGCGTGAGCACCAGCGGTGTCGCGTCCGCGCGGGACGACCGGACGTGCAGGAAGTGGATCCGCTCGCCGTCGATCTCCGTGACGAACTGCGGGTACGCGTTGAGCCGCGCCTCGAACGCCCGCCAGTCGAACTTCGCCAGCCAGTGCCCGGCCAGCGCCCGGACCCGCTCGTTCGTGACGCCGTACTCGGCGGGCAGGTCGTCCGGCCAGAGCGCCCGCTGGAGACGGTCCCGCAGGTCGTCCAGTGCGGACTGGGGGACCTCGACGCGGTAGGGGTGCAGGGCGGGGACGGTCATGGCTGGCTCCCGAAAGTGTGGAACGGAATGCTTCGTTCCGAACTGTATCAGAGCGGAACGATCCGTTCCAGTGGTAATCTCGGGCCATGTCCGAGACCGAGACAGCTCTGCCCGGCCGTGCCGGCCAGGCCGCTCGCAACAACGTCGTGATCCTCGACGCCGCCCGCCACGTCTTCCTCGCGGACCCGAAGGCGCCGATCTCCCAGGTCGCCGAGCGCGCGGGCGTCGGCATCAGCGCCCTCTACCGGCGGTACGCCAGCAAGGAGATCCTGCTCTGCCGGCTCTGCCACGACGGCCTCCGCACCTTCATCGCCGAAGCCGAGGCCGCCGACGAGGAGCCGGACGGCTGGACGGCGCTCACCGGCTTCCTCGGCCGGGTCGTGGACGCCGACGTCCACTCGCTGACCGTCCACCTCGCGGGCACGTTCACCCCGACCGAGGAGATGGGCGCCGACGCGCGACGCGCGAACGAGCTGTCGGCGGCGCTCTTCGCGCGGGCGCGCGCGACCGGACGGCTCCGGGAAGACGCCGTCACCGAAGACATCGGGATGATCCTCGAGTGCTGCGCGGCGATCCGCGTCGACGACCCGGAGCGCACCTCCGAGCTGCGCCGCCGGTACCTGGCGATGCTCGTCGAGGGGCTGGAATCGGGAAAAGACCGTGCGCTGCCCGGCCCGCCGCCGCGCCCGGGTGAGATGAACGGCCGCTGGCGTCCGTCCTGACGGCCGTGCCGCGGCGCGTCCGGATGGCGGTAACGAATGCCGGTTTTGCGACGACTGATCAGCGTCGGCTGTCCACCAAGACCACGCAGCATCTGTCAGAGCGGTATTCCTCGGACCGAAACAGCGAGATCACGACTATGCAACGAAGCTGGCGAAGAACCACGATCCTGTCCTCGGTGGCCGCACTGGCCACGGCGTTCGTCGCGCTGGCACCCGCCGCGCAGGCGGACGTGCCCTCCAGTTCTGTCGAAGTCAGCACCACGACGGTGCTCCCGGGACAGACTTTCACCATCTCGGAAACCGTTCACAACGATCGCGATTTCACGGTTACTTTCGCCAAGGCCGCCCTTTACGGCTCGCCGACGCCGATCACCGACATCGCCGACATCGTTTCCTGCACCAACACGACCGAGGTCGGCTGCTTCCAGCTCGGCAGCAGCTACCGCGCCGCGTTCGGCGACCTCGCGGCGGGCGGCACGAAGACCACGCTGTGGACCTTGCGCGTCAAGGACACCGCCGCGCCGGGGCAGTTCACGCTGCAGCACCAGTTCGTCGGTGACAACTACTCCTTCGACACCTACGACGGCCCGGTCATCACGATCGGCAACCCGGCGACCAACGCCGACGTCAAGGTCGCGCTCGCCGCGACCGGCCGCGGCGGGCTGAGCGCCCGCATCGACTACACGCTGACCATGACGAACAACGGCCCGTCGACCGCGACCGGGATCCGGGTCGTGGCAACGTATGCGTCGGGCCTGTCGTTCGGCAGCGCCACCGGCTGCACCCGTGTGGGCACTACGCGGGCGTTGAACTGTGACGTCGCTTCGCTGGCGTCCGGCGCTTCGGCGACGGCGAAGTTCTCGGTCAACGGCGGCCTGCTGGCGCTCGGTTCGTACACCACGACAGCGGTGCGCACGGCCAGTTCGCCGACCGATCCCACCAGCGCCAACGACAGCGCGTCGAAGACGTGCTCGGCGCTCACCGGGCTCATCGTGACCTGCTGAGGGCTCGCGAGAGGTGAACCGGGCTCGTGTCCTCCGCCAGGGACACGGGCCCGGTTCGCGTTTTCAGCCGTTGACCGAGGCGTACAGCTTCGCGATGTCGTCGTCGAAGTACGCGCTGTAGGAGACGTCCGGAGTGTCGCCGCCGAGCTGGTAGCCGCCGATGACCCCGACGACCGCGCCGCCGGTCACCCACGGGCCGCCGCTGGTGCCGTCCGGGAAACCGGGGCACGCGACGCGCAGCTGGTAGGTGTCGGAACGCGTGGTGGTGCCGGTGCACACCACGGGGGAATCGGTGGTGTCGGGGTAGCCCGTGAGGGTGATCGTGTGGGCGAAACCGCGGTCGGTGCCGAGCACGTCCGCGCCGGTCAGGCTTTCCAGTGAAGCAGTGTTCCCCGGTTGCTGAACGGTCAGGAACGCGAAATCGAGATCCGGGTCGGCCGAAGACGTCCAGCCGTCCGCGACGGCGACTCCGGTGACCGTCCACATTCCCAGCGGGGCGACGCCGTCGTGATAAGCCGGGGCGAAGGACATTCCTTCTTGGACGCAGTGGGCGGCGGTCAGCACCAGATCGCCGGACTCGGAATGGACGACGCTCGCCGTGCAGAAATGGCTTCCGTTCGCGAACAACGCGCCCACCGGGGAAACGGTTTTCGCGGGAGCCGGAGCCGGAGCCGGAGCCGGCGCACCGGCCGGAATGGACGGAGCCGGAGAGCTGGCCGGCGCGCCCGCGGCGTACGCGTCGTCGGCGGTCGTGCCCGTGCCGGCGACCAGGCCGGCGCCGAGCACCAGCACCGCCGCCGCGCCCGCGAGCGCGGGCCTCAGGAACTTGATCGCCACGGCTCCAGAGCACCACAACGAAGCCGGGTTCGCAGTGCCACGGACCGGATGCACAGTGACCTCACAGCAGACTTCTCCGCGCCCGAGACGCCGTTAGAGTCGGGGCCATGTCGAGTTCGGTCAGGTCGCCCGACGGCACGGTCATCGGGTTCGAGACGGTGGGCGACGGCCCGCCGATGGTCCTCGTCCACGGCACCGGCGCGGACCACACGCGCTGGGCGGCCGTCCGCGAGCGGCTCGCCCGGCACCACCGCCTCCACCTCGTCGACCGGCGCGGCCGGGGCCTCAGCCGGGCCGAAGCGCCCGGCTACGCGATCGAGCGGGAGGGCGAGGACATCGCGGCCGTGGCGGAGGCCGCGGGAGGCGACGTCTACCTCGTCGCGCACTCCTACGGTGCCTTGTGCGCCCTGGAAGCCGTCCGGAAGACCGACGCCGTCACGCGGCTCGTGGCCTACGAGCCGCCCCGGCCGGAGCCGGGCGCGCACGTCGTCGGGCCGGAGGCGCGCGACCGGATGCGGGCGGCGGGCGGACCCGAGGAGGTCCTCGAGATCTTCCTGCGGGAAGCGCTCCGGCTGAGCGCGGCGGACGTCGAGGCGATGCGCCGCACGCCCGTCTGGCCGGCCCGGGTCGCCGCCGCCCACACGATCCCGCGCGAGCTGGAGGTCGTCGAGCGGGTCGAGTTCGACGAGCGCCTGGGTGGGATCGCGATCCCGGTCCGGCTGTTCGCCGGCACGGAGAGCCCGGCGTACCTGCGGCTCGCGGCCGACGCCGTCGCGGAGCGCATCCCCGGCGCCGACGTCGTGCCGATGCGCGGCCAAGCCCACCAGGCGATGGACTTCGACCCGGAGCAGTTCGTCCGGGCGGTGGCCGGGTTCGGCGAGACCGCGCTTACATGAGGTCCTTGGGCAGCAGGGCGGTCGCCGGGTCCGGGGCGCCGACGGCCTTGGGGCGCTTGTCGCGGAACAGCCAGCCGCCGACGATGCCACCGATGAAGCCGAACATGTGGCCCTGCCAGCTGACCCCCTCGACGGTCGGCAGCAGGGACGCGAACGTGTAGGCGAAGCACAGGGCCATCACCAGCCCGAGCACGATGTCGATCAGGTGCCGGTCGAACAGCCCGCGCACGATGATGTAGCCGAAGTAGCCGAAGACCAGGCCGCTGGCGCCGACCGTGACCGAGTTCGACGGCGAGATGAACCAGACGCCGAGCCCGCTGGCGACGATGATCAGCACGCTCACGCCGAGCCACTTCTTCACGCCGCGGTAGGCGGCGAGGAAGCCGAACACGAACAGCGGCCCCGAGTTGCCCTCGATGTGGCCCCAGCTGCCGTGCAGGAACGGCGCGGTGAAGATCTCCGGCAGCGACCCCGGGTCACGCGCTTCGATGCCGAACTCCTGGCTCAGGTCGTAGCCGGTGGGGGCGTTGACCAGCTGGATCAGCCAGAGCAGGCCCAGCAGGCCCACCATCACCCACAGGGCCTTCTTGGCCTCGGCGATCATCATCTCGGCGTCGCTGCGGGACGCTCCCTCACCGGTCGTGCTCATGGTCTCCCCCTGCTCGGTTGAGCCGAGAATAACCGGACGACGGACGCGGACGCGGCGTTTCGGACCGAGCCGTGACCTGGCGGGGCCGCCGGTCGCGGGAGGCCGTCGCGCGGTCCTGAGTCGTTCGAGTCGCCAGTGCCATGGCGTACAAAGGACGAAGAGGTGATGCCGGATGACGCCCTCGGTGGTGCGGCACGCGAAGCGGCGCCGGTGGGCGGTCGTCGCCGCCGTGGCCGCGGTGCTCGTTTCCGTGCCGTCCGTTGTCGCCGCTCTCGCCCCGGCGGGGGAGCAGGTCGATCCCGGCCGCTTGCGCGAGCTCGTGCTCGGGTCCGCCGGGCGGCCGTACCAGGGGTACGCCGAAAGCGCCGGTTCGCTCGCTCTGCCGGAGCTGCCGAACCTCGCCCCCGTCACCGCGCTCTTCTCCATGCGGACGCCGATGCGCGCCTGGTACGCCGGGCCCGACCGCTACCGCGTCGACATCCTCGGCACCGCCGGCGAACACGACGTCTACCGGCTGCCCGACGGCGAATACACCTGGGACTACGGCGACAACACCCTGACCGAGCTGGTCGGCGAGCCCAGTGTCCGGCTCCCGCGGGCCGGGGACCTGCTGCCGCCCGAGCTCGCGCGCCGGATCCTGCAGGCGGCCAAGGGTGATCCGGTGAGCGCGCTGCCGGGGCGGAACGTCGCCGGGGTCGCCGCCTCCGGGCTGCGGCTCGTCCCCGCCGACCCGGACACGACCATCGGGCGGGTCGACGTCTGGGCGGACCCGGTCACCGGCCTCCCGGTGCGCGTCGAGGTCACCGCCCGCGGGCAGCAGGCCCCGATCCTGGTGACGGAGTTCCAGCAGCTCGACCAGACGACGCCGGTCGTCGAAGCGCCGCGGCCGGTGCTCGGCTCGGGGTTCACCGTGGCGAGCGCCCCGGACGTCTCGAACGCCCTCGGCGCGCTGGGCCAGGTGCCGCTGCCGGCGACGCTCGCCGGGCGCCCGGTGGTGTCGTCGACGTTCGGCGGCATCGAGGGCGCCGCGCTCTACGGCCGCGGGCTGGCGTCCTTCGCGGTCATCGCCGTGCCGCGCGCGGTCGGGAACGCGGCGAGCGACGCCGCCGGGAAGGCCGGTGGGGTGCAGACCACGCTGGCGGCGGGCAGCGTCGTCCAGCTGTCGATCACGCCGTTGTCGCTCGCGATCGTCCGGGCTTCGTCCTTCCGCCGCTCCTACCTGCTGGCCGGCACGGTGACGCCGGACGTGCTCAAGGCCGTCGCGGTCGAGCTGTCCACCCTGCGCCGGGGCTTCCGATGATCGTCACGCGCGCGCTGACCAAGCGGTACGGCACCACCCTGGCGGTCGACGCCGTCGGTCTGGAGGTCCGCGAAGGCGACCGCTACGGCTTCCTCGGCCCCAACGGCTCGGGCAAGACCACCCTGGTCCGGATGCTGCTCGGCCTGGTCTACGCGACCAGCGGGGAGATCGAGGTGCTCGGGAAGCCCGTCCCGAAGCGCGTCGCCGAGGTGCTGCCGCAGGTCGGCGCGCTCGTCGAAGGACCGGCCGCGTACCCGCACCTGTCCGGGCGCCGCAACCTCGCGCTGCTCGACGCCGCCGGGCGCGGGGGCGAGCGGCGCACACGGCGGCGAAGGATCGACGACGCGCTGGAGCAGGTCGGGCTCGGCGCGGTCGACCAGCGGCCGGTGAAGGCGTACTCACTCGGCATGCGGCAGCGCCTCGGGCTGGCCGGCGCGCTGCTGCGCAAGCCCCGGCTGTTGATCCTCGACGAGCCGACCAACGGCCTCGACCCGCAGGGCATCAAGGAGATCCGGGAGCTGCTGGTCGCGCTGAACGCGGGCGGCACCACGGTGTTCCTGTCCAGCCACCTGCTGGCCGAGGTCGAGCAGCTCTGCACGCGCGTCGGCGTCGTCGACCGCGGCCGGCTCGTGCTGGAAGACGACTTGTCGACGCTGCGGGCGGCGACCGGGCGGATCCTCCTCGGCACGCCGGACGCCGCCGCGGCGGTCGCGGTCCTCGACGGGCAGCTCGAGTCCCGCGACGGCGACCGCCTGGTCATCCGGCACGGCGACCCGGCGGCGCTGAACGCGATGCTCGTCGAAGCGGGGGTGCGCGTGACGTCGATCCACGCCGAGCAGCGGACGCTCGAACAGGTCGTCCTCGACGTGACGGGTCCGGGCTCGGACCGGTTCGGGGCCGCCGGATGATCGCCGTCGAGCTGCGGAAGCTCGCGCTGCGGCCGCGGGTGTGGGTCAGCGTGGCGCTGCTCTGCCTGCTGCCCGCGATCGTCGGCGTCTTCCTGGCGACGGCCGACTTCGCGCCGCCTCCCGGGCAGGGCGGGGCGTTCCTGTCGGCGGTGGTGAGTGACGGCGCGCTGTTCCCGGCGGCCGCGCTCGCGCTCGTGCTGCCGCTGTTCCTGCCGATCGCGGTCGCCGTCACCGCGGGCGACTCGATTGCGGGCGAGGCGTCCACCGGCACCCTGCGGTACCTGCTGGTGCGCCCGGTCGGTCGGACGCGGTTGCTCGCCGCCAAGATGGTCGCGCTCGCGGTGTACGTGACCGCGGCGATCGTGATCGTCGTGCTGACGTCGCTCGTGCTCGGGGTGATCCTGTTCGGCACCGGCGGGACGCCGGGGGTCGCCGGGCCGGGCGGGCAGCCGACCGGCGTGACGTCGTTGTCGGGGCAGTCGCTCAGCTCGTCCGGGCTCGGTCTGCGGCTGCTGGGCGCGGTTTCCTACATCGTGGTGTCGATGCTCGGGTTCGCCGCCATCACGGTGTTCCTGTCCACGGTGAGCGACTCGGCGCTGGGCGCCGCGCTAGGCGGGCTGGCGGTGCTGATCACCAGTTCGGTGCTGGAGACCCTGGACGCAGCCGCGTCCGTGAAGCCCTATCTGCCGACGCATTATTGGCTGTCGTGGATCGACTTCTTCCGAGATCCCGTGCTGTGGCGAAACATCGACCACGGACTGCTGCTGCAGGCGGGCTACATCGTCGTGTTCTTCGGGGCCGCGTGGGCGAACTTCGCGACCAAGGACGTCACGAGCTGAGGCACTCCGCCGGCGCTTCGAGCGGGCTGGTGCCGAGGGCCTGGAGGACGAGCTCGGTGACGGCGGGGTCGGTGGGGAGGTCGCCGTGGCCGGCCTGGTTGCCGGGGCAGACCTGCTGGAGGGCGACGTTGACGGCGCCGTCGAGCCGGGCGGACTCCGGCGGGGTGACCGTCTCGTCGCGTTCGGTCCACACCGAAAGCCATGGCAGGGTCGCCGGGATGGGTTCTTTCGCCAGCTCCCGCATCAGCGTGCTGCCGGGGGCCAGCTGGACGCACGCCGTCGGGCAGGCGCCCGGGACGAGCGCGCCGCCGGCCGCGGCGAGCCCGGTGCCGTGCATCGGCGCGCCGAGCGTGATCACCCGGCGGGCCTGGTGGTCGCCGCCGTCCCGGCTGACCCACAGCCGGGCCACGACGCCGCCGGCCGAGTAGCCGATGACGTCGACTGAAGGCGCTCCGCGCGCGTACGCGTTCTCGACGGCTTCGGCCAGGACGCCGGCCTGTTCGACCAGGTCACCGGTGCCGTCGCCGGCCAGGGTGAGGACTTCGGTGCTCCGGCCGGTGGCCTGCCGGATGCGGGCGGCGAGCTCGTTGAGAGCACCTTGGCCGCCGCCGTAGCCGGGGACGAGCAGGACCGGCCCCGGCTTGTCCTGGTCGGGCGTCCCGGCCCGCGGCGCGGCGCTGGTGCCGGTGGTCGCGAGCACGGCCGCGACGAGCACGGCCACCACGACGACGGCGACGCCGCCCATGAGCAGCCGCCGTCGCGGGCTGATGCCGCGCCACCAAGCCGTGATCCGCACGCCTCCATGATGCCCCGGGCCGGGAGGGCTTTCACCCGTTCGGCGCTGAACCGCTGCGTGACGGCCGCCGTGTGCCCTGGTGGGAGTGTGGAGACAAAATCGGGGTGAGCCGCTATGCGGATCCGGAAGATCCTGCTCGTCATACCGTTGCTGGTTCTGGACCTCGCCGCCTGCGGGCAGCCGACGGTCCTCGTCAAGGTGGGCAAGGCGGTGCCGGTGCCGGACAGCACCGGCGTACCCGCCTGCACGTTCCTGGGGGATACGCCGGTGGTGCCGGACGTGGTCCGTCTTTAGTCGAACGGGTCGAGGGTCAGGTACGCGGTCGCCGGGTTCCCGTCGTTGACCAGGGATTCGAAGTGGCCCACGTCGTCGAAGGCGAACGCGTACGCCTTGCCGTCCGCCATCTGGGCGTGGATCTTCTTCGCGTACTGGTTGGTGACGGCGTCCTGGTAGAAGCCGGCCGCGCTCGTGTCCGGCTGGTTCGCGTTGGTCAGCAGCGTCGAGCGGTTGAAGCCCGCGCAGAGCGTGCGCGAGATCTGGCCGCGGACGTCGTTCGGGGCGTCGAGGTTCTTGTAGCAGCCGAAAACGCTGTCGGAGTCGGGTTTCTGGAACGCCGTCACGAACCCGCCGGAGGTGTTCGTGAAGTTCATGACGTTGCCCGAGACGCGGCCGGAGTACTTGACGTTCGGCTGGTCGGCGACGGGTGTCACGGTCAGCGTCGACGAGCTGTACTTCGTCCAGACGCGGTTGATGTAGTCCTGCAGCACGTTCGAGGGCAGGGCACCGGCTTCGATGCCGTGGCTCGGCGCTAGTGCGCGCAGGACCGTGCCGTCGGAGCGCGTCCGGATCAGGCCGGCCCAGCCGCCGGCCTGGCCGCGCAGTGAGTTCAGGAAAGCGTTGTAGCCGCCCGCTTTCAGGTGGCCGGTGTTCTTCGTGGTGCCGCCGACCGGCTGCACGCCGACCGCGTAGGGCGCCGAGAACATGTCGACCTGGGTGCTGTTGAGCCAGAGTCCGCCGTCGTTGAGCGTGTACTCCGACCAGTTGAAGAGGATGTTCACGTTCGGGTCGGACGGGTTCTGGACCGCCGGCTGCACGAGCCCGCCGGTGGCGAGCTTGAACACGAGCTTCTGCCCGTAGGAGAAGTAGATCCGGCCGGAGAACTTCGGGATCCGGATGGTGATCGACTGGCCGTTCGCGGGCCCGGCGATCGACGCGTCGGGCGCCGGGACGGGCGGGTTCCCGCCACCGGGCCAGGCGTGGAAGGCGCCGTTCGCGTCGGCCCAGCCCTGCTGCCCGGTCGCCAGGTAGGTGCCGAGGTCGTAGAGGTAGATCCGATCGGCGCGCCCGGAGTTGTTGGTGATCTTCAGCGGAATGGTGGCCGGCACGGCATCGGCGGCCGGAGCGAGGGCGGCGACGAGCCCGGCGGCGACGGCGGCCGCGGCAGCCAGGGTGGCGAGTCGTCGGAGAAAGGATCTGGTGCGCACGGGCGACTCCTCGTCGAGGCCGGTGATCGCAAGTTGTCCAGACCATTGCAGGCGCCGGGGTGAACGGTTGTCAAAGGCTGATACTTATTAGCCACCGTCCGGAGCAAGGGCGGACGATGGCGTCGGCGGCCGGGGTCTGGCTCGCTGCGGCGGCACGCAGGTCGCTAGTCGATGCTCGGGAGGCAGTGCGCGGGGGTCGCCGGCCCGAGCGTCATGAACGACTCGCTCATCGCGTCGGGCGAGGTTAGCCACCGTCCGGAGCAAGGCTAGGAGATGCGGCGCACCGGCTCCCCGCCCAGCAGGCAGTCGAGGTCGATGCGGCCGCCCGCTGCCGCCAGGACCGCGTCGATCGCCAGGTCGACGTCCAGCTTTCGGGCGTGCTGGTCGGCGTACGCGCGCATCAGGTTGCCGATGTGGCGCTCGGGGTTGCGCCACGTCGGCCAGCGCAGGGATGCCTGGTTCGCCAGCCTCGTGAAGTCCGTCTGACGCTCCGTCACCTCGAGGAGCCACTCCAGGTACACGCGCATCGCGTGCAGCGCGCTGTGGCCGGGGGTCGCCACCGGGCCGTGGCCCGGGACGACCGTCCGCGGGCGGAACGTGTCCTGCAGCCAGGCGAGCGCGTCGAGCCAGCCCGGGACCGAGCCGTGGACCGCCAGCGGTGTGTCGCCGACCGACACGAGGTCGCCGGTGAACAGCGTGCCCGAGCGTGGCTCGTGCACCACCAGGTCGCCCGCGGTGTGCGCGACGCCGGGTACCGCCACGACG
The DNA here is from genome assembly GCF_055633615.1 of Amycolatopsis sp. NPDC114505. NCBI lineage: Bacteria > Bacillati > Actinomycetota > Actinomycetes > Pseudonocardiales > Pseudonocardiaceae > Amycolatopsis > Amycolatopsis sp. NPDC114505. Next base: position 156,531 of record NZ_JBVKDV010000007.1, on the reverse strand, counting down.
TCGGCGACCGCGTCGCCGAGGTCGAGGCGGCGCCAGCCGGTCACCGGCCGGACCGCGGCCGGCTCCGGGGGCTCGAGCACGCCCCACTGGGTGTAGGTGAAGACGTTGCCGTAGGTCTGCGGCCCGGCCTTGACCAGGTCGACGCTGCCGGGGGCGGCCAACGCCGTCCCGCCCTCGCGCAGCGCGACCCCGACGCCGTTGTGGTGCTCGCCGTGCGCGTGCGTGACGACGACGGTCAGCTCCTGCTCGCCCGCGTACTTGCGGACGTCGCGCATCAGCTCCAGCGTCGCCTGCTCGGTGCCGCACGTGTCGACCAGCACGACGCCTTCGCTGCCCTGGATCCAGCCGCTGTTCGAGACGAACCACTCCGCCGGGCTCTTCACGTACGCGACCACGCCCGGGCGCGCGTGCCGGAGCGGGACGATGTTCGATGTGACGGCCGGCATGGTTCCTCCCCTGGACTGACCACTCGTTAACGACGGGGGCGCGAGCAGGTTGCGCCCCGGGTTACCCGGCGAGCGCCCAGCGCTGGTTGACCGCCGCCGAGCACGTCCGGATCTGCAGCCGGGTGCCGTCGGCGGTCGACCCGCCCGGCGCGTCGAGGCACTTGCCCGACTGCGGGTTCAGCAGCGTGCCGTCGGAGCGCGCCTGCCACGTCTGCGCGCCGGTGGCGTTGCAGTCCCACAGCTGGACGAGTGTGCCGTCCGCGGTGCCGCTGTTGGAGACGTCGAGGCACTTGCCGAGGGCGCGGATCGTGCCGTTCTGCCTGGTCCAGCGCTGGGCGGCGGTGGTGTTGCAGGTCCAGAGCTGCACGGCGGTGCCGTTGGCGGTGTTCGACGCGCTGACGTCGACGCACTTGCCGGCGACCCCGGTGATGGTGCCGGCCGGGTAGGGGCTGCCGCTCGCGATCAGGTACGCGCTGGTCGCGACGTTCCAGTGCGTCGCCAGGTAGCTGCCGGGCGCCGGGCTGGTGTTGAAGTAGTCGTCGCCGAGGCAGTCGAACTGGTTCTCCGGCGCGCCCGGGCAGACCTTCACGAGGGTGCCCGGCGGGTTCGGGAGGCCGCCGTCGTCGTAGCACATGATGTCCTCGTCGTCCCAGCAGTGACCGAACGCGCTGGAGTGCGGCGCGCTGCCCTGGACGGCGCCGAGGGTGTGGAGCAGCTCGTGCCCGGTGGCCTGCCAGGACCAGCAGCCGGTGCCGACCGTGGCGTAGTGCGGGCCGGCGTTGTACGGGTTGCCCGAGCCGGGGCTGTCGTTGCCGCCGTTGCCGAACGCGAGGCCGCAGCCGTCCTTGTCGTACCAGACGATGTACTTGCGGTCGGCGCGGTTGTAGCCCTGGGCCTTGATGGCGTTGGTGATCGTGTCGACGGACGCCATGTCACCCTGGGCGATGGTCACGTTGTTCACGGTGGCCCGGCAGCTGGAGTCGGTGACGTACCGGACGTGCCGGATGCCCCCGCCGAGCCGGCTCGCGGCCTCGACGAAGCCGTCGTCGATCTGGCTCGCGAAGGTCTGGAACTGGCCGACGAACTGCGCGTAGCGGTCGGCCTGCGTGTTGCCGCGGACGTAGAGGGCCTGGACGCGCTTGCCGCTGGAGCCGTCGCCGTCGCAGACGGTCGACATCGGCCGCGCGGCGGCCGTGGCGGTCTGGTGGCGCAGGTGGTCGGGCAGCTGTTCGGTGCCGTCACCCGCGGCGGCGGCCGAGGGCAGCAGGGCGGTGGCGAAGACGAGGGCGGTGCTGAGCGCGGCGAGGCGCCAGGTTCTCTTGGCCATGGGGGAGTTCCGCCTTTCCCGGTGCGACAGGGGACGAGAAGTGCGGTCTAGACCAGTGAGGATGATAGGCAGCGGGTGAGCGGGCTGTCACTGACAAGAACGGACAGCCTGGAGTGAATCGCCCACGAGATTTCGGTCGAGCGATTGAAATGATCTTTCCGGACCACTGAGCGGTACGGGTCTTGACAGTCGATCTCGGACGTTCATACTGGTATATACCTTTATGGGAGGGTCCGGGAAATATCCGAGGGGGCTTCGCGCTCGCGGGCCGACGGAAGGTCTGAGGGGTCCTTCCGTCGGTCGCGCGAAGCCGTCGTGCGAACCTCCGGTCACGGACAGCGTTGACACAACTACTGGTACGAACCAGGATGGGTGCTGCCGGCCGGGAGGAGACACATGGCGGGGGCACACGTCCGGATCGACAACCGGCTGATCCACGGCCAGGTCACCGTCGCGTGGACCCGGCGGCTCGGCGTGCGCCGGCTGGTCGTCTGCAACGACGAGGTCGCGGCCGACGACCTGCAGCGGGTGCTGCTCCCGCAGGCCGCCCGCGGGCTGCCCACCGACGTCTGCACCGTCGCCGAAGCGCTCGAACTGGCCACCGGTGACGACGTCATGATCCTCGCGAAGCACCCCGAAGACGCCTTCCGCCTGGTCGAGGGCGGGCTGCGGCCCGGCACGGTCAACGTCGGCAACGTCGCGCCCCGGCCCGGCACCGGCTACACCATGGTCACGCGCTCGATCGCGGTCACCGCGGACGAGGCCGACGCCTACCGCAAGCTCGCCGCCACCGGAGTCCCGCTGGTCACGCAGCTGATGCCGCACGACAAGCCCGCCGATTTCGTCCCGTTCCTCGACCGGAAAGGGCTCTAGCCCCGCATGCTCGTCGCGCTGGCCCTGACTCTGTGGGCGATCTACTGCACCTACGACGGGCTCGGCCCGTTCCTCATCTACGCCCAGCGCCCGCTCATCGCCGGTTCGGTGGCCGGGCTGATCGTCGGGCACCCGCTGCTCGGCCTGATGATCGGCGCGACGCTGGAGCTGGCCGCGCTGGGCGTCTACACCTACGGCGGCGCGACCATCCCGGACTACCAGACCGGTGCGATCGTCGGCACCGCGCTGGCCGCGGGTGCCGCCGGCGGGACGTCCGCGCAGGTCGCGATCGGGCTCGGCGTCGGGCTGCCGGCCGCGCTCCTGCTCTCCACGCTCGACCCGGTCGGCAAGATCATCACGACCGCGCTGGTCCACCGAGCGGACGGGTACGCCGCCGACGGCAACGCGCGCGGCCTCGCGCTGATCCACTGGGTCAGCCTGGTGCCGTGGGTGGCGGTGCGCGCGGTCCCGACGTTCCTCGCCGCGCTCGCCGCGTCCGGTGACCTGGTCAAGGACATCACCGCGAGCATCCCGGCCGGCTTCGTGCAGGGCATGTCGCTCGCCGGGTCGCTGCTTCCCGCCGTCGGGTTCGCGCTGCTGCTCGGCATGATGGAGCTGTCGCGGTACTGGTACCTGCTGCTGATCGGGTTCGTCGCGTTCGCCTACCTCCACGTGCCGCTGCTGGGCATCGCGCTGATCGGCGTCGCGGTCGCGATGCTGTTCGTGACGCTGAAGCGCGACGAGCCGGCCGTAGTGGTCCCGGAGACTTCCGAGGACGAGCCCGAAGAGTCCGAAAAGGACACTGTGGACCCGCGGCTGACGAAGCAGGACCTGCGCCGCGTCTTCCGCCGGTACTTCTGGTCGAGCCAGATCTCCTGGAACTACGAACGGATGCAGGCGCTCGGGTTCGCGTACTCGATGGAACCGGCGCTGCGCCGGCTCTACCCGGAGAAGGCCGACTACGTCGCCGGTCTGCAGCGGCACCTCCAGTTCTTCAACACCTCGGTGCTCATCGGCGGCCCGCTGATCCTCGGCTCGAGCGTCGCGCTGGAGGAAGCGGGCACGCCGAAGTCGGCCGCGAGCACGAAGGTCGCGCTGATGGGGCCGATGGCCGGCATCGGCGACACCCTCGTCTTCGCGCTGTACAACAGCATCGTCTTCACCATGGGCGCGTCGTGGGCGCTGCAGGGCAACTGGCTCGGCCCCGCCTTCGCGGCAGTCATGGTGCTCGTGCCGTACGCGCTGGTGCGGCGCTGGCAGTTCGGGTTCGCCTACCGCGAAGGGAAACGGCTGGCCGGCCACCTCGCCGCCGGCGCGCTCGCCCGCGTCGCGCAGGGGGCGACCGTGCTCGGGTTCGTCGTGCTCGGCGGGTTCGTCCCGTCGATCGTCAAGGTCGTCACCACGCTGACCTACCGCCAGACCACGACGGTCCAGGGGCAGCCGGTGACGCAGGCCGTCGCGATCCAGGACCGGCTCGACGAGCTCGTCCCGTTCCTGCTGCCGGTGCTCGTCACCGCCGGGGTGTACCTGCTGACGGCCAAGGCCCGTCTGCGGCCCGTCTGGACCATCGCCATCGTCGTCGTCGCCGGAGTGGCCCTGGGGTGGCTCGGCTGGTTCGCGCCGTCGGCGCCGGTGAAGAGTTAGGGAGACACCGCCATGTCTGTTCCGATCATCCTCGCCGGACACGGGCGCCTGCCCTCCGGCGTGGGGGAAGCCGCCGAAATGATCCTCGGCCCGCAGTCGCGGCTGAAGGTCTGCGAGCTGAGCTCGCGCGACAGCCCCGAGGAGTTCGGCCTCCGGGTGCTCGGCCTGGCCGGCGACGCCCCCGGCGTGCTCGTGCTGGCCGACCTGCACGGCGGCTCGCCGTTCAACGCCGTCCGCACGCTCGCCGCCGCGCACCCGCGCATCCAGCTGGTCTCCGGGCTCAACCTGCCGATGCTGCTGGAGGTCCTGCTGCACACGACCGGCGACGTCACCGAGCTCGCCGGGGTGGCTCGCGCCGCCGGCCGCGACGGTGTCGTCGACGTCCTGGAATCCACCTGGTGACCGCCTCGCTCCTGCTCGCCGCGCAAGACGTCCGGATCACTCCGGGGCCGGGGCACCCGCTGGGTGGCTACGTGGCCAGGGACGGCGTCGCGACCGGTACGCACGACGACCTCGAGGCGTCGCTGATCTGGCTGTCCACCGAAGACGACCCCGGGGTGCTGTGGGTGGCGCTCGACGCGCTCGCGGTCGACGCCGGCCTCACCCGCACCCTGGCCGAGGCCGTCGCGGCCGCCGTGGGCATCGACCAGGGACGGGTGCTCGTCTGCGCGTCGCACACGCACTCCGGGCCCGAGGGCTGGACCGGCCCGCTGCACCCCGGGCTGCCGGGGCGTCGCGACGCGGGGCTGGTCGGCCGCATGGCGGAGACGGTCACCGGCGCGGCGCTGCGGCTGCGCGCGTGCCGGGGCCGCGTCCGGGCCAGCTGGCACGCGGGATCGACGGAGGCCGTCGGCGGCAACCGCTACCGGCCGGACGGGCCGCACGACACGTCGTTCGGCGTGCTGGAGCTGCGCCGCGACGACGGTTCGCCGGCCGCGCTGCTGTTCGACTACGCCAGCCACCCGACGGTGCTCGGGCCCGACAACCTCCGGTGGTCGGCGGACTGGCCGGGCGCGACGCGGCGCGAGCTGGCGGCCCTGATCGGGCAGCCGGTGGCGGCGTTCCTGCAGGGCGCGGCGGGCGACGCGAGCTCCCGGTTCGTCCGGCGCGGGCGCGACCACGACGAGGTCCGCACCCTCGGCGGCCACCTCGCGACGTCGATCGCCCGGACGCTCGCGGCCGCCTCCGCGACGGCGGAAACCGGCCCGATCCGGCTGTCCCGCTCGACGTTGCACCTGCCCTACCGCGAGGTGCCGTCGCTGGAGGACAGCCTGGAGCTGCGGCAGTCGGCCGAGCGCGAGTGGCAGCGCGAGCTGGCCCACCACGGCGAGGACCACCCGGCGGTCCGGATCGCGCGGACCCGGTACGAGGGCTGCGCGATGCTCGCGGCGATGGCGGCCACCGGCCGGCCGACGGGCTGCGCGGAGGTCCCGGTCAGCGTGGTGACGCTGGGGGAGATCGCGTGGCTGCACACGCCGTTCGAGCTGTTCGCGTCGCTGGGGCTGCGGATCCGGCGGGGGAGCCCGTTCCGGCACACGCGGGTGATCGGCTACACCGACGGGTACCTGGGGTACCTCCCGGACGCGGACGGCCACCGCGGCGGCGTCTACGAGTCGTACGTGACGCTGTTCGGCCCCGACGCGGGGGACGTGCTGGTGGAGCACTGCCTGAAGCTGCTCCGCGCGCACGACGTCAGCTCGGGCTCCGCCGGGCCTGGGTGAACACGGTGTAGCGGTCCGCGCGGTAGAGCGAGCGGCCCGCTTCGATCACGCCCCCGCCCTGGTCGTGCAGCGTGCCCTCGATGATCAGGCACGGCTGGGTGGGCTCGATGCCGAGCAGGGCGGCGTCGCCGCTGTCGGGGAGGACCGCGGAGATCGCCGTGTCGTTCCACTCCGCGTGCACGCCCCAGCGCTCCTCGAGGGTGCGGTGCAGGGACTGCGTCTCCCAGTCGAACAGCTCGATGTCGGGGAACCGGTCGACGGACAGGTTCGTGCGCTCGACCGCGAACGGCTCGTCGTCGACGTAACGCAGGCGCTCCAGCCGGAACACGCGCGCGCCCGGGGGGACGTTGAGGCGTCCGGCCAGGCGGGGCATCGCACGCTCGACCTCGGCGTGCAGCACCTTCGTCTTGGGGCTCACCCCGCGGGCCTTCATGTCCTCGGTGAACGACGTGAGCATGTCGATGTGCGCGGCCTGGCGCTCGGCGGTGAACGTCGCCGTGCCGTGCTGGCGGTAGAGGACGCCGTCGGAGACCAGGCGGTTGATCTCCTGGCGCACGGTGCCGCGGGCGACGCCGAAGTGCTCGGCGAGGAACCGTTCGGACGGCATCAGCCGCCCGGCGCCGGCCTCGGTCGCGACGCTCTCCAGGATCTCGCGGAGCTGCTCGCCCTTGGGCCGCCCCGGCTGCAGTGCGTCCGGGAGCCGGAGATCGCTCGCGGGGACGTGTTTGGGACGGGGCATGGCTTCAGTATGTCGCGCGGGCGCGCCGGGGGTAACACCGCGCGCCGGGTCCGGCCGGTGAGAACCCGCGTGGTCAGAGCTTTTCCGGCGTCCGGACGCGGTTCGGCCGCGTCATCCGGTGGCGCGGCGGGCGAAGTCCGCGAGGAACCGCTCCGCGAGGGCTTCCCCCGTCACGTGTCCCACCGACCGGTACAGGCCCCTGGCCTCGCGCGCCGTCCCGTCGGCCAGCATCGAACGGCCCGCCGCGCCCTCCACCGCCGCCAGCCCGAGCAGTGCCTGGGCCTCCAGCAGGCGGTAGCCGCCCGCTCGGGCCGCGTCGAGGGCCGTCCGCGCGTGCTCGCCCGCTTCCGGCACCCGGCCGGCCGCCGCCAGTACCCACGCCAGCGTCGCCGACGCCTCCGCCAGCTGGCCGCGCAGCCCCGACTCCACGGCCAGCTCCCGTGCCTCGCTCAGCACGCGCTCCGCCGACGTCAGGTCGCCGCCGGCTTCCGACGCCCGGCCCAGCGCGATCAGCGCCGCCGCTTCCACCTGGCGGTCGCCGTCGCGGCGGACGCGGTCCAGGGCCTCTTCCGCCGTTCGGGCCGCCTCGGCGTGGTCGCCGCGGGCGCCCTGCAACGCGCTCAACGCGGTCAGCGCGGTCGCCTCGCCGAAGCTCGAACCGAGGCCGCGGAACGCGCTCAGCGATCCGTCCACCGCTTCGGCCGCCTCCTCGAAGCGCCCGGTCTCCAGCAGCACCCAGCCGAGGTCGGCGAGGTTCGCGGCCTCCCAGAACCGCAGGTCCTTCCGGCGGCACAGCGCGACCGCCTCGCAGAGGCAGTCCTCGGCCTGCTCCAACCGGCCCAGCTGCCGGTAGTGGCAGCTCAGCGAGTTCAGCGCGAGCGCCTCGCCCGAGGAGTTGGCCAGCTCGCGGAACAGCTGGATCGCGCGGCGGCTGTGTTCGACCGCTTCCGACAGCCGGCCGGTCCACTCCAGCATCGAGCCCAGGTTCGCGACCGCCGTCGCCTCGCACTCGCGCCAGCCGCACGCCCGGCTGGCCAGCACCGCCTTCTCCGAGTGCCGGATGCCCGCCTCGTGCTGGCCTTCGCGGAAGTACGCGCCGCCGATCGACAGGTGCACCAGCGCTTCGGCCGGCCGGGCGCCGTGCTCCCGCGCCGCGTTCAGCACGATCGGCGCGAGCTCCAGCCACTCCGCGCGGCGCCCGTGGTCGTGGAAGAACCGCCGCAGGGCGTCGGCGAGGTACCAGGCGGCGGGGTACGGCCCCCGCGTCGCCGCCAGCCGCAGCGCCGCCGCCAGGTTCGGCACCTCGACGTCCAGCCAGGCGACGGCTTCGGCGGCGTCGGCGAACTCGACCGGGCTCGGCGCCGCCGGGGCGTCTTCGCGGGGGAGCGTCACGATCCGGGCGCCGAACAACGCCACGGCGGCGTCCGCGGCCGCGCAGTACCCGGTGAACAGCCGCTCCCACGCCTTTTCGCGCGCGACTTCGTCTTCGTCGGCGCGGACGCACCGCTCGGCGTAGCGCCGGGCGAGGTCGTGGAACCGGTAGCGCCGCGGCGCGTGCGCCTCCAGGAGGTTCGCCGCGGCCAGCCCGCGCAGCCGCCGGGTCGCCTCCTCGGCCGGCACGTCCAGCAGCCCGGCCGCGGCGACCGCCGTGAAGTCGGCGCCCGGCACCAGCGCCAGCAGCCGGAACGCGTGCCGCAGCCCGGGCGGCAACGCCTGGTAGGACACCGAAAACGCCTTCGCGACGGCGCTTTCGCCCGTCCCGTCGAAGCCGAGCTGGGCCAGGGGGTCGCCGCGCAGCTCCTCGACGAGCTCGCCGAGGCTCGCGACCCCGGTGTTCGCCGCCGCGATCCGCAGGGCGAGCGGGTGGTGCCCGCAGAGCCGGGCCAGCTCGGCCGCCGCCTCGGGCTCGGTGGCCACCCGTTCGCCGAGCAGGACGGTCAGCAGCGCGCGCGAGTCGTCCTCGGGCAGCTGTGTCAGGCCGAGCGACCGCGCGCCGGTGCGCGCGACGAGCTCGTCGAGCCGGTGGCGGCTGGTCACCAGCACCCGGCCCGACGACGGCAGCAGCGGCAGCACCTGGGCGGCGTCGCGGGCGTTGTCCAGCACCACCAGCGCCTGCCGGTCGGCCAGCAGCGACCGGTAGAGCTTGCTCTGGTCGTCGATGCCCGGCGGCACGTCCCGCAGGTCGACGCCGAGGGTGCGCAGCAGCTGGGCGAGCGCGGCGGCGGGCGTGAGCGGCTCGTCGTCGGCGTCGAAGCCGCGCAGGTTCACGTACAGCTGGCCGTCGGGGAAGCCCGCCCGCGCGGTGTGGGCCCAGTGCACGGCCAGCGCGGTCTTGCCGACACCGGCGGTGCCGGTGATCACCCAGACGTCGCCCGGCTCGTCGAGCGCGGCCAGCTCCGGCGCCCGGCCGGTGAACCCGCGGACGTCCAGCGGCAGCTCGGCGGGCCGCGGCACGACCGGGACCGCGGCCGGCGCCGGCTCGCCTTCGCCGCGCAGGATCCGCATCCGCAGGTCGCGCAGGGCCTGGCCGGGTTCGATGCCGAGCTCGGCCACCAGCAGCTCGTGCGCCCGCGCGTAGGTCTCGAGGGCTTCCGGAGTGCGGCCGCAGCGGTGCAGCGCGAGCATCAGCGCGGCCCGCAGCCGTTCCCGGAACGGCTGCTCCTCGACGAGCCGGCGCAGCTCGCCGACGACCTCGGCGTGCCGGCCAGAGGCCAGTTCCTGCTCGTAGAGCTCCTCCAGCACGACGAGCCGGCGTTCGGTCAGCGCCGGGCCTTCGTGCTCGGCCAGCGGCTCGCTCACCCCGCCGAGCGGGGTGCCTTCCCACAGCGCCAGCGCGGCCCGCAGGTGCGCGACGGCCGCCGCGCCGGACGTCGCCCTGGCCTGGGCGACCTCGTCGTCGAACACGTCGAGGTCCCGGTCACCGGGAGCGACCTCGATCACGTAGCCGGGCGCGCGCCGGACGATGACGTCGCGGCCGAGGAGCTTCCGCAGCTCCGAGACGTGCACCTGCAGCCGCCCGCGGACGCTCGGCGGCGCGTTCTCACCCCAGGTGAGGTCGATGAGCCGATCTTCGCTGACCACGCGGTTCGGGTTCAGCAGGAGCGCGGCCAGCACGGAAGTCTGCTTCTGGCCGCCGGGCCGGACGGCACCGGCATCGCCGAGGACCGTGACCGGCCCGAGCAGGCGGTAGCGCACGTGGAGCCCCCAGAAGGCCGACCGAAGCGGAACGGAAGTGCCGTGGCCGACCCTATCCCCGGCCGAGGAGAAAAGGGGGCCGCGGGTGGACACCGACGACGACGGACGGCTGCTGTTCGTCTGCTTCCCGGACGCGGGGGAAGCAGCCGGGCGGTACCGGGCCTGGCGCGATCCGCGGATCGCGGTGCACGTCGTCGAGCTGCCGGGCCGGGGCGAGCGCCGGGAGGAGCACTCGTACCGGGACATGTGGCTGCTGGTGGAGTCCCTCGCGGCGGAGCTGGCCGGGGTGCTCGCCCGCCCGCACGTGCTGTTCGGCGCGGGGCTCGGCGCGCTGGTCGCCTACCGGCTGGCGCAGCGGCGGGTGGCCGCGGGACTGGGGGTCCCGCGGGCACTCGTCGTGGCGCACCAGGCGCCGCCGGACCGGGCCGCGCGGGTCGTGCCGGAGCAGGCGGCCCGCGCGGACGTCAGCCTGCTGGCCAGCGACGCGCACGTGCCCGTGGCGCCGCCGCTGCCGTGCCCGATCCGCGGGTTCGGCGAGCCGCACGTGATGACGGGGTGGGGCGAGCACACCAACGCGGGGTTCGTGCTCGCCCCGGCCCGGGTGCGGGACAGCGGCGCGCTGCTGCGCGACGCCGTCCTGCGCGCGGGCTACCTGGTTTCCGCGCTGGCCGTCCCGGGCCTCGGCGAGTCGCCGATGTAGGGACCGACGCCGATGGACGGGCCGGTCTGGGGCGGCTTCTCGGCCGCCTGGGCGGCGGGCGCGAGGACGAAGACAGCCAGGAAGGCCGTGCCGATGACGGCCTGGAACACGCGGGCTCTCATGGTTCGACTCCTCAGGTTCGGATTGCGGCCGATCTTGCCCGAACCGGCTTCCAAACCGCTTCCCTTTGCCCGTAGTGGTCATCCGGTCACCGGCGGTCCCTTGTGGAGGGAATCGTGCCGCTGTCACCATGTTCGTCATGGGGAGTGACGAGGCGAACACGATCCGGGCCATGGCGAGTCTCGCGACACCCATGGCGCTGCGCGTCGCGGTGACCCTCGGCCTGCCCGACCGGCTCCGCGATGACGTCGCCGTGGATCGGCTCGCGGAGGACCTCGGCGTCGCGCCGGTCCCGCTCGGGCTGCTGCTGGGGCACCTCACGACACTGGGGTTCTTCGAGCGGACGGCCGCCGGCTACCGGACCACGGCCTACGGCGAGCACCTCTGCGGCGACACCCTGACCAGCGTCCTGCTCAACCTCGACACCGCGGGCGGGCGCGCCGAGCTGGCGTTCATCGAGCTCCTGCACAGCGTCACCACCGGGGAGGCCGGCTACGACCGCCGGTACGGGCGGGACTTCTGGGCCGACCTCGCCGGGCACCCGCCGCTGCGGGAGTCGTTCGACCGGCAGATGGCGCACCGGCTGCGGGCCGAGGCCCCGCAGCTCGCGGCCGGCTACGACTGGGACCGGTTCGCCACGGTCGTCGACGTCGGCGGGGGTCCCGGGACGGCGCTCGCCGCGATCCTGGCGGCCCACCCCGGGATGCGAGGCCGGCTGGTCGACCTCGACGTCTCCACGGCCGCCCGGACCTTCGCCGCGCACGGGCTCGAGGACCGGGCTTCGGTCCTCGCGGGCAGCTTCTTCGACCCGCTCCCGGCCGGCGCGGACGCCTACCTGCTGTGCGACATCCTGCACAACTGGGACGACGAGCCCGCCGGTCGAGTGCTGGCGCGCTGCGTCGAGGCGGCTCGTCCGGACGGCCGGGTGCTGGTCGTCGAGGCGGTCGGCGGTCGGCGCGGCCGCACCGACATGGACCTGGCCCTGCTCGTCAGCTTCGGCGGCCGGGAGCGCCGGGTGGCCGAATTCCGTGAGCTCGCCGCCGTCCACGGGCTGGCGCTCGACGGCGTGACCGACGTGAGCGAGGGACGTTCCCTGCTGGAGTTCCGAATTACATAAGCGCTGTTACAATTTGGCCCGTGTCCCTGACCGGTGCTTTCGTCGACCTGACCCCGCTTCGCGTGTCGCCGGCCTTCAGGAGGCTCTGGCTGGGCCGGGTGTTCTCGGGCTTCGGAGCGCAGATGACGCTCGTCGCCGTGATGTTCCAGGTGTGGGAGCAGACCCGGAGCACGATCTGGACCGGGGCCGTCGGGCTCGCCCAGGCGCTGCCGGTGGTCGTGTTCGGGTTGTTCGCCGGGTCGCTGGTGGACCGCGTCGACCGGCGGAAGTTCGCGTTGCTCACGACCGCGGGGCAGGCCGGCTGCTCGGTTCTCCTCGCGGTGCAGGGGTTTCTCGGCGACGTGCCGGTCCTGGCCGTGCTGGGGCTGGTGGCCGCGCAGTCGTGCTTCGTCGCGGGCGGCGGGCCGGCGGCACGCACGTTCGTCCCGCGGCTGCTGACGCCGGAGCAGCTCCCGGCCGGGCTGGCGCTGAACCGGATCGCGTTCCAGGGCGCGATGCTGCTCGGCCCGGCGCTGGCCGGGCTCCTGCTGGGCCGGTTCGGGGTGGGCGGCTGCTACCTGGTCGACGCGCTGACGTTCGCGATGGCGTTCTACGGCGTCATCGGCCTCCCGCCGATGCGCCCCGACGGCGAACTGTCCCGGCCGGGGCTGCGCGGAGTGCTGGACGGGCTGGCGTTCCTGGTGCGCACGCCGGTCGTCCGGGGAGCGCTGCTGACCGACCTGGCGGCGACGGTCCTGTCGATGCCGATCAGCCTGTTCCCGCTGGTGAACGCCGAGAAGTTCGCGGGCGACCCGCGGACGCTGGGACTGTTCCTGTCGGCGATCGCGGTGGGCGGGGTGGCGGCCTCGGTGTTTTCGGGGACGTTCACCCGGCTGCCGCAGCCGGGCCTGGTGATGCTGGCGGGATCGGCGGCGTGGGGCGGGGCGCTGGTGGTGTTCGGGCTGGCACCGGACCCGCGGGTGGGCCTGGCGTGCCTGGTCCTGGCGGGCGCGGCGGACACGGTTTCGGTGGTTTCCCGCGGAGCGCTGGTGCAGCTCAACACGCCGGACGCACTGCTCGGCCGGGTCGCGGCGGCGGAGCAGATCGTCGGCCAGGCGGGCCCGGACCTCGGCAACCTGCGGGGCGGGCTGGTCGCGGGCGTCACCTCGGGAGCGGCGGCTTTGGTGAGCGGCGGGGTGTTGTGCGTGGTCGCGGTGGTGCTGGTCGGGGCAGGCACGCCGGGCTTGCGCCGCTTCGCGACACCGGCGGGTAGTGGGTCTGCCGCGGCCGGTCGTGAGTGAGAAACAGTGTTCTAACCCTGTTTCCCACTCACGACCTCGCCACTGCTCAGCTGGACCCGAAGTGTGCACGCCCGGTCATCGTGTGGGCTTCCGCCGCACCTCGCCGCGAGGTAGTTCTTTCCAGACGGCACTTTCGTCCGTCCGGAAAGGACCGAAATGATCAAGCGAACCTGTGCGGCCGCACTCCTCGCCGTCGCCGCGGCGGGACTGGCGGTCGCGCCCGCCGAAGCGACCGTCCAAAGTGGAAGCGGCACCATCGGTGACCCCTGGGTGCCGACCCGCGCCGCGCACATCACCTGCCAGACCGCCACCCTCTTCGGCAACTACACCCCCGGCCAGGGCCATTCCGACCCGATCGCGACGCTCGTGCAGGGCAACTACATCGGCGTCCGCTACATCACCTCCGATCACAACTCCGCCGACGTCTTCTGGCACGGCACGAGCAAGTGGGGCTTCGTGCTCCGCGACTGCTTCTCCTTGAGCTGAAAGGGAACCGATGAAACGCGCCACCCTGACCGCGGCACTCACCATCGCCGCGGCGATCGCCGCCGCCCCCGCGGCGGAGGCCGGCACCGTGCACGAAATCTGCGCCCAGGACCTCTACGTCCGGACGCAGCCGGCCGGCGTCATCGTCGGCACCCTCTACCGCGGCGACCACTTCGAGCTGTCGCGGTACTCGCCCAGCGGCGACTGGGCCGAGGGCTACGCGATGGGTCACGTGAACCAGCGCGGCTGGATCCAGGCCGGCTGGTTCTGCTGACCCTCAGGGCAGCTTGAGCGAAAGCACGTCCGGCACCGTCACCAGGCTGCCGTAGAGGTTGGCGTTCCCGCCGATGGCGAGGACGCGGTGCGCCGGGGTCGCCGCGCAGAGCAGGGACGCCCGGCCGTGGGGGAGCAGCGTGCCCAGCAGCACCCATTCCCCCGTGCGGACGTCGAGGACCTCGGTCGTGCGGTCGCGGGCGGCCGGGTCCTCGACCGGCGCGGGACCGCCGCCGGCCACCACGATCCGGTCGCCCACCCGCACCGCGCCGGGCGCGCCGCGGCGCTTGCGCATCGGCGCGACCGCCTCCCAGCGGTCGGTGTCCGGGCAGTACCGCTCCACCGCGTCGAGCGCGGTCTGCTGCCGGCTGGGCAACCCGCCGAGCGCGTACAGGTGCGTCTCGGTCGCGACGAGCCGGAACCGGGCGCGCGGGGTGAGCATCGGGGCCACCGGCGCCCAGTGCCCGGTCGCCGGGTCGAAGACGAGCACGGCGTCCGTGGCGTGCTCCTCCGGGTCGCCGTCCCCGACGAAACCGCCTGCCACGTAAAGCTTTCCGCCCAGCCCGGCTGCCGAAGCAGCGCCGAGCGGCACGGGCAGGGGCGGGCTCGGCCGCCACGCGTCGGTCGCCGGGTCGTACACCTCGACGACGTCGCTGGTGCGCTCGTCCGCGGTGATCCCGCCGGCGGCGTAGATCAGCCCGCCGACCACCCCGGCCGCGTGGTTGCCGCGCGGGGTCGGCATCGGGCTGACGTAGCGCCAGGCGCCGCTGCCCGTGACCTTGCGCGTCTCCACCGAGCCGAAGCCCACGTTCCCGTCGGTCCCGCCGAGCACGAAGACGTCGTCCCCGACGGTCGCCACCTCGTGGGCGAACCTCGGCGACAGCATCGGCGGCCGGTACTTCCACGACACGTTCATCGCGCACCCCTCCCATTCCGCTCGCCAGAGTCTCCGAAGGCGATCTTTTTGTTACCGCTTCCGCCGAAATTGGTTTTTCGCTGGCCGGCCGCGCACGGGCGATTCCTTCCCGATGGGTCATCCGCTGTAGTGCGCTCGGCTGAATGGCGGAGGTTGATCACGCTGTGTGCCGACTTCTCGTGGGTTTGTTTCCGCTGGTGATCACCACCCGGTCAGTGGATTACCTGTTTGAACGCTGTTCTGGCTTTCCCGGATCGATATTTGCGGACCCGGAAAACGTCATCTACAGTCCGGCAGATCGCGGCTGAACGAGCCGGATTTCCGTGGTTTGTAGATTCTTCTGCGAGGATTGGCATGCTCAAACACGCCTCGACACGCCGGTTCGCCGTGCTCGCTCTCGTCCTCGCACTGGTGAGCGCGTGCAGTCAGCGCGGTGGCTCCGGATCGGGTGGCGCCGTCGAAAAGCCGGCGATCCGGGTCGCGATCTTTTCCGCCGTCGACCTGGCGACCTTCTGGCTGGCCCAGGAGGGCGGCTACTTCAAGGCCCAGGGGCTCGACGTGCAGGCCGACACCGGTGCCAGCGGCCAGGAGGCCCTGACCCGGATGACGAACGGCCAGGACGACCTCGCGATGTCCACGTACACCCTGTTCTTCCTGGCGAAGAACAACGGTACCGACGTGCGGCTGATCGCGGACGCCACCTCGGCCAGCCCGCGCAGCAACGAGCTGGTCACCGTGCCGAACTCGCCGGTCAAGACGGTCGGCGACCTGAACGGCAAGCGGATCGCCATCAGCTCGAAGAACGCCGCTTCGGACGTGCTGACCCGGTCGGTGATGCGCGACCACGGGGTCGGCTTCGACAAGGTGCAGTGGGTGCCGATGCCGTTGCCGGACATGGGGACCGCGCTGGCGCAGGGCCGCGTCGACGCCGCCTACCAGCCGGAACCGTTCCTCACCCAGTCGGCCAAGGTCGCCGGCGCGTACCCGGTCATCGACGCCGCCAGCGGCAGCACGCAGTCGTTCCCCCTCACCGGCTTCGGCGCGACGGCGCAGTGGGTCCAGGCCCACCCGAAGACGATGCTCGCGTTCCAGCGCGCGATGCTCAACGCCACGCGCGCCGCGGTCGACCGCGCGCGGATCGAGCCGCTCGTCGTCCGCAACGCCAAGGTGGACCAGGACATCGCGAGCCTGATGGTGATGCCCGCGTTCGGGTCCACTCTGGACGCCCGCCGCATCCAGCGGGTGCCGGACCTGCTGCAGCAGCTGGGCGTCGTCCAGACGAAGCTCGACGCCTCCTCGATGATCGCCCCGCAGGCGAGTACCGGCTGACCGGGGTCTGGAGGAGCAGGGCGGGTGCGCTGAAAAGCGCACCCGCCCTTCTTGCGTCGTAAGGACTTCCCCCGGCGCACGGGCATCTCGAAATTCACGGACCGGCCCGCGCTGATCCGGTTTCCGATGGTTCACACCTTGACACGACCGGCGCCGCACCCCACCCTCTTCATACCGACCGCGCGGTACGGCCCGGTCCACATGGTGAGACAGGAGTGTCATCGATGACACCTCGTGGTGAGGCTCTTCCCCGCGAAGACCTGCTCGTGGTCGACGGCCTCACCGTGCGGTTCGGCGGGCTCACCGCGCTCAACGACGTGCGGATGAGCGTCGACGCCGGCACCGTCGTCGGGGTCATCGGCCCCAACGGCGCCGGGAAGACGACGCTCTTCAACGTCATCTGCGGCTTCGTCCGGCCCCAGTCCGGGCGTGTGCTGTGGCGCGGCGAACCGCTCGTGCGGCACCGTCCCGAACACCTCGCCGGGCTCGGGATCGTCCGCACCCTCCAGGGTCTCGGTCTCTTCTCCGGGCTGACCGTGCTCGAGAACGTGATGGCCGGCGCGGGCCGGCACGCCAAGACCGGCCTGCTCCCCGCGCTCGTCGGCGCCGGACGCTCGGCGCGCGACGAAGCCGGTCTCGCGCAGCGGGCCCGCCAGACGCTCGGGGAGCTCGGGATCGCCGATCTCGCCGACCGGCTGCCCGGCGTTCTTCCTTACGGCGTGCGAAAACGCGTCGCCCTCGCGCGGGCGCTGGTGGCCGAGCCGGACCTGCTGCTGCTCGACGAACCCGCCAGCGGGCTTTCGGCCGCCGAGCTCATCGAGCTCTCGACGTTGATCCTTTCGCTGCGGCGGCACATGGCGGTCGTGCTCGTCGAACACCACATGGACCTCGTCATGCAGGTCTGCGACCGCGTCGTGGTGCTCAACTTCGGCGAGGTGATCGCCGCGGGCGCCCCGGCCGAGATCCAGGCCGACCCCCGCGTGGCCGAGGCCTACCTCGGTGACCCCGCCGAGGAGGCGCCCGGTGCTTGAGATCGACGAGCTTTCCGTGGCCTACGGCGCCGTCCGCGCGCTCGACGGGGTCGGCCTGCGGGTCGACCGCGGCGGGATCACCGCCGTGCTCGGCGCCAACGGCGCGGGCAAGACGACGCTGCTGCGCACGATCAGCGGCCTGCAGCCGGCCCGCGGCGGCCGGATCGCGTGGGACGGCAGGGACCTCACCGGGCTGGCCCCCGACCGCATCGCCCGCGGCGGCGTGGCGCACGTGCCCGAAGGCGGCGGGGTGATCACCGAGCTGACCGTCGACGAGAACCTCCGGCTGGGCGCGCTGTGGCGCCGCGACCGCGCCGACCGCGAGGCCGCGCGCAGGGAGGTGTTCGAGCTCTTCCCGCCGCTGGAAGAACGTGCGGCGAAACCCGCCGCGACGCTGTCCGGCGGCGAGCGGCAGATGCTGGCCATCGGCCGCGCCCTGATGAGCCGGCCGGAACTGCTGCTGCTGGACGAGCCGTCACTCGGCCTCGCACCGCTGATCACCGCCCGGATCATGGGCATCCTGCGGGACCTGCGGACCTCGACCGGGCTCACCGTCGTGCTCGTCGAGCAGAACGCGCACAGCGCGCTGTCCATCGCCGACAACGGTTACGTCCTCGCGCTCGGCAGCGTGGTGGCCGTCGACACCGCCGCGGAGCTGCTGGCCGACGACGGTCTCCGCCACGCCTACCTCGGGTTCTGAAGACCGTAATCATGGAGGTGAACGGTCCGGTATGCAGGAATTCTTCGACCTGACCCTCGGCGGGATCTCCGCCGGCGCGGTCTACGCGGCCCTCGGGCTCGCGCTGGTCATCATCTACCGGGCCACCCGGGTGGTGAACTTCGCGCAGCCCGCCCTCGCCCTGATTTCGACGTACCTCGCGTACTCCGTGACGAAGGCGACGGGCAGCTACTGGCTCGGCTTCGCCGTCGCGATCGTGGCCGGGACGCTGCTGGGCGTCGCCACCGAACGGCTGCTGATCCGGCCACTGCGGCACCGCTCCGAGCTGAGCTCGATCATCGTCACGCTCGGGCTTTTGCTGGTGCTGCAGGCGATCGCGGGCATGATCTGGTCCAACGAGCCGCTGGCGTTCCCGTACGCCTTCGACTTCGTCGGCCGGTTCTCCGCCAACGACCTGTTCGTGGTGCTGGTGGTGCTCGTGATCGCCGCGCTCGTGCTGGTGGTGTTCAAGTACACGCCGCTGGGCCTGCGGATGCGGGCGGCGGCGTTCGCCCCGGAGGTGGCGCGCACGCTCGGCGTGCGGGTCGGGCTGATGCTCACGGTCGGCTGGGGCCTGGCGGCGGCGGTCGGCTCGCTGGCCGGGCTGCTCGCCACCCCGCCGTTCCTCTTCCCGAACGTGCTGGACGGCGTCTTCGTCTACGCGCTCACCGCGGCGGTGCTCGGCGGCCTGGACAACCCCTTGGGCACCATCGCCGGCGGGTTCGTCCTCGGCGTCGGACTGTCCTACGTGTCCGGCTACCTCGGACCGGAGATGGTGACGATCGCCGCGCTGGCGATCCTCGTCGTCGTGCTGATCGTGCGTCCCAGCGGGTTGTTCGGCCGCGCGAAGGTGAGGCGGGTATGACCGTGCGCACGAGTCTTCCGGAGACCCGCGCCGAGACGGTGGCGAACAAGCGGACGCTGCCACCGCTGCTCCGCCACGTCCTGTTCGCGCTGGCCGCGTTCGCCGCCGTCGTCCTGCTGACGCTGGTCACCGACGAGTTCACCAACCTGCGGATCGCGACGATCGGCTACTACCTGATCGCGGTCGCCGGGCTGACCCTGCTCACCGGGCTCACCGGGCAGGTCTCCCTGGGCCACGGCGCGTTCATGTTCATCGGCGCGTACACGGTGGCGCTGCTGGTGCGCCGGGTGCCGTCGTTCCCGCTGTGGGCCGACCTGCTGCTCGCGTCGGCCGCCGGCGGGCTCGCCGGGCTGCTGGCCGGGGCCGCCGCGGCCCGGCTGCGCGGCCCGTACCTCGCCGGGGCGACGCTCGCGCTGGCCGTCGGCCTGCCCGCGCTGACCCGCCGGTTCCAGGACTTCCTTGGCGGCAGCAACGGTCTCAGCTTCACCGTCCACAGCAGACCGTCCGGGGTGACCGTTCCCGAACTGCGCTGGCAGACCTGGGTCGTCTGGCTCAGCGTGCTCATCGCGCTGGTGCTGGTGGTCAACGTCGTGCGCGGCCGGCTCGGGCGCGACTTCCGGGCCGTGCGCGACGACGAGGTCGCCGCGTCGCTGAGCGGGATCGCCGTCGGCCGCACGAAGATCCTCGCGTTCCTGATCAGCGCGATGTGCGGTGGCCTGGCCGGCGGCCTGCAGGCGTTCCTGCTCGGCACCGCCGCACCCGGCTCGTTCACGCCCGCGCTGTCGCTGAGCCTGCTGGCCGCCGTGGTGCTGGGCGGGCTGGGCTCCCTGTGGGGCGCGCTGTGGGGCGCGGTCGCGCTCGTCTACTTCCAGGCCTGGTCCGAGGACCTCGCCGACGTCCTGCACCTCAACACCGACGTCGCCAACAACCTCCCGCTCGCGGTGTACGGCGTGATCCTCATCGTCGTCGTGCTCGCCTTCCCGCGCGGCATCCAGGGCGGTTTTCAGTGGCTGCGCAAGCTTCTCCGTCGACCCGCCGAAAAGAAGGAGAACCATGAGAACCACTAGGTACGGCGCGGGGTTCCTCGCTCTCGCCTTGGCCCTGACCGCGTGCGGAGGTGCGGGGGAGAGCGACGGCGGCGGTCAGCAGGCCGCCGACTCGGCCGTCGGCGTCACGAAGGACACCGTCACCATCGGCACACACCAGCCGCTGACCGGCCCGGCCGCGCCCGGGTACAGCAAGATCTCCGTCGGCGCCCGCGCGGTGTTCCAGTCGATCAACGACGGCGGCGGCATCAACGGCCGCAAGATCGACTACAAGGTCGAGGACGACGGGTACAACCCGACGAAGACCGTCGAGGTCGTCAAGAAGCTCGTCCTGCAGGACAAGGTGTTCGCGATCGTCGGCGGGCTCGGCACGCCGACGCACTCGAAGGTCGTCGACTACCTGAACACCGAGGGCGTGCCGGACCTGCTGGTGTCCTCGGGCGCGCTGGCGTGGGACAACCCGCAGAAGGCGCCGATGACCTTCGGCTACCAGCTGGACTACGCGCGTGAGGGCAAGATCCAGGGCAAGTACATCAAGGACAACTTCGCCGGCAAGAAGATCGGGTACTTCACGCAGAACGACGACATCGGCCGGGACACCCAGGCGGGGCTCGACCAGTTCGTGAAGGACCAGACCGTCGTCCGGCAGGGCTACGACAGCGCCAACACCGACGTCACGCCGCAGCTGTCCGCGCTCAAGGCCGCGGGCGCCGAGGTCGTCGTCTGCGAGTGCATCCCGGCGTTCACCGCGCTGTCGATCCTGGCCGCGGCGAAGATCGGCTACAAGCCGCAGTTCGTCGTCAGCAGCATCGGCGCCGACCCGGCGACGCTGTCCGGGCTGCTGCAGGACTTCGCCAAGCGCGGCGGCGCGACCGTCTCGAGCGCGCAGCTGCTGTCCGGGCTGATCGGCACCGGCTACCTGCCCGACGTCTCGCAGACGTCCGACCCGTGGGTCGCCTACTTCAAGGGCATCCACGACAAGTACATCCCGAAGGAGCCGCTCACCAACACGCTGTTCTACGGGATGGTGCTGGGCTACACGTTCGGCCAGGCGCTGAAGGCCGCCGGGCCGGACCCGACGCGCCAGAAGATCGTCGAAGCGATGAGCTCCGGGCAGCTGAAGGGCCCGGGCCTCACGCCGTTCGGGTTCTCGAAGGACTCGCACTCCGGGTACACCGGCGGGTTCGTGTTCAAGATCAACCCGGACACCACGACGACGGTGATCCAGCCACCGTCGGTCACCGACCGGGGCACCGGGGCCATCACGCCGTACACCGGTGAACGCGCCACTCCGGAGCAGGTGAACCTGCTGGGCAAGTGAGGATCGGGCCGGTCCGCGGCGCCGTGCGGACCGGCCTCCCCGCTCACATAGGGTGGCGACATGAGCGTGCGGGACAAGGTGGTGCGGGCGGCGGTACGCCTGTTCGCCGAGAAGGGGTTCGAGGCCACGACGGTCCGGGAGATCGTCGAAGAGGCCGGCGTCACCAAAGGTGGGCTGTACCACTACTTCGAGTCCAAGGACGACCTGCTCCTGGAGATCTACACCGCGATGCTGCGAATGCAGGCCCAGCGGATGCGGACCATCGCGGAGTCGGACCTGCCGCTGCCGGAACGGCTGCACGCCATCATCGCCGACGTCGTCGTCACCAGTATCGCCGACCTCGACGCGGCGACGGTGTTCTTCCTGTCGTTCCCGCTGCTGGAGAAGTCCAAGCAGGTCCAGGTGCGGGCCGAGCGGCGCGTCTACCACGAGCGCGTGCGCGACCTCGTCGCCGAGGGGCAGCGCGCGGGCGTCTTCCGCGACGACGTCCCCGCCGACCTGGTGATCAACTACCACTACGGCGCGATCCACCGGCTCCACATGTGGTACCACGCGGACGGCCCGCTGTCGGGGGAGCAGGTCGGCGAGCACTTCGCGAACCTGATGCTGCGCAGCCTCCGTCCTTAGTGGACGGTCTACCGTGGTGCCATGCACATCGTGGCGGTCCTCGCGCTCGACCAGGTCGTCCCGTTCGACCTGGCGACGCCCATCGAGGTCTTCTCGCGGACGCTCCTGGGCGGCGCACCGGCCTACGAGGTCCGGATCTGCGGCCCCGAGCCCGAGCTCGACGCGGGGATGTTCACGCTCCGGCCGCCGTGGGACCTCGGCGGCCTGGCGGACGCGGACACGATCATCGTGCCGGGCCGGGCGTCGAACCCGCCCTTGCCGTCTTCGGTGATCTCGGCGTTGCGGAGCGCGGCGGCGCGGGGAGCGCGGATCGCGTCGATCTGCTCGGGGGCGTTCGTGCTGGCCGAGACGGGCCTGCTGGACGGCCTCCGCGCGACGACCCACTGGGCGGCCGCGCCCGAGCTCGCCCGGCTCTACCCGGCGATCGACGTCGACCCGGACGTGCTCTACGTGGACAACGGGCAGATCCTCAGTTCGGCGGGCGCGGCGGCGGGGCTGGACCTGTGCCTGCACCTGATCCGCCGCGACCACGGTTCGGCGGTGGCGGCGTCGGCGGCCCGGCTGTCGGTGATGCCCCTGGAGCGCGAGGGCGGCCAGTCCCAGTTCATCGCGCACGACGCGCCGCCGACGCCGCGCGGGTCCGAGCTGGAGCCGGTGCTGACGTGGCTGGAGGAGAACTGCGCGGCGGAGCTGACGCTGTCCGGCGTCGCGGCGCAGGTGGGGATGAGCACGCGGACGTTGAACCGCCGTTTCCGCGAGCAGACGGGGACAACGCCGTTGCAGTGGCTGCTGCGGGCCCGCGTCCGGCGGGCGCAGCATCTTCTGGAGGCGACGGGCGAGCCGGTGGACCGGATCGCGGCGCAGGTGGGGTTCGGCTCGCCGGGCGCGTTCCGGGAGCGGTTCAAGCGGGTGGTGGGGACGAGTCCGCAGGCCTACCGGGCGAGCTTCCGGGGCTGACCCGGCCGGCCGCGCGGAGGAAGAGGTCGCGCATCGAGCCCATGCCGTACTTGTCGACGGTGCTCGAGAGCTCCGCGACTTCGCGCAGGAGGGGCGTGATGTCTGTGCCGGCTTCGTCGCAGATCGCGTTCAGGGCGAGGATTTCGTCGCGGGTGTCGCGGCCGTGGTCACGGGCCGACAGGTGCAGGAGCCGGGTGCGGACGTCCGCACCCGGGAGGTGCGCGGCCCAGCAGAACGACGGGTAGCGCTCGAACACCGCCCGGACGGCGGCCCGCGTCTCGTCGTCGCCGTGTTCGTAGCGATTGAGCAGGGCCCGCAGCGCTTCCTCGGCTTCGGGTCGGACTCCGGCTTCGTCCAGGGGCTGGGCGGTGCGCAGTTTCTCCGCCCAGGCTGGATCGGAGAGGTCGATCGGGCGCTTCGCGATCGGTTCCAAGCACAGGTCCAGGAGTGCGACCGTCTCCTCGAGTTCCGCCACGGTTCACCGTAACCGGTAAGGTCGGGGCCATGTCGAGCCCCGAAGCGTCCAGGGTGGGGCCGCCGGTCATCCCGGCGGCCCGGTAACTCCCGACTTCCCGGGCTCCCCGGGTGACCACGAAGCGTCCACCGCGTTCGTGATCCCTGGAGCTTCTCTTGTCCCTGTACTTCCTCGCCCTGGGCGTGTTCGCCATGGGCACGTCCGAATTCATGCTGGCCGGGCTCGTCCCCGGCATCGCCGCGACGCTCGGCGTCTCGGTGGCTCAGGCCGGGTACCTCACCTCCGCCTTCGCCGCCGGGATGGTCGCCGGGGCGCCGCTCATGGCCGCGCTCGCGCGGACTTGGCGACCTCGCACCGCCCTGAACGCCTTCCTGGTCCTCTTCGTCGCCGCGCACGTCGCCGGCGGGCTGACGACGTCCTTCGCCGTCCTGCTCGCGACGCGGGTGGTCGCCGCCGTCGCGAACGCCGGGTTCCTCGCCGTCGCGTTGACCGCGGCCGTCGCGCTCGTGCCGCCGGACCGCACCGGCCGCGCGCTCGCCGTCCTCCTCGGCGGGACGACCCTCGCGTGCGTCGCCGGCATCCCCGGCGGGGCGCTGCTCGGCTGGCCCGCGGCCTTCTGGACCGTCGCCGCGCTGTGCCTGCCGGCCTTCGCCGCGGTGTCGCGCATCCCCAGCACCCCCGCCGGCGGCGAAGCCGACCTGAGGAGCGAGTTCGCCGAACTCCGTCCGCTCGCCCCGGTGCTGCTCCGCGCGGCGCTCGTCAACGCAGCCACCTTCGGCGTCTTCACCTACCTGGCGCCGCTGAGCGAGGGCGTCGCGCCGGCGCCGGTGGTGCTCGGTCTCTTCGGTGCCGGGTGCTTCGCCGGCATCACCGCGGCCGGACGGCTCGCGGACCGGTGGCCCGGCCGGGTCGTCGTCATCGGTGGGTCGCTGCTGCTCGGGGGCTGGGTCGCGCTGGCCCTGGTCCCGGCGGCGGTCGCCTTCCTCGCGTTCCCGCAAGGCGCGTTGTCGTTCGCGGTCGGCGGCACGGTGATCACCCGGATCCTGCGCCTGGCCACCGGTGCGCCGACGATGGCGGGCTCCTATGCGACAGCGGCGCTCAACGTCGGGGCGACGGCGGGCCCGGTGCTCGCCGGCGTGCTGAACCCGTTCTGGACCGCCGCGGCGCTGACCGCGTCGGCTATCGCCGTCGCCGGACGTAGTAGGTGATCAGCCCGGCCGTAGCGGCCAGCGCGATACCTCCCGCGATCATGCGGAGCGTGAAGTCCAGGCCGGTCACGGAGCCGCCGGCGTTGACCGCGGCGCTGATGGCCAAGACCACCCAGAGGACGATGGGGGTGGCGGTGCGGGCGGGGGCAGTGGTGTTTTCCATGTCCCGAACACTACGAACGCGGGCCCGCCTCGACGATCCCGCCGGCACCCGAAACCGGGGTGGTGCCCGCGCTACCCCGCGTCGCGGCCGAGGTAGGCGAGGACCGCCAGCACCCGGCGGTGGCCGCCGCCCTCGTCGGACGGCAAGCCGAGCTTCGCGAAAATGTTGCGGATGTGCTTGAGGACCGCGCCGTCGCTGACGACCAGCAGCTCGGCGATCGTGCTGTTGTTGTAGCCCTCGGCCATCAGCGCCAGCACTTCGCGTTCGCGTGCCGTCAACGCCTCGAGGGGATCGGCGGCGCGGCGGCGGGACATCAGCTGGCCGATGACCTCCGGGTCCATCGCCGTGCCGCCCTTCGCGACCCGCTCGAGCGCGTCGAGGAACCGCTCGACCTTGCCGACCCGCTCCTTGAGCAGGTAGCCGACCGCGCCGACGCCGTCCGCGAGCAGTTCGACCGCGTAGCTCGTCTCGACGTGGGCCGACAGCACCAGCACCGGCAGGCCCGGGTGGATCTCGCGGGCGCGCACGGCCGCGCGCAGGCCCTCGTCGCGGTGGGTCGGGGGCATCCGGACGTCCATCACGACGGCGTCGGGCCGGTCGGCCTCGACGAACGTCAGGAAGTCCTCGGCGTTGTCGAACGTCGCGGCGACCTCGATGCCCGCCGTCTTCAGCAGCAGCGCGAGGCCTTCGCGCAGCAGCGCGTCGTCCTCGGCGATCACGACCCGCATGGCAGCTCCACTCGCAGCACGGTCGGCCCACCGGGTGGGCTGGTCAGAGTCAGGGTGCCGTCGAAGGCTTCGGCGCGGCGCCGGATCCCGGCGATCCCGCTGCCGCGCTTCTCGTCGGCGCCGCCGCGGCCGTCGTCGCGGATCTCCAGGGTCAGCAGGCTCACCGTGCCGCCGAGCGTGATGTCCACCCGGGACGCGTCGGCGTGCTTGGTGACGTTGGCCAGCACCTCGGCGACGACGAAGTACGCGGCCGCTTCGACGGCGGCCGGGCGGCCGGTTTCGTACTCGACGGTGACCGCCGTCGGCACCGGCGTGCGCTCCGCGAGCGCCTGCACCGCGCCGGCCAAGCCGCGCTCGCTCAGCAGCGGCGGGTAGATGCTGCGCACGACCGTCCGCAGCTCGGCGAGCGCGTCGGTGGCGGTGTCCTGGGCCTTGACCAGCAGGTCGCGCACCGTGGCCGGGTCACGGTCGTAGAGCTGGCCGGCGATGCCCAGCTGCAGGACGACCGCCGCGATCCGCGCCTGGGTGCCGTCGTGCAGGTCACGCTCGATGCGGCGCAGCTCGGCGCCGTGCGCCTCCAGCGCGGCCGCCCGCGTCGCGGTCAGTTCGGCGACCCGGTCGGCCAGGACGACGCCCGCGGCGGGCCGCAGCAGCTTCCGCGCGGTGCGGGCCTGCCACTGCGCGGCGCGCGGCAGCAGGAGCGTCAGCCCGGTGAAGGCGATGCCGACCAGCAGAGTCAGCCCGGCGCGCGGCCACGAGTCGACGACGAAGCCGAGGGACCCCTGGATCCCGCCCGACGCCGGCCACGCCACGAGCGTCACGACCTGCTGGAGCACGCCCAGCGGCAGCCCGACCGCCATGCTGCCGAGCAGCATCCCGGTCGCGGCGTGGATGGCGAGCCACGCGAGGTCGCGGCGCGTCGCCGGGTCTTTCAGGGGCGAACCGTCCCGGTACGGCTCGGGGATCGCGTCGCCGAGCCGGCGCGCGGCCCGGCGGCGGTCGACCCCGACCGGCCACCGCGACAGCTTGATCGCCGGAGCCAGCGACGGGATGCCGACGCCGAACGGGCACAGCAGCAGCACGGCGAAGAGCCCGGCGAGGGCGAAGATCGACAACAGCGACGTGCCGGCGCCGACCACGAGGTAACGAGCCGCCGACCAGCACTCGCGCAGGCGGGTCGTCACGCCGACAGTGTCCCACCCCACCCCGGTGGTGGTGCTGGCGCTACCCCGCATCCACCTCTCCACGGGATTCAAGCCATGGCCCCGCCGCCCTAGTTTTCCTTACGAGAGAACGAAGGGGACCACGATGACGACAGCGAATGCGCTGGAACTGGCCGGGGTGCGGAAGGTGTACGGCTCCGGCGACGGCGCCGTCACCGCGCTGGACGGCGTGACGGCGAACGTGCCGCGCGGGACGTTCACCGCCGTGATGGGCCCGTCGGGCTCGGGCAAGAGCACCTTCCTGCACTGCGCGGCCGGCCTGGACCGGCCGACCTCGGGGAAGGTCCTGCTCGGCGGCACCGAGATCGGGCGGCTGAAGGAGAACGAGCTGACGCGGCTGCGGCGCACCCGCGTCGGGTTCGTGTTCCAGGCCTACAACCTGATGCCGTCGCTGAACGTGCTGCAGAACATCACGCTGCCGCTGCGGCTGGCCGGTACCAAGCCGGACCCGCAGTGGCTGCGCGAAATCGTCGAAGGCGTCGGCATGGCGAAGCGGCTGGAACACCGTCCGGCGGAGCTGTCCGGCGGGCAGCAGCAGCGCGTCGCGATCGCCCGGGCGCTCATCGCCCGGCCCGACGTCGTGCTGGCCGACGAGCCGACCGGCGCGCTCGACACCCGCACCGCGCGGCAGGTCCTCGACCTGCTCCGCGCCGTCGTCGACGGCATGGGGCAGACGGTCCTGATGGTGACCCACGACCCGGTCGCGGCCTCCGCCGCGCACGGCGTCCTCTTCCTCGCCGACGGCAAGCTGGCCGGCCACCTCCCGCACCCCACGCCCGAGCGCGTGGCGGAGCGGATGACGCACCTCGGGGAGTGGTGACCGTGCTGTCACTGGCCTGGCAGACGATCCGGACGCGGCTCGGCGGGTTCGCCGGCGCGTTCATCGCGATCCTGTGCGGCACCGCCCTGGTGGCGGGCTGCGGGGTCCTCATGGAGTCCGGCCTGCGCGCCGGCGTCCCCACCCAGCGCTACGCCGCCGCGGCGGTCGTCGTCGGCGGTGCGCAGAGCGTCCGGCCGCCGGGTGCCGACGCGCTGTCGGCCGAGCAGGTCGGCGAGCAGCCGTCGGTCCCGGACGCACTGGCCGGCCGGATCGCTTCGGTGCCCGGCGTCCGCGCGGCGGTGGCCGAGCAGAGCTTCCCGGCGCAGGTCGTGACGGCGTCCGGGGAGGTGCTCGGGGGCGCGCAGTCCCTGGGCCACAACTGGGACGCGGCCGTGCTGGCGCCGTTCACGCTGCGCGCGGGCCGGGCGCCCGGCGCGCCCGACGAGGTCGTCCTGGACGCCGATCTGGCGCAGCGGGCCGGCGTCGGCGTCGACGGGCAGGTGAAGATCGCGACCCGGTCGGTGCCGCGGACGTTCCGGGTGAGCGGCATCGTCGACGCCCTCTCGCGGCAGTCGGCGCTGTTCTTCACCCCCGACCGGGCCGCGGACCTGGCCGGACGTCCCGGCCAGGCGCACGCGATCGGCGTGCTGGCCCAGCCCGGCGTGGCGCCGGAGACGCTCGCCGAGCGGATCGGCGCGGTCGTGGACGGCGCCGCGGTCACCACGGGCGTCGAGCGCAGCACGATCGAGTTCCTCGACGTCAGCCAGACGCGGATGCTGCTGCTCGCCATCGCCGGCTCGTTCGGCGGGTTCGCCCTGCTCGTGGCCGTGTTCGTGGTGGCGAGCACGCTCGCGCTGACGATCAACCAGCGACGCCGCGAGTTCGCGCTGCTGCGGGCGATCGCCGCGACTCCTCGCCAGGTCCGGAAGCTCATCGGCACCGAAACGACGTTGGTCGCGCTCGTCGCCGGGGTGCTGGGTGGCGCCGCGGGGCTCGCGGTGGCGTCGGGGCTGCGGGACGCGTTCGCCGCGATCGGCGTGATCCCGGCCGACTTCGAGCTGGCGATCAGCCCGCTGCCGTCGCTGGCCGCGCTGCTGCTCGGCCTGGGCGCGGCCCGGCTGGCGGCCTGGGCGGCGTCCCGGCGGCCGTCGACGATCCGGCCGGT
This sequence comes from Amycolatopsis sp. NPDC114505, assembly GCF_055633615.1. Classification (NCBI taxonomy): domain Bacteria; kingdom Bacillati; phylum Actinomycetota; class Actinomycetes; order Pseudonocardiales; family Pseudonocardiaceae; genus Amycolatopsis; species Amycolatopsis sp. NPDC114505. Next base: position 128,018 of record NZ_JBVKDV010000007.1, on the reverse strand, counting down.
CGAAGCGCTCGGCGAGGCGGCGGTCGAACGCCGTGAGCTCGGCCGCGTCCGCCTGATCACGGGCTGGGCGCTGGTGCTGGTGGGCTTCGGGGGCGCGTTCGTGCCGCTGTTCCTGCGCGGCGACATCGGGACCGCCATCTCGACGATGGCGACGCTGGTCGTCGTCATCGGGCTGGCCGTGGTCGGCCCGCAGGTGACGGCGCTGGTGACCCGGGTGCTGGCGCCGGTGCTGGGGCGGGTCTGGCGGATCAGCGGGTACCTGGCGGGCGCGAACGCCCAGGCCAACACCCGGCGGCTGGCGGCGGCGGTGACCCCGCTGATGCTGTCGGTGGCGTTCGCACTGGCGACGTTCTACAGCCAGACGTCGTCGACGGCGGCCGCGGCGGAGGAGACGGCCCGCTCGACGACGGCCGACTACGTGCTGAGCGCCCCGGCGGGTGTCTCACCGGAGGTCGCCGCGGCGCTGGCCCGGGTGCCGGGAGTGGCGACGGCGACGCCGGTGGTGCGGACGTCGGTGATCACGGCGTCGACGGTGGGCGACAGCGTGGACGTCCAGCGAAAGCCGGCACAGGGCCTGGCGGGCGACCAGACCCGCGGCGCGCTGGAGCTGGGCGTCGACAGCGGGCGGCTCGCGGACCTGGCGGGCGACACGGTGGCGTTGAGCCGGTCGGAGGCCGACTGGCTGGACAAGAAGATCGGCGACGAGGTGACGTTCTACTTCGGCGACGGCGCACCGGCGAAGTTGCGCCTGGTGGCGACGTACACGCACGACCTGGCCTTCGGCGACTTCGTCCTGCCGGTGGCCCTGGCCCGCGAGCACAACGGCGGCCGCCTGGACGATTCGGTGCTGGTGCGGCGGTCCCCGGACGCCGACCCCGCGACGGTGGCGACGGCGCTTCGCGCGTTGCCGTACCCGGGCTTGACGGTGGCTTCTTCGGCGCCGGCGGCTTCGGCAGGCGGGGAGCGGCAGGCGCAGTTCTACCTGAACCTGGTGGCGGTGGGCGTGATCGTCGGGTACCTGGCGATTTCGGTGGCCAACACGCTGGTGTTGACGACGGCTCAGCGGTCTCGCGAGTTCGCATTGCTGAGGCTGGTCGGCACGACACGCCGCCAGGTGACGCACATGATGCGTCTCGAGGCCTTGGCGACGGTCGGGATCGCTGTGGTGCTCGGGACTTTGGTTGCTTTGGTGCCGCTGGGTTTGCTGAACGTGGGCCTGCGGGGGAGCCCGGTGCCGTCGGGGCCGCTGTCCGTCTACTTCGGAATCATCGGCGGCGCGGTGCTGCTGGGGATGCTGGCGATGGGGCTGTCGACGTGGGCGGCGCTGCGGGCCCGCCCCATCGACGCGATCGGCCTGCGGGAGTGAGCCGGTTGCCCGGCTCACCCTGCTTTCAGCAGCCCGCGCCGGTGTCTTCGCCGGTGTAGGAGAGGACGCGCCAGTCGGTGGTTCCGCCCAGCGGAGCCACCGCATTGGCGGCTACGCACTTTTCGCCGATGAGAGTCTTGAAGGCGCCGCCGTAGGTCAGGGAGTAGACCTTGATCTTCGCGGCGGCGGTGCCGCAGTTGCCCCACTGGTAGTCGCGGGCGTTCGGGCCCGAGGTGCCCTGGGTCCATTGGGTGCCACAGGTGACGGCCGCCGACGCCGCTGTGGTCGTGACCAATGGGAAGGCCGCTACGGCGAATCCGAGTGTGATGGCCGCGGTGGTGCGTTTCATGGCTGGTCCCCCTGCTTCTGCAACAGTACGGGGGTCAAGCTAACGGGGAATCGACCGGGAATTCCCTAATGCGGTGGCCACAACCCGAGCCGGGTGAACTGCTCGCGGACGTGCTCGCGCACCGGGTCGTCGGCGTCGGCGACCAGGGCGATCGTCTGGCGGGACTCGTTCCACGCCTCGGCTTGCCGGCCGGTCGCGGCGAGGGACCGCACCAGCGCCACCAGCGCGCGGACGACCCGGACGTGGTCGGCGGGGGAATGCGAAATCCCCAGCGCCTTCCGGGCGAACAGCAGGACGTCCTGATGTTCCTCGGCATCACAGGCGGCTTCGCTCAGCTCGACCAGGGCGGTGAGCGTCCCCTCGTGGTCCGCCGGGTACCAATCGTGCAGTGTAACTGCTTCGGTGAGCCGCCGGAGTGCCTCGGTCGACCGGCCTGCCTGACGGCTCAGCAGCCCGAGCTCCAGCGCCATCGCGGCGTGGCGCCGGTGATCGCCCAGCTCGGCGTACAGCGTTTTCGCGTGGGAGAGGTGCGTCTCCGCTTCTTCGATCTCGCCTTGATGCCGCAGGTGCGTGCCGAGGGCGCCATGGGCCGCGGCGCACTGGGCGGGTTCGTTGAGGCTGTGCTGGATGTCGAGGGCCTGGCGCAGGCACGATTCGGCTCGGACCCGGTCGCCGGAGTCGTCCGCGTGGCGGGCGAGCAGGAGGAGGACTTCGGACCGGTCCCGGCTGTTGCCGGTGTTGCCGAAGATCGCGCTCGCCAGCTCGAGGGACTCCTCGGTCTTCCCCGGATCGCCGAGGGCGTGGTGGATCCGCGCCAAGCTGGTCCACGCCTGCCCCTCGGCGTCGAGGTCGTGGTCGGCCCGGGTGGCGAGCAGGACCGCCTGGACGGCCTCGCGCCATTCGGGTGCGGTGCTGCTGATGGTCAGGTGGGGCCGCACCAGCCGGAGCAACGTCACTGCCCGGGACAGGTTGCCGTCTGTCCCACGGCGGATCGCAGCGCACAGGCTCGCTTCCTCGTCGGCCAGGAACGCTTGCGCCGCCGCGAAATCCGGCAGGCGACCGGCCTGGGGCAGTTCGGCCGTGCGCCGCAGGGCGGGCGCCAGTACCTCGGCGGCGTCCGTGACCCGGGCGATGTACCAGTCGAGGAGCCGCGCTTCGGCCCGCGAGCGGTCGGCGCGGGAGTCGTGGGCGAGCGCGAGCCGTTCGCCGGCCGCGCGCGTGAGGACGTCCATCCGGTAGCGGCCGTCTTCCCGGCTCACCAGGTACAAGGAGCCGAGCGCGGTGACGGCGCCGCGAGATGTCTCGTCGTCGGTCCCGTCGAGGGCGCAGATCCCTTCCAGGGAGATGCCGGGCCCGATGGTGAGCGCGAGCGAGCGGAAGAGCCGCGCCGCCGGCGGCTCCAAGGCGCGGTAGGACCACAACACCGAGGTCAGGATCGTGCCGGACGCCAGTTCGCCGGCCAGGAGGAGTTCGGCCGGGCTCGGCAGGCCGCCGTTGCCGGGCAGGAGTTCGGCGAGGGTGCGGACGGCTTGCGGGATGCCGCCGGTCAACGCGAGCGCCGCCGCCGGATCGGGTGGCTCGGCCGGGGCGTCGCGGAGCAGGCTTTCGAGCAGCGGAGCGATCTCGGCTTCGGTGAAGGGAGCGACTTCCAGCCGATAAGCACCGTGGTGGGTCACGAGGTCGCTCAGCCGGTACCGGCTGGTCACGACGACCACGGAGTGCGCGCTGCCCGGCAGCAGGGGCACGACCTGCCCGGAATCCCGGGCGTTGTCGAGGAAGACGAGCACCCGGCGGTCGTCGAGCAGGGTCCGCAGCATCCTGGTCCGGGCGCTCAGGCTCGCAGGGATGACGGCGACTCCCAGCGCGTCGAGGAACTCGGCGAGCACGTCGGCGGGGTCGCGGGGCGGGCCGGTGGCGTACCCGGAGAGATCGGCGTGCAGCTGCCCGTGGGGGAACCGCTCGCGGACGGCGTGCGACCAGTGCAGTCCCAGCTCTGTTTTGCCGGCACCGGCCGGCCCGGTGACGGCGATGATGAGCGTCGCGGGCGGGCCCTTGACCCGGGAGCGCAGGAACAACGCGTTCAGCCGGCCGAGATCCTCGTCGCGATCGACGAACTGGCTGACGGTCGACGGCAGCTGGGCGGGCGGCAGCGAGCGGAGAGCCGCCTGGGTGCGGTGCCGGTCGGCGGGCGAATCCCGGGACTGGAGCAGCTGCTGGTGCAGTCCTTGCAGCTCCTGGCCGGGCCCGGTCCCGAACGACCGGGCGAACCGGTCGTACACCTGTTTCCAGTAGGTGTCGAAGACTTCGTAGTGCCCGAGCCCGTCCAACGCGGTGATCCGCTGCGCGATGTACTGGGTGTCCAGCTCGTGGTCGACCATGGCTTCGTCGAGAATCCGCAGCACCTCGCGGAAGTTGCGGCGCTCGAGCTCGACGGCGCACAAGGCCTGGTAGCCGGCGACGCGCTCGTAGCGGTCGAGATCTTCCCGTTTCTGCTCCATCCAGATGGTGCCGAGGTCTTCGACGGCGGGACCCTGCCAGAGATCCATCGCTTCCCGCAACGCGTTGGCGGCCTCGTCGAGCCGCCCGGTTTCCCGCGCGCGCTCGCCGTCGCGAATCAGGGTTTTGAAGCGTGCGTAGTCGAGATCGTCGTTCCCGGGCAGGAACTGGTAGCCGGCGCGCTGGGTGACGATCCGCGCGGAGACGCCGAAGCCCCGCAGACAGGCTCGTAGTCGGCTGACGTAGGTCTGGAGGTCGTTCCGGGCGTGCTCGGGCGGGTTGTCGTCCCAGAGTGCTTCGGTGACGGTCCGGACGGTGACGACCTTGCCGTGGTTGAGCATCAGCACGCCCAGCAGGGAGCGTTCCTTGGCCCGCCCGAGGGCGACCGTGAGGTCGCCGAGCAGCAGCTCCACGGGCCCCAGGATCCGAAATTCCATCAGGCTTCCCGTCCACCCCCGGCCGGTCGTCCTGACCAGCACCGTAACCCTGCACCGGGCCGGTTTCAGCGCGGGTCGAGTGGCTGTCAAGGTTTTGTCCAGCAGGCGGCAAGCGAAGTGTCCACCGGGCGAGTTCACGATCAGCCCATGTCGTGGACGGATGTGTGGGAGTGGCTTCGGGGGAGCGCGCCGCCTTTGGTTGTCGAGCCGGTGGCGGATCCGGTGCACCACACGATTCTCGCGCTCGCGATCGACGGGTTTTCGTCCTTCGATCGCACAAATCTTCACCGGCTGGTGCTGCGGGAGGGGCTGTACCGGGCTTTCCAGCAGGCGTTGGCTGAGAGTGGCGTCGCGTGGAGTCACTGCCACAACGCGGACTTCGGCGAAGGGGTGCTGTTGCTGGTCCCCGCTGGTTATCCGAAGGCGGTGTTCAGCGAACTGGTCCCGGACGCTTTGACGAGATCTCTGGCGGATCACAACTGTACTCATCGGCCACTGGAACGCATCCGGCTCCGCATGGTGCTTCATGCGGGAGAAGTCAGCTATGACAGCTATGGCACGACGGGTTCGGCGATCGTGCACGCGTTCAGGCTGCTCAATTCCGTGGTGTTGCGGAAGAGCTTGGCCTGGTCGGACAGTGATCTCGCGGTGATCGCCTCGGGTTGGTACTACGACGAGATCATTCGGCACAGTCCATTGAGCGGCCGTTATGAGCCTGTGGTGGTTCAGGAGAAGGAAACCACGGCACAAGCTTGGGTTCGGTTGGTCGGGCCGGCCGAGCCGGACTTTCGCGCTTTGGGGTGAGGGGCCCTGCAGTTACCCCTCACCTGATCAAAGGCACGACATCGAACCATCCTCTGGAGTTATCGCGTGGAGGAAGGACGTCCAGGCACTGGCGGAAAGCTCGATGATCGGTTGACCGGGCCGGCGGTCCTTGGTGTCGCGAACGAGAGCGGTGTCGGATGTCAGCCGGGTTTCGACGCAGCTGCCACCGGCGTTGGAATAGCTGCTCTTGAACCATCCGTCGAGGCGCGGTGCGCGCGAAAACTCTACAGTCAACTCAGTTCCTTCAAGATTTTTCGGACGATCTGCAGGGTTTTCTCCCGGGTCTGCGCTCGCCCATATGCGTCCTCGTAGGTGGTGGCGATGTTCCGGACCTGCACCGGGTCGTCGATGACGCCCCAGGCGGTCACGGTTTCCTGCCATGCGAGGGCGGGGAGCCGCGGGTTCCCGAATTCGATGAGGTGCACGGTTGCTGCACCGAAGAGTCCGCACGCGGTGGCGGTGAACGGAATGACGCGGACGTCGAGCTTCCGCGGGTGACTCTCGATCAGCTCGGCCAGATGCGCGAGCTGCTGCTTGAGCACTGCCCGCCCGCCGATCTGCTGCCGCAGGGCTGCTTCGCTGATGATGGCGGTCAGGGTGAAGGGGTCGTCCGCGTCCGCGATCCGGGCCTGGCGGCGCAGCCGGGCTTCAACGCGTTGGTCAACCTCGACGCGCGGCAATGTCACCGCGGGCGTCATGATCGCCCGGATGTAGTCGGCGGTCTGCAGGAGCCCCGGGATCAGCAGGCTTTCCCAGTCCCGAACCGCCTGAGCGCCCTGTTCAAGTCCGAACAGGCGCTGGACGTCGGCGTCGAAAAGCGCTGAGTAGTTCGACCACCAGCCGCGTTCCTTGGCGGCGGTGCGCAGCGCCAGGAGCTCGGCTTTTTCCTCTTCATCGAACTCGAACAGATCGAGGACGCGGGTGAGCGCTTCCGGGGAGAGGATCTTGCGCTCGTTTTCGACGGCACTCCAGTAGTTGCGAGTGAAGTCCAGGGCTTCGGTGATCGCCCTGACTTCGATGCCCAGCCGCTCCCGCTGCCGTTTCAAGCGCAGGGCAAGCTCCCACGATGCGACGACGGGAGACGACGGCGCGCTCATTGTGGGGACAGTCCTCCGCTGGTTACGGTAACCACACAGTATGCGGTTGCGGTGACCATGCCCCCACCGGGTTCCGCTAACCTCGTATTACCACTTGTCATCGGGTACGCGACCCCCCGAGCGGATACCCCGAACGGATGAATTGCGCCATGTCGGAGCCTCGAGCGGAACTTCGTGGGCGGACCTCCCGGGTCCGTCCGGAGCTAGCGCTCGCTCCCTCCCGGCCACCCGTCGTCAACGTCGACTGGCAGGGCAGCGTCGAACTCGACACGGCACACTGCACCATCCTCGTGATCGACGTCGAAGGCTTTGGGCGGTACTCCCGGACCAACCCGAACAAGATCAGGATCCGCCGCGGAATGTACCGCGCCCTCGAGCGTGCCTTCGTGGCGGCCGGCATTCCGTGGGCTGTCTGCCAGTACTCGGACCTCGGGGACGGCGTACTCGTGCTGGGCCCGGCGGCCGTCTCGAAGACGCCCTTCGCCGAGCGGCTCCCCGGTGCGCTCGCCGAGGAGTTGGCCGCGCACAACGGCGTGCACCCGCCCGAGGAGCAGATGAGGCTGAGGCTGGCGTTGCACGCCGGTGAAGTGACCTTCGACGCCCACGGCGTCACCGGCGCTTCGATCCTCGACGCACAACGGCTGGTGGACGCGCCCGTGCTCAAACACACCTTGGCGGACGCGTCGGCTCTCCTGGCCACCATCGCTTCCTCGTGGTTCTACGAGGAAGTCGTGCGACAGAGCGAGGGAAGCGACGCCGGTGCGTACCGCCCGGTCGCCGTCGCCGGAGACGAGTTTGCCGTCCCCGCCTGGATTCGGCTGCTCGACGCGCCGCTGGCGCGGCGGCGTGCGCTGATCCGGTCGCGGCGCGGCTGACTCGGGAAAACTCTTCCGTACTCCCGAAACTTTCCGAAAGTTATTGCCCCACCACCAACCCCGATCACATGCTTTCCCCACCTGGCCAGCCTCGACGAGGAGGAAGCATGCTCACCAAGAACCGCTTCAGGGTGGGGGTCGCCCTTGCGCTCATCGCCGCGCTCGTTCCCGGCGTGGCCAGGGCCGATACCGTTCTCACCAAGAGCCAGACCGGGAGCAACGGGGGCTACTACTACTCCTTCTGGACCGACGGTGGCGGCTCCGTCCAGATGACGCTCACCTCCGGGGGCAACTACCGGATGAACTGGAGCAACGTCGGGAACTTCGTCGGCGGCAAGGGCTGGAGCAACGGGAGCCGGCGGACCGTCAGCTACTCCGGGAGCTTCAACCCCTCCGGGAACGGCTACCTCGCCCTCTACGGCTGGACCTCCAACCCGCTCGTCGAGTACTACATCGTCGACAACTGGGGCACCTACCGGCCGACCGGGACCTACAAGGGCACCGTCACCAGCGACGGTGGCACCTACGACGTCTACCAGACCACCCGCTACAACGCGCCGTCCGTCGAGGGGACCAAGACCTTCAACCAGTACTGGTCCGTGCGGCAGCAGAAGAAGACCGGGGGGACCATCACCACCGGGAACCACTTCGACGCCTGGGCGCGCTACGGCATGCGGCTCGGGAGCTTCAACTACTACATGATCCTCGCCACCGAGGGCTACCAGAGCAGCGGTAACTCCAACCTGACGGTGGGCTGACCCATGCGTCCCTTGATCATGGCGGCCGCGTTGGCCGTGACGACCATGGCCGCCGTCGGGCCGGCGGAAGCTGCCGCCTGCACCGGGTACGTCGGGCTCACCTTCGATGACGGACCGTCCAATGCGCACACTCCCGCTCTGCTGAACTCCTTGCGGCAGAACGGGTTGCGGGCGACCATGTTCAACGAGGGCCAGTACGCCGCCGCCTATCCCGCGCAGGTGCGGGCTCAGGTGAGCGCCGGCATGTGGGTCGGGAACCACAGCTACACCCACCCGCACCTCACCCAGCAGAGCCAGTCCCAGATGGACTCCGAGATTTCCCGGACGCAGCAGGCGATCGCGGCTGCCGGTGGCGGTACGCCGAGGCTGTTCCGCCCGCCGTACGGGGAAACGAACGGGACGCTGCAAGCCGTCGAAGCGAAGTACGGCCTGCGGCAGATCATCTGGGACGTCGACTCGCAGGACTGGAACAACGCGAGCGTCGACGCGATCGTCGCGGCCAACGGCCGGCTCGCCAACGGCCAGGTCATCCTGATGCACGAATGGCCCGGCAACACCCTGGCCGCGATCCCGCGGATCGCGCAGACCCTCGCGAGCCGCGGGCTGTGCGCGGGGATGATCTCACCTCAGACGGGCCGGGCGGTGGCCCCGGGCTGAGGCCTCCGGGTGGCGCGGCGGCCCCGACCCGCCGCGCCGCCTCCCTCAGTTCACGTACCAGTCGACCCGCGCCGCGTCCGTCCCGTGGGGGCGGATCGTCACGCACACCTCGTGGTCCACCACGATCCCGGTGTGCCGGCAGAACCGGGCCGTGTCGCGGTACGCGTCGTCGGTCGCGGGTGTGAAGTGCCGGGCCATGACGTGGTCCCGCAGCACCTCGGGGGCGTGGTCTCCGGTGGCTTCCAGGACCCGCCAGCAGCCGCCGGAACCGCAGTCGATCTCCGGGACGACCCGCAGCGCGGCCGGAACCGGCACGACCCCTTCGTCGCCGGGTGCCTCCTGCAACCCGGCGAACCACGCCCCGCCCGCGACGACGAACCCGGCGATGACCAGCAGCAGCGGCCGGACGAACCGGCGCGCGCCGATCGCGCACACCACCGCCGCGAGCGTCGTGTGCAGCCAGTAGACCTCGATCGGCGCCGGCACCCACCGTCCGCCCAGGCTCAGCGCGCCCGGCACGACGAACCACGCCAGCAGCGCCAGCAGCACCGCTCCGACGATCAGCCCGGACCGGCGCGAAGGCGCCAGCGAAACCCAGACCAGCATCGGGACCAGGCCGAACAGCCCGCCGAACGGGCTCACCGAGAAGCAGACCACGACCACCGCCGCCACCACGAGGGCGGCGCGCCACCAGTGGGTCTTGACACTTTCGGGGATGAGCATGCGGCCATTCTCCCGAACACCCGGCATGCGGCAGACTGCCGATCATGACGATCGCGGTGATGGTGGTGGACGACCAGCAGGCCGTGCGCGAAGGCCTGGTCGCGCTCCTGGGGCTCCTCGACGACGTCGACGTCGTCGGCTCGGCGGCCGACGGGGCGCAGGCACTCGACCTGGCCGGGACGCTCGACCGCCTCGACGTCGTCCTCATGGACCTCACCATGCCGGTCCTGACCGGGGTCGAGGCGACCCGGCGCCTGACGCGCGAGCACCCCGGCGTCGCCGTCCTCGTCCTCACGACGTACTCGGACGACGAGTCGATCGCCGGGGCACTCGCCGCCGGGGCGAAGGGGTACCTGACGAAGGACGCGGGCCGTCACGAGATCGGCGCCGCGCTGCGGGCCGTCGTCGCCGGGCAGCTGACCTTCGGGGCGGACGTCTCGCGGCAGGTCGCCGGGGCGCTGGCCGAAGCGAAGAAACCCCTTTCACGCAAGGAAAAGCTTCCCGACGGCCTCACCGCACGCGAGGCCGAGGTGCTCGGGTGGATCGCCGCCGGGCTGAGCAACGGCGAGATCGCGGCCGAGCTGGTCATCGGCGAGACGACCGTGAAGACGCACATCAACAACGCCTTCGCCAAGATCGGGGTGGCCAGCCGGGTCGAGGCGCTGCGTTATGCCGAACGGCACGGTCTCGACCGGTGACCCCTCAGTCCCGCTTCCGGCGTTTCTCCAGCTGCTCGCGCACCATCGGCTCCACGAACCGCTTCGCCTGGTCGTAGCGCCCGGCTTTCTTCAACGCGACCGCGATGATCCCGATCACGATCACCAGCAGCAGAATCCCGCCGCCGATGAGCGCGAACCGGAGCAGCATGAACTGGACGACTTCACCCATGACCGATTTCTCCCTGTCCCGACAACTTCGACAGGGAGAACGCTAGGGCGCGACCCGGGCGGAGCAGGACCTCCGCCGGGTGGAGATCCGGGTGGAGACGCGGCCGCGGGCTACTCGGCGACCCGGGTGCGACCGCACCAGGCGAACACCGGCACCTGGTCACCGCCGCTGGTCGTCGTGAACTCGCCCTCGTGGGAGAAGTGCTCGTAGCCGGCGCCGAAGCTGACCTTCGCGACTTCGCCGATGTTGCCGACCGTCCAGTCGCGGTGCTGTTCGATCAGCTCGGCCGGGCCGCCGGAAAGCGTCACTTTGATATTCGTCATGATTCGTCTCCGTGGGTTCGTCGGCGCGGAGGAAAGGCGGGAATTGTGGCCTTCGTCTCTCGACAATGACTGACGAACGTTAGCTGTGTCAAGATTTTCGGTTCCGTGCGGAAATGGGCCGGAATAAGGGTTGACGATAGGGGTGTCAGCGCAATTCGCGGGCGAGCCGGTGGATGCGCAACGCCAGGTGGACGTCCAGCGCGCGGTCGCCGTCCTGCCAGTCTTCGCCCAGTAACGCGGTGATGCGGTCGAGGCGTTGGTAGAGCGTGTTCGGGTGGATCGTCAGCTCTTCGGCCGCGGTGGCCTTGCGACGCCCGCCGCGCAGGAACACCTCCGCCGTGTGGACGAGGTCCGTGCCGCGCTCTTCGTCGTGGGCCAGCAGCGGGGCGAGGGTCCGGGCGACGTACGCACCGGCCTCCTCCCGGCCGGCCTGGCTGAGCAGGTAGCGGTACGGGCCGAGATCGGCGGGCGACGCCGTGACCCCGCCGCGGCCCAGCGCGTCCAGGACCCGGACGCACGCGACCGCGTCGTCGTACGCGTCGGCCAGCGCGGTCGCGCCGGTCGCCGGGCCGGCGAGGCCGGTCGTGCCCAGCGACCAGGACCGGACCGTCGCCTCGTCCGCGCGGACCAAGGCGACCACGCGACCGTCCACTCTGGACGCAAGCGGGGCGAGGTTCCGCAGCCGCTGGTCTTCGCTCACCACGACCAGGTGCGGGCGCCGCAGGTCGCGGGCGTACGCGGGGACCTCGCGGACGCGGCGGGTCACCAGGTGCTCCACCAGCTCTTCGGTCGTCCGGCGTTCGGCCCGCTCGACCGACGCCACCAGTGCGACGGTCATCGCCGAGCGTTCCAGCAGCCGGACGTCCGCCTCGTCGAGCGGTGCGCCGGGAACCACTTGCAGCGCCCCGAAGTACGCGTTCGCCGACGCGACCGGCACGGTGACCGCCCGCTCGGTCACCTGGGTCCGCCGGGCGCCGGCGAACAACGCCGACGGTTCGCCGTCGAGCCGCGCGTCCACGAGCGAACCGTCCCGGGCGGCGGCGCGGACCTCGTCGTGCTCGTCCGCGACCAGCACCAGGCCGGGCACCAGTTCCGACAGCGGGACCACGACGTCTTCGGGAGCGCCACCGTGCAGCGCGACCTCCGAGAGCCGGTCGTGCAGCCGCACCGCGCGTTCCAGCCGGTCGTTCGCCGCCGCCAGCGCGGTGACCAGCTTGGCGTTCTCGATGGCGATCGCGGCGAACGACCCGAGCGACGTCAGCAGCGACGTCTCCGCCGCGGTGAACCGGCGGACCGCGCGCTGCGACACCATCAGCACGCCGGCCACCTTGCCCCGCAGCCGCAGCGGCACGCCGAGGATCGTGCGCAGGCCCTCGTCCTCGGCGACGCGGTCGACGTCGCCGAGGTGGGTGAACGCGGCGTCGCCGAGGTAGTCCGCGCTCTGCACCGGTTCCCCGGTTTCGGCCACCCGCCCGGCCAGCCCGCCGCGGCGCGGCAGCACGATGCCGCGCATCCGCGGCCCGAGCGAGCCGTCGGTGACGCGGATGACGAGCGAGCCGTCCGGTTCCGCGAGCGCCAGGTAGGCGATGTCGACGCCGAGCAGGCGCCGCGCGTGGCCGACGACCTCCTGCACCAGCGCGTCGAGGTCGTGGACCGCCGACAGGCGCAGGACGAGGTCGTACAGCTCGCGCAGGCCGTGGGCGTCCATCAGCCCAGGTGCGTCGTCTCGGTCGCGGCCCAGCCGGGGTCGCCGGTGGTGGCGAACCGCACCCACGCGGCGTTGACCTCGCGGGCCAGCTCCGCCGGGGGAGCGTCACCGACGAGGCCGGCGGACTCGGCCAGGGAGTCGAACACGAACGGCAGCTCCATGCCGTGGCACGCGCCCAGCCTCGGCGCCCGCCACTCGAACTCGTACCGGAACGAGCGGCCCTGGTGGCTTTCGACGAGCTCCTTGACGCCGTCGCGGAAGACGAGGTCGGTCATCGCTTCCACGAACACCTCGCCCGCCTTCCGGCCGTCGCCCAGGCCGTAGCTCTTCAGCACGCCCGCCGGGTCCGGGTGCGACGCCGACAGCATGGCCACGGCCTGCTCGTCGGTCAGGACGTCGAGCAGCCCGGTCGGGCCGAAGTAGAGCAGCATCTCCTCGCGGCAAGTACCTGCGATGAGGTCGACGCCGGCGCCCGCGCCGCCGCGGATCGCCTCGCCCGGGTGCACCGGCAGGACGTCGTCGCCGACCAGCGGGAGGAACGGGCTGAGGCCGAAGCTGCGGTCGAGGCCGTCCTCGCCACGCAGGTCAGGTCCGCCGCCGGGCTTGAGGAGGGCGTCCTGGGCGTCGAGCAGCTGCTCGGTGCTCAGCTCGCGGAAGGCCTCGGCGGTGGGTGCTACGCCGAGCCGGTCGGCGACCAGCGTCGTCACGCGCGTCAGCTCGGCCTGCCCGCGCACCATGTTCGCGTGTCCGCTTTGGACGATCGCGCGGCGGAAGAGCCCTTCCGACAACGGCGAACCGAGCAGGCACGCGACGCTGATCGCGCCCGCGGACTCGCCGAACAGCGTGACGTTGGCGGGGTCGCCGCCGAACGCGGCGATGTTGTCCCGGACCCAGCGCAGCGCGGCGAGCTGGTCGCGCAGGCCGAGGTTGGTCGCGCCGCCGTCGAGCGGCAGGAAGCCGTCGATGCCGAGCCGGTACTGCACGGTCACCAGCACGGCGCCGCCGCGGGTGAACGCCGTGCCGTCGTAGACCGGGGCCGAGCCGGTACCGCCGATGAACGCGCCGCCGTGCACGAACACCAGCACCGGCCGGTTTTCCGCGGCCGGGTCCGGGGCCCAGACGTCGACCGTCAGGTACTCCGGGCCGGGCTGCCAGCCCGTGCCGACCACGGCCGACAGGTCGAGACCCGGGATCCGCCGATGCCGTTGGGGCGCGGTGGGTCCGGCCTCGCGGGCGTCGCGCACGCCGTCCCACTCCGGAGCCGGGACGGGCTCGGCGAACCGCAGCTCGCCCTCGGGCGCGGCGGCGTAGGGGATGCCGCGGAACCGGACGCCGGTGGCGATCGGCTCGCCGCGGACCTCGCCGGCGGTGGTGCGGACGATCATGCGGGTGTCCCTTCGGGGAAGACCTTGCCGGGGTTGAGGATGTGGTGCGGGTCGAGGGCGTTCTTGACCGCGCGGTGCATCGCGAGGACGTCCGCGCCGAGCTCGCGCGCGAGGCCGGGCTGCTTGAGCAGGCCGACGCCGTGTTCGCCGGTGACGGTGCCGCCGAGGTCGAGGGCGTCGGCGATGATGTCGTCGAAGGCCGCCTGGGCGTTCTTCCGCGCGGCCTCGTCCCCGGCCGGGGTGACGAGCAGCGGGTGCAGGTTGCCGTCGCCGATGTGCGCGACGTTCGCGATGTGGACGCCGTGCCGCTGCCCCGCCACGTCGATGCGGGCGAGCATCTCGGGCACGGCCTGCGTCGGGACGCAGACGTCCTCGGTGAGCAGCGGGCCGAGCCGTTCCAGCGCGGGGTAGGCGAGGCGGCGGGCGGCGAACAACGCGTCGGCCTCGGCCTGGTCGGTCGACTGGGCGGCCCACGTTGCTCCGGACCGCTCGAAGCAGTCGAGGATTTCGGCGGCTTCGTGCTCGCCGAGCGCGCCGGGGGAGTCGGTGCGGGCCAGCAGGACCACGTTGGCGTCGGCGCTCAAGCCCATGTTCTTCCACTGGTCGACCGCGGCGAGGCAGTGCCGGTCGACCAGCTCCAGCGCCGACGGCAGCACGCCCCGGGCCGCGACCGCCGCGGCGGCCTGCCCGGCGGCGACCGTGGTGTCGAAGTACCCGGCGACCGTGCGTTCCGCGGCCCGGGCGGGCCGCAGCCGGACGGTGACCTCGGTGATCACGCCGAGCGTGCCCTCCGAGCCGACCATCAGCCCGGTCAGGTCGTACCCGGCGACGCCCTTGGCGGTGCGGCGCCCGAGCCGGACCAGCTCGCCGGTGCCGGTGACGACCTGCAGGCCCAGGACGTAGTCGCGGGTGACGCCGTACTTGACGCAGCACACGCCGCCGGCGTTGGTGGCGACGTTGCCGCCGATGGTCGACCAGGGCGAGCTGGCCGGGTCGGGCGGGTACCAGAGGCCGTGTTCCGCGCAGGCCGCGCGCAGGTCGTCGTTGACGACGCCGGGCTCGACCACGGCGTACCGCTCCCGCTCGTCGATCTCCTTGATCGCGGTGAGCCGGTCGGTGACCAGCACGACGCAGCCGCCGACGGCGTTCGCCCCGCCGGAGAGGCCGGTGCCGGCCCCGCGCGTGACCAGCGGGGCCCGGTTCGCCAGGCAGGCCTTGACCACGGCCTGGACCTCTTCGGCCGTGTGCGGCCGGACGACCACCGCGGGCTGCGCGTAGGGCGCCCACTCGGCTTCGTCGTGGGCGAAGCTCGCCACGACGTCCGGGTCGCGGACCAGCCGGTCCGCCGGCAGCCGGGCGGCCAGGTCGTCGATCAGCATCCGCGGGAACCTCCTCGTCACCGGGTTCCCACGCTAGGGCGGCGGCGCCCGTCTGGCCATGGGGAGAATCCCCACCGGATGCGCCCGGGGGTGTGCGTTCTACCCGCTGACGACCTTGCCGAAGACCTCGTTGAAGGCTTCGGTCGAGCTCGGGTGCGTGTAGATCGAGTTCCGGAGCTCGGTGGCGGTGATGTTGTGCCGGATGGCCAGCGCGACGGTGTTGATCACCTCTTGCGCGTCGATGCTGAGCAGCGCCGCGCCGAGGATCAGGTCGGTGTCGGCGTCCACGACGAACTTCATGATCCCGCGCGTCTCCTCGACCGTGTAGGCCCGCGGCATGGCGACGATGTCGGCGACCTTTTCCCTCGCCACCTTGATGTTCAGGCCCTGCTCGCGGGCTTCGCGCTCGGTCAGGCCGACCGTCGCCAGCGGCGGGGTGATGAACAGCGTGTGCGGTACGGCGACCCGGTCGGTCGTGGTGCGCTTGCCTTCGCCGAGCAGCTCGTCCAGCGCGATCCGGGCGTCGTCGAGGGCCACGTAGGTGAACTGCGGGCCGCCGTTGACGTCGCCGACGGCGTAGATGTGCGGCTGGCTGGTGCGCAGGTGCTCGTCGACCTCGACGGCGCCGTTCGGCGAGGTCCGGACGCCGGCCGCGTCGAGGCGGAGGCCGTCGGTGACGGGACGCCGTCCGGTGGCCGGGAGCAGGGCGCTCGCCTCGACTTCGTGGGTCTCGCCGTCCTTCTCGTAGCCGACCTTCGCGACGGCGCCGCTGTCCTCGACCTTGGTGATCTTCGCGCCGGTGATGATCCGGATGCCGTCGCCTTCGAGGATTTCCCTTACGGTCCCGGCGATGTCCTCGTCTTCGCGGGGCAGCAGCCGCTCGGCTCCTTCGAGAACGGTGACGTGCGTGCCGAAGTGCCGGTAGATCGACGCGAACTCGAGCCCGAGGTAGCCGCCGCCGACGACGATCAGGCGTTCCGGCAGCGTCGCCGCCTGGGTGAGCTCGGTGCTGCTGACCAGGTGCTTGCTGGTGGCCAGGCCGGGGATCGGCGCGACGACCGGCGCGGAGCCGGTGCTGAGGATGATCGTCGGCGCGGTGACGGTGATGCGGTCGTCGCCCTCGCCGATGGCGACGGTGTGCGGGTCGGTGAACCGGGCGGTGCCGGTGATGACGGTCGCCGTGTCCTTGCCGTCGAGCGACGCGAAGTTGCCCGCGCGGAAAGCGCTGGTCAGGGCGCGGACGCCGGCGATCGAGTGGGCGAAGAACTCCTGCGCGTCGTCTTCGATGCGCCGGGCGTTCGAGTAGTGGACGAGCATCTTGGTCGGCACGCAGCCGACGTTCGGGCAGGTGCCGCCGTACATGTTTTCCGACTGTTCGACGAGGACGACGCGCTTGCCCGCGTCGCTGAGGGCGTGGGCGGCGGTCTTCCCGCCCTTGCCGAACCCGATGACCAGGACATCCGCGGTGAGCTTTTCCATGTGGTCGAGTGTGCGACGGTCCCGATGAGACGACCAGGCTTGCCAGTATCAGTTTTCTGCTCGAAAGTATCACCGTGGACGCTGTCAGCCGCTTACTTCGCATGGCCGACCTCGTGGCTTCGCTCGAGAAGCACTGCCTGCTCGGGGCGGGCACGTGCATGGACGTCGCCCGGTCCCGGGAGCTGACCGTGCCGTTCCACGTGCTGCTCGAGGGGGAGTGCCGGCTGCACGTCGGCCACGAGGTGTTCGAGCTGCGCGCCGGGGACGTCGTGCTGATCCCGAGCGGCGCCGAGCACCGGGTGGTCACGGCCGGGCCTGGACGGGCGCGCGGCACTGTCGAGACCGGCGGCGAGGTGCTCGCCACCCAGCGCAGCGAGCGCGGCGGCGACCCGGTCATCGACCTGTTCTGCGGCCACTACGCGGTCAACGCGGGCCCGGGCGCGCTGCTGTTCCGGAGCCTGCCTGGCGCGATCCACGTGTCGTTCGGGCAGTCGCCCGAGACGGACGAGGTCCTGCGCGGGCTGAGCTTCCTGATGCGCGGGGAGGCGAGCCGCGAGGGCTCCGGGTCGGCGGCGATCCTGTCCGCGCTGAGCACGGTGCTGCTGGCGATGGTGCTGCGGACGGCCCGCGGCGCGGCCACGGCGGACGTGCTGTGGACGGCGGTGGCCGACCCGGGGATCGCGTCGGCGGTCGCCGGCGTCTTGGACGACCCCGGGGCGCAGTGGACGATCGAGCGGCTCAGCCGTCAGGTGGCGATGTCCCGCGCGACGTTCCTGCGACGGTTCGTCCGGGAGACGGGCATGACGGTGGGAGCGTTCCTCACCCGGGCCCGGATGATGGCGGCGGCCCAGCTGCTGTCCACCTCCGACGCGACGGTGGCTTCGGTGGCCGGCCGGGTCGGCTACCAGTCGGAATCCGCGTTTTCCCGAGCGTTCCGGGCCGAGCTCGGGACGACGCCGGCCCGGTTCCGGCGAGGCTCGTGACGCATCGGTTACGCATCGGTTGTAGGGTGGGGTCTTAGCGGTTCAGCCTGCAGCCGTCGTGCCTCGATCCCCCGCAACCCCGCCCGGGCTTGTCGTGGGTCCGGACCGACGTCCGGCCTCGCGGTGGTTCGCCAAGGAGGCCTTCGCGATGCTGATCCCCGCTCCGCACACCGACCGGTCCACGACGTTCGAGGTGACGACGACGTCCGAAGCGACCGTGGTGACCGCGGCCGGCGACCTCGACCTGGCCGTCACCGGCCGTCTCGCCGCGCTGCTGAACCGGGAGCTCCAGCTGGCTCCGCCGGCGCTGGTATTCGACGCGTCGGCCGTGACGTTCTGCAGTGCCCGTGTGCTGACCATCCTGCTGGACGCTGCGGCGGCCGGGGTGCCGTTCGCGGTGGCCGGGCGGTGCCGGGCGTTGCTCCGGCCGATCGCCGTGCTTGGTCTGGACCATGCGTTGCCGGTGCACTGGAGCGTGGACGAAGCGCTGGCCTGGTTGAAGCTGGTGCCGCAGCTGTCCTAGCCCGCCGAGCACTCCATCCGGGCCCAGACCAGCTTCCCGCCGTCGTGGCGGCTCACGCCCCAGTCCCGGCACAGCTGGTCGACCAGCAGCAACCCGCGTCCGCCGCCGTGGTCGGGCGCCCGCAGCCTCGGTTCGGCGCTGCCGGCGTCGGCCACCGCGACCGTCACTTCGCACGGCTCCCGCGCGTGGTGGATCCGCAGCTGCCGCGGCCCGCCGCCGTGGACGTAGGCGTTCTCCAGCAGCTCGCCGACGATGATCAGCGTGTCGATCAGGTCCGTCTCGCGGAGCGTGCCCAGCTTGACCTCGGCCCAGCGGCGGGCGGCGGTCAGCCCGGCCCGGTCGATGCCGTCGACGTCCAGCACCTGCCAGCCCGCCTGGTCGGCTCCACTCCAGCTCACGCGCACGGTGACTCCTTCCGCTGCCGCGCTTCCCCCGGAGTGCGGCAGCGTCCGCGCTACGGCTACCCGGATCGGCCGCGTTTACCCGTCGCGTTCGGGGGACTGGGTGCGGGTCAGGTCCGCTTGCGGCTCGCGATCTTGTCGGAGAGCTGCCGCACCTGGGCGGGGTCCGCGTCCCGGGCGAGGGCGACGTAGTGGTCCATGACGGCCGGCCGGTAGCGCACGGGCAACGTCTGTCCCGGGGCGAGCCGGGTGAGCTCGGTGATCGTGAGGTCCTCGTCCGCGATACCGCGGAACGAGAGGCCGTCGGCGGTCTCCACGTCGAACATCAGGACCACGCGGGGATTGCTGTTGACCTCGCGCCAGTCGACGAGAACGCCGAGCGCGAGCGTCCCGGTCCGCAGTTCCGCGGTGCGCTTCCCCGCGTCACCGCTCAGGAACGGGTTCGGGGCGACGCCCGGGAAGGCGGGTCCGACGCCGAGCGATTCCCGGCTCAGGTCGGGCCTGAGCTGCTCCATCAGACCGTTCAGATTGTTGAGCTTCTTCTTCCAGCCGAACACCCAGCCCCCTCCCACCCGCCGGTGCTCGCCGCGATCATACGTTCCCCCTGACCCCTGCCTGTTCGTCAGAGACGCCTTAGGGGTCGTCGGCCGCCGCGAACGCTGGCTAGCTTGGCCGGGAGGAGCCTCCGACACCGAAGGGCGGTGGACGACATGGTCGCCCCCGTTGACCACGCCGAGGAGAACTGGTTCCGCCGGTTCGCCGCGTCACCCGAGGCGAAGGCGCGGCTCGTCTGCCTGCCGCACGCCGGCGGGTCGGCCCCCTTCTACTTCCCCGTGGCCAAGGCGCTCGCCCCGGACATCGAGGTGCTCGCCGTCCAGTACCCCGGGCGGCAGGACCGGCGGCACGAGCCCTTCCTGACCAGCATCGATGCCATGGCCGACCGCGTCGCCGACCTGCTCCGGAACCACACCGACCGGCCGCTCGCGCTGTTCGGGCACAGCATGGGCGCGATGGTCGCGTACGAGACGGCTCGCCGGCTCGAACGCGCCGGCCAGGAAGTCGCAGCGTTGTTCGTCTCCGCACGGCGCGCTCCCTCGCGGACGCGGGACGAGAGCGTCCACACCCGGACCGACGACGGCGTCATCGAAGAGCTGCGGCGGCTGAGCGGCACCGAGGCGGACCTGCTCGGCGACGACGACGTCGTCCGCATGATCCTGCCCGTCGTGCGCAACGACTACCGGGCCGTCGAGACCTACCGGTACGCCCCGGGCGCACCCCTCAACGCGCCGATCGTGGCCTTCACCGGCAGCGACGACCCGATGGCCACCGTCGACGAGGTCGCCTCCTGGGCGGAGCACACCGCCGGCGGCTTCGAGCTGAACGAGCTGGCCGGTGGGCACTTCTTCCTCACGCGCCACCAGGGCGTCATCCTGCGGCGCCTGGCCGACGAGCTGGGAGGCGTCCGTGTCTGAGGCAACGACGTTCGCCAACCGGCTCGACGAACTGCGCGAGATCAAGGACGCCGCGCGCCGCGGGCCCGACGACGCCGCCACGCAGCGCCAGCACGACCGCGGCAAGCTGACCGCGCACGAACGCATCGAGCTGCTCCTCGACCCGGGCTCGTTCACCGAAATCGAAGCGCTGCGCCGGCACCGGGCCACCGGGTTCGGGCTGGAGCAGCGCCGTCCGCACTCCGACGGCGTCGTCTGCGGCTGGGGCACGGTCGACGGCCGGACGGTCTTCGTCTACGCCCACGACTTCCGGATCTTCGGCGGCGCGCTCGGCGAAGCGCACGCGCAGAAGATCCACAAGGTGATGGACCTCGCCGAGGCCGCGGGCGCGCCGCTGGTGTCGCTCAACGACGGCGCCGGCGCCCGGATCCAGGAGGGCGTCACGGCGCTCGCCGGCTACGGCGGCATCTTCCGGCGCAACACCCGGTGCTCCGGGGTCATCCCGCAGATCTCCGTGATGCTCGGCCCGTGCGCGGGCGGCGCGGCGTACTCGCCCGCGTTGACCGACTTCGTGTTCATGGTCCGTGAGACCTCGCAGATGTTCATCACCGGCCCCGACGTCGTGCAGGCGGTGACCGGCGAGGAGATCACGCAGAACGGCCTCGGCGGCGCCGACGTCCACGCGGAGACCTCCGGCGTCGCCGCGTTCGCCTACGACGACGAGGCGACCTGCCTCGCCGACGTCCGGTACCTGCTTTCCCTGCTGCCGGCCAACAACAACGAGACGCCGCCGCACGTGCCCGCCGGCGACTCACCGAGCCGCCGCACCGACCGCCTGCTCGACGTCGTCCCGACCGACCCCGCGCGCGCGTACGACATCTGCGACGTCCTCGCCGAGATCGTCGACGACGGCGAGTTCCTGCAGGTGCACGCCGGTTGGGCGACCAATGTCGTCTGCGCGCTCGCCCGCCTGGACGGGCACGTCGTCGGCATC
Source organism: Amycolatopsis sp. NPDC114505 (assembly GCF_055633615.1). NCBI lineage: Bacteria > Bacillati > Actinomycetota > Actinomycetes > Pseudonocardiales > Pseudonocardiaceae > Amycolatopsis > Amycolatopsis sp. NPDC114505. The sequence goes on along the minus strand of NZ_JBVKDV010000007.1, from coordinate 106,921 downwards.
GTCGCGAACCAGCCCGCCGTCCTCGCCGGGGTGCTCGACATCGAGGCGAGCGAGAAGGCCGCCCGGTTCGTGCAGACGTGCGACGCGTTCAACATCCCGCTCGTGACGCTGGTGGACGTCCCCGGCTTCCTGCCCGGCGTCGACCAGGAGCACGGCGGCATCATCCGGCACGGCGCGAAGCTGCTTTACGCCTACTGCAACGCCACCGTGCCGCGGGTGCAGCTCATCCTGCGCAAGGCTTACGGCGGCGCGTACATCGTGATGGACTCACGCTCGATCGGCACGGACGTCTCGCTGGCGTGGCCGACGAACGAGATCGCCGTGATGGGCGCCGAGGGTGCCGCGAACGTGATCTTCCGCCGCGAGATCAAGGCGGCCGACGACCCGGAAGCCGTGCGGGCGCAGAAGATCAAGGAGTACCGCACCGAGCTGATGCACCCGTACTACGCGGCCGAGCGCGGCCTCGTGGACGACGTGATCGAGCCGGGCGAGACGCGGCAGCTGCTCATCCGCTCGCTCGCGATGCTGCGCACCAAGCACGCCGACATCCCGGCGCGCAAGCACGGGAACCCGCCGGTCTGATGGGCGAGCCGGTGGTGCGGGTCCTGCGCGGTGCGCCGGACGAGACCGAACTGGCGGCGCTGATGGCGGTCCTGGCCGCGGTCGGCGCCGCCAAGCCGGCCGAGCCTGAACCGCCGAAGCCCGCGCGTCCCTGCCGCCGGCCCCGGTTCCAGCCGGCGACCAGCTGGCGAAGCTGAGCCGGTCAGCTCCGGACCGTCGTACTGTCCAAATAGGTCAGGACCGCGCGGATGCGGCGGTTCTGGTCGCGGCTGGCTTCGAGGCCGAGCTTCGCGAAGATGTTGCTGATGTGGTTCTCCACCGCGCCCTGCGTCACGACCAGGTTCTTCGCGATGGCCGCGTTCGACAGCCCCTGCGCCATCTCGCCGAGGACCTCCGTCTCGCGGGCGGTCAGGCCCTCCAAGGGGTCGCGGTTGCGGGACAGCATCTGCGCCACGACGTCCGGGTCGATCGCCGAACCTCCGCCGGCCACCCGGCGGACCGCTTCGAGGAAGTCGCCCACGTCGGCGACGCGCTCCTTCAGCAGGTAACCGACCCCCGAAGTGCCTTCGGCGATCAGGTCCACGGCGTAGCTGCCCTCCACGTACTGCGACACCACCAGCACCGGCAGCCCCGGGACCTCCTTGCGGGCCGCGATCGCGGCCCGGATGCCCTCGTCGGTGAACGTCGGGGGCATCCGGACGTCGGCGATGACGAGGTCCGGCTGGTGCTCCCGGACGGCGACCAGCAGGTCGTCGCCGTTGGAGACGGCGGCCGCCGTCTCGATGCCGACGTCGGCGAGCAGGCTCTGCACGCCGGCCCGCAACAGGACGGAGTCTTCGGCGATGACCACGCGCATTGTTCCCACTCCCAAGGGGTTCACCAGCGGACGGGCAGGTCGGCGCGCACCACGGTCGGCCCGCCCACCGGGCTGACCACGGTGAGCACGCCGTCGATGGTCGCGGCCCGGTCGGCGAGCCCGGCCAGGCCGCCACCGGGACGGACGGAGGCACCGCCGTGACCGTTGTCGATGATCTCGACGACCACGGTCTCGTCGTCGCGGGTCACGCGCACCGACGCGCGGTCGGCGCCGGCGTGCTTCGAGATGTTGGTCAGCGTCTCGCTGACGATGAAGTACGTCGTGGTCTCCACCGGCGCCGGCGGGCGCGGGTCGACGGTCACCTCGACGTCGACCGGGATCGGCATCCGCGCGGTCAGCGACGACAGCGCCGCGTCGAGGCCGCGGTCCTGCAGCACCGGCGGGTAGATCCCGCGGGCGAGGTCGCGCAGCTCGGACACCGCGAGCTTGGCGTCCGCGTGTGCCGCGCCGATCAGCTCGCGCACGGCGACGGGGTCGTCCAGGTCGAGCTTCAACTGCGCCCGGCCCAGGCTCATCGCCACGGCCACCAGCCGCTGCTGGGCGCCGTCGTGCAGGTCGCGCTCGATGCGCCGGCGCTCGGCCTCGACGGCGTCGACGCCGCGGGCGCGCGAGTCGCTCAGCTGCCGGGTGCGGGCCTCCAGCTGCTGCGTCCGGTCCGGGCCCAGCATCGACGCCGTCAGCGCGGCGTGCATGGCGCCGATCCGCGGCGCCACGAAGATCCCGAACGGCGGCACGGCGACCGAGACGATCCCGGCGACGAACTCGACGATACCCAGCGGGAACGCGAGCAGCACGTAGTTCACCTCGCGCCAGGTCGTCTGGTCGACCAGCCGGACCTGCCACGTCTGCAGCAGCCCGGGGCCGTGCTCCCGGCGCCGCGGCGGCGGGACGTCGACGTCGAGCATGCGGTGGACCCAGCGGCGCTCGAAGGCGGCGAAGCTCTGCACCATCGACGTGGCGGTGATCAGGATCGGGATGCCAACCCACAGCATGGTGGTGGCGATGCCGAGCAGCATCGTGACCAGCACGGCCACGAAGGCGGCGATCCGCATCGGCAGGCTCCCGATGAGGAACCCGATGGTGCGCACCACCTTCGGCCGCGCGGTCACCGGCATCGCGCGATCCGTTCCAGCTCCGGCACGAGGTCGTCGAGCGTCGGCGTGGCCAGCATCTCGTCGCGGACCTCGAGCGCGCACTCCCGGAAGGACGGTTCTTCCAACAGACGAATCAGTCCACTTCGGACGGACTGCGGCGTGACGTCCTCGAGGTCGAGCACCAGGCCGTTGCCGCGCTTCTCCTGGGCGACGGCGGAGACCCGCTCGCTCCACGTGGTGCCGGGGATGACGAGCTGGGGGACGCCGTTGACGACCGCGTTGCCGATCGTCGCGCCGCCGCCCTGGTGGATGATGGCCGAGCAGCTCGCGAGGAGCTCGTTCATCGGCACGAAGTCGACCGCGCGCACGTTGTCCGGGACCTTCTTCACCGACGCGAGCTGGGACGCGTTGAGTGTCGCGATCACCTCGACGTCGAGGTCCGCGAGCCCGTCGAGCAGGTCGGCCACCGACGTCTCCTCGACGCCGAGCACCTGCCGGTTCGAGATGCCCAGCGTCAGCATGACGCGCCGCCGTTCGGGCTTTTCCAGCACCCACGAGGGAATCGCCATCGGCTTGTTCTGCGGGATGAACCGCGCCGGCACGTAGTCGACGTCGACGCCGTCGTAGCGCAGGTAGGACGGGTGACAGTCGAGGGTCTTGACGCCGTGGCGCAGCGCCTCGTCGTAGGACGCGCCGAACCGGCCCACCGCGGCGGACATCCACTCGACGAACGGGTCGGGCGTCGTGTCTTCGGGGTGAGCCGCGCGCAGGTCGCGGTACTGCGCGGCGATCCGCGCCGTCTGGTCGGCCGCGTACATCATCCGCAGGTGCGGGACGCCGAGGGCGTGCGCGACGATCGGGGCGGCGTAGATCATCGGGTCCCACAGGACCAGATCCGGCTGCCAGCCCTTCGCGAAGCGCACCAGCTCGTCGAGCAGCGAGTCCGGGGTGGTCCAGCGGAAGACCTCGACCCAGTGCTCGTAGACCGTGCGGACGTACTCCTCGGTGTAGCGCTCCGGCCGGCTCTCGGAGATGCGGAAGCCGCCCTGCATGGCGTTGTCGCCGTCCATCTGCAGCTGCCGGTGGCGGGCGATGTCGAGCTCGTCGCCGAACCACATCGCGTCGAGGCCGGTTTCGGCGAACGAGGCCACCTCGCGCGGGTTGCACTGGCCGACGAAGCGCACCTCGTGCCCGGCCGCCGCGAGCGCCCAGCCCACCGGGGCCATGCTGTAGACGTGCGTCCTCGTCGGGAACACCATCATCATGACGCGCATCGACGCACTCTCCGAACTCGGGGGCGAAACACCGCTACAAGGAAAAGGTAGTGGCGCGACGCCGTCAGGCCGACCCGGCAACGCGGCGGTAGGGGTCGGGAACCCCTGTTCCGGCGCGGATTCCTTCCGCGGCGCGGCGCCGTGCGCTAGGCAGGGCGAGCAAGCTTAGAACGGCTTTAGATGCCCCTTAGGGGCTGTGACGGCGGGCTCGCGGCGACTAGACATGAACGTGGGTCCGGCCGCGTGCGCCGGGTGCGAGGGAAACGAAGAGGTGATGAGCATGGCCGTGGCACCCATCACGAAGGGCTGGGTTCCCTTCGGCGGGTACCGCACCTGGTACCGGGTCACCGGCACCGCCGGGGGCGAGCTGCCCGCCGTCGTCGTGGTGCACGGCGGGCCGGGGAGCACGCACGACTACCTGCTGAACCTCTGCTCGCTCGCCGAGCACGGGTTCCCGGTCGTGCACTACGACCAGCTGGGCAGCGGCGGTTCGACGCGGCTGCCGGGCCAGGACGCGGACTTCTGGACTCCCGAGCTGTTCGGCGACGAGCTGGACAACCTGGTGCAGCACCTGGGTATCGAGGACAACTACGTCCTCTTCGGACAGTCGTGGGGCGGCCTGGTCGTCGCGCGGCACGCTGCCCAGCGTCCCGACGGTCTGCGCGGGCTGGTGATCGCCGACTCGCCGGCGTCGTACCCGCTGTGGCGCCAGGAGATGGACGTCCTGCGCGCTCAGCTGCCGCCGGGTGTCGACGACCAGCTGCGGGCGCACGAGGCCGCCGGCACCACCGGCGACCCGGAGTACTTCGAGCTGATGCGCGCGTTCTACGACCGGCACGTCTGCCGCGTGCTGCCGTGGCCGGCCGACTACCTGGCCTCGTTCATGGAGATGGCGGACGACAACACCGTCTACGCGACCATGAACGGCCCGAGCGAGTTCACCGTCACCGGCACGCTCAAGGACTACTCGGTGATCGACGTCCTCGACGACATCGAGGTGCCGACGCTGCTGGTGTCCGGGCGTCACGACGAAGCCACCCCCGTCACGATCCAGCCGTACTTCGACCGGATCCACGACGTGCGCTGGGAGATCTTCGAGGACTCCAGCCACGTCCCGCACCTCGAGGAACCCGAACGGTTCCGCGAAGTCCTGCTGGGATTCCTGCGGGACATCCAGCCCACCGCACCCGCGAGCCGGGTCGCCGAACGAGAGGTCGCCAGCCATGGATGAGGCCACCCGGCCGGGATCGGCGGTCGTCTTCCCCGGGATGAGCCCTTGTCGCTTCGCCGACTTCGGCAAGTTCCTCCTCATCAACCCCTTCGCCCGCAAACTGATCTCGCAGGCGAACGACCGGCTCGGCTATTCGCTGGTCGACCGCTTCCGCGAAACCGAGGGGGACTACTCGGCCTACGCCCAGGTCGGGTTCATGCTCACCTGCGTCGCCCTGGCCCAGTGGGCCGAGGAGGAGCAGGGGATGAGTCCCGACTACTGCGCCGGGCCGAGCTTCGGCGAGAAGCCGGCCAGCGTGTACGCCGGGTCGCTCACCTTCCCGGACGCGGTGTGGATGACGGCGGAGCTCGCCCGCTGCCTCACCGAGTTCTTCGCGACCGAGTACACCGACGTCGTGACGCACTCGTTCGTCCGCACCCCGGAGGAAAAGCTCACCGACGCCCTGTCCCAGCTGGAGGGGAAGGGCGAGTGGTTCGACATCTCGTGCTACATCGACCACGACTTCTACATGGTCTCGCTGCGCGAGCGGAACCTCGACTGGCTCAAGCAGACGGTCCGGAGCATGGGCGGGCTCTCCCTCTACACGATGCGGCCGCCATTGCACTCGCGTGCGTTCGGCGCGCTGCGCCGCAAGGCGGAGGACGAGGTGCTCGGCGGCCTGGACTTCCACGACCCGCTGCTGCCGATCGTCGCCGACCAGGACGGCGAGATCCTGCGCAGCGGCGAGCAGGTGCGCACGATGCTGCTCGACAGCATCGTGAAACCGCTGCGCTGGCCGGACGTCGTGTCGACGCTGGCGGAGAACGGGGTCGGCAAGCTCTGGGTCGCGGGGCCGGACACGCTGTTCGGGCGCGTCCGCGTCACCACGAGCCGCTTCGAGGTGGTCACGGTCAATCCGCGCATGGCCCTGCAGCCCCGCCGCCGGGGCGCAGGACCCTCGCGCGTCAGCTAGTGGGCTGCAGCCGGGCCAGCGTGCTCCACAGCCGGCCGGGGTTCTCGAACGTCTCCAGGTTCAGGGCGTCGTCCTCGAACCGCACGTTGTAGCTCTGCTCGAGCACGGAGAGCAGCTCCACGGTGGCGAGCGAGTCCAGCCCGTACTCCCGCAGCGGCGTCTCGGCGGTCAGCGCCTCCTCGGCAGGCAGGAACGGGAGGTACGAGCGCAGCGTCTCGTCGAAAGTGCTGTCCCACATGGCTACTCCGGATCGCTAGGTTGGGATCTACCGAGAGGAAACCGACCGCCCGGTTCGGTTTTGGACTCTACCGCGCGTCACCGCCTCGGATCGACGCATCGGCACCCCTATTTACCTCGGAGGACGAAGATGGACACGGTGCTCACGGGTGGACCGCACACGCGGTTCCTGCGCGGCCTCGAACGCTCCGCGGGCGGCGTGGCCGTCCACGTCGGTGACCAGGCCCTCACCTACGAGCGGCTGCACGAGCTGGCGCTGCTGTGGGGCGGCGCGCTGGCCGAGACCGGCGCCCGCACCGTAGGGGTCCTCTCCGGCAAGGGGGTCACGGCGTACGCGGGAATCCTGGCCGGCCTGTACGCCGGCGCGACGATCGTCCCGCTGCGGCCGGACTTCCCGGCGGCGCGGACCGCCCAGATGGTCGAGGCCGCCGGGATCGACATCATCGTCGCGGACGAGCGTGGTCTCACGGTGGCGCCCGAGGGCGTTCCGGTGCTCGGCGAGCCGCGTGCTTCGCAGGCCCTCTCGGCACCGCTGGCACCGTCGTCCGACACCGCGTACGTGCTGTTCACGTCGGGCTCGACCGGACGTCCGAAGGGCGTGCGGATCGGGCGGGCGGCGCTCGACCACTACTTCGGCCTGCTCGACGCGCGCTACGACTTCACCCCGGACGACGTCTTCTCGCAGACGTTCGACCTGAACTTCGACTGCGCGATGTTCGACCTGTTCTGCGCGTGGGGCGCGGGGGCGCCGGCGGTCGTGCTGCCGGGCGGGGCGTACCGGAACCTGCCGCGGTTCGCGGCCGAGCGCGGGCTCACGGTGTGGTTCTCCACGCCGAGCGCGATCGACCTGGTCCGCCGCACCGGCGGCCTGACCCCGGGCGCGCTGCCCGGGCTGCGATGGAGCTTCTTCGCGGGCGAGGCGCTGACGGTCCGTGACACGGCCGACTGGCGAGCCGCGGCGTCGTCTTCGATCGTGGAGAACCTGTACGGGCCCACCGAACTGACGGTGACGGTGTCGGGGTACCGCTGGGACGACGTCGAGACGCCGCGGGTCGCGGTGAACGGCGTGGTGCCGATCGGCGAGGTGCACGCGGGCCACGACTACCTTCTCTTGGACGAAGACTCCGGCGAAGGTGAGCTGTGCATCGCCGGGCCGCAGATGACCCCGGGCTACCTCGACCCGGCCGACGAGCAGGGCCGGTTCCTCGACCGTGACGGCAAGCGCTTCTACCGCACGGGCGATCGCGTCCGCCGGCTCGCCGACGGCCTCGCCTACCTCGGGCGGCTGGACTCCCAGGTGCAGGTGCTCGGCTGGCGCGTCGAGCTGACCGAAGTCGAGCACGCGCTGCGCGACTGCGGTGTCGGGGACGTGGTGGTGCTGGGCATCGCCGGGGACGTGGGCACCGAGCTGTTCGTGTTCTACACGGGCGGCGAGCGGCCGGTGCTGGAGATGGTGCGCGCGTTGCGGGCGGTGCTGCCGGAGGGTGTCATCCCGCGGCACTACCGGCACGTGGAGGAGTTCCCGCTGAACTCCAACCGCAAGATCGACCGCAAAACCCTCGCGGCGCGCGCCGCCGAAATCCTGGCGCCGGTGCCGGTGGGCTGACCGAGCCCGGCAACGACCCGTTCACCACGCCCGGCGCGGTGAACGGGTCGTTCGCGTGCCGTCGCCCGGGGCGGGGGTTAGGGGCCGTTAGGGGTGGGGATCCGCAGGTCGGCACGGCTAGCTTTTCGAAGGTCTCCAGGTGTGTCTTCCACGCCGGCCCGGTGATCCTTCGAGTCCATACGGAGTGGCAGTCGTGAACGATTCCTTGGTCCATTCTCTGCTCGACGCCTCGGCGGCCGACGCGGCCGGGGCGTCGGCGGTCCGCGATCGCGCCGGTGCGTGGACCTACGCCGAGCTCCAGGCGTGGAGCCACGCCGTCGCCGTGGTGCTCGCGCGACGCGGGGTCGGGCACGCCGACCGCGTTGTCGTGCAGCTGCCCACCGATCGGGCGCTCGTCGCGCTGTTCTACGGCACGTCCCGCCGCGGGGCGGTGTTCGTGCCGATCAACCCGGCGATGAAGAAGTTCCACTTCGACTCCGTCGTGGCCAACGCCGAACCCGTGCTGGTGCTGACCCCTGAGGAGTTCGGTCCCTTTTGGACCGAGGTCGAGGCAGCGCACGGAACCGACGCGGAAGCCGTCGAGGTACAAGAAGACGACATCGCCGTCCTCGTCTACACCTCCGGCAGCACCGCCGCGCCGAAGGGCGTGATCGGCCCGCACCGCCAGGTCACCTTCGCCACCCGCGCGATCCAGGAAGTCCTCGGCTACCGCCAGGACGACGTCGTGTTCTGCCGGTTCCCGATGTCGTGGGACTACGGCCTCTACAAGGTCCTGATGTCCACAGTGGGCCGCAGCGAGATCGTGCTCGCCGACGCCGAGTCGGACCTGCGGCTGCTGCAGCGGATGCGGGAGGTCGGTGCCACCGTCGTGCCGATCGTCCCGTCGCTGGCCACCATGATCGCCACGCTCGCCGCGCGTGACACCGAACCGGCGGCACCGGTCCGGCTGTTCACCAACACCGGCGCGGCCCTGCCGGACGCCACCATCGCGCAGCTCCGAGCCGCGTTCCCGCAGGCCAAGGTCGTCCGCCAGTTCGGGCAGACCGAGTGCAAGCGGATCACGATCATGCCGCCGGACGAGGACACCGAGCGTCCCGGCTCGTCCGGGCTGCCGCTGCCCGGCACGTCCGTGCTGATCCTCGCCGCCGACGGGACCGAGCTGCCGGCCGGGGACATCGGCGAGATCGTCGCCGCCGGCCCGCACGTGATGCCCGGCTACTGGCGAGCCCCCGAGATTTCCGCCCGTGCCTTCCGCCGCGACGAGACCACCGGCGAACTGCGCCTGCACACCGGCGACTACGGCCGCCTCGACGCCGACGGCTACCTGTACTTCGAGGGCCGTCGCGACGACATGTTCAAGCGCAAGGGCATCCGGATGTCCACTTTGGAGATCGAAGCAGCCGCAATGGACATCCCCGGTGTCCGCGCGGCCGGCGCGATCCCGCCGAGCGACGCGCGGGACCTCGCCATCTGCGTCGAGACCGACCTGCCGCCCACGACGGTGCTGCGCGAGCTGGCCAAGCGTCTCGAGCCGCAGAAGGTCCCGTCGCTGTGTCACGTCGTCGAAGAGTTCCCGCTCACGGCGCACGGCAAGAACGCCACGAAGGAACTCGCCCTGCTCGTGGAAGGCGCCCGCAAATGAGCCGCGACATCGCCGCCGAATACGGCACGCCCACCTACGTCTACGACCTCGACGTCGTCGCCGAGTCACGCGACCAGCTCTTCGGCCTGCTGCCCGAAGGTTTCCAGCTGTTCTACGCGCTGAAGTCCAACCCGCACCCCGAGATCGCCCGCGAGCTGCGCCGCGGCGGCTGCCGCGCGGAGATCAGCTCGACCGGCGAGCTGGCCAACGCGCTGCAGGCGGGGTTCGACCCGGCCGGGATCCTCTACACCGGACCCGGCAAGACGAACGACGAACTCGAGCACGCGATCGCCACCGGTGTCCGGCTGTTCTCCGTCGAGTCGCTGACCGACCTGCAGCACGTCGGGGCGGCCGCGGAGAAGCACGGCGTCACGGCGTCCGCGCTGCTGCGCGTGAACACCACCGCGAGCAGCGGCGGCACCGGCATCCGGATGATGGGCCGGCCGTCGCAGTTCGGCATCGACGCCGAGACGCTGCCCGAGATCATGCCCGCGCTGAAGGCCGTTCCCGGCGCCCGAGTCGTCGGCGCGCACTTCTTCACCATGAGCAACGCCCAGGACGAGGACGCACTGCTGGGGGAGTACGAGTTCGTGCTCACCTCGGCCGCGAAGCTGCGCGACGAGGTCGGGCTGCCGCTGGAGGTCCTGGACATCGGCGGCGGGTTCTCGTCGCCGTACGCGGTCCCGGGCCCGCGCACCGACTACCCGAAGCTGCGCTCGGGGCTCGAAACCCTGCTCGACCTGCACCTGCCCGAGTGGCGCGACGGCGGGATCGAGCTGGCCTGCGAGTCCGGCCGTTACCTCTCCGGCAGCTGCGGTTCGCTGCTGGCCGGCGTGGTGAACGTCAAGGAAAGCCGGGGCAGCAGGTTCGTCGTGCTCGACGCCGGGATCAACGTCGTCGGCGGGCTGTCCGGGATCGGACGGCTGCTCCCCGCGGCCGTCGGCATCGAGGAAGCCGGCGACGCGACGGGCAGCCTCGTCGGTCCACTGTGTACTCCCGGCGACTCGCTCGCCAAGGCCGCGAAGCTGCCCGAGCTGGTTTCCGGCGACGTCGTCACCGTGCCGAACGTCGGCGCCTACGGCGTCACCGCGAGCCTCATCAGCTTCCTCGGCCGTCCCGCGCCGACGGAGGTCGTGGTGCGCGGTGACGAGGTCGTCTCGGTGTCCCGGTTGGACTACCAGCGCGTCTACGAGGTCTCGCCATGACGGAAGAACTGCACGCCTACGGCACCGGGGTCGTCACCGAGCCGTCCCGGCGGACGGTGATCGTCAGCAGCATGGCGTCGGACTCCCACACCTGGAACCTGGTCTACCTCGAGCTGCTCGTCGGCGAGCTCGGCTTCGACGTGGTGAACCTCGGCGCGTGCGTGCCGGACGAGCTGCTGGAATCGGAGTGCCTGAGCCGCCGCCCGTCGATGCTCGTGCTGAGCAGCGTCAACGGCCACGGCCACCAAGACGGCCTGCGCGTGATCCAGCGGCTGCGCGCCTTCCCCGAGCTGCGCACCATGCCGGTGGTGATCGGCGGCAAGCTCGGCGTCGGCGGGCCGCTGACCGCGGAGGAGACCGCGCAGCTGCTGCTCGCCGGGTTCGACGCGGTCTTCGACGACCAGCAGGGCGCGGCCTCGTTCCGCCGGTTCGCCGCGACGCTGTCGGCGGGCGCGGCCCAGGTGGAGGCGTGAGCTTCGAAGAGTTCGTCGCGCGACGCCATGCCGCGGGCGAGCTTGTCGTCCAGCCCCGCATGGGGTTCGCCGACCCGGCCGTGATGCGTGCCGGGCTCGCGGCGACCAAGAGCGCGGCCGCCGCGACCGTCGGCACGGTCACACTCGACAGCTACACCCGCGTCTGCGACACCGCTTCCGTGGCGCACGCGCTGCGCAACGGGATCGCCCTCAACGGCTACCCGATCGTCAACCACCCGCCCGAGGTCACCCGCGCGATGCTCGACGGGCTCGAAGGCCCGGACTTCCCGGTGCAGGTGCGCCACGGTTCGGCCCGGCCCGCGGACATCTTCCGCGCCATGATCGCCGCCGGCCTGCACGCCACCGAGGGCGGCCCGGTCTCCTACTGCCTGCCCTACAGCCGCACGCCGCTGGACGAGAGCGTCCGCAACTGGGCGCACTGCTGTGACCTGCTGCTCGACGCCGAACACCCGGGTGGACGGCCGCACCTGGAGACGTTCGGCGGCTGCATGATGGGCCAGCTCTGCCCGCCGAGCGAGCTGGTGGCGCTGTCCGTGCTGGAGGCGTTGTTCTTCTACCGCAAGGGCGTCCGCAGCATTTCGGTCAGCTACGCGCAGCAGACGAACATGACGCAGGACCAGGAAGCCGTCTCCGCGTTGCGCCGGCTGTGCGCCGCGCTGCTGCCCGAGGCCACCTGGCACGTCGTGATCTACGCCTACATGGGCCTGTTCCCGCGGACGTCGGAAGGCGCGCGGGGCCTGCTCGGGACGGCGGCCGAACTGGCCGTGTCGACCGGGTCGGAACGGCTCATCGTCAAGACCACCGCCGAGGCCCACCGGATCCCGACCGTCGCCGAGAACGTCGCGGCGCTGGAGCACGCGGGCGCGGTCGCGCGGCCGATCACCGGCCGGGCCACTGTGGACAGTGACAACCAGGTCTACCGCGAGGCGTACGCCCTCGTCGACGCCGTGCTGAACAGCCACGCCGACCTCGGCCGCGCGATCGTGGTCGCATTCAAGCGCGGCCTGCTCGACGTCCCGTACTGCCTGCACCCGGACAACGCCGGGCAGGCGCGCAGCTACCTCGACCCGGCGGGCCGGCTCGGCTGGTCGGAGCTCGGGTCGCTGCCGCTGCGCCGCGTGGTCGAGAGCCACCACGCGGCCCGGATCACCTCGTCGACGCTGATGTCGGCGCTTTCCCACGTCCAGAACGCCTACGACGCCGAGGCGCTGGAACAACCGATGAGAGCGATTGGGGGCGAGTCGTGACGAGTTCACGCCGGACAGTCCGTGCGTATCCGTTCGACATGCACGAGATCTCCGTTTCCGAGCAGTACCACGTCCTGCAGCGCGAAGAGCCGATGAGCCGGGTGCAGATGCCCTTCGGCGAACCGGCCTGGCTGGCGACGAAGTACGCCGACGTCAAGCTGGTGACGACCGACCCGCGGTTCAGCCGGGAGCTCGCGCAGGGCCTCGACCAGCCGCGGATGCGCCGTCAGCAGATGGGCGACGGCATCATGGGGATGGACCCGCCGGACCACTCCCGCCTGCGCCGCCTGGTGGGCAAGGCGTTCACCGCGCGTCGGCTCGAGCAGATGCGCGACGGGGTGAAGGACCTGGTCAACCGGCTGCTCGACGACATGCAGGCCCAGGGCGACAGCGCCGACCTCATCGAGGACCTCGCGCGGCCGTTGCCGGTCACCGTGATCTGCGACCTGCTCGGCGTGCCGCAGGAGGACCACAAGATCTTCCGCGAGTGGACCCAGGCGCTGGTCAGCGATGCCACGGCCAAGGGTGACGTGCTGGACGTCTACGGCGACCAGCTCGACAACTACGTCGCCGGCCTGGTGGCTCAGCGCCGCGAAGAGCCGACCGACGATCTGCTCGGCGCGCTCGTCTACGCCCGTGACGCGGGGGACAAGCTGACCGAGAACGAGCTGATCTCGATCGCCGGCGCGGGCCTGCTGACCGGCGGCGTCGAGACGGTGTCGACGGCGCTGCCCAGCTTCGTCTTCACGTTGCTGACGCAGCCCGAGCTCCTCGAACAGCTGCGCGCGAACCCGGACATCATGCCCACGGCGATCGAAGAGCTGCTGCGGTACGTGCCGATCAACACCGCGGCGATGTTCGCCCGCTACGCCACCGAGGACATCCGCTTCGGCGACGTCGTCGTGCGCGCGGGCGACCCGGTGCTGCCGGCGCTGCACGCGGCCAACCGCGACCCGGAGGTCTTCGCCGACCCGGACCGGATCGACCTGACCCGCAAACCGAACCCGCACGTGGCGTTCGGGCACGGCCCGCACCACTGCATCGGCGCGCAGCTGGCCCGGCTGGAGCTGCAGGAAGCGCTGAAGGCGATCCTGGCGCGGTTCCCGGACCTGCGGTTCGCGGACGGGCGCGAGGGCGTGAAGTGGGAGTACGGCGTGATCGTGCGGGGGCCTTCGCTGCTGCGCATCGCGTGGTGACTTCCCGCCCCTAGAAGCGTTTTCAGGGGATCCGGCCGCGTCGCGCGCCGACCTACGATCGAAAAAGACGACCTTGAGTGCTGGCTTGCTACAGCGGTGGAGTGCGGAATGCGTGAGTTTGAGACCGAATCGAATCGGGCGTCCGGGTTCGCGGAGCGGCTGACCGAACTGCCCTCCGGTGACCGCGCGGCATTCCTGGCCGACGTCGTCCACGACGCCACCCGGGCCGCGCTCCTGGCGGCCCGGCCGGACGTCCCGGCGGTGCTCGACCCGGAAAAGGCGTTCTCCGACCACGGGTTCGACTCGCTGGCCGCGGTGGAGCTGCACGCGCGGCTCACCGAGGCCACCGGGCTCGACCTGCCGGTCACCCTGGCCTTCGACCACCCGACGCCGGTCGCCGTCGCGCGCTTCCTGCACGCGGCGGTGTTCGGCGCCGAGGCCGTCCACAGTGGACCCGCATTGTCGGGCGACACGGACGAGCCGGTCGCGATCGTCGGCATCGGCTGCCGCTACCCGGGCGGGGCCGCCTCGCCCGAGGACCTCTGGCGGCTCGTCGCCGAGGAAGTCCACACCATCACCGGGTTCCCGACCGACCGCGGCTGGGACCTCGACGGCCTCTACGACCCGGACCCGGACCGCCCGGGCAGCAGCTACGTCACCTCCGGCGGCTTCCTGCCCGACGCCGGCGAGTTCGACGCGGGCTTCTTCGGCATCGCCCCGCGCGAGGCGTCCGCGATGGACCCGCAGCAGCGGCTCGTCCTCGAGACGGCGTGGGAAGCCTTGGAGCGCGCCAAGATCGACCCGACGACGCTGCGTGGCACGCCCGCCGGCGTCTTCATCGGCGCCGAGGCCCAGGAGTACGGCCCGCGCCTGCACGAGGCCCCCGACGGCCTCGACGGCTACATGCTCACCGGCAACGCGCCGAGCGTCGTCTCGGGCCGCGTCGCCTACGCGCTCGGCCTCGAAGGCCCGACGCTGACCGTCGACACCGCTTGCTCCGGCTCGCTCGTCGCGCTCCACCTCGCCGTGCAGGCCCTGCGCCGCGGCGAGACCCCGCTCGCCCTCGCCGGCGGTGTCGCCGTCATGGGCGGGCCCGGCACGTTCACCGCGTTCAGCCGCCAGCGCGGCCTCGCCGAAGACGGCCGCTGCAAGGCCTTCGCCGCGGCCGCCGACGGCACCGGGTTCGCCGAAGGTGTCGGCGTCCTGGTGCTGGAACGCCTTTCCGACGCGGTCGCGAACGGGCACACCGTGCTCGCGATCGTCCGCGGTACCGCCATCAACTCCGACGGCGCCTCCAACGGCCTCACCGCCCCCAACGGCCCGTCGCAGCAGCGCGTGATCCACCGCGCGCTCGCCGACGCGCGCCTCGAAGCGTCCGAAGTGGACGCCGTCGAGGCGCACGGCACCGGCACCCGGCTCGGCGACCCGATCGAGGCGCAGGCCCTGCTCGCCACCTACGGGCAGAGCCGGGAGACGCCGCTGCTGCTCGGCTCGATCAAGTCCAACATCGGCCACACCCAGGCCGCGGCCGGCGTGGCCGGCGTGATCAAGATGGTCGAGGCGATCCGCCGCGGCCGGCTCCCGAAGACCCTGCACGTGGACGCGCCGACCCCGCACGTCGACTGGACCGCGGGCGACGTCGAGCTGCTGACCGAGGCCCGCGAGTGGCCCGCGGTCGAGCGTCCGCGCCGCGCGGGCGTCTCGTCGTTCGGTGTCAGCGGCACCAACGCGCACGTCATCATCGAGCAGGCGCCCGAGATCGCCGACGAGACCGTCGACACCCAGCCGCTCCCGGTCGTGCCGCTCGTCGTCTCGGCCCGCAGTGAGGAAGCCCTGCGGGCGCAGGCGGGCAAGCTCCTGTCCACAGTGGAGTCCGCGGATCTCACCGAGATCGGCTACTCGCTGGCCGGGACGCGCGCCGCGCACGACCACCGCGCCGTCGTCGTCGCCGAGAGCACCGAGGACGCCGTCCGCGGCCTGCGCGCGCTCGCCGCGGGGGAGCAGGATTCCGCCGTCGTCACCGGCGAACGCACGCCGGGCAAGCTCGCGATGCTGTTCACCGGCCAGGGTGCGCAGCGGCTCGCCATGGGCAAGGAGCTGTACCTGGCCCACCCGGTCTTCGCCGAGGTCTTCGACGAGGCCATCGACCACCTCGACGTGCAGATGGACCGCCCGCTGCGCGACGTCCTCTTCGGCGACGACGCCGACGAGCTGAACGGCACCCAGTACGCCCAGTGCACGCTGTTCGCGATCGAGGTCGCGCTGGCGCGGCTGCTGGAGTCGTGGGGCGTCAAGCCGGCCGTCCTGCTCGGGCACTCGATCGGTGAGCTCGCCGCCGCGCACATCGCCGGCGTCTGGTCGCTGGAGGACGCCTGCCTGGTCGTCGCCGCGCGTGGCCGTCTCATGCAGGCTCTGCCCGAGGGTGGCGCGATGGTCGCCATCGCCGCGACCGAGGACGAGGTCGGCCCGCTGCTCACCGACGGCGTCAGCATCGCCGCGATCAACGGCCCCACGTCGGTCGTCGTGTCCGGCGAGCGTGACGCGGTCGAGGCCGTCGTCTCGGTGTTCCGGGCGCAGGGCCGCAAGACCAGCGAGCTGCGCGTGTCGCACGCGTTCCACTCGCCGCTGATGGAGCCGATGCTCACCGAGTTCCGCGAGGTCCTGGACGTCGTCGACTTCGCGCCGCCGTCCATCCCGGTCATCTCGAACGTCACCGGCCGCCTGGCGACCACCGAAGAGCTGTGCTCGCCCGGCTACTGGCTCTACCACGTGCGGCGGCCGGTCCGGTTCGCCGACGGCGTCGCCGCGCTCGCCGCGGCCGGCGTCACCACCGCGATCGAGGTCGGCCCGGACGCCGTCCTCGCGGCCATGGCCGCCACCGGCCCGCACGGCGGCGACATCGCCTTCGTCCCCGCGCAGCGCCGCGGCCACGCCGAGGTCCCGGCGCTCGCCGGCGCGCTCGGCCGCCTGCACACCCGCGGCGTCCCGGTCGACTGGACCGCGTTCTTCGGCCCGGCCAACGCCGTCGACCTGCCGACGTACGCCTTCCAGCGCAAGCACTTCTGGCTCACCGCGCGCGGCGCCACCGACTTCGGGCAGCTCGCTTCCGGGCATCCCCTGCTGGCCGCCGAGATCGGCCTCGCCGACCACGACGGTCTGGTCCTGACCGGCCGGATCGGCCTGCGGTCGCACCCGTGGCTCGCCGACCACACCATCGCCGGCACCGCGCTGCTGCCCGGCACCGCGTTCGTCGAGATGGCCCTGCACGCCGCCGGGCGCGCGGGCTGCGACGTCGTCGACGAGCTGACCCTGCAGGCACCGCTTGCCGTCCCGGAGGGCCGGGGCGTCGAGGTGCAGGCCGTGGTCGGCCCGGTCGAGGACGGCCGCCGCACCATCGAGTTCTACTCGCGCGCCGAGCAGGACGTCGCCTGGACCCGGCACGCCGTCGGCGTGCTGGCCGAGGCGCCGGCCGTCGAACCCGCGCCGATGACCGAGTGGCCGCCGTCCGGCGCCGAGGTCGTCGCCACGAACGAGCTGTACGAGGAGCTGGCCGCGCACGGTTACGGCTACGGCCCGCTGTTCCAAGGGCTGCGGACCGCGTGGAAGCGCGAGGACGTCGTGTTCGCCGAGGTCGCCCTGCCCACGCGGGACGACTCCTTCGGCATCCACCCCGCGCTGCTCGACGCTGTCCTGCACGCCACCGACTTCGCCCCGGGCGAGGCCCGGGAAGCCGACGAGATCCGCCTGCCGTTCGCGTGGACCGGCGTGCGGCTGCACGCCTCCGGCGCGGCCGAGGTGAGGGTGCGGATCACGTCGCCCGCCACCGGCGGTGTCTCCCTGGAGGTCACCGACCCGGCGGGGACGCCGGTGCTGTCGGTCGAGTCGTTCCGCTCCCGCCCGGTCAGCGGCGCCGACCTGGGCCCGCGGGCCCAGGACCTGTTGCACACCGTCGAGTGGACGCCGGTCGCGGCCTCCGACGCGGATCCGGGTGAGGTCAGGCTCGTGAGTGTTCCGGGCGAACGCGGGCGGGTTCCCGCTGCCGCCCGCCGGACCGCGCACCACGTTCTGGAGATCCTCCAGTCGTTCCTCGCCGAGGACACTTCGGCCAAGCTCGTGCTGCACACCCGCGGGTCGCTCGCCGACTCCGTGGTGCGCGGGCTGGTGCGCTCGGCGCAGGCCGAGCAGCCGGGCCGGATCGTCCTGGTCGAGGGCGAGACCACCGCCGCGACGCTGGCCACCGCGCTCGCGTCCGGCGAGCCGGAGGTGAGGGTCGACGGCGACCGCGTGCTGGCCCCGCGG
Source organism: Amycolatopsis sp. NPDC114505 (assembly GCF_055633615.1). NCBI lineage: Bacteria > Bacillati > Actinomycetota > Actinomycetes > Pseudonocardiales > Pseudonocardiaceae > Amycolatopsis > Amycolatopsis sp. NPDC114505. Next base: position 89,006 of record NZ_JBVKDV010000007.1, on the reverse strand, counting down.
CTGGTCCGCCTGGCCGCCGACGCGCCGGCGTGGCAGCCCGACGGCACCGTGCTGATCACCGGCGGCACCGGCGGCCTCGGGGCGCAGGTCGCGCGGCACCTCGTCACCACCCACGGCGTCCGGCACCTGGTGCTCCTCAGTCGTCGCGGAAGCGACGCCCCGGGCGCGGCCGAGCTGGTCGCCGAGCTGTCCGAAACCGCGACGGTGCAGGTCATCGCCTGTGACGTCACCAAGAAGCGGTCGCTGTCGGCCGCGCTGAAGAAGATCGAGCAGCCGCTGACCGCAGTCGTCCACACCGCCGGTGTGCTCGACGACGCCCTGATCGGCTCGCTCACCGACGAGCGTCTCGACACCGTCCTCGCGCCCAAGGTCGACGCCGCCTGGGCGCTGCACGAGCTGACCTCGGACCTGGCCGCGTTCGTCCTGTTCTCGTCTTCGGCCGGGCTGGTCGACGGCGTGGGCCAGGCCAACTACGCGGCCGGCAACACCTTCCTCGACGCGCTCGCCGAGCACCGCCGCGAGCAGGGCCTGCCCGCGACGTCGCTGGCCTGGGGCCTGTGGACCGACGACGGCGCCGCGCTCGGCATGAGCGCCGGACTGTCCGAAAAGGACCTGAGCCGGATCGGCCGGCTGGGCCTCGCCCCGCTGACCGCGGCCGAAAGCCTGGCCGCGCTGGACGTCGCGATCGCCTCGGGGACGGCCAACGTCGTGCCGACCCGCGTCGACCGTGCCGCGCTGAGCGCTCGCGACGACGTCCCGGCGCTGCTGCGCGGCCTGGTTCCCGCGAGCCGACGCCGGGTCGCCGCGACCACGGGCGAACTCACGCCGGAGCGGCAGTTCGCCGAGCGGTTCGTCTCGCTGTCCGAGGCCGACCGCGACCGCGCGGTGCTCGACCTGGTGCGCACCCACGTCGCGGCCGTGCTCGGCCACGACGGCCCGTCGGCGATCAGCCCGTCCCGCCCGTTCGGCGAGATCGGCTTCGACTCCCTCGCCGCGGTCGAGCTGCGTAACATCCTCGACTCCGTCACCGGCCTGCGGCTGCCCGCGACGCTGGTGTTCGACCACCCGACCCCGCGGGCGCTGGCCGAGTACCTGGTCACGCGCGTCGTCGGCCTGGCGCCCACGACGCCGATCGCGCCGGTGACCACGGTCGACCCGGAGGAGCCGATCGCCATCGTCGGCATCGCGTGCCGCTACCCCGGTGGCGTCGCGACGCCGGAAGACCTGTGGCGGCTCGTCGCCGGTGGGGAAGAGGCGCTCACGCCGTTCCCGGCCGACCGCGGCTGGAACGTCGACGCGCTGTACGACCCCGAGCCCGGCAAGCCCGGCCACAGCTACGTCAAGCACGGCGCGTTCCTGCACGACGCCGCCGAGTTCGACGCCGACTTCTTCGAGATCAGCCCGCGTGAGGCGGCCGCGATGGACCCGCAGCAGCGCCTGCTGCTCGAGGTGTCCTGGGAGGCGTTCGAGCGGGCCGGCATCGACCCGGTTTCCCTGCGCGGCAGCGCGACCGGCGTGTTCGCCGGCGTCATGTACCACGACTGGGGCACCCGCCTCGGCACGGTGTCCGACGACATCGCGGGCTACCTCGGCAACGGCAGCCTCGCCAGCGTCGTCTCCGGCCGCGTGTCCTACGCGCTCGGCCTGGAGGGCCCGACGGTCACGGTCGACACGGCCTGCTCGTCGTCGCTGGTCGCCCTGCACTGGGCGGTCCAGGCGCTGCGCCGCGGCGAGTGCACGCTGGCCCTCGCCGGTGGCGTCACCGTGATGTCCACTCCGGACACCTTCGTCGACTTCAGCCGCCAGCGCGGCCTGTCCGCCGACGGCCGCTGCCGCTCGTTCGCCGACTCGGCCGACGGCACCGGCTGGGGCGAGGGCGCGGGCATGCTGCTCGTCGAGCGGCTTTCCGACGCCAAGCGCAACGGCCACCCGGTGCTCGCGCTGCTCAAGGGCTCCGCGGTCAACCACGACGGCGCGTCCAACGGCCTCACCGCCCCCAACGGGCCCTCGCAGCAGCGCGTGATCGCGAAGGCACTGGCCGACGCGGGTCTCGCACCGTCCGAAGTGGACGCCGTCGAAGGTCACGGCACCGGCACCACGCTGGGTGACCCGATCGAGGCGCAGGCCCTGCTCGCCACCTACGGCCAGGACCGCGCCGAGGACCAGCCGCTGTGGCTCGGCTCGATCAAGTCCAACATCGGCCACACGCAGGCCGCCGCGGGTGTCGCGGGCATCATCAAGATGGTCATGGCGCTGCGCAACGAGCAGCTGCCGCAGACCCTGCACGTCGATCGTCCGTCCACTGTGGTCGACTGGGAGACCGGCGCCGTTCGGCTCCTGACCGAGTCGCGCGACTGGTCGCCCAACGGTCACCCGCGCCGCGCCGCCGTCTCGTCGTTCGGCATCAGCGGCACCAACGCCCACGTGATCATCGAGCAGGCTCCGGCCGACGCCGAGATCGCGCAGCCGGCCGAGCCGCAGCCCGAGGCCGTCGTCCCCGTCGCGCTCTCCGGCCGCACCCCGGCCGCCGTGCGCGGCCAGGCCGCCCGGCTGCGGGAGTACCTCGCCGACCACGACGACCTCACCGTCGCCGAGCTGGCGCGTTCGCTGAACTCGACCCGCGCGGCGCTCGAACACCGCGCCGTGGTGGTCGCCGGGACCCCGGCCGAGCTGGCCGACGGCCTGGACGCGCTGGCCGGCGGCGAGCAGAACGGCGACGTCGTCACCGAAGGCAAGCTCGCGTTCCTCTTCTCCGGGCAGGGCGCGCAGCAGGTCGGGATGGGCGCCGCGCTGGCCGAGACCTACCCGGTCTTCGCGGACGCGTTCGACGCCGTGTGCGCCGCGCTCGACCCGCTGCTCGACGTGCCGTTGCGGGACGTCGTCCTCGGGACGACCGCGCTCGCCGACCGCGGCCTGCTCGACCAGACGCAGTACACCCAGACCGCGCTGTTCGCCGTGGAGGTCGCGCAGTTCCGGCTCGCCGAGTCGTGGGGGATCGTGCCCGACGCGCTGGCCGGCCACTCGATCGGCGAGCTGGCCGCGGCGCACGTCGCCGGGGTGCTTTCCCTTGAGGACGCGGCCGCTCTCGTCGCGGCCCGTGGACGGCTCATGGGCTCGCTGGGCGAGCCGCGGGGCGCGATGGTTTCGCTCGCCACGTCCGAGGAGGCCGCGCGGGAGCTGATCCGCGGGCACGAGGACGAGGTCAGCGTCGCCGCGGTCAACGGTCCGGCGTCGGTCGTCGTCTCGGGGGTCGCCGACGTCGTGGCCCGCATCGAGCGGGCGGCCACGGTCGCCGACATCCGGACGCGCCGGCTGCGCGTGAGCCACGCGTTCCACTCGCCGCTGATGGCGCCGATGCTCGACGAGTTCCGCGAGATCGCCGCGGGCTTGACGTTCCACGCGCCGCGGATCCCGATCTTCTCCACGGTCTCGCCGGGGGCGGACCTGACCTCGCCGGAGTACTGGGTCACGCACGTCCGCGAAGCCGTCCGCTTCGGGGACGCGGTGACCGCCTTGACCGCCGACGGCGTGCGAACGTTCCTCGAGCTGGGCCCGGACAGCGTGCTGACCGCGCTCGGCCGGCAGACCGACGCCGAGGCCGCGTTCGTGCCCTTCGGCCGCCGCGACCGGGACGAGGTCCGCACCGCGCTGGCCGCACTCGGCCGCCTCCACACCCGCGGCACCGCGAAGCTCGACCGCGTGCTCGGCGACGGCCCCATCCGGCTCGACCTGCCGACGTACGCCTTCCAGCACAAGCGTTTCTGGCTCGACGCGACGCCGTCCGGCGACGTGACGGCGGTCGGGCAGCAGCCGCTGCCGCACCCGATGCTGGGCGCGGTCGTGCCGTTGTCCGGTTCGGACACCACGGTGCTCACCGGCCGGCTGTCGGCCGGGTCGGTGCCGTGGCTGGCCGACCACGTCGTCAAGGGCGCGATCCTGGTGCCCGGCACCGGGTTCGTCGAGCTGGCCATCGCGGCCGGCGACCAGGTCGGGCACTCGACGGTCGAGGAGCTGACGCTGCAGGCGCCGCTCATCCTGCCGCCGGACGGTGCCGTCGCGCTCCAGGTCGTGGTCGGTCCCGCCGACGGCGACCGCCGCCCGGTCACCGTCTTCTCCCGCCCGATCGACGGCGACGAGTGGACCCAGCACGCGATCGGCACGCTGTCCGCGGCGCCGCGGCCCGAGCCCGCCGGGCTCACCGAATGGCCGCCGGCCGGGGCGAACCGCATCGAGGTCGAAGGCGCGTACGACCTGCTCGAAGAGCGCGGGTACGGCTACGGCCCGTCCTTCCAGGGGCTCACAGCCGCCTGGAAGCGGGGCAACGAGGTCTTCGCCGAGGTCGCGCTGCCGGAACCGGCGGCGTCGACGGCGAGCCTCTACGGCCTGCACCCGGCCCTGCTCGACATCGCCATGCACGCCGACCTCCTCGGCGACCCGGGCGGCGCGACGCTGCTGCCGTTCGTCTGGAACGGCGTCACACTGCACGCCGCCGGCGCTTCGGTGCTGCGGGTGCGGATCGAGCGGCTGAACGGCGACGAGGTGTCGGCCATCGAGGTGGCCGACAGCGAAGGCCGTCCGGTCGCGACCATCGACTCGCTGGTCTCGCGTCCGGTTCGCCGGGAACTGTCTCAGCCTGCGGAAATCGACGGCTCGCTGCTGAAGATCGCCTGGCAGCCGGTGTCCGTGCCGCAGTCCGACGCCGAGGTGGTCGCCATCGGCCGCGGCCGCGTCGGGGTGGCCGCCACCTACGCCGGGTTCGCCGACCTCGTCGCGGCCATCGACCGCGGCGAGCCGGTGCCGGCCCTGATCACGGTGACCGTGCCCGGCGCCGAAGGGGACGTCCCGGTGGCGGCCCGCGAGAACACCGCGTGGCTGCTCGCCGAGCTGCAGGCCTGGCTGGCCGAGTCCCGGTTCGGGATCACCAAGCTGGCCGTGGTCACCCAGGACGCGGTGCCCGCCGGTGAGTCCACTGTGGACGTCACGCAGGGCCTGCTCTGGGGCCTGGCCCGCGGGGCGCAGGCCGAGCACCCCGGGCGCGTGTTCGTCGTCGACGCCGATTCCGACACGGTGGCCGCGTCCGTCGCGGCGGTCGTCGCCTCCGGGGAGCCGGAAGCCGCGATCCGCGAAGGCGCGGTGCTCGTGCCGCGGTACGTCAAGACCGAGTCCGATGGCGCTTCCCCTTGGGGAGCGGGCGCGGTGCTGATCACCGGCGGCACCGGCGGGCTCGGCAGCCTGCTGGCCCGCTACCTGGTGGCCGAGCACGGCGTCACCGACCTGGTGCTCACGAGCCGTCGCGGGCTCGGCGCGCCGGGCGCCAAGCAGCTGGTCGAGGACCTGAAGGACCTGGGGGCCCGGGTGCGGGTCGCCGCGTGCGACGTCACCGAGCGCGCCCAGGTCGAGAGCCTGCTCGGCGCGATCGACAACCTGACCGCCGTGGTGCACGCGGCGGGCACGGCCGACAGCGGCGTCTTCGACTCGCTGACCCAGGACCGGCTCGACTCGGTCCTGCGGTCGAAGGTCGACGCCGCCTGGCACCTGCACGAGCTGACCCACGACCTCGCCGCGTTCGTGCTGTTCTCCTCCGCCGGCGGCCAGGTGCTGCCCGCGGGCCAGGCGAACTACGCCGCGGCCAACGCGTTCCTCGACGGCCTCGCCGCCCACCGGCGGGCTTCGGGCCTGCCGGCGACGGCGCTGGCCTGGGGTCTGTGGGCCGAGAACACCGGCCTCGGCGGTGAGCTGGCCGAGGCGGACCTCGCCCGGATGGCGCGGCTCGGCCTCCCCGCGGTCACCGCGGAACAGGGCCTCGCGCTGTTCGACGCGGCGACCGCCACCGAGGACGCCGTGATCGCTCCGCTCCGGGTGGACGTCGCGGCGCTGCGGGCCCGGACCGACGACCTGCCCGCGTTGCTGCGCGGGTTCGTCCCGCCGAAGGCCCGCCGGACCGCCAAGGCAGCGAAGGCGGCCGACAACGCGCTGGCCGCCGAGCTGGCCGCGCTGGCCGACAACGAGCGGGACCGCGTGCTGCTGGACATCGTCCGCACGCAGGTGGCCACCGTGCTCGGCTACGCGGACAAGTCCGAAGTGGACGGCACCCGCGCGTTCAAGGAGCTGGGCTTCGACTCCCTCGCCGCGGTCGAGCTGCGCAACCTGCTCGGCACCGCGACCGGGCTGACCCTGCCCGCGACGCTGATCTTCGACCACCCGACCGCCAAGGCGGTGGCGGACTTCGTCAAGGGCAAGCTGCTCGGCGCGGTCGCCAAGGTCCCGGCCACCACGACCCGGACCAACGCGTCGATGCAGGAGCCGATCGCGATCGTCGGCATGGCCTGCCGGTACCCCGGCGGCGTCCGCTCGCCGGAGGATCTCTGGCAGCTGCTGGTCGACGAGGTCGACGCCGTGTCGGAGTTCCCGACCAACCGCGGCTGGGACATCGACAGCATCTACGACCCCGAGCGCGGCAAGCGCGGTAAGACCTACGCTCGCGAAGGCGGGTTCCTCCACGAGGGCACCGACTTCGACCCGGCGTTCTTCGGCATCGGCCCGCGCGAGGCCCTGGCCATGGACCCGCAGCAGCGGCTCCTGCTGGAGACGGCGTGGGAGGCCATCGAGCGGGCCGGCATCGACCCGACCGCGCTGCGCGGCAGCATGACCGGCGTCTTCACCGGCGCGATGTACGACGACTACGGCAGCCGCGTCCCCGGCGCGCCCCTCGACGTCGCCGCCTACATCCCCAACGGCAGCTCGGGCGCGGTCGTCTCCGGCCGCATCTCCTACCTGCTCGGCCTCGAGGGCCCGTGCATGACGGTCGACACCGCGTGCTCGTCCTCGCTGGTCACGCTGCACCTCGCGGTGCAGGCGCTGCGGGCGGGGGAGTGCGGGCTGGCCCTCGCGGGCGGTGTCACGCTGCTCTCGCAGCCGGACCTGTTCGTCGACTCCAGCCGTCAGGGCGTGCTTTCGCCCAACGGCCGGTCGAAGTCCTTCTCCGCGGCCTCCGACGGCGTCGGCTGGGCCGAGGGCGCGGGCCTGCTCCTGCTGGAGCGGCTGTCCGACGCCCAGCGCAACGGCCACGAGGTCCTCGCGGTGGTCCGCTCCAGCGCCGTCAACCAGGACGGCGCGTCCAACGGCCTCACCGCGCCGAACGGGCCGTCGCAGGAACGCGTGATCCACGCGGCCCTCGCGGCCGGCGGTCTGACACCGTCCGAAGTGGACGCCGTCGAGGCGCACGGCTCGGGCACGAAGCTGGGTGACCCGATCGAGGCGCAGGCGCTGCTGGCCACCTACGGCCAGGACCGTCCGGACGGGCGGCCGCTGTACCTGGGCTCGGTGAAGTCCAACATCGGCCACGCGCAGGCGTCCGGCGGTGCGGCGGGGGTCATCAAGGTCGTCCAGGCGATGCGGCACAACACGCTGCCGAAGTCGCTGCACATCGACGCGCCGTCGCCGGTCGTCGACTGGACCACGGGCGACATCGAGCTGCTGACCGAGGCCCGGCCGTGGCTGCCCAACGGGCGTCCGCGCCGCGCCGGCGTCTCGTCGTTCGGCATCAGCGGTACCAACGCGCACATCATCATCGAAGAGGCACCGCCGTCCACTGTGGAACGTCCACGCCGGACGGCACCGGAGCTGCCGACCGTTCCGCTCCCGATCGCCGGGACCACGGCCGCCGCGCTCGCCGACCAGGCGGCCCGGATGGCCGCGTGGATCCGGTCGAACCCGGAGCTGGACCTGACCGACGTCGGCTACTCGCTCGCCACCGGGCGAGCCGCGCTCGACCACCGCTCGGTGGTCCTGGCGGCGAACCGGGACGCCGCGTTGAAGGCCCTCGACGGGCTCGCCACCGGCGGGACCCCGGCGGGCACGGTGACCGGCGCGACCAGCGCCGCCGACCTGACGGCGTTCCTGTTCACCGGGCAGGGCGCTCAGCAGCCGGGTATGGGAAGCCGGCTGTACGAGGCCTTCCCGGTCTTCGCCGGCGCGTTCGACGAGGCCTGTGGCCTCTTCGACACCGAGGTCCCGCTCAAGGACGTCATCCGGGACGGCAGCCCGCTGCTGAACGAGACCGCGTACACGCAGTGCGCGCTGTTCGCGATCGAGGTCGCGCTCTACCGCCTGGTCGAGTCGTGGGGCATCACGCCGGACTACGTCGCCGGGCACTCGATCGGCGAGCTGGCCGCCGCGCACGTCGCCGGGGTGCTCTCCCTGGTCGACGCGTGCACCCTGGTCGCGGCTCGCGGCCGGCTCATGCAGGCGCTGCCCGCCGGCGGAGCCATGGCGGCGATCGCGGCCACCGAGGACGAGGTGCGCGCCGCGCTCCCGGCCGGCGTGGACGTCGCCGCGGTCAACGGCCCGCGTTCGGTGGTCATCTCCGGCCCCGAGGCCGCGGTGCAGGCCGCGATGGCGGCCTTCAAGAACGCCGGACGGCGGACGAAGCAGCTGGTCGTCTCGCACGCCTTCCACTCCGCGCTGATGGAGCCGATGCTGGACGAGTTCGCCGTGGTGGCGGAGAAGCTGACCTACACCGCGCCGACCATCCCGGTCGTCTCCAACGTCACCGGCCGGATCGCCACCGCCGAGCAGCTCTGCTCGCCGGCGTACTGGGTGAACCACGTGCGGGAGGCCGTCCGCTTCGCCGACGGCGTCGGCACGCTCCTTTCCGCCGGGGTCACCCGGTTCGTCGAGCTGGGCCCGGACGCCGTCCTGACCGGCATGGCCCGCGAGTGTGACACCTCCGTCGCCGACCGGCCCGACCGCGTCGTGGGCGTTCCCGCGCTGCGCCGGGGCCGCGACGAGGTGGCCACGCTGTTCACCGCGCTGGCCACGCTGTACTCGCGGGGCGCGAAGCCCGACTGGGCCGCTGTGTTCGCCGGCCGCGGTGCGTCCACTGTGGACCTGCCGACGTACGCCTTCCAGAACAAGGCCTACTGGCTCAACGCGACGAAACGGGCCGGCGACGTCGGCTCGCTCGGCGCCAAGTCCGCCGGGCACCCGCTGCTGGGCGCGCTGGTGGAGCTGCCCGACGGCGGCGCGGTGCTGACCGGCCGGCTCGCGGTCGACCGGCAGGCCTGGCTGGCCGACCACGTGGTGATGGGCCGGACGATGCTGCCGGGCACCGCGTACGTCGAGCTGGCGCTGCACGCCGGTGACCAGGTCGGCTGCGACGTCCTGGAAGAGCTCACCCAGCAGGCTCCGCTGCTGCTGCCGGCCGAGGGCGGCGTCGACATCCGTGTCGTCGTCGGAGCTCCGGGCGCCGGCGGCCGTCGCGAGCTGTCGGTGCACTCCCGCGTCGAGGACGTCTGGACCCAGCACGCGGCCGGCACCCTGGCCGCCGGGGCCCGGCCGGCGGAGTTCGACCTCTCGGTGTGGCCGCCGGAGAACTCGGAAGCCGTCGACCTCACCGGCCTCTACGACGACCTGGCCGGCCTCGGCTTCGGCTACGGCCCGGTGTTCCGGAACCTGCGCGCGGTGTGGCTGCGCGACGGTGAGGTGTTCGCCGAGGTGGCGCTGCCCGAGGGCACCGCGGCGAGCGAGTTCGGCCTCCACCCGGGGCTGCTCGACTCGGCGCTGGGCGCCACGGACTTCCTCGTCCCCGGCGGCCCGAAGGCGCTGACCGAGACGACCATCCCGTTCGCCTGGAACCAGGTCTCGCTGCACGCTGCCGGGGCCACCACCTTGCGGGTGCACGTCCGGAAGGAGGGCAAGGACGCTTCGCTCGCGCTGGCCGACGCCACCGGTTCGCCGGTCGCCTCGATCGAGTCGCTGGTGACGCGGCCGGTGTCGGAGGGGCAGCTGGGCGCGAAGGTGCCCGACTCGCTCTACCGGATCGACTGGCAGCCCGCGGCCGGTGTCCGGCTGGTCAAGTCCATCGAGGGCTGGGCCGTGCTCGGCACCGACGACCTCGGTCTCGGCGTCCCGACGCACGAAGAACTGGTGGCGGCCGACGTCCTGGTCCTGCCGGTCGGCTCGACCGAAGGCGACGTCCCCGCCCGGGTCCACGCGACCGTCCAGGAAACCCTGGGCCGGCTGCAGACCTGGCTCGACGGCTTCGAGGGCAAGCTCCTGGTCGTCACCCGCAATGCCGTGGCGGAGAGCCCGGACCTCGCGCAGGCGCCGGTCTGGGGTCTCGTCCGGGCCGCGCAGGCGGAGAACCCGGGCCGGATCCAGGTGGTCGACGTCGACGACCTGGCCCAGTCGATGCGGGCGCTGCCCGCGGTGGTCGCCTCCGGCGAGCCGGAAGCGATCGTCCGGGTCGGCGAGGTCCGCGTCCCGCGGCTGGCCAAGGTCACCACGATCGGTGACCCGGTCGAGTGGGACGCCGACGGCACGGTCCTCATCACCGGGGGCGCCGGCCTGCTCGGCGGCCACCTGGCCCGGCACCTCGTGGCTCGCGGGGCCCGGAAGCTGGTGCTCACCAGCCGCCGTGGCCTGGACGCGCCGGGAGCGCGTGAGCTGGTCGAGGAGCTGGGCGCTTCGGTGACCGTCGCGGCCTGCGACGTCACGAACCGGGACGAGCTGGCCACGCTCATCGGCTCGCTGCCCGACCTCACCGCCGTCGTGCACGCCGCCGGGCAGATGGACAGCGCGGTGCTCAGCGCGCTCACGCCGTCGCAGGTCACGAACGTCCTGCGGCCCAAGGTGGACGCGGCCTGGCACCTGCACGAGCTGACCGCGTCGCTGGACCTCAAGGCGTTCGTCCTCTACTCCTCGGCGGGCGGCCTGCTGCTCGCCGCCGGGCAGGCGAACTACGCGGCGGGCAACGTCTTCCTCGACGCGCTCGCCGAGCACCGCGCGGCGCTGGGCCTCCCGGCGACGGCGCTGGCCTGGGGTCCGTGGGAAGGCAGCGGGGACGCGGTCGACCTGACGCACATCGCCCGGTCCGGGGTCGCGGAGCTGGCCGTCACCGACGGTCTCGCGCTCTTCGACGCCGCGCTCGCGGCCGGTGAGCCGGCGCTGGTGCCGGTGAAGCTCGCCGACCTGCGGGAAGCCGACCGGATCGCGCCGCTGCTGCGGGGCCTGGTCACGGCCACCCCACGGCGGGCGGCCGCGGCAGCGGGTCCGGCGACGGCGGCACCGGAAACCGGGTTCGCCGAGAAGCTGACCGGAATGTCGGCCGACGAGCGGGAATCCGCGCTGCTGCAGCTGGTCTGCGAGCACGCGGCGGCCGTCCTCGGCTACGACGACGCTTCGGCGGTCGGCGTCGAGAAGGGCTTCACCGACCTGGGCATCGACTCGCTGGCCGCGCTGGAACTGCGCAACCGGCTCGGGGCGGCCTGCGGGCTGCGCCTGCCGGCCACGCTGATCTTCGACTACCCGAGCCCGCTGCCGCTGACCCGCTTCCTGCTCGGCGAGCTGCTGCCCGAGCTGGGCGAGCCGGTCGAAGAGGTCGCCGAGGCCAACGGAACCGACGAAGTGGCCGCGATCGCCGGGATGGACCTGGCCGACCTGGTCAAGTCCGCGATGGCGGGCACCCAGACCGATGGAGGGGACTCGAAGTGACCCAGGCGCCGTCCACCGAGCAGATCGTCGCCGCGCTGCGTCAGTCCATGATGGACAACGAGCGGCTCAAGGCGGACAACCAGAAGCTCACCGCGGCGATGAGCGAGCCGATCGCGATCATCGGGATGGGCTGCCGGTACCCCGGCGGCGTCACCACGCCTTCGGAGCTCTGGGACCTCGTCGCGGGCGGCACCGACGCCATCGGCGAGTTCCCGGAAGACCGTGGCTGGGACACCGCGTCGATCTTCGACCCCGCGGGCCGGCCCGGGACGACGTACTCGAAGGAGGGTGGCTTCCTCTACGAAGCCGCCGACTTCGAGCCGGAGTTCTTCGGGATCTCGCCGCGCGAGGCCAAGACGCTCGACCCGCAGCAGCGGATCGTGCTGGAGACGGCGTGGGAGGCCGTGGAACGCGCGGGCATCGTGCCGTCGACGTTGCGCGGCAGCAAGACCGGCGTCTTCGCGGGCGTCATGTACCACGACTACGGCGCCGGGAGCAGCGACGGCAGCCTCATCTCCGGCCGCATCTCCTACACCCTCGGCCTCGAAGGCCCGTCGGTGTCGGTGGACACGGCGTGCTCGTCGTCGTTGGTCGCCCTGCACTGGGCGGCCCAGGCGCTGCGCCGCGGCGAGTGTTCGCTGGCGCTGGCCGGCGGCGTGACCGTGATGGTGACGCCGGACATGTTCGTCTACTTCAGCGAGCAGCAGGGGCTGTCCCCGGACGGCCGGTGCAAGGCCTTCGGCAGCGGCGCCGACGGCGTCGGCTGCTCCGAGGGCGCCGGGATGCTGCTGCTGGAAAAGCTTTCCGACGCGCGGCGCAACGGCCACCACGTGCTGGCCGTGCTGCGCGGCAGCGCGGTGAACTCCGACGGCGCGTCCAGCGGCATCACCGTGCCGAACGGGCCGGCGCAGCAGCGGGTGATCCGCGCGGCGCTGGCCGACGGCGGCCTGGAACTGTCCGATGTGGACGCCGTCGAGGCGCACGGCACCGGCACCAAGCTGGGCGACCCGATCGAGGCGCAGGCGCTGATCTCGACCTACGGCAAGGTGGCCACGCCCGAACGGCCGCTGCACGTCGGGTCGTTCAAGTCGAACGTCGGCCACACGCAGGCGGCGGCCGGCGTCGGCGGCGTGATCAAGATGGTCGAGGCGCTGCGGCGCGGCGTCCTCCCGCGCACGCTGCACGCCGAAGAGCCATCGCCGCACGTCGAATGGACGGACACGGTTTCGCTGCTCACCGCCGAACGGCCGTGGCCGGAGACCGGCCGGCCGCGCCGCGCCGGTGTGTCGTCGTTCGGCATCAGCGGGACCAACGCGCACGTGATCGTCGAGCAGGGCGACCCGGTGGCCGCTCCTTCCCCGGAGGAAGGTCCGGTGACCTGGCTGCTTTCGGCCAACGACCCGGAGGCGCTGCGAGCGCAGGCGGGCAAGCTGACCACTGTGGACGCGTCCACTGTGGACGTCGGCTACTCGCTGGCGACCACCCGTACCCTGGCCGAGCACCGCGCCGGGGTCGTCGCCGCCGATCGCGCGGGCGCGATCCGGGCGCTCACCGAGTACGCGGCGGGCCGTCCGTCCGGTGTCGTCGAAGGCGTGGCCGCGGCGGGACGCACGGCGTTCCTGTTCACCGGCCAGGGCGCTCAGCGCGCCGGGATGGGCCTGGAGCTGGCGGCCGCGTTCCCGGCGTTCTCCGAGGTCTTCGACCTGGTGGCCGCCGAGCTGGACAAGCACCTCGACGTCCCGCTGAAGTCCGTGCTCGGCTCGGACGAGACCGGATACACGCAGCCGGCGCTGTTCGCCATCGAGGTCGCGGTGTTCCGGCTGCTCGAGTCCTGGGGCGTCCAGCCCGACTACCTGCTGGGGCACTCCATCGGCGAGCTGGCCGCGGCGCACGTCGCCGGCGTGCTCTCGCTCGAAGACGCCTGCACGCTGGTGACCGCCCGGGCGCGCCTGATGCAGGCGCTGCCCACCGGCGGCGCGATGGTCGCCGTGGCGGCGGCCGAAGCCGACGTCGTGCCGCTGCTGACCGACGGCGTGTCGATCGCCGCCGTCAACGGGCCCGCGTCCGTGGTGCTCTCCGGCGACGAGGACGCGGTGCTCACCGTGGCTTCGAAGTTCGAAAAGACGACGCGGCTCAAGGTTTCGCACGCGTTCCACTCGGCGCTGATGGAGCCGATGCTCGCGGACTTCGCCTTCATCGCCCGGAACCTGACCTACCGCACGCCGGAGATCCCGGTCATCTCGACGGTTTCGCCGGACGCCGACCTGACCTCGCCGGAGTACTGGGTGAGCCAGGTGCGCGACGCCGTCCGGTTCGCCGACGGGATCCGCACGCTGCTCGACGCGGGCGTCACGACGTTCGTCGAGGTCGGGCCGTCGGCCGTGCTCACCGCGATGGGCCAGACGTGCCTGGGCGCGGACGACCACGCGACGTTCGTCCCGGTGCTGCGCAAGGACCGGCCCGAAGCCGAGTCGGCGGCCGCCGCCGTGGCGTCGCTGTTCGTCAGCGGGTCCACTGTGGACTTCTCGGCGTTCTACGCCGGCGGCACTGTGGTCGAACTGCCGACGTACGCGTTCCAGCGCAAGCGCTACTGGCTGGAGAACCCGACCGGTGCCCGCGTCCGCGGCGTCGCCGAGGTCGGGCAGCGCGACGCCGAGCACCCGCTGCTGGGTGCCGTCGTCGTCGCGGCCGACTCGGGTGGCGCCGTGCTGACCGGCCGGCTTTCGGCGCGGACCCAGCCGTGGCTCGCCGACCACGTCGTGCAGGGCTCGCTGGTGTTCCCCGGGACGGCGTTCGTCGAGCTGGCGGTCCGCGCGGGCGACGAGGTCGGCTGCGGACGGCTCGACGAGCTGACCCTGGCCGCGCCGCTGATCGTGCCCCCGGAAGGGGCCGTCCGGCTGCAGGTCGTCGTGGGTGCTCTCGAATCGGAGCAGCGCTCTCTTGGCATCTTCTCGCAGGCCGAGGACTCCGCGGAGTGGGTCCAGCACGGTACTGGCCGGCTGTCCGTTTCGGCTGGTGGGCCGGCCGCGGTCCCCGAGTGGCCGCCCGCGGGCGCGGTCGAGATCGACGTGACCTCCCGCTACGACGACCTCGCCGCCCAGGGCTTCGACTACGGGCCGGTGTTCGCCGGGCTGCGCCGCGTGTGGCAGGACGGCGACACGCTGGCCGCCGAAGTCGCGCTGCCGGAGGACGCGGACGCCTCGGCGTTCGGCCTGCACCCGGCCCTGCTCGACGCCGCGCTGCACACGATCGGCCTCGCCGGGCCGACGGAGGACAAGCCGGTGCTGCCGTTCGCGTGGTCGGGCGTGTCGCTGCACGCCGCCGGCGCGGCCGAGCTGCGGGTGCTGATCTCTTCGGACGTCGAGAACACCGTCTCGCTGAGTGCGACCGACGCCACCGGTGCGCCGGTGCTCAGCGTCGAATCGCTGTCGCTGCGGCCGATCGCGGCCGACGCGTTCCGCGCCACGCGCTCGGCGGTGGACGACTCGCTCTTCCGCGTCGAGTGGCAGCCGTTCGCGGGCGACGCCGTTTCGGGCGTCTCCTCCGCGGTGCTCGGGGCCGGCTTCGGACTGCCGGGTAAGTCCTATGTGGACCTTCCCGCGCTGGTTTCCGCCGGGGTGGCGCCGGACGTGGTGTTCGCGCCGTTCGTGGCGCCCGCGACGGCGTCTCCTGGCGCGGCGCGCGAGGCGACGCATCGGTTGCTGGCGCTGGCCCAGGCTTGGGTCGCCGAAGAGACTTTGGCGTCGTCCCGGCTCGTCGTGGTCGCGGCGAACGCGATCGGGACGCGTCCCGAGGAGGGCGTCGACGATCTGACGCACGCCGCGCTGTGGGGCGTGATCCGGACGGCGCAGCTGGAGTACCCGGATCGGTTCATGGTCGTGGACGTCGACGGTGGTGACCTGCCCCTCGACGCGGTGCTCGGGGCGATGTACGCCGACGAGCCGGGCGTCGCGGTGCGGGACGGCGCGGTGCTGGTGCACCGGCTGGCGAAGTTCGTGCCCACATCGGAACCGGCCCGCCTCGATCCTGCCGGAACGGTGCTGGTCACCGGCGGTACCGGGGTGCTCGGGCAGCTGATCGCGCGGCACCTGGTGACCGAGCACGGCGTCACGAACCTGCTCCTCACGAGCCGTCGCGGTGCTTCGGCGCCGGGAGCCTCGGAGCTGGTTTCGTCGCTGACCGAGCTGGGGGCCGAGGTTTCGCTCGCGGCGTGCGATCTCGCCGATCGCGACGCGGTGGCCGAGCTGCTCACCGGCGTCGACTTGGCGGCGGTGGTGCACACGGCCGGCGTCGTCGACGACGGCGTCCTGCTGGCGCTGACGCCGGAGCGGATGGACGCGGTGCTGCGGCCGAAGGTCGACGCGGCGTGGAACCTGCACGCGCTCACGGCGGACCTGGACGTCCCGTTCGTCCTGTACTCGTCGGCGGGCGGCACGCTCGGCGCGGCGGGCCAGGCGAACTACTCGGCGGCGAATGTCTTCCTGGACGCGCTGGCCCACCACCGGGCGGCGTCCGGGCGCCACGCGGTGTCGCTTGCGTGGGGGCTGTGGTCCGAGGGCGGCATGTCGAACGAGCTGGCCGACACCGACCTGATCCGGATGGCGCGCTCGGGCGTGCTCGGCTTGTCGTTCGCGGACGGGCTTTCGCTGTTCGACGCGACGTTCGGGACCGAGCAGCCGTCGCTGGTGCCGGTCCGGCTGGACATGTCCGGGGTGCGGGCGGACGCGCACAGCGTTCCGGCGATGCTGCGCGGCCTGGTCCGCGGTGGCGCGCGACGTCGTGCGGAGGTCGTCGACGACTCGTGGTCCCGGGTGGTCGCCCTGCCGGCGGCCGAGCGCGGACGTGCGCTGCTGGACCTGGTGTGCGGCACGGCGGCGGTGGTACTGGGCCACGAACGCCGCGACGCGATCGACCCGCGCAAGGGCTTCATCGAGCTGGGCTTCGACTCCCTGACGGCGATCGAGCTGCGCAACCGCCTGGAATCCCTGACGGGGCAACGTCTCCCGGCCACGCTGATCTTCGACCACCCGTCGGCCGGCGCGCTGGCCGCGTTCCTCGGCGACGGGCTGGCCGAGCCGCCGTCCGCGGTGGAGGTCCGGCTGACGGACCTGGAGACCGAGCTGCGCGCGTTGGATTCGTCTTCTCGCGCCGCGGTTCTCGGCCGCCTTCGCGAGCTGGTGGCGACGTTCTCCCCGGCCGACCGTGAACTCGAGGAGGCCGGCGCGGACGAGCTGTTCGCGATGCTGGACGAGGAACTGGAGTCGCAGGGCTGAGTCTCCCGGCCGCCTCCCCCGGCCGGGATCAAGGGACCGCTTCCGCCAACGGCGTCGGAGGCGGTCCCTTTCGTTTGTGCGCGCCGTGAAAGTTCGTGAGCGCAGCCAAAAGGCGGTGTACGGCGACCCGAGCCGTGCACCGCCTCTCCAAGCCCGTCACACCTCGGCGAGCAGCCCCAGGGAGCACAGCGAGCCCGCCAGCAGCATCATGTCGTACCGCGTGTCCTCGACGTCGGTCTCCCACAGCGCCGCCAGCACCGCGCTCGCGCGGTCCACGTCGCCGTTGTGCTGCTTCAGGGCGATCCACATCGCCGCCGCCACCGGCTCGCATTCGACCTGGCGGCTCGAGTTGCGGCAGCTCAGCTGGAGGTGGCCGGTGGGGAGCATCCGCTGGGTGACGCCGGGAACGGTCTGGATCGCCATCATGACTACCTCCGAGGGGCGGGTCGTTTTCTCGATGTACCAAGTTTCGCGGACTGGGCCCTCCCGGACCATGGGGTCCGCACCTGAACTCCGCCTGGGGTTTCCCCACCCCACCCCCTAGGGGATCCAGTCACCCAGCCGGGCCTTGACACTGGCCAGCACGCCGTCGAGCTGGTCGTTCAGGTAGAAGTGCCCACCGGGGAACACCTCCACGGCGCAGCCGCCGGTCGTGTGGACGCGCCAGGCGTCCGCCTCGGCCAGGTCGGTCACCGGGTCGTCGTCGCCCACCAGCACCTGGATCGGGCACTCCAGCTCACGCCCCGGGCGGTGTTGGTACGTCTCCACCGCCGTGTAGTCGCCGCGGATCGCGGGCAGCACGATGCGCAGCAGCTCGTCGTCGCCCAGCACGGCGCTGTCGGTGCCGCTGAGCTCCCGGATGGCCGCGATCAGGCCGTCGTCGTCGCGCTGGTGGACGTACTCGATGCGCTGGGCGGACGGCGCCCGGCAGGCGGACGCGAACAGGCCCAGCGGCCGCGCGCCCCGCGCTTCGAGCCGGCGGGCGACCTCGTAGCCGAGCGTCGCGCCCATGCTGTGGCCGAAGAGCGCCACCGGCCGGTCGAACCACGGGCCGAGGTCGTCGGCGATCGCGTCGGCCATCGCGTCGACGTCGTCGTAGCAGCTCTCGCCGAGGCGGTCCTGGCGGCCGGGGTACTGGACGGCGACGACGTCGGCGTCCAGCCCGGCGCCGGCGGCCGCGCGCGAGAACGGGAAGTACGCGGTCGCCGACCCGCCCGCGTGCGGCAGGCAGACCAGCCGCACGGCGGCGTCGTCGGCCGCGTGGAAGCGCCGGATCCACCGGCTCGTTCTTTCGTTCACAGCAGTCACAGTTTCCGAAGTGTTCGGGGCTTTCCCCGCGCTGACAACCCCTACCGAAACTGTGTGCGATTCACTCCGTTGGGTGACTTTAGGTTGCGGTTGGCCCTGCTTAGGCGCCTGCTGCGAACGTCGTAGGGGCAGGAAGACAACCGCCTGCTTCGAGGAGCTTGCGATGGGCGCGATCTGGGGGCAGAACCGCCGCGAAAATCCGCAGGGGGCCTTGGCTTTTCTCGAGGACCTGCTGATCGAATGCGACGCCGGCACAGGGGAAACGGTGCTGGTCGGTGGGGGGCCGGCCAGCGGGAAGACACACTTGCAGCACCAGGTGGTGGTGCGGGCGAAGGAACTGGGGATCGTCACGCTCACCGCCGCCGGTGCCGCCGACGAACGCGACGTGGACGGCGGGGTGATCGACCAGCTGCTGGCGAACCCGCTGCTGCCGCCGTCGCTGACCGGTGGCCCGTTCACCGACGACACCGATGACCGGATCGCCGAGCTGTGCAGCGCGATCCACCGGCTGGCCCGCGAACGCGCGGTGCTGGTCGCGGTCGACGACCTCCACCACGTGGACGAGACCTCGGCGCGGCTCCTGCTGCGCCTGCAGCGGCGGGCACCGTCCGCCGCGTTGCTGCTGGTCCTGAACCACACCGACGGGTCGTACGCGGATTCGCCGTTCACCTCGCTGCCGCACCGGCACGTCGAGCTGACGCCGCTGTCCGTCCAGGCCATCGCCGAGCTGGTGCCGGCCGCCGGTGCCGGGCTGCCCGAGCAGATCCACGAGCTGAGCGCCGGGAACCCGCTGCTGGTCCGGGCCCTGGTCGACGCTCACCGCGGCAGCGTGGACACCGGCTCGGCCTACTCCGAGGCCGTCCAGCGGCTGCTGCACCGCTACGGCTCGCCGCTGCGCGAGGTGGCGACCGCGATCGCGGTGCTGGACAGCGACGTCACGACCGAGGCCGTGGCCATCGTCGCCGGGGTCGACCCCCTGGAGGCCGAGACGTCCACCGGGCGCCTCGCCGACGCGGGCCTGGTCGCGGGTGTCCGGTTCCGGCCGTCGGCCGCCGCCGCGGTGGTCTGCGGGCTGCGCGGGCCCGAGAAGGTCCGGCTGCACGCCCGGGCCGCCGAGGTCAAGCACGCCCGCGGGCTGAGCCCCGCCGAAGTCGCCCGGCACCTCGTCGCCGCGGGCGAGGCGGAGCCCGAGTGGGCGCTGCCGGTGCTGGTCGCGGCGGCGGAGCAGGTCATGCTCGCCGACGACATCGAGTTCGCCACCCGTTGCCTGAAGCTCGCCGCGTCGGTCTCGACGGCGCGGTGGGAGCAGCAGACGATCTCCCAGCTGCTCGCCAAGATCACCTGGCGCGTCAACCCGGCCGCCGCCGCGCCGCACCTGAGATCGCTGCGCGAGGCGGGTTCGCTGGACTCCTCCGACCGGTTGGGGCTCGCGCGGCAGTCGCTGTGGCTGGGCGACCGGGACACCTTCGAGCGCTCGTTCGCCGCGCTCGAGCACGACGTCGAACCGCTCGACCCGCGCACGTCCGCGGAGCTGATCCTCGCGGGTTATTGGCACCACGGCGTCTCGACGACGACGGCCGACCCGGGCGATCCCTGGCTGCACACGGCGAACTCACTGGCCGCGGTGTGGCGCACCGGGGGCACCGAGACGACGTCGGCGTGCGCGGAACGGATCCTGCAGAACTGCCGGCTTTCGGACACCTCGCTGGAAGCGCTGGCGACGGCGATCCTCGCGCTGGCCCACGACGACAAGGCCGACCGCGCGGAAGGCTGGTGCACGTCGCTCAGCGAGGAAGCCGAATACCGCGGCGCGATCACGTGGAAGGCGATGCTCGACGCGATCGGCGCGAGCCTGCTGCTGCGCCGGGGCGACGTCCCGGGCGCCGTCGACCTCGGGAGCCGGGCGCTGGGCATGCTGGACGCGCCGAACTGGGGCGTCGCGATCAGCTACCCGCTGGCGACGCTGCTGATCGCGCACACCGCGGCCGGGGCGTTCAAGGACGCGGCGGCGGTGCTCCGGCACCCGCTGCCGGACGCGGCGTGGACGACCCTCGGCGGCGTCCGCTACCTGCGGGCCCGCGGGCACTTCCACCTGGCGACCAACCGCGGTCTCGCGGCGGTGAGCGACCTGCAGCAGTGCCGCCGGATCCTGCACGAGCAGGACCTGGAGCTCCCGGCGGTCCTGCCGTGGCAGGCCGACCTGGCGGAGGCGAACCTCGGCCTGGGCAACACGGCGATCGCCGTCGAGCTGGCCAAGCAGTCACTGGCCGGCCCGGCCGACGCGTACTCGCGCGGATCGGCCCTGCGGGTACTGGCACTGGCCGGCGACGCGGCGGCCCGCCCGGGCCTGCTGAACCGGGCGGCGGAGGCGTTCCGGGCGTCCGGCGACCGGCTGGAGCTGGCGAAGACGATGCGCACGATCAACCACCTGAGCCAGCGCGCGGAGCGGGCGGGGAGCCTGGTGAAGGCGGTGCACGTGCCGCGCCAGGGGAGGTCCCGGCCGGCCGCGCCCCGCCCGGCGGTGCGCCCCGAGCCGGCGTCGCAGTCGGCGTCGGTGCTGAGCGAGGCGGAGCTGAGGGTGGCCGAGCTGGCGGTGGAGGGCCGGACGAACCGGCAGATCGCGGAGACGCTGTACATCACCGTGAGCACGGTGGAGCAGCACCTGACCCGGGTGTACCGCAAGCTGGGCGTGGCCGGCCGGGCCGCACTGGCGGGCGAGTTCGCCGACGCCGAGGGCGGACAGTGAACGTGCTGCTGAGCGAGGTGGAGCTGCGAGTCGCCGAACTGGCCGCCGACGCGACGGGCATCGAGGCGATCGCGGAGGCACTGGGGGTGCGGCCGGAGGAGGCCGCGGGGATCTTGGAGACGGTGTACCGCAAGCTGGGCGCGGCGACCAGTGCGATCCCGAAAAGCCGTGAGGGGCACCTTCACGGCTCTTAGGCCATGAAGATGCCCCTCGGGGCGCCGGGTGCGGTTCTGCCGGGGTCGGGCGTGCCGAGCCGGTCGACCCGGCCCGGAACGCGTTGAAGGGGCCCTTCCCTGCACCGGAGACGGTGTACCGCAAGCCGGGCGCGGCGAACAGCGGTGCCCCTCGCGGGCGCCGGGTGCGGCTCTGCCGGGGTCGGGCGCGCGGCCGGAAGCGCGGAAGGGGCCCTTTCCCGCACCCAAGCGGGAAAAGGCCCCTTCAGCACAACCGGGGTCAGGAACCGCGCTGGTCCGCCACCACCGCGGCGATGATGTCGTCCAGCGTGCGGGTCGGGGAGAAGCCGATCTGCCCCAACGCCTTCTCGCAGTTCGGGATCCGGCGCTGCATGTCCTCGTACCCGTCGCCGTACGCCTCCTCGTACGGCACCTTCGCGATCGTGCTCGCCGAGCCCGTCGCCGAGATCACGCGCTCGGCCAGCTGGGCGATCGTCGTCTGCTCGGTGCTGCCGAGGTTGAACACCTTGCTGTACGCCGTTTCGTCGGACAGCAGCGCCACCAGTGCCGGGACGACGTCGTGGACGTGGCAGAAGCAGCGCGTCTGCTGGCCGTCGCCGAACACCGTGATCGGCTCGCCCGCCAAAGCCTGCTTGACGAAGCGCGGGATGACCATGCCGTACCGCCCGGTCTGGCGGGGGCCGACCGTGTTGAACGGGCGGACGATCACCGTGCGCAGGCCGTGCTCGACCGCGTACAGGTACGCGAACGTCTCGTCCAGCGCCTTCGCCTCCGCGTACGACCAGCGGTTCTTCAGCGGCGAGCCGATGATGCGGTCGGCGTCCTCGGTGAGGCCGTCGGCGGTGTTCTTGCCGTAGATCTCGCTCGTGGACGCCACCAGGATCGGCACGTCGTGCTGCAGCGCCGCGTCCAGCATCGTCTCGGTGCCGTGGAGGTTGGTGCGCAGGCTCTCCATCGTCTTGTCGAGGATGGTGAACACGCCGACCGCGGCCGCGAGGTGGAAGATCGCGTCGATGCCGGCCATGCACGCCTCGACCGCCGAGGGGTCGGTCACCGAGCCGCGCACGAAGCGGAAGCCCGGCTGGTCGCGGACGCCGGCGAGGTTGTCGAGCGTGCCGGTGCTGAGGTTGTCGAGCGCGACGACCTCGTGGCCGCGCTCCAGGAGGTGCTCGGTCAGGTGGGAGCCGATGAAGCCGGCGCCGCCGGTGATGAGGTAACGCACGTCGGATTTCCTCTCAGTTCGCGAACAGCGAAGGGTCGAAGCGGTAGGTGGCGTCGATGACGAGCGGGCAGTCGCCGAGCCAGTCGTAGCCGTGGCCGGGCTGGACGGTGTGGATCAGCGCGACGTCCCAGTCGTCACCGTCCGGCTCGACGACGCTGTCGAGCTGGCCGCCGGTGACGCGGATGGTCGGGACCAGCGGGTCGTGGTAGCCGACCTTCGCGCCCTTGGCCGCCAGCAGGTCGATGATGTCCAAAGCGGACGACGACCGGACGTCCTGGACGCCGGGCTTGTACGTCACGCCGACCACCAGCACGCGGGTGCCGGCCAGGCCCTTCCCGTCGCGGGACAGGGTGTTGGCGACGCGGTCGACGACCTGCTTGGGCCGTTCGGCGATGGCGTGCATGGCCTGGGTGACGAGCGGCGCGTTGTGCTGCGTCGCGCGCAGCTGCCAGAGCAGGTAGTGCGGGTCGCACGGGATGCAGTGGCCGCCGACGCCCGGGCCGGGGTGGAAGGCCATGAAGCCGTAGGGCTTGCTCGCCGCCGCGTCGATCACCTCGATGGGGTCGATCGCGAAGCCGTCGCTGATCTCCGCGAACTCGTTGGCCAGCGCGATGTTCACCGCGCGGAACGTGTTTTCGTACAGCTTCGTCAGCTCGGCGACCTCGGCCGAGCTGACGCAGTGCACCTGCGGGGTCAGGAGGTTGATGACGCGCCGGGCCATCGCGGTGCACGCCGGCGTCACCCCGCCCAGGACACGCGGGGTCTCCTGCTGCGTGTGCGTGACGTTGCCGGGGTCGATGCGCTCGGGGCTGGACGCGACGAAGATGTCGCGGCCGATCTTGAAGCCCTTGGCGACCAGCGGCTTCACCAGCATTCGCTCGGAGGTGCCGACGTAGCTGGTGGAGGTGAGGATCAGCGTCTGGCCGGCCCTGGCGTGCGCGATCACGGCCGTGCAGGCGCTTTCCAGCGGACCGAGGTCGGGCAGCAGGTACTCGTCCAGCCCGGTCGGCACGCACACCAGCACCGCGTCGGCCTCGGCCATCCGTTCCGGATCGGCGGTGAGCTGGAAGTCCTCCTGGTGCACGGCTTTCTCGAGCCGGCGGTGGTCGGCTTCGATCAGGTCGACCTCGCCGGTGCGGATCGCGTCGAGGCGGTTCTGCGAGAGGTCGATGCCGATGATCGCGACACCGCTCTCGTGCAGGCCCAGCGCGGTCGGCAGGCCGACGTACCCCATCCCGATCACCGCGACGGAGGTCAGCTCGTTCAGTTCGGCCAGGATTTCGTGTTCAGCGACAGTACTCGTCATTGTGGTTCACCCGTTTCTCGCGCGGTGGAAGGGTCAGTGCACGACCCGGACGATTTCGAAGGCTTCGGCGAGCTCGGTGGAGATCTGCGAACCCCGGTACTCGGCCAGGGCGCGGACTCCCCGCTCGCTGCGCGGGTGGGGCCAGGGCTCGAGCTCCTTGCCGTACGCGCGCAGGGCTTCGATCTTGCGCTCGATGTGCGTCTCCTCGAGGCGCTGCCAGCAGTTGGGACGGAAGGTGACCGGCAGCCCGGACGCCTCGCCGACGTCGGTGGCCGAGCGGATCTCGAAGGTCCGCACCTCCTGGACGCTGCCCTTGCCCGGCCGGCCCGCGACCCGGGCGGCCCGGCTGACCAGCGCGTGGTCGGTGCTCAGGTCGCACATGCTCGTGGTGAGGATCGTGTCGGGCTCGAAGTCCCGGACCTCGTTCTCCACCATCCGGTTGAGCTCGAGGTGGCTGACGGTGTCGAGGCGGTTGTCCCCGAACTCGTGGATGCGCACGCGTTCGATGCCCAGCGTCTTCGCGGCCAGCTCGATCGCGGCGGTGCGGTTGACGACCCCGGCGCCGTTCGCCGACCGTGAGCCGTCGTCGTTGGTGAGGATGCAGAGCGCGATCGTCACGCCCTCGTCGGCGAGCCGGGCGATGGTGCCGCCCGCGCCGAGCGTCTCGTCGTCGCCGTGCGCTCCCACGACCAGCAGCTTGCTAATTTTCCTGCGCATAACGGATCCCCAGTCTTGGTGCTGATGGAAGTGCCGTCGCACGGCATCAACGAGCAACAGAAGTTTCTTCCCGGAATCTGACATCCGCTCGCGGCGACCGACAACCCCTAAAGACCGTCTAAAGCGGACCTTGGCGGGGGAGCGGGCCGGCGGCCTAGGGGCGCGATTCCCGCGTTGTCCGGGGCCATTAGGGGTGGGTGCGCCCGCGACGCGCTCGTATCGTCAGCCGTATTGCTGTGGGGGCGCGCGATCCCCCTTTCCAGCGCAGGCGACGTGGAAGGAAAGAGGACTCGTGGGCAACTCCGAAGACAAGCTGGTCGGTGCGCTCCGTGCCTCCCTCAAGGAGAGCGAACGGCTGCGCGAGAAGAACCGGCGGCTGACCGAAGCCGCGCGGGAACCGATCGCGATCATCGGCATGGCCTGCCGGTTCCCTGGCGGCGCCACGACCCCGGAAGAGCTCTGGCGGATCCTCGACGGCGGCGTCGACGCGATCGGCGAGTTCCCCGCGAACCGCGGCTGGGACCTGGACCGGCTCTACGACCCGTCCGGCGAGCGCGAGGGCTCGAGCTACGTGCGTGAAGGCGGGTTCCTCCACGACGCCCTGGACTTCGACGCCGACCTCTTCGGCATCAGCCCGCGCGAAGCCCTGCTCATGGACCCGCAGCAACGGCTCCTGCTGGAAACCTCCTGGGAGGCCTTCGAACGCGCGGGGATCGCGCCCCACTCGGTCAAGGGCAGCCCCACCGGCGTCTTCGCCGGCACGATGTACCACAACTACCAGGGCAGCTACGGCTCCTCCGGCGTCATCTCCGGCCGGCTCGCCTACACCTTCGGCCTCGAAGGGCCCGCGGTCACCATCGACACGGCGTGCTCGTCGTCGCTCGTCGCGCTGCACATGGCCGTGCAGGCGCTGCGCTCCGGTGAGTGCTCGCTCGCGCTCGCGGGCGGCGTTTCGGTGATGTCGACGCCGCGCACCTTCGTCGAGTTCAGCCTCGACGGCACGCTCGCCCGCAGTGCCCGCTGCCGTGCCTTCGCCGACTCCGCCGACGGCACCGGCTGGTCCGAGGGCTGCGGGATGCTGCTGGTGGAGAAGCTTTCCGACGCCCGCCGCAACGGCCACCCGGTGCTCGCCATCGTGCGCGGCACCGCGATCAACCAGGACGGCGCGTCCAACGGCATGACCGCCCCCAACGGTCCCGCCCAGCAGCGCGTGATCCGTCAGGCGCTCGCCAACGCCCGCGTCAGCCCCGACGAGGTCGACGTCGTCGAGGCGCACGGCACCGCGACCAAGCTCGGCGACCCGATCGAGGCGGGCGCGCTGCTCGCGACCTACGGCCAGGGGCGTCCCGAGAACTCGCCGCTGTGGCTGGGTTCGGTGAAGTCCAACGTCGGCCACACGCAGGCCGCGTCCGGTGTCGCCGGCGTGCTGAAGATCGTCCTGGCGCTGAACAACGAGGTGCTGCCGCAGACCCTGCACGTCGACCAGCCGACCCGCCAGGTCGACTGGAGCGCCGGGCAGGTCGAGCTGCTCACCGAGCGACGGCCGTGGGAGCGCAACGGCCACCCGCGCCGCGGCGCCGTCTCGTGCTTCGGCCTGAGCGGCACCAATGCGCACGTCATCCTCGAAGAGGCCCCGGACCCGGAGGCCGTCGAAGAGACCCCGCGTGACGACGCCGCGATCCCGTTCGTCCTGTCCGGCCGGACGCCGCAGGCACTGCGCGCCCAGGCCACCCGGCTGATCACGACCCTCGACGAGAACCCCGCCGCGCTGCTCGACGTCGCCGCGACGCTGGCCGCCGGGCGCACGCACCTCGACCACCGCGCCGCCGTCGTGGCGAGCGACCGTGACGAGCTGCTCGCCGCGCTGCGCGCGTTCGCCGACGGCGAGCCGGGCGCGCTGACCGGCGTCGCTCGTGGTGAGACGAACACCGCGTTCCTGTTCTCCGGCCAGGGTTCCCAGCGCCCCGGCATGGGCGCGGTCCTCGGCGCGAAGTACCCGGTGTTCGCCCAGGCGTACACCGAGACCTGCGCCGAGCTGGACCGGCACCTCGACCGCCCGATCCGCGAGGTGATCGACACCGACGCGGACGCCCTGTCCCAGACCGGGAACACCCAGGCGGCCCTGTTCGCCTTCGAGGTCGCGTTGTTCCGGCTCGTCGAGTCGTGGGGCCTGGTCCCGGACGCCGTGTGCGGCCACTCCATCGGCGAGCTGGCCGCGGCGCACTGCGCCGGCGTGTTGTCCCTGGCTGACGCCGCGAAGCTGGTCGCCGCCCGCGGCCGTCTGATGCAGGCCCTGCCGGTCGGCGGCGCGATGGTCGCCGTCGAAGGGAATCCCGACGAAGTCGCCGCCTACGATCCACAAGGGACGGTCGACGTCGCCGCCGTCAACGGCCCGCGATCCGTCGTCATCTCCGGGGCGGAAGACGCCGTCATCGCGGTCGGCGACAAGTTCGTCGACGCCGGTCGCCGGACCACGCGGCTGAAGGTCTCGCACGCGTTCCACTCGCGGCTGATGGAGCCGATGCTCGCCGAGTTCCGCGCCGTGGCGAAGAGCCTCACCTACGCGCAGCCCGAGCTGACCGTCATCTCGAGCGTCACCGGCGCCGAGGTCTCCGCCGAGCTGACCGACCCCGAGTACTGGGTGAACAACGTCCGGCAGCCCGTCCGGTTCGCCGACGCCGTGCGCGCGCTGGCCGCCGAGGGCGTCAACCGGTTCCTGGAGCTGGGCCCGGACGCGCCGCTGACCGCCGCCGTCCCGCAGTCCGCCGACACCGCGGTCGCGGTTGCGGCGCAGCGCCGGGACGTCCCCGAGGACGTCGCGCTCGCCACCGCCCTCGCGACCCTGCACGTCCGGGGCGTCGTGCCGGACTGGGCGAAGCACTTCGCCTCCCGCGGCGCGGGCCGGGCCGACCTGCCGACGTACGCCTTCCAGAACCAGCGGTACTGGCTGGAGGTCTCGTCCGACTCCGGTGACCTCTCCTCGCTCGGCCTCGACCCGGTCGACCACCCGCTGCTCGGCGCGGCCACGCTGCTGGCCGACGCCGACGGCCTGGTGCTGTCCGGCCGGATCTCCGCCGCCACCCACCCGTGGCTCAATGACCACGTCGTCGGTGGCGCGGTCCTGTTGCCCGGCACGGCTTTCGTCGAGCTGGCCGTCCGCGCCGGCGACGAGGCCGGCTGCGGCCGCGTCCGCGACCTGACCCTGCACGCCCCGCTGGTGCTGCCCGCGAGGGGCGCCGCGCGGATCCAGGTCCGGATCGGCAAGCCCGCCGCCGACGGGTCACGCCCGATCAGTGTCCACTCGCGACCGGACGACCTCGCCGCGACCGGCGGCTGGACCCGCCACGCCGACGGCACGCTCGCCCCGGCCACGGCCGCCGCGACGTTCGACCTCAGTGTGTGGCCGCCCACCGGTGCCGAGGTCGTCGACCTCGACGGCATGTACGACCTGCTCGCCGAGGCCGGCATGGCCTACGGCCCGGTCTTCCAGGGCCTGCGCGCGGCCTGGCAGTCCGGCGACGACATCTTCGCCGAAGTCGCCCTGCCCGAGCAGGAGCGGCTCGGCGCCGAGGCGTTCGGCCTGCACCCCGCGGTCTTCGACGCGTCGCTGCACGCCGTCGGGCTCAGCTCGGCCGCCGGCGAGGGCACCACGCTGCCGTACTCCTGGTCCGACGTCGAGCTGCTGGCCGCGGGCGCGGCTTCGCTGCGGGTGCACGTCCGCCCGACCGGCGAGCAGACGGTCGAGCTGCGCCTGGCCGACTCGGCCGGGGCGCCGGTCGCTCGCGTCGGGCAGCTGGGCCTGCGCCGGATCAGCGAGGAACAGCTCGCCGCGGCCCGTGCGAAGCCCGGCGGGACCGACTCCCTCTACCGCGTCGACTGGGTGTCCACGACCCTGCCGGAAGCGTCCGAAGCGGACTTCACGGTGTACGAGGTCAAGCCCGGAACGACGGCCACCGCGGCGAAGAAGGCCGTCCACAGTGCACTGTCCACAGTGCAGGAGGCCGACGGCCGCCTGCTCGTGGTGACCCACGGCGACCTGGCCGGTGCCGCCGTCGCCGGGCTTGTCCGCTCGGCCCAGGTCGAGAACCCGGGCCGGCTCGTGCTCGTCGAGGGCGCCGCGACGCCGGAACAGCTCGCCGCGATCGCCGTCGCCGACGAGACGTCCGTGCGTGTCGACGGCGACCAGGTGACCGTGCCGCGCCTGGCCCGCGCCACCCCCGAGGCCGGGGACTCGCCGGACTGGGGAACCGTGCTCATCACCGGCGGTACCGGCGCGTTGGGCAAGCTCGTCGCGAAGCACCTCGTGCGGCAGCACGGCGTCAAGAACCTCGTCCTCGTCAGCCGCCGTGGCCCGGACGCCGAGGGGGCCGCGGAACTCGTCGCCGAACTGGCCGAGCTGGGGGCCGAGGCGGTCGTCGTGGCCGCCGACCTCGCCAACCGCACGAAGGTCCGGGCCCTGCTCAAGAAGCACCCGGTGAACTCCGTCGTCCACGCGGCCGGTGTGCTCGACGACGGCGTCCTCGCCTCGATGACGCCCGAGCGCGTCGACGGCGTCTTCGACCCGAAGGCACTGGCCGCCTGGCACCTGCACGAGCTGGCCGGCGACCTCACCGCGTTCGTCATGTTCTCCTCGGCCGCCGGTGTGCTGGGCGCGCCGGGTCAGGCCAACTACGCCGCCGCCAACGCCTTCCTGGACGCGCTCACCGCGGCGCGCCGCGCCGAGGGCAAGCCGGGGCACTCGCTCGCCTGGGGCATGTGGGAGTCGGCGGCCGGCATGGCCGGCGAAACCCACGGCAAGCGCGGCCTCGGCGCCTTCGGCGTGGACGAGGGCCTGGCCCTGTTCGACGCCGCCGTCGGCGCGGCGGGCGACGAGTACGTCCCGATCAAGCTCGACCTGCCCGCCCTGCGCGACGCGGCCGGCGGCGTCCCCGACCTGCTGCGCGGCCTCGTCCCGGCGTCGCGGCGGACGGTGTCCGACCGCGAGGCCGGCGCGGATTCGCTGCTGGGCAAGCTGATCCGGCTCCCCGCGGACAAGCGCCGCGACCACCTGCTCGACCTGGTGGTCCAGCACTCGGCCGCGGTGCTCGGCCACGGCTCGGCCGACCTGGTCGACGCCGACCGCGCGTTCAAGGACCTCGGCTTCGACTCGCTGACCGCGGTCGAGCTGCGCAACGCGCTCAACGAGGCCACCGGCCTGAGCCTGACCGCGACGCTCGTCTTCGACTACCCGACCGCGGGCGACCTCGCGGCGCACCTGCACGACTCGCTGCTCGGCGAGCTCGACGACGCCGCCGAGTCCGCGGAAACCACCGTCGTCGCGAGCACCGACGAGCCGATCGCGATCGTCGGCATGGCCTGCCGGTTCCCCGGCGGCGTCACCACGCCGGACGAGCTGTGGGAGCTCGTCGCGGCCGGCCGTGACGGCACTTCGCGGTTCCCCGAGGACCGCTCGTGGGACCTCGACTACTGGCTCGGCATGGCTTCCGCCGCGGGCAAGGAGCCCAACGGCGGGTTCGTCACCGGCGCGACCGACTTCGACGCCGGCTTCTTCGGCATCAGCCCGAACGAAGCCGTGATGATGGACCCGCAGCAGCGGATGCTCCTCGAAGCGTGCTGGGAGGCGTGCGAGTCCGCGGGCATCGACCCGTTGTCGCTCAAGGGCACCGACACCGGTGTGTTCGCCGGCGTCATGCAGTCCGACTACGACCCGGGCCCGCTCGGCACGGTCGAGCACAACGGCCTCTTCCGCGGTTCCGGCGCGCTCGGCAGCGTCGTGTCCGGCCGGGTCGCCTACACCTACGGGCTCGAGGGACCCGCCGTCTCGATCGACACCGCGTGCTCGTCGTCGCTGGTGGCACTGCACCTGGCCGTCCAGGCGCTGCGCCAGGGTGACTGCTCGCTGGCGCTGGCCGGCGGCGTGGCCGCGCTGGTCTCGCCGGAACCGTTCGTGCACTTCGACAACAGCGGCACCGCCACCGACGGGCGGACGAAGGCCTACTCGGCCGCGGCCGACGGCGTCGGCTGGGCGGAAGGCGTCGGCCTGCTGGTCGTCGAACGGCTCTCCGACGCCCGGCGCAACGGGCACGAGGTCCTCGCCGTGGTCCGCTCCAGCGCGGTGAACTCCGACGGCGCGTCCAACGGCCTCACCGCCCCGAACGGTCCCTCGCAGGAACGCGTGATCAAGCGCGCGCTCAAGCTCGCGGGCCTGACGACGTCCGAAGTGGACGCCGTCGAGGGCCACGGCACCGGCACCACGCTGGGCGACCCGATCGAGGCCAACGCCCTGCTCGCCACCTACGGCCGTGACCGGGCCGACGACGAACCGCTGTGGCTGGGGTCGGTCAAGTCGAACATCGGGCACGCGCAGGCAGCCGCCGGCGTCGCCGGGGTGATCAAGATGATCCTCGCGATGCGCCACGGCGAGCTGCCGATGACCCGCCACGGCGACGACCCGTCGCCGCACGTCGACTGGTCCGCGGGCGCCGTGCGGCTGCTCGCCGAGACGATCCCGTGGCCCGACCGGGGACACCCGCGCCGCGCCGGCGTCTCGGCCTTCGGCTACAGCGGCACCAACGCGCACGTGATCCTGGAGCAGGCCCCGCCGGCCGAAGCGGTCGAGCCGGTGCGTGCCGCGGGGGAGCGGCCCGCGGTGCTCCCGCCGTGGCTGCTGACCGCGCGCACGCCGGAAGCACTGCCGCTGCAGGCCGCCGCGCTGCTGACCCACCTTTCCGAGAACCCGGACCTGGACCCCCTCGACGTCGGCTTCTCGCTGGCCGTCCGCGAGCCGGTGCTGCCGTACCGCGCCGCGGTGGTCGGAGACGACTTCGTCGCCGGGCTCACCGCGCTGGCCGCCGGGGAGGACTCGCCGGCCGTCGTGCGGGGGACCGCCCGCGGCGGCAAGACGGCGTTCCTGTTCCCCGGCCAGGGCACCCAGCGCCCCGGCATGGGCCGCGAGCTGTGCGCCGCGTTCGGCGTCTTCGAGCACGCGTTCACGCAGACGAGCGCGCTGTTCGACGGCCACCTCGGCCGGTCACTGCGTCAGGTGATGTTCGCCGAGGAGGGCTCGGCCGACGCCCAGCTGCTCGACCGGACGGCGTTCACCCAGGCCGCGCTCTTCACCATGCAGGTCGCGCTCTACCGCCTGGTCGAGTCGTGGGGCCTGCGTCCCGACGTGCTGATGGGGCACTCCGTCGGCGAGATCGCCGCGGCCCACGTCGCCGGGGTGCTCTCGCTGAAGGATGCGGTGAAGCTCGTCGCCCACCGCGGCCAGCTCATGCAGGAGCTGTCCGGCGGCGCGGTCGTCGCGGTCGAGGCCGTCGAGGACGAGGTGACGCCGCTGCTCACCGCCGCCTGCGGGATCGCGGCGATCAACGGCCCCACGTCCCTGGTGGTCTCCGGGGACGAGTCCGACGTCCTCGCGATCGCCGAACACTTCAAGGCGCTCGGCCGCCGCACCAAGCGGCTGGTGATCAGCCAGGCGATCCACTCGCCGCTGCTCGACGAGATCCTGGACGAGCTGCGCGAGATCGCCGAGGAGCTCACCTACGAGCCCGCCCGGATCCCCATCGTGTCCACAGTGGACGGCGCTGCGGTCGACCCGGAACGCTGGACCGACCCGGAGTACTGGGTCGCCAACTGCCGGCAGTCCGTCCGGTTCCTCGACGGCGTCCACGCCCTCGAAGCCGCCGGAGTGAGCCGGTACGTCGAACTCGGCACCGACGGCACCCTTGCGGCCATGACCCAGAGCTGCCTGGCCGGCGACCCGCGCGACGCCGTCGTGATCACCCTGCGGGCCAAGACCCAGGAAGAGGTCCGGGGCGCGCAGCTCGCGGCGGGACGGTTCTTCGCCCACGGCCTCGGCTTGGCCGGCGCGAAGCTGTTCCGCGGCGCCGAGCGCGTCGCGCTGCCGCCGTACGCCTTCCACCGCAGCCGGTACTGGCCCGACGTCGACATGGAAGCCCTGCACGCGACCGGCGACCTCGCCGCGACCGGGCTCGATTCCACCGAACACCCCCTGGTCTCCGCCGCGCTCGCGGTGGCGGGCTCGACGCAGGTGGTGCTGACCGGGCAGATCTCGGTGCACACGCACCCGTGGCTGGCCGACCACACCGTCGGCGGCACGATCGTCTTCCCGGGCGCGGGCTTCGTCGAACTGGCCGTGCGGGCCGGCGACGAAACCGGCTGCCCGCGGCTCGACGAGCTGACCCTGGAAGCGCCGCTGGTCCTGCCCACGCTGGGCAAGGTGCGGCTGCAGGTCGTCGTCGACGAGCCGGATTCCGCCGGTCACCGCGCGGTCGCGGTGTACTCGCAGGCCGACGACCTCTGGGTCCGACATGCCGCTGGTGTCCTGGCGCCCGCTGCGGGTCCTGAGCCGGGTGGGCTGACGGCCTGGCCGCCCGCCGGAGCCGAGCCGATTTCACTCGACGGGCTCTACGAAGGATTCGCCGCCGCCGGGCTCGGCTACGGGCCCGCGTTCCAGGGCCTGGCCGCGGCTTGGACCCGCGACGGCGAGGTGTTCGCGGAGGTCGTCGCAGCCGAGGCTGTTGGCGGGTTCGGACTGCACCCGGCCGTCCTCGACGCGGCCCTGCACGCGATCGGCCTCTGCGACACGGTCACGGTCGCGGGCGGGTTGCCGTTCGCGTGGACGGGTGTCGAGCTGCACGCGGCGGGCGCGTCCCGGCTGCGGGTGCGGGTCGTCCCGCTCGGTGCCGACTCCGTGTCCCTGGAACTGTCGGACCAGACGGGCCGCCCGGTTGCTTCGGTCGGTTCGCTCGTGCTGCGGGCCGGGGCGACGGACGTCTCGGTGGTCCGGCCGCCGCGCTCGCTCCACGGCTGGGCGTGGCAACCGGTCCCCGTGCCCGCGACCGCCGCCACCGACTTCGAGATCTTCGACGTGTCCACTTCGGACTCCGTGCAGGACACGCTGACCCTGGTGCTGGACCGGGTGCGCGAGTCGCAGGCCACGATGGTCGTGCGCACCCGCGGCGCCGTCGCCCTCGACGGCGAGGACGTCACCGATCTGGCGGGCGCGGCCGTGTGGGGCCTGATCCGCTCGGCGCAGTCGGAGAACCCGGGCCGGTTCGTCCTGCTCGACACCGACTCCACCCACCTGCTGCCGCGGCTCGTGGCCGCCGGGGAGCCGCAGCTCGTGGTGCGGAACGGCGTCGCGTACGGCGGTCGGCTGACCCGGCTCGCGCCGTCCACCGAAGGGCCCGCGTCGGAGTTCGACGGCACCACGCTCGTCACCGGAGCCACGGGCGCGCTCGGTTCGCACCTGGTGCGGCACCTGGTCACCGAGCACGGCGTCCGGAAGCTGGTGCTCGTCAGCCGCCGGGGCGCGGCTCCCGGCCAGGTCGAGGAGCTGACCGAGCTGGGTGCGGACGTCACGGTCGCCGCGTGCGACGCCGCCGATGCCGACGCGCTGGCGGAAGTGCTCGCCGAGCACCCGGTGACCGCGGTGGTGCACCTGGCGGCCGTGGTGGACGACGCGACGCTGCCGTCCCTGACCCCCGAGCGGCTGGCCGCCGTCCTGCGGCCCAAGGTCGACGCGGCGCTCAACCTGCACCGGCTGACGTCGAACCTGACGGCGTTCGTGCTGTTCTCGTCGGTCGCCGGGCTCCTGGGCAACGCCGGTCAGGGTGCGTACGCCGCCGCGAACAGCTTCCTCGACGGACTGGCCGCGCACCGGCGTGCCCAGGGAATGCCCGCGCAGTCCCTCGCTTGGGGGCTGTGGGAGGCGACCGCGGGACTGTCCGAAGTGGATCGGACGCGGATGGCGCGCACCGGCCTGGCACCACTGTCCACAGAGGAAGGATTGGCGCTGTTCGACGCGGCCGTCGCCCGGCCGGAGGCCCTGCTGGTGCCGATGAAGGTCGACACCGGTTCGGCGGCGGGCGACGTCCCGCCGGCGTTCCGGGCGCTGGTGCCGCAAACGCGGCGGACGGCGTCGACGAGTGGTCCGTCGCTGAAGGAGCGGCTGGCCGGGCTCGAACCGCTGCGGCGGGAACGGGCCGTGCTCGACCTGGTCCTCGACCGGACCGCGGGCCTGCTCGGTTATGCCGGGGGCAGCGCGATCGAGGCGCAGCGGCACTTCCTGGAGTCCGGTTTGGACTCGCTGACCGCCGTCGAGCTGCGCAACGGACTCAACGAGGACACCGGGCTGCGGCTGCCGCCGACCGTCGTCTTCGACCACCAGACCCCGGCGGGGCTGGCCGCGCACCTGCTGTCCGAACTGGACGGTGACGTGGTGGTGGCCCCGGCCGGCGAACCCGACGCGCTGGCGGACGTGTTCGCCGACGCGGTGCGGGCCGGACGCGTCGAGGACGGGCTGAGCATGCTGGCGGCGGTGGCCAACCTCCGTCCGGCGTTCACCTCACCGGCCGACATCGACGGCCTGCCGGCTCCGGTGCGGCTCAAGGAAGGCACGGCCGGGGTGGAGCTGTTCTGCTTCAGCACGCCGGTCGCGACCGGTGGCGTCTACCAGTACGCGAAGCTGGCCGCGGGCTTCGGCGACGGCCGGGAGCTGCACGCCGTGCCGATGCCCGGGTTCCTGCCGGGGGAGGCGCTGCCGTCGACCCCGGAGGCGATCGTCGAGGTGCTGGCGGAGAGCCTGCGCAAGTCGGCCGGCGACCGGCCGTTCGCGCTGCTCGGGTATTCGTCGGCGGGCATCCTGGTGCACGCGGTGGCGGAGTGCCTGGAGCGCGGCGGAACCCCGGCGGCGGGCATCGTGCTCCTGGACACGTACGTCATCAACGGCGACGACGCGATCGGCGATGGCGCGGCGGACCTGGCCAAGGGCATGCTGGCGAACGAGTCGCAGTACGGCTCGTTCGACCGGGCGAAGCTGACGGCGATGGCCCGGTACATGGACCTGCTGCCGAACATCGCGATCAGCGGCATCTCGACGCCGTCGCTGCTGGTCCGCGCCGGCGAGCCGTTCGACGCGGACGCCCGCAACTGGCAGACGACGTGGTCCCACGCGGACGAGGTCCGCACGGCGAAGGGGCACCACTTCACGCTGATCGACACCGACGCCCCGACCACGGCGGCCACGGTGGCCGACTGGCTCGCCGGCCTGGACTGACGCGGTCGTGAGTGAGAAACAGGGTTAGAACACTGTTTCTCACTCACGACCAGCCGCGGCAGACCCCGGTCAGAAGATGCTCGCCATCCCGGCCACACCGGCCAGCACGGGCTCGAGCCCGGCGGTCAAGAACGCTTCCCGGTCCTCCGCGGTGACGGGGTACCGGCCGTCGGACACCAGCGCCGCCAGCTCGGCCGAGCCGTGCCGGGGAAGGTGGAACCCGAGGTGCTCCCGCACCGCCGACGCCTCCGCGGCCGACGCCGGGGTGGCCAGCCGGACCGCCGCCGCCGTCGCGAATCCCGACACCATCGTCTCGCACCCGAGCAGGTGCTCGCCGCGGACGCCCGCGGCGGCGCACGCACGCAGCAGCAGCTCCGTCCAGGCCAGCCGGTTGGGCGTCACCGGGTCGCCGCGCATCGGCAGGTCCAGCAGCCACGTCCGGCTCAGCAGCCGGTCGAGCACCGCCCGCGTCCAGTCGCGGACGTCGGCCCGCCAGTCGCCCGAGGACGCCAGCCCCGGCGGCGGCGGGCCCCAGCCCGCGTCGGCGAGCAGGACCGTCAGCTCCTCCTTGGAGCTCACGTACCTGTACAGCGCGTTGGTCGTCACGCCCACCTCGTGGGCGATGTTCGGGAGCGAGGCGTTCGCGACGCCGTCGGCGTCGGCGAGCTCCACCGCCGCCGCGACGATCTGCGCCACCGAATGCGACGGCTTGGGTCCGCGGCGGGGCGGCGGCGTGCCACCCCAGGCCAGCGTCATCCCGGGGGGCAGCTCCGGTGTCGTGTCCCTGTCCAGCATGGTGCGTCTTCCCTGGCGAGTGCTCCGGCAGTAAACTGTGAGAGTCTTACACTGATTTGGGCGGAGGGCGAGCGACGTGAGCGAGAACAGGCCGGTGGCCACGGCCGTCGGCCGGCTCCTGTGGCCGGAGCGTACGCGGGTCACCGAGCTGGATCGCAAGCTCGCCGTGACGCGGATCGAACACGATCGGGCCGAGGGCCGGTGCGAAGACGCCGAGGTCAGGCTCGCGCGCGTCCGGGTGGCCACCACCCACGCGGAGCTGGACAGCGCCGTCTCCGGGCGGTCCGGCTCCACGGTCCCGCCGATCCTGGAGGCCGCCCCGCGGGTCGGGCTGGCGGTCTGGGTCGTGGTCAGCCTCGTCAACGTCGTGGTCTACCTGACCTTGGGGATGGTCAGCGGCCAGTGGGACGGCCCGTGGGTGCTGTGGCCGGTGCTCGGCGGCGGCCTGCTCGTGCTCGGCCTGTGGTCCACGCGGGAGCGGGACCGCCGGATGCGGCTGACCGAGTAGGGGCGACCCCTGTTCCCGGTCACCGGGGTCCGGGTTCCCCTCGGAGCAGGACTGCGTTAAACTGTGCAACCCATACACAGATTTATCCGTACCTGAGAGTGGGGGGCCGAGATGGCCGAGACGACAGACGGTTCCACGACCGGGGGGCGCACGGCCCTCAAGGTGGTCACGATCGTGTGGCTCGCCGGCACCGGCATTCACCTGCTGATCTGGCTGATCATGTGCTTCGCGACGCTCAGCCTGCACTCGCCGTTCTTCATCTGGCCGCTGATCGGCGGCGCGGTCATCGTGGTGCCCTGGTACCTCGCGACCCGCAACCGCTCGAACGAACGGATCGCGCGGGGATGACTACCTTGACGACCACCGGGTCGCCCGTCCGGCTGGACTCGGTGAAGAAGACGTACGGGCGCGGCGAGAGCGGCGTGGTCGCCCTCGCCGGGGTCAGCGTGGAGTTCCCCGCCGGCAGCTTCACCGCGGTGATGGGCCCGTCGGGCTCCGGCAAGAGCACCCTGCTGCACTGCGCCGCCGGGCTCGACCGGCCCGACGAGGGCAGCGTCACGCTCGTCGGCGTCGACCTCAAGGGCCGCAACGAAACCCAGCTGACCGAGCTGCGCCGCGAGCACGTGGCGTTCGTGTTCCAGTCGTTCAACCTGATGCCCGCCCTCAACGTCGAGGAGAACATCACCCTCCCGATGCTGCTGGCCGGCAAGGAACCGGACCGGGCGTGGATCGCCCAGGTCGTCGAGCGGGTCGGCCTGTCACAGCGGGTCCGGCACCGTCCCGGCGAGCTGTCCGGTGGCCAGCAGCAGCGCGTGGCGATCGCCCGCGCGCTCGCCGGCCGCTCGGCGGTCACCTTCGCCGACGAGCCGACCGGTGCCTTGGACACGACCACCGCGCTCGAGGTGCTCGGCCTGCTGCGAGAGCTGGCCGACGCCGGCCAGACGATCGTCATGGTCACCCACGACCCGGTCGCCGCGTCGTTCGCCGACGAGGTGCTCTTCCTGGTCGACGGGCAGATCGTGACCAAGATGGCCACCCCGGCCGTCGAGATGGTCGCGGCGGAGCTGGCGCGGCTCGGTGCCCGGGCCAAGCAGGCGAGGGGGCGGCAGTGAGCCCGCGGCGGGTGGTCCTGCGGATGGCGCTGGCCAGCCTGCGGTTCCGCGCGGCCGCCTCGCTGGCGACGTTGGTCGCGGTCCTGGTCGGCTGCTCGCTGCTGATCGCGTGCGGCGGCCTGTTCGAGACGGCGCTGTCGCTCGACGCCCAGCCGCAGCGGCTGGCGGCCGCGCCGGTCGTGGTGACCGGTTCGGCCGGCTTCAAGCTGCCGGACGAGGAGTCGCAGGTCGTTCCCTACGGGGAGCGGTCGGGGATCCCGGCGGGTCAGCTGGCCCAGCTCGCGTCCGTGCCGGGCGTGCGGCAGGTCGTGCCGGACACCACGTTCGCCGCGGTCGTCGTCACCGGGTCCGGTCCGCAGAGCGCCGACGCTCCGCTCGCCGGGCACGGCTGGGACTCGGCCGCGCTGGCGCCTTACTCCCTTGTGGACGGTGCGCAGCCGCACACCCCGGGCCAGGTCGTGCTCGACGAAGCTTCGGCCCAGACCGCGGGAGTCGGCACCGGGGGCCAGGTCGGCATCGCCGTGAACGGCGCGCCGCCGCGTGACTTCGTGGTCACCGGGATCGCGCACGCGGACACGGTCGGACCGGCCCTGTTCTTCTCACCCGCCGACGCCCAGCAGTTCTCGGTGCACCCCGGCACGGTCGACCTGGCCGGGATCTTCCCCGCCGACGGCGTGGACGCCGGCGAGCTCGCCGGCCGGATCGCCGAAAAGGTGCCCGGGCTGAACGTGCTGACCGGCGCGGACCGCGGGTCCGCCGAGTTCCCCGGCATCGACGGCGCCCAGCTGCCCCTGATCCTGCTCGCCGGCGTGTTCGGCGGCATGGTCCTGGTGGTCATGGCGCTGGTGGTGTCGGCGACGATCAGTCTCACCGTGCGGCAGCGGCAGCAGGAGCTCGCGCTGCTGCGGGCCACCGGCGCGACCCCGCGTCAGGTGCACCGCATGGTGCTCGCCGAGACGATGGTGGTGGCGGCGCTGGGTGCCCTCGCCGGGCTGGCCGGCGGCCGCTTCCTCGGCACGGAGATCTTCGGTTTCACGACGGGCAACGGCATGCTGCCGCCCCAGCTGGAGTTCCAGCAGGGGATCATCGCCTTCGGCGGCGGTCTCGTGCTCTCGCTCGGCATCTCGTTCGCCGCCGCGTGGTTCGCCGCGCTGCCGGCGGCGCGGGCCCGGCCGCTGCAGGCGCTCGTCGAGGCGTCCATCCCGCCCGCGAAGGTGAACGACGTGCGCCGCTTCGGCGCGAAGGTGTTCGCCGGGGTCACCGTGCTGCTCGCCGTCGCGACCCTGTTCATGCCGGTGGACATAGCGTCGGCCGTGTGCGGTCCCGCCGTGCTGACCGGCTCGATCGCCGTCGCGCTGATCGGCCCGGAGCTGATGGCGTTCGTCGCCACCCGCTTCGGCCCGCTGATCCGGCGGATCGGCGGCCGGGACGCGGTGCTCGCGGTGATCAACTCGCGGACGCGGGCGGTGGCGTTCGCCGCCGTGCTGACGCCGATCACGCTGGCCACGGCGGTCGCGCTCGGCAACGTGTACGCCGAAACCACGCAGCAGCACGCCATCATCGGTGCCTACGCCGACCAGCTTCAGGCCGACGCGGTGGTGACCAGTGGCACCGGGGCGGTCTCGCCGGCGCTGGCCGACGCCGTCCGGCAGGCGAAGGGCGTCGGGT
The DNA here is from genome assembly GCF_055633615.1 of Amycolatopsis sp. NPDC114505. Taxonomy (NCBI): domain Bacteria; kingdom Bacillati; phylum Actinomycetota; class Actinomycetes; order Pseudonocardiales; family Pseudonocardiaceae; genus Amycolatopsis; species Amycolatopsis sp. NPDC114505. Next base: position 49,581 of record NZ_JBVKDV010000007.1, on the reverse strand, counting down.
CGGTGTCGCCGCTGGTCACCAGCCAGGGCTGGATCGAAGAGCCCTACGACGGCAACGGCAGCGACCCCGGCCGGCTGCTCGGCCTCGACGTCCGGGACGCGAACGGGGTGCTGGCGACGCCGGTGACGTCCGGTTCGCTGGGCGAGCTCACCGGCGAGACGGTGGCGCTGCCCGAAGGCATCGCGGACGACCTGGACCTGAAGCTCGGCGACCAGATCACCATGCGCCTCGGCGACGGCGCGCAGGTGAAGGTGAAGATCGTCGCGTTGCTGGACAGCCCGTCGGGCTACCCCAGCATCGTGCTGCCGGCCGCGCTCCTCGCTCCGCACACGACTTCGGGCGTGGCGAGCAGGCTGCTCGTTCGTGCCGCGGACGGCCAGGACGCGGCAGCGGTCGTCTCGGCGGTCACGGCGGCGACGGCAAGCTGGCCCGGAGCCGTCGTCGGGGATTCCGACGCGGTGACGGAAAGCTTCGCGGCGAGCGCCGACATCGAGGCGATGATCCACTTCCTGCTGGCCGTGCTCGCGATCGCGTACGCCGCGATCGCGGCGGTGAACACGCTCGCCGTGGCGGTGCTTTCGCGGCGTCGCGAGTTCGGCGTGCAGCGGCTGGCGGGTGCGCGGCGGGGGCAGGTCCGGTCGATGCTGATGATCGAGGGCGGCATCCTGGCCGTGCTCGGCCTGGTGCTCGGGACGGGGATCTCGCTGTTCACGGTGATTCCCATGGCGCTCTCGTCCGGCACCATCGTGCCGGTCGGCCCGCTGTGGGTGTTCCTCGCGGTCATCGCCGCGGTGTTCCTGATCGTCTGGCCGGTCACCGCGCTTTCCGCGCGGCTGGCGATGCGGCGCAGCCCGATCGAAGCGGTGACGTTGCCGGGGCAGTAAAGATTTGTAGGGGTTCGCGGGCCGGTTCGGCGCGGATAGTCTCGAATTCGACTATCCGCACCGGGCCGGCCCGGTTTCCTTTTCTGGAGTGGATCCCATGCGCGTTCTCCTGGCCGCTCCGCCGTCGCCCGCGCGGCTGCACAACCTGGTCCCGCTGGCGTGGGCGCTGCGCACCGCGGGCCACGACGTGAAGATCGCCGGACGGGCGTCGTTCGTCGGCGAGATCCTCAGCACCGGGTGCGTCGCGGTCGACCTCGGAACCGAGGACACGGAGTCCGCGGCGCTGAAGGAGTTCGCCGCGCTGTGGGGCCCCGACGTCGTCGTCTCCTCCCCGGGAGCCCCGGTCGCCGGCGTCGACACGGTCCGGTTGCTGGGTCCGCTCGACGCCTCCGGCCCGGGCACTTTCGACACGGTGCCGCCGTCGCTGCGGGACGCGTCGGACGTGCGCCCGGTCCGGCACGTGCCCTACTTCGGGCCGGTCGTGGTGCCGGAGTGGTTGCGCCGCAAGGCAAGGCGCAGCCGCGTACTGCTCTCGCTCACCGACACGTCACTGGCCGGGCCGGTGTTCGACGCCGTCGGCGGCTTGCCGGCCGAGGTGGTCTGGGCGACCGACTCCGCGCTGGAGGGCGTCTCGATGCCGCCCAACGTCCGTCTGGTCGACACGGCACCGCCGGCCGCGCTCTTGCCGACGTGCACGGCCCTCGTCCACGACGGCGACGCGACGCTCGCGCTCGCGGCGGCGACGCACGGGGTTCCCCAGCTTTCCCTGACGGAGACGGCGATCGGCGCTCGGATCGCGGCGGTCGGGGCCGGGCTCGTGGGGTCGGCCGAGCAGGTCGGCGAGCTGGCTTCGCTGAGTGCCGCGGCGACCGCGCTGCGGGACGAAATCGCCGCCTTGCCGGCACCGCGCGAGCTGGTCGCCGCCCTGACCCGCTGATTGTGGGGCCGTTAGGGGTGGGGCGGCACCACGACCGTAGGTAGCGTTTTCGACGTGGCACCCACCCTTTTCGCGGTTAGGTGGTCGATTACGTGAGTACCGTTCTTCTTGCCATTTTCCAGGGGGTAATGGCGTGAGCGCCGAAAACGAGCGGAAACTGCTCGACTACCTCAAGCGCGCGACCGCCGACCTGCGTGAGGCCAAGGGTGCCCTCCACGAGGTCCGGCGGCGGGACACCGAGCCGATCGCGATCGTCGGCATGGACTGCCGGTACCCCGGCGGGGTCGCCTCCGCCGACGACCTCTGGGAGCTGGTCGGCACCGGGACCGACGCCATCGGCGCGTTCCCGGCCGACCGCGGCTGGCCCCTCGACCGCCTCTACGACCCGGCGGGGGAGCGGCCTGGCACCACGAACACCCGCGAGGGCGGCTTCCTGCGCGACGCCGCGGAATTCGACCCGGAGTTCTTCGGGATCTCGCCCCGCGAGGCGCTCACCATGGACGCCCAGCAGCGGCTGCTGCTGGAGACGTCGTGGACGGCGCTGGAGCGGGCGGGCATCGTCCCGGAAACCCTGCGCGGCAGCAGCACCGGCGTCTTCGCCGGCGTGATGTACCACGACTACCTCGGCCACGCGGCCGCCGGCAGCGTCGTCTCCGGCCGCGTCGCCTACGCGCTCGGGCTGGAAGGCCCCGCGGTCTCGGTCGACACCGCCTGCTCGTCGTCCCTGGTCGCCCTGCACTGGGCCACACAGGCGCTGCGCCGCGGCGACTGCTCGCTGGCCCTCGTCGGCGGCGTCACGGTGATGGCCACCCCCGAGACGTTCGTCTACTTCACCGAGCAGCGCGGCCTGTCCGACGACGGCCGCTGCAAGGCGTTCGCCGCCGGTGCCGACGGCACGGGCTGGGGCGAAGGCGTCGGTGTGCTCGTCGTCGAGCGCCTGTCCGACGCCCAGCGCCTCGGCCACGACGTCCTCGCGGTCGTCCGCGGCAGCGCGGTCAACTCCGACGGCGCCTCCAGCGGCCTGACCGTCCCCAATGGACCCGCGCAGCAACGCGTGATCCGCCAAGCCCTCGCCACCGCCGGACTGTCCACAACGGACGTCGACCTCGTCGAAGGCCACGGCACCGGCACGAAGCTCGGCGACCCGATCGAGGCGCAGGCCCTGCTGGCCACCTACGGCCAGGACCGGTCCGCGGACCAGCCCCTGTGGCTCGGCTCGCTCAAGTCCAACATCGGCCACACCCAGGCGGCCGCCGGGGTCGGCGGCGTGATCAAGCTCGTCCAGGCCATCCGGCACGGCGTGCTCCCGAAGACCCTGCACGTGGACACGCCGTCGCCGCACGTCGACTGGTCGGCCGGTGCGGTGGAGCTGCTCACCGAGGCCCGCGAATGGCCGTCGGTGGAGCGGCCCCGCCGCGGCGCGGTGTCGTCGTTCGGCATCAGCGGCACCAATGCCCACGTGATCATCGAGCAGGCCGAACCCGTCGCCGACAAGGCCGCCGGGGTCGAACTTCCGGTGGTCGCGTGGCCGGTCTCGGCGGACTCGGCGGACGCTGTCGCCGCGCAGGCGCAACAGCTCATCGACCACGACGGAGACCTGGCGGACGTCGGGTTCTCCCTGGCCACGACCCGCTCGGCGCTGGACCACCGCGCCGTCGTCGTCGGCTCCGACGCCGCCGAGCTGCGCGCCGGGCTGACGGCCCTGGTCGCCGGTGAGAACGCGCCGAACGTGGTCCGCGACCGCCGCGGCACCGGCCGGACGGCCTTCCTCTTCACCGGCCAGGGCGCCCAGCGCGCCGGCATGGGCACGGTCCTCGCCGCGAAGTACCCGGTGTTCGCCTCCGCACTCGACGCCGTCTGCTCCCGGCTGGACCTCGACCGTGCGGTCTTCGACGACGCCGATGCCTTGTCCCGGACCGGTTTCACGCAGCCCGCGCTGTTCGCGTTCGAGGTCGCGCTATACCGGCTGTTCGAGTCGTGGGGCCTGCGGCCCGACCACCTGCTGGGCCACTCGATCGGCGAGCTGGCCGCGGCGCACGTCGCGGGGGTCCTCTCGCTCGACGACGCCTGCACGCTCGTCGCCGCCCGCGCCCGGCTCATGCAGGCCCTGCCCGCCGGCGGCGCGATGGTCACGATCCCGGCCACCGAGGCCGAGGTGACCCCGCTGCTGACGGCCGGCGTGAGCATCGCCGCGATCAACGGCCCCGGCTCCCTGGTCGTCTCGGGGGCCGAGGACGAGGTCGCCGTCGTCGTCGCGCACTTCGAACGACCCAAGAAGCTGCACGTTTCGCATGCCTTCCACTCGCCGCTGATGGAGCCGATGCTGGCCGAGTTCGCGGCCGTGGCGGCGAAACTCACCTACGCGAAGCCCGAGATCTCGATCTCTTCGACGGTGTCCGCCGACGCCGACCTGACGTCCCCCGAGTACTGGGTCGAGCAGGTCCGCGCGACCGTCCGGTTCGACGACGGCCTGCGCGCGCTGGTCGAGGAAGGTGTCCGGACGTTCGTCGAGATCGGCCCGGCGCCGGTCCTGACCGCCGCCGCGAACACCGCACTGGACGACGAGACGCTCGCCTTCGTCCCGGCCGCGCGCAAGGACCGCGACGAAGCCCACGCCGTCGTCACCGCGGTCGCCACCCTGCACGCGCGCGGGATTCCCGTGGACTGGCAAGCGTTCTACGCCGGGGCCCGACGCGTCGAGGTGCCGACTTACGCTTTCCGCCGCACCCGCTACTGGCTGTCCGCCACCACCGGGACCGGCGACGCCGCCGACCACGGCCAGCAGCCGGCCGCGCACCCGATGCTCAGCGCCGTCGTCCGGGTGCCCGAGTCGGACACGGTGGTGCTGACCGGGCGGCTGTCGGCGGACACTGTGCCGTGGATCGCCGACCACGTCGTGCTGGGCACGATCCTGCTGCCGGGCACGGCGTTCGTCGAGCTGGCGCGCGCCGCCGCCGACGAGATCGGCTACGCGGGTATCGAAGAGCTGACCCTGCAGGCGCCGCTCGCCCTGGCCGAGGGCTCGGGCGCCGCACTGCAGGTGTCCCTCGGCGCGGAGGAGGACGGCCGCCGCCGCGTCACCGTCCACTCGCGACCCGACGGCGAGGACGCGTGGACGCTCCACGCCGACGGTTTCGTGACCGCCGAAGCGGACGAACCGTCGTTCGACCTCACCGAGTGGCCGCCCGCAGGTGCCACCGAGGTCGCGCTCGACGACCCTTACGCGCAGCTCGCTGACCTCGGCTACGACTACGGCCCGGCGTTCCAGGGCCTGCGCGCGATGTGGCGTCACGGCGACGACGTCTACGCCGAAGTCGCCCTGGCCGACGCCCGCGACTACGGCCTGCACCCGGCCCTGCTCGACGCCGCCATGCACGCCCAGCTGCTCGGCCCGGCCCCGGAGGACGGCGAGGCGAAGCCGATGCTGCCGTTCGCCTTCGGCGGCACCACCTGGCACGCCGCGGGCACGTCCGAGCTGCGGGTCCACGTGGCGCCGGCCGCTCCCGACACCATCACACTGCGGATCGCCGACGCCGCCGGCGCTCCGGTGCTGACGGTCGACTCCCTGGCCGCCCGGCCGATCTCGCTCGACAAGCTGACGCCGAACTCGTTGTTCCGCACGGCCTGGGAACCGGCCCCCGCGGGCTCGGCGAGCACCGCCCGCGTCCTCGAAGTGTCCACATCGGACGGAACGGTGCCCGAGCGGGCCCGGGCAGCCACCCGTCAGGTGCTCGCCGCCATCCGGGGCTCCGACGACCGCCTCGCCGTCGTCACGCGTGGCGCGGTGTCGGTGGCCGGCGAGGACGTCGACCCGGCCCTCGCGACCGTCTGGGGCTTGGTCCGGGCGGCCGAAGCCGAGAACCCGGGCCGGTTCGTGCTGGTCGACGGCGACGCCGGGCCCGCGCTGGCCACCGGCGAGCCCGAGGTGGCCGTCCGCGACGGGAAGGCGTACGTGCCGAGGCTGGTCGCGGCGACGCCGTCCGGCGAGCTGGGCTGGAACCTCGAGCGCACGGTCCTGATCACCGGCGGTACCGGTGGTTTGGGTGCGGTCGTCGCGAAGCACCTGGTGACGAACCGCGGCGTCCGGCACCTGCTCCTCACCAGCCGCCGCGGTATCGACGCTCCCGGCGCCTCGGACCTGCGTGACGAACTGACGAGCTTGGGCGCCGAAGTCACGATTGCGAGCTGTGACGTCACCGATCGCGCGTCCGTCGCGGCGCTGCTCGACGGCGCCGAGCTGACCGCGGTGGTGCACGCCGCCGGCGTCCCGTCGGCGGGCCGCGTGGAGAACCTGACCGACGACGAGCTCGACCGCGTCTTCGCCCCGAAGGTCGACGGTGCCTGGCACCTGCACGAGCTCACGCGGGACCTCGACGCGTTCATCCTGTTCTCCTCGGCCGCGAGCACGGTGCTGGCCGCCGGGCAGGCCGGGTACGCCGCGGCCAACGCGTTCCTCGACGAACTGGCCCGCCACCGCCACGCCCACGGCCTCCCGGCGACGGCCTTGGACTGGGGCGCCTGGGCGGAGGACGGCGGCATGGCCGGCGAACTCGTCGAGGCCGACTTCCGCCGGCTGCGCCGCCTCGGCACCCCGCCGATGGCCACCGCCGACGCGCTCGTCCTGCTCGACGCGTGCCTGGTCGCCGAGGACGCCGTCCTCGCGCCGGTCAAGCTGGACGTCGCGGCGCTGCGGTCCCGCGCGGACTCGCTGCCGCCAGTCCTGCGCGGCATGGTCCGGCCGGCAGCCCGCCGCACGGCGGCGAAGAACGACGGCGCGGTCACCGCCCGGCTCGCGACGCTGCCGGAGTCCGAGCGCGAGACGTACCTCCTGGAGGTCGTCTCCGGCCAGGTCAAGGCGGTGCTGGGACTCGGGTTCGTCGAGCCCGGGCGCGCGTTCCAGGAGATGGGGTTCGACTCCCTGACGTCGGTGGAGCTGCGCAACCAGCTCGGCGCGCTGACCGGCCTGAAGCTGACCGCGACGATCGTGTTCGACCACCCGACCCCGGCCGCGCTGGCCGCCCGCCTGCACGCCCTGCTGGGCCCGGGCCGCGGCCCGGCCGACTCGCTGCTGGCCGAGATCGACCGCCTGGAGGCGTCCCTGGCCGCGGCGGGCTCGCTGAACGGCTCGACGGCGAAGGTCACCGCCCGCCTCGAGGCGCTGTCCCGCAAGTGGACCGAGGCGAACGCGGGCGCCCCCGAGGCCGCCGACCTGGACGAAGCCACCGACGACGAGCTCTTCGCCGTGCTCGATGAAGAACTGGGGATCTCATGAGCAACGAGGACAAGCTCCGCGACTACCTGAAGCGCGCGACGGCGGACTTGCAGGCGGCCCGCCGGCGCGTGCAGGAGCTGGAAGCTCAGCACTCCGAACCCATCGCCATCATCGGCATGAGCTGCCGCTACCCCGGGGACGTCCGCACGCCGGACGACCTGTGGGACCTGGTCGACCAGGGCCGCGACGTCATCGGGGAGTTCCCCGCCGACCGCGGGTGGGACCTCGAGGGCATCTACGACCCCACCCCCGACCGGCCCGGCAAGACCTACACGCGCCACGGCGGATTCCTTTACGACGCACCGGGTTTCGACGCCGAGTTCTTCGGCATCAGCCCGCGCGACGCCCGCCGCTCCGACCCGCAGCAACGGATCCTCCTGGAAGCCTCGTGGGAGGCCTTCGAGCGCGCCGGGCTCGACCCGCACGCGCTCAAGGGCAGCCCGACCGGTGTCTACGCCGGCGTCATGTACCACGACTACAGCGGTGGCAGCCCCGACGGCAGCCTCGTCTCCGGGCAGGTCTCCTACACCCTCGGCCTCGAAGGCCCGTCGGTGTCGGTGGACACCGCGTGCTCGTCTTCGCTGGTCGCGTTGCACATGGCCGCCCAAGGCCTGCGCGACGGCGACTGCACGCTCGCGCTCGCCGGCGGCGTCGCCGTGATGGGTACCCCCGAGATGTTCGTCGACTTCAGCGGTCGCCGCGGCCTCTCCGCCGACGGCCGCAGCCGGTCCTTTTCGGACGATGCGGACGGGACGTCGTGGGCCGAGGGCGTCGGCGTCCTCGTGCTCGAGAAGCTGTCCGACGCGCGCCGCAACGGCCACCGCGTCCTCGCGCTGCTGCGCGGCTCCGCGATCAACCAGGACGGTGCCAGCAACGGCTTCTCCGCGCCCAACGGCCCGTCGCAGGTCCGGGTGATCGAGGCCGCGCTGGCTGACGCCGGGCTGTCGCGGTCCGATGTGGACCTCGTCGAAGCGCACGGCACCGGCACCGCCCTCGGCGACCCGATCGAGGCGCAGTCGCTGATGGAGACCTACGGGCAGCGCGCCACCGGCGCACCGCTGCTGCTCGGCTCGATCAAGTCCAACATGGGTCACCCGCAGGCCGCCGCCGGTGTCGCGGGCGTGATCAAGATGGTGCAGGCGCTGCGGCACGGCAAGGCGCCGCGCACCCTGCACGTCGGCACGCCGTCGACGCACGTCGACTGGACGGCGGGCGCGGTCGAGCTGCTCACCGAGCCGCGCGACTGGCCGGAGGTCAACCGGCCGCGCCGGGCCGCGGTGTCGTCGTTCGGTGTCAGCGGCACCAACGCGCACGTCATCCTCGAACAGGCCCCCGAGACCGAAGCCGTCGAACCGCCGAAGGCCGCGGTCCACCCGCTGGTGCTGTCGGCCAAGACTCCGGCCGCGCTGGCCGAAGCCGCCGCACAGCTCGCGTCCCAAGTGGACACAGACCTCACCGACATCGCCTACACCCTCGCCACCGGGCGCGCGAAGCTCGACCACCGCGCCGTGGTGCTTTCCGCCGACGCCAAGCAGGCCCTGGAGTCGCTGGCCACGGGCGGTTCACGCCCCGACGTCGTCACCGGGACCGCCGACGTCCGCGGCAAGACCGTGTTCGTCTTCCCCGGCCAGGGCTCCCAGTGGACCGGCATGGCGATCGAGCTGATCGAGCAGTCGCCCGCGTTCGCCGAGCGGATGACCGAGTGTGACGCGGCTTTGCAGGAGTTCACCGGCTGGTCCGTGATCGCCGTGCTGCGCGGCGAGCCGGGCACGCCGCCGGCCGACCGTGTGGACGTCGTGCAGCCGATGCTGTGGGCCGTGATGGTCTCGCTGGCCGCGCTGTGGCGCGCGCACGGCGTCGAGCCGGACATGGTGATCGGCCACTCGCAGGGCGAGATCGCCGCCGCGAGCGTCTCGGGCGCACTGTCCCTTCAGGACGGTGCTCGCGTGGTCGCGTTGCGGAGCAAGGCGATCGGGGACGTCCTCGGTGGACGTGGTGGCGGCATGCTCGCCGCCGGTCTCCCCGCCGCCGAACTGCTGAAGCGCCTGGACGCCTGGGACGGCCGGATCTCGCTGGCCGCCGACAACGGCGCGACCTCGGCCGTGCTGTCCGGCGACGGCGAGGCCCTCGACGAGCTGCGCGACCAGCTCCTCGCCGAAGGGTTCCGCGCCAAGCGTGTGCCGGTGGACTACGCGTCGCACTCCGCGCACGTCGAGCACCTCGCCGACCGCCTGCTGGCCGACCTCGGCCCGATCGCGCCCGGCGCCGGAAGCGTCGCGATGACGTCCACGGTGACCGAGGAGCCCGGGGCCACCATGGACGCCCGGTACTGGTTTACCAACCTGCGCACCACGGTCCGGTTCGCCCCGGTTGTCGCGAAGCTCGCCGAGGCGGGCTACACCCGGTTCGTCGAGATCAGCCCGCACCCGGTGCTGGCCATGAGCATCCAGGAAACCCTCGACGAAGGCGGCCACAGCGGCTCGGTCACCGGCACCTTGCGCCGTGACGAAGGCAGCCTGACCCGCTTCGCGACCTCGCTGGCCGAGCACTCGGTCCGCGGCGGCGCGGCGGACTGGGCGTCACTGGTGCCCGGCGGCCGGATCGTCGACGTGCCGACGTACCCGTTCCAACACAAGCGCTTCTGGCTCGAAGAGGAAGCGGCCACGACAGTGCCGCAAGCCTCGGTCGCCGACCAGGACTTCTGGCAGGACGTCACGAGCGGTGACGTCGACAGCCTCGCGGAGCGGCTCGGCGTCGAGACCGCGCCGCTGGCCGAGGTCGTCCCGGCGCTCGCCGCGTGGCACGGCCGCCGCACCGAACTGTCCACAGTGGAGTCCTGGCGTTACCGCGTCTCCTGGGCGCCGGTGACCGTCACGGGCGGGCTGATCGGCACCTGGCTGGTCGTCGTCCCGGCCGGCGTCCCCGAGGCGGCCGAACTGGCCGACGCACTCGCCGAGCAGGGCGACGTCGTCCGGGTGATCGCCGAGCACGGGGAACTGGCAACGGCGCTCACCGAAGCGACGGCGGTGCGGCCGTTCGACGGCGTGCTGTCGCTGCTGGCCCTCGACACCCGTGAACACCCTGAGCACCCCGCGCTCAGCACCGCGGTCGCCGCCACCATCGCCCTGCTGCAAGTCCTGCGCGACAGCGACGCTCCGGTGTGGGTCGTCACTCGCGGCGCCGTCGCGGTCGACGCCTTCTCCGGCGCCGACCCGGCCGCCGCCGCCGTGTGGGGCCTCGGCACGGTCGCCGCGCTCGACCAGCCCGCCACGTGGGGTGGCCTGGTCGACGTCGACGGCCCCGCCGACGCCGCCCGCCTGGCCGCGGTGGTGTCCGGTGTGGACAGTGAGGACCAGGTCGCGATCCGGCCTTCGGGCGTGTTCGCCCGGCGCATGGTCCACGCTCCGCTCAAGGGCACCGCGGACGAATGGCAGCCGCGCGGGACGGTCCTGGTCACCGGCGGCACGGGCGCGGTCGGCGCGCACGTCGCCCGGTGGCTGGCCGGCCGCGGCGTGCAGAACCTCGTGCTCACCAGCCGTCGCGGTCTCGACGCCGAAGGCGCCCGCGCGCTGGCCGACGAGCTGGGCGCCACGGTCGTGGCCTGCGACGTCTCCGACCGGGAGCAGCTGAAAGCCCTGCTGGCCGAGCACCCGCCGACCGCCGTCGTCCACGCCGCCGGCGTCCTCACCGCCGAGTCACCGCTGTCCGACGTCACGCCCGCCGAGTTCGCCGCGGCCACCCGCGCCAAGGTCACCGGCGCCGCGCTGCTCGACGAGCTGCTCGGCGACACCGAACTCGACGCGTTCGTGCTGATGTCCTCCGGCGCCGCCGTGTGGGGCACCTCCGGCCAGCCCGCCTACGCCGCGGGCAACGCCTACCTCGACGCGCTCGCCCGGCGCCGGCGCGCCGCGGGCCGCACCGCGACCGCGATCGCCTGGGGTTCCTGGGGTGGCGGCGGCATGGTCGACGCCGAGGCGAGCGACCTGCTGCGCCGCATGGGTCTCGCCGAGATGGCGCCGGAACTGGCCGTCGAAGCACTGGGCCAGGCCCTCGACCACGATGAGACACACCTGGTGGTCGCCGACATCGACTGGGCCGCGTTCGCCCCGGTGTACCAGCTCGCCCGCCCGCGGCCGCTGCTGCGCGCCTTGCCCGAGGTCGCCGAGGACAAGACCGAGGCCCCGGCCGACAACGGTGACCTGCGGGGGCTGCCGTCCGCCGAGCTGCGGCGGACGCTGCTGGAACTGGTGCGCACCGAGGTCGCCGTGGTCGCCGGCTACGACGGCGGATCGGCGGTCGAGCCGGCCCGCGCGTTCAAGGAGCTCGGCTTCGACTCCGTCACCGCGGTCGACCTGCGCAACCGGCTCGGCGCGGCCACCGGGCTGAAGCTCCCGGCGACCGTCGCCTTCGACCACGTCAACCCGCAGGCGCTCGCCGAACACCTGTGGACCCAGCTCGGCGGGGGCGAGGCAGCGGTCCCCCTCGAAGTGGAGCTGGACCGCCTCGAAGCCGTCGCGGCGGCTCTGGACGCGGCCGAGATCGACCGGTCCCGGATCGTCGCCCGGCTGCAGGCGATGGTCACCACCCTGCACAAGACCCTGTCCGGCACCAAGACCACCGACGTGCTGGAGACCGCGACCACGGATGAGCTGTTCGCCCTCATCGACAACGAGCTCGGCGCCTGAGAGGTAAGTCCACGATGACTGACGAAAGCAAGCTGGTCGACTACCTGAAGCGGGTGACCGCCACCCTGCAGGAGACGCGGGAGCGGCTGCGCGAGGTCGAGGCCGCGGACGCCGAGCCGATCGCGATCGTCGCGATGGGCTGCCGGTACCCGGGCGACGTCCGCTCCCCGCAGGACCTCTGGGACCTGGTCGCGGAAGGCCGTGACGCCATCGGCCCGTTCCCCACCGACCGCGGCTGGGGCCTGGACTCGATGTTCGACGCCGACCCCGACAGCCCGGGCACCAGCTACGTGAGCGAGGGCGGGTTCATCCACGACGTCGCCCAGTTCGACGCGCCCTTCTTCGGTGTCTCGCCGCGCGAAGCGCTGGCCATGGACCCGCAGCAGCGGCTCGTGCTGGAGCTGGCGTGGGAGACCTTCGAGCGCGGCGGCATCGCGCCCCACTCGCTGGCGAAGCAGCAGGTCGGCGTCTTCCTCGGCAGCGGCGACCAGGACTACTACGACGAGCTGCCGCCGTCGGTGCTCGCCGGCGAAGTGCAGGACTACCTGAGCACCGGCAACGCCGGCTCGGTCATCTCCGGCCGGATCGCCTACGCGCTGGGTCTCGAGGGCCCGGCCATCACGATCGACACGGCCTGCTCGTCGTCGCTGGTCGCGCTGCACCTGGCCGTGCAGGCCCTGCGCCAGCGCGACTGCGCGCTCGCCCTGGCCGGCGGCGTGATGGTGATGTCGCGGCCCGGCCCGTTCGTCGCGTTCAGCCGCCAGCGCGGGCTCGCCGCGGACGGCCGCTGCAAGCCCTTCTCCGACAGCGCCGACGGCACCGGCTGGGCCGAGGGCGCGGGCACGCTCCTGCTGGAGCGGCTGTCCGACGCGCGCCGCAACGGCCACCCGGTCCTCGCCGTCGTGCGCGGCTCGGCGGTCAACTCCGACGGCGCGTCCAACGGCCTCACCGCTCCGAACGGCCCGTCCCAGCAGCGCGTCATCCGCCAGGCGCTGGCGAACGCGCAGCTGTCGGCGTCCGATGTGGACGCCGTCGAAGGCCACGGCACCGGTACCACCCTCGGCGACCCGATCGAGGCACAGGCCCTGCTCGCCACCTACGGCCAGGACCGCGACCGCCCGCTGTGGCTCGGCTCGATCAAGTCGAACATCGGCCACGCCCAGGGCGCGGCCGGTGTCGGCGGCGTGATCAAGATGGTGCAGGCCCTGCAGAACAGCGTCCTGCCGAAGACCCTGCACGTCACCGAACCGACCACCGAGGTCGACTGGACCGCCGGCAACGTCGAGCTGCTGACCGAGGAACGTTCGTGGGAGGCGGGCTCGACGCCGCGTCGCGCGGGTGTGTCGTCGTTCGGGGTGAGCGGCACCAACGCGCACGTGATCATCGAAGAGGCACCCGCCATCGACGTCGAGGACGTCACGCCGAGCTGGCCCGCGGACGTGCCGGTCCCGTGGCCCCTCTCCGGGCACGGTGCCGCCGCGCTGAAGGCGCAGGCAGCCCGGCTGTCCGATATGGACGCAGTGGACGCCTCGGCACTCGACATCGGGTTCTCGTTGGCGACGTCACGCTCGCCGCTGAGCCACCGTGCGGTGGTGTTCGACGGCAAGGCGGGTCTTGCGGCCGTGGAAGCCGGCGAGCTGGTCGAAGGGCAGACCGCGTTCCTGTTCTCCGGTCAGGGCGCGCAGCGCGCCGGGATGGGGGCCGAGCTGGCCGCCGCGTTCCCGGTGTTCGCGGCCGCGTTCGACGAGGTCTGCGCGGAGCTGGACCAGCACCTCGACCGTCCACTGAAGACGGTCGTGTTCGACAAGCCGCGCCTGATCAACCAGACCGGCTACACCCAGCCCGCGCTGTTCGCGATCGAGGTCGCGCTGTTCCGGCTGCTGTCTTCGTGGGGTCTCAAGCCCGACTTCCTGCTCGGCCACTCGGTCGGCGAGCTGGCCGCCGCGCACGTCGCCGGGGTGCTGTCCCTGGCCGACGCGTGCACGCTGGTCGCCGCCCGCGCCAAGCTGATGCAGGCGCTGCCGACCGGCGGTGCGATGGTCGCGCTGCAGGCGACCGAGGACGAGGTCACCCCGCACCTGACCGACGGCGTCAGCATCGCCGCGATCAACGGCCCGGACTCCGTGGTGCTCTCCGGCACCGAAGACGCCGTCACCGCGGTGGTCGCGCGGTTCGAGGGCCGCAAGTCGTCGAAGCTCAAGGTGTCGCACGCGTTCCACTCGCCGCTGATGGAGCCGATGCTGGGCGAGTTCGCCGAGGTCGCGCGCACGCTCACCTACTCCGAGCCCACGATCCCGCTGGTCTCCAACGTCTCCGGCGCACTCGCCGGGGGAGAGGTCGCCACGCCGGAGTACTGGGTCTCGCACGTCCGCGCGGCCGTCCGGTTCCACGACGGGCTCACCGCGCTCAGCGACCAGGGCGTCTCGCGGTTCGTCGAGGTCGGGCCGGACGGCGTGCTGTCGGCGTTGGCTCGCCAGACGTTCGACGCCGTGGTCGTGCCGGTCCTGCGCAAGGACCGCCCCGAGCCGCGGGCCGCGCTCACCGCACTGGCCGAGCTGTACGTCAGCGGCCTGAACCCGGACTGGGCCGCGGTCTTCGAGGGCCGTGGCGCCCGGCGCGCCGACCTGCCGCCGTACGCCTTCCAGCGCAAGCGCTACTGGCTCGACGCCCGCGCCAACCGCGACGAGGTCACGGCGGCCGGTCTCACCTCCGCCGGGCACCCGCTGCTCGGCGCGGCCATCGCGCTCGCCGACACCGACGGCGTCGTCCTCACCGGCCGCCTGTCGCTCGAGACGCACGCGTGGCTCGACGGGCATCGCCTCGGCGACGTCGCCACCGTGCCCGGCACGGCGTTCCTGGAGCTGGCCATCCGCGCCGGCGACCAGGTCGGCTGCGGCCGGATCGAAGAGCTCACCCTGGGCAGCCCGCTGGTCGTCCCGGACCGCACCGGCGTCCAGGTGCAGGTGACGGTCGGGGTCGCGGACGACAACGGCGTCCGTCCGGTGCAGATCCACTCGCGCCCCGAAGACTCCGGCGAGCCGTGGGTCCTGCACGCCGGCGGGACCGTCGCGCCGCAGACCCACCGCGGCACCGAGCTGACCGAGTGGCCGCCCGCGGGCGCCGAGCCGGTCGCCATCGACGGCATCTACGACGACTTCGCCGACACCGGCCTCACCTACGGCCCGCTGTTCCGTTCGCTGCGCGCGGTCTTCAAGCGCGGCCACGAGGTCTTCGCCGAGGTCGCCCTGCCCGAAGACAGCGACGCCGAGCGCTTCGGCCTCCACCCGGCCGCGCTCGACGCCTGCACGCACGCCCTGCGCGTCGCGGGCGGGGGAGACGGCGGTGTCGGCCGCGTCCCGTTCTGCTGGACCGGCGTCGAACTGCACGCCACCGGCGCCTCCGCGCTGCGGGTGCGCTTCACCCCGACCACCGAGGACGGCTTCTCGGTCGCGCTCGCCGACACGACCGGCGCGCCGGTCGCCACCGTCGCCGAGACCGTGTTCCGCGCGTTCACCACTCCGGTCGCGGCCGAGGCCCCGCTCTACCGGGTCGAGTGGCAGCGGATCCCCGCCGAGTCCACTGTGGACGCCTCCGCCGCCGAGGTCTTCGAGTGCGCGGGCACCGACACCCACGAAGTGACCCACAGCGTGCTGGCCGCGCTGCAGAACTGGCTCGGTGAAGAGCACCCGGAGGACACGCGCCTGGTCGTCGTCACCCGCGGGGCCGTCGCGGCCGCCGGCGGGGTCAGCGACCTCGCCGCCTCGGCGGCTTGGGGCCTCGTGCGCTCGGCGCAGGAGGAGAACCCGGACACGTTCGTGCTGCTGGACCTGGACGCGGAAAGCACCGCGGCCGAGGTCGTGGGGCAGGTCCTCGCCACCGGGGAACCCCAATCCGCGGTCCGCTTCGGCACGGTCCTCGTCCCGCGGCTGGTCCGCACCGCCGCGGCCGCCGAACCGGCGTACTTCCACCCGGGCGGCACGGTGCTGGTCACCGGCGCGTCCGGCGCCATCGGCGGCGCGCTCGTCCGGCACCTGGCCGGACAGCACGACGTCCGGCGGTTCCTGCTGGTCAGCCGCCGCAGCACGCCCGCGCTGGAGAGCCTGGCCGCCGAGCTGGACGTGCACGTCGACATCGCGCTCTGCGACGTCGCCGACCGCGCGGCCCTCGAGACCGTGCTGGCCGCGATCCCCGCCGAGCACTCGCTCACGTCCGTCGTGCACGCCGCCGGCGTCCTCGACGACGGCGTCATCACGGCGCTGACACCCGAGCGCCTCGACACCGTGCTGCGGCCGAAGGTCGACGGCGCCCTCAACCTGCACGAGCTCACCCGCGACACCGCGCTCTCGGCGTTCGTGCTGTTCTCGTCGGTCTCCGGCGTCCTCGGCGCGCCGGGCCAGGGCGGGTACGCCGCCGCGAACGCGTTCCTCGACGGCCTCGCCGCCCACCGCGTCGCACACGGCCTGCCCGCGTTGTCCCTGGACTGGGGCCTGTGGGGCGAGGTCGGCGGCATGGGCGGCACCCTCACCGAGGCCGAGGTCGCCCGCCTCGGCGCGGGCGGCATCGTGCCACTGTCCACTTCGGACGCTCTCGGCCTGTTCGACCGCGCGCTGGCGTCCCGTCAGGCCGCCGTCGTGCCGGTGAAGCTGGACCTGCCGGCGTTGCGGAAGCTGGACGCCATCCCGAAGACCCTCGAAGAGCTGACCGGACGCCCCGCCCGGCGGGTCGCGGCCGGAACCCAGACCGTGGCCGACTCGTTCGCCACCCGCCTGCTGGCCCTGCCGGAAGCCGACCGGGCCGACGCCGTCCTCGAGCTGGTCCGCGGCCACGCCGCCACTGTCCTGGGCTACGGGGGCGCGCACGAGATCGAGCCGGCCGCGCAGTTCCAGTCGCTCGGCTTCGACTCGCTCACCGCGATCGAGCTGCGCAACGGCCTCACCGCGGCGACCGGGCAGCGGCTGCCCGCGACCCTGATCTTCGACCACCCGACGCCGTCGGTGCTGGCCACGCACCTGCTCACCGAGATCGTCGGCGCGCCGGAAGAGATCGCCACGGCGTCGTCCAAGGCATCCGACGAGCCCATCGCGATCGTCGGCATGGCCTGCCGCCTGCCTGGCGGGGTCACCTCGCCGGAGCAGCTGTGGGAGCTGGTCGCGAACGGCCGTGACGCCATCGGCGACTTCCCCGCCGACCGCGGCTGGGACGTCGACGGCCTGCTCGACCCGACCGGCCGCCGTCCGGGCACGACCTACGTCGCCCGCGGCGGGTTCGTCCACGACGCCGGCGACTTCGACGCGACGTTCTTCGGCGTTTCGCCGAAGGAAGCCCCGGCCATCGACCCGCAGCAGCGGCTCCTCCTGGAAGCCTGCTGGGAAGCGCTCGAGCGCTCGGGCATTGACCCGACATCGCTCAAGGGCAGCCCGACCGGCGTCTACGCGGGCGTCCAGTACCACGACTACGTGGGCGCGAACAGCGCCGGCTCGATCGTCACCGGCCGCGTGTCCTACACCCTCGGCCTGGAGGGCCCGGCGGTCAGCGTCGACACGGCGTGCTCGTCTTCGCTGGTCGCGATGCACATGGCGGCCCAGGCCCTGCGCGGCGGCGACTGCACGCTGGCCCTGGCCGGCGGCGTGACCGTGATGGCGACGCCGGAGACGTTCGTCGAGTTCAGCCGCCAGAAGGGGCTGGCCGCCGACGGCCGCTGCAAGGTCTTCTCCGACGACGCCGACGGCACCACCTGGTCCGAAGGCGTCGGCGTGGTCGTCCTGGAGCGGCTCTCCGACGCCCGCCGCCTCGGCCACCCGGTGCTCGCGGTCCTCAAGGGCAGCGCGGTCAACCAGGACGGCACGTCCAACGGCCTCACCGCCCCCAACGGCCCGGCCCAGCAGCGCGTGATCCGCGCGGCGCTGGCCGACGCGGGCATCACCGCGGCCGACGTCGACGCCGTCGAGGCGCACGGCACCGGCACGAAGCTCGGCGACCCGATCGAGGTCCAGGCCCTGCTGGCCACCTACGGCAAGGAGACCTCGGCCGACCGTCCGCTGTGGATCGGCTCGGTGAAGTCGAACCTCGGCCACACGCAGGCCGCGGCCGGTGCGGCCGGCGTGATCAAGATGGTCATGGCCATGGGCCAGGGCGAGCTGCCCGCGACACTGCACGTCGGCCGCCCGTCCACCGAGATCGACTGGTCGTCCGGCTCGGTCCGCGCGCTGGTCGAGCCGGTGAAGTGGCTGCCCAACGGGCACATCCGCCGGGCCGGCGTCTCGTCGTTCGGCGTCAGCGGCACCAACGCCCACGTGATTCTCGAAGAGGGCGACCGCCGCGAGGTGACCGGCGGGCACGACTACGAAGGCCCGGTCGCCTGGCCGGTCTCCGGTCGCGGCGCGGTGGCGCTGCGGGCACAGGCCGAGCAGCTGATGTCCTATGTGGACGAAGACCCGGCGGGCAGCCTCGCCGACATCGGGTTCTCGCTGGCCACCACGCGCAGCGCGTTCGACCGGCGCGCGGTGCTGATCGGCAGCCGGTCGCCGCAGTTCGTCCGCGGCCTCGCCGCTCTGGTCGACGAGGAAGAAGCGCGCGGCGTCGTCAGCGGGATCGCTTCCGCGGGCGGACGCACGGCGTTCCTGTTCGCCGGCCAGGGTTCGCAGCGCGCCGGCATGGGCGCGCGGCTGGCCGAGCAGTTCCCGGCGTTCGCCGCCGCGTACGACGAGGTCTGCGCGGAACTCGACCGTCACCTCGACCGGCCGATCCGAGACGTCGTCGAGGAGCTGGGCGAGACCCGCTACACCCAGCCCGCGCTGTTCGCGCTGGAAGTCGCCCTGTTCCGCCTGGTGCGGGCCTGGGGCGTCAAGCCGGACGTCCTCGTCGGCCACTCGATCGGCGAGATCGCCGCGGCCCACTGCGCCGGCGTGCTGTCCCTGGCGGACGCGGCGAAGCTGGTGGTCGTCCGCGGTGCGCTGATGCAGGCACTGCCCGAAGGTGGCGCGATGGTGGCGATCGAAGCGACACCCGACGAGGTACGCGACGACACCGTCGACATCGCCG
The DNA here is from genome assembly GCF_055633615.1 of Amycolatopsis sp. NPDC114505. Taxonomy (NCBI): domain Bacteria; kingdom Bacillati; phylum Actinomycetota; class Actinomycetes; order Pseudonocardiales; family Pseudonocardiaceae; genus Amycolatopsis; species Amycolatopsis sp. NPDC114505. The sequence goes on along the minus strand of NZ_JBVKDV010000007.1, from coordinate 30,762 downwards.
CGGTCAACGGCCCGAACGCCGTCGTCATCTCGGGCGCGGCCGACGCCGTCGCTGAGGTGGCGGCGAAGTTCGAGCGCACCAAGCAGCTGAAGGTGTCGCACGCGTTCCACTCCCGCCTGATGGACCCGATGCTCGACGAGTTCCGCGCGGTCGCTTCGGAGCTGACCTACGCGTCGCCGCGGATCCCGGTGGTTTCGACGGTCACCGAGACCGCGGACCTGACGTCGCCGGAGTACTGGGTCCAGCAGGTCCGCGAAGGCGTCCGGTTCTTCGACGCGGTCACCCGCGTCGCGGCCGACGGCGTCACCCGGTTCCTGGAGCTGGGCCCGGACACCACGCTCACCGCGATGACCGCGGGCTGCCTCGACGAACGGCCGGAGGTCCTGGCTTCGATGCTGCACAAGGAGAACGACGAGGCCGTGGCCGCGCTGACCGGCGTCGCGCAGCTGCACGTCAGCGGCGTCGACGTCGACTGGGCCGCGATCTACGAACCTACCGACGCCCGGCCGGTCGCCGTCCCGACCTACCCGTTCCAGCGGCAGCGCTTCTGGCTGGAGAGCACCACGGGCGCCGTCAGCCAGGAGGACCACCCGCTGCTCGGGGCGGCCGTCGAACTGGCCGACGCCGACGGGCTGCTGTTCACCGGACGGCTGTCCGTGGGCACCCACCCGTGGCTGGCCGACCACGTCGTCGGCGGCGCGATCCTGTTCCCCGGCACCGGGTTCGTCGAGATGGCGATCCGGGCGGGCGACGAGGCCGGCTGCCCGCGCCTGGACGAGCTGACCCTGGAGTACCCGCTGGTCGTGCCGGACCGGACCGGCGTCCGCGTCCAGTTCGCCCTCGGCGCGCCCGAGGGCGGCACCCGGCCGTTCAGCGTCCACTCGCGGCCCGAAGGGTCGACCGGCGCGTGGACGCGGCACGCCACCGGCAAGCTCGCCAAGGCGGGCAAGACCGAAAGCTTCGACCTGACCGCGTGGCCGCCGGCGGGCGCCGAGCAGGTGCGCCTGGAAGGCACCTACGAGGAGCTGGCCGCCGACGGTCTGGTCTACGGGCCGGCGTTCCGCGGGCTCGTCGCGGCCTGGAAGCGCGACGGCGAGGCGTTCGCCGAGATCCGGCTGCCTGCTTCGGTGTCCGATGTGGACCGTTATGGCGTCCACCCCGCCGTGCTCGACGCCGCGTTGCACACGATCGGCGTCTCCGGTGCGGCCGGTTCCGAGCCCGCCCTGCCGTTCGCGTGGGAAGGCGTGCGGCTGCACGCCGTCGGCGCGACGACGCTGCGGGTCCACGTCCGGCCGGTCGGCACCGGCGCGGTCGCGCTCGACGTCGCCGACGGTGCCGGTGCCCCGGTCGCCTCGGTCGAGTCGCTGCTGCTGCGCCCGATGTCCGCCGTTCCGCAGGCCGCGGCTCCGAGCGGCGGCGACTCGCTGTTCCGCGTCGCCTGGGAGCCGGCCGAGCTGGACGCGGTCGCCGAGGTCACCGACTGGTCCGTGCTGGGCGACGACGCCTTCGGCCTCACCGAGGCCCTGGGCGCCCGGACGGAGGAGACCGGCCACGCCGTGCTCCCGGTGGCCGGCGACGACCTGCACGCCGAACTGCACCGCGTGCTCGGCCTGCTGCAGTCCTGGCTGGCCGGACCGGGGGAGTCGCTGATCGTCGTGACCCGCGGTGCGGTGGCGGCCGAAGAAGGGGAGAACCCCGACCCGGTCGGTGCCGCGGTGGCCGGCCTGGTCCGCTCGGCGCAGGCCGAGCACCCGGACCGGATCACCCTCGTCGACCTCGGCGCGGGTACCCCGGCGGGCCGGACGCTGGCCGCGGTGGCCGCCTCCGACGAGCCGCAGGTCGCCCTTCGGGCCGGTGCGGTCCTGGTGCCGCGGCTGGCGAAGGCGGCCGACGCGGCCTCCGCCCCGGTGTGGGACCCCGAAGGCACGGTCCTGGTCACCGGCGCCACCGGCGCGCTGGGCTCGGCCGTGGCGAAGCACCTGGTCGCCGAGCACGGCGTGCGGAACCTGCTGCTGGTCAGCCGTCGCGGAGCGGACGCTCCCGGCGCGGCCGAACTGGCCGCGCTCGACGCGGACGTCACGATCGCCGCTTGCGACGTCGCCGACCGCGACGCCGTCGCCGCACTGCTGGCCGGGATCCCGGCGGAAGCGCCGCTGCGGGCGGTGGTGCACGCCGCCGGTGTCCTCGACGACGGCATCCTGACGTCGCTGACCCCGGACCGCCTGGACACCGTGCTGCGCCCGAAGGCCGACGCGGCGTCGGTCCTCGACGAACTGACCCGGGACCTGGACCTGACCGCGTTCGTGCTGTTCTCCTCGGCCGCCGGCGTCCTCGGCGCACCGGGACAGGGCAGCTACGCCGCGGCCAACGCGTTCCTCGACGCTCTCGCCGTCCGGCGCCGGGCCGAAGGTCTCCCGGGCACGTCGCTCGCGTGGGGCCTGTGGGCCGGTGGCATGGGTGAAGCGCTGGAAGGCGCGGACACGCACCACATCGGGATCACGGCACTGTCCACCGAGGACGGGCTGCGGCTGCTGGACTCGACGGCCGGTGCCGCCGACGCACTCCTGGTGCCGATCGCGCTGGACACCCGGGTGCTGGCGTCGTCGAGCGACGACGACCTGCCCGCCGTGCTGCGCGGGCTGGCCGGCACGCCCGGCCGTCGCGCGGCGCAGGACGAGGCCGAGGACACCGAAACGCTGGCCCGCAAGCTCGCGGGCCTGCCGGTGGCCAAGCGCGTCCCGGCCGTGCTGACCCTGGTCCGCACGCACGCCGCCGCCCTGCTCGGGCACGCCGGGCCGGAGGCGGTCGAACCGGACCGCTCGTTCAACGAGGTCGGCTTCGACTCGTTGTCCGCCACCGGGTTCCGCAACAAGCTCAGCCTCGTGACGAGCCTGAAACTGCCGGTGAGCCTGATCTTCGACTACCCGACCCCGCGGATCCTCGCCGAGCACCTGGTCGGCGAACTGGCCCCGGCCGAGGTCGAGGTCGTCGCGGAAGCCGTGACGGAGCAAGGGGTCCGGGACGCGCTGGCGGGCATCCCGCTGGAGAAGCTGCGCGCCGCGGGGCTCCTGGACGGGCTGCTGGAGCTGGCCGGAGTGCGTCTGCCCGAAGAAGAAGAGACCGAAGCCGTCGAGGAGGCCACGATCGACGACCTCGACACCGACGCCCTGATCAGCATGGCGATCGGCGGTGGGGACGACGACTGAGGAGTCCACCCCTAACCCGGCCCGACCCGGCCATTATTGCCGCCGCCGAGCGGCGCATGGCCCACTGGAACGGACAGTTCCCCGGCTTCACCACGATCTTGACCCGAATGAGGAGAGGTAACCGATGGTCACCGGCTACGCAATCGAAGCACGGGGGCTGCGCAAGTCCTATGGCGACGTGGACGTCCTGGAAAGCGTCGACCTGAGCGTCCGGCGCGGCACGATGTTCGCGCTGCTCGGCCCGAACGGCGCCGGGAAGACCACCACCGTGCGGATCCTGAGCACCCTGCTGGACGCCGACGGCGGCACCGTGACCATCAACGGCCACGACCTCGACGGGCCCAAGCGCAAGGTGCGCGAGCAGATCGGCCTCACCGGGCAGGACACCGCGGTCGACGAACTGCTCACCGGCCGCGAGAACCTGCAGATGATGGCTCGGCTGTTCCACCTGGGCACGGCCGCGGCGAAGACCCGAGCCGTCGAGCTGCTCACGCAGTTCGACCTGACCGAAGCCGCCGACCGCCAGGTCAAGACCTACTCCGGCGGCATGCGCCGCCGGCTCGACCTGGCCATCAGCCTGATCACCTCGCCGCCGGTGCTGTTCCTCGACGAGCCCACCACCGGCCTCGACCCGCGCAGCCGCTCGGCGATGTGGGACGCGATCCGCGAGCTGCTCGACGGCGGCACCACGATCCTGCTCACCACGCAGTACCTCGAGGAGGCCGACCAGCTGGCCGACCGGATCGCGGTGATCGACAAGGGCCGCGTCGTCGCCGAGGGCACCGCGGCCGAGCTGAAGCGCAAGGTCGGCACCGAACGGCTGAAGCTCACCTTCGCCACCGGCACCGAAGCCGAGCGCGCGTACGGCATCACCGGCGGCGTGCTGATCGACGACACGGTCAGCGTCGCCATCGACCAGCCCGGCCAGGTCCGGCGGGTGCTCAACCAGGTCGCCGACGCGGGCCTCGAGACCACCGGCCTCGAGCTGTCCGAGCCGACCCTCGACGACGTTTTCCACGCCCTTACCGGAACCGCGGGAGAGAAGCGATGACCCAGACCCTGTCCAGGGAGGTCGAGGGAACGCAGATCCCCGACACCCCGAGCCGTTCGTCCTTCGCACTGGCGCTGTCCGACTGCCGCGTGCTGGTCGGGCGCAACGTCAAGCACATCGCCCGCAACATGGAGATGCTGATCCAGGCGGTCTCGCTGCCGATCACGCTCCTGCTGCTGTTCCGCTTCATGTTCGGCGGCGCCATCAACGTCCCGGGCATGGCCTACATCGACTACCTGGTGCCCGGCCTGCTGGCCATCAGCGTCGCCTTCAACTCGACGTCCACGGTCGTGGGCGTGGCCTCGGACCTCACGCAGGGTCTGGTCGAGCGGTTCCGGTCGATGCCCATGGCGGGCCCGGCCGTGCTCGTCGGCCACGTCGTCTCCGGCGTGCTGCGCAGCCTGCTTTCGTTCGTGGTGATGGTCGCGGTCGGCCTGGCCGTCGGGTTCCGGCCCGCGGCCGGCGTGCTCGGCTGGCTCGGCGCGATCGGCCTGCTGACGTTGTTCGCCACCGGCGTGTTCTGGCTCGCGACGCTCCTGGGGTCGATCGCCAAGACCGTCGAAGGCGCGGGCGGCCTCGGCATGATCCTCGTCTTCATCCCGTACGCCACCAGCGCGCTGGTGCCCACGGCGTCGATGCCGTCGGTGCTGCGGGTGGTCGTCGACAACCAGCCGGTGACCGTGCTCATCGACGCCCTCCGCGGCCTGATGAACGGCACGGACCTGGGCTCGACCGGCTGGCTGGCGCTGGCCTGGTGGACCGTCATCACGGCCGGGGCCGCCTACCTGGCGATCCGCAAGTTCCACCAGCGCGCTCGCGGCTGATTTCTCGAAGCGAGCGGCGGTCCGTGCTCCGGCACGGGCCGCCTTTTCGCGTGCGCTAGGTCGACTTTAGATCGGTCCGGCACTCTGCGTAGAGAACATCCGACCAGTCCGTGAAGTGAGGTGGCCCCGATGCCGACCCGCATCGCCGAGAACCCGGCCGTGGCCCTCGACGCCTGGTTCGCCCCGCTGGCCGCTGACCCGGCCGGTGCGGCGGCGTTCGTCGCCGAGGTCGCCGACCGCGTCTCCCGACGTCCGCGTGTGCTCGTCCCGGGCGGTGGCCCGGTGGCGGACAGGCTCGCGGCCGACGGGTATGCCGTCACCGAGGCAGGTTTCGACAGCCGGCCCGCTCAGCGCTTCGACGTCGTCTACGCCGGTTCGGACGTCCTTTCGCGGCTGCTCGTGCAGCGGGAGCAGGTCCGCCTGGTCCGCCGGCTCGCGACGCTCCTGCGTCCCGGCGGCGGGCTGGTGGTCCAGGGGTTCCACCCCGACCCGGCCCGCTGGGCGGCGCACCCGCTCGTCACCGGGCACGACTGCGCCCGCCAGACGCTGTTCCTGAGCGACGGGGTGCCGCTGCGCTACGTGTGGCCCGCGGAGCTGGACCTGATGGCCGAGCTGGCCGACCTCGCGCTGGACAGTCGCTGGGGCGGTTGGTACGGCGAGCCCGCCGCGTGCGGCGACCAGGTCGTTTCGCTCTACCGCAGCTAGCAAGTGCCCTAACGCAAGCCGGGTCCCCGCCGTGGTGGCGGGGACCCGGACTGCTGGGCGTGGGGGCGTGCTCAGACCGCGTCCGACATCTCGCCGACGAGGATGCTGTGGTGCAGCTTCCGCAGCGAGCTGCCGGGCTCGATGCCCAGCTGCTGGACGAGGTGCTGCCGGGCGGAGGCGAACGTCTCCAGTGCTTCGGCCCGGCGGTTCGACCGCAGCAGGGCCGTCATCAGGTACTCGTAGAACGTCTCGCGCAGCGTGTGCTCCTTCGCCAGCGCGGAAAGCTGCCCGACGACCTCGCGGTGCCGGCCGATCAGCAGCTCCGTCTCCATCAGCAGCTCCAGGCACTCCAGCCGGGTCTCCTCCAGCAGAGCGGCGTAGGCCTGGACGTCGGGGGAGTCGGTGAAGCCGCCGAACGCCTCGCCGCGCCACAGGTTCGCCGCTTGACGCAGGACAGCCGCGGCCTCCTTGTAGTTGCGGTCCCAGTACAGGGCCCGGCCGCGCTCGTAGAGGCGGGTGAAGCGGTCGGCGTCGAGCTCGCCGTCGGTGACGTGCAGTGAATAGCCGCGCGGGCTGGTCACGACGGGGCTGTCGTCGACGTCGTCACCCGTGCCGCGCAGGAGCTTCCGCAGCTGCGAGACGTAGACGTACAGGGCGGCGCTCGCCCGGGCCGGCGGGTGCTCTCCCCAGAGCTCGCCGATCAGGTGCTCGGTGGTCGCCACCTGGTTGCGCTTGACCAGCAGCACGGCGAGCAGCGTCTCGATCTTGCGCGCCCGCGGGGCGCTGACGCCGGGCCGCCCGCCGACTTTCATCTGCCCCAGTATCTCGTAGTCCATTTCCAGTGCCTCCGGTGTCCGCGTGTCGATCGGATCTGCCCGGCCTGGCGCCCCCAGTGTGTCCTCCAGCGCCCATGTGCCCGGTCCCACTCCGGCAGCGTACTAAACCGGGAGGTCGGTTTTCAAGACAAAACCGGGAGGTCGGTCGGTTTGTTCTTCGAGCGGTGGCCAAGTGCCTTGCCAGGGGCCGATTTCTGGGGTTCCCCTAGTTGTAAACCGGGCGGTTGGTATGTAATCATGATCGGGACGCGCAGGGTCCCTGCGCCGGAACGGCACGAGCGGAGGGGACCGACGGTGACCAAGCAGGCACGCTCGGAACACACGCGGCGCCTGTTGCTGGAGGCCGCGGCCGTGCTGCTGCACCGGGACGGCTACGCCGCCACCAGCATGGTGGGCATCGCGCAGGCGGCCGGCGTCACCAAGGGTGGCCTGTACTTCCACTTCTCCTCCAAGGACGAGATCTGCGACGAGGTGCAGATCGCCGCGACGGAGGTGCTGCGCGCGCACGTGGGCCGTCAGCTCGCGGTGGCACGGCCCGCCCTGCGGCGCCTCGCCGAGCTCAGCCGCGCCCTCATGCACTGGCTCGAAACCGATCCGAAGGTCGGCGCGAGCTTCCGGATGGCCCGCGAGATGGGGTCCGTCGACGAGCGGTTCGTCGTGTTCTCCCGGACCTGGCTGGCGCAGATCCACGAGTACGTCGCCGACGCGATCGACGGCGGCGAGCTCGGCGCCGACGTGCCGCTCGAGACCGCGGAGCTGCTGGTGGTCGTCACGTGCGTCGGCCTCGAATCCGTGGTCTCCAGCCGGATCGTCGTGCCGGACAGCGACCTCGCGGTGACGCTGGGAAAGCTGTGGCGGCTGATCGAGCTGGCCGAGCGGTCACCGCGCCCGACGGCGGGGGCGGGAGCGTGACGGGAAAGTAAAGAGGGCGGTCCGGCAGAGTTCCCGGCCGCCCGTTCCTCGGGTGTGGTCAGACCGTGGCGGCCTCGGCCGACGTGCCCGCCGGCAGGAACCGGTGCAGCCGGCGCGGCGGTACCACCGACGTCAGGATCGTGTTCCACATGAACGTGATCCGCTCCAGCAGGTCGGCGCGCCCGGTCAGGACCTGCGAGCTCAGCTGGATCCCGGTGAACGACGCCTGCACGAACTGCGCGAGGTCGTGCGCGTTGATCTCCTTGCGCACGTCACCCGCCGCCTTCGCGGCGAGCAGGCAGGCGTGCAGCGTGTCGACCCACCGCTTGTAGGCGTTGTTCGCGGGCGAGATGAACGAGCCCTGCTCGATGACCAGCCGGATGCTGGCCCGCACCCGGACGTCGGACTGCAGGCTGGCCGCCATGCCCTGGGTGAGGTCGATGACCGTCTGCAGCCCCGGGTTTTCGATCTCCGCGAGCGGGTCCGAGACGGTGAACTGCTCGTCGATCAGCGCGTCGGCCAGATCTTCTTTCGACTTGAAGTGGAAGTACAGCGCGCCTTTGGTGACACCCGCTTCGGTCAGGATGTCCGACAGGCTCGCGCCGAGGAAGCCGACCGCGTCGAACCGGGAGGCCGCCGCCTCGAGGATCGCGTTCCGTGTTTGCTCGGCACGTTCTTGGCGAGCCACGCCCAGCCCCTCTCGCTCGTGGCCGGCCGGTCCACAGTAGACCATTCGGCGGTACCTCATGCGTCAATGGCCAGTCTACGTCCCAGGGGCAGGGAAAGCCACTAAAAAAAACCGCTCGGTTGGTATGGTTTTAGGTGTCCGGTTCGGCTACAAATGAAGCGGGGGAGTACTGGGGTACTGGGGTAGCAAATTCTAGGAGGACCGTCATGGTCGGCACCATCCTTCAGGAGTCTGCGCGCGAAATTTCCGATCCGAAGATCATCGACGTGGCCGTGGCGCGCGCGGTCGACTTCCAGCAGACGATCCCGCGGAGCCTCGTGCACCGCGCGGCCGTCTCGGAGGTCTTCGTCACCGATCTGAACATCCTCGGCGAAGGCCGGTTCGAGGTGGGCGCGCAGTGGCCGCGCCGGCACAGCTTCTTCGGGCCGCGGACGCCCGTGTTCCACGACCCGATGCTGTACGCGGAAACCATTCGCCAGGCGGCGTTGCTGATCGCGCACCGTGCTTACGGCGTTCCGCTGAGCCACAGCTTTCTGTCCGACCGCAAGGATTACTCGGTCGAGGAGACCGGGCTGGCCACGCTGGGCCGGCCGGTCGACGTGGTGCTGAGGGTCACCGCGCACGACGTCGAGTACCGGGGCAAGAACGTCGGCGGCATGCGGCTGGACTTCGAGTGCTTCCGCGACGGCCGCCGCATCGGGACGGCGTCGGAGCGCTGGCGCTGCGTGTCCTCGGCGGTCTACCGCCGGGTCCGGGGCGACCACTTCGCGGCGACCCCGTTCCAGGCGGCGGCCCTGCCGGGCGTCGCCCCGGCGTCGGTCGGCCGGGACCGCGCGGAGGACGTGCTGGTGGCGGCCACCCCGAAGGAGGGGACGTGGGCACTGCGGTTCGACCCGGACCACGCGGTGCTGTTCGACCACCCGGCCGACCACGTACCGGGCATGCTGCTGCTGGAGGGAGCGCGCCAGGCGGCCCTGCTGGCGATCGGCGACCCGTACGCCCTGCCGGCGCTCGCGGACTTCCGGTTCGACGCGTACGTGGAGTTCGACTCCGAGTGCCTGTTGGTGGTCGAAGCGGACAAGGCCGGCCCGGAGCGCACGAGGACGGTCCGGGTCGAAGTCCGCCAGAAGGGCGCGACGGCGGCGAGCGGCACACTGGGGATGCGCTTGTCGTGAGCGCGGGTGAGCCGGACATCCTGCTGACCGGCGCCACGGGTTTCGTGGGCACGGCGGTGCTACGAGACCTGCTCGGACGAGGAATGGGCCCCCGCGTCCGCATCCTTGTCCGGCGCCCCCCGCCGGCCTGGATGACCGACGCGGGAGTGAGGACGTGGCGAGCCGACCTCACCGACCCGGGGGCGCTGGCGGGGGCGTGCACGGGGATTTCGACGCTGGTGCACTTGGCGTCGCAGGTCGGAGGGGATCCCGGCCTGTGCACGGCGGTGAACGAGCGGGGAACGGCGAACCTCCTGGCGGAGGCGGGGAGGGCCGGCACGGGGAGGGTGCTGTACCTGAGCACGTGCGCGGTGTACCGGGACGGAGTGCACCGGGGGGCAGAGGTACCGGCGGAAGGGACGGCGGACCGGAGCGGCCTGGGGGCCGCCTCCGGCCCGCCGCCCGAAGAGCCTGGGATGGCGGCGGATCTGGGGCCACCACCAACCGGGGCGGACGGGGGTTTGCCGGGTGAGTCGGGGGACGGGTCAGCGCCCAAGCCGGGGCCGCCGTCGACCCGGGCGGATGGGGGTTTGCCGGGTGGGTTCGGGTCGCTGGCCAGCGGGGATGGGGCAGCGGCCGAGCCGGGGCCGCCACCGACCCGGGCGAACGGGGGTTCGCGAGGTGAGTTGGGGTCGCTGACCTGCGGGGATGGGTCAGCGGCCGAGTCGCAGGCGAATCCGGGCCCGTCGGCCTGGTGCCCGGAGGTCGGGCCGGAGCCTGCGGCCCGCCGGGGCGCCCTGGCGGGCGAACGCCCGCCGACCGGCCCCAGGCCGGCGGCCGAGCCGGGACGGTCGGGCGGCGGGCGTGGCGTGGCGGATCAGGGGCTGCACGCTGGGGCGAAGTTGGTGGCGGAGCAGGGGCCGCCGACCGGCTGCGATGGCTTGTCGAGCGAGCGCTGGCCTACCGAGCCCGAGCCGGGGCGGTCGGGCCGCGGGAGTGGCGTGGCGGGCCGAGGGCCGCACGCTGGGGCGGAGTCGGCGGCGGTGCAGGGGCCGCCCGCCGGCCGTGGCAACCCGGCGGGCGAGCGCCTGCCTACCGAGCCCGAGCCGGGATCGTCGGGCGGCGGGAGTGGCCTAGCCGACCGGGGGCTGCACGCTGGGGCAGAGTCGCTGGCGGTGCAGGGGCCGCCGACCGGCCGTGGCAACCCGGCGGCCGAGCGCCCGCCCATCGGGCCCGAGCCGAACCCGCCAGCCGCCGGGAGTGGCGTGACGAGCCGAGGACCGCACCCCGAGCCGACAACGCCCCCAAGCCCACCGACCACCCAAAACAACCACCCGCCCCCAGACTCCGAGCTGGTCACCGACCCAACCTCCCCCACCAGCCGCAGCAGGCTGGCCGGGGAGCGGCTCGTCCTGGCGGCCGGCGGCACCGTCCTACGGCCGCACCTCATCCACGGCCCCGGCGACCGCCACGTCGTGCCCGCGCTGGTCCGCTGGATCCAGGCGGTCCCGGCCTGGGCCGAGGGCGGCGCAGCCCGCACGTCGCTAGTCGCCGTGGCCGACTTAGCCGCCGCCATCGCCGCACTGGCCCTGGATCCCAGCCTGACCCGGCCAAGCGAGGTCCTCCACGTAGCCGACCCCCTCCCGGTCACGATCCGCACCCTGGTCACCGCCGTCTGCGACCTGCTCGACCTCCCACCCCCCACCAACGACCTGCCCCTGACCGAACACCGCGACCGCACCCGAGCCGCCCTCCCGTGGCTCACCGACCACCAGTACTCCCTGCTCACACGGGATCACTGGTACGAGAGCACCCGCATCTGGGAACTCACCGGCGTCACACCGAGCTCCCGCCTGGCCGAGGCCACGGACTGGTACCGCGAGTCACTCCCGGAAAACTGACCGCGGATCACAACTGGGGTCGTCGTACATCGGCGGGCACCCGTGCTCGACGGCCCGCAGTTCGAAGTGCCACGGTTCGTTGCGGTAGATCTGGCACAGCCCATACCGGGCGCCGTGCGCGGACAGCCACGCCCGGGCCGCCGCGGGCCCGATGTCCACCGCGTCTCCCGAAACGTGCGCGGACGTGTCGGGCGTCGCCACCCACCTGGCGGCGGCCGCCGCCGATCCGTACTTCACCACCGCCGCCGCGAGCAGATTCGCCTGGTACTCGCGCGAACGCCGGCCACTGTTGACGACGAACGCGATCCCGGCGTCCATCGAGGCTCGGCGCAAGGCGTCGAGCAGCGCGGGGTCGAGGCCGGTCACGGCCGGGGTCTCGTCGAAGACCGTCACAGGAGACATGCCCGCAGTCAAGGCGACGCCGTGTTGCCGGCCCGTATCCCGCTTTCGATATGCCGGCGATATCGATCAGCTCGTAGCATCGGAACCGTGCGTGTGCTGATCGTCGAGGACGAGCCCTACCTGGCGGAAGCCGTCCGCGACGGCCTGCGCCTGGAAGCGATCGCCGCCGACATCGCCGGCGACGGTGACACCGCCCTCGAACTGCTCGGCGTCAACGCCTACGACATCGCCGTCCTCGACCGCGACATCCCCGGCCCCTCCGGCGACGAGGTCGCGGAACGCATCGTCGCCGGAGGCAGCGGCATGCCGATCCTCATGCTCACCGCCGCCGACCGGATCGACGACAAGGCGTCCGGGTTCGGCCTCGGCGCCGACGACTACCTCACGAAGCCGTTCGAGCTGCGGGAACTCGTGCTCCGGCTCCGGGCGCTCGACCGGCGGCGCGCCCACAACCGGCCACCCGTCCGGGAGATCGCGGGCCTGCGCCTGGACCCGTTCCGCCGCGAGGTCCACCGCGACGGCCACTACGTCGCGCTCACCCGGAAGCAGTTCGCCGTGCTCGAAGTCCTCGTCGCGGCCGAAGGCGGTGTCGTCAGCGCCGAAGAGCTCCTCGAGCGGGCGTGGGACGAGAACGCCGACCCGTTCACCAACGCCGTGCGCATCACGGTTTCGGCCCTGCGCAAGCGACTCGGCGAGCCCTGGGTCATCGCCACCGTGGCCGGGGCCGGCTACCGCATCGACACCTGAGGAGACCGTGGACCGGAAGCCGGGGCTGAGCGTCCGCCTCAAACTCACCGTCAGCTACGCCGGCTTCCTCATGCTCGCCGGCGCCCTGCTGCTCCTGACCGTGTGGGCGTTCCTGCGCAGCCACCTGCCCGAAATCGCGGTCATGCCCGGCGGGGTGCTGAACCGCGCCACCCTGATGAGCACCTTCACGTCGGCCGCGGGCGTGGTCGTGGTGTTCCTGCTGGTGTTCGGTCTCCTGGGCGGGTGGATCCTCGCCGGCCGCATGCTCGCCCCGTTGACCCGCATCACCGACGCCACCCGCATGGCCACCGACGGATCGCTGTCCCACCGGATCCGGCTCGACGGCCGCAAGGACGAGTTCCGCGAGCTCGCCGACGCCTTCGACGCGATGCTCACCCGCCTCGAAGCGCACGTCGCCGAGCAGCAGCGGTTCGCCGCCAACGCTTCCCACGAACTGCGCACGCCGCTGGCGATCTCGCAGGCACTGCTCGAGGTGGCCCGCACGGATCCGGCGCAGCTCTCCGGTGAGCTCGTCGACCGCCTCCACGCCGTCAACACACGGGCGATCGACCTCACCGAGGCCTTGCTCCTGCTCAGCCAGGCCGACCAGCGCTCCTTCACCCGGGAACGCGTCGACCTGTCGCTCGTCGCGGAAGAGGCCACGGAAACCCTGCTGCCCCTGGCGGAAAAGCGCGGCCTCGCCATCGAGACGTCCGGCGAAATCGCGCCCACGCACGGATCGCCGGCGCTTCTCCTGCAGCTGACCACGAACCTCGTGCACAACGCGATCGTCCACAACCGGCCCGGCCGCGGCACGGTGTGGGTGACGACCGGCGTCGGGTCCAAGACGGTGGCGCTCACCGTCGAGAACACCGGCGAGCCGCTCACCCCGCAGCTGGTTTCCACGCTCGTCGAACCGTTCCGGCGCGGCACCGAACGCATCCGCGCCGACCACGCGGGGGTCGGCCTCGGCCTGGCGATCGTCAAGAGCATCACCCAGGCCCACGACGGGACCCTCACCCTGACCCCCCGCCCCGGCGGCGGCCTCCGCATCAGCGTCGAGCTGCCGCGCTGGTGGCTGCGCTGACCGCGGCTACCCGACGGGAAAGTCGAAGTACGTGTCCGGGTAGGGCTCGTCCCGCAACGAGTAGTGCCACCACTCGGCGTCGTACGGAACGAACCCGCACGTCTCCATCACGGACCGGAGGTGACGCCGGTTTCTCGCTTCGGCCGGCGTGACCGCCGTCGCGCCGTGGTGGGAGATCACGTCCATCAGGTCGTGGTCACCGCCCATCGCGGCGAGCTCACCGGTGGCCAGGTGGTAGAGCGTCAGATCGACGGTGCTGCCCCGGCTGTGCCCGGACTTCGCGGCCACGTAACCCTTTTCGAACATCTCCGCCCGGTCGATGTTGGGGTAGTGCCGCGGCTTCGTCCGGCCGTCCTCGGGCCGCCGTGACCAGCGCAGGAAGCAGTCCACGGCGCGCTGCGGGCGGTAGCCGTCCCACAGGAGCAGGCCGAAGCCGAGGGATCCGGCTTTCTCCTGCGCTCTTTCCAGGGCCGTGCACAGCGCCCGCGTGCCGACGACCCGGTTCGTCAGGTAGCCGTCCACGGGTTTGCCGGTGAAGTTGTCCCAGGTGGCGTACTTGGCGTCCCAGCGTATTCCGGGCGCGAACTCGTCCACGAAGACGAAGTCGTCCTTCACTGGAACTTCCCGGTCAAGGCCAGCGACACCAGCCGGTCGAGCACCTCGCCGAGCGGCAACCCGGCGGCCGCCATCATCCTCGGGTAGCGGCTGTACGAAGTCAGCCCGGGCAGGGTGTTGACCTCGTTGAGGACCACTGTCCCGTCCTCCTTCAGGAACATGTCCACCCGCGCGAGTCCCCGGCAGCCCAAGGCGCGGTAGACGGCCTTCGCCGTCTCCTGGACGAGCGCGCGCGACTCCGGCGAGATGTCCGCGGGAACGATGAACGTCGAGTTCTCGGAACCGCTTTCGGGGTCGCTTTCCTGGTGGATCTTGAAGAAGCCGTGGGAAAGCGCGACGCGGTCCAGTTCGCCCGCGATCAGGTCCTGGTCGTTCCCCAGGATCGAACACCCGATCTCGCTGCCGGCGACCGCCGCCTCGATCAGCACCTTCGAGTCGTACCGCCGCGCGGCCTCCACCGCACTCGGCAGCTCCTCCTCGCGGGATACCTTGCTGACGCCGAAAGACGATCCCGAGCGGGCCGGCTTGACGAAGACGGGATAGGTGAGCCCGGCGGGATCGACGGTCTCGTCCGCCGTGACGGTCCGGAACTCCGGCGTCGCGATTCCCGCGTTCCCGGTGACGAGGTAGGTGAGCGACTTGTCCATGCACAGAGCGGAACTCGGGACGTCACAGCCGGCGTAGGGGACGCCGGCGAGTTCGGCTAAACCCTGCATCGCGCCGTCCTCGCCGAGCCTGCCGTGCAGGAGGGGCAGCACGACGTCCAGCCTGATCGTCTCGTACTGTCCCCGCCCGAGGACGAGCAGTCCGTGGACGCTTCGGTCTGGCGAGAGCACCACCGGACGGCCGTCTTCCCAGCCCTCGCCGGGGCCGTCGCACAGCCGCCACTCGCCGGTCTTCGTGATCCCGATCCAGAACGGTTCGTATTTTTCGGTGTCGAGGTGTTTCGCGACCTCTCGCGCGGATTTGACGGAAACGGGATGTTCTTCCGTGGATCCCCCGAAGATGATTCCGACTTTAACCCTGTCCATGCTGTTTCCCGCTTTCGAAGGTCAGGCAGTTGACGAGACTGTTTTCGACGGTGTCGCTCAGTGCGTGGTCCGTGTAGTACGCGGTGTGCGGGCTGATCAGCACATTCGGCATTCTTTGCAGCTTCAGCAGTGCTTCGCTTCCGACGGGCCCGTTCCGGCGGTCGGCGTAGAAGATTCCTTCTTCTCCTTCGAGGACGTCCAAGGCCGCGCCGCCCAGCTTTCCGCTCTCCAGCGCGAGGATCAGCGCTTCGGTGTCGAGCAGGGACCCGCGTCCGGTGTTGATGACGACCGCGCCGCGCCGCATCTGCTCGATGCGCCGGCGGTCCAGGAGGTGATGGGTACTCGCGTCGAGTGGCGTGTGCAGCGTGACCATGTCGCTCTGCATGAGCAGGTCGTCGAGCGGAACGTAGTCAGCGGAAGTCTGCGGACGGCTATCGTAAGCGAGCGTCTGGCACCCGAAACCCCGCAGCCGGTCGATGACCGCGGCGCCGATGCGTCCCGTCCCGATCACGCCGATGGTCAGGTCGCGCAGTTCTTTCCCGCGTACTTCACCCAGCCGGTAATCGTGGACCTCCGCGCGGCCGAGGACGGATTTCGCGTTCCGCGCCGTCATCAGCATCAACATCAGGGTGTAGTCGGCCACGCTGTCGGGGGAGTAGGCGACATTTCCCACGGAAATGCCGACGCGCCGCGCGTAGTCGACGTCGATGTGGTCGAACCCCGCGCTCCTCGTGGAGATGTACTCCACCCCGGCCCGGCTGAGCGCGAAGAGAGCGGAATCGGTGATCCGGGTCTTGTGCCCGACGCTGACGCACCGGTTGCCGGCCGCCAGTTCGCTGGTGGCTTCGGACGCGGCGGCGTCGGTGATGGTCGGCACGACGCCGAAGCGAGGCGCCAGTTCCCGGAACAGGACGGCCTCGTCCGGCTCGCACCCGTAGATCGTGATTCCCGTAGCCGCCGCGGCCGGATGAGGCGCGGCCGCTGTCCGTGCTGGTCCGCGGTGGGTCATGCCGGCCAGTCAAACCGGCCTCGTGTTGCCGTCACGTATGCGGTTTTCGATAAGCCGGCGATATCCCGCGTCAGATGTCGCCACCGATCGGCGCGTCCCAGCCGCCGCACCGCCGACGCGCACAATCTTCCGGGAGGCTCGGACCCGGTGTTGACGCACTCCGGCGCCAACCTCGGCATGCATTCGACCCTGTGCACAGAGCTTCTCGACGAGCATTTCGACGTCCAGGGCCCGTTGGCGAGACGATCACCTGCGTCGACAGCGAGTGAGGCTGCGGACACCGTAAGCGCCGCTCAGATCGCCGCGGTGCCACCGTCGACGGCCAGTTCCATCCCGTTCACGTAGCTCGAGTCGTCGGAGGCGAGGAACAACGCGACGGTCGCGATCTCCTCGGGCCGGCCCATCTCTCCCCGCGGGATCAGGGACTCGAACTGTCGCATCGTCGCCTCGTCGAACAGCTCCTCCTGCTTCGCCGTGGCGACCTGGCCGGGAGTCAGCACGTTCACGCGAATCCGCCGGTCCTTCAACTCGGACAGCCAGACGCGGGCGTAGGCCTGCTGGACGGCCTTGCTCGCCGCATAGACGCTCCACTCGGGGTAGCCCTTGAGTGAAGCGTTGGACCCGGTCATGAAGATCGAGCCGCCATCGTTGAACAGCGGCAGCGCTTTCTGCACGGTGAAGAGCGTGCCGCGCGCGTTGAGCCCGAAGGCGGCGTCGAAGTGCTCCTCGGTGATCTCGCCGAGCTTGCGCTGCTCACCCATCCCGGCGCTGGCCCACAGGACGTCGATGGAGCCCTTCTCCCGCTTGACGGTGTCGAACAGGCGGTCCAGATCCGCCAGGTCGGCGGCATCGCCCCGCACACCGGTGACGTTCCGCCCGATCACCTCGACGGCCTCATCCAGCGCTTCCTGCCGCCGTCCCGAGATGAAGACATACGCGCCTTCATCGACGAACAGCTTGGCACCGGCCAGCGCCATACCGCTGGTACCGCCCGTGATCACCGCGACCTTGCCATCGAGCTTTCCCACAACCACTCCTTAAGTACACCGCTCTGTGTCCTTAACGTAGCCCGACGGCCACCTGGAGCGCAAGCTATGTACACCGATCAGTACCCAACTCGGCTAGACTGGGAAGATGACGGAGTTGGAGAAGGGCCCCCAGGGCGTCCGCCGCGGCAGGGGCGCGCGCGAGCGCATCCTCGGCGCGTCACAGGAGCTGTTCCGCGAGCAGGGCATCAACCAGACGGGCATGGACCAGCTCTGCGCGGTGGCCCAGGTGTCGAAGCGAACGGCCTACCAGCACTTCACCGGCAAGGACGAACTGGTCGCCGAGTACCTGCGCCGCTTCGACCCCGGGGTGATGCCAGAAGTGTTCGACCGTGCAGACCTCACGCCCCGCGAGCGTCTCCTGGCGGCATTCGACCTGCCGACAAAGGAAGGCATCACACCGCTGTGCCCCTTCATCGCGGCATCGGTCGAAATCCCCAACCCCGACCACCCCGCCCGCCAGTGCGCGCAGGACTACAAGAAAGCCATCGCCGCACGGCTTGCCGAAGCGGCTCGCGAAGCGGGCGCCTCCAACCCGGAAGAGCTAGGGGAACAACTGGCCCTACTCCTGGACGGCGCGTCAGCCCGCAACCGAGCCACCAACACCGAAACGTTCCCGACGGCCGCGGCCATCGCTGCCATCCTCATCGACAACGCCATCCCTGCAGCGACCCGGCAATGAGGGCACTGGGCGATGACCTCATCGGCAACCACGAACTCCACGGGAGCTTGCCGCTGTCCGAGGTCGTCCGGTCACTGCCTCCCGGCAAGCCAATCACCGATTGACTTCCATTGGAACTTTTCACGCCAGGAACTTTCGGGTGCAAGCCAGCCGATGAGAGCATCTCCCGCCTTCTCGCGCGAAATGGTCAAAGTCTGGTAGTGATTGTCCGAATTCCCTTCTCGGTACTCCAGTTGATAGATACCTTCAGGTTGAAGTCGCACTTGAATGTAGTGCTCACTGCCGCTAGCGCTTTTCTCGCGTTCAAGGATGACGTGACCACCTCGAGGTAGTCCTTCCAGGACTGCACGAATATTGCTCTCGTCAGGCGCGTTCACACTGAGGCCTGCAGATGTTCGCAACAAGACCACCGCTGCCTCCCTGGCAACTTCGCCGTCGACGGCGCGGGACCGGTACTGCTCGGACCAGTGATTGACCTCGGCGGCGAAGGGCTCAAAGCGTCGGCTTGCCCGGCTGATAGAGCCAGGTGCGGAAGAACGAATCGAGGTTGCGGTTGGTCTGCCGCTCGACGAACTGGATGAACTGCCGCGTCGAGACATTGCCGTACCGGTGAGCCGTCGGCCATGACCTGAGCACTCCGAAGAAAGCGCGGTCGCCGATCTTCATGCGCAGCGCCTGCAGTGTCATCGCGCCGCGGTTGTACACCAGGTCGTCGAAGATGCGATCACGTCCGGGGTCGGCGACCGCGCCGCTCCAGTCCTTCTCGTCGGCGTACGTCTTCGCGAAAGTCTGTTGCACCGGGACGCCGTTGAACTTCTCCTGGTACAGCCACTCCGAGTAGGTCGCGAAGCCTTCGTTGAGCCAGATGTCCGACCAGTGCACCGGAGTGAGGCTGTCGCCGAACCACTGGTGGCCGAGCTCGTGGGCGAGCAGGTCGCCGTCGACGTCGCTGGTGCTCTGGTCGTAGACCGGCCGGCTCTGGGTCTCGAGGGCGTAGCCGACGCCGACGTCGGCGAGGATGCCGCCGGTCGAGTCGAACGGGTACGGCCCGTACACCGACGACTCCCACTGGATGACCTGCGCCGTGGTCTGGTTGAACACCTTGCCCTGACCGGGTTTGGTGTCGATCGACTGGCCGATCGCGGTGATGTTCGGCAGGCCGCCGGCCGTCACGCCGCGGGTGACGTTGTAATTCCCGATCGCGATCATGGCCAGCTCGCTGGCCATCGGGCGGTTCATGCTCCAGCGGAAGGTGGTCTGGTGATCGCGCGTGGTGGTGGGCCCGGGTTCGCCGTTGGCCACCACGGTGAGTCCGGTCGGGACGGTGATGGTCTGCGTGTAGGTCGCTTTGTCGTCGGTGGTGTCGTTCACCGGGTAGTAGGTCGCCGCGCCGATCGGCTGGTTGAGCGCGATCGCGCCGTCCTTGGTGGCGACCCAGCCGGACAGGCCCAGCGCGGGATCGTCGATCTTCTGCGGGACGCCGGTGTAGCTCACCGAGACGACGAACGGGCTGCCCTTCCGCAGTCCGTACGGCGGGGTGATCACCAGCTCCTGGGCACCGCTGCGGGTGAAGGTGGCGTTCTGGCCGTTCACCGAGAGCTTGCTGATCGTCAGCGGTCCCTGGAAGTCCAGGTCGAAGCGGGAGAGATCCTGGGTGGCCGTGGCGAAAATCGTCGTGGTCGCGTCGATCGCCTTGGTTTTGGGGCTGAACGCCAGCCGGATGTCGTAGTGGCCGACGTCGTAGCCGCCGTTGCCCATGTCGGGGAAGTACGGATCCCCGGCGCCCGACGCACCGGGCGAGTACCGCGGCGCTGGTGCCGCATCAGCCGCCGTGCTCGTCGCGGCCAGCAGACCTACGGACAGGGCGCAAGAAATGATCACCAAGTGGCCACGGCTACGGTTGACGCCTCGCATGGGTCCTCCTCGGCAATCATCGACGCTGAAGAGTAGGTCCGACCCGCCACACGGATCAACCGGCACGCTCGTCGACGGTGCTCTGCGTCGACGAAACGTGACCACTCAGAAGCGAAGTGTCACCCCCAGGTCTCGTTCGAGCCGTCTCGCGCGTGACCGCTTCGTGTCCGAAATGTTCACCCGCCCTCGTGCTTGCCCGATATAGTCGCTGGCCAGGGCCTTGCACTGCCGGGCCCGTCCTTGGGGGGAAGAAAAACGATGAGCGGGTTCGTCTCCGCGGCTTTGGCATTTCCTGCCGTGCTCTTCAGCTTCCTGCTGGTCGTCGTGATCGGCTACTGGGGGCTGGCCCTGCTCGGCGTCCTCGACATCGAAGACGGTGACATCGGGTTCTTCGGCGGCGTCCCGCTGTCCCTCTCGTTGTCGCTGTTCGTCGCGTTCAGCTGGTTCCTCAGCCTCGTCGGCACGGTCCTCATCGAAGACTCGCCCCTGCGGATCCCGCTCGGCTTCGGCGTCCTGGCCGGAGCGCTCGTGGGCGGGGCGCTCGGCACCCGGCTGGTCATCGTGCCGTTGCGCCGCGTCTTCGCCGGGGCCGAACCGACGCGGCAGGACTTCGTCGGCCGGGTCGCCGTCGTGCGGACGTCGAGTGTCACCGAGGACTTCGGGCAGGCCGAAGCCACCGCTGCCGACGGCTCGTCGGCGATCATCCAAATTCGACTGGCGGGCGAAGGCAACCTCGGCGTGGGCAGCCGCGTTGTCCTCTACGACTACGACTCCGCGGGTGAGTTCTTCTGGGTCGGTCCCATGGAACTCGAAGCAGAAAAGGACTGAACCGGAATGGATGCCATCGGCCTGGGGGCCGGCGTGTTGATCGCCGTCGTGGCCCTGATCGTCCTGGTGCTGCTGTTCGTCGTGAGCCGGCTGTTCCGCAAGGTGCCGCAGGGCAAGGCGCTGATCATCTCCAAGGTGCGCAAGGTCGACGTCACCTTCACCGGCGCGATGGTGCTGCCCGTGCTGCACAAGGCCGAGGTCATGGACATCTCGGTGAAGACGATCGACATCGAGCGCACCGGCCAGGAAGGCCTGATCTGCCGGGACAACATCCGCGCCGACATCCGGATCTCGTTCTTCGTGCGGGTCAACAAGACGGTCGAGGACGTCGTGAAGGTCGCCCAGGCGATCGGCACCGAACGCGCGAGCGACCAGGGGACCCTGCAGGAACTGTTCAACGCGAAGTTCTCCGAGGCGTTGAAGACCGTCGGCAAGCAGCTCGACTTCGTCGACCTCTACACCAAGCGCAACGAGTTCCGCGACCAGATCATCCGCGTCATCGGCACCGACCTGAACGGGTACAGCCTCGAAGACGCGGCGATCGACTACCTCGAGCAGACCCCGATGGCTTCGCTGGATTCGGCGAACATCCTCGACGCGCAGGGCATCCGCAAGATCACCGAGCTGACGGCGATCGAGCACGTGCGCACCAACGAATTCCGCCGCCACGAAGAAAAAGAGATCACGCGCCAGAACGTGGACGCGCGGGAGGCGATCCTCGAACTCGAGCGACGCCAGGCCGACGCGGAAATCAAGCAGCGTCGCGAAGTCGAGACCATGCGGGCGCGCGAAGAAGCCGAGATCGCGAAGGTGCAGGCCGAGGAGCGGCTCAAGTCGCAGGCCGCGCAGCTGCGCACCGACGAGCAGCTCGGCATCCAGCAGCAGAACCAGCAGCGCGAGATCGAAGTCGCCGGCAAGAACCGCGAACGCGTCATCGCCATCGAGTCCGAGCGGATCGAAAAGGACCGCCTGCTCGAGGTGATCGGCCGCGAGCGCGAGACCGAGCTGTCCCGGATCTCGAAGGACAAGGAACTCGAAACCGAGAAGCGGTCGATCGCCGAGGTGATCCGGGAGCGGATCGCCGTCGAGAAGACCGTCGCCGAGCAGGAAGAGAACATCAAGAAGCTGCGGGTGGTCGAGGAGGCCCAGCGCACCCGCGAGGCGGTCGTCATCCGCGCCGAGGCCGAAGCCCAGGAGAACCTGGTCAAGGGCATCAAGGCCGCCGAGGCCGCGGAGCAGGCCGCCAAGCACAAGGCCCGCGAGGAGCTGACCCTCGCCGAGGCGCGCCAGCAGACCGCCGAGCTGGAGACGCGGGCCAAGATCCGGCTCGCCGAAGGCATCCAGGCCGAGGAGGCCGCCGCCGGGCTCGCCGCCGCGCAGGTGCGGGAACGCGACGCCGTCGCGCTGGAGAAGGTCGGCCGCGCCGAGGCGATCGTCGAGCGCGAGAAGGCCGTCGTGATCGCCGAAGCGTTGCGCGACAAGCTGAAGGGCGAAGCCGAGGGCCTCACCGACAAGGCCGCCGCGTTGGCCGCGCTCGACAGCGCGAGCCGGGAGCACGAGGAGTACCGGCTGCGGCTGGACGCCGAGAAGGAGATCCGGCTGGCCGCGCTCGAAGTGCAGCGTGACGTCGCCGAAGCGCAGGCGGTCGTGCTCAGCGCCGGCCTGGAGAAGGCCGACATCGACATCGTCGGCGGCGAGACCATGTTCTTCGACCGGGTGGTCGGCTCGATCGGCCTCGGCAAGAGCGTGGACGGCTTCGTGCAGCACTCCGACGTCGTCCAGTCGCTCGCGCGGCCCTACCTCGACGGGTCGGCCAGCTTCACCGACGACCTCGCCAAGCTGATCGGCGCGGTGAGCACCGAAGACGTGAAAAACCTGACGCTGTCGGCCTTCCTGGCGAAGCAGCTGCAGGCCGGCGGGCCGGACAGCGACAAGCTCCGTGAGCTGATGACCACGGCGCAGAAGCTCGGCCTCGCCGAGACGTCGGTCGCCACCGTCGTCGCCGCGAAGCAGTGACGGCGGCCGCAACGGAGCTGGACGCGGGCACCTATGACGTGCTCCGCGTCCGGCTGGCCGCCCAGGCCGCCGAGCTGGCGAAACGCGCGGACGAGCTCAACGCGCGGCGGCTGGAGGTCTTCGGCAGCGCGCAGCTCGCGCTGGTCGGCACCGAACGCATCCGCACCGCCAACAACTGCGTGCCCCGGGACATCGTCGCGGTCGACGGGCGGATGTTGTTCGGCTACAACGTCTTCATCGGCCTGAAGCCCGAGACGGCGATCGACGACGTCTTCTCGCTGCAGCGCTTCAGCCGCGACGAAGACGCGTTCCGCTTCGACGACGTCAGCGCCGAGGAACTGCCCGAACTGCTGCGTGACGAGCAGTTCGGGCGGGACTTCGGCGAGCTGTACCGGTACTACCGGCAGGCGAAGCTGCTGCAGCTGCGCCGGCTGGACGGGAAGCTGCTCGCGGTGTTCCAGATCGGCCCGCGCACCGAGGACATCCGGGTGCTGCGCTGGGCCGTCGCGGCCGACGGCACTGTGTCCTACTTGGACAGCCGCGGCGAGCGCGACCACGTGTTCCCGCCGTCGCACGACTTCGAGTGGATCGAGACGACCCGCGAGGACCACGTCCTCGGCCGGCACCCGCACATCTCGATCGAGGACGAGGTCTTCGTCGAAACCGTCGGCGGCAACCTGACGGTCAAGGTCGAGAACAACACCGAGACCGGCGCCGGCGTGTACGCCGAGCCGGTGGACGAGCCGCTGCAGAGCCTCGCCGACGCCGAGGTATCCTACGCCCGGATCGGCCCGCTGATCCTGCTGCGCATGCTGCCGTACAAGGAAACCACGAACCGCTACCTGGTGTTCAACACGCGCACCCAGGACGTCGTGCGGCTCGACGGCATCGGGCAGGCCTGCCAGCGGCTCCCCGAGGACCACGGCATCATCTTCCCCGGCGGCTACTACCTCGACACCGGCGTCAGCAAGACGTTCGACACCACTGTGGACGGTCTCGAGTTCGAGCGCGTGATCCGCTCGCCCAACGGCGAGGACGTGCTGTACGTCTTCCACGCGCGGGCCGAAGGGCGCTCACTCCTGCTGCCCTACAACGTGATCCGCAAGGAAGTCGCCAACCCGATCCCGTGCCACGGGTACTCGCTGTTCGACGACGGCACGATGATCCTGTTCCGCGCGCTGTCCGACGAACCGAGCCGGGTCCACCCGATGCAGGTGTGGCGGACGCCGTTCCAGTCGGACACCTACGCCGCGTCGCAGCCGACCGGCACCGGACCGCTCGAGCGGGTCGGGAACGCCGACCTCGTCCGCGGGATCTCCGACTGCCTGTCGATCACCAGGATGATCGGGGAAATGGCGCCGTCGGCGGCGGTGTTCGAGGCGCTGATCGCCGCCTGCGGGCGGGTCTTCGACCACTACCACTGGCTGGGCGAGAGCGAGCTGGGTGACCTGCGCTCGCCGCTGTCCGACGTCCGCGTCACCGCCGAGCAGGTGCTGGACGAGTTCGAGACGGTCACCTCGCTGACCGCACAGGCGGCCGAAGCCGTCGACACCGCGGCAGCCGACACGGCGTCGCTCGTGCGGCGGGTGCGGGGCGAGGCGCTGAACGCGGCGGACGCGTGGGTGCGGCGCCTGGCCGAGATGCACCGGGCGCGCGGGCGGCTGGTCACCGTGCGGGAACTGCGGTACGCCGACACCACCCGCGTGGACGAGCTGATCGCCGGGCTGGACACCGAGTTCTCCGAGGCCGCGCAGCGGGCCGTGCGGTTCCTGCAGGGCGAGGAGGCGTTCACCGGCTACTACGCCGAAGTGGACGGGCTCATCGCGGCGGCGGGCGCGATCAAGACGGTCGCCGAGGCGGGTCCGGTCGCCGAGCAGCTCGACGAACAGTCCGCCGGTCTGGAGGTCCTCACCGACGTCGTGGGCGGGCTGGACATCGCCGACGCCGTCGTCCGGACCAAGATCCTGGAGCGCGTCGGCGAGGTGATCGGCGCCGTCAACCGCGCCCGTGCCACGCTCGACGCGCGCCGCAAGGAGCTCCTGGAGACCGAGGGGCGGGCGGAGTTCGCGGCCGAGTTCGCGCTGCTCGCGCAGGCCATCACGGGTGGGCTCGCGGTCGCGGACACCCCCGAGCGCTGCGACGAGCAGCTGGGCCGGCTGCTGCTGCAGCTGGAGAACCTCGAATCGCGGTTCGGGGAGTTCGACGACTTCCTGACCTCGCTCGGGGAGAAGCGCACCGACGTCTACGAGGCGTTCTCCTCGCGCAAGCAGGCGCTGCTCGACGAGCGGGCGCGGCGGGCGGACCGGCTGGTCGAGTCGGCCGGGCGC
Organism: Amycolatopsis sp. NPDC114505; assembly: GCF_055633615.1. Classification (NCBI taxonomy): domain Bacteria; kingdom Bacillati; phylum Actinomycetota; class Actinomycetes; order Pseudonocardiales; family Pseudonocardiaceae; genus Amycolatopsis; species Amycolatopsis sp. NPDC114505. The sequence goes on along the minus strand of NZ_JBVKDV010000007.1, from coordinate 5,781 downwards.
ATCCTCGGCAGCGTGACGCGCCGGGTCGGTTCGCTCGGCTCGGCGGAGGAGATCAACACCTACTTCGCGGCCGATCCGATGGTCTCGAAGCTGCGCAGCGTCGTCGAGGACCTGCGGGCGCTCGGCGACCAGGTGCGGGCCGAGGAGCTCGAAGGCCGGGTGAAGGCCGCTCGCCAGGAGGCCGGCCGGGCCCTGCGCGACCGGCTCGACCTCTACGGCGAGGGCGGCGAGACGATCCGCCTCGGCCGCAACACCTTCGCCGTCAACACCCAGGACATCGACCTGACGCTGGTGCCGCACGACGGGACGATGAAGTTCGCGATCACCGGCACCGACTACCGGGCGCCGGTGCGCGACGCCGCGTTCGAGGCGACGCGGCCGTACTGGGAGCAGCTACTGGTCTCGGAGTCGCCGGAGGTCTACCGGGCCGAGTACCTCGCGACGTCGATCCTCGCCGAGCGGCCGGCGGCCGAGCTGGTCGAGGCCGACCTGCTCGACGTCGTCCGGAGCGTGGCCGCGGAGCGGTACGACGAGGGGTACGCGCGCGGGGTCCACGACCACGACGCCGCCGCGATCCTGGGCGCCCTGCTGCGGCTGCGGTCCGCCGCGGGGCTCCTGCGTTACCCGCCGTCCGCCCGGGCGGCGGCCCAGCTGTTCTGGGCGTTCGGCGCCGACGAGCGGGCGCGCGCTGCCTGGACGACGCGGGCCGCATCGCTCGCGCGGGTGCGGGAGGCCTTCGGTTCTGTGCCCGCACTCGACGAGCTGGCACGGGAGCTCGGGGAGGCGGTGACGGCGTTCACCGGCGGACTTGGGCTCGAGACCGAGTTTTCGGGCGAGTACCTGGTCGAGGAGCTCGCCGTCGCGCCGGCCGGGTTCGTCACCAGCGGTGGCGCCCGGGCGGTGCTGGACAAGTTCCGGCTGGACCGGCGGAGCTTCGCCGAAGACCTGGGTTCCCTCGACGACCTGGCGGACCGGTACCAGCTCGCCGACGCGTGGCTGCGGTCCTTCGCGGACTCGGCCGGGCTGCCGGTCGACGAGCTGCCCGAAGCCGTCGCGATCGAGCTGTGCGACCTGCCGCGGTACGACTCGTCGGCGACGCTGACGGCCACTGTGGACGGTCTGCTCGGCGCGCACCCGCGGATCACCGGGCGGTCGGTGACGGTGCGGCTCGACGAGACGCTCGCCAGGACGCAGCGCTTCCGCCGCGACCGCGTGCCGGGTTTCCGCGCGTACCAAAGGTTGCGCAACGACCTGGTGGCGGCCGAACGCGACCGGCTCCGGCTGGAGGAGTACAAGCCGAAGGTGATGAGCGCCTTCGTGCGGAACCGGCTGCTCGACGAGGTCTACCTGCCGTTGATCGGCGACAACCTGGCCAAGCAGCTCGGCGCAGCCGGCGACGCCAAGCGCACCGACCAGTCCGGTCTGCTGCTGCTCATCTCACCGCCGGGGTACGGCAAGACGACGCTGATGGAGTACGTCGCCAGCCGCCTCGGACTGGTGTTCGTCAAGGTCAACGGGCCGGCGCTGGGCCACGACGTCACCTCGGTCGACCCGGCGGACGCGCCCAACGCGACCGCGCGGCAGGAGGTCGAGAAGATCTCGTTCGCGCTGGAGCAGGGCAGTAACGTGCTGCTGTACCTCGACGACATCCAGCACACGTCGCCGGAGTTGCTGCAGAAGTTCATCTCCCTGTGCGACGCGCAGCGGCGAATGGAGGGTGTGTGGGAGGGCCGCACGCGGACGTATGACCTGCGCGGCAAGCGTTTCGCGGTGTGCATGGCCGGAAACCCGTACACCGAGCAGGGCAAGCGCTTCCGCATCCCCGACATGCTCGCCAACCGCGCGGACGTCTGGAACCTCGGCGACGTGCTGTCCGGCAAGGAAGAGCTCTTCGCGCTCAGCTACGTCGAGAACGCGCTGACGTCGAACGCCGTACTGGCGCCCCTCGTGTCCCGCGAGCGGTCCGATGTGGACACCCTGGTCCGAATGGCCCGCGGCGACGGTTCCGTGCGCGCCGACCAGCTCTCGCACGCGTACTCGGGCACGGAGCTGGAGCAGATTCTGTCAGTTCTCCGGAAACTCCTGCGGGTCCAGCGAACCGTGCTGACGAACAACCAGGCCTACATCGCTTCAGCGGCGCAGGCAGACGCTTCACGCACCGAACCGCCGTTCCAGCTACAGGGTTCGTACCGGAACATGAACAAGCTCACCGAGCGGATAGTGCCGGCGATGAACGACACGGAGCTCGAGTCCCTGATCGACGACCACTACGCAGGCGAGGCGCAGACGCTGACGTCGGGCGCCGAGGCAAACCTGCTCAAACTGGCCGAGCTACGGGGACGGCTGTCCCCTCCGCAGGCTCAGCGGTGGGCCGACGTAAAGGCGGCATACGTACGCGAGCAGGCCCTGGGCGGCGACGGCAAGGACCCACTGAGCCGAGCGGTCGGCGCGGTGGGCCTGCTGGCCGACCGAGTAGGCGCGGTCGAGACGGCCATCGAGCGGGCGGCTCAGCAGCTGGCACGGGAAGAGGCTTGATTGCTCTGAGATGCAGCGGATCGCGAGTCAGGCTTGTGCGCTGGCTCGCGGCACTGCTTCGCGATAGCTCGGACTTCGGATGCCGGCCGAATGGTCACTGGAGACCTTTGTGACACAGCGTCAAGTAATTGGGGCTGAGTCGTCCGCTAGGTAGCTCGAACATGTGGTGAACAGCAGACCGTCGCGTCCATCGGGCCGGACATGGTGATGCCGGGAGACGGTCGAGCTTGTCCTGGGGCCGCGATACGAGTGCCACGGAGAAGCCGTTGCGGCCGAACACCTTGGCGATGGACAGGCCCAGCCCTGGGCCGGCACCGACGATGGCGATAGTGGGCGTCAAATGGCGTCGGAAACCGCAGAGATAACCACGGGACGGGTCAGCCGCGGGTGTCCAGACCAGGGGCGCTTCGCGGATCCATGCGTCGTCCTCGATCGTCTGGACGAGGAACTGGGCGAGGTCGGCGCGGTTGATCCGTGCGCCGGGCTTTTCGGTGCCGGGCTCGGCGGCCCGCACGGGGCCACCGACGGGCTTGTCGGCCAGGGTGACGGCACGGGCCAGGGTCCAGTCGATGCCGGACGAAGCGCGGATGACCTGGTCGACGCCACTGTGGTCCGCGAAGCCTGCCTTGATGTTCGACAGCTTGATGAACGCCTTCACCAGCGGGTTGAGCCGGGCCCAGTCGTCGCCCGCGCCCTGCGTGGACGTCAACACGATGCGGCGGATGCCCTGCTCGCCCATGACGGTGAGAGTGTGGCGGGCGGCGTCGGTCATGAACGTCGGCGGGCTGACCGGCTTGGCCCATGGGTTGTCGGAGGCACGGCCGTTGTTCAGCACGCTGATCACGGCCTCGGTGCCTTTGGCGGCCCGGCGGATGTCGTCGATGTCGGCAGGGGTGCCCTGGATCAGTTCGACGCCGGCCGGTGCCCGCACCGTGTCGGGGTTGCGGACGAGGGCGCGGACGTGGTGGCCGCGTCGGGCTGCGTACTCCAGCACGTGAGCGCCGGTGCGGCCGCTGCCGCCGAAGACCAGGAGGTTGCTCATGGTGATCAAAATGCCTTTCGGGGAGTTCAGGGGTGGATCAGGCGGCCGGCCGACCGGTCAGGGCAGAGCCCAGGCGGCGGGCCTCGTCGTGCGACTTGGTCATGGACGCCTCGTGCGTCGGGAGCAGCGGGGCCGGCATCAGCACGTGTGGGGCCGGGATCAGGCGCGCTCGGGGACGGCGCAGCCGTCCGGTCCGCAGACCGGGGCATCGCCGGCGAGGGTGAGGGGGCGCCTGTCGTCCCAGGCCTCGCGCAGCAGTTCAAGGAAGCTGTCGCTGTCCTGGGCGCCGGGCACGCCGTAGCGGTCGTCGACGACGATGAACGGCGCGCCGGTCGCCCCCAGGCGCTGGGGGCGGGCCGCGTCGTCGCGGACCTGCCGGCGGTAGCGGCGGTCGGTGAGGGCCTGGCGGCTCTGCTCGCGGTCCAGGCCGAGCTCGTCGGAGAGCACCAGGAGATCGTCCAGGGAGAAGACCGGCTCGGCCTTGCCGAAGTAGGCGGTGAAGATCGCGTCCCAGGCCTCGCGGTTCTTGCCCTGGGCGCCGGCGTGGGCGAGGAACTCGTGGGCCAGGTCGGTGTTGCCGACCTTGTTGTCCAGCACCTGGTAGGGGATCAGGCCCTCGCTTTCGGCGAGCTTCTCGATCCGCCGGGTCGAGGTCTCGGCCTGGCTGCCGCCCATACCGTGCCGGCGGAGCAGGGCCTCGCGGACGGAGAAGGTGTCGCCCTCGGGGAAGCTGCTGCTGAGCGGGAACGAGTGGTGGACCAGGTGCACCTCGTCCGCGTGCTCGAACCGCTCGATGGCCTTGGCCACCCGGTGGTTCCCCAGGCCGCACCAGGGGCAGGTCACCTCGGACCAGATGTCCACCTTCATCACGCACCTCCATTTCTTACAACTTGTGTGTAACGCCATGGTGGACCAGTATGGAAGGCGATACAAAAGGCACACCGGTGTGCGTACCGGAGAGGAATGTGCGTCATGGAGACGGCCGACGGAGCAGAGGTGACGGCACGAGCGGCGGCGATCGGGCCGTGCGCGGCCATCCCCGCCGAGCACATGGAGTTCATCCGCCAGACCCTCGACCGCGTCGGCGACAAGTGGAGCCTGCTGCTCATCGCGGTCCTGGAGTCCGGACCGCTGCGCTACACCCACCTGCAACGGCAGGTCCCGGGCATTTCCCAGCGCATGCTCAGCCTCACCCTTCGCCAGCTCCAGCAGGACGGCCTGATCACCCGCACCGCCTACGCCGAGGTACCCCCGCGCGTCGAGTACACCCTCGCCCCGCTGGGCCGCGGCCTGCACGAGATCGTCACCTCGCTGATCGGCTGGGCCGCCGACCACCACGACGAGATCCGCGCCAACCGCGAGCGCACCGCAACGGCCGGACCATAACCACCACGCAAGCGGTCACGGACACGATGCGTTTGATAGGTGGCCGCTCATGAAACAGGCGATCCTCTGGCGGTCCAGTCCCGGCTTGTGAGCGACCACTTCAAGCGCGTGGAATCGCGCGACCACCCGATGTCCACCTGCACCGCCCCGCGGGCTGCCTGTCCGTCGACAAGCCCGCCGTGTTCACCGAGACCCACCGCGTCCTGGTGCGAGGCGGCCGGGTCGGCATCACCGACGCCCACCTCACCCCGGAGCAGCGCGCCGAACGCGGCGGCCACCTCGGCTGCATCGCCGGAGCGCTCGCCTTCGCCGAGTACCGCGCCAGCCTGGAAGCCGCAGGGTTTCCGATATCCAGGTCACCCGACCCCCACAGTTGCCGACGGGATGCACTCCGCGATCATCCGAGCCACCAAACCCGCTGGCTCCGAGCAAACAGCACCGCCGACAACGACACCGCCAGCGCCTGCTGCGGCGTCAACGCGTGCTGTACCCCAGGCGAGACGCTGTCGACCCCGCTACCTCTGTCACGGAGGCGAAAACGGCGGCCGACTGCTCATGCCCGTCCTGACCTGATTGATGAATGGGTGTCGACCTCGGCGTTCGCTCAGGCGACACCGGGCAGCATCGGCCCCTGATCAATCATCGACCGAACCGGTCTACATGACGAAACCGAGTCAATCGACGTCATGTGTCCAAAATACGTCTGTGGAGCTAAGGGGACTCGGGTCTGCCCAGACTTCGGTTGACACCGGAGCTGACTGTTTCTCAGGCCGCTGCTGCGGTCGTGTAGATGGTCTCAAACTCGACCGGGGTGAGCT
>NZ_JBVKDV010000006.1:0-523676 GCF_055633615.1 Amycolatopsis sp. NPDC114505 | reverse complement strand
CAGCGGACTCGTCCCCGGTCACGCCGGGCCGGGTGCCGTCCTCGACGTCGGCGGCGCGTAGCCAGTTGGCCAGGCACGACTCGGAGATCCCGAAATCCTTCGCGACCTGCTTCAACGGGGCTTCGCCGCGGCGGGCCACGGCGACCACGTCGTCACGGAACTCACGGGGGTAGGGCTTGGGCACGGTGACATCCTTCCAGGCGAGGCCGAAGCCTCACAGGTGAAGTGTCAACCAAACCCTGGGCAGACCCGGCCCGCGTTGGCGAGATGCGTGGGCAGCTTCTGGAACCCCGCAGGTTCCACGTCTAGTTTTGTCTCCTACTTGACGGCTCGTCATGGTCGGGGCTCTGCGCTCTATGAGGCTGAGGCTCCTCGCGTCCGGGCTGGACGGAGATTCCCTCGACGACGGCGTCCCGGTCCACGACATCAGGTCGTTGAATGATCGACAGGTCGATGCCCGAAGGCATCGGTCCGCGATAGCCGGTCATCCTGCCCCTCAGCTCTTTGACCGCCTGTTCGACGGTGACCCGACTGCCGGTCGGGTCGCGCTGTTCGCCGCGGAATGTGAGCCGCTGGCCGTAGACCGCCTCCAAGGTCGATCGCAGCAGATCAGCCAGCCGACCCAGGTTCTTGTCATCCGGGTTGATCGGGATCAGCCCGTTTACGTAGTTCGACAGGCCGCCGACCAGCGCAACGAGAGTCTTTTCCTGCTCCAGCACGACGCCAGGCGCCGCTACGGCGGTCGTCGAGGGGTGATCCAGGATATCGTTCCGGATGATCGGCACGTCAAGGGGGGCGTCGTCCGTCCGCCGGGCGCGCCAGGCCTTGATCAGCTCGGCGCCCTGGCCGTACAGGAACTTAATGCCCTCGGCGGCTGCCACCGCACCGAGCGCTGTCAACGACAGAGGATCCATTTCATCTCCATTGGCCGAAGGTCCACGGTCGCCCACCGGTGAACGATCCGGCGACCACGGTGATCAGAGCCTCGATCTCGGCCTGGGGCCGGTCGCTGAGCCCGGTGGCCAACGACAGGGCGAGCAGGGAGTCGAGGCCGGTGCTGTCGAAGAGCGCCGATGGCACCAGGCTCGCCACCCGGACGGGTGTATCGATGTCGCTGGTCTCGGACCAGCGCGCGGCGATGTGGTGGCGATAGGCCGCTCGGGTGTCGACGTCGGGCATCCGGGCCAGCAGCTCAAGTGCCTGTCCGGGCTCCGAGACCGGGTCGGTGCGCCACTGGGCGTGTAGTGCTACCAGCTGAGTACGGCTGTGCCGGAAGGAGAAGTCGTAGACCCGCTCGGCGAACATCGCCGCCATCGCCGGGAGGGTCTGGTCGCGTTGGGGACCCCACATCTTCTGATCAGCCTGTTCGCCGCGGCCAAACTCGTGGCACCGGTCGATCATGGCGAGGGTGGCGGTCGACCCGTAGCCGGAATAGGCGATCGGGAACGCTGAGGCGGCGACCAGGGTCGCGAAGGCGGCGTCGTGATCCCCGTAGCGGAATGTAGCGGCCGCGTGAGCGCTTTGCGCCCGCATCCTGGTGCCCCACGGGTCGTCCTGGCCGAGCGCGGTCTCGAGGTAGTCGCGCAGGGGCTGCGCCGGGAGGCTTCTTCGCACGCTCTCGGCCAGCAGCAGCGCGGGCAGGTCGAACGTGAACGTGACTCCCTCGTCGTCGAGGCCGGCTCGGACGATCCGTTGCAGCTGGGTACGGGCCCAGGCCCGGTCAGGAGCGCACAGCACCGCGCTGCCGAGCGCAGTCAGCGCCATATCGCGGTACTGGGGATACGGGTTGCTGCGCATCAGCGTGATGGTCTTCTCGGCCAGTCCGCGGCCTTCGGCGTGCGCCAGGGTCTTCGCCAGCTGAGGAGCCAGGTCTGCTGCATGGATAGCGAGGGATTCCGGATTTCCGCCGCCTTGCACGGGTGCGGCGAGGGCTACAGCCGACAGTGCGTCGCGGTCGAGGGTTACCGCTTCGAGCAGGTCGACCCCGCGCCGGATGGCGCGGAGAGCTTCGTCGGCGACCGACGGCTCCTGCGGTTCGGCGACGGCGCGATCGCGCACGAACCATGGCCAGTCTTTCGTGGGGTCCAACCTGGTGAGCCAGGTGAGCGCACCGGAGCCCTGCTGGCTGAGGGCCTCCGCGATGCGGACGAGGAGAGTGTCGCTGAGGACGGGGAAGGACGGCGCGGTCATCGCGATCAGCTCGCGGACGTCGGTCTCCGACCCTGTTTCGGCCGCCTCCCAGGCGAGATAGAGCTTCAGGATGTCGTTCCAGGCAGCGGACGAGTTCGGTCCGGCCGTGTAGTGGACCATCTTGCGGCGTGCCAGGGCGATATCGCCGGCCATCGCCGCGCCGAACACCGAGCGGGAAAGGCTCGCGCCTGTGGCGAGCCGACGGAATTCGGCCGCACAGCGCAAAACCGCTTCCGCGTCGATGGCAGGCGTCGCGTCGAGGGCGACGTTCAGCGTGGTGCGCAGGTCGTCCAGTGTCCGGTGGATGCCACCCAGACCGGCCAACTGAGCGGCCTGGAAGCCTGGATCGAGAGCCACCCGGTAAAGGTCGGCAGCCATCTCGCGGGCTTGGCGGCCGGATGCGAGGCGGACCCGGGAGCTCAGGTGATGGACGAGTTGCAGCAAGCAGTACTGGTCACTGGAGGTCCAGTCGGTCGCGTCGTGTAGCAGGTAGTGCCGGGCGATCCGGTCGTGCTGCTCGAACGGGTCCACGTAGTACTGGTTGATCTGCGAGCCATCATCATCGTAGCGGTCGGTGGCCAGGAAGTCGGCCACGGAACGGTGGTAGAGCCGGTAGCCGGGCTCGCCCTCCAGGGGAGTGAGCACGTCCTCGACCAGCTGGGTCAGGGTACCCAAAGTGTGGTTGAGCCGTCCCCGTGGCCAGCCCAGCCACCGGGGCAGGCTGTGCCGGGGTGCGACCGGGTTGGCGACGGTGAGGCAGCCGAAGAGCGGCTCGTAGCGTTCCAGCCAGTCGTCGCCGTCCCGCGGCATCAGCCGTTCGAGGAAGTCGCGGTAGAGGCCGTACAGCTTGCCGGGCAGGGCCGTCAGGTCGGCCAGCTCACCGCTGGCCAGCCCATCGAGGACCCAGCGGGCGTACAAGAAATTGCCGTCCGCGTGCCGCGCGAGCTCCTCCGCCTGGCTCGTTTCGAGCCGGGCGTTGAGGTAGTCGGCCAGATCATCGCCAGCCTGCTCAGGGTGACACCTGTCCAGATCTAGCCGCACGGCGCCTTCGAACTGGTTGCGGATCCGCTGGTCGCCGCGGCTGGTCATGACGAACCGCACACCATCGGGCAAGTCTCCGGAGTCCCTGATCAGATCGAGGATCGTGGTGCCGCGCACGGTCAGCGCCTCGTCGAGCGCATCGACCAGGATCGTTTTGCCCCAACTGGCTGTCCGCCGGAGTTCGAGAGCATTGAGCGGTTGCCGGATCACCCGGTTCCAGACCTCTTGCGGGTCGATCTGAGTGGCGATGAGCCGCTCCACCGCGATACCGACGACCGTCCCGAGGTTCACTCCGACGTCCTGTACCACCACGGCCGGATGTGTCCCCGGTGCAATCTCCTCGACCAGGGCGCGTGCGAAATCGTCGTCAGCCCTGGCCAATTGCAGGGCCACATCCTTGGCGAACTGCTCGGGGCGCAGCGTCCCGCCCTCGCCCCGAGCCACACAGAAATGCACCGCGGCCCATCGCTGCCGCAGCTTGGCGAGCCGCTGCGCGGCAGCCTGGTCGGCGGGCGCTGGACCGGCGCCCGCCAACCAGGCCACGAAGGCGGTCTTGCCCCAGCCCGGTTCGGCGGTGATCAGAAGGAACTTCTTGTCGTCATGCTCGAGCCAGTCGTCGACGAGGCCGAGCAGCCAGCCGCGCCCGGTGAAGTCTTCGGCTGCATACCGGGCAGCGTCCGGTGCGGTAGATTGCCCCGCCATCTGGCGGTCCTCCGATCGAGTTATTCCTGGCCTTGCAGCACTTTCTGCCAAGTGAAGGTCTTGCCGGTGCCATACGCGACGGTCGCGATGACCGCCGTGCTCAGGGGCGGCTCAGATCGCGAACGGGCGTTCATAGGCGACCGCGGAACCGCCGGCCCCGTACGTCATGAGGACGGGGATCGCGCCGTTCTGGCTGCCGAGCTGCTTGAGCCGGGCGATGAGCTGTTCGCCGTCGCCCGCGTAGTCGCCGTCGCCCCATACCGTGACCAAGTGCGAAGTGAACTCGCTGAGAACGCTGCCGGCGAGGGTCGTCTGCGCGTCGAGGCAGGCCGCGAAACTGACCACCTTCGCCTCGACAACCGCCATCTCCTTCGGACCGACGATGTTGCGCACGCTGTCGTACACGGCACGGTTGGCACCCTTGTACGGCGCCTCCCAGGGCTGTAGCAGCTTGTTGGGCGCTTGCGCGGCGTCCGCCTCGATGTCGGCGAAGAGCTGGATGATGTCCTTCGACTGGATGCTGAGCTCCGCCGGCTCGGCCGGCCGCAACTCGTCCGGGTCGAGCTCGTCGGCGAACGCCTTGCTGAGCTGTTCGTCGGTCAGCGGCTCGGCACTGCGGACCGCGGGCACCTCGTCGCTGCCAGCTTCTTGCCGGGCGATCGGCACCGTGGCGAGCGCGACTTCCAGCTGTTTGAAGGAACTGCTGAGATCTTTGACCCGGATGTCCTTGATCGCCTTGCGGCCGATAGTGATCTGGTCCTTCGCTTTGGCTGCGGTGGCGCTGTGGCAGCTGTCGAAGACCAAAAAGACCCGCACCCCGGCGCGGAACTCGCCCAGCAGCAGGTGCAGCTCGTCGTCGACAAGCATCCGGTCGTACAGGCAGAGGGTCTCGTCCATGCCGTCGGGCTCGTCGTCTGCGTCACCGTTCGGGATCTGGCTGCCGTGGCAGGAGAAAGACAACAAGAACGCGTCACCGGTGAACAACGCCTCGCTGGCCGCGCGGATCGCCGCGGTAACATTGACCACGTTCGCGTCCTCGTCAGCGAGGACGGACCCGCTGTAGCCGAGGTTCTCAGCCATCCGCTGCATGGCTTTGGCGTCGTTGACGCAGGACGCCAGCGCAGCGACCCCCTCGCCGTAGTGAGCCGGGTCCAGCTTGTTCACCCCGACGTGCAGGCTCACCCCGGACGGTGTCCGCACGACGTCACCAGAGAAGATCGTGTCGAGCTGTGTCATGGTCTGCTTGCCGGCGAAGCCGTCGGCGTACAGGCCGTAGTCGCGCTGGAACGTCTCGACGGCGGTTGCGGTCCGGGCGCCGAACATGCCGTCGACCTGGGCCTGCAACAGGTATGCGTCGCTGAGGTCGGCCAGCGCGCTCTGGATCGCGCGGACAGCGCCCCGGTGGGTCTCGCGCAGGCCGATGGGCCGGACGTTCGACATCGCCGCCTCGAGCCGCTCACGGGTGCTTGCGGTCATCCGACTCGTGAATCGTCTCGCAGTCAACACGGTCCTCCACCTTTCATTGCCATTGATACTGTTCGTTGGGTCGGGGCGAGACGGGCACGGTGACGCACCCGAAACCCACCACGCCGGCCCCGGCGGCGAGGTCGGCCACGCCGGGTTCGTCGGATCTCGGGACGGGTGTGGGGGCGACCACGGTGACCGGCTGGGCGAGGGCGAGCCGGGCCAGCCATTCCGAGCGATCCAGGGGCGTCTGGAACCGTTGGACCAGGGCCGGGTCCCGGTGCCGCATGGCGATCCCGCCCAAGGCCGCGGTCCCTGCCGGCACGAGCTGGGCTGTCCGACCCGCGACGACCCCGCCGACGTTGCCTGCACCGAGTACGGCCGACTGGGCCGGCGGGACGAAGCGGAACGAGCCGCCGCGGAACGGCGGCTTGACGGTCGTGAATGGCCCCAGCTGCCACCGGGGTCGCGGTGGCGGCGCGGCTGCGAGGCCAATGATGGTCGCGGCATAGACCGTCTGCACGTACGCCGGGATCGAGCCGTTGGTCCCGTCGCCGTCGGAGACGAGCTCGCCCCCGGGCAGCCGCCAGTCGTCGCGCTCAAGCAGTCGGGCGAATGGCCACGGCCGCAGGGTCTCGATCATGGTGTATGCGAAGCGGCACTTGGCGGCGCTGGCCGAGGCGATCATGACCGGTACCCCGGGGAAGGCTTTCGCCGCGCAATCAGCGAGTTCGGCGAAAGTGGCCTCGGCGATGGTCCAGGTGCCGCAGTTCGCCGCGGAAAGTGGATAGAAAGAGGTGGGCGCGTAGCTGATGTCCCCTGCGCTGAGCAGTGCAGTCTCGTCGAGCTGAGCTCGGCACGACATCGCCTCGACGACCGAGGAACGGGAGCCCAGTCGGGTCACGTCGGCGAGCGCCTGCTCCACCTCGTTCTTGAAGCCGAGCACCAGCCAGTCGCTGAGTGCGGCCTGCTGCACCTCCACCGCGGCCCCGGCGTCTTGCAACGACTGGACCACCGAACTCATCTCCAAGTACGCGTTGTACTGCGCGGAGGTGTGCAGCCCGTCCTTGTCGGTCACGTACAGGACCCGGCGGGCAGCGTCGAGGCTGGCGGCTTCTGCGTCGGTCAGCGCCCGGTGGGTGAAGGCCATCCGGTCGAGCACCGACGACATCCGCTCCCATAGCGGCGCACCTGGCCCGAACGGCTCGGCCACCGCCCCTTTGCGGGGCACCAGATTCGCCATCCGCACGAGTTCCGCCTCCCGGCTCGCGTCGAGGGTGGCGAAGAGGGGCAGAATCGCGGTCGGCGTGAACGACACCGGCGCGGCCGGGACCACGGCGAAGCCGTCGTACGACCGGCGCTGATCTATCCACGCCGCGAGGGCCACGTGCACACCGAGCGGTTCCACGTCACTCGCCGACCCACTTCTTGATGTCCGGTGACGGGTCGGCGGCCTTCGGGATTTTGGTGCTGAGGAATGCCATCAGGTGGATGCCGTTCATTGTCACCGAGGAGTCGTCGAGCGTAAACGACTGCTCGCTCGAGTTGTTCGTCTGTCCGTACTTACCGCCGATGCAGAACGGCCCGATGCCGACGAACCCGCCGCCTTCGATGTGGTCGGCGTACTGCTTGACATGTGCGGCGACCTCGCGGCTGTAGATGGTCAGGTTTCGGATGCACAGCGCCGCTGTCGGGTAGGCGATCATCGCACCCTCCGGTTGCTCCGTGCCGTCGGAGTGCAACGGGGGGTAGCCGAGCAGTTCGAATCCGGGCTTGGGTCGCCAGCCGCGCGCCCAGAACCAGTTCGCGTTGAAGGCCGGCCGTACGATCTGGACCTGGGTGTAGTCGAACTTGATGCCGAATGACTTACCAGTCATGTCGACCTCGAAGTTTTCACGCCCGCCGCCGCCGGCCGCGCCCACGTTGAAGAGGCCGAGGGAGAAGCCAACCGTGGCGCTGCCCTGCCTGGTGGAACTGGTCAACTTGGTGTGCGTCTCGACGTGCCGCTCCTCGTAGACCGCCCAGTTCGGATTGCGCGCGAATCCGCCGGGCACGACTGTCGCGGGGAAGAACGGATAGCCGAACGAGCCGTTGACAGTGTCGTCGATCTCGGCGACGTCGCTCTTCAGCCGGTTCCACCAGAGCAGCATCGAGGTGCCGAGGATATGGTCGATGGTCGCCTGCGCCGTCTCGATGTCGTTCTTGAATCCCCGGCCCACCCAATCCTGCAGAGCCTGCTTCGCTCGTGCTCGGTAGATGCCGCCGCTGCGGTTCCACTCGATCCGGTCGGCGGCGCTGCCGGTCTGCGAACGTGCCAGCCGGGCGGCGTAGTCGATGACGGCGTTCTCGTACTTCGCCCGGTACTCCTCGTACGCGAGTGTTGCCTTGGACGGGCGGATCTCCTTGGTCTTCGCGCCGGTGAGGAAGTTCTCGACGTCGACCTCCTCCTGCAGCAGCGCGCGCATCCGTTCGATGATCTTCTGTTCGTTCTCAGTGAGCTGGTCGTCGGCGACCTCGCAGTTGTTCAGCGTGTCCGCGTAGGTCTGCGACAGCGTCCGTCCCGCCTGCGCGTAGACGACCTGAGTGTGCTTGTACTTCGAAGCTGGATCGCGCTTGCGCTCCCATCGTGACCCGCCGCCCGGACTGCCCAGCGGAATGAAGTCGACGATGCGCGACCAGTTCTCCCACGTGCCGAGAAGGTGGCTCTGGTACATGGCCCTGGCCTCTTGAACCGCCTGCACCTGGTCCATTCCCGGCGTGTCCCCTTGGATCGTGTCGACCAAGGTCTTGAAGAAGGGGAGGGTCAAGGGTGACGGCCCGGCGAACGGGCCCGCGATGGCGAAGTCGAATTCGGACTCGTGCATGACCATCGACGGCATCATCCAGTTGATCATCGTGTTCTGCGGGATCGGCAGTTCGGCGTCACCGCCGGTCAGCCCGGCGTAGAGCTCGTCGATGACGATGCCCATCAACTCGTCCAGCTTCATGCCTGTGCACCCTTCTCGAGCCGGCTCTCCGGTGCGTCAACCGGCCCAGCCTGTGCGCGAACGCGGGAAGGGCGCTTCCGGGATTTCCCTATCGGATCCCTACCCCTCGTTGGCGTCGGAGATCAGCACCCGGGTCAGTTCCGAGCGCGATCGCACTCCGAGCTTTCGGTACACCCGGGTCAAGTGTGCCTCGACGGTCTTGCGCGAGACGAACAGCGAGCTCGCGGCCTCGTTGTTGCTCATCCCGCGGCCGACCGCCTGAGCGACCTGCAATTCCTGCGGTGACAGCCGGTCGGCCGCCTGGTTCGTGCCGGGAAGCACTCGGCGCTGGCCGGTGGCGGCCAGTTCGGTGGCGGCCTGCCGGGCCCACGAGACGGCGCCCAGCGACTCAAACGCTCCGTACGCGGCCAGCAGCGGTTCGCGCGCCGTCGACGGTCGCCGGAAACGGCGCAATGACTCGCCCCGGCTGAGCCAGGTGCGAGCCTGCTCGAACGGCATCTCCAGCCGTCGATGCTCCTCGTCGGCCCGGTCGAACCAGGACATCGCCGTGTCCACCGTCTCGGCCAGCATCCCCGTGCACCGGGCCGCGGCGGCCGCCGGCCAGGCCAGACCGGTGAGTCGTGCGGCGGTCTGCAACCAGGTGACCACCTCGCCGGCCCGCCGTCGGTTGCCGCCGCGCAGGTGTGCCTCGGCGAGATCCGCGGTGACCGGCACTACGCAGGGATTGTCCACACCATGCTCGACGGCGTAGCCGAACGCCAGTTCGAGATGCGTGGCGGCGTTGTCATAGTCACGTTCGCCGAGCGCCGCCAGGCCCAGCGCCCCGGGCAGAGAGGCCTCAAGACTGCTCACCCCGTACGGGCCTACCTCCCGCCGCGCCCGCGATACGTGCTCATCGCAGCTGGCCTGGTCGCCGCGCAACGCGGCCATCCGGGCAAGACACGCCAGGCTGAAGCCGAGCGCGCTGACCTGGCCGGACTCCTCGGCCCACCGCAACGCCTCGGCCGCGTCGGCGAACGCTGCGGCCCACCGGCCCGTCCAGCAGTCGATCTCACTGCGCACGCTCAGCGCCAGCGGCAGGGTGACCGGAGCGGCGTGCTGGTGGGCCGCATCGATGGCACCGCTGATCAGTCTGTGCCCACGCACCGGCTCGTCGGCCCAGAACAGGCATTGTCCCGCGAGCACGATCAGCTGTTGCTCGGCGGGGGGACGCCCCTGGTCCAGGAACTCCGCCGCCTGATCCAGCGTCCGGAGCCCGTCCTCGACTTGCCCGGTCATGACCAGCGCGTGACCCAGCATCAACCAGGCACGCGCCGGATCGGCCGACGCCCGCCGGGCCAGCTCGACACTGGTCCGGGCATGCTCTACCGCGATCTGTACTTGACCGTTGAGCACCGCCGACAGGGTCGCCACCCCGAGCAGTGCACTAGCACGGGCGGGATCGACCGGCTCTGTCGCTCGGGCCGCCGCGACCAAAGCTTCGTGAGCCTGCGCGGGCTGGCCGATCCACGAGCGGATTCGGCTGCGCAATAGCTCGATGTCAGCCCGTACGAGCGGGTCCGCGGTCGCGGCGAGGGCTTCGTTGCACCAGGAGAGGGCAGTGATCGACGAGCCGCCGGTGAACGCGTCGTGCGCGGCGGTCAACATCCGCCGGGCCTGGGTGGCCGGATGCGAGGTCAGCTCTGCCGCGCGCCGCCAGGCCAGCGCGGCATCGCTGTAGCCGCTGTGGTTGCGGGCATCGGTCGCCGCCCGCACAAGATCTTCGGCGACCTCATCGTCCGGCCCGGTCGCCGCCTCGGCCCGGTACCAGGCGCGAATCGGGTCCGCAGACACCTCGGCCATGGCCCGGAACGCGTTGATCCGGTGGGTGAGTGACGTCTGGCGCAGCACCACCGGGCGCAGGACCGGATGCCTGAAGTCGATCGTGCGCTCGCCGGCCACGACGATCCCGGCGGCCTCGGCCGGACCCAGTGCGTCCAGATCGAGACCCTGTGCATGCAGGGCTGCCGCGATCATCGCGACCGTGTGGGTGTGGCTGGCGGCCACCACGGCTAGTGCCGCCCGGGCCGCGTCGGGCAACTCCTCGATTCGGCACGCCCACGCCGTCTGCAGGCTGCAGCCCAGCGGTAGCAGATCCCCAACCGGCTCCGCACCAGTCAATTGCGCCGGTCGCAAAGAGGCGGCGGCCTCCAGCAGGGCCAACGGATTGCCGGCGGTCAGCAGGTACAACTGGTCGGCGACCGCCTGGGGCGGGACGTGTCCGTGCCGCCGCAGCAACTCCGCCCCTTCGACGCGGGACAGCCCGGCGAGCTCTAAAACTGCCAGGCCAGCCTGGCAGACTAGGGCGGCGGCTTCCGGACGAACTGTGAGGATCAGCGCGACGCGTTCGGAGAACAGTCGCCGGGCCACGAACACCAGGACCCGTTGCGACGACGGGTCCGCCCAATGCAGATCGTCCACCAGCATGGTGACCGGGCCGGTCTCGGCCGCGGCGGCGAGCGCGCTCAACGCGGCGGCGCACACCACGTACGGGTTGGTTTCGGCCCGGTCGGTCAGCGCGAAACAGCCATCCAGCGTGTCCCGCTGCACCTGTGGGATATCCTCGAAATGGCTTCGGAGCGGGACGAAAAGGTCGGCGAGCGTCACGAACGGGAGCACCGCTTCGGACTCGACCCCACGGGCACGCAGCACGCCGGGGCCTGCCCGGGCAGCGAGGTAGTCGAGCAGCGCGGTCTTACCGGCTCCGGGCTCTCCGGAGATCGCCAGCGCTCCGCCCTGTTCGGCGGCCCCGGCCAGCAGGCCATCCAGAATCGCGCACTCCTCGCGTCGGCCCACGAGGTCGGTTCCAACCGCCAGCATTGATCGGTCGTCCCGCATGGGCCCGGCCCCTTCCGATGGTCCACGAACGTAAGTGGCATGGTCACATTATGCAGCGGTTTACGGGTTTCAGAAATAGCCCAACCCTAGCAATTGACATTGCCGGGAATGATCAATTTCCTGGATGGCAGCACCTGGGTAACCGCAGTCATGACAGACTTGCCACACAATCGACCAATAACTAGACATGATTGAAAAAACCTCGACAGGACCAGATTTTGCCACAAAATCAAGTCCGGACACCCACAGGATTCACGTGCCCACCAGTGTCAAAGACACTGCCGTGTCAACCATGAGCATGGCTGTACCGAGTTTCTGTCAAGATTGTTCGCCGCGCGACGGCACCGCCGTCACATCCAACCCCGGCCAAGCCTGGACCAGGACTCCGACGAGCTGCCCGTCTACATAAGGCGCGTCTACGCAGACGATCCTGATCCGGTTCCCGATGAGATCGACCAGCCTTGCACAGGCGAAGGGAGGGACGACTGGCGGCTCCCGGCCTCAGTTAGCGGTCAGCGACTACTACCCTGAGTAATATTGGCTGCTACGTTGAGATACTGCGCTCAGCACGTACCAACTTCACCAAGGTGCGTGAACGCTCTGCACCTACGCCCAGCGTCTTCCGGAGATTCTCTGCGGAGACCGGGCGCTGATACAGCTGCCGATGCCGCCGATCCTCACACCGGGCCCGCTCCAGCAACTCAGCATCCACGTTCACACCCTCTGACTGCTCGACCGGAGCACTGTCCGAGTCGGTGGCCTCGGCCGCGTCAGCCGGAGACCCAACGGCTGATACGGAGGCTAGGGCCTGCAGCAGGACCGGTCCGACCTCCGACCAGCCGATCAGCAACAAGGGACCCACCGCATCGAACAACGCCTTCCCCACCTCACCAGCGATCAACGGCTCCGCGACGTTCAACGCCAACGTCACCACGCTCGACGCCAGCAGCAGCCGGCGAGCCGGCCGAATCACCTCCGCAGGAGCGCCTCGCAGAGAGAGGGACCGAATGGCGATCATCAGCCCTACCACCGACAGATCCACCGCAGGCGCCACCAGCGGCGCAACCCAGGCCGGTATCCCCAACCGGAGTGCCAGCGTCAGTACGTTCCCGAACCCGAACAGAAAGGTCAGAGCGACGATGATCCCTACGATCAGCGTCACCGCCGACAGCACCAGATCGCGCCCCTCGCTCGGGCTCAACACAGCACCCGACCTCCCTGGCAACCCCCACCCCGACCCGCGCCCTCCGCGATTGACCTGCACGAACAGTTCGACAGAATCCGACACGGACGTGCCCGAGAAGTGCCCGAGAGGTCTCGTACCCGACGACAGAATGCGGTATAGTCCGACACAAGTGATGTACATTGACCAGCCAAAATGGTCTTGCCCGACATCACTCGACACCCCAAAACGCGTTCTCTTAACCAGCGGGTTACGATTCCGGCGGTATCGGAAGATCGTCACTTGAGTTCGGTGCTCCCTTAGATGCCCGAGGCATGTTCGCCTCACGCTCTGCTCGAACGAGCCTGACAAGCTGGCGCACTCGGCCAGCCGTCGACACACGCAGCCAATAGAGGCTGAACTGAACCGTGCCTCTGCGCGATCAGCAACTCGAGTTGACGCGTTGAGCTGCGGCTCTGGTGCAGAGTTGGCGGTCGACCCCATCGCGCGGCATTCTGACACTAGTGATCCACTTAGATAACCGACGCCCTCCCACGTCAACGCACGTGGAGGCTACGTGTCAACATCGTCGAGTGCCCGCGAGGAAGCGCAACAAACAGCACTCGCGCTACTACGACTCCGGCCGATCTCCCGTCCCGCCCCTCGTGTCGTACAGCCCGCCGACCGCATCGTCGAGACGCTCGCGATCCCACCACTACCCAGGGCAGGCCCCATGGCTACGGCGCTTCCCGTCCCGCCACTAGAGCCGCTGGTTGATAACTCGACGGCGGGGTTCGCCCTTGTGCGGGTGGACGGATCAGGCGCCGTTGCGTCGAAGGCAGCCATCACCCTGCTCGGCTGGTCTGCGGGGATCCCGATTCGCTACAATGTACGTTCGGGACTGATCGCTGTCACCGCGGACCCGACTGCTGGACGGCGGGTGCCGGCGAAGCTGAATCTCGTGTTGCCCACGAAGATCCGTTCCCGCTGCCGTATCCGCGCCGGCGACCAGGTCTTCCTCGCCGCACTGCTCGAGCACAAGTTGCTGGTCATCTACCCGCAGCGTCGTCTCTACGACATGGTTCTCGCCTACCACACCACCCTTCGGACCGAGCCCGGCTCGCCTCCCTGATCACCGGGAGCCATATCGCCGCTCCTGCGGGGTGTTCGCGCCACACGACAGCGGCGCGAACACCCCGCAGACTGGTCAGGCGGGTGCGAGCGGATGTGGTTCGCCGGTCAGGGCGGACAGGGCGTTGGCCACTTCGGTGATGTCGGCTCTGACGTAGGTGGTGGTGGTTAGGTCGCTGCCGCTGTCGGCGTGTCCGGCGTAGGCATGTGCGACGCCAATTCCGAAGCGACGTTCGACCCAGGTCAAGGTGGTGTGGCGGAGCCAGTGGGCGGTGACGCCCATGGCCTTGGCCCAGTCGAGTTCGTTCTGGACGCGATTGAAGATGTAGTCGTAGCGGCGTTCGGTGATTGGCTTGCCGTCGGCATAGCGCAGCAGCTGTCCATTGCGGTCGCCGTCACCCGTTCCTCGGCGTGCGCCAGGAGGTGGCGTATCAGTGTCGGCGAAACGGGCTGCCAGCGTTCGGTCTCGCCCTTTTCGCGCAACAGGACCAGGCACTGCTTTTCGTCGAGGTCGCGGGGCCGCAGGGCCAGTGCGCCGCCGCGGCGGCAGGCGGTCTCGACGTGCAGGCGGCAGATCAGCGCGTCGAGTTCCGGGTCGTTGCCGGTGCTCGCCACGACGTCGGAGAGCTCGACGTGCCGAGCGTTGGCCAGGCCCCGGCGGGTGGAGGGGTTGCGGCGCGGCTTGGTGACGCGGATGGCCGGGTTGTTGCGGTCATCGATGCGCTGGTCGTTGACCAGGTGCTTGTAGAGACAGCGGACGGCGGCGATGAAGTTCTCCGCTGCGTTGCGTCCGCCGCGGGAGTTGCGCCGGATCCGGGCGGTGCGGCGCACGATCTCGGCCTGGGTCTTGATCTCGCTGGCGGTGATGGTGTCCATCGGGCGCCCATCCCAGGCGGCTTCGGCTTTGTTCCAGTAGGAGCCGTAGGAGGCGGCGGTGCTGGGCGAGACGAGCCCGGCAACGACGGGGATCCATTCGTTGATCGTCGGGACGGGCTTGCGGTCGTCGTTCTCGGCCGATTCGTTGAGGAGATCGGCGGGGTTGACGCCCAGGCGCGAGAGCAGCAGCCGGGCGGCTTCGAGGTCGCCAGGGTTTGTGGTGGTGTCGGTCATTGGTCCGCCTCCCCAGCGGCAAGGGTGGTGTGAAAGTCGCGCAGCATCGCGAGCACCACGTGATCGGGGTGCACGATCAGGACGTCCTGGGCCAGGTCGGCCACGAGCAGCACGCGGCTGCCGGCCAGCACGCGGCAGCCATGCCGGACAGGGGCCGGGAGCACGACATAGGGTTTGGTGGTCATCCGGAAGACGCCGTCGGCGCGGCGGCAGATCACCGCGGACGAGCGGAGCTGGGTGATCAGCAGCCGGTCTCCCGGCTTCCAGTCCAGGGCGATGACGATGCCGCGGTCCTGGATCCGGCCAGAGGCGTCCAGCAGCGCGGTGGAGAACCGCCGCAATCCATCCGCGGCCAGGTCCGGCAGCGCCGGTATCGGCAGCGGGACGAGGGTCCCGGCCCGTACAGGAGAAGGTTCAGGCCTGCCGGTGCGGGACGTGAGCGTGAGCGGCGCGATGCCGGTCATGACGCACCTCCCCGACAGCGGTCGCACGGGGAGGGCGCGGTCAAGATCAGCGCAACCGAGTCTGACCTGGGCTGAACGCCAGAAAGACCCGCCGTGGCGGGCCTGTTACTCTGTGGTGCGGGAGATATCCCGTATTTCTGTGTCCGAGGACCGAGTTGATCTATAACCCCACACTGAAGTTCGCCACCGACCTGCAGTTTGAGTGACCGACATCCGAGCTGGAGATTTCCCACGTCTGCGTTTTCAAGGGGGGACTTGGACCCCACACGTGGGATATCTCCCAGGCTTGGGAGATCATACACTAACTGTAGCTCAGAGTGATCGCACATGCATTCCGAGTATCGAGCCATCAGCGGACAGGCGGACTCCCGCGCGGGGCCTCAGGTGCGTCCCGGCAACTGACGTCAACGGCTCGAGCGACGGGTTGAACGCGCTCCGGGCAGCCACTTGGCCGTGCTGCCTAGCCGCAATCGTCGCCTCCGAGAGCGTCGCCACCGGGCCATTGATCCGCCCAATCGTCGCTAAGACGCGCAACACCTGGCTAGCGCGGCGAGAGCCGGTGCGCGCGCTAGCGGCGTTAGCCAACCGCGTCAACGGGCCGCCGGCGCGCTTGTTCAAGCTCGATCAGCATCGACACGATCGGCGCCTACGGCAGCGTCTCGATCAGCCGGCGGTAAGCACGTTGCCGGCAGGCCTGCGAGCAGTACGCGCGGACGACCGGCGGCCGGCCGGGCGACCAAGTGGTCGAGGTCACACGTCATCTCTGCCGGATGTGTACGGTACCGTTTCGTTCACATCGACCGGAGGGAAGAACCCATGGATGCCGAGCGGCCTGCACCGTCGTCTCGAGGAGTCGGGCGAGAGGACGCCATTCTGGCGGCGGCGGCGGAGCTGGTCACCGAGATCGGCTACGAGCGCGTGACCGTCGATGCGATCGCGGCCCGCGCCAAGTCGTCAAAGGCCACGATGTACCGGCGCTGGGCCGGCAAGGCCGAGCTGGTCGCCGAGGCGTTGCGGCGGTCGGCCGAGGGCGCCGGCACGACGCCGCCGGACACCGGAACGGTCCGTGGCGATCTCCTCGACGCCGTGGCCGGCATCACCCGGGCCGTGACCGGTGCGGGCGGGCCGGCGCTACTCGGACTGGTCGAGGGCATCCGCTCCGACCCGGCCCTGCGCGAGCTCATCGCCGACCAGATCAGCCGACGCGGCCGCAAGGATGCCGAGATGATCTCCGCCCGCGCGCGCGCCCGTGGCGAGGCTGCCGTGGCCGAGCGGGTCGTCCTGGCGTTGGACGTGGCCATCGCCAGGGTCCTCCTGCTCACCCTGCTGCGCGGCGCGCCGCTCGACGAGGCCGCGCAGCAGTACCTCGTCGACGAGGTCCTCCTCCCGCTCCTCGGCCCCACGCACTGATCCCCACGCCGGCAGCTGAAAGAGAATCGTCATGCGCAGCACCCTCACCACCGACATCGAGCAGTTCCCGATCGACGTCCCGCAGGGCGACCTCGACGACCTGCGCACCCGGCTCGCCCTCACCCGGTGGCCGGGCTTCGAGACCGTCACCGACACCAGCCAGGGCCCCACCACCGGGGCGATCCGGGCGCTGACCAGTTACTGGGCCGAGACCTACGACTGGCGCCGCGCCGAGGCCCTGCTCAACGGCATGGGCTCCTACCGCACCACCATCGACGGCCTGGACATCCACTTCCTGCACGTGCGTTCACCCGAGGCCGACGCGCTGCCGCTGCTGATGACCCACGGCTGGCCCAGCTCAGTGCTCGACTTCGCCAAGACGGTCG
The DNA here is from genome assembly GCF_055633615.1 of Amycolatopsis sp. NPDC114505. Classification (NCBI taxonomy): domain Bacteria; kingdom Bacillati; phylum Actinomycetota; class Actinomycetes; order Pseudonocardiales; family Pseudonocardiaceae; genus Amycolatopsis; species Amycolatopsis sp. NPDC114505. Next base: position 506,752 of record NZ_JBVKDV010000006.1, on the reverse strand, counting down.
GGCCGCTCACCGACCCCGCCGCTCACGGTGGCGACCCGCGGCAGGCGTTCCACCTGGTGATCCCGTCCCTGCCGGGCTTCGGGTTCTCCGCCCAGCCCGACACCACCGGCTGGGGCTTCCCCCGGATCGCCGACGCCGGGATCGCCCTGATGGACCGGCTCGGCTACGACCGCTGGGGCGCGCACGGCGGTGACCTGGGCACCGCGGTGACCAACACCATCGCCGCGAAGGGCATCCCGCAGCTGGCCGGTATTCACCTCAGCATGGGCATGTTCGGCCCCGATCCCGACGAGATCGCCGACGCGACCCCCGAAGAGCAGGCCATGCTCGCGAGTGCCGGCCACTTCTGGGACAAGCTCTCGGGCTACGCCAAGGAACAGGGCACCCGCCCGCAGACCATCGGCTATTCCCTCGCCGACTCACCCGTCGGTCTCGCCGCCTGGATCTACGCGATGTTCCAGGACACCTGCGCCACCCCCGGTGACGCACCGGCGTCGTTCACCTACGACGAACTGCTCGACGCGATCATGATGTATTGGCTGCCCAACGCCGGCGCGTCATCCGCGCGGATCTACTGGGACATGCTCAACGGCGGCGCACCCGCGCCGGTCACGGCCGCCTCGCCGATCGCCGTGCCGACCGGGTTCATTCAGCTCGCCGGCGAACATGTCCGCAAGACCCGGCGTTGGATCGAGCGCCGCTACACCGACCTCGTCCATTTCGCCGAGGGCCCCGGCGGCCACTTCGCAGCACTCGAGAACCCCGAGGCGCTCATCGACAGCATCCGCGCGACCTTCGCCACCCTGCGCTGAGCCCCATCGCCCTCATCCCCAGGAGACCTCCTGTGTCCGGCACCCCCACCGTCCTGCTGCCCGACGACCTGATCGGCCTGCTCCGCCGACCCAGCCCGTGCTTCATCTCCACCGTGATGCCCGACGGCTCACCCCAGCTGACCCAGACCTGGGTCGATACCGACGGCCACCACATCCTGATCAACACCGTGGTGGGCTACCGCAAGGCCAAGAACATCGCCCGCGACCCCCGGGTGGCCATCAGCGTGACCGACCCCGACGACGTTTCCCGCTACTACGCGCTCCGCGGGCACGTCATCGACTCCACCACCGACGGCGCGGCCGAGAACATCGAGGAGCTCTCCCACAAGTACCTCGGCACACCCCACCCCGACTTCAGCGGCAAACCCGAGACCCGGTTGCTGCTCACCATCGCGGTGGACTCCATCGCCCACGCGCCCCGCACGTAGCGGACGCACCCTCCATCCCGGTCCCCAACTCTGCTTGTGGACCTGGTTGGAGCGTTACCGTTGACCGCCGGGGCTGGCAGGCTGCAGCCCGGGGTCGGACAGTGGTCTGTCGGCGAGACCGGCGGTGCGTCATGATCGTTGTTTAAACGGGCATTATCTCGACGTAGCGGCTGGACCATGGGCTATGACCACTCGGTCTATGTGCCGACCTCGAGTTGCAACCTTTGCCAGGCGCTTGGTTTGTGCAGGTCGACCTGGTTCGAGATTGATCTGCGGTTCGCGCATGAGACGCCGTCGACGCACGCCGAGCTGGCGCTGATCGCCGGGCCACCGACGACGACAGCTGCGGTGGGGCAAGTTGTGCTGCAGCGGGTCGGTCCGCACTCGGGGATGGTCGGCCAGATAGCTGGTCAGGAACCCGTCGACCGCGGCGTCCTGGGCGTGCCGCAGCTGCGCGGTCAGCAGATTGGTGGCCTCGATTTGTCGTTGTGCGGGATTGACCGGAGGGGCGTGATCGGTCCGCTCCGGGTCGATGCCGGCTACCGACGCCGCGGGTTCGGCACGGTCCTTGTCGCGGCGGCGCTGGCGCGCGGGCCAGGCTATAGGTGGTCGACGACCGCATTTGGCGAGTCGGTGGCTGCACGGGCATCTTGCGCAGCTCAGTGTTGGCCGGATGGTGCGCAGCTGGGCAGTCCGTTCTACTGCTCTCATATGAAGCTCGCGAACGGCGACGACGTCCAAGTCGAAATGACCACGCCAAGCCGATGGCGCTTCCCCGTTAGAATTATTGGTGTTTCCGGAAGGTGTCCGGCAGGAACAGTCCTGCGCCTTGACGCGTACGCCGCTCGTCGCGTTGGCATGAACGGGCGCTCAGCTCAGCCACTGAACAATCACAGCGGCCACTAGCGGTACGACAAGCCAGAGGGGTCCTATTCGCCTAATTCGACCCGCTTCGGTGGCATGCGGCCCGGTCATCCGCGTTGTCGGCGAGCACGCGAGACAGCCCAATTGCGCAGGCGTTCGGCGATCTCGATTTCGTAGCCGTTTTGGGTGGGCTGGTAGTACGTCTCGCGGTCCATGCCGGCGGGGAAGTAGTCGGCGCCGGAGAAGCCGTCGGCGGTGTCGGGGTCGTACTGGTAGTCCTTGCCGTAGCCGAGGTCCTTCATCAGCCGGGTCGGGGCGTTGAGGATGTGCGCGGGCGGCATGAGCGAGCCGGTGCGTCGGGCGGCGCGATGTGCCGCGTCGAAGCCGCGGTAGACGGCGATGGACTTCGGGGCGGTGGCGAGGTAGACGACTGCCTGGGCGATCGCCAGCTCGCCCTCGGGTGAGCCGAGCCGCTCGTAGACGTCCCAGGCGGCGAGCGCCTGCTGAACCGCGTGCGGATCAGCCATGCCGATGTCCTCGCTGGCGAAGCGGACCAGCCGGCGGGCCACGTACAGCGGGTCCTCGCCACCGTCGAGCATGCGGGCGAGCCAGTACAGGGCCGCGTCCGGGTCGGAGCCGCGCATCGACTTGTGCAGCGCGGAGATCAGGTTGTAGTGGCCCTCCTGCGCCTTGTCGTACAGCGGGGCGCGCTGCTGGATGTGGTGGGCGAGCGCGGTGGTGTCCAGGGGTGTCCCGGTGTCCGGAAGGGCCCGGAGCTGTTCGGCCATGTTGAGGAGGTAGCGGCCGTCGCCGTCGGCCATGGCGATCAGGGCGCGGCGGGCGTCGTCATCCAGGGGCACCGGGTGGCCGGTAAGCTGCTCGGCGCGGTCGAGCAGCGTGGACAACGCGGCTTCGTCGAGGCGTTTGAGGACGAGGACCTGGGTGCGCGAGAGGAGGGCGCCGTTGAGTTCGAAGCTCGGGTTCTCCGTGGTGGCACCGATCAGGGTGATCGTGCCGTCCTCGACGTAGGGCAGGAAACTGTCCTGCTGGGCGCGGTTGAAGCGGTGGATCTCGTCGACGAACAGCAGGGTGCCCTGACCGACGCTCCGCCGGTTTCGCGCGGCGGCGAAGACCTTCCGCAGCTCGGCCACGCCGGAGAAGGTGGCCAACACCGATTCGAAGACCAGGTTGCCGCCGTCCGCGAGGAGCCGGGCGATAGTCGTCTTCCCGACGCCGGGCGGCCCCCACAGGATGGCGGAGCCGAGGCGCTGCTGGGCGACCATGCGGCCCAGCGGGGCGTCCGGGGCCAGGAGGTGATCCTGCCCGACGACATCTTCGAGCCGCGTGGGGCGCAGACGGTCGGCAAGTGGCCGCGCGGGCTCCTCGTCGAAGAGCGGCAGGGTCGGTTCGGTCGGTTCCATCGGACTCTCGGGTCGAAGGCGGACGTGTGCGGGCGTGACAAGCGTTGCACGGGACACCGACGAGCGAGGGCTCAGCCGCCGGCGCGGAAGCTCTCGGCGCTCATCGAGCGCCGGGGCGGTCGCGGCGCGGCAGCCGCTCGACGACCAGGTCGTAGGAATTCGCGACGGCGTCAGTGATCATTCGCTCGGTGATGCCGGGACCCGGCCCCAGTGAGATCCAATGCCGTTTGTCGAGATAGCGGCCCGGGGTGATCGAGGCGTAGCCACGTTCTTGCGCGCGGGCGTATTCGGGTTCGCACTTGACCGTGATGATCTGGTCAGCCGGGTCGTCGGTGACGATCAAGAACACCTTGCCGGCCACCTTGTACACGTCCAGGTGCTCGGTGAACGGGTAACCGTGGTCGGTCCCGGGCAGCGCGAGGGCCGCGGCGCGCGCGGCGTCTTGGAGCCGGTCACCGGCCGCACTCACCTGGCTGCCCGGGTGCCGCGGCCGTAGGTGCGCGGGTCGACGGGCCGCTCGGCCTTGGACAGGTGGGAGACCACGAGCAAGTAGGAGTCGGTGACGAGCTCCTCGACCAGCCCCTCGTCGACGCCTTCCCCGGCCTCCAGCGTGATCCAGTGCTTCTTGTTCATGTGGTAGCCGGGGGTGATGTGGCGGTACTGCTCCCGCAGGGCGAGGGCCTCGCCGGGGTCCGCCTTGAGGATCACGACGGGGCGCCCCGGAACCTCGGTCATCAGCATGAACACCTTGCCGCGGACCTTGAAGACCTCCCAGCCGGGGCCGAAGGGATGCTCCAGCCGAGCTCCGGGCAGTTCCTCCGCACGATCGGCGGCCGTCTTCTGCAAGTTCGATCCGTTCATGGGTAGTGGGCCTTCTCAGGTGGTGACGGACTGTGGCAGCGATGGAAGAAGAGGGCGCGCCGCGCGTCCCAGTCTTCCCGCGCAGTCGACCAAGAGGGCGGTAGGCTGCGGACACGTGATGGTCGACAAGCGACACCCCAAGCCGAGCGAACCGGTCGCGGTTCCGTTGTACGGTTTCCAGCCCTCGGGTCGGTACTCCGTACGGCCTTGAGGTGAGCACCGTCGAGGACTTCTTCGCCCAGCACGACGACTGGCCGTGGAATCCACCCCATCCGGTCCGCGTCACCTTCCACTACCTGATCCTGGTCACCGAGGGTGAGTTGCGGCACGACGTCGACCACGTCACGCGGACCGTCGCGCCCGGCCAGTGGCTGTGGGTGCGTCCCGGGCACGCGCTGTGCTTCCATCCGCCCGGCGACGCCCGCGGCCCGTTCATCCTGTTCGAGCCGGACGTGCTGACGCCCGCCACCGCCCGCCTCCTGGCCCCGCTCACCGCACACGCGGCGCCCGCGGTGTTGAGGCCGCACCCCGATGACGCCCCCTGGCTCCAGCAGACGGCGTTCCAGCTCCTGGACGAACACCGCGCGCTCGGGCGCCGCCCTCTCGATCTCCACCACGCCCTGCGCCGCAGCCTGCTCGAATCGCTGCTGCTGCGCCTCGCCAACGCCGCCGGGATCGCCCCTGCCGACGCGACGGCCGGCACGAGCCGTGGTGACCTCTATGGACGGTTCGTGGACACCTTGGAGCTGCGTTTCCGCGAGCTGCACCGGGCCGCGGACTACGCCGAGCTGCTCGGCTGCTCGGTCCGCACCCTCAGCCGCGCCGCTCAGGACGCCACCGGCAACGGGGCGCGTGAGCTCATCAACGAGCGGCGGCTGCTCGAAGCCCGGCGCCTGCTCGGAAGCGCCCGGTGGGACGCCCGGGCCGTGGCCGCCCACCTCGGTTTCACCGATCCAGCGAATTTCGGCCGCTTCTTCCGCGACCGCACCGGCCTCACCCCGGCCGCCTACGCGGCCCGCGACACCACGACCGATCCGTGAGCAGAGCGCGGCGGCCCGCTCGGGCTGGGGTCAGACCCAGTCGGGGATGTGCTCTTCGGCGTAGCGGGCGCCGAATCCGCCGGTCGGGAGGACCTCGTGGATCGCGGCAAGATCGGCCTCGGTGAGGGTGACGTCGGCCGCGTGGGCGTTTTCCTCCATACGGGCGGCGCTGCGGGTGCCCGGGATCGGGACGATGTGCTCACCCTGGGCGAGCAACCAGGCCAGGGCGAGCTGGGAGACGGTCATGCCCTTGGCCGTGGCCAGCCGGCCGAGCCGGTCCACGGCTTCGACGTTCTTCTCGAAGTTGCCGGGCTGCCGGCGCGGGTTGGCGTGGCGGAAGTCGGTGGCGTCGTACTCTGCCGCGGGCTTCGCGGTACCGGTGATGAAGCCGCGGCCGAGAGGCGAGTAGGGGACGAATCCGATGCCGAGCTCCTGGAGGCGGAAAGAGCTGTTCGACGTCGCGCTCGAAGAGCGAGTACTCGGTCTGCAGGACCGAGACCGGCTGGACGGCGTGCGCGCGACGGATGGTCTGCGGACCCGCCTCGCTGAGGCCGAAGTACTTCACCTTGCCCGCGTCGATCAGTTCCTTGACGGAGCCCGCGACGTCCTCGATCGGCACGTCCGGGTCGACGCGGTGCTGATAGAGGACGTCGATCCGGTCGACGCCGAGGTAGCGCAGGCTGTTGTCGGTGACTGTGCGATGTTGTCCGGGCGGCTGTTGAGGCCCAGGCCCTGCTCGGTCTGTGCGAAGCCGAACTTGGTGGCCAGTACGACCTCGTCGCGGAAGTCGCTGACCGCCTTGCCGAGCAGAATTTCGTTGTTGCTCGTGCCCCAGCCGTAGAGCTCGGCGGTGTCGAAGAAGGTGACGCCCAAGTCGTGGGCGCGGCGGATGGCGGCGATGCCCGCTGCCTCGTCACCGGGGCCGTAGCCCATGGTCAGGCCCATCGAGCCGTAGCCGATCGCCGAGACGGTCAGCGGGTCGCAGTGGAGGCGCGCGACACAGCCGCCTCACCCACCGCCATGTCGACCGCGTGGAAGGCCCCGCCCCACATGTGGAAATCGACGCTCACGCCCGCCTCGGACAGACGGCCGGCGTAGCCGAGCCGGTGTCGATGTAGGTGCGCGGCAGCCGGCTGAGGTCTTGGGCGCGGGCAGGCGCGGCGGTTTCGAGACGATGTGTGCGATGACCTTCAGCGGCCCAGGTCTCAGTCGTCCAGGACGACGACGTGCTTGCCTGGAGTGGCGCCGGACTCGACGTCGGCCTGGGCGTCACGGACCTGCTCCAGGCCGTGGTAGACCTTCGCGATCGGGACTGTGAGGCGCCCTGCGGCGATGGCCTGGAGCTGGTGGGCGAAGACGTCGGCTGGGAGGTCGGCCGCCTGACCGCCATAGGACGTCAGCCGCACCCCGAAGGGGATCATGAACGGGGAGAAGTCGGGGATCGTCCACTGGCCCGCCAGGGCTCCGGTGAAGCAGACGGTGCCGTCCCGGCGGACGGTGCGGAGGGTGTCGGCGAGGACCGAGCAGCCCACCAGTTCCAGCGCGGCGTCGACGCCGTCCGGCACCAGCTCGCGCGCTTGTTCGGCGATAGTGCCGTTGTCGATGAGGGGATGGTCGACGCCCGCTGCCCGCAGTTCCCCGGCCCTCTCCGCGCTGCGGGTGGTGGACAGCACGGTGGCTCCGATGTCCTTCGCGATCGTGGCCGCGCTCAGCCCGACCGTGGAGGTGCCGCCGCGGATCAGCAGCGTTTGTCCCGCCTGCAGCCCGAGGCCGGTGGCGAGGGAGCCGTACGCGGTCTGGAACATCTCCGGTAGCGCGCCGACGACCTCCCACGGCAGGCCGGTGTCGAATGGGATGACCTGCTCCGCGGGCACCGTCACGTACTGGGCGTACGCGCCGTCGTAGGAGCGGCCCATGCCGCCCATCATCGTGGCCACCTGCTGTCCCGGCCGCAGCCCGCTGTTCTCGTCGGCCTCGTCGACCACGCCGACGCCCTCGATGCCGGGCACACGCGGGTAGGTGACCTCCGGGCTCGACTCGCCCTTGCGGGTGGTGACCTCGGACTCGTTGACGCCGAACGCTTTTACCTTGATCCGCACCCAGCCGGGCTTGCGAACGGGCACCGGCACATCCTTGATCTCCAGTGCGTCGAGGCCGCCCGGCCGGGTGACGACGACGGCTCGCATCGTCACCGGTGCGGTATCGGCCGCTGCTGTCGATGGGTTCATGCCGAACTCCTTCTCGCGTGCTCAGGGGCGGTCGATGTTCGCCCACAAATCGAGGGCCGCCTGGTAGTGGGCGCCGGCCTCGAAAGGCGGGTGGCCGACGCTTTCCGCGGTGGGCCGGTCGATGACGGCGGGCCACAGACGGGTCTGCTCGCCGGTGGCGAAGTCGAGCACGATGTCGCGGATGCGCGTGTCGCGCTCGGCTTGGCCGGGGCTGCGGCCCGGTTGTTCCTGGCCGACCAGGGCATACATCTCGGTGCCGTGCACGGCGGGCGCGCCGTCGGCGGGCCCGATCGTGAGGAGGTGGGCGTTGCCGCCCGCGGCGGTGTGAGTCAGGGCGCCGCGGGCGGCGGGGAGCGCGAAGATGTAGTCGGTCAGGAGCGCGGCACGAACCTCGGCGGGGGTGCGGCCGCGCTGGTCGTAGGCGTCGACGATCTTCTTCGCGCGGGAGCGGGGAATGCGCCAGCCCGCGACTTCGTCGGTGATGCGGTCGATGGTGTGCGGGTCGAACCGGTCGAGGTCGTTGGCCACCCACCAGCCCATGTCGTCGCTGGCGAAGCTGAGGAGTACGTCGATGTCCCGGTGCGAGCCCGAGGCCAGGACGTCCATGGGGTGGGCGTGCAGCACTGCGCCGGGCTGGCCGGTGTCCAGGACGACGCCGAGGCTCTGGCAGTCCATCCCGCCGCGGGCTCCGAGGTCGGTCGGGGTGACCTGGTGCAGGGCGGTCACCAGGGAGGCCGGGTCGAGGTCGATCAGCTTGTCGGGGTTTTCCGCGACGCCGAGTTCGGTGACGAACCGGTGCGCGAGTTCCTCGGCCCACCAGGCGGGCTGGAGCCGGGTGGGCCCGGCGGAGAACCCGGCGAGTCGCCGGTACAGCCCGTCCGCGGACGACGCACCGAGCAGCCCGAACGTGGAATAGGCGCCGGCGCTGTGGCCGAAGACGGTGACCTGGCCGGGGTCGCCGCCGAAGGAGGCGATGTTCTGCTTGATCCAGGTGAGCGCGGCGATGATGTCCTGCAGGCCGAGGTTGCTGGCCTCGGCGAGCCGCCCGCCGTATTGCGAGAGCGAGACCGCACCCAGCGCGCCGAGCCGGTAGTTGACCGACACGCCCACCACCCGCCCCGACGAGGCGAGACCGGCGGCGTTCGAGGTGATCTGGGTGTTCGCGCCGAACTCGAATCCGCCGCCGTGGACGTACACGGCCACCGGTAGCGCCTTCCCCACGGGCTGCGCGGGAGCCCACACGTTCAGGTTCAGGCAGTCCTCGCCGGTCCCGCTGTCCGCTTCGAGCCAGTCGCCGGTGTCGGGCTGGACGGGGGCGACGCCCTTGCGGTCGTAGGGGCGGTCCGGGTCGAATGCCGCGAGCGCGGGGCGGCGGTACCGCTCGGCGGTGGCGTACGGGATTCCCCACCAGGACCGCACCCCTGGTGCAGTCGGGGCCGTGGGTGCGGTGGCGGTCATGACGTGTCCTTCCGGCGCGGTTGCTTGTTCTCGATCATTTCCCGGGATTCGGTAAGTGGCCCTGCCGGCAGCGGTCATCTGGTGGTCAGCAGGTGACACTCTTCGCTGCCCCTCGTCGTCCCGTAGTCCGAGTTCGGCGGGTTCACCGGTTCGAGTTGTCGATCTCTGTGGGCGACCTGCCCTGTTCGCCGGCGAGCAGGGCCCACGAAGCCCTTCAGGTCCTGCCCAAGCCGCACCAGAGCAAATCGATCAGCGCGGCCGTCTGCTCCCGCCAGTCCTCGCCGGGGCTGAGGTAGAGCAGCCCGGCCAATCCCCGCAGGACCGTCTCCGGGTTCAGGCCGTCGCGGACGGTCCCGGCGTCGACGTTCGCCTTCAGCAGGGTCGAGACCGCGCCGACCATCGCGTGGTACCCGCTCGTGGGCAAGTTCCCCGCGGACGGACGTCTCGACGCGCAGGGCATCGGCCAAGCCGATTTTGGTCATCATGTAGTGCGCGAGATGGTCGGTAGTCCAGACCCGGAACGCCACCTCGGGCGGGTGCGCGGCGAGCAGGCGCGGCACGATGTCCACCAGGTGCCGGACTTCGCGCTGATAGACCGCCAGGATGAGCGCTTCGGACGTCGGGAAATGGCGGTAGACCGTGCCGACCCCGACCTCCGCCTGCTTCGCGATGGCATTGAACGACAGCTCGGCCGAACGAGACAGCGATTCCGCCGCCACGGCGAGGATGCGCTCGTGGTTGCGCCGGGTGTCCGCCCGCCGGGGGCTGACCGATCCCGTCATCATCGTGCCTCCGGTCGTCGAGGTAACCGCACCCCTGGTGCAGTGGGTGCTGTGGCGGTCATGACGTGTCCTTCCGGCGCGGTCCGGGAGTTTCGCGGCGGGTCGCGGCCGGTTGCTTACGGTGACGCTTCGCCATCATTTCCCGGGATTCGACAAACGGCCCTGCAGGCATCGGTCATCTGATGGTCTTCAGGTGACACTTCCGCGGAGAAGTCGAGCCGGACGTTCCTCGCGTGCTTTTGCAGGATCGAGGGGCCGAGCTCCCACACCGGATCGGCAAACCCGGACGTCGTCTCCAGCGCGACGCCGGAGCGCAGCGGCCGCCCCGAAAGCACAAGATCTTCGTCGGCCGGCCGATATGCGGGCGTGCGAGCAGCGAGCGTCACGGGTGCTCCCATGGGTATCCAGCAAGGTCGAGCAGCACATCAGGTGTGGGCTCGCGGCGCGCGCGTTCGACCTCGGCGGGGGTGAGCTTCGGCAGGACGTGGCGGCGGATCGCCGCCCACGTGGGCCCGTAGCGGACCCACCAGCGGTCCGTGCCTCGAGGGTGCGACGCTGATCCAGGGCCTGCTGCAAAGCCAGGATCGCGGGCAGGTGCGCAGGAGTGATCAGGCAGTTCCCGCAGTGGAAGCAGTCCAGAAACGACACCTGACGGCACGGCTGCTGGGCGGCCGGATGCGACTGCGGGTTCGCGCACGCGTTCCACGCCGCCTCAGCCGCGCCCGCGACCTCGGGAGCCACGGTCGTGGCGTGAACTTGCAAAGCAGCGTGGCCGCTTGCGGCCACCGCGCGCTGGTGGGCTCCCAATGCCTCCCGCTCGGCGTCGATGTCGCGGGCCCACTCGATCGTTGTCTGGTCCCCGCGCAGGTAGTCGGCGAACAGCACGGCGACGCTGTTGGACCGTGCTGCCGAGGGCAGGTGACCGCCGACGGCGCGGGTGCGGCGTACCTCCATGCTGGCGCGGAGCCGGACACAGTCGATGATCAGCGGGTCGGTGGAGCCGTCAAGTCGCGGGTCGGTGCGCAGTTCGTGGCGTGCGCTCCAGGCGGGCAGCTTCAGGCTGGCGTCGAGCTTTGTGCGAACAGGTCGCCATGTTCGGAGACCGCGGGCCGGCCGCGGTCGGCGTTGCGCCAGATCGACCAGATCGAACTCGCGGCGCTCCAGGTGCGGCCGTGGGCCATCAGCCGGTGCGCAAGCAGATAGAGCCCGCCCGGCGTGTACAGCTCCCGGTGGGGTAGCCCGATCTCCCACGTGACCGTCTCGGTCCAGTGCTGCCGCCCGCGGCGTCGTTTGATCACCTGCAGCTCGACCGCGCGGTCTTCAAGAATCCGGTGCTCGACGGGCAGTTCCTTGATGGTTTCGACGTTCCGTTGCGTCAGCGCGGTCAGCAGGACGAGCAGCGGTTCCAGGTCGGGCCGAGTGACGAACAGCTGCCCGCCAGCGCGCGCCGGCGAAGGTTCTCGGTGACCACGTCGGTCCCGCTTCTCCGCGGTATCTCCCCTGTTTCGACGATTCCCCGGAGTGCCGCTCGGGCGCCGGACGGGTCGTCGTCGAGGGAGTTGAGGAGGCGTTCGCCGGCGTCGATCCGGTCTCGGAGCGCGGCGACGTCGGCGCGGGCGGCCTGGAGGATGAGGGCGAGTTCGCCGTCGCTGTAGCCGGACTTCGTCGACAGGGGGGATCATGGCTCGGCGGCTGAGATGATCCAGCACGTCAGCCGTGAGCTGTTCCTGCAAGGGTGGGGTGCGAAACAAGCTGCGCAGCCCGAGCAGCTCGACACCAACCGACTGGGCGGACACCGATTGTCGCCGGTGCCGGAAGTACACCTCGACCTGCCTGATCGTCAGCTCCCGCGGACGGGCCGGAGGATCCGGAATCTGTTCGAGGGCGCGGACGAATCGGGCCATCGTCCCCCATACTCCCCGCGCCGACGGCAGCGTCCGGCGGCTGCCCGCCGGGCCGATCAGCCGAGCGAGGGCCGCCGCCAGCGCTCGATGCCAGCCCGGCAGCGGTAGCGCACCCACATCGAACACATGTCGGCGTCCGTCCTCTCCAACGAACGGCACAGCAAGACCAACTTCACACGGTCGGCGACGCGCGCTCCAGGAATCGCAGCACAGCCAGGACTCGCCGGTGATCGCCCTCCGAGGCGGGCAGGTCGAGCTTCGTGAAGATGCTGTTGATGTGCTTGGCCACAGCGCTCTCGCTGACCACGAGCTTCTCCGCGATCCCGGCGTTGGACCGCCCCTCGGCCATCAGTCCGAGCACCTCCCGCTCCCGCCCGGTGAGCCGGTCCAGCGGGGTGTTCTGCCGCCGCACCAGCAGCTGCGCCACCACCTCGGAGTCCAGCGCGGTGCCGCCCGCGGCCACCCGGCGCAGCGACTCCAGGAAGATGCCCACGTCCGCGACCCGGTCCTTGAGCAGGTAGCCGACGCCGGTGGTGCTCGTCGAGAGCAGGTCGGCAGCGTAGCGCTCCTCGACGTACTGGGACAGCACCATGATCGACACCTCGGGCCACTGCCGCCGCACCACCAGGGCGGCGCGGATCCCCTCGTCGGTGAAGGTCGGCGGCATCCGCACGTCCGCGATCACCAGTTCCGGGCGGTGCCGCTCCACCGCGGCCAGCAGCCCGGCGGCGTCATCCACCGCGGCGGCCACCTCGAAGCCGGTGGTCTCCAGCAGCTTGGTCAGCCCCGCGCGCAGCAGCACCGAATCCTCGGCGATCACAGTTCGCACGGAAGCTCCACCACCACCGTGGTCGGCCCGCCGACCGGGCTGACCATCTCGAACCTGCCGTCCACCGAAGCGGCGCGCTGCGCCAGGCCGGCCAGCCCGGAGCCGCGGGCGGCGTCGGCACCGCCGATCCCGTCGTCCGCGACGGACAGCCGCAGCAGGGCGTCGTCCAGCCACACGTCCACCCGGGCCGCGGACGCCTGGGCGTGCTTGGCCACGTTGGCCAGGGCCTCCGAGACCATGAAGTACGCCACCGCCTCGACCGTCGGCGGGACCCGCCGGGGCACGTCCACCGCCAACCGCACCGGCACCGGCGAGCGGGCCGCGATGCCGGAGAGCGCCGCGTCCAAGCCGCGGTCCTCGAGGACCACCGGGTGCAGGCCGCGGACGAGGGTGCGCAGCTCACCCAGGGCCTCCTTGGCCTCCTCGTGCGCCTCGGCCAGCGCGGTCCGGGCGTCCTCGGGCAGGTCCTTCAGGGTCACCCGGGCCAGCCCCAGGTTCATCGCCAGGGACACCAGCCGCTGCTGGGCGCCGTCGTGCAGGTCGCGCTCGATCCGGCGGCGCTCGGCGTCGGCGGCGTCCACCACCGCGGCCCGGCTCTCGGTCAGGTCGGTCACCCGGCGGGCCAGCCGCTCCGCCCGGCTGGGGCCGAGCAGGGTGGTGGCGAACTTCAGATCCCAGCGCACCGAGGCCATGACCAGCCAGGGCGTGAGGTAGACCACTACCAGGCACCCGAGCGCCCTCCACATCGCCAGGGATGTCGGCATGGACAGCCAGTTCCAGTTCGGGCCGAAGACGATCGCCGCGCTCAGCCAGCCGAAGCAGATGAGCCCGGAGATCCACATGGTGCCCGCGATCACGCCGACCAGGTGTGCCGCCGGTCCCGCGATCAGGTGGTAGCAGGCCTGCCGCCAGGTGCGCGGGTGGCGCAGCCGCGCGCGCATCCGTTGGAGGAACGGCGCGTCCGCGGACGCCTTGTCCCGGGCCGTGTGCGGGGCCCGGGGGATCTGGGCGCCCCGGATCTCGTAGTACGCGTACCGGCGCAGCGTCGTGAGCTGTGGGCCCAGCAGCACCGCCGCCAGCGGCGGGAGGAAGGCGCAGGCGAGGATCGACGGCAGGTAACTGGGTGCGAAGAACGCCCACGGCAGCCCGATCAGACCCAGCGGCAGCAGGCTCAGCGCCGAGGAGAGGAGCACGAACCACAGGTCGCGCCACGCCCGCCCGCGCCAGGGCACCAGCAGGAAGCGGCCGATCAGCGCCACGGTGTTCATGGCCCCCAAGGTATCGACCACGTGACCGGTGCTCCATGGCTCTGGCGCCCGATTCGGCCTGTACCTAGCACCCCCCCCGGAACGGAAAGCCGCATTACTGATTCGCCGGGTCACGGCCGCCAGAGTGGTGATCGTGCCCGGCGCACCATCAGACGCCGACGCCGGGCGGAGAGGGGACGACCGCCATGCTCGCCGCCACGGACAGCCTCGGCCGTGACCCCGTCCTCAGCCGGATCGGGTCCCGGCCGAGGCGCGGGCGTCCGGACGCCCGCGCCGACCGCCCCGGCGGACGCCGGCCGGGGGCGCTCGGTGTCGCCTTCGTGCTGGCCGGGCTCGCGATGATCCCGTGGGTGTTCTACCTCTCGGTCACCTTGCCGGCCAGCGCGCGGGACGCGCACTGGTCGCTCGCCTGGGTCGGTCTGGACAGCTGCGAGGCCCTGGCGCTGTTCGCCACCGGCCGGTTCTTGCTGCGACGGGACAACCGGTGCGTGCTGACCGCGGTCGGTACCGCGGTGCTGCTGCTCGTGGACGCCTGGTTCGACGTCACCGCGGCGGCACCCGGCTCGGACCTGGCCACTGCGATCGGTATGGCGGTCTTCGCCGAGATCCCGATCGCGCTGGTCTGCGCCGTGCTCGGCGCGCGTGTCCTGCGCGCGCCGTTCCCGCGCGGCTGACCGGCCACCGCGACCGGTCAGGGCGGTGTGCCGATGCCGACGTCGTGAACGCCGCCGACGCAGGTCAACCACACTCCGACCGGTGTCACCTCGATCAAGTCACGGCCAGACCCCCGGCAGCGGCCTGGAGATCGACGCAGTCGCCCTGGTTATCGACATGCATGAACTCCCGGCGAGTCGGTACTCGGTCGTGGTTCCCGATGGCTCGTTACGCGATCTCCGACCGAACAGAGCTGCTGGTCGCTTGGTCGGGCCGGTGACCTCGTGGGCCGCGACGCACGCTCATGGCCGGACCCCAGTCCTGCTGCCCAGTCTCAAGTAGCCGAATTGCGGATGTCCATTCAACGCTGAGGTCGTTCTTCGCGCGGCTACCAGATTCCGCGTCTGTAGCGCGCTTCTCGTTCCCTTTTGGTCAAGACACGGTTGGGAGACCGGGCTGGGATGGGCGGGGCCGGCCGGCCAGGACGAGCACGTCAGGGCTGAAGTGGCGGGCGGCGGTCGCGGACCGGGCTGACCGACTCGAGTCGTTCGGCCAGTGCGAGGAGGTCGTTGTCGGCCCACCAGGTGCCGATGAGCTGGACACCGATGGGCAGGCCGCCCGCGGTCGTCCCGAACGGCAGCGAGACGGCGGGCAGGCCGGTGAGGTTGAATGGCACCGTCGCCCGCATGACGTTGCGGGCCGGCACTTTCTCCCCGCCGACAACGTAACTGGATTGCGCATGCGGCGGCGCCGGGATCGTCACCACCGGGCAAACGAGCACATCGTAGGCCTGGAACCAGTGCGTGAACACCGACCTCAGTTGTTCCACCTCGCCTTCGGCAGCAAGGTAGTCGGCGATCGTGACGTCCGGTGCCTGGAGCGTCCGCGCGATCACCGGGTGCAACTCCGCCTCCCGCCCGGCCGTGATGCCGCGCAGGTAGGGCAGCATCTCAGCGGTGAACAGCGTCGCCGAGATCCGCGTGCAGTCGTGCTCGGCAAGCCACGGGACGCCGACCTGCTCGACCTGGAGACCGAGGTCGGACAGAGCCACAGCCGCCGACGCCACCGTATCGGCCACCTCCGGGTCGATCGGGCCGAACGCGTCGGTGGTCCAGCCGATCCGGGCGGGCCCGCCGGGCCGGGCGGCGGCCAGGGCGCCCGCGTAGGGGTCCCGCCCGTCGGGGCCTTCCAAGAGCGACAGCGCCAGCCGCAGGTCACGCACGCTGCGCGCCATCGGGCCGGCATGCCACCAACGCCGCAGCGCGTGCGGGAAATGACCGGTGCACGGCACCCGCCCATGGGTGGGTTTGATCGAGGCGATGCCGGTGTCGTGAGCCGGTCCGCGCACGGAGATCGCGACATCACTGCCCAGGCCGAGCGGCGACAGACCCGCCGCGATGGCCGCGGACTCGCCTCCACTGGAGCCGCCGGGGGTGCGCTCGGGGTCGTAGGGGTTGAGCGACCGGCCGGCGACCAGGTTGTCGGTCTCGGTCCAGTACGACATCTCCGGCAGGTTGGTCTTCGCCAACGGGATTCCGCCCGCAGCCCGCAGCCGCGCCACGGCGGTGGCGTCGGCGTCCGGGACGTGATCGGCGAACAACGACGATCCCCGGGTGGTCCGCACGCCTTCGGTGTCGAACGAGTCCTTGATCGTGAACGGCACGCCACCCAGCGGCCCGGTGCGCGGGCGGGCGGCAGCGGCGAGGGCCTGCTCGCCCAGCACGGTGACGAACGCGTTGACCCGCTCGCCCAGCGCCTCGATGCGATCCAGATGCGCCTGCACGACCTCGACCGCGGTGACCTCGTCGACGGCTATGAGGCGCGCCAGCTCGGTCGCGTCGAGCCAGACCAAGTCCGCAGCGTCCATAGTCGATGATCGTAATGATGGGAGCCGGCACTCATCGTGGGCGGCGCCCCGAGCCGCGCAACGCGGCGGCGAGACCGTGACCGCTGCACGCACCGCCTGTGCCGCATGATCAACACACTCATCTGCCGCGGGTCACGCGCAAGAAGTACAGCCGTTGATCGCCGCGATCACCGGCTTGCGGCACGCGTGGATCGCGAGCGTGACGCGGCCGCCGGTGTCCCGGATGCGGCGCAGATCCGGATCGGTGAGGTCGGCCATGTCGTCCAGCGTCGGGCGGCGGGTTTCGTCGAGACCGAACACGTTCCCGGGCCGGTTCAGGTCCATCCCGGCGCAGAACGCGCGGCCGGCGCCGGTGACGATGATCGCGCGGACGTCGTCCTGCTCGTTCACTTCGGTGAACGAGTCGTCGACCGGTTCGCGGGGTTTCGCCCGGACGGCGGCCACCCGGCGCGACGTCACGGGCAGAAGCCTCACCGCGAGTCTCCTGCCTGCGACGTCGCAGGCACCTACGGCGATCGCCGGCCTAACCTTCCAAACGGGACCAGAACGCGGTCAAGGCGCGCGCCGGCGGGTGCGGGTCCGTCTCCGGCCACCAGTGCCCGGTATCGGCGAGTTCGGCGATCTCGGCACCGGCGGCCTCGCCGGCGGACCGGTGCTGCGCAGGCGTTCCACTGGCCTGGTCGACGTCCGCGAGGGCGATCAGGGCCAGGCCGGGCCGCTGCCGCGCCTTCGCGAGGCCGCGGCCCGCGTCGGCCATCACCGGCTGGGCGGCTGACCGCAGCAGCGAGAGCACCGCCCGCCCCATGCCGTCGTCCATCCCGGCGGCCACGCGTTCCGCGGCCGGGCCGGTCATCCCGAGCGCGCCGACGACCTCCAGCCGCTGCGCCAGCGTGCCGCCGAAGATTTCCTTCACCGAGGCCTCGCCCGCGCCTTCCTGTTGCCACACCTGGGCCCGCGCGTGCCAGACGTAGCCCGGATCGAATAGGCCGAGCGCGTCCGATGCCCAACTGCGGATCAGATCCGGGCGGGTCATCGCGATCTGGACGACGTGCGCGCCGCCCCAGTCGTGGCCGACGAGATCGACGGGTTCCCGGAACTGCTCCAGCCGCGCGGTGAGCCAATCACGGTAGCCGTCAACGGTGGCGGAGAAGCCGTCCGACGCGGGCACCCCGAAGCCGGGCGGGGACAGCGAGACCGCATCGTCCCGGCCGAGCGCCTCGATCAGCGGTCCCCACACGCCGGCGTTCTCCGGATTGCCGTGCACGAGCACCAAGGGAACAGACATCCTTACTCCTAACTTGCGTGTATGTACGCAAGTAAGTGTAACAGCGGCCGCTGCCGAGGACCACCGCCGGAAGCTACGGCGTGACCGCGAACGCCGCGCGTACCGAGCGCATGGCCTCCCGGATGAGGGCGGGGACGCCCCGAACCGGAGGTTGGGCGATGAGTTGCAGCCCGGTCCCGCGGACCAGGGCGAGGATCAGCACGGCGGCCGCGGCCGGGTTCGCGTCAGGTCGGATGGACCCGTCGGCGACGCCCTGGCGGACAACGTTCGCCAGAAGCTGCCGGAAGTCGGCGTCTCGGCGCGCGAACAGCGGAGCCAGCATGGGGTCGGCCGCGATCGCCTCGCCCCACAGCTGCAGGAACGCGCGCGCCGACGGCGTCCGCCGCACGACGTTGCGCAGGTACGCCTCGACGATCCGCACCAGGTGGTCCAGGCCGTCTCCCTGGTAGGCGGGGACGTCGAACCGCTGCGCCTCGTCGACCACGGCTTCCAACAGCCGTTCCCGGCTGCCGAAATGGTGGTAAACGATGCCGCGGCTGTACCCGGCGGCTTCGCCGACCTCGGCGAGCGTGACGGCACGGGACCCGCTGCGCGCGATAAGCGCCATCGCCGCGTCCAGCACGCGCCGCTCGGTCTCGGCGCGTCGTTGTTCCTGCGTTCGCCTGGCCGGGCGATCGGTCATGCGTCGTGCTCCCCTGACTGGCATCGTGGTCAACGAAGTGTGCCACGGCGTCCTCCCGCAGGCCTCCGCCGCCCGACCTCGATACCGTTCGTCGGCCACGCCGGGTGTCAGCCGCTATCCGGATCTCGTGGGTCAGCTGGATTCGACCAGCGTCCACGGCTCGTCAGGGACCAGACGCAGTCAGTATGCTGATCACGGCCACGCTTCGTCGATTACCTGGGTGGCCGGATACTTCTCCTACGGGTGCCGGGAGTGCCCCGTTGCCTCGCGCGGTCGCGTGGCGGCGTTCATGAACCGAGCGACGCGCTCGCCGTCGAATCCCCTGCTCCACAGGACCGACTTACCCGACCGGGTGAACAGTACTCCCGACCGACTGTCAAGACCGCAGCCGACGGTGTCCAATGGCCCATCCACCCAGCGCGATGTCGGCCGAGGACCGCAGCGAGACCGGGGGCGCCGGGTTGCCCGCACGGGTCGGCCAGCTCGACCACTAGCCCAGGTCGCTGGTCTGTCTCGCTGCGTCGAAACACCGTAACTGAACCCGAGTGTCAGCACTGGACGCTTCTCGCCCCAGCCTGTGAGCTTTCGAGCGAACGGCCGGGTTCGTCCGCGGATTGTCATCGACGCAACCAACCGACCGATCGTCTCAGAAGGTCGTGAAGTCCAAAACGAGACGGCCGCGGACGCCGCCCTCGGCCAGCCGTCGGTGGGCGTCGGCGGCCCGGTCGGCCGGCAACACGTCGGCCACCCGCAGCGTCAGCTCGCCCGCGCCGGCCTGATCCCGCAGCCGCAGCAAGCGGGCGTGATCGGTAGCCGCATCGGTGACGAAGACCTTGTGCAGCCGGATATCGCGGTCAACCGGGCCGTCCCAGCCGCGGACGACGGCCAGTCCGCCGCCGTCACGGACCGCCGAGACGATCAGTTCGTGCTGCGCCGCGCCGTCGATCAACGCGTCCACGCCGTCGGGCGCGAGCGCGCCGAACCGGTCGGCTACGTCGTCACCCCGTGACACGACCGCGTCGGCGCCCAGTTCCTGCACAAGCTGGACGTCGGCCTCCGAGGCGTCCGCGAACACCCGCAGTCCCTCGGCCTTGGCCAACTGCACCGCGTACCCGCCAAAGGCGCCGGCTGCTCCAGTCACCGCGACGATGCCGCCGGCCGGCACGGCGACCAAATCCAGCGCGAGCCGGGCGGTCAGAGCGTTCATCAACAGCGTGCACGCGGCAGGGAAGTCCACCCCGGGCGGCATCGAGACCACCGATTCCACCGGCGCCACAACGAGTTCGGCGTAGGCGCCGCCGCGCGGACCGTAGGCCCGCAGGATCGCGATCACCTGGTCCCCGATCCGGAGTGAGCTGTCGGTGTCCGGGCCGATCGCGTCGACCACGCCGGCAACGTCCATACCGGGAACGTAGGGGCCGGGGCGGCCCTCGAACCACGCTTTTACGGCACCAGCGCGCAGCATGGTGTCGGTGGGGTTGACCGCTGCGGTGTGCACGCGAATTCGCAATTCACCAGGACCCGGGACAGGATCGGGCAAGTCGATCACCCGCAACACCTCGGGGCCGCCGAACTCGATCAAACCGATCGCACGCATGCCCAGTCCTCCATTCTTGATCGCGTTCTCGGCGCGGTTTCGGCGGTCATCGGCCGGTGGGGATCTTGGCAGCCGCAGGATTGCCCACGGACCAGCGCGAGCTGACCCGGTTGCGGCGGACCAGCCAGACGTGGTCGCGATCGCGGACCAGGTCGGTCTCGAACCGGTTGCCCAGCAGAAGGTGGTCCTGGAACTCGACCGACGGCCCTTCGCCGGTCCGGTGGTGTTGTCCGAGCAGATAGCAGGTCAGTTTGGCGGTGTCGCCGTCCACCCACACCCGGACGTTGGACAAGGCGTGAAATGTGTCCATCGCGGTTCCCACGGTCCGCATCAGCGTTTCGATGACCTGTTCGCGGCCGACGTAGGGCTCGAACACGTGGATGCTGGGGTCGATGCCACCGAGGTCGAACACGACATCCTCGCTGAAAGCGGAACGCAGCAGCTTCTCGTCGCCGAAGTCGATTCCCTCGACGACCCGGGTGACCGCATCCACGATGCCGTCCCGGTCGGTGTAAGCCGTCGCCTCACTCGGCTTCATCGGAAGTCTCCTGTCCTCGATCGAGCCAACGCCGACGTTGGTGTTGGTTCCGCAATGGTCGAGTTCGCCGCGCACGGGTCCGATGGCACCACCGTGACCCGCATCGCTGCCCGCGCCGGCGTCAATAAGGAACGGCGCTACGCCTACTTCGGCGACAAGGACGCTCTCTTCGACGAGGTGCTCACCGAAGCGCTGCAAGAACTCTCCCGCGTTGTCACGCCGGATGGCGTGAGTTTCGGCGACATGGGCGAAGTCGCCGGACGCACCTTCGACTACTACGACCGGCACCCTGAGCTGGCGCGCCTGCTGTTGTGGGAAGGTCCGCGCGACGCTCCACCGGTCAATGCCACCGTGCGCGTCGAGCACTACAGCCGCAAGGTCGCTGCCACCGGCCAGGCCCAACGCGACGGGTCCATCGACGGCGGCATCAACGCCGGCCGACTGGCGCCGAGGCCGACAACCCAGACGAGCGAGCCCGAAGGCGAGCCTTCGTCGTGGAGGCGGCGCGGCGCCTGACCCGGTCACAGGCGGACGTCACGGCTTCCTGAGAAACTCTCTGGAACGCGACTTCACGGACGCGCAGGAGCGCTCGGCCACAGCGAGTGGCAGCGGTGGGTGAAAGCCGCCAACCGCAAGGACCGCTATGCTGCAAAGTCACCGGCACCAGTGACCGCTACCTGAACCAACGATGCCCGCGAAGTCGCTCAGCGCTCTGGCAGGCATCATTCCGGCCGCCCCGCGTCGGCAGGCAGAGCTTGATCGGCCGGGTCCACGATCGTGACCTCCTCGATCGTCTCGAACCTGCCGTCCGGCGCGAGACTGCCGAACACATAGGACTCACGCACCTGCCGGGTACCGTCGCGCATCTCGATCGTGAGCACGTGGCGGTCCGCGTAGGCGGATCCGAGGACCAGCTCGTCCAGCAGTTCGATCTTCACCGAGCGAATCATCGTGCGGATGTGAGCGAGGTTCCGCGCGATCGCCGGCCACTCGGCCCAGACGCCGCCGGTCCGTTGCCGGTAAGTGGGAGTGAAATGTCTGGCCATCACCTCCTCCACCGGAGTCTCCCGCTCGTTCAGCAGCTCCTCGAGCACGATCCCCATACTCCTCATCGATTTCCTCCTTCAGTCGGGCAAGCCGAACAGACCTGACGACTGAACCACCGCCGGCCCCGCGGCACCATCCGTGATCGGCCCGGTTCCATACGCGTTCGACCCGCGGAACCCGGACTAGCATGGCGCTCGTGGACGCGATCAGCAGCGCCATCAACAGTGTCCGGGCGGGACGAGCCAACGGTCGTCGGCTGCGCGCGTCAGGTGCCTGGAGCATGCGGTTTCCCGGCTTCGTCGGCATCGGTTTCCACGTCCTGCTGAACGGCGAGGCATGGCTGATTGCCGACCGGAGCACGCCTGTCCGGCTGCGTCCCGGCGACGTCGTGATCGCACCGAACGGCGCGGAGCACGGCCTCGGTCACGCACCGGCCCGGCTCGGCGAGCTGCCGGAGTTTCCCCGGACCGACCGGCCGGTGTCCCGGCCGGACGCCGAGTTCATCTGCGGCGCTTATCGGCTCGACCACGGCCGGCTCCATCCGATGCTCCGCGGGCTGCCCGAAACGATCGTCGTCTCGCCGGACCACGCTCACTCCCCTGAGCTGAGAACGCTGGTGGGCCTGCTGGAGAAGGAGGTCTCCGAGGTGCAGCAAGGCAACTGGGTGACCCGGTCCGCACTGGTCGACCTCATCCTGGTTCACGCCCTGCGGCACTGGTGCGGCGCACCGGACAACGCGAGCTGGACGACCGGGGCCGACCCGGCCATCGCCGCGGCACTGGACCAGATCCACGAACGCCCGCAACATGCTTGGAACGTCCAGCGACTCGCCAAGGTGGCGGGTATGTCACGTACGTCGTTCAACCGACGCTTCACCGTCCAGGTCGGACTACCGCCGATGACCTACGTGACGTACTGGCGACTGGCCTGTGCCGCCCGCCTGCTCCGGCAGACCACCTTCGGGCTGGCCACGATCGCCCGCCAAATCGGCTACTCCACCGAGTTCGCTTTCGCCACTGCGTTCAGCCGCGAATACGGTCTCGCCCCCGGGCAGTTCCGCGACCACCCGGACCCGGTTCCCGCACCACACTGAACTTTACCAGCGTAAAGTATAGCGTGTCGCTCCTGGCGTCTGACGCCACGACACGACGAAGAGTGGGCGGCAGCGTCCTCCACCTGGACTCCGGCGGCGCTGTCATGTCGAAGCCGTACGGCGAGCACCCTGCGGGCCAGCGGCCGACGAGACCGGGGCGCTCCCAGCTCACTCGCGGGACTGGTCCGCGGCCGCGAACACGATTCTGTCGACCAGGTGCCAGTACGCCTCGGCGATGTCCGTCCGGTCGGCCGCAACGCCACTCGTGACCTGCATCTCGGGACCGAACTCCGACAGGGTGGCCGTGAGGCTGACCATCATGTAGTGGAAGAGGATCGGCTCGACCTCGGGCAGCAGGCCCTGGCCCTGGGCGGCCGCGATCTGCGGAAGCAGCCGGTCGAGCAGCGGCTTGAGGACCGTGTCAGCAGCCCACCGCAGGCGCGGGTTGCGCGTGGACGCCTCCTGACGCATGAAGCGGTGGAAGTCGGGAAACCGGACCGTGTGACGGAACAGCACCCTGTACTCGGCGCGCAGTCGTTCCAGCGGGTCCAGGCCCGAGTCGCGGACGGCCTGCTCGTCCCACTCTTCCCTGATCCGTGCGAAGGTCGCCTCGGCCGTCGCGCGCCACAGCAGGTCCTTGTTCGGGAAGTGGTACGTGATCAACGGGTGTTGCACACCCGCGCGGTCGGCGATGGCGCGGATGCTGGCCGTCTCGAAACCCTTCTCGGCGAACTCGGCGAAGGCCGCGGAGAGGATGGTCTCGCGCGTGGCCAGGGACCTCTGCTGTTCCGCGCGCCGGCGCGGTCGTTCGGCCTCCGTCGAAGCGCCCTGCTCCGGCCGCTTCCCGGCTGCGGACGTGCTTCCCGATACCATGCCGAACCCTAACACCGCAGGTCCGGCGGCCCTGTTCGTCATCGCTCCGGCGAACCGGCTTCCACCGGCGATGTGCGTGGTTTCCGTTCGTTCTCGAGCCGGAAGTCGTACTCGACGGCGTACCCCACGCCCCTGGCCTCCGGGCGCACGACGAGGGAATCTTTGACCCCGTACACCGCGTCACTGCCGAGATAGCGGTCATCCGCCAGGAACAGATGGGTGACGAGCGTCCGGCAGCCGGCAGCGCTGATCATGAAATGGATGTGGGCCGGCCGGAAGGGGTGCCGCCTCATGAGGTGCAACAGCTGCCCCACCGGGCCGTCGGTCGGGATGGGGTAGCTCTCGGGCAGCACCGTCTGGAACTCGTACCTCCCTTCGCCGTCCGTGCGGAAGGTGCCGCGGAGGTGACCCCGCGGCTGTTCGGGATCCTGGCAGTCGTAGAGCTGGTTGCTCGCGGTCTGCCAGACCTCCACGACCGCCCCCGCGACCGGTGTTCCGTCCACTGCGGACACCCGGCCGCCGACCGTGAGCGGTGGATTGCTCTCCGGCCGCAGGAGAATCGAGTCGCCGTTCGCGATCTCCCGTTGCCGTCCGGTGTAGAACGGCCCGAGCACCGTCGAGTCGGTGACGTCGTCCGCGTCGTGCCCGATCGCGTCGACCAATGTGGACACACCCAGGATGTCGGACAGCAGAATGAACTCCTGGCGGTCGTCCGTGCACGTCTGACCGGTCCGGGTGAGGAAGTCGATCGCGGCCGCCCACTCCTGCTGGGTGAGCCCGGCCTCCCTGACGAACGCGTGGAGATGGCTGACGGCGAGCGAGAGGATCTCACGCAGCCTGGGGTCAGCGGGCCGGATCTGGGCGACGACCTGCTCGGTCAGCTCGACGAACACAGCTTCCATGACCGATGGTCTCCTTTCTCAACGTGATGGTCGACGCCCGTGGTAGGCGTCGTCGAGGAGTTCTCTCAGTGCGTCCCTGTCCAACGGCCGCGGGTTCCAATACGGCGCCGTCACGGCGATCTCGGCCACGTCGTCGAGCGCGGCCTCGGACATCCCGATCGACTCGAGCGACGTCGGCGCACCGAGCGCCTCGGTCAGGTCGAACAGGCCCTGAGCCGCGTCGTCCGCCTCGACGGCGCGGGCCACGACCTCGACCTCCCGCGGTGCGGCGGCGGAGTTGTACGCGATGACGTGGGGCAGGACGATCGCGTGCGTCTCGGCGTGCGGCAGGTCGTACGTGCCGCCGAGGATGTGACAGAGCTTGTGGTGCAGGGCCATTCCCACCGAACCCAGGCAGGTGCCGCCCAGCCAGGCCCCGACCAGCGCGTCGGACCGCGCCGCACGGTCCAGCGGATCGGACACGATGGCCGGCAGGGCTCGCGCGAGCAGCGAGATCGCCTGTTCGGCCAGCGCCGAGGTGACCGGGTTCGCGTTCTCCGCGTAGAGAGCCTCTGCCGCGTGCGCGATCGCGTTCAGGCCGGACACGCACGACAGGCTCGCGGGAAGGCCCATGGTGAGATCGACGTCGTACACGATGACCTCGGGCAGCACGCGCTCGGAACGCAGGGTCGTCTTCCTGCCGCCGTCGGTCTGGCCGAGGATCGGGGTCGCCTCGGACCCCGCGTACGTCGCGGGAATCGCGATCTGCGGAAGACCGGTCCTGAACGCGAGGGCCTTGCTCAGCCCCGTGGCCGAACCGCCACCCAGTGAGACCAGGCAGTCGGGTTCCACCTCACGGACGGACCGCAGCACACGTTCGGTCACGTCGATCGGCGTGTGCATGACCACCTCCCTCGACACCCCCACGACGAGGTCGCCCAGCACGTCCAGGAGCCGCGCGGTCGTTCCCGTCGACTCCGGCGCTCCGGAGAGGACGAACACCCGCGCACCACCCAGGGCCCGCACCTCGCGCGGAACGTCGGCAAGGGTGCCGCTGCCGAAGACGACCCGGCCGGTCGGCGGCGTGTACTCGAAGGAACTGGGCGTCATCGAAGCGACCTTCCTGTTGTCTCGGCACCTACCTGCCGGCGAACTCGATCTCGGGTGGCTCGACGCCGGCGTCGAAAGCCTTGGCCGTGTTCACGAAACCGCGCTGGACGTCCGCGCCGTCGTAAAGTTCCATGGCCACGTCGAGAACCACTTCGTCAGTGGCCGCGACGCCCCCGCTGGACCAGACCTTGAGCAACGTCCGGGTGGCGACGTAGGAGCGCGTCGGTCCGACGGCGAGGCGTCGCACGAGTGCGTCGGCCTCGGCGTCGAGCCGGGACTCGGGGACCACGTGCGTGGCGATCCCGAGCTCCCCCGCCTGGGTGCCGGGGATGGGCTCACCGAGTGCGGCGAAGCGGTGGGCACGCGCCCGGCCCACGCGTTCGGCCAGCCGCTGGATGCCGCCGGCCACCGGCAGCATGCCCGTGGTGACCTCCACGCACCGGAAGACCGCGGTGTCGGCAGCCACGAGGAAGTCGCAGGCGAGCGCCAGCTCGAGGCCTCCACCGAACGCGAGGCCCCGCACGACCGCCACGGTCGGAACGCGCAAGGCCTCGATCGCCCGGTACGACGTGGCGACCTCACGGACGAACGTGCGGAACCAGGTGCCGTCCCTGCCCGGCCACTCGCGGACGTCACCGCCCAGGCTGAAGTTCGGTCCTTCCGCGACGACGGCGAGCACCCGGATGTCGCTTTCACCGGCCGCGTGCACCGCGTCGCGCAGGTCGGCGGCGTACCGGGTGCCGACCCGGTTGTGGGGTGGATCCGCGAGCAGGATCCGGCCGATGCCGCCCTGCCGCTCGAATCGAACGCTGCCCATGTTGCGCTCCTTCACTGACGGTTCCGGTTGTCTCAGGCTGTTTCGGGAATGACGGGGAGCAGGAGGTGCGACGGCCGGTCGGCGTCGTGGTAGACCCGGTGGGTCACGGTCTCGCTGCTGCTGACGTGGTAGGGGATGTACTCCACGCCGCTCATGGCTCCGGTTCCGGTCGGGACGTCCATGCTGGAGATCTCCAGGCAGATCCGGTGCCCGGCCCGGAACGTGTTGGCGGTCGCGAGGATCTGGATCCGGTACTCGGTGACCGCTCCCGGTTCGACCGGGGCGACGGAGTCACGGGTCAGTTTGTGGAAAGGCTCCCAGGGCGTGGACCGCTCCTCGTCCAGCGCCCGGTACGACGCTTTGAGCCAGCCGCGGGTGAGTTCCCGTTCGGGGAGGTCCGCGGGCAGGTCGCGTTCACCTTCACGCGCCGTGCGCACGGACACGTCGGGACCCACGTCCTTCAGGACGATGATCCAGTTCGTGTCGGGCTTGTCGATCTCGGCGTACAGGGTGAGGCTGATCGGCCCCACCACCGTCAGGTCGTGTGCCAGCGGCTCGCCGAGGTAACGCAGGCGCTCGACCGTCTTCGTCCTGGTGAGCGGCATCTGCGTGAAAACGTCGGGCTGCCGTGCGGACTCGCCCGTCTCGGCCGCGGGTCGCGGGGGTTCGACGCTCAGCGATTCCCAGGCACCGAGGTGGAACTTCGTCCACTCCGTCTGCGGTAGCGGCCAGTCCTCGCCGGTGCGCCACTCGTTGCGGCCCATGAGCCAATAGCGCACCGGCGGCTCGGACATGATGCCGGTGTCGATGCCCTTGAGCCAGTGGTCGTACCACCGGATGATCTCGTCGTGGTACTGGTGGAACGGCCGCTCGACGTGCGCTGGTCCGGTGAAGATCAGCTTCTTCGGCTGGTCGACGTTCCGGAAGTAGTGCTGCGCACCCAGCCAGTGGAGCTTGTACGTGTACGCGTAGGCACCTGAGCCGGTGTAGAACGGGACCTTGATCTTCTTGAAGGTCTCTTCGGCTTGCTCGACGACGCCGTCCGTCTCCCACGGATGGGTCATGGCGTGGTACATGACGAACGTGCGCTGGCCCTTCTGGGTCAGGATGTTGTACAGGTTGACGTACTGCTTGAAGTCGGGATTCGCCATGGCCTGCCGCCACAACGCCTCCTCCTCGTCCGGCAGCGGGCCGGGCCGGTCCCGCGACTCGTGCACGGTGCTGAACACGTCGAGCAGGTACGGGAACGTGTGCAGCACCCCGCCGGGGTGCAAATCGCGGAACCCGAACATCCCGCCGTACGCACTGCAGGCGTCGTACGGGAAGATCGCCTTGAGCGCGGGATGACCCTGCGCCGCGGCTCGCCACTGCTCCCCCGCGTAGCCGGAGATGCCGACCATCCCGACATTGCCGTCGGACCACGGCTGCTGCGTGATCCACTCGATCAGGTCGTAGTGGTCGGTGTCCTCTTCGCCGTAGTGCCCCTCTGACTTCGCCGATCCGCGCGGTTGCGCGATGACGTGCACGTAGCCGCTGGCGACGAATCGTCGCGTGTCCCCGGCCTCGATCGGCCCGAACCACAGGGGCGCGTGCGCGGGCTGGGGCGGCAGCACGTCCGCGATGTCGGGACCTTGGATGTCCTTGTTGTGCAACGCACTCGCGTAGAGAACGGGGTGCCCGCCCGGCGCCTCCGGACGGTAGACGTCCACCGCCAGACGCGTGCCGTCCCGCATGGTGACCAGGATGTCGCGTTCCTCGATCATGCTCCGAACTCCCTTCAGCGGGGCGCCGACGCGAGCGGCAGGCACCGGGCGGGTCGACCAGATCACTAACCTTTACGGTCGTAAAGTATATGACCGCGACCCCGACCGCAAGGACGCACCGGCGACATCGAGGCCAGCAAGCGCTTCCCGGCACGATCACCGAATCGCCGAGCATTCAGCGCCTCCAGGTACTTGACCTCCAGGACGTGAGGCAGGATCCAGCACGCGTCTTGTGACGATTGCCGCAGACCTGCATGTCGCACAGCGCCCGCGACCGCTCCGTGAGGTGTCATGGAACGCCCACCGGCAGTCCGGCGCCGCGCAGAGCCTGATCCGGCTCCACTCCCCGCGGTACACGGCCACGGCCACGGTCTCGACGATGACATCCAGCCAGGCCCTTCCTGACCGGGCGACGAGACGCAGCCCGT
Source organism: Amycolatopsis sp. NPDC114505 (assembly GCF_055633615.1). Classification (NCBI taxonomy): domain Bacteria; kingdom Bacillati; phylum Actinomycetota; class Actinomycetes; order Pseudonocardiales; family Pseudonocardiaceae; genus Amycolatopsis; species Amycolatopsis sp. NPDC114505. The sequence continues at coordinate 478,201 of NZ_JBVKDV010000006.1, read as the reverse complement.
CCCGCCGGCCGGGCGCAAGCAGCAGCGGGTAGTCCGAGAAGGCCGTGGCGGCATCGAAGTCACCCTCGAGCGACTGGTGCATTGCCGTGCGAAGGCGGGTCAGTACGGCCAGATCTTCCTCCGTCACCGCCAGGCCGCCATCGGCAAGGCCGGTGCTCGCTCAACCAGGCCGCCAGCGGCTGCACCGACGTCAGCTGTTCGCCGCCAGCGCACTTGGCCGTGTCGGCTGAACGAACGCTCGTCGACGGTGTTGAGAACTCCTCGATCAATCATCAGCGAGGACGCGTTTTTCGGGGCCACCGACACAGAGGGCTTCAGCCGGCAGCAGGCCCCGACGCGAGCGTCGGGGCGACGAGACGCAGCCATCTGTTCTGCTTCTCGCACAAGCGCCGGAGCTTTCCCCGGAGGCAGCTAACGCCTCGCTTCGGCGGGATGAGCAAGGGCGAACGCAACCGGATCAAGATCCGCGTCCGCACCGCCATGGCCGCCCAGGCCTCCGTCGAAAGCCGACTCCTCGGCGGCCGACCGCCCTACGGCTACCAACTCGCCGACGCCGGCCCACACCCCAACCCGGCCAAAGCCGCCGAAGGCAAACGGTTGCACCGCCTCGAACCCGACCCCGTTACCGCGCCGGTCGTGCAGCGGATCCACGCCGAGTTACGGCTCGCGCACGAGGGCCGGTGCCGTAGATGGATTCGTGGGTCTGTCCCGCTCGGAGCGAATCTGGCCGCTACGCGCGCCAAGTGGCGCGACGTGTCGAACGAGCTGGCCACGACGAGGAACCGGCCGCCCGCGCAGCAGCGGCGCGAACTCGAAGCGCCCGAACGACTTCACCGCACACAAGTTCACGCCGGTCAGCGCGGCCATGAACAACAGCGCGGCGGCCCAGGTGGGTGCGCCTGGTACGAGCTGGTGAGCGATGGCGGCACCGGCGGTCGCCTCGAACGCGAGCACGACCGACCAGTGGCAGGCGTCGAGCCAGCCGATGGTCGCTGCACTGCCGTCGCCCGCCACGATCCCGTGCCCCGGCTTGCTCCGCGACCGCGACTGCGACCCGCAGCCACGCGATCCGCCGTTCGGACGACACAGAACGCCCTGACCCCGCCGTTGCCGGCGCGCCGGTTCACAAGGCCGGAGCGAGGTGCAGCACCAGCGGCTTGGTGAGAACCGCCATCTCGATGGGCGCGCGAGGACACCCGCGGTCCAACCAATCGACCGCGACTCCGACGAGGCCGCCGGCGGCGAACCCGGCAGGCACGTCGTAGTCGTCGTCGGCCGAGTCTGCGCCGGACAGCACGCAAGCGGAGGCGTGGATCGTCGCCGTCGCGCGGGCGAGAAGGTGGGCGAGGACGCGGGCGCTGCCACCCGGGCCAAGGAGGCTGCGGTACAGGCCGGCGTGCTCGGCGAGGTGAGCGAAGAACCTCGTCAGGGCGGGTGACGGGCAGGCGTCCGGATCCTCGGGGCCGACGGCCGCCAGAGAGTCGAGGAGGTCGTCGATCATCGCCGTGCAGGCGGCTTCGGCCAGCTCGTGGACATCGCGGTAGTGCGCGTAGAAGGTCGACCGGTTGACGTCCGCGTGCTCGGCGACGTCGGCCACCGTGAGCTGCGTCAGGTCGGTTTCTTCGACGAGTTCCAGCAACGCCTGCTGCAGCGCGGCCTGGCTGCGGCGGACGCGGCGGTCGGGAGCGGGGCTGGGGGACTTCACCACGCAGTCAGTGTACCTTTGACAACACACGCTGGATATCCGACACATGTCGGTTATCGTAAGAACGGAGACACCGTGACGAAAACCCTGGGCTTCATCGGCGCCGGCATGATCGGCGGCACCCTCGCGCACCTGGCCATCGCCGCCGGGATCGAGGTCGTCCTCAGTAACTCCCGCGGCCCCGAAACGCTGGCCGACCTGGTGGGCGAGCTCGGCGACGGCGCACGGGCGGCCACCCCCGCGGAGGCCGCAGCCGCCGGCGACCTGGTGGTGGCGACCATCCCTCTGGTGGCCTACGACCGCCTGCCCGCCGAAGCGCTGGCCGGCAAGACCGTGCTCGACACGATGAACTACTACCCGCAGCGCGACGGCCGGATCCCGGTGCTCGACAGCGGCGAACTGACCTCCAGCGCCCTCGTGCAGCGCCATCTGGCCGGCGCGCACGTGGTCAAGGCGAGCAACAACATCATCTTCAGCAGCCTGCGCGCGCTGGCCCGCCCGACCGGCGCGCCCGACCGCAGCGCCCTGCCGATCGCCGGAGACTTCCCCGAGGCGAACGCCGAAGCCACCGCCCTGCTCGACACCCTCGGCTACGACACCGTGGACGCCGGCCCGCTCGCGGACAGCTGGCGCTTCGAGCCCGGCACGCCCGCCTACACGCAGCCGTACCTGCCCGGGCAGCCGCCGGAGAACCCCACGATGGAAGAACTGCAGCACTGGTTCGCCGAGACGCCGTCCGTGCCCGTGCCCACCCAGCGGCTGCGCGAACTGCTCGACAGCGCTGTTCGCGGCCCAGTCGGAGGCTTCCTACCGGCGATCTTGTCCTGAGTCCCGACCGGAGCCTGTCCGGGCGGCCGGTGGATTCTTCATCGCCCGGCCGCCCCGGACACGATCGCTGACCACGCTCTGACGACTCGCTCACCCGTTCCGCGCACTCTTTCGCACCGCTGCTCAGGCTGACGGCGTCGTCGCGCATGACCTCGCGGCGTCGGCCGCTGAGAGTCCGCAGCCGGCGCCGCGCAGCGCCAGCGTCATTGCGTTCTTGATTGATGCGACGCTCGGTATCCGGAAGTGACACCTAGTTGGTCGCATATCTCCCGCTACGCGTCCACCCCCGAGTTTCGATACCACTGTAGGTAGAGATCGAACTACTGAGGACCATTCTTTCGTGTCGCAGTCGAAGTGGTCACAGAGGTTACCGAAGTTGTTAGGCTGCCAGCCGACGCGAACTCGTTCTGCTTTCAATGAAGTGCCGGAGGTGCGCGGCATGGCACTCGCAACCCCGCCTGGCCTTTTCACCGCCCGGACGTGGCGGCTCCCGGTCGCCTCCCCGGCGCGGATCCACAACGCCGCCCACGGCGGAACCGACAACTACGAGCTCGACCGCGAAGCACTGGCCGCCCTCGAAGAGACCGCACCCGGCTTCACCGAACTGCTGCGCGCCACCCGCGCCTGGCACGTCCGGGTCGTGCGTCACCTCGCCGGCCGCGGCATCGACCAGTTCCTCGACCTCGCCGCCGGCCTGCCGCACGCCCGCGAAAACACCCACCAGATCGCCCAGCGCCACAACCGCGACGCGACCGTCGTCTACACCAACACCCACCCGCTGCTGCTCAGCTACGGCCGTGCGCTGCTGGACGACAACGACGCCACCCACATCGTGTGCGGCGACCACCTCGATCCCCACCGGCTGCTCGACAGCGAACAGCTGTGGCCCGCCCTGGATCCGCGCCGCCCGGTCGCGGTGCTGATGACCCGCGGCGTCCAGCACGAACTCGACGACCACCGCCTCGGCGCCGCACTGGCCGGCTACCGCACCCTGCTGGCACCAGGATCGGCACTGGCGCTCAGCGGCTGGGTCGAACCCGCGCGGAACCGCGACCTGACGCGCTCGGTCGAGCGGGTGTGGCACACCCACTCCGGCCAGCGCGTCCGCTGCCGGACCGTCGCCGAGCTGCGGCGGCTGTTCGACGGCTACGACGTCCTCGCCCCCGGAGTGGGTCCGGTGCAGGACTGGTGGCCCGACGGACCGCAGCTGCGCCCGGCCGGCGCGGCGATGAGCCTCAGCCACGGAGGAGTCGGCATCATCGCGCCTTGATCCGCACACGTGGTTCGCAACCTCGCCCGGTCGGCCCGTCCGGAACCTTTCGGGCCGATCAGGCCTTGCGGGCGACCGCACCGGCGATGAGCCACTGCGATCCCCGGCTCACCAGCTCCAAGCCCGGCAGCAACTCGCGGACCTCCGCTTCGGTCCGCGCGGTCGCACCGCCGAGCGTTCCCTTCGCCACGGCCTCCTCGAAACGCGGCCATCGTCTCGTGGTCGCCACGGCAACGCGCCGTCGCGGGCAGGAACGATCAGCGCGTCGGGGTCCTTGTCGCCTCCCGCACCCAGTGGTGAGGCGACGTCCACCCGGGCTCTGTCACCGGCCAGCGAGAACCGGCTGGCGCAGCGACGCTTGGCGGGCGTCTCGGACGGTCCGTGCGGCGATGAGGCCGCTGCCGAGGACGAGGTGGCCGATCATGATCGGGTAGATCGCGGCGCGTTCGAACAGGCCGATGTTCCACGCCCAGCCGCTGAACACGTCGGCCATGAAGGCCGCGAACGCGATCAGCCCGAAGACGCCCAGCGCGATGCTCGCGACGCGGCGGCCACGACCCAAACCGATTCGGGTGGCACTGACGCCGACGGCGATCGCCATGAGGTTCCCGGCCAGCATCACGCCTTGCGCACCGTAGGTGTGGAAGACGATCAGGCCGTTCGCGACGTTCGCGTTGGACCCCTGGAAGATGCCGACGAGAGAGACGCCGACACCGGCCAGGACCGCCAGCACGACGATCACGATCGGCCGCGCGCCTCCGCGCAGGTCGAAGGTGAGCACCGCGCCAGCGATCAGCAGGATGCCGTAGAGCACCCAGCCGATGTCCATCACCGCCCCCAGCGGGGAGTTCCCGACTTGTCCGAACGCGACCTGACTCGGGCCGGTCAGGCCGAGGTGGCTGACCCAGTTGTAAAACGGCGAGTAGTGCGGCTCCTGCCAGGCCGACGCCGTAATGAGCTCGGCCACCCACGACACCAGCGGGCCGATGAAGAGCAGGACCGCTCCGAGGCGGGCAGCCGCGCCGGAGCGCACGATCGGCGTCACTTCAGCGCCATTCCCGGGACCCGAGCGCGGATCGCGTCCATGGTCGCCTCGTCCGAGACACCCTGCCAGTCGTACCGCGGCGCGTAGGGAGCGGTGAGCGCGCGGACGTCCTCGTCGGTGAGCTCGACGTCCAGCGACGCGATCGCATCGTCGATCTGCTTGACCGAACCGGCACCGACCAGCGGAGCGGTGACGACCGGCTGGCGGTGCAGCCACGCCAGAGCGATCGAGGCGCGGCTCACTCCCTGGTCGGCCGCGACCTTGCCGACCGCGTCGATGATGGCGTGGTTCGACGCCTCTTCCGCGGGCGAGTAGAGCAGGTCGGCGTAGCCGCCGTCGGTCTCCGAGCGAGCGGTCGACTTCGCGTCATCCCACGCGCGAGCGAGCCGGCCACGGGCCAGAGGGCTCCAGATGATCGTGCCGACACCCTCGTCGAGGCATAGCGGGATCATCTCGCGCTCTTCTTCGCGGGCGAGCAGGTTGTAGTGGTCCTGCATGGACACGAACCGCGCCCAGCCGTGCTGCTTCTGCAGGTGCAGGGCCTTGGCGAACTCCCAGGCGAACATCGACGACGCGCCCAGGTAGCGCACCTTGCCTGCCTTCACCAAGTCGCTGAGCGCTTCGAGGGTCTCCTCCAGCGGCGTCGCATGGTCGTTGCGGTGCACCTGGTAGAGGTCGATGTAGTCGGTGCCGAGGCGCCGCAGGGAGTGCTCGACCTCGGTCATGATCGCCTTGCGCGACAACCCTTTCCCGTTCGGCCCCGGGCGCATCGGGTGACGCAACTTGGTGGCGATCACCACGTCGTCGCGGTCGGCGAAGTCCTTCAGCGCCCGGCCGAGAATCTCTTCGCTCGACCCATTCGAGTACATGTTCGCGGTGTCGAAGAAGTTGATGCCCCCGTCCAGCGCGTGCTTGATCAGCGGACGCGCCTGCTCCTCTCCGAGGGACCAGACGGGGTGGCCGCGGTCGGGCTCGCCGTAGGTCATCGCGCCGATCGCGATGGGCGAGACGTCGAGGCCGGTGGTGCCGAGCTTCACGTAGTGCATGGGTGGCTCTCCCTGACGGAGCAAACACGCGGAGGATTCTCCGGATGTGTCCCGAAACTAGCGGAGAGTTCTCCGCATGTCAAAGATGGGGCATCATCGGGGTATGACCGACCAGCCGCCGGGCACCTACGGCACGCAGCGCAAGGCCGCCGCGCGCAACCGTGTCGCGATCATCGAGGCCGCCCACGAACTGTTCGCCCAGAACCCGCTCGTGCCGCTCAGCGAGGTCGCCAAGCGCGCCGGCGTCGGCGCCGGAACGCTCTACCGCCACTTCCCCACCCGCGAAGACCTGATCCTGGCGGCCTACCAGCACGACATCGAACGCCTCACCACCGCCGCCGACGAAGTGCTGGCGCGGCACTCATCGGCCAAGGCCGCCTTCGTCGAGTGGTTCGAAACCTTGTCGGCCTACATCCGCATCAAGCACGGCCTCGGTGACGCCCTGCACAGCGCGGCGGCCCAGGATGTGATCAGCGCCTCGTGGGCGCCGACCACCGCGGCAGTGAAGAAGCTCGTCGACGCCTGCGTGGCCGAAGGCACCATCGCCGCCGGCCACGACCCCGCCGACATCATCATGCTGATGAGCTTCCTCTGGCGAGTCGCCAACAACGACGAAGGCACCGCACAGGGACGGCGGCTGATCGCCGCCGTGTTCTCCGGCCTCGAGCAGACGCCCCGCCCACTGTGAACAGGCGGCGATCCGCTACCTGCGCCCGGCGGCAATGAGGACGACTGTCACAGCGACAGCTTTTGCCGATCATCGTCCCCACGACCACCATCGACATGCGAATTCACCGATTAGCGTGATCTCTTCGAGCGTCACACCCAGGTCGGGCATGAGCGCCGCAGCGACGGCACGAACCCGCACTCTGGACAACGACCTTGTCATGGCTTCCGGTGAGCGCTCAATCCGTCGAGAATGAGTCCAAGCATGGACGCTGACCGGTCCTCGGGCCCCGATGCGGCCCGCCAGAGGGCGCCGGTGAGCTGCAGCGGGCGCGGCGAGCTCGGCTACCCGCCGGCAGTGGTTGTGATCGGTGATGGGCCGGCATGCAAGATCCTCTCGGCGGCAGGCCCGTGGCTGGTCCGCTCGGCGCTGTCAGGTCGCGGCCAGCGGCCGCTGGTGCGGCTGCAGGTGGTGCTGGAACGCGGCGAGGACCAGGGCTGGGGTTTCGCGATCGCCAAAGTGAAGGAGCACCTCCGCAGCACCGGCGACAAAAGCTGACGATTCACCCCGAAGATCCGCTTCGACCGCGCCGGTCTGTGGGAACCCGAAGGGCCCGATCACGGAGGTATCGATGACCGACGCCATGCGCGTACTTGCCCTGGTCTGCACGCTCAAGCCGTCGCCGGCAGACTCCAGCAGCGACCTGATCACCCGCCAGCTGCTGGACTTGTTCGCCGAAAAGGGTGTTCCTGGTGAGGTGGTCCGCGTCGTCGACCACAACGTGCGGCCGTGTGTCGAGGCGGACATGGGCGAGGGTGACGAGTGGCCGCAGATCCGGCAGAAGATCGCCGCCGCGGACATCGTGCTCATCGCTTCGCCGACCTGGGTGGGGCACATGTCCAGCGTCGCCCAGCGCGTGCTGGAACGCCTCGACGCCGAGCTGTCCGAGACCGACGACGAGGGTCGGCCGGCGATGTTCGGCAGGTGGCGATCGCCGCGGCGGTGGGCAACGAGGACGGCGCCCACAAGATCATCGCTGACCTGTTCCAGGCCCTCAACGACACCGGCTTCACCGTGCCGGCTCAAGGCGGGACATACTGGAACGGCGAGGCCATGCAGGGCAAGGACTACAACGACCTCGACGAGACTCCCGAAGGGGTGGCGTCGACAAACGCGACGCTTGTGCGCAACGCCGTTCATCTGGCGCGCCTGCTCAAGGACGCGCAGTACCCCGCATCCTGAATGCACCCGAGCCGGCGAACGCATCAACTTCGCCGTCAGCGGCAGTCCGTGGCCAGTACCGACGAAAGGTGCCGCAGTCGCCGGCCCGACGGCCGTCACGAGGTCCTCACGGGTAAACGTGTTTCAGCTCATCGGCGAACGGACGGCACTCGGGCCACTGGTGCCGCCACCGGCTGGAGAGGTCGTCGTCCGACAAGGGATCACCATTCCGCGGCGCGGTCACGCCGCGTCCCAGCAGGCCGACGGAGTCCGCTGAGCTACGCGCGAAGTGATCCGCGTGCAGCCCATTTATCCACTCACCTGCATGAGTGTGCGGACGGTGCCGTCCGCCGGCGAAGCAACGCCCCGCTCACCCTGGTACCGGCGACGCGACAGCGCGATCAACGATGTGGGAGCGCGACGTGCTGGGCAGCCGGATACTGGGTAGATGGTGACCGGTGAACGCGTTCGCGATGTGACTTTCCCCAGCGTCGACGTGGTGCTCTCAGGAACATTTACCGGTCCCGACCGCCGTGACCCGGCTCCAGGGGTGGTCATGGTCGGCGGCTCCGGACCGTCTGACCGCACCAACGACAACTTCTTTCCGCCCATCCGGCGGGGACTCGTGGAAGCCGGGTTCGCCGTGCTCTCGTACGACAAGCGTGGTGTCGGCTCGTCTTCCGGCGACTGGCTCGCGGGAACGATCGACGACTTCGCCGTCGACGCTACGGCCGCACTGGACTTCCTCCGCTGCCAGCCTGGCGTCCAGGCCGAGACCACCGGCCTGTTCGGGCACAGCGAAGGTGGTTGGGTCGTTCTGCGCGCCGCGGCCCGGGGGAACGTGCCCTGGGTGGTCACCAACGGTTGCCCCGGCATGACACCCGCCGCTCAAGACCGTTACGCGCTGGCCACCGCCCTTCAGGCGATCGCCGGGATCACGCCCCATGACGCCGAGATGACCCTGGCCGTGTACGACCGACTCGTCGAAGCCGGTCGGCGCGGCGCCGACTTCGACGAAGTGACGCGGCTGGTTCAGTCTTTCTCGATCCCTGCCTCCGCCGAAGACTTGTTCGGCGAATACCGGTCAGAGACCGACGAGAGCCTCTGGGAGTTCACAAAGCGCAAACAAGACCATGATCCGATCCCAGACATGCTGAGTTTGCGCTGTCCGCACCTGGCGACCTTCGGCGGCGCCGACGAACTGGTTCCGGTCGCGGACAGTATCGGCCTGTTCGCCGCGGCCGCCTGCCATGCCGAACGTCATCCGCGAGCAACCCTGACAGTCGAGCTGTTTCCCCATGCTGACCACCGCGTTCAAGTGCACGGTGGGACCGCTTTGGTACCCGGCTACGTCGAAACCTTGGTCCGGTGGATCACCGGGCGGCGCGACACCAGTTCGCAGAGCTGAACGCAAGCTCATCGAGATGAGCGTACGTCCTGGGAGCGCAGCGCGCCCTGCGGCCGGTCTGACGCCGGAGCTGCGGCGTTAATCGTTGCGCGGACCGGACTCCGTCCGCCGTTCGCGGGATGCCCGCAGAACAGCGATGATTTCTCTTGCGCGAGAAGATCCCTGCCGCAGGAATTCCTTGATGTTGCCCGCGTAGTTGTTCAGCACGAACCGTATGGTCGGTTCGCCTGGCGGCAACGTCACTCCAATGTACTGCTCGTAAGCCCACTTGGTTTCCCACATCGCGCCGTCATCGCCGACTCCCCATGAGTGCTGCCGCCAAAGCCCGTCGGCCAAGGCGTAGCCCGTGCCGACGGCATGGATATCGCGGTCGAACCACAGCTGCGCAACATGCGAGTGACAGTCTCCGTCCTGCTCGAGGGACTTGCTGGGCTGCTCCTGCAGCACGCCACCTTCAAGCAGAAGACCAAGGTCCGGGTCGGGCTCGGTGGGGGGAACGACCAGATCACCGCCGTATGTCAAGACCGTCCGGCACCACCTCCGCCAATCGTCATGAAGCTTCTCGTCGTAGGCAGCGACCCGTGCGCGATAGAGCGCCGGCAAGTGATCGCGTTCTCTCGTCATGCGGCGAGCCTAAACTCCGACCCGCGGCGACGGCACTTGCTGTATCAGCATCCGCTCATCGGCTACTTAAGACTGGGCGACAGGACCAGGTCTGGCCAGACTCTGGTCCAGGTGCTCGGCGAGTCGCTCGCTCACAGCGGCTGCCCGCCAGCGTCATTGGCGTGGCTCTCTCATGGCATGCGTCTCACCGAGCACCGCGCGAGGAGTGGCTGGAAAGGGGTCTGCCCAGCTCGAAGTAGCGGTGCCCTCCTTGCTGACATCGTCGCGTCGAGGCAAGGAAACGGCATGCCCGTGATTATTGGAATGGATCCGCATAAGCGTTCGGCCACGATCGAAGTGATCAACGAACTCGGCGACAGGATCACGGCCGGGAAATTCGGCACGAATCAGGTCGGATATGCCGAGATGCTGACCGCCGGACGCCGATTCAGCGACCGGGTGTGGGCGGTCGAGGGCTGCAACGGCGTCGGCCGGCATATCGCCCACCGGCTGGTGCACGACGGCGAGACCGTCCTGGACGTGCCGGCGAAGCTGTCAGCGCAGGTACGGGTGTTCGCCACGGGCAACGGTCGCAAGACCGACCCGGTCGACGCGCACTCGGTGGCTCTGGTCGCGCTGCGGACCCCGAACCTGGTCCGAGTCCAACCCGACCCGGAGCTGGTCGTGATGGGCATGCTGGTCGACCGTCGCGACGAACTCGGTCGCGCCAGGACCCAGACTGTCAACCGTCTCCACCGGCTGCTCACGGAACTGTTTCCGGGCGGAGCGAAGAAGTTCCTGTCCGCGACGCAAGCCCGCGCGCTCGTCGCGACGATCAAACCACGCGACATCGTGGGCAAGACCCGCCGTCGGCTGGCGGTCGAGCTGATCACCGAGCTCGAGACCATCGACAAGAAGACCAAGGCTGCGGACAAAGATCTCCGCGAGCTGGTCGTCGCCCGCGGATCCACGCTGCTCGACCTGCACGGCATCGGCCCGTCCGGCGCCGCGCGGCTGCTGGCCGACGTTGGTGACATCCACCGGTTCGGCAACCGGGATCGGTTCGCGTCTTGGAACGGCACCGCGCCGCTGGACGCATCCTCGGGAGAACAGCAACGGCATCGCCTGTCCCGCGCCGGCAACCGCAGGATCAACCGGACACTGCACATCATGGGCATCGTTCAGCTCCGCAATCGCACCGCCGGCCGCGTCTACTTCGACGGCAAGAAAGCCGCGGGCAAGACCTCGATGGAAGCGATGCGCGCCCTGAAACGACGCTTATCGAACGTCGTCTACGCCCGCATGCTCGCCGATCAGAACCGACGTGAGGCGGCAGGCTCGGGAGGGCACTCGGGGACGACTCTGCAATCCAGCGTGACCGGCCTGACCCCGGACACCGGCCCTTCGGACAAGCCACAACCCGAACCTGCCGCCAGTCAGCTTACCCCCGTCAGAGCCGCCCCTTGACATAAAGGGGAGCCATGAGCGGACGTTCGATTGGGTGTCGCTCGACGACCGGCTATGGCGCTCACGAGGACAGCGCTCAGGTCATGGCTTTCGTCAGTGGGCGAGCTTGCCACCCCGTGAGCGGCGCTGCGCCGATCAGGCCCCGTCGTCTGCTTGTCCATGCCATTTCGTGGTCACGTCGGCCGTAGTCCTGTGTAGATGATCTCAAGTGTGCGGCGCCGGAGGTCCGCATCCCAGCCTGCGCGCAGCGCGCCACACGGCGGCCCGTCTGTGGCGCGACGACCTCGCATACGCCGAGCGCCGGTACGCGCTGCGGGCCTGAAGCGGCGTTTCTCCAGGCTCCGGTCACGAGGTCCGTCTGGTGCGTTGGGATGTTCTGGAACGCCATGCCAGGCCGGCGAGCACCGCGAATACCACCAGGGTGGCCAGGTGCAGGACGACGTCCGCCCAGTTGAGGTTCAGCCGGTCGCCGGTGCCGAGGATGAGCACGAGCAGGCTGTAGGCGTTGAGGCCGGCGAACAGCACGATGCCGGCCAGCGCGTAGAACGTCGTTCCGGACACGTTTCTCGCGGCGACCACGCCTGCCAGGCCGACAAGCACGTGCAGCACGTTCAGGATCGGTCCCACGCTGAAGATCACCAGCGTGTACTGGGTGGCGTGCACCCCGAACGGGCCGGCGGGCGTCGATCCAGCGTTGCCCGGGACGAAGAAGCCGGCGATGCCCAGCACGAGGTAGAGGACACCGATCACCAGCGACACGCGCGGGGAAGTCACTGGCCCAACGCCGTCCGGATGACGTCGCGAGCCCGGTCCATGATTGCCGCGGGCGGGCCCAGCAGCAGGTTGGCCTTCGCGCTCTCCACGCCCGGGTGCGGTCGCGTCGGGGCCACCGCCTCGGCCAGGAGGACGGTCGCCGCCATGGCCCGCAACCGCTCGGGAGCGTGGTGCGCGCGCAGGAGCGGGAACTCCTCTCGTTCCTCGTGCTCCGCGTGCGCGAGTACGTCTTCGCGCAGCTGGACCAGCAGAGTGTCGAACCCGTCGGCATCCGGGCCCATCTTCTGCAGCGTGGTCAGCAATTCCTTGGCCCGGTGCTCCTCGCCGAGCCGGGCCTCGACGACGGACTCAGCCGCCGGATCGAGATCGCGGCTCTCGGGGTGCACGACCATTTCCTCGGCGGTCTCGTGCACGGCGGTTTCCAGTTCGGCGAACATCGCGCGGATCTCCGCGTGCTACCGCTGCAACAGAGCGATGACATCCTCATCGCGGTCCGCCATGGAAACTCCTCTTCAGGTCTCGGGTGGGCACGGCGATACGCGGTCCCGTCTCCGGTACCCGCGGGCCTACCCGGTAAACGAGGTCAGGTGAGCTTGTTCTTCGCCGACTTGGCCTTTCCCTTCAACGTTCCGACAGCGTCCGTCGTCGGCGAATAGGTGCTGCAGAGCACCTACACGCCGCTCCAAAACGCCAAGGGCACCGCGAAAGGCAAAATCAAGGCCAACACCAAGAAGAAATTACACGGAGATTCTCGGCTGGTCCCGCTTCCCGCCCGGAAGCGGGACCAGCCGTCGTTTCCCAGCCGACCCCTTTCAGCCGAGCAGGTCGAAGGCGCGCAGGACAAAGAACGCGGCCACCCCGATGACGATGATCCCGACGGCGATCAGCGCGACGACCGGCACCGTCCTCGACGGCATCGGCTGCGGGTGGGAAAGGCCCGACGTCTGGCCGGCGTCCGGCGGAGTGTCCCCCGGTGCGACGGATCCGCCCGCCTCCAGGCCTGGCACGTCCTCCGGCTCCGGTCCCGGCGCGGTCACGAGGGGGTTCCGAGGCCGGTCGGTTCTTGGGAAAAGTTCATCGGTACCACCTGTTCTCGACGCATTTCGCTTCCGCCGGGCACGGTCAAGGTCGTTCATTCACACCGGTCGCCACTTGTCGCACCCACGCAGCGCCGGACGGGACACGGTCCCGGGGTCAGTGGAACTCCGGGAGCACGTGCTCCTGCCAGCCGCGGAAGAACGCGTCGTGGTCCGGGCCGATCTGCTGGACATACACCTCGTCCACCCCGGCTTCGACGTACTGCCGGACCCGGTCCACGTGGGCCTTCGGGTCGTCGCCGCACACGATCGCCTCGGCTACGGCGTCGCGGGACACCAGCTCCATCGCCGCCGCGAAGTCCTGCGGCCGCGGCATCACCTGCGCGAGCTGCCCTGGCAGCCCGTCGTTGGCCCACAGCCGGTGCGCGACGTCGAGCGCCGCCTCCGGGTCGGCGTCCCAGCTCACCTTCATCCCCGCCTGCACCAGCTTGTCGCCTCCCCCGGACTCCCGGAACGCGCGGACCAGGTCGGCGTCCGGGGTGACGGTGCAGTAGCCGTCCCCGATGCGGCCGGCCAACTCAGTGGCTTGCGGCCCGAAACCGGAGACGTAGATCGGCACCGGCCGGTCGGGCACCGTGTAGATCCGGGCCTCCTGCACCCGGTAGTGGGCCCCGCGGTGACTGACCCCCTCGCCGCGGATACCCGCCGCGTGCAGCTCGCGGATGACCCCGATCGCCTCCTCGAGCATCTCCAGCCGCTCACCCACCGATGGCCATGGATCACCAAGGACATGCTCGTTGAGCGCCTCCCCCGACCCCACCCCGAGCACGAACCGGCCGTCCAGCTGGACCGCCGCGGTCGCCGCCGCTTGGGCGATCACCGCCGGGTGCAGCCGGATCGTCGGACAGGTCACCGCGGTCGTCACCGGCAGGGAGACCGCCTCCGACAACGCGCCGATCACCGACCAGACGAACGGGCTCTGCCCCTGCTCGTCGTTCCACGGGTGGAAGTGGTCGGAGATCCACAGCCGCTCGAAACCGGCCGCTTCGGCCGCCCGGGCCTGGGCGACCAGCTCACGCGGACCGTACTGCTCGCAGGACAAGAAATACCCGATCGACGTCATGACCGCGTGTACCCGGCGCGCGGCCGGGTAAGCGTCCCGGGCGAGTGACGCGCTTATTTGCCGGACGCAACGATGCTCGCGAACGGGCGGAAAGACGCAGCAGCCTCGGCGAATCGGGCCAAGGCGGCCACCACGCCCGGGCGGACGTCGTCGCCGAGCCGATCGAGCACGGCGGCGAGCACGCGACGGCGCTCGTCGTCGACGCACTCGACGAGCTGCCGGCCCTTCGCCGTGGGCGCCAGCAGCGTCTCCCGCCTGTTCAGGGGGTTTTGCGCCTTTTGCAGCAGCTCAAGGGCGGTGAGCCGATCGCAGGCGCGGGTCACCGTCGACGGGTTCATCGTCAGCTCCTCGGCTACCCGCCCCATGGTGACCGGCGTGCGCTCCCCCACCACGCGCAGCGCGCGGAACTGCGTCAACGTGAGGTGTCCGGTGGCGTCTTCGACCGTCCGGTCCGCGATCGCCACCATCGCGCGCAGCGCCGCCAGCGCGGCGTCCGGCTCGTTCATTTGCGTCACGCAAGCATGCTAGGCGAGAAAGCGGGTATCCGCAGGCGACCACGACGCACGGTTGAGGAGTTCTCATGGCCCAGACGGTCGGCGATTACCTGCTCCAGCGCTTACGCGAGTGGGACGTCGAGCAGGTGTTCGCCTATCCCGGCGACGGAATCAACGGACTCGTCGCCTCCTTCGGCAAAGCGGACAACCAGCCACGCTTCGTGCAAGCACGGCACGAGGAGATGGCCGCGTTTTCGGCGGTCGGGTACGCGAAGTTCAGCGGGAAGGTCGGCGTCTGCATGGCCACGTCGGGCCCGGGCGCGATCCACCTGCTCAACGGCCTCTACGACGCGAAGCTCGACCACGTCCCGGTCGTCGCGATCGTCGGGCAGACCGCACGCAGCGCGATGGGCGGCAGCTACCAGCAGGAGATCGACCTGCAGGCGCTCTACAAGGACGTCGCGAGCGAATACCTCGTCGAGGTCAACGTCGCCGAGCAACTGCCCAACGCGCTCGACCGCGCCATCCGCACCGCGCAGTCGTCCCGCTGCCCCACCGCGCTCATCATCCCCGCCGACCTGCAGGAAGAGCCTTACGAAGCGCCCAAGCACGCCTTCAAGCAGGTACCTTCCAGCCCGCCGAGCACGTCCTGGCCAGCGCCGGTCCCACCCGAGCACGACCTCGACGCCGCCGCCGAAGTGCTCAACGCCGGCGAGAAGGTCGCGATCCTCGTCGGGCAAGGCGCGCGCGGCGCAGCCGAGGAGGTCCGGCAACTCGCCGAGATCACCGGGGCCGGCGTCGCAAAGGCGTTGCTGGGTAAAGACGTACTGTCCGACGAGCTGTCCTACGTCACCGGCGCGATCGGGCTGCTCGGCACCCGGCCCAGTTACGAGCTGATGCGCGACTGCGACACGCTGCTGATCGTCGGCTCCAACTTCCCGTACAGCCAGTTCCTGCCGGACTTCGGCCAGGCGCGCGCGGTGCAGATCGACCTCGACGGCCGGTTCATCGGGATGCGCTACCCCACCGAGGTCAACCTCGTCGGCGACAGCGCGGCCACGCTGCGCGCCCTGCTGCCCAAGCTCACCGCCAAACCGGACCGCTCGTGGCGCGAGACGATCGAGAAGAACGTCGCTTCCTGGTGGGACACGGTCGAGAAGGAAGCCGCGGTGGACGCCGACCCGGTGAACCCGATGGCGATCGTGTCCGAGCTGTCCAAGCGGATCCCGGAGAACGCCATCGTCACCGCGGACTCCGGCTCCTCCACCAACTGGTACGCCCGCAACCTCCGCATCCGCGGCGACATCCGCGGGTCGCTGTCGGGCACACTGGCGACCATGGGCCCGGGCGTCCCGTACGCGATCGGGGCGAAGTTCGCCCACCCCGACCGGCCGGTGATCGCCCTCGTCGGCGACGGCGCCATGCAGATGAACGGCCTCGCCGAGCTGATCACCATCGCCCGCTACCAGAGCCTGTGGACCGACCCGACCTGCGTCATCTGCGTCTTCCACAACAACGACCTCAACCAGGTCACCTGGGAGCTGCGCGCGATGGGCGGCGCACCGAAGTTCGAGGAGTCCCAGAGCCTGCCGGACGTCGACTACGCCGGCTTCGCGCTCTCCCTCGGGCTGACGGCGGTCACCGTCGACAAGCCGGACCAGCTCGTCGCGGCCTGGGACACCGCGCTCGGCGCGGGCAAGCCGGCCGTGCTCGACATCCGCTGCGACCCCGAGGTCCCGCCGATCCCGCCGCACGCGACGTTCGAGCAGATGAAGTCCGCCGCCCAGTCGGTGCTCAAGGGCGACCCCGACGCGTTCCACCTCGTCGTGCAGGGGGTCAAGACGAAGCTGCAGGAGTTCCTGCCCGGCCGGAAGAACTGATGACCACGATCGAGCAGGTCCGTGCCCGGGCCTACCGGGTGCGTGCTCCGGCGCCCGAAGCCGACGGCACCCTCGCCTGGGACGCCACCACGATCGTCGTCGTGCACGTCGACGCCGGCGGAGTGCGCGGGCTCGGCTGGACCTACGCCGACGCGGCCTGCGTACCGCTGATCGACGGCGTGCTCGCCGCGGCCGTGCGCGACCGCCCGCTGCTCGATGTGCCCGCCTGCTGGGCGGCGATGCAGCACGCCACCCGCAACCTCGGGCGCCACGGCCTGGTCTCCTGCGCACTATCAGCGGTCGACATCGCACTGTGGGACGCCGCCGCCCGCTCACTCGGGGTGCCCGTCTGCCGGCTGCTCGGCCGGGTGCACGACGACGTCGCGGTATACGGCAGCGGCGGCTTCACCACGCTCACCGACGGTGAGCTGATCGCGCAGCTGGACCACTGGGTGCGCCGGCAGCGCATCCCGCGCGTGAAGATCAAGATCGGTGAGTCGTGGGGCACCCGCGTCGCCCGCGACCTGGAACGGGTGGCCGTGACGCGGGACAAGGTGGGCGACGAAGTCGAGATCTACGTCGACGCCAACGGCGCCTACTCCCCCCGGCCAGGCCCGCCGGGTCGCCGAGCGGCTCTTGGAGTGGGGCGTCACGTGGTTCGAGGAACCTGTCTCCAGCGACGACCTGCCCGGGCTCGCGGCGACGCGATTCCCCGGCGGGCCGGACATCGCCGCCGGCGAGTACGGCTACGACCTGCCCTACTTCGTGCGCATGCTGCCGGTCGTCGACTGCCTGCAGGTCGACGTCACCCGCTGCGGCGGCTTCACCGAGTGGCGGCGAGCCACCGCGCTCGCCGCGGCGGCGAACCGCGACGTGTCCGCCCACTGCGCCCCGAACCTCTCGGCGCACGCCGCGGTGGCCACGCAGAACTTCCGGCACATCGAATGGTTCGCCGACCACGACCGCATCGAACGCCTGCTCTTCGACGGCTGCCTCGACCCCACCGGCGGCACGGTCACCCCCGACCTGACCGCGCCCGGCCACGGACTCACCTTCCGCGCCGACGTCGCGGCCGACTACTCGATCTGAAGGAAGCCCGATGGGACGTACCGAACTCCCCGACCCGATCGTGCGCCGCCCGGAACGCGCCGAGATCGACCTCGACGGCCTGGTCGCGGCCCTGCACCGCCGGGTCGGTGGCGAAGTGCGGTTCGACGACGGCACCCGCGCCGCCTACTCCACCGACGCCTCCAACTTCCGGCAGGTACCCCTGGGCGTCGTCCTCCCCCGCACCCCGGACGAGGCGGTCGAGGCGCTGACGGTGGCACGGGAGTACGGCGCGCCGGTGCTCTCCCGTGGCGGTGGGACGAGCCTGGCCGGCCAGTGCACCAACACCGCCGTGGTGCTCGACCGGTCGAAGTACTGCACGAAGCTCGAGTCCGTCGACACCGAGGCGCGCACGTGCGTGGTGCAGCCGGGGATCGTCCTCGATGAACTGAACCGGCAGCTCGCCGACATCGGCCTGCGGTTCGGCCCGGAGCCGGCGACGCACATGAACTGCACCCTCGGCGGCATGATCGGCAACAACTCCTGCGGCGCCACCGCCCAGCGGACCGGCAAGGTCGTCGACAACATCGCCCGCCTGGAGGTGCTCCTCGCCGACGGAACCCGTTTCTGGTGCGGGAAAACCACCGACGAGGAGTACGCCGCGATCGAACGCCACGGCGACGCGCGAGCCGCTGTCTACCGGCAGCTCCGGCGCTTGCGCGAGGAGTACGGCGACGAGATCCGCCGCCGGTTCCCCGACATCCCGCGGCGCGTGTCGGGCTACAACCTGGACTCCCTGCTACCCGAACACGGCTTCGACGTCGCGGGCCTGCTGGTCGGGTCCGAGTCCACTTTGGTCACCGTGCTGCGCGCCCAGCTCAAGCTGGTGCCGGTGCTCCCGGAACGCACCCTGGTCGTGCTCGGCTACCCCGACATCGCCACCGCCGCCGACGCCGTGCCCGCGATCCTCCCGCACGAACCGATCGCCCTCGAAGGCGTCGACCACAAGCTCATCCGCGACCAGCAGATCAAGCACATGAACCCGCAAGCCCTGCAGGAGATGCCCGAGGGTCGCGCGTTCCTCATGGTGCAGTTCGGCGGCACGTCCACCGACGAGGTCGAACGCCGAGCCCATCGGATGCTCGACGCGTTGCACGACAACGAGCACGAAGCCGACGTCGCGTTCCTCGACGACCCCGCCCGCGAGACCGAACTGTGGCAAGTCCGCGAAGCCGGGCTCGGCGCCACCGCGCACGTCCCCGGCAAGGCCGACACGTTCGAAGGCTGGGAAGACTCCGCTGTCGCACCCGAACGACTCGGCGAGTACCTGCGGAAGCTCACCGCGCTGTACGAAGAATTCGGGTACGCCGGCGACACCGGGCCGAGCCTGTACGGCCACTTCGGCCAAGGCTGCGTCCACACGCGCATCCCGTTCGACCTCTACAGCGCCGACGGCGTCGCCACCTACCGCCGGTTCATGGAACGCGCCGCCGACCTCGTCGCGTCGCTGGGCGGCTCGTTCTCCGGTGAACACGGCGACGGCCAGTCCCGCGGCGAGCTGCTGCCCAAGATGTTCGGCACCGAGCTGGTGACCGCGTTCGGCCGGCTCAAGGCGATCTTCGATCCCGGCGACCGGATGAACCCCGGCAAGGTCGTCGCGCCGTACCGGCTCGACGAGAACTTGCGCCTCGGCGGCGACTGGTCGCCGGCCGACCCGCAAGCCCTGCACTTCCGATTCCCCGACGACGGCGGCTCGTTCGCCCAGGCCGCCAACCGCTGCGTCGGTGTCGGGCGGTGCCGTCAGCACACCACCGAAGGCGGCCAGGTCATGTGCCCGTCCTACCAGGTCACCGGCGAGGAGGAGCACTCCACGCGCGGGCGGGCGCGGCTGCTGTTCGAAATGCTCGACGGGCACGGCGACAGCCCCGTCACCGACGGCTGGCGCTCCACCGAGGTCCGCGACGCCCTCGACCTCTGCCTGTCCTGCAAGGGATGCAAGACCGACTGTCCGGCCAATGTGGACATGGCGACGTACAAGGCGGAGTTCCTCTCCCACCACTACGAAGGCCGTCCGTGGCGGCGGCCGCGGTCGGACTACACGATGGGCTGGCTGCCCGCCTTCGCCCAGGTTGTGAGCCGGTTGCGAGCCGGAAAGCTGGTCAACGCCCTCACCCACGCGCCCGGCCTGGCCCGGCTGGCCACGCTCGCCGCCGGCGTCGCGCACCGGGAAGTCCCGTTGTTCGCCGGGGAAACGTTGCAGCAGTGGTTCGCGCGGCGCGGACCATCCGGCACCGGTGCCCGCGGCACGGTGCTGCTGTGGCCCGACACCTTCACCAACTCGTTCCACCCCCACGTCGGACAGGCCGCGGTCCGGGTGATGGAAGACGCCGGCTGGCGGGTGACCATGCCGTCGGCCGCCCCGTGCTGCGGGCTCACCTGGATCTCCACCGGACAGCTGGGCGTCGCCAAGCACATCCTCGCGCGCACCGTCCGGGAGCTGGCGCCGCACCTGCACGAGGGCGGGCTCGTCGTGGGTCTCGAGCCCAGCTGCACCGCGGTGTTCCGCTCGGACGCCGCCGACCTGTTCCCGGGCGACCACGACGTCCGAAGGCTGCGCGCGCAGACCGTCACCCTCGCCGAGCTGCTCACCGAGCACTCCCCCGGCTACCGGCCGCCGCGACTCGACGCGAAAGCCATCGCGCAGGTGCACTGCCACCAGCACGCGATCATGGGCTGGGACGCCGACGAGAAACTGCTCAAGGCCGCCGGCGTCGACGCCGAGCACCTCGACTCCGGCTGTTGCGGCCTGGCCGGCAACTTCGGGTTCGAGAAGGGCCACCTCGAGGTCAGCGAGGCGTGCGCGGAGCGAGTCCTGCTGCCCCGGGTCCGCGAGGCGCCGGCGGAGACCGCGGTCCTGGCCGACGGGTTCAGCTGCCGCACCCAGATCCACCAGCTCGACAGCAACGGCCGCGAAGGCGTCCACCTCGCCGAACTGCTCGCCACCGCGCTCGACGACGAGCCCACCCGCCCGGCACCACCGAAGCTCCTGCCCGGGCTCGCCCTCGCCGCAGCCGCCCTGGGGATCGCCGTCGCCCGCCGGAGGACGCGATGAGGACGCGGCAGATCGCGACCGCGCGAGCCGTGTGGGGCGCCACGCTCCTGCTTGCCTCTCGCTCGGTCCCTCACGATCGGCACGGACTCGCGGTTGTCGCGGCCGGCCTGGGCGCGCGGCACTTGGCGCAAGCCGCCCTCACTCTGCGACGGCCGGACGGCGCCTTCGCCCGCCGGGCGTGGACGGTCGACCTCACCCACAGTGTCAGCATGCTCGCCCTGGCCGCGTTGTCCCCGCGGTGGCGGCACCTCGCCTTGGCCAACGCCGCGGGCGCGGCCACCTGGACGTGGGCGGCTAAGCGAGCACGGTAGAGAGGAGAAACCCATGTCAGAAAACAAAACCCAGAACCGGGTCGTCGTCGTGACCGGAGCCAGCGGCGGCATCGGCCGCGCGGTGGCCCGGGCCTTCGGCGGCCAGCAAGCGCGTGTCGCGCTGCTCGCGCGCGGCGAGAAAGGCCTGAAGGCGGCCGCGGACGACATCCGCGCCAAGGGCGGCACCGCCCTCGCCATCCCCACCGACGTCGCCGACTTCGAGCAGGTCGACGCGGCCGCCGACCGGGTCGAACGCGAGCTCGGCCCGATCGACGTCTGGGTGAACGTCGCCTTCACCTCCGTCTTCGCCCGCTTCGCCGAAATCCGGCCGGAAGAGTTCCGCCGCGTCACCGAGGTCAGCTACCTCGGCTACGTGCACGGGACGATGGCCGCACTCAACCGGATGAAACCCCGCGACCACGGCACCGTGGTGCAGGTCGGCTCGG
This sequence comes from Amycolatopsis sp. NPDC114505, assembly GCF_055633615.1. Taxonomy (NCBI): domain Bacteria; kingdom Bacillati; phylum Actinomycetota; class Actinomycetes; order Pseudonocardiales; family Pseudonocardiaceae; genus Amycolatopsis; species Amycolatopsis sp. NPDC114505. The sequence goes on along the minus strand of NZ_JBVKDV010000006.1, from coordinate 456,717 downwards.
CGCTCGCCTACCGCGGAATCCCCTTGCAGAGCGCCTACTGCGGAGCCAAGCACGCCCTGCAGGGCTTCCACGAATCGCTGCGCTGCGAGCTGTTGTCCGAGCGCAGCAAGGTGCACGTGACGATGGTGCAGATGCCCGCGGTCAACACCCCGCAGTTCTCCTGGGTGCTGTCCCGGCTGCCGCACCACGCGCAACCGGTCGCGCCGATCTACCAGCCCGAGGTCGCCGCGCGCGCCGTGCTGCACGCGGCAGACCACCCGCGCCGCCGCGAGTACTGGGTCGGGGCCAGCACCGCCGGCACGCTCATCGCGAACGCCGTCGCGCCCGGACTGCTCGACCGCTACCTGGCCAACACCGGCTTGCGGTCCCAGCAGACCTCCCAGCGCAAACCCGCTGACCAGCCGGCCAACCTGTGGAAACCCGCCGACGGGCCGGGTGGCCACGACTACGGCGCCCACGGCGAGTTCGACGGCAAGTCCACCCCGCGCAGCCTCCAGCTGTGGGCCAGCCAGCACCACGGCCTGCTCGCCGCCTGCGGTGGCGCGCTGGCCGCGGCCGGGCTGGCGGTATGGCGACAGGTCCGGCGGTGACCGGCTTCCCACCGCACGTCCTGCGCGAGTACGCCCTGCTCGCCGACGGGGAGCGCGGCGCGTTGTGCGGGCCGCGCGGCGACATCGCCTGGCTGTGCGCGCCCGGCTGGGCCGACAGCGCCGTTCTGTCCTCGCTCGTCGGCGGCCGCGGCACCTACTCCGTCAGCCCGGCGGGCACCTACGTCTGGGGCGGCTCCTACGAGCCGGGAACGCTGATCTGGCGCAACCGCTGGGTCACGACCGGCACCGTCGCCGAATGTCGCGACGCCCTCGCCTACCCCGCCGACCCGCACCGGGTCGTCCTGCTGCGCCGCGTCGAGGCGGTCGAGCGGGACGTCCGGATGAGGGTCCACCTCGATGTGCGCGACGGGTTCGGGGCGCGCTCGATGCGCGAGCTCGCCGTCCGCGACGGCGTCTGGACCGCCCGCAGCGGCGACCTGCGGATCCGCTGGACCGGCGCGGCCGCGGCCCGCCCCGGCGACGACGGCCTGCTCCTCGAGTTGCCCGTGACCGGCGGCAGCCACCACGACCTCGTCCTCGAGATCAGCGACCGGAGGCTGCCCGCACCACCCGATCCGGCCGCGCTGTGGAGTGCCACCGAGCACACCTGGCACGCCGCGGTACCCCGGCTCGAGGACACTGTCGCGCCGCGCGACGCCCGCCACTCCTACGCCGTCCTGCGCGGCCTCACGACGACAGGTGGCGGCATGGTCGCCGCGGCCACCCTCGGGCTGCCCGAGCGCGCCGAAGCCGGCCGCAACTACGACTACCGGTACGTGTGGCTGCGCGACCAGTGCTACGCCGGGCTGGCCGCCGCCGTCACCGAGCCGCACTCGCTGCTCGACGACGCCGTCGCCTTCACCACCGCCCGCGTCCTCGAGCACGGCGAAAAGCTCCTGCCTGCCTACACCGCCGACGGCGCCCCACCCCCGGACGAAACCACCCTCGGCCTGCCCGGCTACCCCGGGGGCAACCCGGTAGCGGGCAACCACGTCAACGGCCAGTTCCAGCTCGACACCCTCGGCGAAATGCTGCAGCTCTACGCGGCCGCAGCCCGCCACAACCGGCTCACCCCCGACACCGAACGCGCCGCCGACGTCTGCGTCGACCTGATCGCCCGCCGCTGGAACCAGCCCGAAGCCGGGGTCTGGGAACTGCAGGACGACTGGTGGAGCCACTCCCGCCTGGCCTGCATCGCCGGGCTTCGCACGTTCGCCCGCCACCATACGGCCCGCCGCGGCGCGGAGTTGTCCGGCCTCGCCGACAAGCTGCTGGCCGAAACCACCCGCCGCTGCATCGACCACCGCGGCGCCTGGCAGCGCAGCCCCGCGCTCACCGGCACGGACGCGGCGCTGCTGTTGCCCCCGATCCGCGGCGCGCTCCCGGCCGACGACCCCCGCACTATCGCCACGCTGGAAGCCGTCCACGCCGACTTGTGCGAGGACGGCTACGTCTACCGCTTCGCCTCCGACGACCGTCCCCTCGGCCGGGCCGAAGGCGCGTTCTTGTTGTGCGGGTTCACGATGGCCCTGGCTTGCCGGCAGCAAGGGCGTCACGCCGAGGCGTTCCGCTGGTTCGAACGCAACCGCGCCGCGTGCGGTCCGCCCGGCCTGCTGGCTGAGGAGTACGACGTGCGGCAGCGTCAGCTTCGCGGGAACCTGCCCCAGGCGTTCGTCCACGCCCTGCTGCTGGAAACCTCGCACCGGCTCGCCGACTGACATCTGCGGTCCACTCCGGGAAACCGATGTCCGACGAGCAGCATAAGGGCAGGCGCGACGGTGCTTTGCTGATCGCACACCCGCTATGCGACGTCGCACGGTCGTCCATGTTTGTCACGCTATCGACCGATGCAACGCTCTGTAGCAGAGTACAGCCCCCAGATGGCCGTCGCTCTCCCGATACACGCTCTCTCCCATGATTCGATATCCACTGCCGGTGGAAATTGAGGCACAGAGAAACATGCTTTCGTGTCACGAGCGAAGTGGTCACAGAGGTTACCGAAGTTGTTAGGCTGCCAGCCGGCGTGACCTCGTTCTGCTATACCGAATGCCGGAGGTACTCGGCATGACACTCGCAACATCCCCTGGACTTTTCACCGCCCGGACGTGGCGGCTCCCGGTTCCAGGGTTCCGTCGCCGACGAGCTTCAGCACATCGGGTACGTACGGGCTCGCGTGGGGCGGTCCCACGACAAGATTGACACCCGTGCCGTACTCGGCGAAGTACGACAGACGCGGCTCTCCCCTGAGGATGCTTGCCTCATCAGGCACCGGTGTCGACCCCCGACCGCCGGCTACTGATCGTCGACGTCGAGCCCGCCCAGTGCGTTGCGAGGAACGCGTCTCGGCGTTGCCCGAGAATGTCGGCGTCGAGGTCGGGTCGGCCCTGGTCGTGGAGCGCCGGAACGCAGAACGCCATGTCGGCCAGGGTGCCCAACTCCGCGACGACGTCCCAGTAGGCGAACCGCTCGGCTTGTCGGCCGGCGGCCCACTGCCAGCCCTCCAGCACCTGCTCGGCGGCGGGTATTCCAAACATCAGGGCCGCGTCGAAGCGCGCACCGCCGAGGTCGATTCCCGGCGATCCGGCCCCGGCGCAGTCCCAATCGACCAGGCCGGTGCAGTGGTCACCGGCCCAGAGGGTGTTCCCGAACCACAGGTCACCATGCACGAAGACCGTCGGACCGCCCGGCGCGGGAAGCTGTTCCAGGCATACTTCCGCAGCGGTCAGCAACGCGGTGGTGCTTTTCTCCCGGCGTTGGGCCGCGAAGTCGACGTCCGCGATCGAGCGGGTCCGCAGCGGCAGAGCAGCACGGGGCACCAACGGAACCGCCTGCAGAGCGGCGGCGGTGGCCCCCAGGCCCCGCAGCCCCTCGGTGGAGGCGACCGACGGGATCCGGCTGTGCCCGGGCAGGACGGTGGTCAGCACCGCCAAGACGCCTGATGCGGAACCGTCGGGATCTGTGGCGATCAGGCGGGCCACGGGCAGCCGGTGGTCGCCTGCAACGCGCAGTGCCGCGACCTCGGTGGCAAACCGCTGGCAACGGTCGGGATCAGTAGGGTCCCCGAGTCGCTGCACGGCCGCCTCGACGCGGCCGCCCGATTCGAACGTCAACAACCACGGATTGGCTCCCTGTCGCAGGCCGGTCGTTGTGGCCGCTTGGGTGCCTCCCACCGCGTCGCTCACCCAGCGCTGGACCTCCTCGGACAGCTCGTGCACCGTGATCACACCCCCGTGTCGCGCCTGATATCGAGCGACCTCGATTACACGAGCGCCGCGCGGATCTCGTATGCCGGGCCGCGGGCTCGGCACACGAGATCGTTGGTCTCGATGATCGACGCGTCGAAGGTCAGGCGCGGCGAACTCGGCTACCCGCCATCGCCGGGGACTGCCCCGCAGGGTCATCGGCTCGGCCGGCCCCTGGATGGTCTACCCGCCGCGGCGAGCACGCACTGGCCCGCATCCAGGTGGTCCTGGAGGGCGAAACTATGGCGGACGGCGATATCGCGCTGCTGCTCCGGATCACCCTCGGCGATACTCCACAGTGGATGGTCGAGGCTGCTACGACTAGCTCGAGTCCTCCGATCAGCAACGCCAGTAGCAGCGATCGCGGGATTGCCCGTCGGCCGGGAGCACCGTGCCGGTGGCGAGTGCCGACGGCTGGGCTGTGGGCTCTCCCAAGGAGCGCTGAAGTGCGTCGAGGTGCCGCTGGACGCGCTCGGCGTCCGCGGTGCGGTGCTGGCCTCGGTAGAGCAGCAGCGCTTGCCGCCACGCGGAACGGGCGTCGTCGTGCCGGCCGAGCGCTGAGTGGGGGTGGCCGAGGTTCTCGAGGGTGTTGGCGATCTCGTAACTATGGCCGAGACCGTGGAACAGGGCGAGGGCTCGCTGGTAGTGCTCGATGGCCCGCCCGGGCCGGCCGGTGTGGTGGGCGATGTACCCGAGGCGGTCTTGGGCAACGCCTTCGAGCTCGGGATGGACGTTCTCGATCAAGCGCAGTGCTTGCCGGCAGTGCGTGCCGGCGGTGTCGTAGTCCTCGAGCAGCAGGTGGCACCAGCAGGCCACGACGTGGGCGCTCGCTTCCAGCAGCGGCGGCCCGATGGCGCGGAAGAGCGCCAGCGCCTTGGTGGCGTGGTCCAGGCCGCGCCGGCTGTCTCCCCAGCCGTTCCATTCCCGGCTCAGCTGCAAGTGAACGTGGCCTTGGCTGGTGCGGTCGCCGTGTTCCTCGGCCAAGGCGAGGGCGGCGTGGAAGTGGTGGACCGCCTCGTCGTGCCGGTTCAGCAGGTTGTGTACGCGCCCGAGGTGCCAGTGCACGCCGGTGCGGATGGCCGGATCGCCGAGCTGCATGGCGGCCTCCAGCGCGGCCCGCCATGTGGTGAGTTCATGCTGGTGGCCTCCCGCGCGCAGGTGGAAGGTGCTCAGGGCCGCCGCCAGCGGCCACACCATGTCGGGCCAACCCAGGGTGGCGGCGGTGTGCTGGGCGGCCATGACGTTGCGGTGTTCGGCGTTCAGCCAGTCCATCGCCGCGACCGCGTCCGGCAGGGGACAGGGCTCGACGGCGGCGTCGGGCAGATCTCGTTGCAGGAGCGGGAGATTCGGCTCAAGCAAACGTCCCGCGGCGTGGGCGGTGTGGAGGTAGAAGCCGAGGGCGCACCGCAAAGCCGCCTCCCGGGCCTCCGGTGGGAGCTCGCGGGAGGCGGTGTCGGCGGCGTAGCCGCGAACGAGATCGTGCAGCAGGTAGCGTTCGTGTGCGTGGCGGGTGAGCAGCGACGCGTCTTCCAGCTGCCGCAGGGTTTTCCGCGCTTGGGCTCGTGGGCGGTCGACGAGATGGGCGACGGCGCGAAGGGTGATGTCGGCGCCGGGAGCGATGCCCAGTAGCGCGAACACGCGGCGCTGCTCGGCCGTCAGGGAGCGCAGGGACCAGGAAAGCACGTCGGGCAGGCTGGCCGTGGGGTCGGTGTCGCCCAGCGCGTCCAGGCCGGCGTCGGCGAGTTCGCCGACGAACTCGCCGACGCCGATCTCGGCGTTGAGCTGCGCGCGGCTGGCCACCACCGATAAGGCCAGCGGGTAGTGCCCGCACGAACGTATCAGCGCAGTGGTCGCTTCCGGCTCGGCCGCCAGCCGTTCCTGACCGAGCCTGTGTGCAAGCAGGGCGTGGGCCTCGTCCTCGGCCAAGATTCCCAGCCGCACGTGGCGGGCGCCGTGACGGTGCAACAACGCGCTCGGCACCAGCCTGCTCGTGATCAGCACGGTGCACCCGACCGTCCCCGGCAGCAGCGGCGTCACCTGGCCGGCATCGGCCGCGTTGTCCAGCACGATCAGCAGCCGCCTGCCCGAAACCCAGCTGCGGTACAGCGCGGCGAGCTCGTCCAGGTCCCCGGTCGCCTCCGCGGGGGCCACCCCGAGCGCGGCGAGGAACCTGCGTACCGCGGCTGTGGGGTCGACCGGATCGCTGTCCGGGCTGAAGCCCCGCAGATCGACGAATAGCTGCCCGTCCGGGAATCGGTCCAGATGATCGTGCGCCCATCGCAGCGCCAGCCAGGTCTTGCCGATGCCGCCGGCACCCCCGATCACGGTGATCGAGCCACTCCGCCCGGCACCGGTGTCCGCGAGCCGTTCGAGGGCGGCCAGTTCACCGGCCCGCCCGGCGAACCCGCGTGGCGCGGAAGGCAGTTGCCGGGGCACCAGCGGCGCCGCCGCACCCAGCGTCGTCAGCAGGTCGTCACGGTCGTCCGTCGAAAGCCCGAGCGCCTCCGCCAACTGCACCAGCGAGGCGAGCTGCGGATTACGCCGATTCCCGGTTTCGATCCGCCGAATGGTCCGGACCGACACGCCAGACCGTTCCGCCAGCCCCTCCTGTGTAAAGCCGGCCCGCAATCGCAGGCGCCGCACCACCGAGCCAGTGTCGTGCCCCATCCTCGTCCCCTCGACGGATCCACGCGCTCCCTCCCCTCGACGGTAGCGCACAACCGGTCACAGATGACCGGTCGATGACCTGGCTTCGGTGAATGACCGGACAACATCATGGACGCGCGATTCCGCGTGCTGACGCGGGAGCACGAGACGAGAGAGGGGATCGGAGATGTTCGGAAGCAATCGCGTGACGGCGGTCGCCGGAGCGGTGTTGTGCGCGCTGGCCGCAGGGGGTACCGGCACGCACGCCGACGCAAGCGCCCGCACGGGCGCGGTGGCCCAGGCCGCGCACGTCCGGCCGGCGGGCGAAGCCGCCACCGCGAGTATCGTCTGGAAATACGACGGGATGTTCCGCATTCACAACAGCGCTAACGGAAAATGCCTCGACGCCGACGAAGGCACTCTCGGCAGCAACGGCACCAAGGTACAGCTGTGGAATTGCGGCAACAATTCCGACACGAACCAGCTGTGGTACGTGCTCGAGTCCACCGACAACGTGTACGAGGCCTTCCAGAACGTTGCCAGTGGCCAGTGGCTGGACGCCGACTCGATCACCCTCGACCGGGATGGCACCAAGGTCCAACTGTGGGAAGAACTCAACGTGTGGAACCAGATATGGCGGAAGGACTGCGGCGCATACTGCCGCTTCGCCACCGCCGACGCCCGCGGCGGAAACCGCATCCTGGACGCCGACGCGAACTTCATCGACCAGAACGGCGTCAAGGTTCAGCTGTGGCGGGACCTCGGTGGCTCGAACCAGCACTGGCACTTCGAGCTGGTGCAGGCGCCGTAGCGAGGTGGTGCCCTCCTGAGAAATCGAACGGAAAGGAACATCGGTATGCGCAAACGGAGATTCCTATTCACCCTCGCCGCGCTCGTTTTCGGGGCCGGCATGCTGTCCGCGCCGGCTGCGAATGCAGCGAACAGCTCGTCGGCCTTGGTCAGCAGCCCCGCCAAGACGACCAAGATCGCCTGGGTGCACCAGTGCGCAGCGATGCACTGCGGGTACCATGAGATCGAGGCTGGCCAGTACGTCTTCACCTACTGCGCGGCGAACAACGAAGGTATCCTGTGGAACCTCATCGTCGCCCCGAGCCCGTGGAACCGATCCATCACCATCGCGGGCTACGTTTCCACCGACGCACTGGACAACCCGGAATCGAGTACCCGGTGCGGCAACTACCTCGGGAACCCGGCGCGGATCGAGTACTGGGCGCACAGCTGCCCGATGCCGAGCTGCGGCTACGGCGTGATCAGACAGGGTGACAGCTACAAGCGCCTCGACTCGGTGACCGCGCCGTCCGGCGAGGTCTGGAGCTTGGCCATCGATCTCAGCTCCTCGAACTACCTGCTCGCCGGGTACATCTACCCGTAGGTCGTCTGATCGGGCTGCTCCTCGTGGGGCAGCCCGATCGCGGCGCGGGCGTTGTGACCAAGGCGACCTGCCGTCTACCCATCAAGTGACCACCTTCGTCGGTGACCACAGCACCGGGCTGCTTCGCTCAGCCGTGGACGAGGAGGAAATACCCGACACCACAGCCAGCCGGAACCTGGTTTCGTCCTCGGTGCCCGGGAGCCGCGGCGAGAACGACGTTCTTGTGTTCGGCGTCACCGTCGGTCAGGACGTCGCAGTCCACAGCGAACGGTCTGGTCGCGGGATGGTGGACGATCTTGCGCTCTTCCCGGTCGGCGCCGATCACGCCGGAAGCCGACAGTTCGGCGAAGCGCGGCTTCCCGTCGTAAGGTTCCGGACCAGGCCATCCAGGCGGCCGTTTCCGGGGAACTGTCCCGTGGCGCAGCGCAGGTCGGCCACGATGGAAGCCTCGCGCACCCGCCAGATCGATCTCCCCGCCGATGGACAGCACCAGCGCGCCATCGACGCGTCTGCTCGACACAGAGACGCTCGCTGACGACGCGGCAGGAAGCCCCATCCGCCCGGACTCGGAGAAGCTCACCCACCCATCATGTCCCAGCCCACCTGCCGACGGCCGACCTCGATGGCGGATCGTAGCGACTACCTCTAGTAACTATTCACGGTCTGGCGGTTACCCGAGGTCCTCCGCGTCGCGCCCCGCCGACTTGAACAATCCCGCATGCGGTCAGCGTCCCAATGCATTCTGCAGCACACCACGGTCAAGGATCTGGAGTGCATTTCCATCCCGGCTGCGCCCACGCAGCTGGCCTTGTTGCACGGACAGCTCGGCGGGTGGGCCGGCCGCGCCGGGCTGACCCCGCCACGTCCCACCTGTGACGCGTTGTGACGCCGAAGCGCAGTCATCCCACTCGGTCTAGGAACCAGCTGTGTCGCAGCCGGAGTGCGCGCTCCATGCTGGCCAGCACTGTGCCGACGGTGAGCGAAGTGTTGAGCCACACCGGAAGCGCGACGGGTGAGACGAAGGTCCCGAAGCGCTCCGCGACCGGCGGAATCTTGAAAGCGACCTCGATGAGCTGCGGGATGAGCAGCAGCACCGAAACCACCAGCAGCGCGACCGACGTGACACCGATGACTCGGCTCGCCACGGGATGACTGCGGGCGAAGTGCGCCCGCCGCCCTTCGGCCGAGGTGCGATCCGGGACCAGCTGGCATTCTTCCCCTTCGTCGGTGACGTAGTGGCAGCGCTTCAGCCCGAACGGCGAATCGGCGACTTCGATCGTGCCGCCCGGAACAGGAAAGGCCGCGGGAAGCTTGGATTCGGCGTGATGCCGTCCGTCGAGGTAGAGGTCGGCCGTGCCCCTGCCGTCTTCGGAGAAGAATCGACGGCTATGGCGGACGTCGACGGTGTACAACTGCCGACCGAGGTCGATCGAGTACAGCGAGCGCGCGAAGGGCTGCCACCAGCGGAACGGCCGCAGTTCCCGTCCGGTGCCGGGCTTGACCCGCTTGGCCGCGCGACGTCGGCGCCACTCCCCCATGGTCAGACTCCCAGCACGCGAGGTACGAGGAAGTAGATCTCGAGGGCCTCGTACGCCGCGCCGATGACGAACAGCGCGAGTGCCGGCAGCCAGAGCGGGGCGAGCAGGTGCAGGCCTCGCCGATATCCCTGCCGGTGCGTGGTCACCTCGACCGTCGCCGGGCGGAGCCAGGACCGGCCGAGGAGGTACGCGCCGAACATCACGAGCACGTAAGCCTGGAACTCGATGAGCAGCGTCAGCGAATGCGGTATCAAGGTGAGCCTGCTCGTCCGGTCGACTGGAGCGAGTGTGATGCCCAGGTCGATCGCCTTGACCGCGAAGACCGCGAGCCCCGCGAAGGGGACCACGAGCGACGGCAGGGTGATCAACAGCAACGCGGTCGGAAACACGTTGACCAGGAAGATGACCACGGCGAACAGCCAGCCGTTGCCGACGACCGCGTCGACGAGCGCCCCCTGCGCACCGTCGGCGAACGACGCGGTTCGCGCGGCGTGCAGGTCCGGGAAGAGCACACCCAGCGCCATGCCGAGCAGGAACACTCCATTGACCAATAGGTTGACGAGAAGGTACGCGCGGCGGTCGGCGCGGATGATTTGAAACGGCCTTCGGAGGTGGTCCATGGATGTCACGTCCACTTCGTTTGTCGAGGTAGAAGCACTAACACACTGTGTTAGAAATGGTCGGCCGCGACTGTAGCACAGCGTGCTAGTACGGTGTGCGATAGGAGGTGGGGCCATGACGCAGGAGACCGGCAGCCGGGACAGGATCATCCAGGCGGCACTGGCGATGTTCGCGGAGAATCCGGCGGCGAAGCTCAGCGTCCGGGCGGTCGCGGCGCGGGCCGGGGTGAGCACCGGCTCCCTCAGGTACCACTTCCCGACGCAGCGGATCCTGCAGGACACCGTCCTCGCCGGCATCTACGACGCGATCATCCCCGGAGACCTGATCCACGACCGGTCCGCACCGGCCTCGGAACGACTACTCGGCTGCCTCCGCCAAGTGCTCGCGGCCGCAGGAGTGGGTGAACAGGCGCGAGCGGGCTGGAGTGAGATCTTCAAGACCTACATCGAGTCCGAACCGACTGAGGAAAACCGCGCCGCGTACTTCGCCATCGACCAGGAAGCGCACCGCCGCGTCGAGTACTGGCTGACCGTCCTCAACGACGAGGGCGCCCTCACCGCGGGAGACAACGCCCGGCGGGCTCGATACCTCGTTACCATCCTCAACGGACTCTCGATCGCGCGGGCCCTCCCCTCGGGCGAATCGATCCTGACCACCGAGACAGAGATCCTGCGGGAGGCCGTCGACCACGTCCTCGACCAGCGCTCCTGACGACAGGGCACGACCAATTCGACGCGATGGCGGCAGATCCAGCCCGCTGGGCTCCTGCCGTTCCCCGCTGGCCCCCACCGACGCCGATGGCACAGGTAGTCAGCACCAAGGCCCGACATCCGGCCGGCGGTGCCGGAGTACTGCCGCTGCACCCCGGCCGAGCGCGTGCCTTTTCTTCGGGAACCGGGGGGTCGTCCACGATCAGCACCCCGCCCAGCTCGCCGAGATGCTCGGTCACACAGTCCCGCACGTCGTCGCGGACGCCGTCGATGTCCCAGTCCGCCCAACGCAGCAGCCGCCCCGGCCGGGCCTGAACGCTAACGCCTTCGCCATGGTCGTACTCGCGCAGGCGAGGTTGGCCCACAGCCCGACCTCTATACCCGCCGTATCGGTTCACCCCCAGCGGGGCAACCCTCAACCGAGCCAGCTGCTCCATTCGGGGTAACTTCGGCCGGAAGTGAAACATACGCCCACCGAAAGCTGACTGTGCCTGCAACAGGGAGGAGGCAAGATCATTGAGACTCGCCGAGAACGTCGACACGTCCGTCTGGGTAAAGTCCACACGCAACGAGACAGAGTTTTCACCGGCTGGGTTCCGCCTTTTCAGCACCTGGGCAACGCCCAATCGACTGTCGCCCTCCTCGTCGATCAGCGGGTCTCTGCCAAGGTCACAGCTCGAGTTGCTCACGAGCTGGCCGACGGGGTAGCCGGTTTCCGCGTTCTCGCCTGTTGATTGGCAAGCATGCATGAAATCGGGAACGCGAGCCCGGCCTCCTGCTGTCGGCCACCGTGTCCGAACGGCGGCGCAAAGAAATGCCGACGGCCTACGACAGCGGCAATCGCATTTGCACTGGCGCCAGCAGTGCTCAGGGACAACGAACCGATGTTCATATTCGGCGTCGGCGTCGTCTGTTCTCCGGGTTTATCAGCGCCCGATACCCATGACCAGAAGCACACGATCACGCGGGGCACACCGTACGACACGTAGGAGTCAAAGTTGGCCAACGACGCCGGACACAATGCGGCATCCCCGCACGCCCGGCGGCTCGCCACTCTCGCCCTCGAGTACCTGCGCGCCCACCCTACGGCCAGCCTCGACGAGCTGCTCACGGCGGTCATGCGCCGTTTTGTTGGCCAACGCCGCGGGCGCTTGGTCGCACTACTCGACGAGGCCGTGGCTGCCGATCTTCTCCACCGCGACAGCTCCGGACGCATCAGCGCTCCTGGTGGCGCGACCGCCCAGGTCGACAGTTCACCCACTCACGATCCAACTGCCGACGCCACCACCGGCGTCACCATCTCCGGTCCGGCCGTCACCGCCTCAGCAGCAAGGACCACGCCCCTGCGCGCGCCCGACGGTCCGGCCGAGCAGCCGCTCGCAAACCCCCCGGCGGCCGCGGAAGCGCTCGGCGCCGCCGTGCGCGCCGTCCTAGTCGACCTCGAGTCCGTCGTCCACACCATCACCAGCGACCCGTACACCGACAAGCGGATATACCAGATTGGCGCCGTCCGGCTCAGTAACGACAGCGCCTGGGTTGCGGAGCAGCCGCGGTTCAGCTCCTACGTCGAACTGCCCGACGACACCTGGACCATCCGCTCCAAGCGCGTTCGCGAGGCGCACGCCGCAGCGGCCGTCAGCCCAAGGCAGGCGCTAGAGGACTTTTACGCCTATACCGAAGGCGCCGATCTGATCGTCACCTACAACGGCACTCAAGCCGACTTCCCGCTGCTGAGCGCCACTGCCGCCCGTGAGGACATGCCGGACCTGCGGGGCACCTACGTCGACGCCTTCTACCTCACCCTCGCGCTCTATCCGACCGCCACCCGGCACGCGCTCGCGCCGCTAGCTGACGACCTCGGCATCGACCGCGCAGGGCTGGGCTGGCACGACGCTGTCGACGACAGCGAGCTGCTCGCCCGCGTCCTACAGCGATGCGCACAGACATTCGCCGCGATGCCCTCCGACGTTCAAGACCTGCTCGCCAGCCTGACTGCCGACTCCCCCGCCTGGATGCTCGTGCGCTCGCTTGCCGCCAGGCACGCCGGCGCGCCGCAGAATGAGCTGCTCGGCGACGAGCGCGTCCACACCACCGCAGAGGTCGCCGGCGTCCTGAACTCCGGTCTGGCCGGGCACGCCCCGCGGCGGAGCCCCACCGGACCGGTCGGACGCTCGGCGGTCAGCGTCAGCGCGAGCCTGCGCGGAACCGACGGCAAGGTCGACGTCACCGCCCTTGCCCGCGCTGTCCGCCCCGGCGCCGCACTGCGCGAGCCGCAGACGCAGATGACCCAGCAGATGCACAGCTGGGTCGACGAGGCCAGCTCCGGCCTGGTCGAAGCGCCCACCGGCACCGGTAAGAGCTTCGCCGTGCTCGCCGTCGCCTTGGACTGGCTCACTGGCGCCCCCGATCGCACCGCGATCATCACCACCGCTACCAAGCAGCTGCAGGCGCAGCTGGCCGCCGACGTGGCGCGCCTCGAAGCGGCAATCCCAGGGCTGCTCAACGCCTCCGATGTCGTCAAAGGCAAAGCCAACCGGCTGTCGCTGCGCGCGCTGACGCTGTCGCTAGCTGACGCAACCGCGCTGCTCGCCACGCCGACCGCCCCACGGCGTAGCCGCAGCACCGGTCGCAACCGCTTTCTCGAGCGCGTCATCTTCCGCGAGCTGCTCGCCTACCTGATGCTGCGCTTGATCGCTTCCACTACCGTCGAGCAGTCCTGGACCGCCCACTCGGTTGACGCTGTTGACGTGCCACTGTTCTTCACCGACTACAGCAACAACACCGTCAGCATCTGGCTCGAGTCGCTGTCCCAGGCCACCACTGGCGAGTACGACGCGGCTGCCCTCACACCGCTGGCCGTCCACACCGACGGCGTCAAGGAGGCATTGCTCGGCCATCGGCTCATCCTGGCTAACCACGCGTTGCTGCTCGCCCACCTCGACGAGCTGTCCGACCTTGGCTCGAACACCCTGCTCATCCTCGACGAGGCCCACCAGCTCGAAGACAGCGCCACCAGCGCCTTGACCACCACACTGGACTACCGCCTAGTGGAAGATCTGTACAGCGAGCTCGACAGCTGGACCCGCGACGCTCGGTCCGGCGTCGAACGCGACCAGGCCGTAGAAGGAGTGCGCAACCTCGGCCTGCTACTCGACCACGAGACGCTGCCCAAAGTCGCAGGGCAGGCGTTCGATGCGCGCGGCACCGGCGTCGGCACTCTCGTCGGCTCACGCACCGTCACCTTGGCCAGCCCATACAGCGGCGCCAGCGGCACCGGACAGGTCCGCTACCTGATGGGCCTGTTGCTGCGCCTGTCTGGCATTTGCGAAGTGCTCGTCGGCACCCTGTCGGCCTACCGCGGCGCGCACGCCGCCACCTTGAGCTTCTACGACCTCGAACGGCTCAATTCCCTTGTCGTTGGCGCGGCCGAGATCAGCGCGACCGCTCAAAGGATCGTCGGCGACACCAACGCCGCCCTCGGCCTACCCGCCACTGGCACCCCCGACACCGTCCAAAGCAGCACGCCCGGTGGCAACCCCAGCACGGACGACACCGGCGACGGCGGCACCGAAAGAGGCACCGCAATCGACGCCGCCACAGATGATCAGGACGGCGACACGGACGAGACGCTGCCACTCGACGCGACCGACCCCGATGGCGAACCCGATTTTGACGACCTCGATCCCGCCGCAGCCGAAGGCCCCATCGGCAGGGTCGACGGCGACCTGACCGATCACGGCCTGATCGGCGAGAGGGCGACACCGGCGCTGGGTGCGTTGCCGCCCGGCACCACCAACCAGGCCGTCTACGCCGAGGAGGTCGAAGCGCTGAGCGCCGAGCTGCGCCGCTATCGCTTCCGCATCAGCACCAGCCCGATCGAGCTGCCCGCCGACGGCACCTGGCAGCAGTTCCTGGCCACCTTCGACCGTACCTACTATGTGTCCGCCACGCTGCGCGTCGCTGCGCAGTGGACCTTCATTCGAACCCGGCTTGGGTTGCGCAGCACCGTCCCGACCCTGCACCTGCCGACACCGTTCGACATGAAGAAACAGGCCGAGCTCGTCTGCCTGGCCGACTTCCCCTCGTGGGCCGAGCAGAGCGACGGCGCCATGCGCACTGTTGCCCACCAGCTCACCGGCTACACCCGAGAGATGATCCAGCCGGTCCTGGACGAGGCTGACGAACCCCAGGACTACAACACCCGCGGCGGCTACGACAGCGGCGCGATGGTCCTCACGACCGCCAAGAGCACCGCCGCCGGCATCAGCCAGCACCTGGCCGAGGGCCTGCGACGCTGCGGCGACACCACCCCGGTGCACAGTGCCGTCCTGCTCGGCAACCCCCGCGCCGTCCGACAGTTCGACAGCCACACCGACGGCGGCGGCATTTTGGTCGGCACCAAGGGCCTGTGGCAAGGCGTCGACATCGCCGACTCCAATAGGCTGCGCCTCGTCTGGATCAACAAGCTGCCGTTCGCACCGTTCGCGGCTCCCGTGATCGAAGCGCGCCGCGCCGCCGTGGTCGCTCGCGCCGACGCCGCCCACGCCGAGGACCCCGACGCGGTCGCCACTGAGACGTACTATCTGCCGCTGGCCGCGCTACAGCTGCGGCAGGCCGTCGGTCGACTCATCCGCTCCGAGCAGCACCGCGGCGTCATCATCATCAGCGACCGCAAGCTCGCCGGACACACTGTTCTGCGACGTGCCTACCGCGAGACGTTTCTGGGCAGCCTCGATGCCGACCTGCTGCGCCCCGACCCGGTGACCGGCGAGCGCACCGGCGGCAACGTCATGTCGATGGCCGACGCCTGGGCACGGATCTGGGACTTCTACGCCCGCAACGGCCTGCTCGACCCGGCGCGCGCCAGCGAGCTGTCCACGCCGCAGGCTCTGCTCGAGCACACCGTCCTGCCGCAGACCCGCCGCATCCGTGAGCTAGCGCTGACCGCCCAGGAGGTCTCGCAGCACCAGACGAGCGGCACACTCGTCGCCGAGGTGCTCGACCGGTGTGCCCAGGTCGGTGGGCTGCTTAAGCTGTCCGACGCTCCCACCGAGCTCAAGAGCTCCCAGCAGGCTGTCATCACGGCTGTTGCCGAGGGCCGCAACGTCCTCGGATTGCTGCCGACCGGCTTCGGCAAGAGTTACTGTTTCCAGCTGCCCGCGCTCGTCCTGCCCGGCGTCACCCTGATCATCAGCCCGCTCGTGGCCCTCATGCACGACCAAGCGCTCGAGCTCAACGCCAGCATCGGCGGAGCCGTTCGGGCCCTGGTCGCTCCGCTGCGCGAAAGCAGCAGCCGCGCCGGCAAGACCGAGATCGCCGATCAGCTACTCGGCCGCGCTGAACACCACATCAAGCTCATTTACGCCAGTCCCGAGCGCCTGGGACAGCGGCGCTTCCGGCAGATCGTCGCTGAAGCGGTTCGAACCGGCATCATCAGCCGCATCGTCATTGACGAGGCGCACACGGTCGTGCAGTGGGACGACTTCCGCCCGTCTATGCGCCGTGCGACGCAGTTTCTGACCCGGCTGCTTGCCGACTACGGGCTAGCCGTCACCGCGCTGACCGCCACTGCCAATCGCACCGTCCATGCCGGACTGCGCACCCAGGTGTTCGGCCTTGCCCCCGACATCCCCACAGCCAGCAGCTCCGAGGCACTCGCCGAGGCCAGCGCGGCCGGGCCGACCGGACTGGTCACTGTCCGGGAAAACCCGATCCGGCCTGAGCTGGCGCTGTTCCGCCGCTCGATCAGCCCCGCCGGGCCGGCCGTCAATGCTGGACTGGCCGAGGAGGTCGTCGACCACCTGGAGGACCACGCGATCTTCTACTGCCTCACCGTGCGAGACGTAGTCGCGCTGCACGCCCACCTGCGCGACTACGTGGGTGACGGCAACGTGCGGGTCCGGCGCTTCCACGGCCGGCTCACCGAGGCCGAAAAGCATGCTGTCATGACCGAGTTCCGCGAGGCGCCGCGGCGCGAAGACGACGGGTTCGCACCGATGCTCATCGTCGCGACCAGTGCCTTCGGGCTCGGCATCAACCGGCCCGACATTCGCACCGTGTTCTGCGTCAGTACCCCCACTGACCTGTCGCAGCTATACCAGCAGGTCGGACGAGCCGGCCGTGACGTCGCCGGAGCCGGCAGTGTGGGAGATACCGTAGCGGCAGCCGCGCCGCCGGCGAACGTCGGACTGGCCTTGCTCACACCGCGTGGACTGCGCACCGCCCGTTTTATGACCACCAGCGACCTGCCCGCGTCATTGCTCGCGCGGATGGGAAAAGCCGTCCTAGCCGTCCGTAACGGCGTCCTGGACGCGGGCACCATCGCCGACCGGCTCATTGCCGAAGACGTTGACGCCGGCCGGCTCAGTCAGGACGACGCCGCCAAGTCTCGCACCAGCGAGCAGTACACGTCCGGCGTTATGCGCGCGTTCGCCGCCTTGTCGGAGTTGGGCGTCGTCGACGACCTCGGCGACTTCCCACCGCTGTGCACCATAAAGCCTGGCGAGCTGCGCAACAGCTGCGACCAGGACAGCGACCCGACCGAGCAAGCCGTCGTCGACGCGATCCTGGCGCTGCCGGGCCGCACCGACGAACGCAGCGACCTACACCGGGCCCGGCTGCACGTCCCAAGCGTGCACCGGTACCTGAGTGCGACCGTCAAGCGCTATGCCGACCTCGCCGACGATCCGCCCAGCACATGGCAGCTGCTGGCAGATCTGCACGACCGAGGCCAGCTCGACGTGTCCGCAGCACCCAGTCGCAAGCTCGTCACCGGAATCGCGGTGCACACCCCGACGCTGCCTGCCGGGTACGCCGGTGCGCTAGCCGGCAAGTCTGCGCGCGCTGCCGAGGAGATCCGCCTCCTGCACGACTTCTTCACCGACCGCAATAGGTGCGCCAACCGCAAGTTCGCCGACTACTTCGGCGTCGACGCCCTACCCGACGGATGCTGCAGCACCGCCGCGAACCGATGCTCGGCCTGCTGGGACAACGACACCACGATCCCCATCGAGCAGAAGCCACCCGCCGCTGGTGACGCGCTCAACATGCCCAAGCCGCGGCTGGCTGGCGCCCGCACCGACAGCAGCGTCCGACAGAAGCGTCTCGACGAGCAGGTGTACCGGCTGGTCTGGGCCGACTACCGCGGCGTGCACGCGCGCGACGTGTACCGGGCGCTGCGCGGCGAGGACTCTTACTACCACCCAATCCGTCGACGTCGGGTACGCCTTCGACGTAACCTCGTCGTGTCGCGTTACTTCGGCGCCCAGCACATGGTGAAGCTTGACCAGATCGAGGACAGCTTTGCCCGGCTGGAAACCGACGGTCGGGTCGTACCGCTCGGACACGGAATGTGGCGCGAGCGCGGGCACGCCGACCGGGCCACTGCAGCAGCCGCCCGCGCCGCCGCGGCCGTCGTCACGCCGGTCCCCGCTGGGACGGCTCCGTGACAACCACTGTCCCGCCTAACAGCAGCACCACCACCCGCCCGGACGCTTTCGCGCAGCAGCTCGCACCGGCCGGACCCGAATCGGCGCAGCTCGCCGCTGCTCGCCCGTGGCGCCCGCACACCAACGACCCGTTGCTGACCCCGGCGATGACGTTGGGGCCTGAGCGCGTTCCGGCCAGCCAGATGCAGGTGCTGTGCCGCTACCTCGGCGCGCTCGTCGCCGCCCGCAGCACCCCAGTCCACGTCAACGTCGCCTTCAACGCCTGCTACTTCGGGTACGACCTGACCACAGGCTATGCCGGCGCCGCTGTGGACCCGGCCAGCTTCCCCACCGTCGCGCTCGGCGAGACGATCGACGCGCTGCCCGTTGGGGCTCTGATCAACGTGGCGTCCGGCGGCGACCCCATCTGGGCAGAAGTCGTCTATAAGGAGGGCGCACACGCCGAGCTCGGTGAAGACGGCGCCGTCCCATCCTGGCTGTCCGGCGCCCCCGCGGGCGCCACCGGCCCAGCGCAGACCGACCTGCACAGCCGGCCAATTTTGCACGAACGGCTCGTTCTCGACCTCAACGTGTTTGGGCTTGCGCCGACCGCCGCACAGATCGCCCGCCTCACCCGGCGCGGCCGCCTCGACGAGCTCGGCCACCTACTCGTCGGCTCCCGCTACGCCACCGCCGAACTCGCCGAGCTCGACGACGCCGGCTTCTACCGGCACTACCTGCTTGGCCCTGGCCGCGACCTACTGTTCAGCACCGCCGCCGTCGCGCCGCTGCCGCTGCTCCTCACCGAGGATGCCGGAACCGAACAGCACCAGGCAGCGCTCGACGGGCTGTTCGCGACCGTGACCGCCGCGCTCCACGAGCTCGACACCGTCCGCATGTGGCAGCCCTACGCCGTCTCCCGAGCCAGCCTGTCCACCCGGTTACGCAGTTGCGATGCGCTGGGCGCTGATGACATCGCTTCCCTGGCGAACTCCACCGCGCGCAGCGCACTTCCTGACCAGAGTCGCCGGCTTGGCACGGCCCGACAGGTGACATACACAGCGCTCGGGCCACGGCTGCGCTGCGTGGACGGCAGCGCCACCCCAATGCACGGGACCGGATACGCCAACGTCGTCCTGCACGCGAACCTCATCTTCGCCGACTACGTGCGCGGTGATGCCGAGGATGGACTGCTGTTCGACCAGGTGCACCTACGTCTGGACGACTACTGGCAAGGCGGTGGGCTCTGGCGAGCCGAAGCACCCGGCAGCGCCCATGCGCTGCTCGACCCGACCGTGCCCCGCGGCTTCGGCTGGGCCGAGACGCTCGCCCCGTCCTTGCCACCTGCCGCCACCGAACCGGCCGCTTTGGAGCCGGAGCCTGAGGATGGGTACGACGACGAGCTCGATGTCAGCGACTCGCAGATCAGCTGGACCGTCGCGCTGCGCGCCGCACACATCGACGCCGGACGGCTCACGTTGCCCCAACAAGCCGCACACGTTCTGATCAGCGACCGGCGCAACGGCACACGCATGCGCCTGCTGCTCAACCACGACGGCTACCAGCTCGACGTCACCGACGCTACCCAGATGGCCACCGCCGACCTGCACGGCTCACCGGCGGTGCTGACCGGCGTGTCCTGGCCGATGGACTACTTCCCCGGCATCCTGCTCACCGTCACCTGGCCACGCAACACCGCCACGCTGCGGATCACCAGCACGCTGCTGGACATGCCCGTCACCATCGACGACGAGCTCGACATCGAGCACTGTTATGACCCGCGCATCGTCACCCGAGACGCCCTCGACAGGACTGGCAGCACCAGCGCCCCCCTTGCGCAGCGCATCCTTCGCGCCGTCCGGCGCCTCGGCCTACTCGATCCCGACGGCGTCGCCCGCCTGGCACGTGACCAGCTGACCCAAGAGATATACGGCAGCAGCACCGAGCAAACAGAACAAGCCCTCGACACGGCCGTCGCCCAGCTTTTGGAGCGCGGCGCTCTGACCCAGGACACCGGCTCTCGTACTGCCGAGGGAATCACGTTCCCGGCCGTCGCCAGACAGCCGATCGTGTCGTTGCTCTGCTACACACCCGCCGTAGTCGCTGGCCCGCCCCGGCCACGCCGGTTCCAACGCCTGGACACACGGTTCGTCAGCAAACACGTCGTCGCCGGCTTCCTGCGCCGCATCGACCACCTAGGTAAAAGCGCCACCCCGCGTGCCCGTGCCGACTACCGGGAATACCGGGCGCAGCACGGGCTGACGGGTCCCGCCGAGCTGCCCGATGGCTGGACGTTCGTGCGTCCGCACGAGCGCGGTAGCTGAGTCCCGACGTGAGTTGACCGCAACATCCGACCGCACTCCTGGTCCTGCGGCTGGGACAGAATGCCCCGATTGACCACGAGCTGTCAGACCCGTGCGAGGTGCTCGCCGCCCGCATCCGACTTCCTACTCACCCATTACCCGCGGCGAACCACCGAGGAGATCCATGGCTCGCACTCGATCAGGCTGCCCCGACGATGCCTACACCGGCTACATCGTCCAGCCGCTCACCCGTGACATCAGCGACGAGCTGCGCGCCGCGCTCGATCAGCTGGCCAAGGTGCTCAACACAGTCGACAGACCGATCGGCGACGTCGTTGAGGAGCTGACCACCCGAGACGTCCTCAACGCCCTGTCAAGCCTGCCAATCCGCGCCCGGCAGCACGCTCTTGAGCCACTCGGCATCCACCTCACCCCCAAAACGCTGTCGCAGGGGCTGTGCCGCGACGTAGTTGGCAGGCTTCGGCGCGCCGAAGAATCAACAGCTTGGCACGCGGCGTTCCACCTGACCGCCGGAGCGCTCTACGGCAGCCTGCGCACCCATGCCGTGCGATCCGTGGCCACCACCACCGGCGGACCCGACGAGCGCAGCGCCGACCAGCTCCTCGACAAGTTTGAGAGCCGCTGGACGCCCGCCCTGTTGCGCCTGGCGCTTTGGTCCCCCATCGTCCAGGACGAGATGTCAGCCCGCGTGTGGGCTTGGGCGGTCGAACGGCCCTGGTTTGTCCACGGCGCGATCGACAGCTCCACAGCCGCGAAGATTCGCACGGCGGCCGAGCAGGTCATCGCCCACTCCACTCACCCCGAAGCCGTCGTCGAGGTCCGCGACGACGCACCCAACGACCAGCCTGCCGCCTCCGATTCGTCCAGCCAGCCGGTCACGACGCCAGATTATTGCGAAATCTTGTCCAACTCCCGTATCTCCCCAACCAGCATGCCCGTAGCCAGCATCGTCCGGCCCGCAGACCAGCGGACCTCACCTGCGGCAGATCCGGATGCTCCAGCCGACGCCACGCAGGCATTGCACGCCGCCCGCCAGTGCTTCGCATTGGCCGTCGTCTCCGCTGAGCAGATCCTGGCCGACCTGCGGGCCGGCCGTGGGCCCGCTGCCGACGACATCTCTGCCGTGCGCGCCGCCCAAAGCACCTACAACCACGTCTGCTCCGCTGTCCTGGAGGCAGGCGAGGAGGACCCGCGCGCCGCGTCCGATGAGCGGCCGACGCTGGACGAGATCGCTCGGCTGCTCACTCTGCGCGCCGCGCGTGATGCTGACGCACCGCTGCGCCAGAACATCGCCGCAGCGGTCGGCATTTCCAGCGACGCCCCTGGCATCTCCGAGCATGTCGCGCAGCTGCGGACTCTAACCGCGGAGCTGCTGGCAGCGCACGACTGGACCGACACTGAGCGCACGCTGGCACTCGCGATCGCCGCACTGGTCGACCTCGTCCGCACCCCACAGGCAGCGCCAGAGAGCCGACTGGAGCTGCAGGCCCGCGTCAGCGGAGCAGTGGCTTCGCTGCCTGCCCTCGCCGTCCTCAGCATGCTCGCCAGCCAGCTAATGCTCGAAGCCCCCTTCAGTGGCACAGCTTCGCCGCCTACCGGTCAGGCCCCCCAACCGCCTACCGGACAGGAGTCGACTGCCGCCGTCGCCACACCGCCGCCCGTAGTCGCAGCCGATGTGTCGGCGCGGCAGGCCCCAGCCGCCACTGTCACCGGGCACACTGCCGACGTCAGCGTGCCGACCGAAGCCTCGGAACCGACCCCTCAGTTGCCTGACCTGCACCCGGCTCGTGACGTCTCGGAGGCGGGGGCCGACCCAGCTGTCCAGGTCCCCGGCCAACCCGTAGGTACCGCGAACCTCGCCGTGCCTCAGGAGGCCATGCCGGCCTCGACCACTGCGCAGACCAACAGCGTCCCGACGCGACCCACCGGTACAACGGCCGTCTCGGGCAGCGCCACCGAGCGCAGCGCAAATCAGAGCGACACCGAGCACGCGCCCACTCCTAGTGACGTCCAGCGGGCCGTCACCACGCTGCTGTCCACCTGCCGCTACGGGATGGCCTCTCATCTGGCCGCCCGAGCTGAGTGGGACGACACCCGCATCCGAACCTTCCGGATGGCTGGGCTGGCCCAAGCTGTCCGCAGCGACACGGGCCCCTGCGGCGCGATGCTCCGCCAAGAGCTGGCCGACCTGGACAGCAATCAAGTCGCCGAGGACAACGTCAGTCTGCTCACCGCCGTGAGCAGCCTCGTGCGGGTCGCGCTCGTTACCGGCGAGCCCGCAGCCGGCGCGCTGCTAGGCGAGCTCAGCATCAGGCTCGACCCCCACCTGGCGACTATCGCCGACGAGATCGGCAGGCGCGCGCTGCGCGGCGTCCTGAACGCCACTCCGGCCCTCAACGTCCTTGCCGACGTCAGCGACGCTGAGCGTGACCTGGAGCTCATCATCGAGCAGGCCAGCGCGGCCCGACGGCCACGGACCCTGCGTTTCAAGCGGGGCAGCGACATCGCCAAGCGCTGGCTCGACAGCAATGGCGCTCTCGGCCGGCTGCTTGACATCGTCGTCGCCAACGACGCTGACCGCCTCGTCGAAGTGCAGACCGAGGTCCAGCACCTGTCCGACGCCTCGGTCCGCGAGCGGCAGATCGACGAGCTCGACGCCTACTTCCGCGGGCATAGCGGCAAGCCGATCGAAGGATCCGGGCGGCAGGACCTGCACGCGCTGATCCTTGAGACATTGCGGCCCGTCCGCACCTGGATCGAGTTGACCAGTGCTCTGACCCGCGGCCGCATCGGACGCGACGAGTGGACCACAGGCGAGGTCGCCGACATGCGCAGCGCTGTGCTCGCCCAACGCAACGCCGCCTTGGCCGGCCTGCTGGCGCAGACCCAAACCGCCGACTCACTGCTGGTCGCCGCTGCACAGGCCGCACACGACAGCCTGCGGCATACCTTCACCATGCTCGACGGGATTGAGCCGCTGCAGGCCGGCGAGCCACGCGTCACGGTCGCGCTGGACCTCGAGCTGCTTAAGGCTGAGGATGTCTTCGTCACCGACACCGGTACCCTTCAGCTCCGCAGCACCGACCCGCTTCCCGCGCTCATCGCTGCTGTCCCGCGCGGCTGGGCCGAAGCGTTCACGTTGCAGCTGGAGCGTGAGAACTATCCCGCTGCGTCGTACATGCTCAAGATGCAGGACGTCGGCATCCTGGCCCACGACGCCCTCGGCAACGATGCCCGCACGCGCTACACCATGGCGTTGGAGCGCAGCCGCGCCGAAATGGTCGCCGAACGTAATACCGTCGACACTGACCTGCGTCGCGCCCGCCGCAGCAACGTCGTTACCGAGGAGGCAGACGGCGAGCTCACCGCGCTGCTGGCCAGCGCCGACCCCACCCACGACCACCTCGGCCAAGTCCGCGCCACCCTTGCCAAGATCAGCAAACTGCTGCCGGCTTACCGCGAACAGGCCGCGCAGCGCCTGCGCGACCGGCTTGCCGCGCTGAGCATCGACGACGAAGAGCGGGCCCGCATCAGCGACCCGATCGAGAAGGGCGACCTACTCACCGCCGAGGAGCTGTTGTACTTCCAAGACGTCGGCGAGCCGGTTCCCCGTACTGACCACAGCCGCCGTGACCTTCGCGCGTTCTTCCCTGTTATCCCGGACATACTGCCCAAGGGCATCACCACCGAGCTGGTCACCGCAGTCCGCAAGCGGACGAGCTACGCGGGCAGCGACGTGCTCGACTACAGCCACCTGTCACCCGACGCCGCCGAGCAGATCGCCGAGGCGCTCGGCGCCTGGCGTCAAGCCGCGACCGCGCCGGTGACCGGCCGACGCAGCCTCACCGAACGCGATCTGCTGTTGCCGGCGATCCGCCTCATGGGCTACGAGTGCTCCAAGATCCGGCGCCTGGACGACATGCCCAAGAGTGGCGAGCGCCGGTTCATCGAGATCACCGACGTCCGCCCCAACAGGGACGCGCAGATCCCGGCGTTCGGCAGCAAGCTTGGCGGACGACTGCGCGTCCTGCTCGTGTGGGGCCAGCCCACCGAGGACTTGCTGATGACCTACGCCGACCACGACCAGTCCGGTGACAGCCTGCTCATCGCGCACTTCGGCACCATGAGCGCCGCCGCGCGGGCGAAGTTCGCCGCCCGCGTCGAGCGCACCGGCGGTCCTGTTGCGATCCTCGACGACGCCGCCCTGGCCTACCTTGCTGCCCGCGGCAACCGTCAGCTCGGTGTGGCCATGTCGATCCTCATGC
The DNA here is from genome assembly GCF_055633615.1 of Amycolatopsis sp. NPDC114505. Lineage (NCBI taxonomy): Bacteria > Bacillati > Actinomycetota > Actinomycetes > Pseudonocardiales > Pseudonocardiaceae > Amycolatopsis > Amycolatopsis sp. NPDC114505. Next base: position 431,961 of record NZ_JBVKDV010000006.1, on the reverse strand, counting down.
CGTTCGCCGCCGTCAACCCCTACATCCGGATGAAGCGCGGCGCGGTCGCCGAGGAAATGTTCTACGGCCGCGACCTTGAGCGCGTGCAGGTCATCGACCCTGACGGCACGCAGGTGCTCTACGGCGGTCGCGGCCTGGGCAAGTCCGCGCTGCTGCGCTACGCCGCCGAGAAGTTCGAGTCCTCCGCCGAGCCCGGACAGCGCGTCGCGGTCTACCTGAGCCTGGACTCGGTCGCTGCCGGTGCCGCGTTCAGCAAGGACGCCCTGTGGGTCGGGCTGCGCAACGAGCTGACCAAGCGCGAGGTGCTGCCTGTCCCGACCGGCAAGGCGAAGAAGACCGGCGACGTGTACGACCAGGTCCGCGCCGGGATGCTCGACTGGCGCAATAAGGACAGTCGCAACCGGCTGCTCATCCTGCTCGACGAGTCCGACCAGTTCTTCGAGGCCGACGCACCGGCGTTCCTGGACACCAAGCGGCTGCGCGACATCGGTGTGGTGACCGACAACAACATCAAGGTCGTTTTCGCCGGTCTCCACTCGGTGCAGCGGTACGCCAAGAGCGCTCGCAACGGTCCGTTCAGCCATCTCGCGCAGCGCCCCACCGTCATCGGGCCGTTGCGCCCGCAGTTTGCCGCCGACCTGTTGACCGTGCCTTTGGGTGTGCTCGGATACGAGTTCGCCGACGACAATCTCGTCAACCGGGTCCTGGGCTACTGTTCTTACCAGCCGTTCTTGCTCCAAATGTTCGGCCATCGGCTAGTCGAAGCGTTGCACGCCAAGCGGCGCGACGGCCTGGCTGTCGACCAGCCGCCGTACATGATCAGCGACGACGACGTCGCCGTGGTCGAGCGCAACCGTGACCTGCGCGCCGACATCACCTCGGCGTTCCAGGACACTCTGAACCTGGACCCTCGGTACAACGTCATCGCCAACGTGCTGGCCGACCACGCTTTCCGGTTCGGCTTCGACGCACGCCTACAAGACGCAGAACTGCGCGAGGAGTGTCTGAGCTGGTGGCGTGCGGGCTTCGAGTCGCTCGACAGCGAGAGCTTCCGCGCCTACCTCAACGAGATGGACGGCCTCGGGGTCGTCGCACCGAACACTGACGGGCGCGGGTGGCGGCTGCGTAGCCCGAACGTGCTCAACATGATCGGCAACCGTTCCGAGGTTGAGCGGCAGCTGCTTATGGCCGAGTCCGAGGCGGTGCCCGAGACTTTCTTGGCACTGGAGGGCAGGCCGCAGCTGTCCGACAACAGCAGCGCGCCCCTGACCGCTGCGCAGCTCGACGACATCCTCGGCGACCACAGCACGCACGTCCGCGTCGTCGTCGGGTCGCGCGCAACCGGTCTGTACCGCGTTGATGAGGCGCTGCGTGAGGTTACCGGCAAGGCCGGCGACTTCGACATCCCGACGATCAACGGTCGACGCGCGTTCGAGGAGGAGCTGCGCGGCGGACAGGCCGGACGGCGGCGGGTCATCATCGATGACCTGGCCAACGTCCAACCGCAGGCATCGGCGTGCCTGGAGGCGCTCGAGCTGGCACTCAGGCACGTGCCGACCGCTCCGGGCGTCACCCGCGCCGCAGTCCTGATCTCCAGCCCGGAGCAGGCCGCGCTCTGGGACAGCGCCTTCGAGCATGGCGTCGCTGTCGCGCTACGCCGCTACGACCAGCAGACCCTACGCGTCTGGACGATCACGCGGCAGATGTTCAGCCATGACCAGCGTCTGCAACGGCTTTGGGGCCTCACCAGCGGGTGGCCGATGCTCGTCGAGCACGCCGCCACTCTCGCTGACAGCGAGGGCGCGCAGGAGCCCACCGCCCTGGACGAGCTCGAGGCGTACGTCAACAGCCCGACTGGCTTCCGCGACCTGCTCGATGGTGTCGGTCTCACTCGCGATCCCGACCTAACGCGCGCCTACGCCTCGATCGTCGCGCTCGTCGACGACCAAAAAGTCAGTTGGGTTGACTTGCAGGCGGCCGCCGACATGGACGGCTCCGCCACAAATGTCATTGAGCGGCTGATGGCGCTGCAGGTGTTCGACACCCACAGCGATGGCCTATATAGCGTCGAGCCGCGCCTGCTGTCTGCCTGGCAGGCGTCGCTGACCTGACCGGTGCCGCCTTCGGCCGATTCGGATACCCAGCAGCCCCGACCGTCTCGGTTGGGGCTGCTGGCTTCGCAACGTCAGGTGCGGGAAATTCGGTGACTTACCAGCAGAAAGTCCGCGATCTGAGTCAATCGCGGTCACCTTCAGGACCCTCTAGCTTGCTCGGCCATGTGTGGCGATCACATCCGCCTCGTCGCATAGGTCGTTATACGGCCGACGTGCACCCGATCCGCTGCGCCGAACGGGCGAACGAACTCGGCCACGCCGTCATAAGACGTCAGCTTCGCCATCGGTCCAACGTGCATCCGCATCAACCACACCCGGCTCAGTTTCCTCCAACGGACGACGCCTCGGACTTACTCGCGCAGTGGATGAGCAGAAAGAACCAAATCGGGACTGTATCCACAGACGTCCAAGTGAACGGCATACGGTTCGCGTTCTACGGCCGCACGTCGACCACCCGTCACCAAGACCGCGTGTCATCGCAGGGCTGGCAACGCGACATGGCCGACGAGTTAGTCGCGGGCCACGGCCAGATCATCGCCGCCTACTTCGACGCCGGCACCTCACGCCGCGTCCCATGGCGACAGCGACCACAGGCCGCCCAGCTCATGACCGAGATCTCCAGTCCGGAGTCCGTGATCGATGCGATCGTGGTCGGCGAATACGAACGCGCCTTCACCGGCACCCAGTTCGGCACCCTCTACACCTGGTGCATCCGGCACGGCATCCAGCTGTGGCTGCCCGAAACCGGAGGCCCGGTCGATCTCGCCAACCGGGACCACCGGGCACTCATGGCGCTGCTGGCCACCCAGTCCCAGCGCGAAGTGCTCCGCGCCCGCCACCGAGTCATGGCGGCGATGCACAACCAGGCCACCCAGCAAGGCCGCTACCTCGGCGGCCGACCGCCCTACGGCTACCGTCTCGTCGACGCCGGCCCGCACCCCAACCCCGCCGACGCCCGCTGGGGCCGACGCCTTCAGCGGCTTGCGCCCGACCCACGAACCGCGCCACACGTAGCGTGGATGTTCCAGCAGCGCCTGGCCGGGCACAGCGTCGCCAGCATCGCCCGAGACCTCAACGAGCGCGGCGTCCCGTGCCCGTCCATCGCCGATCCGGACCGCAACCGAAACCGCACCCGCGGTTCCTGGACCTTGCGTACCGTTGCGGTGATCCTGGCCAACCCGCGCTACACCGGACGCCAAATCTGGAACCGCCGCGCCACCGACACCAGCGGCCCAGCCGCAACGCCAGCACTGTCAGCGAAGGCCGCACATTCAGCGCTGGTCACGGAGCAAGACTTCCTCACTGCTCAGCAGATCCGAGCAGCGCGACCGACCGATGGCCCGCCGGTTCGCCCTCGCCGGCCTCATCCGCTGCGGTGTCTGCGATCGGCGGCTGGACTCGCACTGGAACCACGGGCGCCCGACCTACCGCTGCCGCCACGGCCACACCAGCACCCAACGCGCGGAACAGCCTCGGCCGAAGACGCTCTACATCCGCGAGGACCACCTCGTCGACGAGCTCAACATCCGACTTGGAGATAAAGGCAACGACGGCCACGCCACGCCGGAGATTGACCGCCCACGACGCAGACGTGTGGCGTCGGCGCTGCGCGACTCAGGAAAGATCATTGTCTACGACGGCGCCGGATGGCGGCTCAAGGAGATCGATTCGAGCTGAGCTACGGTCGCCCAGCTTCAAGATCGCGGTTCGCGATCCGTGGGGTAATACTGTGTCCGAGGGGGGACTTGAACCCCCACACGTGGGATATCTCCCGTGTTCGGGGAGATCATGCGATCATGATAGCGCAGAGTTACCGGGCCTGCTCTTCCATCGACGGCCTCCTCGATCGCGGTTCGGGACACCGTCGCATCCGTCCTCGGGAGCTTCAGCGGAGCCAGCAGCAGCCACTTCTGACAGTCGCAGCGATCAATCGAGCAGCGGTAGACCGGTGCGGACGAGGTTGAGGGGCGGACCCGAACCGTCTCGATCTCCGCATCCGCCGATCCTGCGCTCCAAGGGATTGATGGCTCGCGATTTCCCAGTTCGGAAACCGGTTCCGTCAGAGTAGAGTCGGCGGGACGACACTGGTCAGCCATTCCTCCGCGACGCCTAAGGGGTCGGCCGAAGTGGCCGCCGAGGACCTCGCCGGCACCGATCACCGGGATCCGGGTCGCACTCGACACCTCGGTGCCGGCTTCAAGTAGGTGATGGCCGCCGGCCGGAGCTGATTCGCCGGGAGCAGGCGCGGCGGTTTCACGCACCGCGTGCCTGGCCAGGTCCACGCGAAGGGCGCGCGATTGCCCTGATGACCTACCCTCTCCCCGCGTCGGCGGGGCCACCGACGAGCCCCTCGCCGGCCGATCCTTCAGTGTCCGTACTCCGGGAGAGTGGTATTCGCCGGTCGCCAGTGGTGAACTCGCCGCAGACGGAGACACTGGCCGTTGTGGTGGACAATCGGGAGATAACCTCGGCGCCATCGGCGGCTCAGATCGTGGTGCCGCGGCAGCTACCCGGCGCGGTACGAGACTTCACGGGGCGGGCCGAGCAGGTCGCGGCGCTGGACGCGCAACTCTCCGGATATGACGAACCACCGGCCGCGGTGGTCGTGTCCGCCGTCGGTGGCACGGCAGGAATCGGTAAGACCACGCTGGCGGTGTGGTGGGCACACCGGGTGCAGCATCGGTTTCCCGACGGAACTCTGTTCTTCAACCTGAGCGGTTACGGTCCCGGCGACCCTGCCGCTCCAGAAGAGGTGCTGGACGGATTCCTTCGTGCCTTGGGGCTGCCAGGTGAGGCAATTCCTGCTGGGGTCGAGGCGCGCTCCGGGTTGTTCCGGTCGTTGCTGGCGGGGCGGCGGATGCTGCTGGTGCTCGACAACGCGAACAGCGCGGGCCAGGTCCGTCCGCTGCTTCCCGGCTCACCGGGCTCAGTGGTGGTGGTGACCAGCCGGGACAGCCTGAACGGCCTGATTGTCGCCGACGGTGCCTGCCGGCTGTCCCTGGATCTGCTGACGTACGACGAATCTTGCGCGTTGGTCGCGGGGGTAGTCGGCCGGGAACTCGCCGACGCTGAGTCGGCCGCGGTGACCGAGTTGGTCGGCCTCTGCGCCCGGTTGCCGCTGGCGTTGCGCATTGCGGCCAGCCGGATCGCCTCGGCGCAGGCGACCGTCGGCGAGGTCGTCGCCGGCCTGGCCGATGAGCACTCCCGACTGGACGTCCTCAGCCGGACCGGGGATGAGCGCACGGCGGTCCGGGCGGTCTTCGACTGGTCCTATCGTCGCCTCGCGCCTGATCAGGCCCGGATGTTCCGGAGGCTCGGGCTCCATGTCGGCCCCGAGGTAGGTGTGCCTGCTGCAGCGGCCTTGTGTGGTTGTGAACTATCGCAGGCGCGCCGGCTGCTGGAGGAGCTGGCGATCGTTCACCTGATCGAACCCAGGCCTGCCGGCAGGTTCAGGTTCCACGACCTTCTGCGAACGTACGCCGCCGAGCAGGTCATCCGGGACGACAGCAGACGTGAACGCGACCAAGCCGTTGTCGATCACCTGGAATGGTACGCGCACAATGCGGTCGTTTGTGACGAAATGGTACATCAAGGCCAGCGCAAACTGCCCCGGTCCGCGACATCGCCAGCGCACCCAGTGGCAGTGCCCGACCGTCGGAGCGCACTGGAATGGCTGCAAGCCGAGCAGGTCAACCTGCTTGCGGCCCTGGAATTCGCCGCTCGGTGCGGCTGGGATCGCTGTGCGATATCTCTTGCGTCGGCCACTCGTTTCCTTGGCGTGAGAGGCCTGCAGGATGAGCGAGAGAAAGCCGTTGCAGAAGGCCTTGGTGTTGCACAACGGTGTGGTGACCGCGCTGCGGAAGCCTGGTTCTTCAGTGAGCGCGGTATGGCACTTGCCGAGTTGCATCGTTTCGAAGAGGCCAAGGCCAACTGTCATCGATCCTTCGCCATCGCCCGCGAACGTGATGATTTCACCCAATGCGCTTGGGTACTCAACCTGCTTGCGTTGCAATGTCTTGAGCAAATGGAATTCGAGGAAGGAAAGGAATTACTACTGAAGGCGTTGCCATGGACTCGCAACGTCGACACTGGGCGGATGGAAGCTATGGTCGAAGGCAATTTGAGTTCGGCCTGCACCGACCTCGGCCAACATGAAGAGGCGATACTGCACGGTGAACGGAACCTGCTCCTGCGTCGACAGAGCGGCGATAGGGACGGCGAGGCGGCCGCGTACTTCCACCTGGCCCGGGCTTGGCACGGCCTGGGTGACCAGCCACAGGCCATGAAATTCTGCGCGGACGCCATCAACAGCGCGCGCGGCGGTTGTTACCTGACCCGAGGCTTGTCCGAAGCGTTGGCCCTTCGCGCCGAGTGCCTGCTGTCCGTCGGGCACAAGGCCGAGGCTCTCGCTTCATGGCGAGAAGCCTTGCAAATATTCGAAGACTACGGCGAGCCGAGGCACGCCGCGGCGATTCGGGAGCGTTTGCGTCAGCTTTGACTCGACAGTGTTCGAAGCGGCGGTTGCGGCCTCAGCGGGTCGACGATGCCGACCGCGTCAGTGCCCGGCGGGCGCTGGCCAACGGGTTCTCTCTGATGCTGAACACCGCGACCTTGACAGCCGCCAGTGCGTAGTGAGGCTCGAAGTGCGTCACGCCGTGGCTGCTGTTCGTGCCCCTGTGCCCCACCGCCGATCTGCAACCCGAGCGCGAGCTGCCCGGCCGGCAGGGCGGTCACCCGCAACTGCCCGTCGTCCCCGGTTTCCGGTTCGACCTTGCCGACCTTGCGGCCGACCACGTCGGCGGTCTGCCGGTCCAGCAGGTGGAAGTCGACACGCGGCGGGGTCATCGGCCGGCTCCGGTGATGACCATCAAGGTGATCGCGGCGATAACCGCGATCAGGATGACAACGAGGTAGATGAGGCCCAGTACGTTGCGGATCTTGCCGTTGACCTGGTCGCCGCGGTGGACGGCGGTCATGTGCGACCACGAGGATCGCCAGGCACGTCAACGGCAGCGCCACCACCGACAGCAGCAACCTGTATTCGGTGAGCTGAACCGGGTCGATGGTCCGACTCACCAAAACCCGGGCGCCCCCTGGGGGCCTGACCCAGTGTGTCGACCGGGGTCTTTCACGGGCGCGAATCGCACGAGCGGGTTGCCATGCTGGTGCACATCCCACAGAGCGGGTCGCGGGCGAGGGGCATACCGCCTCCGTACCTGGATCTGTTCGTGCCGGAATTCGATGGAAAGGCCGTGCATGAGATGACCACGCTCGAGCAGCAAACGAGCCACGCGATCCGACCGTTCACCGTGTCCTTCCGCAAGGAGGCGCTCGACGACCTGCGCCACCGGCTGGCGGCGACGCGCTGGCCGAGCCGGGAGCTCGTGGGCGATCGCTCCCAGGGGGTGCAGTTGGCGACGGTCCGGGCGCTGGCCCAGTACTGGGCGAACGGGTACGACCTCGGCCGGGTGCAGTCCCGGCTGAACGCGCTGCCACAGTTCACCACCGAAATCGACGGGGTGAGCATCCATTTCGTCCACGTGAAATCGAAGCATGCGGGTGCGCTGCCGCTGATCATGACGCACGGCTGGCCCGGCTCGGTCATCGAGATGATCGACTCGATCGGCCCGCTGACCGATCCGACCGCGCATGGTGGCACTGCGGCGGACGCCTTCCACCTCGTGCTTCCGTCCCTGCCCGGCTACGGCTTCTCGAGCGAGCCCGCCGAGGTCGGGTGGGATCTCGTGCGTACGGCCCGGGCGTGGGCGGAGCTGATGAGCCGGCTCGGCTACGGCCGGTATGTGGCCCAGGGTGGTGACGTCGGCGCCGGTGTGACCGACGCCATGGGACGGCTGGGTCCGGCGGGCCTGGTCGGCATCCACACGAATCTGCTGGTGCCTGCGCTCAACGACCCGGCGTCGCTGCCGAACGACACCGAGGAGGAACGCGCGGCGCTCGCCGCGATCAAGGTTTTCCAGACCACCGGGAACGGCTACTTCGTGGAGATGGCCACCCGGCCGGAGACGATCGGCTACGCGTTGCTGGATTCGCCGGCCGCGCTCGCCGGGTGGATGATCGACCACGACACGGACGCCTACTACAAGATCGCAAGCGCGTTCGTCGACGGCAAGCCGTCGGGGGGTCTCACGCGGGATCACCTCCTCGACGACATCACGACCTACTGGCTGACCGGCACCGGGGCGTCCACGGCCCGGTCGTACTGGGAGGCGTACGGGCCGGATGCACCGGCTGCGGGCCGCCCGCCGCTGCCGGATCCACGCGTTCCGGTCGGTTTCAGCACGTTCCCCGGGGAGATCTGGCGGACGCCGCGCAGCTGGGCCGAGACGGCCTATCCGACGCTCAACTACTTCGGGGTCGCGGCCCGCGGCGGCCATTTCGCAGCCTGGGAAGAGCCTGAGCTGTTCGCGGACCAGGTGCGGGCCGCGTTCCGGCCACTGCGATAGGACACGGCCGCGGCAAACGCCCGTATGTCCGCGCCGCGAACTCCGACGAATCCAGAAGTGGAGAGACCAACCATGACTCCGTCCGCGTCCCAACCCACTCGACGGCAAGTACTCCAGGCAGGTGTCGCGGCCGGCCTCACCGTCGCCGCGTCCACCGTGCTGGGGCAGGCGCCGGCCATCGCCGCGCTGCCTACCGACCCGAACGGGGTCCGCCCGTTCCGGGTCGCGGTCCGGCGCGAACAGCTGGCGGAGTTACACCGCCGCATCGAAGCAACCCGCTGGCCGACCCGCGAGCTCGTCTCCGACCGCTCGCAAGGCGTGCAGCTGGCGACCGCTCAGGCGCTCGCCCGGTTCTGGACGACCGGCTACGACTGGCGGCGGTTCGAGGCGAAGCTCAACGCGCTACCCCAGTTCAAGACACAGATCGACGGCGTCGACATCCACTTCGTTCACGTACGCTCCCGCCACCGCGACGCACTGCCGCTCATCATGACCCATGGCTGGCCGGGCTCGATCGTCGAGCTGCTCGAGACCGTCGGTCCGCTGACGAATCCGACCGCGCACGGCGGTACGGCGGCGGACGCCTTCCACCTCGTACTACCGTCAATCCCCGGCTACGGCTTCTCCGGCAAACCGGACGAGATCGGCTGGGACTACAACCGAACGGCGCGAGCCTGGGCGGAGCTCATGCACCGCCTCGGCTACACCCGCTGGGTCGCTCAGGGCGGAGATGTCGGCGCCGCCGTAACCGATAGCATCGGCCGCCTGGCTCCGGCCGGTTTGCTCGGCATCCACGTGAACCTGCTGGCGCCGGCGTTGGGCAGCAACGCCTCCCTGCCGAAGAACACCGATGAGGAGAAGGCCGCGGCCACCGCCCTCCAGGTCTTTTCGACGAGTGGCCGTGGGTACATCGTCGAGCAGTCGACGCGGCCGCAGACAATCGGCTACGCACTTCTGGATTCGCCCGTCGCCCTGGCGGCCTGGATGCTCGATCACGACACGGACAGCTATCGCAAGATCTCCCGCGCCTTCCTCGGCGGACCGCCGTCGGGCGGCCTCACCCGGGAGCACGTCCTCGACAACGTGTCGGTCTACTGGCTGACCGGGACCGGCGAGTCGGCCGCCCGGCTGTACTGGGAGAGAGCGCGAACCGCCGGCGCCGGCCAGAACTCTCCGGCGGTGAGCGTGCCGGTCGCGTTCAGCGCCTTCCCCTGCGAAATCTTCCAGGCTCCCCGTAGCTGGGCCGAGGCCATCTACCCGACCCTCGGCTACTACCACCAGCCCACGCGGGGCGGACACTTCGCGGCTTGGGAGGAGCCCGGGCTGTTCACCCGGGAACTCCGTGCCGCCTTTCGCCCGCTTCGATGACCGGATGCCGGAGGAGGCACCATGTCCAATCACTACAGCGCGGCCAATCTGAAATTCCCGGGCGATGACGCGCGTCTGGACCTCACCGACCTTTTCGTGTTCGCCGCGCCTGATGATCCCGCCAAGACGGTGCTGATCATCAACCTGAACCCCTACACGGCCGGCATGAGCGCGATGCCCCCGTTTCTCATGAAATCGGAATTCCACCCAGACGGGATTTATCGGATCAACGTCGACACCGACGCGGATGCGCAAGCCGACGTCGCATTCACATTTGTATTCTCCGAGCTGAAGAACGGTGCACAGACCGCGACCGCCTACTACGCCACCGGCCCGCAGGCCAGCCAGGCCGAACCGTCCGGCGACATCCTCATCGCCGGTACCCCCGTCGGGTTCGATGCCACGGCGGGGGCGATCCAGTCCGGCCCGGTCCGGCTGTTCATCGGGGTGCGCAGCGACCCTTTCTTCGCCGACGCGGACGGCGCGTTTCACGGCTTCAAGTGGACCGGGCAGGACGCATTCGCCGACCGCAACATCCTGTCCATCGCGTTGGAGGTGCCCAACGACATGCTCAGCCCAGACCCGGTGATCGGCGTGTGGGCCTCGGTCAGCGTGCGCTGTGACGGCGCGATCGTCCAAGTGGACCGCGGTGGACACCCGACGATCAACCCGTTCGTCAGCCCGAACAACACCAAGAACGAATACAACCGCAGACAGCCGGCCGACGACGTGGTGAACTACCTCGAGATCTGGTCCAAGTTCCTGGAAGACAACGGTGGCTACTCGCCGGAGGAGGCCAGAGCAGCCGCCTTGATCGTGCTCCCTGACATACTTCGCTACGACCGCAGCCGGCCGGCCGGCTATCCGAACGGCCGCACCCTCACCGGCGACGCCTTCAGCGCCCGCTTCGCCTGGATGAGCAAGGGGAAGATCGGCTCCCAAGGCCTCCAGCCGCACGACGACCTGCTGAGCGAGTTCCCCTACCTCGGCGTACCCAACCTTTACCCGGTCTGATCGCCACCACTGCAGGTCGAGATCGGCCTGCGTACTCAGGCTGGCAGGACGTCCCGGAGTTTCCGGCGGGAGTCGATGTCCAGCTTCGCGAAGATCCTCCGGAGGTGCCATTCGACGGTGCGCGGGGAGAGGTAGAGCCGCTCGCCGACCTCACGGTTGGAGTAGCCATCGCGGACCAGCAACGCGATCTGCCGCTCCTGGGCGGTGAGCTCGACCCCCGGCGCCCGGGCGGCCGTGCGTTTGCGCACGGTTTCCCCGGTGGCCAGAAGCTCGCGGCGGGCGCGTTCGGCGAACGCTTCCATCCCGATGGCGACCAGCATTTCGTACGCGGTCCGCAGCTGCTCGCGGGCCCGGACGCGCTGTCTGCGGCGGCGCAGCCACTCGCCGTACACCAGATGGGCCCGCGCCGCCTCCGGCTGCAGGCGGGTCCGGTCGAGTCGCTCGACGGCTTCGCGGTAGAGATCCTCGGCCTCCGGTCCGTCGGTGACCAGTGCCTGGGTCCGGGCCTCGACGCCGCGGGCGAAGTCGGTGTCGAACGACCGCGTCTTCTCGGTCAGCCGGTCGAGCGCCTCCCGGGCGACGTCCGGCTCGCCGGAGCGGCTGGCCGCCTCCACCAGCTCGGGCAGCAGCCAGGTGGAGATCCCCGGCTCGGAGACGTAGGTGGTGGCCAGGGCCGCACGCATCGCCTCGGGATAGCGCCCGAGTCCGTTGTAGAGCACGGCGGCCGCCCACTGCGCGGCCGTGTTGCCCATGCCGAGGCCCGCAGCGGCCGAGGCGTGAATCGTTGCTGTGATCAGATCGGCAGCCTCTGGCTCCCGGCCGCGCAGCGAGAGCAGTCGCAGTTCGCCGTACGGTGGCAGTGGGTTGCCCGTCGCGGCGGCGACGGCATCGGCCTCGGCGATCGAGGCGGCTGTCGCCTCGAAGTCACCGGTCCAGGAGCTGGCGAAGCTGGACGTGGTGAGCAGGAAGGGCAGTTCGCGCAGCGCGTGGGCGTCGCGCGCCACGCGCAGCCACCGGTCGCAGAGTTCGCGCATGCCTTCGTCGTCCCAGACGGCGGCGATGCCCCCGGTCGCTACCCAGCCCCACCGCAACACCTGCTCCGCGGGCAGGTTCACGAGCGCCGCCGCAGCCCGCCGCAGCGTGCCCGCAGCGGCTGCCGTGCCGTCCGTGACCAGTTGGGCGTAGCCGTCGAGCAGCAGGTCCAGCGGGCCGGGGTCGGCCGGCGGCGGGAGGAGCCGGACGGCCTGCGACACCTTGAGCAACGATGCCGGATCGGTGAAGGTGACAGCGATGCCCCACGCGGTCAGGTAGGTCTCGCGTGCGGCTTGCGGTGCCACCGGCGCCAGCTGCCGCGCGGCCTCGATCGTCCGTGCGGTGGCGTTGGCGCCATCGAGGGTGGCGAAGGCAACCTGACCGCGCAGCACCGCCGCCTGTCCCCGCTGCAAGGCGTCGAGTGGGTAGACGCCGACGGCGCTCAGGAGCCGGCCGGCGTCCTCCACGTCGCCGGCCTGGAAACTCGCCTCGGCCGCCGAGAGCATGCGGTCGGTGCGCCGGGCCGGGTCGACGGTCAGGACGACGGACCGTTGCAGGAACGCCGCCGCCGCGGCCATTCCGCCGCGTCCCTGCGCCCGGGCGGCGGACCGTTCCAGTTCCGCGGCGACGGCCTCGTCGGGCCCGGCGGCGGCCGAGGCGAGGTGCCAGGCACGCCGGTCGGGGGCGGACCGCGGATCCGTGACCTCGGCCAGGGCCAGGTGTGCGGCTCGCCGGGCGGTGGGGGACGCCGCGCGATAGATCGCAGATCGCACCAGCGGATGGCGGAAGGTCACCCGATCGTCGATGGTCAGCAGGCCGTCGATGCCGCTCATCGTGGAGGGCACGCCGAGCCGCTCCGCGGCGTGCCGGACCAGGTCCGGGTCGCCGACCGGTTCCACGGCGGCGACCAGGAGCAGCAGCCGTGTCTGCTGCGGAAGTGAGCCGATCCGGTTGAGGAAGCTCTTCTCGATCTGGCCGGGCAGTGTGTCGGCGCTCAGCAGGCCGAGGCCGCCGACCATCTGACTTGTGGTCAGGCCGCGAGGCAACTCGATGAGGGCGAGCGGGTTGCCGTGCGTCTCCGCGACGATGCGATCGCGGATGCCGCCGTCCAGAGGCGCGGCGGCGACCGAGTCGAGCAGTGTGCGCGCATCGGTGTGGCGCAGGCCGGTGATCTCCATCGACGGGAGGCCGTTCAACTCGGGGCCGGGGACCCTGGACGCGATCACCAGGGCGATCGACTCGGCCAGCAGCCGGCGGGCGACGAAGCCCAGGACCTGGGCCGAGGTCCGATCGAGCCATTGCGCGTCGTCGATGACGCAGAGCAGCGGCTGATCCTCGGAGGCGCCGGACAGGAGGTCGAGGATCGCCAGGCCGACCAGGAACGGGTCCGGCCGGGCACCGTCGCGCAAGCGGAACACCGTCTCGAGTGCGGCACGACGGGGTGCCGGCAGGTCCTTCAACCGGGCCAGCATCGGCAGGCAGAACTGGTGCAAGGCGGCGAAGTCCAGCTCCATGTCGGACTCGATGCCGACGGTGTGCAGCCTGCGAAACCCGCTCGCGGCGCTCTCCGCGTAGTTCAGAAGCGCGGATTTACCGATCCCGGGCGCCCCGCGGAGCACGAGCACGCGGCTTTCCCCGGCCTGGACGGCGGCGATCATCTCGTCCAGAGCGGCGCGTTCCGCCTCTCGATCCACCAGGCCGGGCCCGGTCATGCGAACCGCCTCTGCCTCATGACTGTCTCCCCGGCCGCTGACCAGGACCAGCGTGACGTGATACGGCACCAGTCTCGCTGGGTGCCGGCGCCCTGTCCAACAATCACGAGCCGGGTCGAACGTCGCTACCATCACTCGAAGCCGCTCGCAGCAGGTGACCGGCTCAGCGAGGCCAGTCGAATGCCGCATTGGACACCTAGAGGACACCATGTCCCGCAAGGTCGGAAGTGCCGCGCCGGAACTCCTCGGTCGTAAGCGCGAATGTCAGGCCCTCGATCGCCTGGTGACCTCTGCGCTGGGCGGCACGAGCCAGGTGCTGGTCTTGCGCGGCGACGCGGGTGTGGGCAAGAGTGCGCTACTGGAGTACCTGTCCGGGAAAATCGGCGACTGGCACGTCGCGTCGGCGGTCGGGGTCGAGTCATCGATGGAGCTCGCCTACAGCGGCCTGTATCAGCTCTGTGCGCCGATGCTCGACCACAGCGAGCGCCTGCCGGGGCCGCAACGCGACGCACTGGCGACCGTGTTCGGACTCAGCGCCGGCCCGCCGCCGGACCGCTTCCTGGTCGGGCTGGCCACGTTGACGCTGTTCGCCGAGGTGGCCGAGGACCGGCCTCTGATCTGCATCGTCGACGACGTCCAGTGGCTGGACCAGGCCTCGGCGCAGATCCTCGCGTTCGTCACCCGGCGGCTCTTGGCCGAGCGGATCGCGATCGTGTGCGTCGCGCGCCGGGGAATCGGCGATCAGGTCCTCGCCGGGTTGCCGGAGTTGCCGGTGGGCGGGCTGGATGACCGCGACTCGCGAGCGCTGCTGCGGAGAAACATCCGAGGCCCCGTGGACATCGACCTGACCCACCGGATCATCGCGGAGAGCCAAGGGAATCCGCTCGCGCTCATCGAGCTTCCTCGTGCCTGGAAGGACGGCGATCTCGCCGGTGGCTTCGGGTTGCCGGACAGCCAGCCGATCAACGACAAGATCGAGGAGAGCTATGCCCGGCGGGCCTCCTCACTGCCCGCCGACACTCAGCTGCTCGTACTCACCGCCGCGGCGGAATCCGTCGGCGACACCAGGCTGTTGCATCGCGCGGCCACTGCGCTCGGTGTCGACATCACGGCGCTCGCCCCGGCGGCCGACGCCGGTCTGATCAGGCTCGACGGCCGGGTGCAGTTCACGCACCCGCTTGCCCGCTCGGCCGTCTACCGGTCCGCCGCGCCGGAGGACCGGCGCCGGGTGCACGGCGTCCTGGCCGACGTCACGGACGCCGGCACCGATCCGGATCGCCGCGCTTGGCACCGGGCCGGCGCAGCCTCGGGACCCGACGAACAGGTCGCCATCGAGCTCGAACAGGCCGCGGAGCGCGCCCGGGCGCGTGGCGGTCTCGCCGCGGTGGCAGCGCTGCTTCAGCGGGCGGTGGGGCTCAGCGGCGACCCGGCGCGGCGCACGGAGCGCGCTCTGGTCGCGGCGCGAGCAACGCTGAACGCGGGTGGGTTCGACGCGGCGCGCCGGATCCTGTCGGTTGCCGAGATCGGGGCGCTCGAGGACGAGTACCAGCACGCCCAGGCGGATATTCTGCGTGGGCAGATCGCCATGTTTTCCGTCATGTCCGGCGACGCGTCCGCTTCGCTGCTGAAGGCCGCCCAACGCCTCGAACGGGTCGACGTCGGCCTTGCCCGGGAAACCTACCTCGACGCCTGGTCCGCCGCGTTCGTCGCCGGCGACGGCTCCGCGGGGGAAGGCCGCCTCGCCGTGTCTCGCTCGGCACGGGCCGCACCTCACCCGGACGGCCCTGTCCGGCCGGCGGATCTGCTGCTGGACAGCCTCGCCACCCTGACGATCGACGGGCCCCGGGCCGCTGCTGCCCAGCTTCAGCGGACGATAGCCGCCTTCACCGACGACGCATGCCCGGACGACGCGATCATCCGCTGGACCTGGCTGGCGGTGTTGGTGGCGTGGACGGCCTGGGACGACGAAAGCGTCTTCGCCCTGTGCGCGCGGACCTTGAAGATTTCGCGCGACAGCGGGGCGCTCGCCCGGCTCCAGTACGAACTGGGTGTCTTCGGGCAAGCCGCGGTGCGGTGCGGTGACTTCGCCGACGTCGCGCAAGCGATCGCGGAAATCGATGCGGCCAGCGGTGGCACCCGTACCATCGTCGGGTCGTACCTTCCGATGAGGCTCGCCGCTGCCGGCGGGCGGGAAGCGGAGGCCCGGACGGTGATCGAGGCCGTCATGGCGCAAGCATCGGCAGGCGGCCAGGGAGCGGTGATCGAGCGCTGCAACTATTCCCGTGCCGTGCTGTGCAACGGGCTCGGCCAGTACGAGGAAGCGCTGATCGCCGCGCGGGCGGCCGCCGACCACGACCCCCAGATGTATCTGTCCGGCTGGGCCGCGGTGGAGCTGCTGGAAGCCGCGACACGAGCCGGCCGGACGGCAGTCGCCGAGGAAGCCCTCCAACGCGTGCTCGACGCCACGGCTCATCTGGCCACCACCGCGGCACAGGGCATCGTCGCCCGGTCCCGGGCGACGATGACGACCGGCGAGCGGGCTGACGGCCTGTACCGGGACGCCATCGAGCGGCTCGGCCGGAGCCTGCTGCGACCCGAGCTGGCCCGCGCACACCTGCTCTACGGTGAGTGGCTGCGCCGCGAGGGCCGGCAGCTTGATGCGCGTGGGCACCTGCGCGACGCTCATGAGCAGTTCACCGCGATCGGGATGGAAGCGTTCGCGGAACGCGCCCGCGCCGAGCTGGCGGCGACCGGTGAGACCGTGCGCAAACGGTCTGACGACACCCGTACCCAGCTGACGGCGCAGGAGCTGCAGATCGCCCGGATGGCGCGCGACGGGCTCTCCAACCCGGAGATCGGTGCCCGGCTCTTCCTCAGCCCGCGTACCGTCGAATGGCATCTGCGCAAGGTGTTCGGGGTCCTCGGCATCAGCTCCCGCCGGTAGCTTCGTACCAGCCTGCCGGCGCTGGACACAGCACTCGTGGAGGAATAGTCGGGGTCTCCGGCCTGGATGCCTCGTCAGGCCCAGATGATCTTCCTTCCCGGCATGGGCTCCGCGAGTGCTGCCCGCGATGCGGGTGCGCCGAAGGGATCCGTGAAGTACTGCGTCTCGTGCGCCACCTGGTCGTCGGCGAATTCCATGACGCTCACCGAGTAGGTGGGTACGCCGTCATAGGTGATCACGCACTCACTCACCCACAGATTCCGGCCACCGACGATTCGCAGGACGGTGAAGTGCCGCTCAGCGGGGTGACCGCCGCGTTGGCTCGAAATCGTCGCACGGCCTCGGAACCGCTCCCCGGACTGCGGGTAGTCCAGGATCGCATCCACGGCGTCGATGACGTGTTCGGCTTCGGTGTCCCCGTCCTCCGATGCTTGCCAGTGCTGCTCGATCGCTGCTTTGGTTCGAGCGTCAAGGTCCATCGTGTTGGCCTTTCTCGGACGCGATGAGCTGCTGGCCGCCGTCGCCAGCAGCCCGATCACCAGGATGCGGCGCCGGCCGAAGTGGTCGGCGAGCGCCGGCGACCAGCAGCAGCGAGGCGACGGTGACCAGGTAACCGGTCAGCACCCACTGCAGCTGGCTGATGCTCCCGTGCAGGTCGCGGCGACGAGCGCGGCCCCGGCCGGAGTGCGCAGCGCCACCGACGCCGGCCCGCTCGTGCCCGTGGTCGGCTCGGCGGTCATGGCGTCGCTCCCGCGTTCACCGGGTCACTGGGGTGCCGGGTCAGCGACACCGTTTCGACGCCGAGCCAGTCGCCCAGTGGGAGGGCCCGCAGGATCTCCCGCAGCCGCGTGGCACCGTTGGCCCGCCAGAGCCCGAGGTTGCGGCCTTCGCCGGGCAGCTTCCACAGGCGAACCAGGTACCCGTCGGCGGCCAGCTCACGAGCACGGCCGGCCTCGCGGGCGAACCTCTCGTCGACGGCCTCCGGGCTCGTCCCGGCCGGAACGCCGACGACGAACGTGACCAGGTACTCCTCGTTGCCCGCCGCGAACGGCACCTTGCCGGGACCGGGATCGTTGGGGTGCGCGCCGAGCGCGGTGACCTCGTCGGTCCGCCAGACGCGCAACGGCATCGAGGCGAGAACCCGTTCGAGGTCGCCGGCATCGTCGGCGGCGAACAGCCCGATCGTGCGCCATTCGCCCGGCGCCAGCGGGGGACGCCACAGCCGCAGCACCCGTCCCTGGGCGGCGAGGTCGCGGGTGTGCGCGGCCTCCCGTGCCCGGATGTCGTCCACCTCCTGCGCCGGCGTTCCGTCCGGCACCCGGGTGGTCATGGTGACCAGGTACTCCATCTCCAGCCTCCTCGTCGGTCGGCCCGTCCAGGGTGCGGCCGGCCGGTGGCCGCTCGCGCCCGTGACTCCCACTGGCCGGCGGAACCAGTGAGAGTCACGGGCGCGAGCCGGCGGCGGGCCGGACGAAACTCGGCACGTCGGATTCCCCACGAGCGCAGGAGGCGCCAGCCATGGACATGAAGCTCGAGGTCGTCGTGGTTCCGGTCGCCGGCGTCGACCGCGCGAAGGCCTTCTACACGGCGCTGGGCTGGCGGCTCGACGCCGACGTCGCCACCGACGAGAACTTCCGCGTGGTGCAGGTGACCCCCGCCCGGGTCGCCGGCGTCGGTCATCTTCGGCACCTCGGTCACGGCCCAGACACCCGGCTCGGCCCAGGGCCTGCACCTGGTCGTCGACGACGTCGAAGTCGCGCGCGACGAGCTGAAGCGGCTCGGCGCCGATCCGAGCGAGGTGTTCCACGACGCCGGCGGCGTCTTCCACCACGCCGGGACCGACGCCCGGGTGCCCGGCCCGGATCCGCGGCGCGCCAGCTACGGCTCCTTCCTTTCGTTCGACGACCCGGACGGCAACGGCTGGGTCCTGCAGGAGATCACCACCCGGCTCCCGGGGCGGGTCGACCCGGCGGTCACCACGTTCGCCTCGGCCGCCGACCTCGCGGGCGCGCTGCGCCGGGCCGCCGCGGCGCACGGCGAGCACGAGGCACGCACCGGCGCGGCGGACCCGGACTGGCCGGACTGGTACGCGCAGCACATGGTGCGTGAACAGTCCGGAGCAGAACTGTCCACCTGAGGCGCGTGGACGCTGCCGGCCGGCCCGCTCGAGTGCCGCCCCCGACACGGAAGGATGAGAGGCTCATGTCCGAGAAGTCGCTGGCCGGAGCCGTCGCGCTCGTCACCGGCGCCAGCAGCGGGATCGGAGCCGCGACCGCACGCCACCTCGCCCGCGAGGGCGCGGCGGTCGCGCTGGTGGCACGTCGCCGCGACCGCCTGGACCAGGTCGTGAACGACATCGCCGGACTCGGCGGCCACGCGGTCGCCGTCACGGCCGACATCACGGAGCCCGAACGCGCCTACGAGGCGGTGCAGGCCACGCTGGAGCGGTTCGGGCGGCTCGACGTCCTGGTCAACAACGCCGGGATCATGCTGCTCGGCTCGGCGCTGCAGACCTCCGTCGAGGATTGGGACCGGATGCTCTCTCTCAACGTCGCGGCGCTGCTGCACGTCACGCACGCCGCGGTTCCGTACCTGATCGACGCCGCATCGACATCGCCGCGGCAGGTGGCGGATCTGGTGAACGTCAGCTCGACGGCCGGGCGGGTCGCCCGGCCGAGCAGCAGCGGCTACACCCTGACCAAGTTCGGCCTCACCGGGTTCACCGAATCGCTCCGCCAGGAACTGCTCGGCGAAGGCGTCCGGGTCAGCGTGGTGGAGCCCGGCACCGTGGACACCGAACTGGTGGACCACCTCGGCGACGCCGTCCGGGACGCGGCCCGACGGCAGGTCGGCGGGATCGAAGCGTTGCGGGCGGACGACGTCGCCGACGCGATCGGCTACATCGTCACGCGTGACCGGCGCGTGGCCGTCAACGAAATGCTGGTCCGAGCCGGCGAGCAGACCTGGTAGGCGGGAGTCGGAAGATGAACAGCGGTTACGACGTCATCGTGCTCGGCGGCGGGTCGCCGGGCGAGCACTGCGCCGGCGCTCTCGCCGAGGGCGGCCTGCGCGTCGCGCTGGTCGAGCGGGAACTCGTCGGCGGGGAATGTTCCTACTGGGCGTGCATTCCGTCGAAGACGCTGCTGCGCCCGGGCGAAGCAGTACACGGCGCACTCGACGCCGAGTCCACCGCCGAGGTCGATGCCGAGCGGGCCCTCGCGTGGCGCGACTTCATGGTGTCGGACTACTCCGACGCGGGACAGGAGCGATGGCTGGCGGGCAACGGCATCGACCTGCTGCGCGGCACCGGCCGGCTGGCCGGACCGGGTGTCGTCGAGGTGGCCGGCACCCGGTACACCGCAACCCACGTCGTCGTCGCCACCGGCGCCTCGCCGATCATCCCGGACATCCCTGGCCTCCCGGAACTGGCGGGCCTCTGGACCAACCGCGAGGCCACCGCGATGAAAGCGGTACCGCGCCGGCTGATCGTGCTCGGCGGCGGCCCCGTCGGCGTCGAGCTGGCCCAGGCGGTCCGGCGGCTGGGCGGCGAGGTGGTCCTCACCGCACACGGCGGGCGCGTCCTGCCGCGTGAACCCGCCCCGCTGGGCCAGGCGCTCGGCGAAGTCCTGCGCCGCGACGGGATCGAGCTCGTGCTCGGCCCGAAGGCGATCAAGGCCCGGCGCGAGGACGACGTCTACGTCCTGACCCTCGACGACGGGCAGGAACTACGCGGCGACAAGCTCCTCGTCGCCACCGGGCGCCGTCCGCGGGTGCACGATCTCGGACTCGAGACGGTCGGTGTGACGGCGGGTGACAAGGGCATCCCGGTCGACCGGCGGCTGCGTGCCGCCGAGAACCTCTGGGTCGTCGGCGACGCCACCGGCCTGGAAATGCTCACACATGTGGGCAAGTACCAGGGCGACGTGGTCGCGGACAACATCCTCGGCACCCCAAGGGAAGTCGATTACACGGCCGTGCCCCGCGTGGTCTTCACCGACCCGCAGGCGGCGTCGGTGGGCGCGAGCACGGCACGGTTCAGTGCTACTGCCCGGATCTCCGAGGTGGCCAAGACGGCGACCTACACCCGGGCCTACGCCGAGGCCAACGGCTTCCTGACGCTGCTCAGCGACGGCGAAACGCTCATCGGCGCCTACGCCCTCGGCCCGGAGGCCGGGGAATGGCTGCAACAGGCGACGCTGGCCATCCGCGCCCGGATCCCGCTCGACGTCCTGCGCGACACGATCCAGCCGTTCCCGACGTTCTCCGAAATCTACGTCGCCGCGCTCAAAGGCCTGCGCGAGCAGATCACCGCGGCCCGGCAACCGACCGCCAAGGGGTCTCCTGAAGCGAGGGAAGGATCTCCATGATCATCAAGCGGATCTTCGCCAAGCTCGTGCGCGCCGGAGCAGTCGCGTCCTCACTGGCCGGCATGCCCCCGACGGCCTCCGCCGCTGATGTCCTTCTGGGGAACAGAATGCGGAAGGGAACGGGCCCCGGCGATGGGCCGGGGTGCCGGTGGCGGCCCAGCCGGTTTCTTCGACAGCGCTCATCGCCAGGGTGTTTCACGGGCGCGACCGACTGCTTCGCACGGGGACCATGAATCCGGCGGAGGTTCCGCGGACGAAGGAGTGATCAACCATGGCGAAGATCCTGTTCGTGGTTTCCGGAGCGACGTACCTGACGTTGAAGGACGGCACCAGGTACGCCACCGGGTACTGGGCCGAAGAGTTCGCGGCCCCGTACAAAGCGCTTACCGAGGCCGGCCACCAGGTCGTGGTCGCGACACCCCGTGGTGTGACCCCGAACGTCGACATGATGAGCCTGCGCCCCGAGATGGCGGGTGGTGTGGAGGGAGCCCTGGAACTCGAGGCGATCATCCGCTCGGCGGAGGTCATGCGCCGGCCGCTCAAGCTGTCCGACGTGCGCATCGAGGACTACGACGCGGTGTACCTGCCCGGCGGCCACGGTCCGATGGAGGACCTGTGGGTGGACGCCGACGCGGGACGGATCCTCACCGGACAGCTCGCGTCGGGCAGGCCGCTCGCGATCGTGTGCCACGCCCCCGCCGCGATGCTGGCCACCAGGATCCACGGCGTGTCGCCCTTCAAGGATTACCGGGTCACGTGCTTCACCAACGACGAAGAGGAGGCCGTCGGGCTCGCCTCCAGGACCCGGTGGCTGCTGGAGGACGAGCTGAAGGAACTCGGCGTCGAGTTCAGCCGCGGCGAGATCTGGAAGCCGTACATGGTGGAGGACCGCAACCTGATCACCGGGCAGAACCCGCACTCGGCCGCGATCCTGGCGGACCGGCTGATGCAGATCCTCGAGTAGGGTGCCCGGCAAGAAGGTCGCCGTCATCACCGGCGCCTCACAGGGTATCGGTGCCGCCCTGGTGGCGGGGTACCGCAAGCTCGGCTACGCCGTCGTCGCGACGTCGCGGAGCATCGCGCCCGGGGCGGACCCGGACGTCCTCGCCGTCCGGGGCGACGTCGTGGACCCCGACACGGCCGAGCGCGTGGCCGCCGCCGCGATCGAGCGGTTCGGCCGCATCGACACCCTGGTCAACAACGCCGGTATCTTCATCGCCAAGCCGTTCACCGAGTACACCCGGGACGACTACGAGGCCGTCACCGGCGTCAACCTGACCGGGTTCTTCCGCGTCACCCAGCTGGCGGTCGAACAGATGCTCCGCCAAGGCAGTGGTCACCTCGTGCAGATCAGCAGCAGCCTGGCCGACCACGCCGACGCCTCGGTCAATGCGGTGCTGGCGTCGCTGACCAAGGGCGGCCTGCAGTCCGCCACCAAGGCGCTGGCCATCGAGTACGCGGCCCGCGGCATCCGCAGCAACGCGGTCGCGCTGGGCGTCATCAAGACCTCGGATCCGGCTGCGTACGAGGATTCTCTCGCCCGGCTTCACCCACTCGGAAGGCTGGGTGAGATCAGCGACGTCGTCGACGCGATCGTCTACCTCGAGAACGCCCCGTTCGTCACCGGCGAAATCTTGCACGTCGACGGCGGCCAAAGCGCCGGCCACTGATCGCGCAATGCCTCGAAGGCCTGGGTTTCGGCCATCAGTGAAAGGTACGTCATGGACCGATACCGGACGGTTGCGTCCTCCGCGGTCGCGAATCTCAACGCGGGGGCGTGCGCGTTCGTCATGGGCCCTAAGCTGGAGCAAGATCGAACACGAAGCGCGCGCGTCGCCACGGCGCTACGAGGCTCAGGACAGTTCATCATCTGCGACCGCGCTGGATGGCGACTGGAGGAGATCGATTCGAGCTAGGCTACGATCGCCCCGGCTTCAAGATCGCGTTTCGCGATCCGTGGGGAGATCATGCAGTCATAGTAGCGGCGCTCGCTTTGAACATCTGTAGACGCAAGACGATGTTCGACAATCGCCCGAGGCCGCCGGACATCGTGCCGTCACGCATGTCCGCCGCCCTCCACCGGGCCGATGAACGTGATGCTGATGGACGGCCCGAACTTCACCGCCTACAGCGACGGCAGCGAGTACCACTTCTTCGGCGGTTATTACAACACCACCCCGATCGTGCTGCAGGCTCCCGAGGACGGCTGGTGGTACATCGTCGTCGACAACGGCGACGCCGAAGATCTCGGCCAGATCGACGCCTACGTGCAGGCTCTGTAGCCCATTTACGAGGATGGAGCGCCTCGGCCGTGACTCCGCCGAGCTGACCGCTGGCCGATCACCCCACCGTCCAGGGCATCGTGCTGGAGATGCTCGCCTTTCCAGTGTGGAATCGCGGATGTTCTGGCGGTCGGTATCGGCCATCGCGGCGAAGAACGCGAACAGCACACGGTCGGCGCCGGAGGGTCGTAGATCCCGGCCGGCGGCCCGGCGAGCACCTCCAACGGTAGCCGCTCAGGCAGGATGCGGATCGTGGTCTTGAATCCGGTCAGTTCTCACCGGGCGGCGACCTGCTCGACCGCCGCGTCAGCGGGGCACGGGTCGATCAGCTTGTCGTAGGGCACGTCGGTGCTGACGAGGCCGTCCTCGACCATGATCCGCCGCCATTCCTCGTAGCCGCCGCGATCGATGCGGATGTCCTCCCAGATGCCCCGTGCGCGCAGGTCGTCGACGATCTCGATCAGGTGGCCGGTGTCGAGGTCCGGCCACTCGCGGGCGAGCAGGTCGGCGACGCCCGCCGCCGAGTTTCCGCGGAGCCAGCCGTATGCCCGTTGCAGCGCAACGCAAAACCGCCGGATCACGTCGCTGCTCTCGAGCGTTTCCGGCAGCGTGTAGTAGACGCTGTTCGGCATCGGGCCGCCGTCGACGTCGTGCCGGGCGACGATCGCCGCGGTGCCGGCGCGCTCCAGCAGCGCGCCGTTGATCGCGTCGGTCACCAGCGCGTCGCCGTGGCCGCCCAGAAAGAGGTCGAGCATCATCGGCCCGCCCAGGTCGCGGACCCAGCGCACCGTCGCCATGTCCACTCCGGACCTGCGCATGAGACCGGCCGTGTGGACGTAGGGTGCGGTCCCGCCCGCGCCCGGCGCCAGCACGATCTTGTTCTCCAGCAGTGACCACGTGAAGCCCTCGACAGGCTCCCGCATCACGAGAACCTTCGGGTTGCGCGAATTGAGCGCCGCGAAGGGTACGTAATGCTGCCCGCGGCCGTAGTACATGGCCGGCACCCAGATCCCGCCGAGCGCCACCGCGCAAGTGCCGTCGTGGAGATCGGAGAGCACTTTCGTCCAGTCCGGCGGCGCGCTGCGTCCGAAGTCCAGGCCTTCGTCGGCGAAGTAGCCGTGCTCGCGGGCGATGTACTCGGGCAGGTAGTTGGGCCAGTGGGACGTCGCCGACACGTGCATGCGATCCATCGATCCTCCTCGACCAGCTTCGGGCAGTCGATCACCACCCGCAAGAAGGGTTCACATTGTATACGCGCGCCGCCGAGCGCGGCAGCCTCGACGCCGCTGAGGTCGCCGTTCGTTAAGACGATGTAACGGCTCTGATCTGGGATGATTCGGCCGCCAACGCGAGCTACGCTCTGTCCACACCTCTTGACTCACCATTCGCAGGTCGTATACAAACACTGCGAGGGGATGAGGTGCGTCACACACCTCTCCGCTGCGCGAGCCGCAGCCCATCCGAGGAGGACGGTCGTGTCAGATCCAGATCCCCACCAGCCGGTTGCGCAACGCGCCCGGTATCGCTCCGTCGCCGATGCTCTCGACGCCATCCCGCTGACCCGCGCCCAGCTCTGGGTCATGGGCCTGGTGATGGCAGGCATGTTCTTCGACACCCTGCAGCAGGACGCCCCCGGGGCCATCGGCCCCATGCTCAAGGAAACCCTGGGCATCGGAAACGACGAGCTCGTCACGATCAACACGCTCACCGTGGTCGGCGGCATCGTCGGCCGCCTGGTCGGCGGCTACCTCGCCGACCGGAAAGGCCGACGCTTCTCCCTCAGCTTCAACCTGCTGATCTACACCATCGGCGGCCTGCTCAGCGCCTTCGCCCCCAATTACGAAGTCCTGCTGGTCAGCCGGTTCATCGTCGGCATCGGCCTCGGCGGAGAGTTCACCATCGGCCTCACGCTCGTCTCCGAGATCGTCGCGACCCGACGCCGTGGCACCGCCGTCGGCGCGATGGGCTTCGCCTCCGGCGGAATCGGCAACTTCGCGGCGTACGGGCTGTTCGTGGTCGTCCTCGGGCCGCTCAACGACGTCCTCGGCGGCAACCTGCTCTCCTGGCGGTGGCTGCTCGGCTTCCTCGCGATCCCGGCCGTGCTCGTCGTGGTCTACCGCCGGTACCTGCCCGAGTCGCCGCGTTTCCTGGTCGACTCCGGGCGCATCCACGAGGCGAACCGGGCGCTGACGATCCTCGCGTCGGACACCATCCGCAAACGGCCCACCGACGCGGAGGTCATCCCGTTCCTCGACACGAGCTCAGCGGTGGAGGTCCAGCCGCGCGTGTCGCCGGTCGAGATCTTCAAGCGCCCGCTGCTCAAGCGGACCGTCGCGATCGGGGTCGCGTCGTGGATGGCGTTCGGCGCGCAGGTCACGCTCCTGGTCCTGCTGCCCACCCTGCTGGTGTCCAAAGGCTACTCGGTGTCCAGCAGCCTGATCTTCACCCTGATCATGTACGCGGGCAGCATGTTCGGCGCATTGGCCGCCGCGCTCGTCGCGGCGAAACTGCCCCGGCGCACCACGGTCGTCATCGCGGGCGTCCTCGGCTGCCTGTCCGCCGTCGCCTTCGCGGAACTGGCGAACGGCGCCGCCGGCATCCTGATCCTCGGCTCGATCTTCCAGTTCTTCTCGCTGTTCCTCAATTCCACGCTCGCCCTCTGGTCACCCGAGCTGTATCCGACGCGGGTCCGCGCGCTCGGCTGCTCGACCGTGAACGGGGTCGGCAACGTCGCCGGTGCGCTCATGCCGTTCGCGGCCGTGTTCGCCTTCGACCACGCCGGGGTGGCGGGCGTGTTCCTGATGATCGCCGCCATGTACACGATCCTGGCGGTCTCCGCCCGCTTCGCGCCCGAGACGCTCGGCCGGTCGCTGGAGGACATCAACGAGAGCACGGAAACCGCTCCCCTCCCCCACGAGCGCACCGCCTGACGGCGCGCCCCCTCGGAAGGAAAGGCACCCCCTGATGGAAACCCTGGCGATCAGCGCGACCGCGCACGGCGTGAACTACCTGCCGGAGTACGTCGCCCGCGAGCACGGCATCTTCTCCTGCAACGGCCTGAACGTGCCCTACCGGCCGCGCAACCCGTGGGACGGCGTCATGCACGACCTCGCCGACGGGTCGGCCGACATCGCGCTGGGCGGGCTGTGGGTCCCGGCGATGTACGCCGGGAACGGACGCGACTTCGTCGCGGTCGCCCAGCTGAACGACCGGTTCCCCATGGCCGTGGTGACCCGCGAGCCGGTCCCGGACTTCACGCTGGACTGGTTGCCGGGCAAGACCGTGCTCGCCCCGGGCCAGGGCGGCGGCGCCCCCGGCGAGTTCACCCGCGGGCTGATGCGCGAAGCCGGTCTGCAGCCCTACGATGCCCGGTTCGTCCACGACCTGTCGATGCCGATGTTCCGCGAGCTGTTCGTCGCCGGTCTCGGCGACGCCTTCGTCACCGACCTGGGCACCGCGGCCGAGCTGGCGCGGGCCGGTACCGGCCACATCGTGTTCCGGCACGCGGAGTCCGGCGGGCGGATGCCCAACAGCGTCTACTACGTCCTGCGGGAGCGGATCGACGAGCTGCTACCCCGGCTGGTGCCGTTCGTGCGATCGATCGACGAGGCGATGCGCCTGCTGCGGTCCGGCGCCGCGGGCGACCTCACCCCGCTGTTCGAAAAGGAATGGCCCGAGGCCGACCCGGCGGTGCTGGCCGACGTGGCCGGGCAGATCGCCGGGAACGGCACCTGGGCCGGGGTGCGGCTCGACCCCGAGCCCGTCGAACGGTGGACCTCGATCCTGCATACCGCCGGCCTGACCACGGCACACGTCCGGTTCGAGTCCATTGTCGACACCCGCGCGCTGGACGCCGCGGAAAAGCCGGTCTGAGCAACCACTTCGTCAAAGGAGACGTGCGTGACGTTCACATTCGACGCGGCGACGGTCCGGCAGTCGCTCGATCTCGGCAAGCTCATCGAAGTCGTCGAGCAGCTGCACATCGAGCTCGCCGCGGGCCGCGCCGTCCAGCCGCCCCGCCTGCCGCTGGCCGTCCCCGACAGCCGGGCGGTGATCATCCCGATGCTCGCCGCGTCGACGGTCAGCGACATCGTGTGCTTCAAGCTGCTGATCGACAACCCGGACAACGACCGGGGCCGCCAGCGCTCGACCATCGTCGCGATGAAGATCGACACCGGCGAGTGCGTCGCGACCTTGCAGGGCGCCGTCGTGACCCAGCTTCGCACGGCGGCGGCCTCCGCCGTGGCCACCCGCGCGCTGGCCCGGCCCGACGCGCGGGTGCTCGGCCTGATCGGCGCGGGTGCGCAGGCTCGCAGCCACCTGCGGGCCATCGCGGCGGTGCGTGAGCTGCGCGAGGTGATCGTGTGGAACCGGACGCCGGAGAACGCCGAGCGGCTCGTCGACGAAGCCGCGTCGCTCGGCCTGCCCTGCACGATCGCCCCCGAGGTCCGCGCCGTCGTCGAGGCGAGCGACATCGTGTGCACCCTGACGCCCAGCCGGGAACCGATCGTGCGCGGCGACTGGCTGCGGCCCGGCCAGCACCTCAACGTGGTCGGGTCGCCGCCCCGACCCGACCACCGCGAGATCGACTCGGAGGTCCTGCGGCGGTCCACGGTCGTCGTCGACGCGCTCGACGTCGCCCTCGCCGAATCCGGCGCCGTCGTCCAGGCCATCGCCGACGGCGCGATCTCCGCCGGCGACCTCCGGCTCGAACTCGGGCAGGTCCTGCTCGATCACCCCTTCGAGCGAACACCCGGGCAGATCACGGTGTTCACCTCGGTCGGCCTCCCGATCCAGGACCTGGCCGCGGTGACGGCACTGCTGGCCTCGACCGAACACCCCACGCTGTGACCGGCCCGGAACCGGTGTCCGGCCGCGCGCCGACGGTAGGCTCGGCGCATGGCCGGGAGCAGGAAGGTCCGCGATCCACACCGGGACGTGATCGCCGACGAGGTGCGGCGGGCGATCATCGCCGGCCGCTACAAGTCCGGCGAGCGGCTGCTCGAAGAAGCGCTGGCCGAGGAACACGGTGTGTCGCGGGTCCCGGTCCGGGAAGCGCTGCGACGGCTGGAGACCGAAGGCTTCGTCACACTCACCCCGTACCGCGGCGCGACCGTGTCCGCCGGATCGTTCCGCGACAGCTTCGAACTCATGCAGGTGCGCCGAGCCCTCGAGACCATGGCGGCGCGGCTGGCCGCCCAACAGCGCGGCGGCGACGCGGCCGACGACCTGGCGACAGTCGTCGCCCGAGGCCGAGAAGCCGCGCGGTCCCACCAGGTCACCGCGCTGCCGCCGCTGATCATGGAGTTCCACGAGCTGGTCGCACGGGCGTCGGGGAACCAGCAGCTGCAGCTGGCGATCGATCGCGTCCTGCAGCGGGTTTCGTGGGGTTTCGAGCTCGATCTGGAGGAGCGGATCGACTCGGCCTGGACCGACCACGCGGCCATCGCCGCCGCAATCCTCAACGGCTCGCCGATCCAGGCCGGCTACCTCATGGACGAACACATCGCCAAGGACGAGCAGATCTACCGGTCGCAGCTCGATCATCCCGGCGAATAGTCCCGGCCGCGCCGGGCTCAGCGCAGCGAAACCCGGCGGAGGAGAAATCGTGACCAGGCTGCTCGTCGTCAACTGCAACGTCAGCGAATCGATCACCTCGGTGATCAACGCGGCGGCCCGCGCCGCCGCTCCGGCGGCCGACGTCGTCACCATCGCGCCGACCTGGGGCGTCGCCTCAGCCGAGGGCTACCTCGACGGGCAGCTCGCGTCGGTCGCGATGCTCGACGTCGTCCGCCGCTACGAAGAGCCCTACGACGCGGTCGTCCTGGCCGGCTTCGGCGAGCCCGGCCGGGAAGCATTCCGGGAACTCCTCGACGTCCCGGTCGTGGACATCACCGACGCCGCCGCCCACGTGGCCCTGATGCTCGGACCGCGGTTCGGCGTGGTGACCAGCCTCCCCCGCGCGATCGTGCAGATCCAGGACAGCCTGCACGCAGCCGGAGTCGCGGCCAACTGCGTCGGGGTGCGCGCCGCCGACCTCCCGGTCCTCAAGGTCGGCACCCTCGAGATCGGCCCGGGCAGCCCCCTGGTGACCCAAGCCCGCGCACTGGTGGATCAGGGCGCCGAAACGCTGGTCCTCGGCTGCGCCGGCCTCGCCGGCATGGACACGGCGCTGTCGGCTCACCTCGACGTCCCGGTGATCGACCCGGTGGCCGCCGGCGTCGCGCTGGCCGAGGCACTGGTCCGGCTCGGCCAGCGCACCAGCAAGATCCGCACCTACGCACCGCCTCGGGACAAGATCCGTCCCGGCTGGGACACCGGACTCGAAAAGGTCCTCGCCACTTCCTGACGCCGGCCGGGAGCCGAAACGCCCCGCCGCCCTGAAGTATCGGCGTAATACCGTGCCGCAGAGAGAACCTCGTCCACCGACCAGCGCTCGTTCACCGGCACCAGCGTGTCCCGCAGCTCGTCGTCCGGCGTGTGCGGCGACACCGCCCGCCGCACCTGCGTCTTCTCGTCCGCCAGCTTCCGGATCGCCGGCGCGAGACCCACCGTCACCGACCGCTGACCGATCCCCAGCCCGCCCGGCGCCGGATCGGTGATCCGCCGGCCCGCCGCCACCACGCGCTTGTAGTTGACCAGGAGCTCGCCCATACCCACTCTTTTACAACCAAGCCCCCATGGAGAAGTTTCCGCTGTCACAACGCCTGCGAGCAGCTGTTGTGGCTCCTGCCGCAGCAGCCGGACGTCATCACGCGTGCCGTCGGAAAATGGGGTGGAGTCCTCCCACAACCGGCCTGACCACTCGTGGCGGCCAGAGCACCAGCTCCACGTCGCTTACACGCGCGCTCATGTCGATACCGCTACCGCCCGCCGTCGCCCAGCACGGCTGAACGCCATGACCCAGTTGCGAGCAGCGATCGAGCACACGATCTTCGCCGAGGTCGAGTATCTGTTCGGCCGAGCACTTTCGGCGATCAGCCGGGCCTGAGTTTCGTGCTTCCCGGAGGCTCGTCGACCACTCCCATGACTCCAACGCGGTCGCCGACCGACGGTGCGTTCTTCGCCAGCGTGGTGCGCCAGTCCGGGCGGCGCAGGTGCTGGAGGTGGCCGATGACGACAATGCGCGGAACGCCGAGCTCGGCGGCTACCTGGTCGACCCACGGCCCGGGTCGGATTCTCAGTTCTGGTCGTGTTCCGGGACCAGGCCCGGCCGGCACGGCAGCACCGCGACGGTCTCGCCGGCCACGGACGACGGCCAATGCGAGGTCGAAACCGTCCCTGGGCGGCTCACCCATCCCTCGATCACGGGCTGAAACCAGCCGTCAGCGTGGCGGCCCGAGGATGACGTTCCCGAACTTCTCCGCCGCCTCGGCCATCCGGGCCGGCGAGATCTCGAAACCATCCGGGCGAGGTTCGGCCCGGTCGCGGCCGGCGTGACGGAACATGCCCTCGATGCCCGCCGGCGTGTTGATCATCAGCAGGTCCGCCGTCGCGGACGTGATGCGGTAGGCGTGCGGGATGTTCTTGGGCAGGAAGACGATGCCCCCCTCCGCGAGCTCCATCTCCTCCTCGCCCACCCAGACCAGCGCGGTGCCCTTGATGAGCATGAAGACTTCGTCTTCCCTGGTGTGCAGGTGAAACGGTGGCGCCTCCCCCTTGGCGACGTCGAACCGGCCGACCATCAGCTGGCCGTCGGTGGCCGCGCTGTCGAGCAGGATCGACAGCGTGCCGCCGTCGAGCCACTCCAGTTTCTGCTGCTGGTCGGGCTGGGCGAGGTAGGCCATGCTCATCGGGTGGCTCCGTTCGAAGTGGACAGTCAGAGGGAACCGAGGACACGCAGGCGGTCGGCGACCGCGCGGCGGGCGACGTCGGTGTCCCAGGCGAACGTTTCGAACTCGTGCGGCACCCCGGGGTGCAGGTGGAACTCCACGTCGACCCCGGCCGCACCGAGCCGCCGGGCGTAGTCGAGGTCTTCGTCGCGGAAGATGTCGAGCTGGCCCACCTCGAGGTACGTCGGCGGCAAGTCCGACAGGTCGTTCGCCCGCGCCGCGGCGGCGTACGGCGAGACGTCGGGGCCGCCGGCCCGGTCACCGAGCAGCGCCGACCACCCGGTGACGTTGTCCTCGTAGGTCCAGGTCGCGAACGGGACCAGCTCCGGGTCCGGCGTCGTCGTGCGGTCGTCGAGCATCGGGAAGACGAGGATCTGGCGCGCCACCGCCGGGCCGCCGCGGTCGCGGGCCAGCAGTGTCACCCCGGCGGCCAGGCCGCCACCGGCGCTGTCCCCCATCACCGCGATCCGGGCCGGGTCGACGCCGAGTTCGGCGGCGTGGTCGTTGAGCCACTTCAGTCCGGTGTAGACGTCCTCGACCGGGGTGGGGTCGGGGTGTTCGGGCGCGAGCCGGTAGTCGACGGCCAGCATCGGCACGCCGCTCGCGGACACGTACCGGGCGATCGGCGCGTCGTAGAGCGCGACGCTGCCCAGGATCATCCCGCCGCCGTGCAGGTACAACGCGGCCGGACCGGGGGTGGCGCCGTCCTTGGCGTACCAGCGCAGCAGCACCTTCGTGCCGTCCTCGGCGACCACGTGGAAGTCGGTGGCCGTCACGTCGGCCGGGGTGGGCTGCAGCGCTGCCGTCTCGGCCATCATCGCTTCCAACGCGACGCGCCGGGTCGCGATGTTCCCGACGGCGGGGTGCGGTGCGGAGGCCATGGCTTCGGCCATCGGCGCCAGGATCGTGGCGACCTGAAGGTCGACGGTGAATGTCACGAAGGTCCTTCTTCCTGGCACTCGTGCGCCTTAAACGGACGATATCGTCCGGCTAACGGGGCTGTCAACGACGCCTGCGGGCCCTCGAGCTGCGATGATCAGTGCCGTGACCGATGAACAGGACAAGGTCGTCCGGCGACGGGGGCCACGACGGGACGCGGCCGACAACCGCGACCGGGTCCTCGCGGCCGCCGCCGTCGCGGTCCGCCGGGAAGGGACCGCGGTCCCGATGGCCACCATCGCGGCGGACGCCGGGGTCGGCGTCGGAACCGTGTATCGCCACTACCCCTCGCGGGACGCGCTGCTCGGCGCCTTGACGCACCGGTCCTTCCAGCTGGTGCTGGACACCGCCCGCCGGGCGGCGGCATTCGACGGACCACCGATCGAGCGGATCCGCTTTTTTCTCGAACGAACCATCGAGCACGGATCGGACCTCGTGCTCCCGATGCACGGTGGCCCGGCACCCGGCGACCAGGCCACCCTCGCGCTCCGGGACGAGGCCCACCGCACGCTGGGCTCGATCCTCGAACAAGGACGAGACGACGGCACGATCCGGGCCGACGTGACCAGAGCCGACATCGTCAGCTTCGGCGCGTTGCTGGCACAGGGCCTCCCCCACGTCCCGGAGTGGAAGCCGACGGCTCGCCGTCAAGCCGACATCTACCTGGCCGGTCTCCTGAACCGGGCCGGCCGGCCGGATCCCGGCCGCTGAACCGGCGGGGGCAACGTGCTTGACCGGCGCGGCCATACCGCGCGATTGCCCGCACCAGGTACGGCCACCCGCCTGTCTGGGCGCCTGCGGGAGCTCTGCCGCAATCGATCACCAGGGTCGTGGCCGTGAGTGGATCCTGCTCGCCGGCCAGGACGGACTCATTCAGCGTGGCTCGCCGAACCAAGTGGTCAGCGCTTCGCGAAGGAAGCCGCGTCCGGAGTGCCGTCCACGGCCCAGCAGGTCGGTCAGAGTTACGTCGGCCTCGAGCAGCTGTGCGAACAGAGCCCGCATCGCGCGGCAGTGCGGGTCCGGTCGCATCAGCGCGATCTGCGCGCGGGTGTTCTCCAGTACCTTCGAGAATCAGGGAAGATCATCGTCTACGACGGCGCCGGGTGGCGTTTGAAGGCGATCGGTCCGAGCTAGGGGGCCGGTCAGGTCCAAAGCGTCGGTGGACGACACCACCTGCTGCTACGCGGTGCAGGACAAGGTCTGGGTGCACGGCCCGGCAAGGAGCCGTGGGAGGTGTACACGGCGAAGGGCGACTCGGACGCCGAGACCGGCCGCTGCACCTGAAGCCCCGGAGCCGGTGCGCGATCGAGGGACGCACCGGCTCCGCTCAGCTGCCGACCCGCCAGCTGCGGCGCTCGATCATGACGACATCCCGCCACACCCAGGACGGCCCAACCTCGGCGCCGTGGTCACTCGGCGGGCAGCAGTGGTGACTCGCTCCGCGACGCCGTTCGCGGCCGGCCGGACAGGGTTGATCCGTTGGTCTCGCGCAAGGCGAACGTGCACAGCAGCGAGAGCACCGCGGTGCCGACCATGTACCACGCCACCGCCATGACGCCGCCGGTGCGGTCCAGCAGCCAGGTGGCGATGATCGGCGCGAGCGCGCTGCTGGCCAGCGTGCCGAGGGTGTAGCCGAACGAGATGCCCGAATACCGGATCTTCGTCTCGAACGCCTCGGCGAAGAACGCGGCGAGTGGACCGAACGCGGCGGAGAAACCGGTGCAGATCAACAGATACCCGACGATGGCGAGCAGGAACGAACCGGTGCCGAGCAGCCAGAACCAGGGAAACGCCAGCACACCCATCGCCACCGTCCCCGCGGCGAAGACCGGCTTGCGGCCGATGCGGTCGGAAAGGGCGCCGAAGAGCGGCAGGGTGACGAAGGTGAGCGCCATCGCCGCCAGCACGATCCACAGCATCGAGTTCCGGCTGAACCCGATCTGCTGGGCACCGTAGCTCAGGCCGAACACGGTGGTCAGGTAGAACGTGACCCCGATCGAGAGGTAGGCACCGCCGGTCAGCAGGACCTGCTTCGGATAGTGCCGGAGCACGACGGCGATCGGCAGCTTGACCACGTCCTCCTTGCCCTTCAGCCGGTCGAAGGTGGGGCTTTCGCCGAGCTTCAGCCGCACGACGAGTCCGGCGAGGACGAACACGCCGCCGATCAGGAACGGCACGCGCCAGCCCCAGGACAGGAAGCTCTCGGGCGACATCGCGCCGAAGGCGAGGAACACCGCGTTGCCGAGCATGAGCCCCGCCGGCACCCCCATCTGGACCCAGCTCCCGTAGTAGCCGCGGCGGTGGGACGGCGCGTGCTCGACCGTCATGAGCACCGCGCCACCGTACTCACCGCCGAGCGAGAGTCCCTGGATGAACCGCAGCGTGACGAGGATGATCGGGGCGGCCACCCCGATCGTCCCGTAGCTGGGCAGCACGCCGACGGCGAAGGTCGTGGTCCCCATGATGCTCAGGGTCAGCACCAGCATGGACTTGCGGCCGATCCGGTCGCCGAAGTGTCCGAACAGGACTCCGCCGATCGGCCGCGCGACGAAGGCCGCGGAGAACGTCGCGAACGACAGCAACGTGCCGACCACGGCGTCGAACTGGGGGAAGAACAATTTGTTGAAGACGAGTCCGGCCGCGGTGCCGTAGATGAAGAAGTCGTACCATTCCACGGTCGTGCCGACAGCGCTGGCGAATCCTGCTTTTCCGCTGCGCGAGATCAGGGACATCGGTGTTCCTTTTCAACGGAGGTTTTCCGAAAGCCTCTTCGCGACAGGCATTTCGTGGTACCTCCACCTGGAGAGGTCAGAACGCGCCCGGAAAAGTCGCGCAGCTCGTCAGCTCCGCGGCGGACGCGGGGCCGGGATGGATCCAGAGTCCCGTCTGCCGGAACCACGTCCGAGCGGCGTCGGCATCCGGCTGCGTGCCGGTGGCGAGCACGCGGCGCAGCGACGAGTTCCGCAGACCACGCGCACCCGTTGCCGCGAGCTCCACATAGGACGCTCCGGGGGCGGACATCGTCGTCACCGGAAACCGGGCCAGCAGGCCGCGGACCCGCGTGGGGTCACCACCGGTTTCCTCGACCAGGATCGCCGCCCCCGCCGACCACGGCTCGATCAAGCCGAGCAGGACGCCGGTGGCCGTGTGCCGCGGGGTGAGACTCCAGTGCAGATCGTCGTGGCTCCGATCCAGCCACGCCAGGCCGAGTCCGTCCGCCAGCCGTCCCAACTCGGCGTGGCTGTGTCTCTCGTCGCCGGTCAGCAGGACCGGGCCGGCCGCGGGTACCGGTTCGTGGTGCGGCTCCGTCAGGAACATCATGGCCCGGTAGTTCATCGCTTCGGCGTGCGGCAGGCCGCCGACGCAGAGCACGTGCCGGACCGCGCCCACCCGCCGGAGTGCCAGCGCGGGTTCGAGGTGTGCCTCGTCGACCACCACCACCGCCGCTCCGGCGGCGCGCACCCGGTCGCCGTCCGGTTCGCCGCACGGCATCGGCGCGAACGGAACCCCGGCCCGCAGCGTCCCGGCGGCGACCTCCCACCATTCGGGCACCGGCGGCAGCAGTACCGCGACCGAATCCCCCGTCTCGAGTCCGAGGTCGTCCAGCAGGCCGGCGAACCGCGCGGCGCGGTCGGCGAAATGCGAGTAAGGGAGCAGGCGATGGCGCCCGGCCCGGTCCACCCAGACCATCGCCGGCCTGCCTTCGTGTTTTCCCCAATAGTCCAGGAACGCACTCATGACGAAACACCTCACCGAATTCGTGACAATACGGCGACACACGAAAATCGCCGGGAAAAGGGAACCGGCTAGAGCAGCCTGAGCTCGTGCGCCTTGGCGATGGCCTCGACCCGGTTCCGCGCGTTCAGTTTCTGCATCGCGGTCTGCAGGTACGTCTTCACGGTGTTCCGGGCAAGCGTGAGCTGATCGGCGATCTCCGGATTGCTGTGTCCCATCGCGGCGAGCCGCAGCACCTCGTACTCGCGCTTGGTGAGCCCGACCCGGAACAGCAGTTCCGGCGTCGCGGAGGCGTGCCGGCCGGCCAGCCGGGGATCGACGACCCGGACCCCGCGGGCCACCCGCCGCACCGCCGTGGCGAAGTCGCCGCCGGTGATGTCTTTGACCAGGCAGCCGTCCGCACCCGCCTCGATCAGCACATCGATCGCGCCGTGGTCGGCGAACGCGGTGAACAGCAGGATCTTGACGCGCGGTGCGACCCGCCGCAGCTGGGTGACCAGCTCGGGCGCCGGTATGTCCGGCAGGCGCAGGTCCAGCAGGATCACGTCGGCGGCAACCTCCCGTGCGACCTTGATCGCCTCGTGCCCCGTGCTCGCGCCGCCCACCACGGTGATCGCCGGGTCCTCGGCGGCGAGCAGCTCGACGCCGCCGCGGATCACCGGGTGGTCGTCCACCACGAGCACCCGGACGTCGGTGTGCTCACACATCGTCGGTGCCCTCCGCCTCGCAGGGCACCCAGGCCCGCACGGTCGTGCCGCCGTCTTCGTTGCCGACGACCGACACGCCGCCGCCCACCCGTTCCATCCGGCGCACGGACAGCGGCAGGCCGAGGTGTCCCGCCTTGGCCAGGTCACCGGTGGCCCAGCCCTGCCCGTCATCGGCCACCACGACGGTGAGCCGCCCGCCCGCGACCACGACGCTGACGACGACGGTGGAAGCCTGGGCGTGCTTTTCGACGTTGACCAGCGCCTCGCGCACGACGCTGGTCAACGCCTCGGTCCGCCCCGGCGCCAGCTCCGGGATCTCCGCGAGCGCCACGAACGAGGCCGGCAGGCCGGTCCGCTCCTCGAAGGCTTCGCAGTCCTCCTGGATGGCCACCGCGAGCCGGCGCTCCGGGGGCTGTTCGTTGAGGCGGGCCAGCGAGTTGCGCAACAGCGCGCTCACCGACGTGACCTGCCGTTGCACCTCGTCGAGCCGGTCCCGGATCCGGTCGAGGTCGTCCATCGACCGCAGGCTGCGGAGCTCGGCGCCGATGCGGAAGAGCACCGGGCTGACCGAGTCGTGCAGGTCGGCCGCCATCCGCCGCCGCTCGGCCTCCAGCGCCACTCCGGTCTGCAGCTTCGCCCGCTCGGAGCTGACCAGGGTCACCGAGGCGACGGCCGCCACCTCTTCCACCCGCGCGATGACCTGGTCGCCGAAGGACGCCTCGTCGCGGATGCCGACGTACACGGCACCGAGCACTTCCCCGCCGTAGATCATCGGGACGGCCAGCATGGCGCCGAGACCCTCCCGCGCGACCAGCTCGTCGAAGTCGTGCGTGATCGCGTCCGACGTGCGGTAGTCGCGCACCCAGACCGGCCGTCGCTCGGCGATGCTCTTGCCGCCCAGCCCGACGCCCTCGGGCACGACGAGCCGGTGCAGGGCCGTGCTCATCGTGCCCTGCCAGCTCCGGTGCACCAGCCGGCGCCCCGGCTCCAGCCGGCCGACCAGGGACATGTCGAACTCGCCCAGCTCCCGGATGCGGCGGGCCACCGACTTCATCGCGAGTGACCCCTCCGACAGGACGAGCAACTCGGAATGCCGCGAAGCGAGCTGCTCCAGCAGCGCTTCCACGGGGGTGTCCCGCGCATCCGTCATGGCGATCTCTCCTGGTCCACGTGTGATCATGATAACCGGGGCGAGCTACAGCTCCGCCGGTTCGAGCACGCCCCGCAGCGCCAGGAGGCTCTCCAGCAGGAAGTAGTCGCCCCAGACCAGCTCCGCGTCGGTGGCGACCCCACGGCGGGGGTCGAAACAGCCCCCGGTGAGCATGCCCGGCCGCCGGTGGTCCCCCACGCCGGTCGGCGTGACGAACGTGGTAAGGGTGTCCACCATCGCGGCGGCGTGCTCCCGGTACCACGGGCGGTCCGGGAGGAGCGCGGCCAGCTTGAGCAGTGCGGCCGCGGCGATGGCGGTCGCGGAGGTGTCCCGCGGCTCGTCCGATCCGGCGCTGAAGTCCCACGGTGCGACGCGGTCGGCGGGCAGCCGGTCGAGCCACCAGTCCGCGGCCGTCGTCGCCGGCCCGGCGAACTCGGGACCCACCCAGCGGGCGGCCTGGGCGAAGCCGAGCATCGCCCAGGCCTGGGCGCGGGCCCACGTGCTGTCGTCGGAGCGTCCCTTGTGGGTGTAGCGCCGCAGCAAGGTCCCGTCCCATTGGTCGAACTCAGCGGACTGGCACACGGAACCGTCGTCGCGCAGGCAGTACTCGACGTGGCGCTGCGCGTGCGCGCGGGCCAGGTCCGCCAGCTCCGGCCGGTCCGTCTCCCGCGCGGCCCAGGCGAGCAGCGCGACGGTGCCGGGCACGGCGTCGATGTTGGCGGCACCGGCGCCGACCGAGTCGGACTCCTCGGCCTGGCTGCCGAGCGGGATCAGCCCCGCGTCGTGGTTGAAGCTCGACGCGAGCCCCCGCGCACCGGCGAGCGCCACCTCACGCGTGGCTTCGCTCTTCCCGGTCAGGTGTGCGACCCCGGCGCCGTAGAAGAACAGGAACCCGCGGAACGCCGTGTCCGAGCTCGCCCGGACCGTGAGCCGCTCGGCGACGTCGTCGGCCAGCCGCGCGTACCGCCGCACGCCGGAGTCGGCGGCCGCCAGCCCGAGGAGGCCGCCCCAGAAGCCGCCGGTCCAGAATCCGTCCGCGCTGCGGGTCCACTCGCCCGTGTCCGTATTGGCGTAGTTCGGGAAGCCCGTCGCCACGTCGGCCGCGGTCTCGTCGATCCGCAGCAGCATCCGCTGCGAAGCTTCGTCCCACCGCCCGCTCACGACGGGTCTCCGCTCACCAGCACCGGCTTGAGCGTCCGGCCCGCGCGCATGTCCGCCAGCGCCTCGTCGGCGCGCTCCAGCGGATAGGCCGTGACCAGCCGCTCCAGGTCGAAGCGCGCGGCGAGATCGGGCAGGGACAGCACGTAGTCCAGGTGGTTGCGCGGCGAGAACGCCCAGCTGCCGAGCACCCGCAGCTGCTTACGGGTGATGTGGTGCGGGTTGAGCATCGTCGGCCCGTGGTCGGTGTACTGGCCGACCACCAGGTACGTGCCGCCGCGCCGGGTCATGGCCATGCCCTCGGCGACCGCGGCCGGCACGCCGGTGGCCTCGATCACGAGGTCCGCGCCCCGCCCGTCCGGCGTCTCCGCCAGCACCTTCGCGAGCCGGGTCTCCTGGTCGGTTTCGGTGAAGATGTCGAGGTGCACGTCGCCGACGCCGATCTCCCGCGCGACTTCGAGCCGGTTGGCCGGCCCGCCGACGATGATCACCTTGCTCGCGCCGGCGACGGCGGCGAACATGGCCGCCGCCATGCCGACCGGCCCGCTGCCCTGGACCACCACGACATCGCCTTCGCGGGGCTTGGCGATGTCCAGCACCGCGTGCACGACGGTCGGACCGGCACAACCGAGCGCGATCACCTGCTGCGGCCGGATGCCCTCGGGCAGCTTGACGATGGTGGAGCCGGGCTGCAGGTAGATCTGCTCCGCCCAGCCGCCGGACAGGTGCGGGGGCTGCGCACAACTCTGGTTGATGCCGTAGACCTTGCGGGTCTCGCACAGCGACGGCTCGCCCGAGGTTGTGCAGTGGAAGCAGGTGCCGCACGGGATGTTCGACGCCCAGGACACCAGGTCGCCTTCGCGCAGGGGCGCGCCGGTGGCGTCGGCCGACACCCCTTCGCCGAGCTCGCGGACCCGGCCGACCGCTTCGTGGCCCAGCACGACCGGCAGCGGGATCGCCATCCGGCCCTGCTGGAGGTGCATGTCGGTGCCGCAGACCCCGGCGTGGGTGACGTCGGCCACCACCGCGCCCGGTCCGGGCCGCACCCCGGGGAACCGGGTGACCTCCAGGTCGGCGCCGAACTCCTTCAGCACCAAGGCCTTGCGCTCGTTCATCGGGATTCTCCTCGCTGGGTTCGTTCGCTCGTCCTCATCGGACGGCTCCGCTCGCGCGCAACCGCGCGAGGTCGTCGTCGGTGAAGCCGAATTCGCGCAGTACCGGTTCGGTGTGCTCGCCGACGTCGGCGACGCCCCGCCTGGTCGTGGCCGGGGTCCGGGACAGCTTGACCGGGTTGCCGAGAATGCGGGTCGTGCGCCGCCCGCCGACCTCGACCTGGGTGATCGTGCCGTTCTCGAGCACCTGCGGGTGCGCCAGTGCCTCCTCGAGCGTCAGCAGCGGCGCGGAGAGCAGATCGGCGGCGTCGAACCGCGCGATCGCCTCGTCCGTGGTGAGCGAGCGGACGGTGTCCCGCAGGGACTCGTTGGCCTGGTCCTTGTTGCGGGCCTGCAGTTCGGCGGTGGCGAACTCGGGGCGACGGCTGAGGTCCTCCACCTCGAGCGCCTTGCACACCAGGTGCAGTGCGTTCTCCCGGAACAGCCCGAGCACGGTGACCATGCCGTCACCGGTCTCGAAGATCCCGCTGTACCAGTCGGTGACCCAGTTCGTCTCACGCTGGTACATCAGCAGTGACGCGCTTTCCAGCGTCTGCAGCGCCAGCGCGGTGTCGAGCAGGTTGACGCTCACGTGCTGGCCCC
Organism: Amycolatopsis sp. NPDC114505; assembly: GCF_055633615.1. Lineage (NCBI taxonomy): Bacteria > Bacillati > Actinomycetota > Actinomycetes > Pseudonocardiales > Pseudonocardiaceae > Amycolatopsis > Amycolatopsis sp. NPDC114505. The sequence goes on along the minus strand of NZ_JBVKDV010000006.1, from coordinate 391,389 downwards.
GGCCGGACCGTTCACGCTCCAGCAGGGCGGCGAGAATCCCTTGTGCCAGCGCCATTCCCGACGCGTAGTCGACCACGGGAACCGGCAGGATGTGCGCCGTCAGGTTCGGGTCGCCCACGGTGCGGGCCATGCCGCTCAGCGACTGGGCGAGCATGTCCTGTCCCGCCTTGTGCGCGTACGGTCCGCTCTCGCCGAAGCCGGAAGCCGAAGCGTAGACGAGTTTCGGGTAGCGCTCGGCGAGTTCTTCGTAGGTCAGGCCGAGCCTGCGCACCGCGGCCGGCCGGTAGCTGTGCACCAGCACGTCGGTCTGCGCCAGCAACCGGTGCAGCGCGTCCATGCCCTCGCGGGTCTTGAGGTTGAGCGAGACGCTGCGCTTGTTCCGGTTCACCGCGACGAAGTAGGAGCAGGGTTCCTCCGCCTCCGCCGACTCGCGGTCCAGCGACCGCATCATGTCGCCGCCGATCCCGCGCTCGACCTTGATCACGTCGGCGCCGAAGTCACCGAGCACCTGCGCCGCGAGCGGCCCCTGCATGATCTCGCCGAGGTCGAGGACGCGGATTCCGTCGAGTACCCGGTTCACGACCGCACCTGCCCGGCGTAGACGTCCTTCGCGATGACCAGCCGCTGGATCTGGTTGGTCCCCTCGTAGATCTGGGTGATCTTCACGTCGCGCATCATGCGTTCCACCGGGTAGTCGCGGATGAACCCGTAGCCGCCGTGCAGCTGCAGGGCGTCCGTGGTCACCGACATCGCGTTGTCGCTGCAGAGCAGCTTGGCCATGGAGACCCGGGACCGCGCCCGGGGGTCGCCCGCGGTGATGAGCGCGACCGCGTCGTGGAGCAGCGCCCGGGCGGACTCGATCTTCACCGCCATGTCGGCGACCATCCCCCGCAGCAGCTGGAACCGGGACAATGCCTGCCCGAATTGCCGGCGGTCGCACGTATAGGCGACGGCGGCGTCGAAGGCGCCCTGAGCGATTCCGAGTGCCTGCGCGGCGATCAGGGCCCGGCTGACGTTGAGCTCGCCGTTGATGTAGCGGTAGCCCTGCGTCGGATCGGCCACGACACGCCGGCCGGGGACACGGCAGTCCTCCAGGACCACGTCGGTGGTCGGGCTGCCCCGCATGCCCATCTTCTTCTCGTGCGGGCCGAAGGAGATCCCGGCGTCGTCCTTGTGGACCATGAAGACGCCGAAGTCCTTCTCCCCGGTCCGGGCGAGCACGGCGTACCACTCGGCCCACGGGGCGTTGCTGATGAACCGCTTCTGGCCGTTGAGGACCCAGTCGCCACCATCCCGGGTCGCGGCGGTCCGGATGCCGGACAGGTCGGAGCCCACGGTCGGTTCGGTCATGCACCAGGCGGCGCCCACCTCGCCACCGGCGACCTTCGGCACCACTTCGGCGCGCAGCTCGTCGGAGCCATGACTGACCACAGTGGACGTTCCCGCCCAGTTGACCAGCAGCACGAGCGCGGAGCTGGCGCAGGCCGCCGCCACCTCCTCGACGGCGATCACCTGGGAGAGCAGATCGGCGCCGGAACCGCCCAGCTTCTCGTCGTAGGGCAGGCCCGGCAGGTCCGCCGCGCGCAGCGCGGCCCAGGCCTCCTCGGGGAACCGCTCCTTGTCGTCGACGTCCGCCGCGTGGGGCGCGATCTTGTCCGCCGCCAGCCGGCGCACACTCGCCCGGAAGTCCTCGTACTCGGTGTTCATGTTCTTCCTGTTCCTCAAGGCTTTTCGAAGTACCGGTTCACATCGGTGGCCAGCGCAGGCCCGTGACGGCGCTGCCGTCGCGGGCGCCCGCCGCCTGGCCCGCTTCCTCGGCGGAGAGGCCGAACCGCGCGAGCACCCGCTCGGTCGCGTCGGCGGTGTCGGTCGGCCCGGGCGCCGCGGCGGTCCGGGAGAACACCGGCACCGCCGGCACGGACTGCGGGGCGAATCCCTCGTAACGCTCGGCGATCTGCGGGAACCCGGCCAGCTCGTGTGGTTCGAGAACCGGCGTGACGCACGCGTCGACGTCGGCGAAGAACTTCGTCCACTCCGCCATCGGGCGCTGCCGGAAGGCGTCGCTCAGCCGTGCCTCGATCGCGGCGAAGTTCGCCGGGTCGAAGTGGTCGGGCACCGCACCCAGGTCGAGTGCCTGCCAGAGGTTGGCGAAGAACGCGTTCTCCAGCGCGCCGACCGCCACGTACCGGCCGTCGGCGCACTCGTAGCAGCGATAGGCCGGCATCGCCCCGGCGAGCACACCCTCGCCGCGCCGCGGCAGCGCACCCCGGCCCCAGTCGGTGAAGTTCATGCCCATCATGGACAGCACGCCGTCGACCATGGCCGCGTCGAGGTACTGCCCGCGGCCGGAGCGCTCTCGTTCGTAGAGCGCACCGACGATGCCGAACGCGGCGAGCAGGCCGCCACCGGCGAAGTCGGCGACCAGGTTCAGCGGGGGCACCGGTGGGCTCCCGGCCGGCCCGAAGGTGCCCAGCGCACCGCCGATCGCGAGGTAGTTGATGTCGTGGCCCGCCCGCTGCGAGAGCGGGCCGGTCTGGCCGTAGCCGGTGACACTGCAGTAGACCAGGCGCGGATTGAGCGCACTGAGCTCCGCGTACCCCGCGCCGAGGCGGTCGGCCACCCCGGGCCGGAAGCCCTCCATGACCACATCGGACTCGGCGACCAGCCGGTGCAGGGCGGCACGGCCCTCGGTGGTCTTCAGGTCGAGCGTGACGAATTCCTTGCCCCGGGAAAGCGCCGGCACCGGCAGGCCGGACCGGCCGCCGCCGATCGCGATCACCTCGGCGCCGAGATCGGCCAGCAGCATGCTGCCGTACGGGCCCGGAGCGAGCCTGGTCATGTCGAGCACCCGGATTCCGGCGAGCGGTCCGGCCGCCCGGCCGGTCATCGAGCACCCCCGGCAGACCGGGAAAGAACTGCGGAATGAAGCAAAACTGTCCTCCTCAGCGAGGTCGCGGGTCGCCGCGATGGATCGATGCTCACCCGGGGCGCCACGACGCCGGTACCTCCAGCTGGAGGTACCGGTTCCGGTGGACCGCCGGTGATCGTGAGGAGCCACGGATTCCCGTGCAGCCGGAAACTTCCGGCCATTCGGCGAGCAAGAGGAGCGATGATGCCTGCCCCCGCGACCGCGGACACCCCCTGCCAGGAGTACGAAAAGGTGCTGACGGCAGCTCAGACGGCCGCCCCGGTGCTCGCGGCGATGACCCTGACCGAGCGCGCCGGGTTGCTGCGCGTCGTCGCCGGTGCGCTGCGCGCGCAGGCGGACGAGCTGGTGCCGCCGGCCGACGCGGACAGCTCCCTCGGCGTGCCGCGGCTCACCGGCGAGGTCGAACGGACCGCCGGGCAGCTCGAGATGTTCGCCGACGCCGTCGAGGAAGGCTCGTGGCTGGAGGCGATCATCGACCGCGCCGGCCCGGATCTGCGGCGCATGCTGATCCCGCTCGGCCCGGTCGCGGTGTTCGGCGCGAGCAACTTCCCGTTCGCCTTCGGGCTGGCCGGAGGCGACACCGCCGCGGCGCTGGCCGCCGGGTGCCCGGTGGTCGCGAAGGCCCACCCCGCCCAGCCCCGGCTGTCGGATGCCTACGCGCGGGTGGTCGTCGACGCCCTGCGGACCGCCGGCGCACCCGAGGGCACGTTCGCCGTGGTCCACGGCATGGAGAACGGGCGCAAGCTGGTGACCGACGCCCGGATCGCCGCCATCGCCTTCACCGGCTCCACGGCGGGCGGACGGGCACTGGCCGACCTGGCCGCGGCCCGGCCCTCCCCCATTCCGTTCTACGGGGAGCTGGGCAGCCTCAATCCCGTGTTCGTCACCCGCGAAGCCGCCCGGGTCCGCGGCAAGGAGATCGCCGACGGCTTCCTGGCGTCGATGTCGCTGGGCGCCGGCCAGTTCTGCACCAAACCGGGCGTGTTGTTCATCCCTGCGGGGTACGGGCTGGAGGACCTGATCGCCGCCAAGGCGGCCACGGCGCCGATGCGGTTGCTGCACGAGGGCATCGGCACCGCGTTCCGGGCCGAGGCCGCGCGGCTCGCCACCCACCCGGCGGTCCGGCCGCTGAGCGTCCCCGAGCAGGACGCCGCGGACGAGTCGGTCGTCCGGCCGGTCTTGGTCAACACGACCGCCACGGAGCTCGCCCGGTGTTCCGGGCAGTTGCTCGTCGAGTGTTTCGGGCCGTTCGCGCTGATCGTGACCTACACCGACGACGCCGAGCTGCCGGCCGCGGTGGACCTGCTGGAGGGCAACCTCACCGCCACCGTGCACGGTGAACCGAGCGGTGACCCGGTCGCACCGGCCCTGCTGCGCACCTTGACCACCCGGGCCGGCCGCGTCATCTGGAACGGCTGGCCGACCGGCGTGACGGTCGGCTGGGCCCAGCACCATGGCGGCCCGTACCCGGCGACGACTTCGGTGCACACCTCGGTCGGCGTCACCGCGATGCGCCGGTTCCTGCGCCCGGTCGCCTACCAATCGGTGCCCGACGCGGTGCTGCCAACCGAGTTGCGCGATGCGAACGACCTCCGCATCCCGCGGCGGGTGGACGGTGCGCTCACCGCCGCGTCGCTTACCGCGCCCCGGTAGCGGCCTGTCCTGGGTGAGCACAACCGGGGCCGCCCGGACATGTCCGGTGGTACGCACGGCAACAGCACGGGGTCGCGCCTGCTTGGGCACGACCCCGTGCCGAGTGCATCCGCCGAACACGCCTCGGCTCCCAGCGGATGTCCGGCTCGACCGGGAAGGCCATCGTTCGCGGACTCCTCAGGCGGTCCAGCCGCCATCGACGGTGAGCGTGCTCCCGGTGGTGTAGGCGGCGGCGTCCGAAGCCAGGCAGACCGCGGCGCCGCCCAGCTCGGGCGGGCTCGCGATCCGGTTCTGCGGGATGCGGGCCAGGATTCGCTCGCCCCCCTTGCTCGTCACCAGTCCTTCGGACGGGTCGGTGTGGAAGTACCCCGGGGCGAGCACGTTCACCCGCACGCCGCGAGGCGCCCATTCGACGGCGAGGACACGGCTGAGCGCCTCGACCCCTCCCTTGCTGGCGGCGTAGGCGGCGACACGGTCGAACCCGGTTCGTGCGTGCACCGACGAGACGGTGATGATGGAACCGGAGCCCTGCTCGAGCATGTGACGTCCGGCGGCCCGCGCGCAGTAGTAGTTGCCGGAGAGATTCACGTCGTGTACCTGGGCCCGTGCAGCTGCCGCTGTTCGAGATCCGGATCGTCGACGACATCGGGCGTGAACTGCCCTGGGACGGCCAAACGATCGGCGAACTCGAAGCCCGTGGCCCGTGGGTGACAGGCGCCTACCTCGGTGCGACCGGCCCGTCCGTGTCCTTCCACGGCGGCTGGCTCCGCACCGGCGACGTCGCGGTCATCTCCCCCGCCGGCGCGCTCCGGATCGAGGACCGCTCCAAGGACCTGATCAAGAGCGGCGGCGAGTGGATCTCGTCCATCGAGCTCGAGAACCACCTCATGCTGCACCCCGCCGTCGACGAGGCCGCGGTGATCGGCGTGCCGCACGAGAAGTGGCACGAACGCCCGGTGGCCTGGATCGTGCCGTCCGCCGACGTCTCCGACGACGAGCTGACGGACTACATCGGCGCGAAGTACCCGCGCTACTGGGTGCCGGACGCGTTCGTCCACGTCGAGACGATCCCGAAGACCTCGGTGGGCAAGCTCGACAAGATGACCATGCGGGCTCGGCAGGCAACGGGCAGAACAGAGCGTCAGAACACCGGCGCGCCTGCGATGCTCAGGGCGTAACCGCCGTACTGCGCCGCGACGTCGGCGGCGGACAGCTTGCCGTCGTCCCGGAACCACCGGGCGATGCTCACGCACATTTCCCGGATCGCGAACGAGGCCAGGGCCGGCGAGTCGACGCGGAAAGCTCCCGACGCGGCTCCCGAGGCGATGATCGCCCGGAAGGCGTGCTCATGCTCGCGGCGCCGGCTCTGCAGGTGGCTGCGGTGGGGCTCGTCGAGTGAATCCGTGTCGCGGTTGACCACCAAGGCCTCGCGCCGGTGGGTCGCGTGCCTGTACGCGTAGACCCGGGTGGCCTCGCGCAGCCGCGTCTCCCAGTCGCCGTCGGCGGTCGCGTGGTGGAACTCCTCGAGCACGGTCGCCGTCGTCTCGTCCACGATCGCGCGCAGCAAGTCCTGTTTGGACCGCATGTGGTTGTACAGGCTGGGGGTGCGGATGCCGAGGCACTCGGCGATCTGGCTCAAGGCGGTGCCGTGAAATCCCCGCTCGGCGAAGAGGGTCAGGGCGACATCGAGCACCACGCTCTCGCTCACGACCGGGCGGAGGTCGGTCACGGCGTCACCGCGGCGAGCCAGGCGGCCGCCTCGTCCACGGTCCGCAGCCGGTTCGTCAACGGTGTCACCACGTCGTCGGCATCCGCCACGAGCACCGGAAGCCCGGGCACCCGCGCATGCACCTCTTCGAGCACCCTTTCGGCCGCGGCCCGGTCACTGTAGGGACCGTCGCCGCCGGAAAACGGCCCTACGCCGAGGATGAAACGGCCGTCGCTGAGGTAGTCGAGGGTTTCGGCGGCATCCGCCACGAGCGGTGCGTCGCGGGAGGTGGTCAGGCAGCCGACGCGGACCCGCTCGGTCAGGACGGCCGCGGCGGCGCAGGACGTGAAGTCCTCCTCGAAGAAGATCGTGTGGCAGCCCGCTTCGTCGAGTACTTCGCAGGTGCGCCGCAGCTCGGCCGCGGGCCGGTCGCGCAGCCGCAGCACGACGCCGCGGCAGTTCACGCCGGCTCCGGACCGGTGGCCAGCTCGTTCGCCGCGGCCTCGACGGCGTCGACGATGCCCGCGTAACCGGTGCAGCGGCAGATGTTGCCCGACAGCTCTTCGCGGATCCGTGCCCGGCACGGCCGCTCCTCGCGGTTGAGCAGGTCGAGCGCGGACATCAGCATGCCCGGGGTACAGAAGCCGCACTGCAGCCCGTGGTGGGTCGAGAACGCTTCCTGCAGCGGGTGCAGGGTGCCGTCCGGGCCGGCCATGCCTTCGATCGTGGTGACCGACGATCCTTCCGCCTGGACGGCGAACATGAGGCACGCGCGAACCGGCTCGCCGTCGACCAGGACTGTGCACGCGCCGCAGACTCCGTGCTCGCACCCGACGTGGGTGCCGGTGAGCCCGAGGTCCTCGCGCAGAGCGTCGGCCAGGGTGCGCCGCGGTTCGACGTCGACGTCCTGGCGATCGCCGTTGACCGTGAATTCGACCTTCATGCTGCGACACGCTCCTTCTCCTGGACGAGGGCACGGCGGACGAACTCCGCGGTCATCGCGCGCCGGTAGTCGGCTGAGGCGTGGATGTCGGAGCTCGGTGACGTGGCGGCCGCGGCCGCCGCGGCGACCTGCTCCACGGGCGCGCCCGCGTCGAGCAGCCGTTCGGCTTCCTCGACGCGCAACGGGACGCTGCCGACCCCGCCGACCGCGATCCGCCAGTGCCCGGCGACCTCGGCGGCGGCGACCGTGACCAGGCCGAAGTCGCCGTGCCGGCGGGAGAATTCCGCGAATCCCCACCGCTGGGGTACCGGCATATCGACGGCCGTGACCAGTTCGTCCTCGGCGAGCGTGGTTTCGAGGGCGCCGGTGCAGAACTCCGCCGCGGAGCTCGTGCGGGTGCCGCGCGGGCCGGCGATGTGAATGGTGGCTTCCAGCGCCGCGGCGACCACCGGCAGCTCGGCGGCGGGGTCGGCGTGGGCGATGCTGCCGCCGCTGGTGCCCCGGGAGCGGATCGCCGTGTGCCCGATCCACCGGGCGGCTTCGGCCAGCATCGGGTGCCCGGTCTGCTCGACCAGGCGGGCGTGGCGGACCAGCGCGCCGATCCGGACGGCACCGTCGACGGGCACGATCGTGGACAGGCCGGGAATCCGGTTGATGTCCACGAGCACCTTGGGCCGGGCCATGCGCAGCGCCAGCACGGGCGCCAGGCTCTGCCCGCCGGCGATGATCTTGCCGTCGCCGGCCGCGTCGGCGAGGGCCTGCACGGCGTCCCGGACGCTGGTGGCCCGGTGGTAGTCGAACGGTGCGGGTTTCATGACGGACCTTTCAGCGCCCTCGGAACCGCGGGGCGCGCTTTTCGGCGTGGGCACGCCGGCTTTCGGCGAAATCCTCACTGCTCCAGCAGGATTCGAAGAGCTCGTCCAGTCGCGGCTCCTGCGGCCGCGGCTCGAACAGCGACTCCAGCGCGGTCTTGGCGTACCGCAGCGACAACGGCGCGAACTCCGCGATCTCGCGGGCCCACGTCATCGCGTCGGCGACCGGCCCGAGCCGGTCCGCCAGGCCGCACGCGTGCGCTCGCCGGGCGTCGAGCCGGTCGGCGCCCAGCAGCATCGCCCGCGCCGGTCCCCCGCCCGCGAGCAGCGCGAGCCGGCGGACGGTCCAGGGGTCCACGGCGAGGCCGTTGCGCGCGGTCGGGACGGCGAAGACCGCGGTGCCGTCGGCCACGCGCAGATCGCAGGCGATCGCGAGCTGCGTGCCGGCACCGATGGCGGGGCCGTTGACCGCCGCGATCACCGGCACGGGCGCGGCGGTGATCGCGCGCAGCGCGGCGTAGAGCGCTGTCCGGAAGCCGTCGCCGTAGACGCCGTGGAGGTCGGCGCCGGCGCAGAAGCTGGTGCCGGAGCCCGTCACGACGATCGCCCGGGCCGAGCCGGCGAGCTTCTCGACCGCGGCACGCAGCCCTTCGAGATGTTCGACGTCGAGCGCATTGCGCTTTCCGTGGCGGTCGAGCACGATCAGGCCGACGCCGTCCTGTTCCTCGGTGGTGATCATCGCAAGGCCTCCCAGACCGTGGCGGGTGTCAGGGGCAGGTGCGTGATCCGCACGCCGAGGGCGTCGGCGATCGCCCCGGCCAGCACGGCGTTCGGGCCGAGGGTGCCGCCCTCCCCCACTCCCCGGACCCCCAGCGGGTTGTCCGCGGGATGGGACACGTGGTCGATGACGAGGTCCGGGATCTCGGCGCTGGTGGGCATCAGGTAGTCCATCAGCGTGCCGGTGGACAGGTTCCCGGCCTCGTCGTAGATCAGGTGCTCGTACAGCGCGCCTCCGAGGCCTTGGGCGATGGAGCCGGCGATCTGTCCCTCGACGATCTGCGGGTTGATCACCGTCCCGGCGTCCTCGACGCAGACCCACTTGAGGATCTTCAGCGCACCCATCGCCCGGTCGACCTCGATGACGGCCGCCTGCGCACCGGCCGCGAACGCGCCGCGGACCGGGTCGTAGAACTCCGTGGCCTCCAGCCCGAGCTCGATGCCCTTCGGCAGCCGGTTGGACTCCAGGTAGGCGACCCGGGCCACTTCGGCCAGCGTTCCGAGCGGCTTCGGGTCGCCCGTGACCCGGATTTCGCCGGCGACGACTTCCAGGTTGGCCGGGCCGACCTCGTACAGCTCGCTCGCCAGCCTGAGGATCTTCTCGCGGACGGCGTGGCCCGCGCGGTGTGCCGCGCCGCCGCCGATGACCGCCTGCCGGGACGAGAACGCCCCGAAGCCCCACAGGGATTCGTTGGTGTCCCCGATGCGCACCTCGACGTCGTCGAACGGCACGCCCACGGCGTCCGCGACGATCTGCGCCACGGTCGTCTCCAGGCCCTGGCCCTGTGAGGTCACCCCGGACAGGACGGTCACCCGGCCGTCGGGGTCGACCCGCACCGTGCAGGCGTCGTGGCCGGTGCGGAACGGCATCCGCGGACCCGCGGACGCGGCCCGGCCGAGGCCGGTGAGCTCGTTGTAGCAAGCCATCCCGAGGCCGATCGGGTTCTCCCCCGCCGCGCGCCGGCGCCGTTGCTCGGCGAGGAAGTCTTCGTGACCGATCGTCGTGATCGCCTTTTCCAGGCACTCGCCGTACCAGCCGGAGTCGTCGACCAGCCGGGACGGCATCCGGTACGGGATCTCCTCGGGCGTGACGAGGTTGCGCCGCCGGATGTCCAAACTCGACAGTCCCAGCCGGACGGCGGCGTCGTCGAGGAGGGTCTCCATCGCGAAGACGCTCGCGGGCCGGGCCACCCCACGGTAGGGCCCGGACGGCGACGTGTTGGTCGCGACGCCGCGGACGGTGCAGCGGTAGTGCTGCAACCGGTACGGCCCGGACAGGAGCCCGCCGGCCATCAGCGGCTCGATCCCCGCCGTCCAGGGGTAGACCGAGTACGCCCCCACGTTGCAGGTCACGTCGGCGTCCAGGGCCACCAGGGCGCCGTCGGCGGCGAACCCGGCCCGCACCAGGTACCGGTGGTCACGGGCGTGGGTCGCGGCGAGCAGGTGCTCGGCACGGTCTTCGACCCACTTCACCGGGACGCCGGGCATCTGCCGGGCCACCAGGCACACGGCGACGTCCTCGGGGTAGAGGACCGCCTTCACGCCGAAGCCGCCGCCGACGTCGGGCGCGATGACGCGGATGGTGCCCTCGGGGACGCCCAGGAGTTCGGCGAGCATGTTCCGCGCGATGTGGGGCACCTGGGTCCCGGACCAGAACGTCAGGCGCTCGCCGTCCCAGACCGCCGCCCCGGCCCGGCATTCCATCGGGTTGCCGGCGTGCCGGTTGGTGATCAGCTCCCGTTCGACCACGATGTGCGCCCCCGCCAAGGCGTCCGGCACCTCGCCGGTGTCGAAGGTGCGTTCCAGCAGGACGTTGTCGGGCGCGTCGGCGTGCAACGGCGCGGCCGGCTCCGCCCAGGCCGTGACCGTGGCCGGCAACGGTTCGTAGTCGACGTCGATCAGCTCGAGCGCGTCCTCGGCCTGGTACCGGTCGTCGCCCACCACGACGGCGACCGGTTCACCGGCGAACCGCACCTTCTCCCGGGCCAGGATCGGCTGCTCGGTCTCCACATAGGACGGCAGCGCGGACTGGGCGCGCAGGCCGATCGCCGCGAAGGCGGGGTGGTCGCCGCTGAACACCGCCCGGGCCGCGCCCTCGGCGGCGGAGGTGTCGACCGCCTTGATCCGGGCGTGGCCGTACGGGCTGCGCAGGAAGGCGATGTGCCGCATTCTCGGCAGCTGCAGGTCTGAGACGTACCGGCCGCGTCCGGTGATGAGCCGGGCGTCTTCCTTGCGGCGGACGGTCCGGCCGACCGCGGGCTCGGCGTCGTGGGTCTTCTCGGGTGTCGTCATGGCATCGTGTATCCGCCGTTGACCGACACGATCTGTCCCGTGGTCCAGGACGAAAGCGGCGAGGCCAGCAGCAGGACGGTCGGGCTGATGTCCGCCGGGGTGCCCAAGCGGCGCAAGGGATACGCGGAGAGGATCTTCTTCATCTTGGCCTCGTCGGCGTTGCCGGTGTGGGCGTCGAGGCTCTCGGTCCGCACCAGCGCGATCGAGACGGCGTTCGCGCGGATCCCGTGCCGCGCCAGCTCCTTGGCCAGGGACTTGGTGAGGCCGACGGTGGTCGAGCGGGTGGTCGCGGTGACCAGCAGCCGCGATTCGCCGACCCGGCCGGAGTCGCCCATCAGGCTGACGATCGAGCCGCCGCCGTGCTCGGCCATCTGCCGGGCCACGGCCTGGGTGACGCGCAGCGTGCCCGCCACCGTGACCCCGATCTGCGGTGCCCAGTCCTCTTCGGTGGTCTCGAGGAACGGCTTGCTCTGGGTCGCGGCGGCGTTGTTGACCAGGACGTCGATCGGGCCCAGCTGCTCGGCGACCTCGGCCACGGCCCGCGTCACGGACTCGCCGTCCTGCAGGTTCGCACCCACGGCGATCGCTTTGACGCCCAGCGCGGCCGCTTCCTTGGCGCCCTGTTCCGCGCCGTCGGCCGAGGAGTTGTAGTGGAAGGCGACGTTGGCGCCTTCGCCGGCGAAGGCGAGCCCGATCGCGCGTCCCAGGCCCTGCCCGGCGCCGGTGACGAGGACGTTCTTACCGCGGAGCTGGAGATCCATGCTCATTCCTTTTCGAGTGGGGTGAAGCGGCGCTCGCCGTCCACGGTGATCAGCCGGCCGGGAGGGAAGTGCGCGGCGGCGAGGAGGTCGGGCTGGTCGGTGACGGCCCCGACGAGGTCCGCGCGAACCTTGCGCGCGGCCACCGGGTCGAGGTCGAACACCGCTTCCCAGGCGGGATCGGTCAGTTCGACCGGGGCGTGCGCGACGTCGCCGAGCAGCAGCGCCCGCTCACCCTCGCTCGACACGACGTAGACCGCGGTGCCCGGGGTGTGCCCGGGCAGGTGGCGGACGTCGAACCCCGGCGCGAGGGTGGTGTCGTGCTCGAACGTCTCCAGCCGCTCGGTGAGCGGGGAGAGCTTGCGCACCGCGCCCGGGTCGGCGTCGGGGCTCTCCACGAAGTGGGCCCAGTCGGCCCGGTGGACGCGGTAGGTCGCCTCCGGGAACACGACCTGGCCCTTCTTCGTGGCCCACCCGACGTGGTCGAAGTGCAGGTGGGTGAACACGACGTCGGTGACGTCCCAGGGATCGACGCCGAGGGCGCGCAGGCTCTCCAGGAACCGGCCACCGTGGTACTTGTCGTTGTCGATCGTCCCGACGCCGGCGTCGACCAGGATGACGCGGTCGCCGGTCCGGACGAGGAACCCGCCGAGCTCCAGGCGCAGCCGGCCCGACTCGTCGAGCAGGTGCTCGTGGCACGACCAGGCGTCGGAAACCCCGGGCCGGGTGAGCACTTCGCGGGCGGGTTCCCGGCCGTAGCCGTCGTAGACGGGTTCCACGCTCAGGGCGCCGACCTTCACCGGGCACCCTCCGGCACGACGAGGGTGCGGATTCCCTTGCCCGCGGCCATCTCCGTGAGGGCGGCCTCCACATCGGACAGTTTGCCGTGGCCGGTCACCATGGCCGCCAGGTCGAGGCGGCCGTCCCGGATGTGGTCGAAGTAGCGCGGCAGGTCCTGCTCGGCGTTCAGCGAACCCGCGACACACCCGACGAGGGTGCGCGCGAAGTGGAACAGCTCGAGTGCGCTGAAGCCGACCTGGTCGTCCTTGCCGCCGATGCCGACCACGCACGCGGTGCCGCCGCGCCGGGTCATGCCCCACGCGTCGCGGATCGTGCGGGCGGAGCCGACGCAGTCGAAGGCGAAGTCGACGCCCTGCTTGCCGGTGAGCGCGCGGACGGCCTTCTTCGTCTCGTCGTCGGCCGGCACGAAGTGGTGCGCGCCGAGCCGGGCGGCCAGGCTTGCCTTGTCGGGGTTGCGGTCGACGGCGATGATGTTCGTGGCGCCGGCGAGCCGCGCGCCTTGCACCGCGGCCAAGCCGACGCCGCCGAGGCCGACGACCAGCACCGACGAGCCGGGCGTGACCGCGGCGGTCTTGGTGACCGCGCCGACGCCGGTGGTGATGGCGCAGCCCAGCAGTGCCGCGTCGGCGGTGCTGATGTCGTCGGGAACCTTGACCGCGGCCGCGGCCGGGACGACGGTCTGCTCGGCGAAGGAGCCGACGGTCAGCCCCGGGTAGACCGGTTCCCCGGCGGAGTCGAGCGCGTAGGGCTCGGCGCCGCGGGCCGAGCCGGTGACGCACAGGTGCGGCTCGTCGCGGGCACAGCTGACGCAGTGGCCGCACGGGGTGATCCACAGCAGGATGACGCGGTCGCCTGCACGCAGATCCGTGACGCCCGAGCCGGTTTCGACCACGGTTCCGCAGGCTTCGTGTCCCAGTACCGCGGGCAGCTGCTGGGCGAGCACTCCGCGGGCGAGGGAAAGGTCCGAGTGGCACACCCCGGTCGCGTCGATGCGGACCCGGATGTCGCCCTCCCCCACGTCACGCAGCCGGATGCGTTCGACCGCCATCGGCTTGTCCGGCGAGCGCAGCACGAGCGCATCGACCTCGACCTGGTATCCGTCCGTCACAGCTGCACCGCCTTGGTCTCGAGGACGTCTTCGATGCCGAAGTCGCCGATTTCCCGGCCGATGCCGGACTGCTTGTAGCCGCCGAAGGGCGCACGCGGGTTGAACGGCGCCGCGTTGACGTCGATCTGGCCGGTGCGGATCCGGGCCGCCCAGTCGAGCGCGCGATCGCTGTCCCCGAGCCACAGCGCGCCGCCGAGCCCGTAGATCGAGTCGTTGGCCAGCTCGATCGCGTGGTCGTCGGACTCGGCCGGCAGGATCGACAGGACCGGGCCGAAGATCTCTTCCCGCGCGAGCCGCGACGCCGGGTCGACCTCGCTGAACACCGCCGGGGTGACGAAGTACCCCTTGTCGGGCAGCGGGAGGTTCTCGGTGACGAGCTTGGCGCCCTGCGGCTCGAGGAAGCTCTGGACTTCCTTGCGCTGTCCCGCGGAAATCAGGGGGCCGAGCCGCTGTCCGGGGACGTACTTCGCCGCCGCGGCGGCGGCCAGTTCCTCCACCTGCGCCAGCCGGGCGGCCGGGACGATGAGCCGGGACAGCGCCGTGCAGGTCTGCCCGCCGTTGAGGAAGCAGTTCGCGACGGTCACCTTGACCGCCTTCGCCAGCAGCTCGTCGGAGACGTCCGACAGCACGACGCTCGCCGACTTCCCGCCGAGTTCGAGGGTGACGCCCTTGACGGTCTCGGCCGCGGCCGCGGCGACCTGCCGGCCCACGGGGGTGGACCCGGTGAAGGACACGTGGTCGATGCCGGGATGGCGGGACAGCAGGTCCCCGACCACCCGGCCGCCACCGGTGACGAGGTTGAGCACGCCGGGCGGGAACCCGGCGGCCTGGAAAGCGCGCGCCAGCTCGAAAGCCGCCAGCGGGGTCAGGGCGGCGGGCTTGAGCACGACCGTGCAGCCGGCCGCGATCGCCGGGACGACCTTGACGATCACCTGGTGCAGCGGGAGGTTCCACGGCGTGATCGCGGCGACCACCCCCACCGGTTCGCGCAGGATCACCGAGTTGTCGCGGTTCTGGCGGAAGGGGAACTCTTCCAGCGCGTCGGCGGTGCGGGCGATGACCGCGACCGGTACGTCCACGTGCAGCTTCCGCGCCACCGGCGGCGGCGAGCCCTGCTCGCGGGTGATGAGGCCGGCGAAGACGTCGGCCCGCTCGGCGATGACGTCGTGCAGGCGGCGCACCGCGGCGGCGCGGTCCCGCACGGAAGTCGCGGCCCACTTCGGGAACGCGGCGCGCGCGGCCTCGATCGCCTGCTCGACGTCGGACGCCGAGCCCTGGGTCACCACGCCGGTGACCGCTTCGGTGGCCGGGTTGTCGACCTCGCTGTCCTCGCCGTGCCCGGCGACCCAGTCGCCGCCGATGTAGAGGGCGGGTTCGCGGATCAGCTCGTCGGTCATCGGACGGTCTCCTCGGGGTTGGCCCGGCCGGCCAGGACCGGGAACGACAGGTTGAGCACGACGGGCGGACCGGCCGGCGCCGGGCCCGGGCGGCCACCGCGGTTGCGGAGGAGCAGGATCCCGGCCAGCAGGGCCACCAGGCCGCCGACCACGGGCAGGGCACGCTTGGCGATGAGGCCGCCCATGCCGGAGAACACGTCGAGAGCTTCGACGTCCTCACTCGAGGGCGTCGTCCGGGCGACCGGCGGGCCGTCGGTGGACGCGGCGCCGGGGGCGAACTCGGCCTCCAGCCGCCGCACGAACTGCCCGATCAGCTTGTTGGTGACATCGGAGATGACCCCGCGGCCGAACTGGGCCACCCGGCCGGACAGGTCGAGCTGGGTGCGGACGTCGACCTTGGTGCCGGAGCCCTGCTCGGCCAGGCTCATCGTCACCGTCGCCGCGGCGTTGCCCTGACCGCCCGTGTCTTTGCCTTCGGCGCGGACCACCGCGCGGTACGCCTTGTCGTCCTTCTCCGCGAACCGCGCGGTGCCGCGGTACTGCGCCGAGACCGGACCGACCTTGATCTTCACCGAGCCGCGGTACACGTCGTCCTCGACGCCTTGGAGCGAGGCTCCCGGCAGGCAGGGCGCGACGCGCGGCAGATCGGTCAGCACCTTCCACGCGTCGTCGACGGGCAGGTTCACGGTGAAGGTGTTGGAGAGCTCCACGGGGACCACCTTACTAATTAACGTTAGTTTGTATGCTACGGGCAGCGCGATGCCGGGTCAACAGCACCCGCGTCTCACCCGGCGGGCGCCGTCAGCCGCTTCTGCAGCAGGAACCGCTGGATCTTCCCGGAACCGGTGCGGGGAATCGCCTCGATCTCGACGACCTCGGCCGGGATCTTGAACTTGGAGAGCTCCCGGGCGCAGCCGCCCAGCAGAGCGCCGACGTCCAGCTTCCCCGGCTCTTCCGCGACGACGAACGCCACCGGCACCTCGCCCAGGTCGGGGTGTTCGCGCGCCACCACGGCCGCGTCGCGGACCTGCTCGGACTTCAGCAGCACGGCCTCGACCTCCGCGGGGTAGATGTTCTCCCCGCCGCGGATGATCAGCTCCTTGGTCCGGCCGCTGATGGTCACGAACCCGTTGGGGTCACGCCGTCCGAGGTCTCCCGTCCGGTACCAGCCGTGGTCCAGCACTTCGGCGGTGGCGTCGGCGCGGTTGTGGTAGCCGCGCATGACATTCGGCCCGCTCACCCACAGCTCACCCTCTTCGTCCACGCCGACGTCCTCGCCGGTCACCGGATCCACCAGGCGCACCCCGACCCCGGGCATCGGGAGCCCGCACGAACCCAGCACGCGCCCGCCGTCGACGGTGTTCATGGTGACCATCGTCGAGGTTTCGGTGATGCCGTAACCCTCCAGCAGCTTGACCCCGAACACCGCTTCGAACTCGGCGTTGAGGGCAGCCGGCAGGATCGCGCCCGCCGAAAGGCACAGCCGCAGCCCGCCGGGGTCGACGGTGCGCTCCCGCGCGGCGTGCACGAGGTACTGGAACATGGTCGGCACCCCGGGCAGGACGGTGAACTTCTCCTCGGCCAGGAGGTCGAACACCCGAGCCGGCGAGAACCTGGTCATGATGCGCTCGGTCGCTCCCGTCGCGAACACGCCGAGCACGCACAGGACCAGCGCGTAGGAATGGAACAGCGGCAACGGGCACAGCACTTCGTCCTCTTCGGACAGACCCGCGATCGGCGCCCAGCAGGCTGCCACCACCCACAGGCACGAGCGCTGGGTCAGCAGCACGCCTTTCGGCCGGCCGGTGGTGCCGGACGTGTAGAGCATCCAGGCGACCTCGTCCAGGCCGAGGTCGTCCCGCGGCGGCCCGGCGGGCTCGGAGGTGGCCAGCTCCTCGTAGGACCGCGCGTCATCGACCCGGCCGGGGTGGACCACCAGCACCGTCGCCCCCCGGGTGCGGGCGAGCTCGCGCGCGTGCGCCACGTGGGCCCGGTCCGTGATGATCACCGACGCGCCGGAGTCGAGGAACATGTACTCGATCTCGGCGGGGGCGGCGTCGGCGTTCACGCAGACCCCGACCAGCGAGGCCCGGGTCGTCATGAGGTAGGCCTCGGCGATGTCAGCGCCGTTGTCCAGGTAGATCAGCACGCGATCGCCCCGGGCAGCTCCCCCGGCGACGAGGTGACCGGCCACCCGGCGGGTGCGTTCGGCGAGCTCCCGGTAGCCGACCGAGCGGCGGTCGTCGCGGAAAACGATCTTGTCCCCCCACCGCTCGGCCTGCTCGGCGAGCAACTGCGGCACGGGACGGATCAGCTCGACTTTGAGCATGAGCACTCCTGACGTTACTAACTAATGCTCGTTAGTTTCGTGAGACTAGCGCCAACCTCAAGCGCGCACAAGGGTCAGTCGGGACGCCTGGCCGACCGGAACGCCTCAGTCAGCTCAGGCCGGCAATGCGGAGCGCGTAGCGGCTGTAGGTTTCGGCGACCGCTTCGGCGGACTGCGGCCCGTCCTCGCGGAACCAGCTGGCGATGCTCACGCACATCTCGAGGATGCCGAAGGCGGCCAGGGTGGGCTCCTCCTCCGTGAACCGGCCCGCGGAGATACCCTCTTCGATCAGGTCCCGGATGGCGTGGGCATGACGTCGCCGCAGTTCGAGCACATCCGAGCGCACCGGCTCTTCGAGACTGGCGACGTCCCGGTTGACGATGAGCGCCTCGCGCCGGTGGGTGGCGTGCCGCAGCGCGTAGACGCGCGCTGTCCGGCGCAGGCGCTCGACGACGTCGCCGACCCCGTGCACCGCCTGCTCATGCTCCGCCCACACCTGCTCGCTGGTTTCCAGGATGATGTCGCGCAGCAGGTCCTGCTTGGCCTTCATGTGGTTGTACAAGCTCGGCGTGCGGATGCCCAGCGCCTCGGCGATCTGGCTCAGCGCGGTGCCGTGGTAGCCCCGTTCGGCGAACAGGGTCAGCGCGGCGTCCCGGACCGCGCCCGGGCTCACGGTCGTCTTGGCCTCGCCACGCGCCGACGTCTTGGAACTTGCCACCTCACGATGATAGGCACTCGCCGACCCCGTTCGGCGACGGCGTCCCCGCCGACGGTCGATGATCAGGTCGATGTCCTCGACCGTCGTGCGGCGGTTGGTGACGCATGCGCGGAGACTGTGCCGACCGTCGGGTTACGGGCGCTCACCGACCGACGCGGCCGAGACCGTCTCGCTCGACCATTGCTGACACCGGCTCAGCTCATGGCCCCCGTCAGCGTGTCCATCTTCGTGCCCACCGGCGGGATCCTCGGCAGGAAAGTTCTCGGCGGCAGCGGGCTCGGCCGCCGCGAGCCGCCTGGCGACGTCGGGCGGGACGACGAGCACTGCCAGCTCCGCCCTTTCGCTGAACCGGTGGATCACACCGCGGATCGCGTCTTCGTCGCCCCGGACCAGCCGCGCGATCGCCGGGACGGTGTTCCCGCCGGCTGACGCGAGTATCACCATCGCCCGGCGCAGCCGCACCGCGGAGCAGTTCCTCTTCGCACGATCTGCCGCAACCGCTGACCTTCATGATCGGTCAGCCTCCGCACCCGGACTGGATCTGCCATCCACCGAGCCTGACGGCCAGTCGATCACCGGCCCCGAACGCTGAACGAGTTGTACAGACTCCGGACAGCTGCTCGGCCGGGAGCGCCGGGCACGTCGCTCGATGGTGACCACCCGCTCCCCTGCAGCACCATCCGCAATACCTGTTCCTCGCGCGGCGACAACTCGACCTCAGCCGTGGTCACCGGCGCACCACGATCCGAGCTCGGACGACCGCGCGACCGGACCGGTGAGAGCCGGCGCCATACACCTGCAGAAGCAGCCAGGTCGCCGAGATCCTGTAGCCGCAGGACCGATATGAGGCTTTGCTTCACGCAACCCTTTGTGGCGCTTACCCAGGCGGCTGGTTCTTGAGACCCTGGTCAGATCACGCGTTCTCACGGCACGGGGAGGGAAAGGCGGGCATTCGTGGAATTGAGGCCGGGTTCGCGGCATCATCTGATCGTGGTGGCGGACATCGAGGGGTTCGGGCACCCGTGGGGCGTGCTATCGGGCTTGCAAGGGCGACCCACGGTCGTCGCGTCATCAGCGGCAATGTGGTTCGATGCTGAACGGGTCAACCTACTGCGATCTGGCGAGGCCGTACTTGTCCGTGGACCGGAGCTTGCCGGCGCCCGCGGCGAACTAGACAAACTGACTTCACATCATCCGATGGCGACGAAACTGACCGGCACTGCAGCGAGCGTAGAGTCGGTGTTGCATGCCATGGAAGGTGCGACGCTCGTGCACATCGCTGCCCACGGCGCCAACGAGCCGGAAAACGCTTTGTTCTCTCGGCTCGAATTGGCCGACGGCGCTTTGTTCGGACATGAAATGTCCCGCCTGCGACCGCCGCCGCAACAAAGTTGTTTTCAGCTCATGCGAGCTCTCCATGAGTCATCTCCGGCGCGGCGACGACCCAGTCGGGTTTGCCGGGGTGCTCTTGGACGCCGGGGCGCGCACAGCCATCGCGCCAGTATCCCGGGTCGGCGACATCGCCTCCGCCGTCGCGATCGACGACTACTGCCGGGCCCTCTCCGGCGGAAAGCGCCCTGCTCAGGCACTCGCCGAAGCGATCGCAATCGACCCCTTCCGTCGGTCATTCCTGTGCCTCGGAGCCGGTTAAGCCGAAATGCCCTTCGGTGGCCCTCCGAATGCTTGCACGCGGGCAACCGGGACGTCAGACACGGTGCAGCCCAGCATTCGCGTTGCCGTACCGCTACAGACACTGGCAGCTGACCATGTCGGTATTAACCCCGAAGGCATACCGTCCCTGCCGGCAGGGACGGGCGCAGGTTTACATAAGTAGTCACGCACAGTGAGCACTTTTTGTGTCGTCAAGACTCGTCGCGGTGAACTCGCAGCCCTCTAGACCCGGCGCCTGCACGCGAATCGTGTCGCAATCTGTCGTGGTTCGGCCGCTGCAGGCTTGCGGCGCAATCTGGGCGTTTCCGCAGATTCGCCCCGCGGAGCGAGTCGAGTGGCCCGAGGAGCGCCGCAGTACGGCCCGGTCCCCCTCGACAGATCAACTGCGGCAGTCTTCTGCACCATTCCCGCCGAAGGCATCGAGCCACTGCTGCGCTCGCTGCGCCGTGAGGGTCCCGGCAACCTCCGGGGTTGCCATCTCGAAGACGAACTCGGTCAGCTCGTCTTCGAAGCCCTGCTCGCGGCCGATATCGTCACGCACCTCGAGCGCTTCCGCCCAGCGCTGTGCCTCCTCAGCGCTCAGCGCGCCGGACAGGTAGTCCCGAAGCACGCGTGTTGCGTCAGTACGAGTCAGGTTGACCAGTTCGACGTCGCTGTCCCACGTGTGCCCAGCGAGTACGGCGAGCGCATCTCGGACGGGCCTGCGGCGTTGCACCAGGTCGCGAAGCGCGTCCACTCGCTGTTCCTTGGGCGTGGCGTGCTCGTTCATCTCGGCATCTTGTCCTTGACGTGGGCAATGGAGCCATCGGGCAGTCTAGTTGTTTTCGTGTACCCGACCGTCGAGCCGTCCTCGGCCACCACTTTCGTGTAGGTGGCCGACGAGCCGGGTACCCGGCCGGGAACTCGACTTTCGAACTGGATCGACCCGTCTTCGAGCTGGGTGATCTTCGTGGTCTCCGCTCCTGCCGGAAGCTTCTTCTCGTAGCGGCCGAGGTTGGCCTGCTGGCTCGGCGACAGCTCATGCGATCCGACCGGCTTCCCGCCGCCGCTCGAACCGGTTGTCGCGCCGTCTCCGTCGCCCCCGCGGCCGGTCCTGTACGGCTCGACATGATCCTCACCTGCGGCGCTGACCGCCATCGTGGCGAGGCCCTGTGCCGCGAGGCCAGCGCCGGCAGCCATGCCCGCCGCAGAGACGGCGTTGACCGGAACACCCACGACAGCACCGACACCGGTCGCGTCGAGCACAATGCCGAATCCTTCTCCGGCCGAGCTGGCGATCGTGAGCCCGATGCCCGCCACGGCCTCGATGAGATCACCGGGATGGTGGAGAATCGCCGAGCCGAAGGAGGCCAGGCCGTTGAGCAGGTGGCCGCCGACGTCGGCGACGAAGTGCCCGAGGTCGTCCAGCCAGCTGGATGACTCCGGTGCCGCTGCGGTCTGCGCACGTATCGTCTCTGCCGCACGATCACCTACTTCGGCGAGCTGAACCCGGGCGCGGCCGAGGATGTCTTGGGCTGATCGGCGGCTGCTCTCGCCCGGGTCGGTGAACGGCGGTGCTGGCTGGTTGGCGGCTGCGGCTTGGGATACAGCCGTGTCATGATCAGCCCGCGCCTGCTGGGTTGCGCTGTCGCCTTGGTCCCACAGATGGATTGCCTCCTGGGCCTGAGCTTGCGCCCACCGCAGGGTGCTGCCGTAGTCCTCCAGCACGCTCGCGCCGGACTCCAGCGCATCGCCCGCCGCGAACCATTTCCCGGGTTCGTAGGAGAATTTGTCGTGGAAGGCGCGCGCGGCGGGGCCTTCCCAAGATCCCGTGTCAATGGCCTGCAGTCCTTCTCCGGCCCAGGTCGCTCGGTCGGCTCGCGCGCGGAGTACGCGCGCGTTCTCCTCCACGGCTGCCGGTTTGCCTGGAATCAGCGCGGTCGGATCGTGGGTCTTGCCGAGTTCAGTCACCGTCGACGGCTCCGGCACCGGGATCGCCGCTCAGGGCGCGAGCGGCGTTTTCGTCGATGGCTCGGTAGGCCTCTACGGCCTTGGTCAAGGCGTCGCCGATCGCGCCAGCGTCGTCGGTGAGGGTATCCAGGCCGCCGCTCCACCTGTCGCAGTAGTCCATCAGCACGTCATGCAGGCCGGTATGGCCGTAGACGCCGGCATCGCCACATAAGCTCCGCAGCTCGAACTGGTGCTGGTCCTGCACGCTCTCCCGTACTCCACGGGCGGCTTCGTCGACCGCGTCGACATCGACGTGAAA
Organism: Amycolatopsis sp. NPDC114505; assembly: GCF_055633615.1. NCBI lineage: Bacteria > Bacillati > Actinomycetota > Actinomycetes > Pseudonocardiales > Pseudonocardiaceae > Amycolatopsis > Amycolatopsis sp. NPDC114505. Next base: position 369,245 of record NZ_JBVKDV010000006.1, on the reverse strand, counting down.
TCCTGGGCCATCCAACACCTACGTGCACTCCTCTTGACGAACGGCGGTCGGCCAGCCAACGAATGTGGTCGCGTCTTCGTTTTGCCAGTAGAGCGATTGTCCAGATTTGTCATCAATATCCGCAGCATCTGCAGCGCACAACAGCTATGCAGCACCGGACGACTTGACCAGTGCGAGCGGATCAAATCCACCGCACTTCTGCGCTCAGAAGGGCTACAGGGGGCAGCGACGATGAAGCAGACAGGCCGCTGGCTGCCCGGACGGCCAGCTCGTCGCACCGACCACCCACAGTTCTCATCGTCGCCGTTACGTCTGCTACGCACCGGTGTCACTACTCCAGTCGGTCACCTTGCCGATCAACTTCGTTTCCTGTCGAGGACAGTCGACCAACGCACCGGAGACGTTACGGTCGCACCGAATCCGCGGTAGGGGGCGCAGCGGCCAAAGGCGCGCTCGAGCGCTGCGCCAGCCGCCACCCGAACGTATGAACAAATCCGAGATTCACACCGACGACGGCTACACAACGTACCTGCAATCCAGCACGATGGTGATCATGGCAGGCAGTGCGAGCCACCCGAACATCATCGCGACCTTGGATTCCAACCGGGCGAAGTCGCGATTCGGTATCGCCTATGTCCGCGCCGTGTGCAGCCAGGCCGGAGTCGGATTCGAGGAGACCGAGGCTGACCAGGACGTCCTCGCCGTCGACGGGAGCGTGGAGTTTGAGATTGCACCCGCGCGTGTCCAGGTGAAGTGCACCGGACAGTTCCGGCTGAAGTGCCGGCAAACAGCAACCTGGCAGATCGAAGAGTCATGGCGGCAGCGTTGGACGCGCTCCTGGGTACCGGTGTACTTCGTGCTGGTGATCGTCGACCCGGTGTTGTTGCCGGTGACGGCCAGCACCCGCCCGGTGATCTTCGCGCCGGCCGGATCATGTTCGCGGTCGTCTCGTGCCCGGCTGCGAGCAGCAGAAAGCCCGTCGCCGCCAGCGAAGCTCGCCGATAGCCACCGTCCGCGCGGAGCTTGACGATCTGCCGCCCGAGCAGATCGTCCGGCGCGTGGCGGTCGTGGTCGAACCGCACTCAGTTCTCGCAAGTCAACACCGACCTGGCCAAGGGACTGGACGGCGCTCACATCATGACGCGGGCCGACGCCGACAAGCAGGTATTTGCCCTGTACTGGATCCAGAAAGGGACCTTCTGGCACATTCGTCCACGACAGCCCGACTGGACACCGGAGAGCACCGAGGACGTCGAATACGCGCTGGAGATGATCTCCGGCGACGTGCCTTTGAACGCCTGGCAGGAACTCCGCAGGGCAGGTCCTGGAGCGTTTCGAACGGAAGTTCTGGCCTCAGCCGAGCGAGCCGACCGCCGCCATCGCCTGATCGAGCGCTTCGTGCAGGGGTCCGCCACTCGCCGCGACCGAAGCGTGGGCCGCCGTCAAGCAGGCGAACGCCGAACCGACCAACGCCAGCGGGGCCGGGTCGGCGTCCTTCCACGGCCGGCCGGCTTCGTGTGCTCGTGTCCGGGCGGTGTCGGCGATCCGGGACTGGTTGCCGAGCATCCGGTCGAGGTAGGCCGCGCGCAGCGAGGCTGAGCCGTTGATGACGCGCTGCAGCTCCGCCGCCCCCGCGGCCTGCACGGGATCGGTCATGTAGTCCACGACGTCGTCGAACATCCGCCGCAGCGACGTCCACAGTGGCTCGTCCAGCGGCCTTGCCTCGAGGGCTTCGACGAACTGGTCGCCGAGACGCTCGTGCTTGCCGAGGATGACGTCTTCCTTGCTGCCGAAGTAGCGGAAGAAGCTGCGCTTGGACATCCCTGCCGCCGCGGCTATCTCGTCCACCGTCGTCTGCTCGTAACCGTGCTTCACGAACAACGCGAGCGCAGCATCGAGCAACTGCTGGCGCACGGCCAAGCGCGTGCGCTCCCGCAAGGACGGTGGTTCCACCCGCTCAGGCTAGCATCACACGCCGAACTTGACACCGAGTGACAGGTTGGGCGTACGGTGACAGCAACGGATTCGTCGAGCGTTGGAGGCACACGACTCATGCCCAAGACCTGGTTCATCACGGGCACATCCCGCGGCTTCGGGCGCAGCTGGACCAAGGCCGCCCTCGAGCGCGGCGACAAGGTCGCCGCGACCGCACGCCACACCGACACACTCAAGGACCTCGCCGAGACCTTCGGCGACGCCCTGCTGCCGATCGCGCTGGACGTGACCGACCGGGACGCCGCGTTCGCCGCTGTCAATCAGGCCCACGATCACTTCGGCCGCCTCGACGTCGTGGTGAACAACGCCGGCTACGGCCACTTCGGCTTCGTCGAGGAGATCACCGAGCAGGAGGCCCGCGCGCAGATCGAGACCAACGTCTTCGGTGCCCTGTGGGTCAGCCAGGCCGCCATTCCACTCCTGCGCGAGCAGGGAGCCGGCCACATCGTCCAGGTTTCCAGCATCGGCGGCGTCGGCGCGTTCCCCAGCCTCGGCATCTACCACGCGTCCAAGTGGGCCCTCGAAGGCTTCTCCGAGTCGCTTTCGCAGGAGGTCGCGCCGTTCGGCATCAAGGTCACCATCATCGAGCCGGGCGGCTACGCCACCGACTGGGGCACCGCCTCGGCGGTCCGTTCCGAGGCCAACCCCGCCTACCAGCCGATCCGTGACGCGATGGCCGCCCGCCGAGGCGCCGCCCAGTCCCCCGGCCCCGACGCGACCATCGCGGCGGTACTGGCGGCCGTCGACGCCGAGAACCCGCCGCTGCGCCTGCTGCTGTCCAGCACTGCCTACGACCTCGCGCAGAACGTCTACAAGGGACGCCAGAAGGTGTGGGCCGACTGGGAGTCGACCTCCCGTTCTGCCGACGCCGGCTGACTCTTTTCCGCCCGGTGGCAGGGAAACACCGCCACCGGGCACCGGGGCTGCACTACGCCATAGCGGAAACCAACTTGCCGCGTGCTCGTACCTGATCTCGACGAAACCAACAAGCGCCTGCTCTCTGTCCACGAGCGAGACTGGGACGACGCGGCTCTGGCTGTACCGCTCGGTGGCCAAGTGGCTGACAACGTCGCCGTCCTCGCGGCGAGCGCAGGCGGCACCTGCGGGACGACGACATCGGCGGCCTGTGCGGGCTGCAGGCCGGGGGTAGAGCGCCCGGACGTCTGCCCTGGCGACAGCGGCAGTCCTAGCCGCCAGACGTCACGGAACGGGTGGAACTCAGCGCCAGCAAGTTCGCGTTCCAGCAGGGCGGGGATCTCGCGGTCCACCCGCGGAATCCCCTCGAGGACTGCCAGCTGACGAGGATGGACTCGCCAGGCCCGCAAAATGCCCTGCAGCCGTGCCGCCACTGCGGCTGGTGCCGAGGTCGCGATGTCGGACTGGATGCACAGCACGAACTCCCGAGCATCCGAGGCGCGCTTCTGGTCAGGCAGGTCGAGAAAGACGTCATCGCAAATGCGCGTACCGCGGCCCAGCAACTCCATCGACAGGTCGTCGCGGACGTCGATCACGTCGAAACGGTCGACAAGCCCCCGAAGGAGGTCCGCCGCGTCGGACCTGAACGGCAGGAAGCCCTGACCGGTCATGACGGTGGGTGCACCGGACCGCTGGGCGGCGGCTTGGAGACCACCGGCCGCCAGAGCGACGCCAAGACCGCGCGGCGGGAGGCCAAGCGGATCCGCCGGGAAATCGAAGGTTGACGCGTATCCTGGCCGGACAGCCTCGACGGCGCGGAGGCAGGCGCAGCGAGACTCGCCGGTCGCGGCGCCGGGCGGGCGCCCAGTCCCCACCTCGGCGGCTGCGACTTACGGGCGGTGTCCCTAGAGATCCTTCGTCACCGAAACAGTTGCTCGCGCGGTGGTGCGGACCCTGGTCCGGCCCGGCAGCGCGGCTCATTGCCGCCGAGGCTCTGCCGTCCTCACGACCGACCCTGGCTTCGACCCGGACGGCCCAGGCCACGAGGCCAGTGCCCGCCTCACCGCAACGAGCGTCCGCAGCGTCGGGATCGCTGATCAAGCCATCGCAACGGAAGCAGGGTCTAGCGAGTTGAGGCTGTGACGGTCTGGTCGCGGCCGCGATCCTTCGCGCGGTACACAGCGTCGTCGACGGCCAGCAACACAGTGGTCAGGTCATGGCCATGGTCGGGGAACATCCCGGCGCCGACCGACGCGGTCAGTGTGACCGCCGCGTCCTGCCCGCTGCGGCGGTCAGTCGCAGTGAGGGTGATCGCGGCGATCGCGGCGCGGACCCGGTCGGCCGCAGCCCGCAGTCCTGCCGGGTCGAGGCCGGGCAACAGGACCACGAATTCCTCTCCGCCCCACCGGCCGGCCAGGTCCGGGCCGTGACCACGCACGCAGTCGCGCACGGCGTCGGCCACGGCGCGCAGCACGGTGTCACCGGCCAGATGCCCGAACCGATCGTTGATGTTCTTGAAGTGGTCCAGGTCCAGCAGCAGAACCCCGACGTGATCGCCGAGACGGCGGGCCCGGTCGAGTTCGCGCTCGGCGACCTCGTGCCACCAGGTGGGGTCGGCGAGCTGGGTACGCCGGTCGGTGCGGGCGGCATGCTGGAACTGCGGCAGCAGCAAACCGAGGTGCAGGCCGATGACGAGGACCAGCACGAACACCAGCGTCCACGGCCGGGTCACCGCGACGAGGGCATAGACGTAACCCAGGCCGATCGCGGCGGCGATGATCAGCTGGTCGCTGGCCGGGCCGAGCGCGCGGTGGGCGGGCTGGTCGCGGTTGTCCATGATGATCGCGATGACAACCAGCCCGTAGTTGACCAACCGGTAGATCGCGCCGGCCAAGACGATCGCGACCACGCCGCGAGGGCCGTCGAGCACGGTGATGTAGGGCGCCGCAGCGGCCGGGTAGAGCGCCGAGAGCGCCAGCGTCGCCCCGGTCACCCCGAGCATGACGGTGGAGGCGGAGAACACCTTCCGGTGCACGGGGGCACGGCGGGCGAACACGCGGAACCACTCGCAGGTGAAGGTGACGGCGATGAGGATGAACTGCAGCGGCAGGGGCAGCAGGAGCAGCCCGGCGACGTTCCAGGTGGACTGCAGGTGGGTGTAGGGCATGCCCTCGGGCAGCTCCCGGATCCGCTCCAGGCCCTGGGTGAATTCGAGGTGCGCGATCGTGCAGGCCAGCAGCAGCCCGAGCCACACCCAGCTCGACGCGGTGATCGGGATGGTGGCGGCGGTGACGGCCACCACGACCAGGGTCAAGCCGACGACCACGCTCACATAGGCGATCAAGCCGTGGGGAAGGGCGAGGAAGGCACGCAGCGGGGACTCTCGATCGTGTGACGATGCCCGGCCCACGATGTCCCGCCCTCCGTCCTCGGAACAGAATATTCACTGTAACCGGATGGCGACGCTCGGTCGTGAGTCATCCGGGTGACCGCATCCGGGCCGTCGTGCCCGCGCCACCAGGAGGTACCTCGTGTTCATCACCCGCACCCACGCCCAGCCGACCCGTCATCCGCGTCCCGGCCGCCCCACCGAGTGGAACCGCTGACCCATGGCGAACCTGGGGTCCGGCTCACCAAGCAGCTCTCACCGCGGGCCGGACTCCGAACTCGCCTGCTGGATCAGACTGAGGCGCGCCGGGTGATCGCTGGCTACTCTGCCGTCCGGTCAGCGCACCAGCGCACGAGGGTCAACAGTCAAGGCGAACGGCGAGATTACGCTCAGCGACCGTTCGTCGATGCCGTCAACTGTGTAGCTCTGCGCACGCAAATCTCCGACACCGGCAGCGAGCACGTTCCCGCCGCGTTGGCCGCAGCAGCCGAGCAGAGTCCGTCCAGCCGCTGCCGCGTCCGGGTCACCGGCCGATGAGCGACGACGACCTCGGCCGCGCCGTGACGCTGGTCTACCGGATCACCCTCGCCACCGGCGGCTCCCGTCGCCGCGCCGAGCGGCTCTGCGCCCGACTGGCCTTGAACCCCACCGAAACACCTCGATTTCTGGCCCGGCGGATCCACACGGCCCTCAGCCCGATGACCGACGGTGCGGTGCTCGACCAGGCCGTCGCCGACGCGCTGCTCACCGACACCGTCGAGGACACCGGCCGGACCGGCCACCAGATCCACCGGCTCCTCACCTACGCCCTGCTGTCCGTCCACAACGGCCGCCCGCACCGCCGGGAAACCGAGTCCTGCGGCGGAGAGTCCCGCGTAACCGCACGGTAAGGATCACCGCCGACGATCCGTGTGAGACTGAGGTGATCCGACGAGGAGGTCACCATGACCCGCAGTCACGCACACCGATCACCGATCACCATCCGTTGGACACGCGCGGGAATCGCCGTGGTCTTCGCACTGGTGGTCGCGGCCGGCGCGAAGGGAGCCTTCGAGCTCAGCAACACCATGATGACGAACATCGCGTTCGTCGGCGCCTGGATGATGTTCGCCCTCGGCTTGGCCTACGCCGGCGTCCGGCTCCGCCCCGACATCGGCGGCGCACTCCTGACGGGCTTCGGCATGGGTGCCGTGCTGGTCGTCGTGTTCGGCGGCATGCAGATGTTCATGTGACTACCCCGTTGACAGCAGCCGCCCCACACTGACCTTCACACCGAACTCGAACGGAGCCTACGGATCCTCTACCACGCAGGACAAAGAGCATCCGTCTGCCTCCCGTCACCACGTCCGTCAGCCGACTCACATATGCTCGGCACGCGCTCTACTGGTCCTCAGCCCGCGCCCAGGCAGCCCTGTGCTCGACAACGCCGCCGGCACCGACCAGGTCACCGTTTGTCGAGCATCTCAACGGCGTCGGCCGCCAGGTCGCCGACCTCGGACAGCCGGTCGGCGAGCTGCCATGACCTCGTTGGCCTTGGCAGTCCGCAGACCGCGACCGAGGCGAATCGTTGCGCCAGCGAAGTAACTTCGAACCCCCTCACGATTCACCAGCCGCTGTAACCCTGACGACACCGGCGACGACTCATGGCCGTGCCGTTCGTGGCGCGTGGACGAGGGATCAGGTGAACGGATGACGGAGATGGCCAGTCCGGAGCGAGATCCGGGAGGCCGGGAACTGCCGGCCCAGGTGACGATCGAGATCGCGGACCTCGCGCGGGAAGTCGTCACCCAAGTGGCTCCTGACCAGCTGCCCTATCTCGCGCTGGTGACCGCCGAATGGGCAGCGGGCAAGGATCCCCGCAAGCCTGCGGGCGGCTGGTCCGGCGGCGAGATCGGCTCGGGCACCGGCTTGTCGGTACTCAGCGACGTCATCCTGCAACTGCTGACGGGAACCGCCGCGCAGGTCCTGGGCGCAGCTGGCTTCGCGGGCTTGCAACGCCGCCGGTGGTGGCGCCGTCGTTCGCGGACGGCGAGACCGGAGCAGCTCGCCTTGAACGTCGATCAAATCGACGAGATCCGGGACGCGTGCATCGGCCACGCCCAGACGCTCGGCCTGAACACAGCTGAGGCGACCTTGCTGGCCGACGCCGTGCACGGTGTCCTGCGCCGTGCGGCGGACGGTGGGCAACGGTGAGTTCGTCCGTTCTCCCCGCCGCGGACCAGTCCCAGCCCGGGCAGCACTTGCTTGCCGTGCCCGCCCCGGCCCGCCTGTGGTGGGTCTACGTACTGGTCCTGCTCGCACTGGCCACCACCGGCGCGGGCGCCGCCGAGGCCCTGTTCGTCACCCACGACGTCGGCGACTACACAACGGCACAGGCCTGCCTGACCCGCAACGGGATATCGGTGTCCGACGCGCTGCCACCGGTTTCCGCCGGCCCGGTCTACTCCGCCTGCATGCACGACTACGACCGGCAGCTCGCGGTCATCAGTCTCGCCGGGGCCGTCGCGCTGCCCGCCGCCGCGTGGCTGCTGATGATCGTCAGCGGCCTGGCCACACGCCGGCGGCTGCGTGCACGCCGCCTCGCCGACGTACCGCGATCCGACCTCGAGCTGCTCACCGCACGTTTCAAGACCTTGTGCGCCAGCCAAGGCTTGACCGCGCACCGGCGGCCGAGGCTGGTGCTCGCGCCACCCGCCGCGGCGGTCACCGACGCGTTCACCTCCAGCCTTCCGGGCGGTCGGCCTTGGGTTGTCGTCCCGCAGGCCTACGCCCACATCGATCCGGCCGCGTTCGACGCCGTCGCGCTCCACGAACTGGGCCACGTCCGTGCCGGCGACGTACGGTGGGCTTCGGCCGCCTGGTGGGCAGGCTGGCTGGCCCTTCCCACACTCGTCGTGGCCCTGGTACCGATCCTGAAAACGCCTGCGACAGCGTGGAACTTCTACGGCGGATCGCTGATCGTCGCCGCGGTCACCGCCGTCGCGTTACTCGTGGTCCGCGCGGCACTACTGCGCCGACGCGAGCTGGCAGCCGACCAGCACGCAGCACAGGTGACGGGCGCCCCGGATGCCATGGCCATCGTCCTCGGCACCGAAAACCTCCGACGTCCGTGGGTGCGCCGGGTGTTCGCCACACACCCGCCGGCGTCGGACCGGCTCGCCCCAGGCGAGCGCGACGAACAGTGGGACAGCGGATTCGTCTTCACCACCGCCGCCGGCGTCGTGGCGATGCTGACCTATCACGTCGTCTACGCCGTGCTCGTGGACCTGGTCGGGCCCGAGGGCGTGGACCCACGGCTGTCGGCCGACGTCGCGCTGGCGGTGGCGGCATTGCTCTGGACGTCGGTCGTGCTGCCCGCGTGGACCCGTCGGGCGACGTTGCCCGAACCCGGATGGGCACTCCCCTGGGCGGGTGCAGCGCTCGGGCTGGTCGCCGGGTTCTGCCTGCAAGTGCCGGGGCGACCGCGGCGATCACCCAGTTCTTCGCGCCGGAACGACCGTTGCTGGTCCTCGCCCTGACGGCGACCGCGTTCGCGATCAGCGTGCTGACATCGGCGATCGCGACCCGTCTCGCCGCGCCCGCCGACGAGACCTGGCGCCGACGACTGAGCGGACTCGGCGCCGTCCTCGCCGTCGTTGTCGCCTTCACCGCGGCCATCAGCGGGACCGTCTCATCGCTGACCACCTATCTCCTGTTCCACGATCCGGCCCTCGCCCGCGGTCACGTGGTGGGACTCGGCAGCGATCGGGCGTGGCAGCACGCCCCGCTCCTGATCCTCGCCGGCCTCACGCTCCTCCTCGTGCGGCAACGGTGGCGCCGGCCCCGACCGGTCGTCGTTGCAGTGGCCGTGGTGACCGCGGCGGTCGGCGGCGCCGCGGCAGCACTGTCAGCTCTCCTTCGCCTGCAGAACGGGCAGAGCGCCGACCTGCGGTACGTGCTGGCCTACCAGCGGTGGTGGATCTGCGCGTTCGCCGGGCTGGTCGCGGCCGTCGCGGTGCTGCTCGCGAACAGGCGTCGCGGCGCCACCCTGGCCGGCGCGCCGACGGCCGTGGTAGCCGGGTTGTCGGTCACCACGGCCGCCGGGATCATCCAGTACACCGCCGTCCGGATCGCCGGGTACGCCAGGGAATCGACGGTCATCCAGCAGTCCGTGCAGGTGCCCGGCTGGCTCTTGCTGATCGCGCTGATCGGCACGCTCCCGCTGACCTCGCCGCTCGTTTTCGCCTGGTCACACCGAGCCCCGCGACGCCGGACGGCGCCTTGGGCCCTGGGCGCCGGCGCCGTCACCGTCCTGCTCGCGGTGACCTTGACCGGCGGTCGGCTTTCGGCGGTGACCGTCGCAGAGCACGACTACGACGCCGGGCAGGCAATCGTCGCCCTGGCCACGCCGTCGCAGGAACCGGCCACGCCGGTCGGCCCGGCAACCCCGCAGGACCACGGCCGTCCGCTGGACGAACCGGCAGCCACGGCCGCACTCGCGCATTTGCCTGCGCTCCTTCCTGCCGACGCACGGCTGGAGGAAGATGCACCATCGGCGTCGGAGACGGTCACTCCACCGGACTGCGACGACGCCCAAAAGGCGCTCGCCGCCACCGAGAAGGCCATGCCCCGGACCGCAGATGTCGAGCACAAGTACCAGTTCGCCGCGGACGGCACCGCAGGCGGCCACCTGTCGGCGTCGGTGACGTCCTACCGGGGTGTCGAGGACGTGTTCCCGGCGATGGACGCCGCCGCGCGAGTATGCGCGCGTTTCCGCACTCCGCAGAAGATCTACGACGGCGGTCACCTGGACGGCGTCCTCACACCGGGACCGTCGCTCACGCTTCCCTACCCGGCACGCACGAGCGCGCTCTCGCTGACCGGACGTTTCCACGGAAAGACCGCCACAGTGATCATCCATGACTCTTATGTCCACATCGGACACAACTTCGTCCACGTCCAGATGTTCTGGGGCTATCTCGAGACACCACCCACGCAAGAGACCCTGCAGCGATTCGACCGGCTCATGACCGACGTGGTGACCGAACTCGCCGGAACCCTGTGAGCCATGGATGTTCGATCCGCGCCGCGCTGCACTCGCCGTGACGGCCTTGAGGCACGCGGCCCGGCTCAGCGACGTCCCCGAGGACCGGTGCCCGATCCCGCCCTGCGCGGAGAGTTGGCGCTCACCGACCATTCGGGACTCGCGGTCGAGCTGGAGCTGACGGCGACCGCGCCGCTGATAACGTCCGCCCCGGCCGCGGACCGCGAGGAAACGCTCTTCTGAACCTGGGAGCTCGTGCCCGGCCGCCACCGAGCCGCCGAGCACGAGGACCCACCGGGTGACCGTCGCCAGCGAACCGGCCTTGCGAGTCGGCGCCCGCGTCCTGCTCCTCAACCGCGACGACGAGGCCCTGCTCACCCACGCGCACGACCCCGACGCCCCCGCCCATCACTGGTGGGAGCTGCCCGGCGGCGGTCAGGACCCCGGTGAGAAGCTCGAGGACACGGCCCGCCGCGAGATCGCCGAGGAAACCGGCCTGGTCTTCGACGAGATCGGGCGCAAGGCCTGGACACGCGAAAGCCGCTTCACCCACCGCGGCCGCGAGCACCACCGCCTCGACCACGTCTACCTCGCCCGCACAGACCCGACCACGCCGCAGGTCGCCGTCCGGCACACTGCCAACGAGCGCGCGGCCCCATCGAACGCCGTTGGTGGCCGATCTCGGCACTGGCAAACTGCGCGGACAAGCTGCTCCCGGCCGAGTTGCCGGAGCTGCTCGAAGCGCTTCTCGACGGTCGATTCCCCGCCTTTACTCCGGCGCTCACCGCCTGAAGTCGCCCACGCCACGGCGACTCACGATGGTATGGCGCAGCGCACGGTGATGCGACCCAGCCAGCGCGGGATGCGCTGGTCATCTGCACCTGTCCGCGACACCGAACTCGCCATGATCACGGTCGTCGATCCCGCCCTCGGCCTCGGCCACCTGTGCCGCCACAGCACCCGGTTCGTCCACGTAAGCACGTTCGGAACTCCCGCCCCTCGGAGCCTCCGGGAAAGCCGCCGTCAGCCGCGCTTCGCGGTGATCGCCGCGAAGCGCGGCTGACCTTCTTGACCGATGTCCGGCAGCCGCACCACGCTCACTGCCCCGGCCACGCCGAGCACGGCGAGGCAGGCGAACATGGCGAAGAACCCGCCTGCCGCGAGGAGCGCCGGTGCCACGAACGGCACGACCGCGACGGGCAGCGTGCTCGCGATGTTGAGCACCGCGAAGTCCTTGCCCGCAGATTCGGGATCGGGCAGCATGCGCAGGCAGAGCGCGAAGTCCGTGGCCAGGAAGGTGCCGTAGCCCAGCGACATGATCGCGGTGCCCAGGTACACCACGGGAATACCGGGCGCGAGCGCGACCAGGACCAGCCCGGCGGCGAGCACGAGACCGCCGAGGCACACGAACGGCTTCTGCCGTCGGATCCTGTCGGAGAGCCAGCCGGTCAGCCAGGCGGTGACGGCGACGCAGGCGATCCCGATCAGGGTCAAGAGGAAGATCATCCGGGGCACCTCGTCGGCCGGCACGGCGAACCGCTGGGTGAACACGAAGGCCAGGTAGCTGTTGGCGGCCCACGCCGCGGTGATGAGGAAGCGCACCGCCCACGCCCAGCCGAACGCGGGGTGCCGACGCGGGCTGACCCAGTACGAACGCAGGATGACCGCCGGGCCGAGGCGCGGTTCGTCCGCCGGTCTCCGGTGCCGGGGATCACGCACGAGCAGGACGGCCATGAGGACGCCCGCCGCGCTCAGCACGCCGACCACGCCCCACTGCAGCCGGGGGACGGCCGGCATCGCACTCACCACGGCGAAACCCACGGCGGGGCCGGCCAGTGCCACGAAAGCCACCACTCCCGACGCCGCCCCTCGCCGTGCCGGAGCCACCTGGTCCGCGGCCAGCGCGGCACTGGCGGCGAGCTGGAACATGACCAGCGTCGTGATGAGCGCCCACCCCAGCGCCACCTGCCAGACCTCGGTCGTCCAGCCCATGATCGCCAGCAGGATGGCCGCGCCGAGGCCGCCGGTGAAGATCCAGGTGCGGCGCCGGCCGAACCGGGTGACCGTGCGGTCGCTGATCCGCCCGCCGAGCGGGTTCGCCAGCAGGCCGACGAGCCCGCCGATCCCGGTCACCAGGCTGAACGCGGACGTCGCCGCGGCGCCGGCGATCGCGGTGAGGTGGGTGACCAGCAGCAGGTTCATCGGCACCGCGATGCTGATGTAGCCGGCGGCGTTCGTGCCGACCAGTGCTCCGATGAGACGCCCCTGCCCGGTGGCGCGGGTGGCCGTCCCGGCCGGATCCGCCTCGGTCCGCGGGACCACCGCGTCGGGGATCATCGCCGACCGGCCGCGGCGTCGACGATCTCCAGGATCGCCTCGCGCACCACCGCGGGATTTTCCTGCGGCATGAGGTGTCCGGTGGCTTCGACGACGTCCACGCGCCCGTCCGGCACTGCGGCCATGAGTTCGGCGGCGACCCTGTTGAGCACGGGGCGGCGCCGGGACATCCCGCGGTCGACCCGCCCCGCCTGCAGGCAGAACGTGGGAACGTCCGGAGTTCCGGCTGCCTGGAGACGGCGCATCGTCGCCAGTGCCGGAACCACCTGTGCCGCCTCGCGGCGCCCGGCGCGCATCGCGCGCACGCAGGCGTAGTCGCGGAACATCACGTCCACATCGGACGCGGCGATGGCGCGGGACACCTGCGGCACGGTCAGCTTCCGGATCAGGTTCCGGCCGCCCAGCCGCGCGAGCACCGCCAGGACCCCGAACGACCACGACAGCATCCGGGCGTCACGGCCGCTCATGACCTCGGCGACGGTCGCATCGACGAAAACCAGACCGGCGACCCGGTGGGGCCGGCGTTCGGCGAACAGCCGGATGACGGGCCCGCCCCAGCTGTGCCCGACCAGGACGACGGGCCGGATCTCCCCGAGGCCGTCGAGGAGGCCGGCGAGGTCGTCGGCGAGCCGCTCGATCGTCCGGTCTCGCGGGTCCGGGTCGCTCCCGCCGTAGCCTGCCCGGTCGTAGGCCACCGTGCGGGTGCGGGCGCCGATCTCGCGCTGGGTGTGCACCCACGACGCGGCCGGCGCACTCATGCCGGCCTCGAACACGACCAGCGGCCCGTCCTCGTCACCGGCGATGACGGCCCGCAGCCGTCGTCCGTCGGGTAGCACGACGAACTTCTCGGTCAGCCCGTCACCGGGATCGAGGTGGCCCCCGGTGAGGTGCGTGTGCGTTTTCATCAGGCGTCGCCTCTCAGTCGTCCCAGCAGGACGGATGGACGTCGTTCCACAGAGCGGAGCTTTCGAGCTGCGCGCCGAGGGCGAGCAGCGTGGCGTCGTCACGCCGGCGTCCGACGATCTGCACGCCGTACGGCAGACCGTCGCCGTCGAGATGCGACGGCAGGGACATCGCGGGCCGGCCGGTCAAGTTGGCCCACGGCGTCGGGGCCGACCAGGCCAGCATCGCGTCGGGGATTCCCGCCACCCCGTCGGCGTGGAAGTGCCCCAGCGGGACCGGCGGGCCGTTCGTCACCGGGGTCAGCGCTACGTCGAAGCTCGCCAAAACCGTCTCGAAAGCGCTTGCGTAGTGCGCCAGCACCCGTTGCGCCGCAAAGAGGTCACTGCCGGAGAGCGCTTCCCCTTCGGCGTACAGGTACCGGGTGTACGGCAGGAGCAGCTCCCGGCGACCGGGCGGAACCAGCGACTCCACGGCAGCGCGGACGGAGGCGGCGAAGTGCGTGCGCAGCGCCAGGCGCACCGGGTCGTCGCAGGCCGCCGGGATCTTCACCTCGCGCACCTCGTGTCCCAGCTCCCGAAGCAGGGTCGCGGTCCGCTCCACCGCGCGGACCACCTCCGGATGCCGGCGAACGTCGTCCAGGCCCGAATCCGTCCAGACGGCGATGCGCAGCGGCCGCCCCGGTGACCGCTTGACGGCGTCGGCGAAGCTGCCGTCCACCCGCCAGCCGTCGGGATCGCCGTTCCAGGGTTGCGCGAGGACGTCGAGCAACAGCGCGGCGTCTTCGACGGTCCTGGCGATGGGCCCTTCGATGGTGGTGCCGGTCAGCGAGGTCAACGGCACCGAGGAGCTGACCAGCCCCCGGCTGGGCTTCACGCCGACGAGGTGGCAGGTGGCCGCGGGCGTGCGGGTCGACCCGGCCCCGTCGCCCGCGTGGGCCAGCGGCACCAGCCCGGCGGCGACCGCGGCGGCGGCGCCTCCGCTGGAACCACTCGCGTAGCGCGTCCGATCGTACGGGGTGACGGTCGTCCGCCCCGTCACTTCGTTCTCGGTGTAGCAGGTGGCTCCGAACTCGGCGGTGGCGGTCTTGCCGACGAGGACCGCACCGGCTTGCCTCACCAGCCCGACCGTCCAGGTGTCGGCGGACGGGGCGAACGCCGCCGGCGCGGCGGAGCCGAACGTCGTCCGGACGCCCGCCGCCGAGTACAAATCCTTGATCGCCAAGGGAAGTCCCAGCAGGGGCGACCACTCCCCCCGTGCGATGCGCTTGTCCGCGCGAGCGGCTTCCTCGTGTGCCAGGTCCGGTGTGACGGTGGCGAAGGCGCCGAGTCCGTCGTCGAGCTTCTCGATGCGTCCCAGGTAGTGCTCCGTCAGCTCACGAGAGCTCACGTCGCCCGCGCGCAAGGCCGCCAGCTGCGCCGCGGCCGAGAGCTCGTGCGGTTCGCCGTTCACGGCGCCACCGTGGTCCCGGTCAGCACGCCGTAGGCCAGGGCGGCGAGTGCGTCGAGGTAGTCCGGCGTGAGCGGTTGGCGGCCGAGCATCCGGCGATGCATCAGCGGCCCCTCGATCAGGTCTCCCACGAGGGACAGGTCGGGGGGTTCGCCGATCTCGCCCCGTCGCACCGCCCGGGTGATGGCGTCGCGCAACGGTTTCCCCCTGCCCTCGGCCATTGTCCGGAAGGCGAGCTCGGCGTCGGGTTCGTGGTGCAGATCGGCGACGAGACCCATGAGCCCGTCGATCCAGGACGAGGACCAGGAAGCCGCGAAGTCCTCGACGATGGCCCGCAGGTCCGAGCGGAGTGTCCCGGTGTCGGGGTCCGAGACCGGCGGCAGGTGTTCGACTAGCACGTCGACGACGAGCTGCGCCTTGCTCGACCACCGCCGGTAGACATCGGTGCGGTGCGCGTGGGCTTGCGCCGCGACCTCGGTCAGCTTCAGCGCGTCGTATCCCCTGCTCTGCAGCAGCGACCACGCCGCGGCGGTGAGCCGCTGTTCGAGATCGGGATCTCGGTGACGACCTGGCATGCTCGCCTCCATTACGCTACAAGTTGTAGCTTATTGACAGGTTAGGTCGACTCGGCCACCTGCGCAAGATGTCGTCGACGCCAAGAGGCCTCCTGCCCGGCGACGGCCGAGAGGGTCAGAGCTCCCGGACGTTCAGGCGCCGTCGAACCTGGTTGCTGCTCAGCGCGTCGACCACCGTCGCGGCGCCGATCCAGGTGGCCCCGGCGTCCTCGACGAGGAGGTGGGCGCCTTCGGCCTGGCCGCCGGTCTCGCTCCAGTCGTCGACGAACAGCACGCGGTCGCCACTGTCGACCCGGGTCGCTGGAGCACGCCGGCGAGCGCCTCACCGAACATTTCTCTCGGAGACATTCCCGACCGGGTCCGTGATCGCCTCATGGCCGCGCGGTCCCGTCACCGGATCAGCCGAGTACGGGCGTCTGCTGCGCGCCATGGGGTGACCGGGTCAATGGGGCGGGTCGGTGCTTGTGGTGACAACGCTGCGATGAAGTCGTTCTTTTCGTTGCTGCAAAAGAATGTTCTCGTCGGTGGCGCACCCGGGAGGAACTAAGATTGGCGATCGCGTCCTGGATCGAGACGAAGTATCACCGCAAGCGCCGGCAACGCACCCTGGGCAAGCTCACCCCGGTCGAGTTTGAGACCATCTACACAACCGCAACAGCGGCCTGAAAATAGTCAGTCCCGGTGTCAACCGAAGTCTGCGCAGGCCCACGGCATCTCGGGCACATCCAGGTGCCCCTGAGACGGCCAGCCATGCGTCACAGAGTATGACTATCGTCGCCGTTGTCTGAGGACTCCGCGAGGACCCCGCCCGCTACTTCCGGCTACGCATCAGGCGATGGTCAACGCGACGCGCCCGTACTCGGCGACGATCGGCGACCAATTCCGCGACAGGTCGTATGGGTGAGGACATCCGTTACTCCCGCTGGTTGCGGCGGATCTACTTGCAGGCTGCAGTCTGGCCAGCCCCATAGGCGGCCTGGGCCTTCGTGAAGCCGTCACCCGCCGACGATGACAGCTGCTGCTTCAACCCCGAGCAAGAGAACGACGTGAAGCTCAAGTAGTTCTCCGCCGACTTGACCGCCTGCGCGTTCCAGTCCACCGACAGGCTGTCGACGGCCTGAGTCGCCACATCCTTCGGGAACCCGTCGCCGGCCGACGAGGACAGCTGCCGGATCAGGCCGTTGCGCGAGAACGCCGTGAAGCTCAGGTAGCTCTGGGCGGAGGCGCGGGCCTGCTCGACCTGCGGCGGGAACTTGGGTGCTTCGCTCGTGGCGGGTGCCGGCGGCTCGACCGGAGCAGTGGCCGCGGCCGAAGCGGCGGCGTCGTTCAGGTTGGGGCTGGTGGTCTGAATGTGGTCGGGCGCGGCGACCGAGCTGGTCAGGGCAGCGGCGGGCATCCCGTTGGCGGCGTCGTTGACCGCCTTGCCGAAGGCCGCGGTCCAGAGCACGCAGATGACCAGCCCGATCGCCGACAGCACGACGGCGGTGACGGCCAGCCCCTTGTTGCTCGCCTGGCCCCGGTTGGCGCGCAGCGTCCCCACGATGCCGAAGATCAGCCCGAGGATCGTCAACGGCCACGCGACGATCCCGATGATCGGGATGAACGCGAAGATCAACCCGATCAGGCCGAGCACGAACCCGGCCGTGCCGAGGCCGTTCTTGGGCTGGTTCGCCACCGGCATCGGCACCGACGGCGGCATGGGGGCGTAAGACACGGGGCTGCCTCTTTCGGTCCAGCGGCGACGCAACGGAACGCGTCACGCTCTGTGGCGTTCGTCGACATTCACATCCCGCGCGTAACAGTGCCCGAAAGCCGCTTTCGGTCACGAAAAGGACTCAGCCGACGATGTTCACGATCATTTCCGCTGGTTACCGCAGTGAGCGACTGACTCACCACCGTTACCTAGGGTAATAAATTGAAACTTCAAGTTCACTCGTTCGGAGCAAGAGGAGACGTAGGACGTCGGCCCCGAGCTGAGTTACGACATGAGCGCTGACTGTCACTGGCTGGCGGCGAGCCTGCGAGACGACGACCCACCCCCACCTCCGGAGCTGCGGAAAACGCGTGCATCGGGAGCGCCGATGACGCGTTGACTCCGCTGATCGGATGAACCGCTCAGAGCGCGCCGTCATGCCCCAACGGCCGCGACATCCGTCCAGCGTGATCCCACCGCACCCGCCCCCGCGTTACGTGACCGCACCACCCGCCGGCACGGCCGACCTGTTGGCGCAGTGGATGAACAGCAAGAAGCCGACAACCACCACTGCCCGCCCCGACCACGGCAGTGGCTTGCGGTTCGCCTTCTACGGCCGGACCTCGACCGCCCGCCATCAAGACCGCGTCCCATCACAGGGCTGGCAACGCGACATGGCCGATGAGCTGGTCGGGGGCCACGGCCAGGTCGTCGCCACCTACTTCGACGTCGGCACCTCACGCCGCGTCCCGTGGCACCAGCGACCGCAGGCTGCCCAGCTCATGACCGAGACCTCCAGCCCGGAGTCCGCAATCGATGCGATCGTGGTCGGTGAATACGAACGCGCCCTCACCGGCACCCAGTTCGCCACCCTCTACACCTGGTGCACCCGACACGGTATTCAGCTCTGGCTCCCCGAGACAGCCGGGCCGGTCGATTTAAGCAACCGCGATCACCGGGCACTGATGTCGCTGCTGGCCACCCAGTCACCGCGCGAAGTCCTCCGCGCCCGCCACCGGGTACTGGCGGCGATGCACAACCAGGCCACCCAGCAAGGCCGCTACCTCGGCGGCCGACCACCCTACGGCTACCAACTCGTCGACGCCGGCCCCCACCCCAACCCCACCGACGCCCGCTGGGGCCGACGCCTCCAACGCCTCGCACCCGACCCACGAACCGCGCCACACGTAGCCTGGATGTTCCGGCAACGCCTCGCCGGGCACAGCGTCACCAGCATCGCCCGACGCCTCAATGAGCGTGGTGTGCCCTGCCCATCGAGCGCCGACCCGGACCGCAACCGGCACCGCACCCGCGGAGCCTGGACGCTGCGCACGGTCGCCGTGATCCTGGCGAACCCGCGCTACACCGGCCGCCAGACCTGGAACCGCCGCGCCACCGACACCAGAGGCCCAGCCGCAACGCCGGCCCTGTCAGCGAAGGCCGCCCATCTAGCGCTCGTCACCGAACAGGACTTCATCACCGCGCAGCAGATCCGAGCGGCGCGACCAGCCAGTGACGGCCGGGCTCGCCGGTTCGCCTTGGCCGGCCTGATTCACTGCGGTGTCTGCGACCGGCGGCTGGACTCGCACTGGAACCACGGACGTGCGACCTACCGCTGCCGTCACGGCTACAACAGCACTCAGTGCGCGGGCCAGTCGCGGCCGAAGACGCTTTACATCCGCGAAGGCTACCTCGTCGAGGAGATCAGCATTCGACTCGGAGAAGAAGGCAACGACGGCCACGACACGCCGGAGCTTGACCGACCACGACACAGACGTGTGGCCGCGGCGCTGCGCGACTCAAAAAAGATCATCGTCTATGACCACGCCGGATGGCGCCTGAAGGAGATCGATTCGAGCTGAGCTACGATCATCCCAGCGTCAAGATCGCGTTTCGCGATCCGTGGGGTAATACTGTGTCCGAGGACTTGAACCCCCGCACGTGGGATATCTCCCGTCTTTAGGGGGATCATGTAGCCGAGGCTGCACATCCGCCGGGCACCCCGGCTCGGGACGTCGGCTGAACCCGTTGTCCCGAGCCGGTGATGTCAGTAAGGCCGCACGGCCTACGCGCCCATGGTCCACTGCTGGCTGAGGTTGCCGGGCTGCGTAGTTGCGATGACCACTGTGGTGCCGGCGGCGTTCGAGCCGATGTCCATGGCGAGTCCGTTGTAGTTGCGGATCGTGCCGTCGGGCAGCACGCGCCACTGCTGGCTGACCCAACCGCCCGGTTGGCAGGTGGCGGTCCCGATGGGCGTGCCGGGGGCGTTTGAGCCCAGGTCGAGGCATAGGCCGTTGTGGTTGCGGATCGTGCCGTCGATCGGTGCGGTCCACTCCTGGCTGGTCCAACTGGCCGGCTGGCAGGCCGCGATGACCATCCGGGTGCCGGGGGCGTTTGAGCCCAGGTCGGCGCACAGGCCGTTGTGGTTGCGGATCTTCCCGGTCACCGCATGCAGGTCGCCCACGCTCCACTGCTGGCTGGTGTTGCCAGCGACGCAGGACGCCGTGCCGACCGGTGTGCCGTTGGCGTTGGCACCGATATCCACGCAGAGGCCGTTGTGGTTACGGAGGGTGCCGTCGGCCGGCACCTGCCACTGCTGACTGGGGTTGCCCGCGGCCACCGCGGCGGTGACCACCAGTTCACCGGGGTTGTTGGAGCGGACGTCGATGGCGAGCCCGTTGTAGTTGCGGATCGTGCCGTCGGGCAGCACGCGCCACTGCTGACTGGTGGAGCCGGCCTGGCAGGTGACGGTGACGACCGTGGTGCCCGGGGCGTTGGAACCGAGGTCCAGGCACAGGCCGTTGGCGTTGCGGATGCTGGTCGTCGCGACCTGCTGCTGCCGGATCCAGTCGGTGATGTTGTCGACGCGGGCTTCGGTGCTGCCTTGACGGGTTTCGTGGTTGAGCAGGCAGCCATGTTGCCATGTCGTGCTGTGCAGCGCGACAAGTTCCAAGGCGCCCGCCCGCTGCCGGAGGGCAGGGCCGCCCGCGTCACCCTGGCACGTGTCGGCGCCGTCGGCGCCGGTCAGGGCGGCGGTGGTGTCGGTGGTGGCGTTCACCGTGAACGGCGTGACCCTGGCCTGGGCGGGGACCCAGGTGTCCGCGGTGCGCCCGTAGCCGACGGCCAGCAGCGTTTCGGCCGCGGCGGGTGCGGTGGTGCTCAGCGCGACCGGCGTGATCCCGGGAACCGGCGCGTTCAGCAGCCCCAGCGTTACATCCCGGTCGGCTTTCGGTGCCACGTAGGTCACTTGGGCGGTGTAGCCGGCGTTGGTGGCCGTGCGGCCCAGGGTGACCGTCGTCGGCTTGGGCGGGGCACCCGCTTGCAGGTCCGTGGCACCGAAACAGGACGTCGCTGTGACGATCCAGGTGCTGTCGACGAGAGCGGCACTGCACCCGCGGCCGTCGAGGCCGGGCGTCCCGACCTCCAGCCGGCCGGCGAACGCGTAGGTGCTGTCGGAAACCGGAGTACCGCCACTGAGCGCGGACGCGGGCGCGCAGGTCAGCAGGCCCGCACCCAGAAACGCGGTCAACGTAGCGGTGACAGCTCTGCCCCGATGATGAAGAAATGGCATGGGATTCCCCTCCGTGGACAAGTCGTCGAAACGGCTTTGATCAGGCGGTCGCGGTGAGCTGAAGCAGCGTGGTGGGCGGACTGCCCGGCTTCGTGGCTACGCCGACCGGTGTACTGCGGCTGGGGTTGACGTTGACGGTGGTGTGCTGTCCGGCGTCTGTGGTGAGGTCTGCCTGCACGGTGTGACCGGTGCCGTCGATCTGACCGTCGCCGCGGATTTCGTAGACGGCGGGAATCCTGAGTTCGAGACGTCCGGGTGTGGCCAGGATCTTGAAACAAATCCGTCCTTGCCCGTCGGCGCCTTCGACCGCTGTGGTGACTACGGTCAGGAGGCCGATATTTCCTTCCGGCGGCGTTGTGCAATCGGCGAACACGATGTGTCCATCACCGGAAATGAGAGTCACGTTGTAAGTAGATTGGATCGTGTCCGCGCCGGGGTATACATAATCTTCCACAGCCGACGACTGAACGTCGCCGGCGACTTGAGCGGACGGCGTCGCCGCGTTGGCTGTCCACGCGCCGACCGCGGCTGCCGCGAACACTGTTGCCGCAAGAAGCACGAGCCCTCGTCTGAGTCGCATTTCGTCCTATCTGTCCATTTTGGCGAGAGAATCGCTTGATTCGCCAAAGTTTGTCTGAATGCGCGCTCAGCTCGTTACCGCAACAGCATGTGATCCACGGCACGTTTTACGGAGGCAGGCCGTGTGACTAGTGTGTGAATTCGCACCTGTGCGGTGTTCATCAGGGGAGCTTCAAACTGTGCCGCGAGAGCTGATTCGGCGCGCGCGATTATCGTGGTGTTTTCGGGGAGGGGTTCGGTTGAGGAAAATGGCGCGCTCGTCCGGCATTCCGCGGCGAGGATTGGTTTTGCTGACAGTGGCGAGCCTGGCCGGGGGGCTGGTCGCGGCGCCGGCCGCGCTGGCTGACACCGCCCCTGCCGCGAGTGCTACCGACCGGGCGCATGTGGTGTCCTTGTGGCGCTTCGGAGGACCGACGGTCAGGGCCGACGCCGAACGTGCTCTAGTCGGGACCGACGCGGACATCCAGGCCTTCTTGACCACGCAACTCCCGCGGGATCAGAAGATCGACCAGCGGATCAGCGTCGACCGGATGGTCGCCTCCGGCGGAGAGACGGTCCAGGCCGCGGCGCAGCAGGCCCTCGACTCGACTGATGACACCGCACTGCTGTCGTTCTTGGAGACCGGCTGGAAAACACCGGCCGGCCACGACCTGCGTATCCGGGTCGACCAGATGCTGGCCTCTGCGGGCCCGGAGCTGCATAAGACCGCACAGGCCGCACTCGACGCCAACGATTCCGCTGCCTTGCAGACTTTCCTGCAGACCGGCTGGCAGCAGCCATACGCCACGGACCAGCGGGTCCGCGTCGATCAGTCGCTCGCCGCAGGTGGCCCGGAGGTGCAGAAAGCGGCGCAGCGCGCGCTGGATGCCTGGTCCGTCGACGCCTACACGCAGTTTCTCGACCATGACCGGCAGATCGCCGAGGCCCGGGACCAGGAGACGACGACGGTCGCCCAGCTGGCCGGAGCCGCCAAAGATGCGGGCGACGAAGCGGCCCGCGAGACCCAGGCCGCCAAGGACGCCTCGGACCGGGCGGTGCGCGAGGCCGAACTCGCCAAGGAAGCGGCACAGGCCGCAGAGCAAGCAAGCATCGATGCCAAGAACAACGCGGCCATCGCGGCCGGAGCTGCGGCTGCGGCGGCAGCCGCAGCGAGCAAAGCATCTGCCGCGGCGAAAGAAGCCGTGAGCGCGGCGAATGCAGCCAGTTCCGCCGCGCGCGTTGCAGCCGGAGCTGCGGCCCGGGCCGCCACCGCGGCGACCATGGCCGGTGATGCCGCGACGCGTGCTTTCACCCAGGCCGGAGCAGCGGCTGTCGATGAACACCGCGCTTCCGATGCCCGCGACGCCGCCGTCATCGCCCGTGCCGTCGCGCGACTCGCGCTGACGATCGCGGACGAGGCAGCGGTGGCCGGGGCGGCGGCGGACCGGGCCAAAGCAGCAGCGGACGCCGCGGGCTCGGCGGGCAATCACGCCGCAGCAGCAGCCACTGCGGCCGCCAACGCAAGCACCAACGCCACCAACGCCGGCGCGGACGCGCGCACCGCGCGGCAAGCGGCCGCGACCGCCCGCGCGGATGCCTCACGAGCCAGTCGCGCAGCGCAAGCAGCCAGCACTTTCGCCGCGGCCGCGGCGGCGGCCGCCTACACCGCGCGAGACGCGGCAAGCCGGGCCGCCGCGGATGCGAATACCGCTGCCGACGCCGCGGACGAGGCCGCGGCCCACGCCGGTCAGGCCGCTGATGCGGCGAACCAAGCGACCGCGCACGCCAACGCCGCGACGCAGGCCGCGCAGAACGCGATCACCACCGCGAATCAGGCCAAACAGGTCTACGACGCGGCCCGCGTCGCCGATGATCAGCGCATCGCGACCTCTGAAGCCCAGGACGACGAAGCCGCGCTGGCTCTGTCCGCCGCGGCGACCCAGTTGAAGGTCACGCACGCCTGGGAAAGCGCCCAAGCGGACTTGCGCAACACCGAGACCACCCGGCTCATCACCGAAGCTACCGCGCCGGGCACCGACCTCGCGACCGCGGTCAGCGACGCGCGCAAGGTCGCGCTCACCTTGAGCGTCACCGGCGGACCATGGACGCAGGCCGCCGCGAACTTCACGCTGGCCGGGCCGGACGCGCTGGCGATGGACTTCGTCCGGCGAGGACTCGGCGTCGCAGCCGGGCAGGATGACCGCACGACCGTGGCGAACCTGGCAGACACCGGTACCGACGGGTTCCGGACCGCGGCCAATACAGCCCTGGCCGGCACCGACGCCGACGTGCAGGCGTTCCTGCGCAGCCAGGACTACCCCGGCCGGACGACCGACGACCGGATCGCCGTCGACCAGATCCTCTACGCCGCCCAGCAGAATGGCGGCCCTGCTCTGCAGGACGCCGCGCAGCAGGCCTTGGACGCCAACACCGACCAGGCCCTGCGGCAGTTCCTGACCAGGAACCAGTACATCACCGCCGGGCACGACGAACGGATCAAGGCCGACCAGATCCTCTACGCCGACGACAGCGGTCCGGAACTGAAAGCCGCCGCCCAGGTCGCCCTCGACGGCACCACGGGCATGCTGCACCAGTTCGTGACCGTCGGGCAGTTCGCCGCAGCGCAGCGGGACCAGGACAGCGCAGCGCACAACGCGCAGATCGCCGGGTATCTGGCCCAGGCCGCCGAGACCGCGAACACCGCATCCCAGCACGCCAACGAAGCCCAGGCAGCGGCGGCGACCGCCCGGGGTGCCGCCGCGGACGCCGCAGGCTACGCCCAGCAGGCACGCAGTGATGCGGGCCAGGCGGCGACCTACGCCCAGCAGGCGCACCAGTCCGCCCTCGACGCCGAAGGCTCGGCGACCAAGGCCGCACAATCCGCATCGACCGCGCAGAACGCCGCCACCAGCGCCAATCAGTCCGCGCAGAACGCTTCCCGGTCGGCGATGTGGGCGACCTCGTCGGAGCGCCAGGCCGCCGGTTTCGCCGTCAAGGCCTACGGGTACGCGCATGACGCGTTCACCTCGGCGCAGAACGCCGGTTCCGACGCCAGTGTGGCCGCGGACGCCGCCAACGCGGTGCTCACCGACGTGCTGCACAAGGTCGCTGACGAGAAGCTGGCCGTGAAAGCGCAGCAGTACACGGACTGCGATCAGTACAAGCAATTCGGAGACAAGTACCAGGATTGCCTGCATCTGGTGTTCCAGTCGGACTACGACAACCGTATTCTGATGCTGCAGAACGGCGCGATGTGCGGCAAGATCGACGCTGTCGGCAGCGATCAGTACAAACAATGCGTCAGCGACGTGCTCAGCCCCAGTTTCAAGGAAGACCAGAATCTCAACATCATGGCCGATGCGTTCGCCAGCATCGCCAAGATCGAGACGCTCTGGGGTGGCGCCGTTCTCGGCATGCTCTGCGCCGCGGCTGAACCCTGCGGGGTGCTCCTCGCCTCGGTGGTCCCCGAGGGCACCGCATTCATGTCGTGGATGACCGCGGCCGGTGTCGATGCCCTCGTGTCGACCCGCATCGCGGCGATGTTCGAAGAGTCCTCGGTGCAAGGCGTCTCCGACGACGCGGCCTACTCCGACCTGCTCGCCGGGCTGGCCCGCATGGTGTGCCCGAACAGTTTCAGCGGGGACACGAGGGTGTTGCTCGCCGACGGTGGCACCAAGCCGATCAAGGACGTGGCGATCGGCGACCAGGTCGCCAACGCCGAACCCGACAGTGCGCGACTTGAGTCGCACGCGGTGACTGCCGTGCACGTCACCGACGATGACACCGATTTCGACGGGCTGACCGTCGGATCCGCTTCCGGGTCCGAGACCATCACCACCACCGCTCACCATCCGTTCTGGGACGCCACCACTCACGCCTGGGTCGATGCGGCAAACCTGAAACCCGGTGACCAGCTCAACACGCCCGGCGATGGCCACGTCACCGTCGTCGCCAGCCGTCGCTACGTCGACCACATCCGCACCTTCAACCTCACCGTCGACACGATTCACACCTACTACGTCCTGGCTGGTGACACACCGGTGTTGGTGCACAACACCGAGGGATGTGGTCCCGCGACGTACTATCACGGTTCGGATGTGGACTCACTCGTCGATGTCTTGAACAACGGTCTCGACGCGAGCAGGGCAGCGGCGAACTACACTGATGGGCCCGGCGGGTTCTTCGTAGCGACGCATGAGGGTGACGCCTGGTTCTTCGCGGCCAGGAACGGAGGTAAGTACGCAGTGATCAAAGTGTCCATCTCGGATAGTGCGATGAATCAGCTTCGAGACGCCGGGGCCGTAACGAGGGTGATTCCCGTCGGCGCGAAGTCGCCGACGTTCGAAGGCGATGAGTTTCACATCCCAGCGTCGGCGTTCGATCTGTTTAACCGGCTCCGAGCGGATGGTGAGATCGTTGTTTCACCCTGAGGATATTCACCTGGGTGACGTGCGTGATTACGCGCGCAGAGAACAGAGTCGCTTCTTTCGGGGTGGGCGCTACGACCCCTATGAGGCCGCATCGATGATCGCTTTGGAGGCGATGCTCGGAGGCGCCGAAGACGTGCGCATCAGAGTGTCCGACGGATGGATTTGCGTCTGCTCTGATGTCGACTGGCTGCAGGGATTCGAGGCGGAGGCTTTCAGTGGATTTGCACCGTTCAAACCAGGTGGACCGAATGGTGTCACTTCGGATTTCTTCCCTGTCGTTTTTTCGACTTCGGTTGCCACGGCGACGCACTCTGAAGTCCAGCTCATCAAAGGCGATTCTGCGGGACCGCTCGACAGTTTGGACGGCGACTGGGAGCGCGTGGTCGCTTTCGAGGTGACAACGAGTCAGTGAGCCGCCTCGGACAAGGGTAGGGCAGGGCGCCCGGAAATGCCGCGAGGCGGGTGCGTGGTGGCCGGCGCATGCCGGTGAAGAACGTCTGCGCTCGGATCCCATTGTCGCGGCGACTGGCGAACGTACCAGGAGACCGTCGACCAGTTGCCGCTCAGGGTGCGCCGATGAGTCTGCGCTCAGCCGTCCGCAAGGCAAGGACGACCAGAAATCTCAACATCGTGGCCGATGCCTTCGCCGGCATCGCCAAGATAGAGACGCTCTGGGTGGTGCCGTTCTCGGCGTGCTCTGCGCCGAAGCCGAACCCCTGCAGCTCGAGTGAGCGCCGCCGACGGGCAGACTTCGTAGCGCGAACGACAGCACCATTGCTGACCACTTCCCAAGACCCACGCGGGCCACGGCACCGATCGGTCGGTCCGGGGATCCAGCAGTTTTACTATCAGCCACAGCCTGAGGGCCAAGACCGCCGAAGTCGACTTTGAGCAGACCACTGGCGAGCTTTTACCTGCTACCAGCATCGACGCCGTTCATCGGCAAAGTGAACTCACGGAGTCGGCCGCCCTACGGCTACCGTCTCGCCGATGCCGGCCCGCACCCGAACCGGGCCCACGCGAGCTGGGGCCGCCGCCTGCACCGCCTGGAACCAGATCCGGTCACCGCACCGTGGGTACGGTGGATCTTCGAACAACGAGCCACGGGGCGCAGCGTGGCCGGGATCGCGCGGGAGCTCAACGACCGCAGTGTCCCGTGCCCGTCGAGCGCTGACCGGGACCGCAACCGCCACCGGACGAAACACGAGTGGATCGTCCGGACCGTGGTCGAGATCCTCGAGAACCCTCGATACACAGGGCGGCAGGCGTGGAACCGACACGGCACCAGAACAGCCGGTCCTGCCTGCCACGGTGCTCCAGCCCAATCGCCAGCAGCACGAAGCTGGGCCGAGTCGAAGAAGGTGACGCACCCTGCTCTCGTGGACGAGACGACGTTCCTGGCAGTCCAGGGCATGCGCGCGGCCCGGCCAACGCAGCACGGTGACACGAGGACGTACGTGCTAGCGGGACTCGTGCAATGTCAGCTGTGCAGCCGTCGGCTGGATTCTCACTGGGTGAACGGCCGCCCCGGCTACCGCTGTCGCCACGGCCACACCAGCGCCCGCAACCGACCACCAGAACTCGCGAAGAACGTCTACCTCCGCGAAGACCACTTACTTGACGATCTCCGCGTGCGATTCGCCGAGACAGTCGGTGATGATGGGGCCGCGCTCGCCCGCTACCTGAGGTCAAACGACCTGACGATCATGTGTGGCGGCCCGACTGGAGAAGTCAAGGCAAGCGGCCCACAATGCGCATTTACCGCGCCAGAAGAGATCGGCGACGACCAGTTGCTGTTACTCTGACCCAGCCGCGCCGCGCAGCTCCATGGGGCAATTGAGTGTTCGAGGACCAAGTTGATCTATAACCCCCACCCTGAAGTTCGCCACTGACCTGCAGCTCAAGTGACCCGCCTATGCGCGGGAGAGTTCCGACGCACGCGGCTTCGATGCCAGGAGAAAGAGCGGCTCATCCACCAGTCGCCGGGGGCGTCTGAGTCGGTGCTCGACCAGAACTCCACGCAGGCGCAGGTGAATTCCTCGGCGGTGAGGTGGCCGTCGCCGTCGGTGTCGGCGATGGCCAGAAGGTTCCCGGTCGGGGAAACCGGTTCCTCATTCTCGTGTGGACAGAAGGATGTGCAGGGCTCGGGGCGCGAAATGAGCCCCGCGACACCTTCGCGCGGCCGGAACTCAGTCGGATCGAGCCGGCCGCGGATGCACGGAATCCGCGACCGCGACCAGCGACTGCATCATGGCTTCCGAGGCCGGGCTCAGCCGGCGGCCGCCCGCGAGGGTGATCCCGACGCGTGCGCCGACGAGGTCGAGCGAGATCGGCAGCGCGGTGAGCCGGGGGTCGCTCGCGCCGATGAGTTCCGGGAGCGCGGCCACCATGTCGGTCTCCACGAGGAGCTGGCGGATGGTGAGGAACGCGGTCGTCTCGACGCGGTCGGGGGGCAGGGAGACGTCGTTGCGGTGGAAGAACTCCTCGAGCTCCGTGCGCAGCGCCGTCTCCACTCCCGGCAGGATCCACGGGTAGGCGATCAGCTCGTCGAGCGGGATCTCGGTGCGTGCCGCGAGCGGGTGGCCGCTGCGCGCGATCACGCGGATGGTCTCCGCGTGCAGCGTCTGCTGGATCGTCCCCTCCGGGGGGACCGTCGCGAGGCGACCGATGATGAAGTCGATCTTGCCGGCGACGAGGTCTTCGAGCAGCGCCCCAGGCGTCGCTTCGCGCACGACGATCCTCAGGGCGGGGCGGTCTCGCTTGAGATGGGCGATGGCCCGCGGCAGCAGGAGGTTGGAGCCCGCGAGATGGGTGCCGATGACCACGTGGCCGCGGGTGGCGTCGGCGATCTCCTGGAGATGCCTGCTCGCCTGGTTCATCTGGGCCAGCGCCGAGCGCGCGTACTCGGTGAAAGCGTCACCGAACTCGGTGGGCTGGATCCCCCGCGGGCCGCGTTCGTAGAGGGTGACGCCGAGGATGCGTTCGAGGTCCTGGAGGCTGCGGGTGACCACGGGCTGGGTGACGTGGAGCGCGGCCGCGGCGCCGACCACGCTCCCCTGACCGGAGAGCGCCTCGACGAGCAGGAGATGGCGGAACTTCAGCCGCCCGTCCAGCATCCGCGGTATTTCCATACGAGGACGGTAGACCGCCTTGCGTCCTAGGGCATAGCCGCACGGCCGTGTGTCCCACTATGGACATACCCGCTGGTCGGCGGGCACGTGCCCGACCCAGCGCAGCGCGTTGCCGCCGGCGATCGCCTCGCGCTCCGCGGCGCTGAGGAAGTCGGCCTTCCGGAGTACCTGGCCGACGGGCCGTTCGCCCAGCGGGTAGGGGTAGTCGCTACCCAGCATCACGTGGTCCGCGCCGAGGGTGTCGACCAGCGTGCGCAGCGCCACCGGGTCGAAGACGACGCTGTCCACGCTGAACCGGCCGACATAGGCCGAGGGCGGCCGCTGCGAGGTGGCGATGAGGTCCGGGCGGCGGTGCCAGGCGTTCTCCAGGCGCCCCAGCCAGAACGCGAACGACCCACCGCCGTGCGCGAAACAGATCCGCAGCGAGTCCGGCACCCGGTCGAACACCCCGCCGAGGATCATGGCGAGCACGGAGAGGTGGGTCTCCGCCGGCATCCCGGTCAGCCACCGCGCCATCCAGCGGTCCAGCCGCGGCGAGGTGGGCATGTCCCAGGGGTGCACGAAGACCGGCGCGCCGCGCGAGGCCGCGTGCTGGAGGAAGGTGACGACGCCGTCCGAGTCGAGGTCCTGGTCGCCGACGTGGTTGCCGATCTCCACCCCGACGTGCCCGGCGTCCAGGCAGCGGTCGAGTTCGCGGCAGGCCGCGTCGGGGTCCTGCAACGGCACCTGGGCGAACGGGATGAAGCGCTCCCGGTCGGGGGCGCAGATCTCCAGGGCGAGATCGTTGAAGATCCGGCAGACCTTGACCGCCTCGGCACCGCTCAGGTCGTACCCGAAGAACAGCGGCGTTGGCGAGACCACCTGGGCGCGCACCCCGTCGGCCGTCATGTCGGCCAGCCGGGCCGAAGCGTCCCAGCAGGTCGAATCGATGGCCCGGAACTCGGTCTCCCCCACCATGATCATCGCCTGGCGTTCGGACTCCACGCGCAGCCAGGGCTGTCCTGGGCCGAGGTCCGGCCAGCCGGCCGGGACGTAGTGGGTGTGCACGTCGATGACGTCGGACACCGGATCAGCCCTTGCCGGGGTGCAGCGCGCCGCAGTTCCCGCACGTGCGCTGCTCGACGGACGCGTGGAAGGCCTCGAACACCGGCGGCAGGTCGGCGACGATGTCCCGCACCTGCAGCTCGACCGAATGCACCTTCGTGCCGCACTCCCGGCAGAACCAGCCGAACTGCTCCGTCGTCCCCTCGGGGCGCACGCGCTCCACAACGATGCCGATGGATCCTTCCTCCGGCCGCTGCGGCGAGTGCCAGGTGCTGCCGGGCAGCAGCCACATGTCGCCTTCGCCGATGTCCACGCGCCGCGGACCGTCCTCGGTGATCACGTTGACGTGCATGGCGCCCTTGACCTGGTAGAAGTACTCCTCGAACGGCTCGAAGTGGAAGTCGAGCCGCTGGTTGGGGCCGCCGACGACCTGCACGATGAAGTCACCGCTCGTGTCCCACATCGCCTTGTTGTTGACCGGTGGCTTCAGCAGGTGCTCGTGCTCGGCGAGCCACTTCGGGAAGTTGAAGACCGGAGGCAGTGACGACGTCATGAGTTCTCCTGGGCGGTACGGCCGGACCGGCGCACGGCGACGGCCTGGATCTCGATGAGCAGGTGCGGGTGGGGCAGCTGGTGGACCGCGACGGTGGTGCGCGTGGGGCCGGAGGTGTCGAAGTACTGGTCCCAGACGCGGTTGTAGCCGCCGAAGTCGTTCATGCTGACGAGGTAGGAAGTGACCTGGACCAGGTCGTCGAGCGTGCAGTCGACGGCGGCGAGGACGTCGCGGATGTTCTCGAGCACGGCCCGGGCCTGCGCCTCGATGTCGAGATCGGTCACCCCCATCGCGTCGGCGCTGGCACCGACGAAGGTGTTGTCGGGGCGGCGGCTGCTGGTCCCGGAGACGAACACCAGGTCACCGGCGACCTTGACGTGCGGGAACCGGCCGCGGGGCGTGGCCTTCCCCTCGACCACGAGGGACTTGTCGGTCATCGCTCCTCCGCGGGGATGGTGGTGACGTGGACGGTGCCGAGACCGGGGATGGTCGCGCGGACCGTGACCCCGCCCGGGAGGGCGACCGCGGCGGTCGCCGCCCCGGCCAGCAGCACGGAACCGGCGGGCAGCACGACGCCCTGGGCGGCGGCCATGCGGGCGATCGCCGGCAGGGCGAGTACCGGGTCGCCGAGGATGTCGCTGGTGTTCCCGGTCGCCGCGACCGCGCCGTCGATCTCCAGGGTCACCGGCCGGTCGGCGAACCGGACGCCGGTGGCGGTGAGATCAGCCGGCTGCCAGGCGCCGGTCACGAAGCCCGCCGCCGAGGTGTTGTCGGCGACGACATCGGTGAGGGAGAACCGGAAGTTCGCGTAGCGGCTGTCGATGATCTCCAGCCCGGGAGCGACCGCGTCGACGGCGGCGCGCAGTTCAGCCTCGGGGTCGGCCGAGGCGCGTGCGTCGAACCGTTTACCCAGACGGAAAGCCACCTCCGGCTCGACGCGCGGGTGGATGTAGTCCGCCAGCGCGACGCTGCCACCGTCGGCGTATTCGCCGCCCGCGTGGAGCCGGCCGAAGATGACGTCGGAGACGCCCATCTGCCGTGCCTTGGCCTTGCTGGTGAACCCGAGCTTCACGCCGGCGAGGCGGTCACCGCGGGCCGCCCGCAGCTCGGAGCCCAGTGCCTGCACGCGGTAGGCGTCGTCGAGGGTTAGAGCGCCGAGCTGCGCGGTGGCCCGCTTGGAGGTGACGGCCTCGTCGAGAGCCGAGGCGTACCGGGAGAGAGTCATAGCGCCACGCACACATTCGTCGTCTCGGTGTAGAAGTGCAGCGAGTGCTTCCCGCCCTCGCGCCCGATGCCGGAGCGGCCCGTCCCGCCGAAGGGGGCGCGCAGGTCGCGCAGGTACCAGGTGTTGACCCAGGAGAGGCCGACGTTCATCGCCTGCGCCACCCGGTGGGCCCGGGTCAGGTCGCTGGTCCACACCGAGGCGGCCAGCCCGTATTCGGTGTCGTTCGCCAGGCCGATCGCCTCCTCTTCGGTGTCGAAGGGGATCAGCGCGGCGACCGGACCGAAGACTTCTTCGCGCACGGTACGACAGGAATTGTCCAGGCCGGTCCACACCGTCGGTTCGATCCAGGCGCCGCGCGCCAGGTCCTCGCCGAGATCGGGGATGCCGCCCCCGGCGAGGACCTCGGCGCCTTCCTGAACGGCGAGGTCGAGGTACGACAGCACCTTGGCCCGGTGCCCCCGGGAGATCAGCGGGCCGGTCGTCGTGCCGGGGTCGTGCGGACGGCCGAGGCTCAGTCCCCGGGCCCGCTCGGCGATCCCGGCCGCGAGCTCGTCGAAGAGGCCGCGCTGGACGTAGACCCGCTCGGTGCACAGGCAGACCTGGCCGGTGTTCAGGAACAGCGACCGGGTCAGCCCGTCGAGGGTCCGCTCCACCGGGGAGTCGTCGAAGACGACGGCCGCGTTCTTGCCGCCCAGTTCGAAGGAGACGGGCACCACGCGCGGGGCGACCTCCTTCATGATCGTCGCGCCCGTCGAGGACTCACCGGTGAAGGTGACCCCGTCGATCCCCGGGTGCTGGGTGAGGAACTCCCCCGCCGAGCCCGGGCCGAAGCCGTGGACGACGTTGTACACGCCATTCGGCGCGCCCGCCTCGGCGATGACCTCCGCCAGCAGGGTCGCCGTCGACGGAGTCTCCTCGGACGGCTTGACCACCACGGCGTTGCCACAGGCCAGCGCCGGGGCGACCTTCCAGGTCAGCAGCAGCAGCGGAAGGTTCCAGGGCACGATGACGGCCACGACGCCGAGCGGCCGGCGCACCGCGTAGTTGAGGGCACTGCGGCCCCCGCCCGTGTCGGTCAGGTACGAATCGAGACCGGCGGAGGAGATCGTGTCGGCGAAGGACCGGAAGTTCGCCGCCGCACGGGCCACGTCCAGTTCGCGGGCCAGCGCCACCGGCTTACCGGTGTCCCGGATCTCGGCGGTCACGAACTCTTCGAAACGCACCTCGATCCCGTCGGCGATCCGCCTCAGCAAGGCGGCTCTGTCCCGGTCGGTGCTGCGGCCCCAGCGGCCGTCGAAGGCCCGGCGCGCAGCGCGTACGGCGGCGTCCACCGTCTCCCGCCCGGCCTCGTGCACCACGGCGACGCGGGCCCCGTCGACCGGGCTGATCTTGTCGAACGTGTCCGCACCGTCGACGAAGCTTCCGTCGACGAAATTCCGGAGCTGAACGACTTCGGTGG
This sequence comes from Amycolatopsis sp. NPDC114505, assembly GCF_055633615.1. Taxonomy (NCBI): domain Bacteria; kingdom Bacillati; phylum Actinomycetota; class Actinomycetes; order Pseudonocardiales; family Pseudonocardiaceae; genus Amycolatopsis; species Amycolatopsis sp. NPDC114505. The sequence continues at coordinate 335,998 of NZ_JBVKDV010000006.1, read as the reverse complement.
GCAGATCGGCACTCATGAACGCACCGTACGATCGGACTCCCATGCCCGTCCAATGCTGATCCGGGGCTGGGTCATAGCCGAACGGGCATAGCCTCCGGTATGACCGGATGGCGATAGATGGCGACGAAGTAGGCATTACCCGAGGTGCCGCGAGGCTGGTGAAGATCACTGCACGACCGGAGCCGCGACGGCGCCGGCGATGACGAGGAGGACCCCATGGCCGCAGGCCCTGCCGTCCGTCCGGCGGACACCAGTGAGTTCTTCACTTGTCAGCACCCGGAGGACTACCACCCTGACTGGCCGGGCTTCTACCGGCAAGCCGCAAGCGCACGGCAGGAATTGCGTTCACGGGTGCCCCATGAGGTCGACCTGAAGTACGGATCCGACGCCCACCAGTTGGTGAACGTCTACCACCCAGGTTCCGGCGACCGCCCGGTCATCGTGTACTTCCACGGCGGCCGCTGGCGCGAAGGCCACCCGGCCTATTACGACCACCTCGCCGGCCCCTGGGTGGACGCCGGCGCGGTCTTCCTGTCCTTCGGCTACCGGCTCGAACCGCGCCACACCATCGCCGACGCCGTCGTGGACGCGGCCGCGGCGGTGGAGTGGGCCCGCGCGAACGCCACCCGGTACGGGGGCGACCCGGACCGCATCACCGTGGCCGGGCACTCCGCGGGCGGCCATCTCGCCGCGATGGTCACGCTGACCGACAGCTCCCCCGGCCCGGTGGCGGGCACCGTGTGCATGAGTGCTCCCACCGATCTGCGGGGCATCGTCGAAGACCCGGCCCAGGCTCTCCGGCTCAGCCCCGCACTTCGGGTGAGCCGCGCCCCCGAGCGGGTGGTGATCTCCTTCGGGGATCCCGAGCCCAACCGCAAGGCGGACGACGACTTCTGGCTGACGCGCCAGGGACGGCTGCTCGCCGACGCCCTGACCGACGCGGGCAGGCCGCCGGTGACCGTGACGCTGACCGGGACCGATCACATCGGCACCGCCACCGCCTTCGCCGACCCGACGTCGGAGCTGTTCGAAGCCGCACACCAGGTGGTTTTCGGAGGCACCCGATGACCAGCCACGAGAACACGGGTTTTCGCGGGATGCGGTTCGGCGTGGTGGGCCTCGCCTTCTTGGCAGTGCTGCTCGACGGTTTCGACTCCGCGTCGCTCTCCTTCGTCCTGCCCTCCCTGGCGCGGCAGTGGGGCGTCGCCTCGGCCGGCTTCACCCCGGCGGTGGTACTGACCAACATCGGCGTGGTGCTCGGCTACCTGGCCTCGGGCCGGCTCGCGGCGCGGTTGGGCCTGCGGCGGATGCTGATCACCGGGACCGTGCTGTTCGCCGCGGGCTCGCTGGCCACCGCCCTGGTGCTTCCCCTGCAGTCACTGACCGCCCTGAGCGCGGTCCGGCTGGGCACCGGGCTCGGGCTCGGCGTGGTCCTGCCCGGCGCCGTCTCCCTCGCCACCGCGCACCACCCGGACAGGCAACGCCAGACGGTCTCCGTCACGGTCACCCTCGGACTCGCCTTCGGCGGCACGGTCGCCGGTGTCTTCGGCGGCAGCCTGCTGGCGTCGGTCGGGGCCACCGGGGTGTTCTGGATCGGCGGCGGACTGCCGCTGCTGCTGGCCGTGGTGATGGGCCGGTGGCTGCCGGCGGCGCCGGTGTCCGTGACCACGGACAGCACGGCGGCCGCGGCGCGCGTCGGCGCGCTGTTCGCCCCCGGACTGCGCGCCGCCACCCTGCTGCTGTGGACCTTCGCCTTCCTGGTCTTCATCGCCAGCTACACCCTCCAGTCCTGGGTGCCCACATTGCTTACGGGGTACGGCTTCTCCCCGTCGCAGGCCCCGATCGGCCTCGCCTTCCTGAGCTTCGGCGGAGTCATCGGTGGAGTCGTGCTCCTCCTGCTGGCCGCCCGTAAGGGAATCACGTTCGCCCTGATGGTGATGCCGGCGATCGGCGCGGTGTCGATGGTCGTCGCGGCCACGGTCGGAACGGACCACACCGCGCTGCTGCTCGCCCTCGCCGGTTCCGGTGCGGGCGTCACGGCCGGTCAGATCGGTCAGCTGACCCTCGCGGTGGCGATGTACTCGCCGGCCACCAGGACCGCCGGAGTGGGCTGGGCCGCGGCCCTGGGCCGAGTCGGCTCGATCGTGGGCCCGGCCACGGCGGGGGTTCTGCTCGCGCTTTCGCTTCCTGGCGACGACATCGTGTTGCTGACCGCCATTCCGGTGGTGGTGGCGGCCGTGAGCGCGGCGGTGCTGTGGCGCCTGCCCCGCGCGGCCGGGGACGTGGCGAGGAAAGAGCAGGACGTGGTGGGGCGATGAGCGGCTGGTTCGATCTCGGTGACGTCGCGGTGGTTCCGATCGTGGAGACACCGCGGCTGCTCATCGATCCGGCGGAGTTCTTCCCCGGCCACCCCGGCGTGCCCACCGGCTGGGCCGCCGAGGCGCCCTGGTCCGAGTCAGGGCGGCTGGTCTTCACCATGCAGGCCTTCCTGGTCGTCACGCCGCACGAGCGGATCCTCGTCGACGCCTGCGTCGGCGACGGGAAGCACCGAGCCAGGCCGGAGTTCGACCGCCTGGACAGTGGCTGGTGGCAACGGTTCTCGGCGACCGGACTGTCCGCCGGCGACGTGTCCACAGTGGTCTTCAGCCACCTGCACGTGGACCACGTCGGCTGGGCGACGCGGTGGTCGGACGGGCACTGGCGACCGGCCTTCCCGAAGGCCCGGCACGTTCTGACCGCACCGGAGTACGACTACTGGCGATCCCCGGCGGGCGCCGCGGCGATGACCCGGACCGGCGACTACCTGGCCGACAGCATCGAACCGGTCGCCGAAGCAGGACTGCTGGATCTGACGCCCCCGGACGCCAAGCTCGGCCCCCACGTGCGGCTGTGCCCGGCACCGGTCACACCCCGGGCAACACGGCCGTCCTCGTCACCGGCTCCCGGGCCCGGCTGCTGCTCACCGGCGACATCCTGCACCACCCGCTCCAGCTGATGGACCCGGACACCAGCACCCGGTACTGCGTCGACCCCGAGCTCTCGGCGCGCACCCGCAGGCGGACGCTGGACTGGTTGGCCGACACCGGAACCGCGATGATCCCTGCGCACTTCGCCGCTCCTTCGGCCGGCCGCGTCGACCGCCACGGCTCCGGGTTCACCTTCGCCCCCGCGGTCGATCTCCATCGCCCGGGTCGTTATCCGGCGGCGGGCGCGCCCGCCGCCGGGTAACGAGCACCGGCGCACCGAGCACGCGCTACTCGCGTACTCCGGCGGGCGGCAGCTTCAGGTCCGGCGTAGACACGGCGTCGCGCTGCACCGTCTCGCGGGCGAAGTAAACCGAGATAAGCGTGATACAGCCGAGGAAGACGAGGTACAGGGAGATGGGCCAGGAGGCGCCGGTGGCCGCCAGGAGTGCGGTCGCGATGAGCGGAGAGAGGCCGCCCGCGAACACCGAGGCGAACTCGTGGCCGAGGGCGATGGCGCTGTAGCGCGACGTCTTGCCGAACAGCTCGGTGAAGAAGCTCGGCTGGGTGCCGATCATGGCTCCGTGGCCGATGCCGATGGCGATGATGAAGGCGAGCCAGACGAGCGCGGGGGTTCCGGTGTCCAGCAGCCAGAAGAAGGGGAACGCCACCACGATGAGGGTGGCCGCTCCGGCCATGTAGACCGGGCGACGGCCGATGCGGTCGGACAGGGCGCCGAATCCCACCATCGAGGCGGCTTCCACGACGTTCGCGACGATGATCCCGGTCAGCAGCAGGCCGTTACCGACCCCGATGTGCTTGCCGTAGGCGAGGGAGAAGACCAGGAAGATGTACGAAGAGCCGTTCTCCGCCAGGCGGGCGCCCATCGTGATCAGGATGGCACGGGGATGGGTTCGCAGGGCGTGCAGGATCGGCAGCCGTTGCTTGCCGCCCTTGTGCTGGACGCTCCGGAACTCCGGTGTTTCCTCGATCTTCAGGCGGATGACGAGGCCGGCCAGCGCGGGAACGGCTCCGAGGAGGAAGGGCACCCGCCATCCCCAGGACAGGAACGCCTCGTCGGACAGGCTCTGGACCGCGGCGAAGACCGCGGCGGAGGTGACGAAGCCGAGGTTGATGCCGACCTGGCTCCAGGCCGAGTAGAAGCCGCGTCGTCCCGCGGGGGCGTGCTCGGTGATCATGAGGACGCTTCCGCCCCACTCGCCGCCGACCGCGATGCCCTGCAGCACGCGCAGCACGATGAGCAGGACCGGCGCCCACACACCGATCTGCGCGTAGGTGGGCAGGAGGCCGATGAGGAAAGTGGTGAAGCCCATGACCATCAGCGTGATCACGAGCATGGGTTTGCGGCCCAGCCGGTCTCCGAAGTGACCGAAGATGATCCCGCCGAGAGGGCGGGCCGCGAAGCCGACGGCGAAGGTGCCGAAGGAGGCCAAGGTGCCGGCGAGGGAGCTGGCGTGGGGGAAGAAGAGGGTGCCGAGCACCAGGGCGGATGCGGTGCCGTAGAGGAAGAAGTCGTACCACTCGAGTGCGGTTCCGGTCAGGCTGGCGATGGCGATCTTGCGGATCGACTGCGGCCCGGCTGCCGGTTGGTTCGGTGCGGTGGGGCTCATCTCGTCACCTCTGGATGAGGACGGTGGCCATCGGGACGTCCCGGTGGCCGGGGAAGGGGATGTGCCAAAGCGGGTCAGGTTCGGTGATTGCCGCCGACGGTCAGGCGGACCGGTTTCGCCGCAGGACTACGCCGGCCGCCTCGCGGTCCCAGTCGGCGCGCTCGGCTCCCCACTCCCTCAGCAAGGTCTTGCGCACCTTGCCGTTCTCGGTCAGCGGCAGTTCCGGGCACAGCGTCACGAAGCGGGGAATCGCGTAGTAGGCCAGCCGGGGTTCGCAGAAGGACACCAAGTCGACGAAGTCGATCTCTTGTCCCTCGACCGGGACCACGGCGGCCATCACCTCGTCCTCACCGAGCTCGGAGTCCACCGCGTACACCGCGACGTCACGGACACCGGGGTGCTGCGCGAGAACGCTTTCGACCTCGACGGAGGAGATGTTCTCGCCGCGACGGCGGATCACGTCCTTGATGCGGTCGACGAACCTGATCCACCCGTCCGCTTCGAGCACCATCCGGTCGCCGGTGTGGAACCACAGGTCCTGCCACGCGGCGACGGTGGCGTCGGGCATGCGGTAGTAGCCGGAGGCGAAGGCGAAGGGCTGCTCGCTGCGCAGCAGCAGTTCGCCCGGTGTGCCAGGAGGAACGTCGAGTCCGTTCTCGTCGACGATCCGGGCGGAGAACCCCTCTTGAAGGCGTCCGATGAATCCCGGCCGCTGTTCGGTCCGGCTCGCGGAGATCACCGCGTTGGTTTCGGTCGAGCCGTAGCCGTCGATGAGGACGACACCGAACCGCTCCTCGAACTGCCGGAGCAGCCCGGCGGGGGTGGCCGGCGCCAGTGCCGCGGTCACCCGGTGCGCCCGGTCGTGCGCTCCGGGCGGGCGGCCGGCCAGGATGCTGATCATGGCGCCCAGCAGGTAGGTGAAGGTCGCCCCGCTGGCCGCCACGTCCGACCAGAAGGCGGAGGCGGAGAAGCGCGGGCCGATGACGTACTGGGCTCCGCTGACCAGCGCCTGGCTGAAGGCGTTGAGCGCGTTCGTGTGGAACAGCGGCAGGCAGGTGTGCAGCACGTCGGCCGAGGTGATGCCGAGCTGCGCGGTGACGTTGCGGCCCCACCAGGAGAACTGGGCGTGCGGGCAGACGACTCCCTTGGAGACCCCGGTGGTGCCTGAGGTGTAGAGGATCACCGCGGGATCGCCCGGGCCGACCACCGCCGGCTCCACGGCGCGGCCGCCGTCCGGGATCAGGTCGACGGGGACCGGCAGCACCGAGCCGGCCTCGCCCTCGTCCAGCAGCCAGATCTGGCGCAGCTCCGCGGTGCTCGGCAGCGCCTCCACCTGGGCGAGGAAGGGGTTTTCCAGAACCAGCAGCTCCGCTTGCGAGTTGCTCAGGATGTGGTGGAGCTGCTCGCCCCGCGCGGCGGTGTTGATCGGCACCGCGACGGCACCGATCCACGCGCAGCCCAGGATGAGGTCCAGCAGCTCGACCCGGTTGGACGCCATCAGCGCCACCCGGTCTCCCCGCTCCACCCCGTGTTCGCTCAGCAGGCCTCCCGCGACGGCGACCCGGTCCAGCATCTCGGCGGCGGTCCTTCGCGTCTCCCCGCAGCGCAGCAGCGTGCTCTCCGGGGTGGTCTCCGCGCGCCATCGCAGCAGTCCGGAGACGCTCGCACGGGAAAGGTCGAGCTCGGCGCTCATGACAACTCCTCTCGGGGCAGGCTGATCGGCGGTACGAAGGCGACGGGACGGCCGGACGCACCGGGGTCGTCGGTGAGTTCCACGACGTCCCCGGGCTCGACCGGGCCGTGCAGCCTGGCCACGAGCAGCGGTTCGGGGTCACACGCCACCGACGCGATGACGACGTCGCCGAGGTGGGTCAGCTGTTCGACCACCCCGCGCTCGACACTGACGGGCGCCAGCTCGTCACCCCCGCAGCGGGGACACATCAGCCGGGCGGGGAACCATCGGCCACCGCACGTCCGGCAGTTCTGCACGGTCACACTCATCCGGCTGCCTCCAGGAGCCCGGCGGTGGCACACGCGCCGTAGCGGTAGAGCACCATCCCGTATCCGCTGAACAGGCCGAGCCGGGCATCGACCTGCCGCTCCCCCGCCTGGCCGCGCAACTGCCGGACGACCTCCACGAGTCCGTGCATGCCGCCGGCGGAACCCGGCTGGCCCGCCGAGAGCTGTCCGCCGGAGGTGTTGACCGGGAGCTCGCGGGTGGCGAGCCGCTCGGCGATGAAGGCCGGCAGCTCACCCCCGGCGACCAGACCGAGATCCTTGAGCTGGGCCAGCGCCATGGCCGGGTAGTCGTCGTACACGCTGACCACGTCGACGTCGGCGGGCCCGTGGCCGGCCGCCTCCCACAGCTCGGGCGCGCAGTCGGCCAAGCCGGTGACCAGTCCGTCGCCCGTCTGGTCATCGGTGTTGTAGCGGGCCGAGACGGCGAGCACCCTGGCTCGGCGCGTGCCCGCGGCCCGTTCGTCGGCCGCGACCACCACGGCATCGGCGCCCGTGACCGGCGGCACGCAGTCGTACCGGCCGAGGGGTTCGGCGACCACGGGAGCGTTCAGGTAGTCGTCGAGCGTCAGTGGCGCGCGGTAGACGGCCCCGGGGTTGAGCGAGGCCCATGCCCGTTGAGCCACCGCGAGTCGCCCGTAGTCGGTACGAGTGAGCCCCTCGGCTGCCATCTGACGCTGGGTCAGGAGCGCGAAGAGGGCGTTCGGTCCGAGCATGTCCAGCGGAACCAGCTGCTCGGCGGTCGCCCGGTTGTATTCGGCCACCATCTTGAGGTGCACCTGCTGGTCCATCCGGTCGCCGGCCACGAGCACCACGACCGAGGCGTCGCCGGACTCGACGGCCCGCACGGCGTGCTGCAGCATCGTGCCCGCGCTCGCGCCGCCGTTGGTGTCCTGCATCAGCCAGCGCAGCCGCAGCCCGAGCCGCCAGGCCAGGTCGACGGCGTGGTCCGGACCGAGGGTGAAGCTGCAGGCACCGAAGCCGTCGACTTCGGCGGGCTGGAGGTTCGCGTCGGCGAGAGCGCGGCGGACGGCGTCGGCGAGCACCCCTTCCGTGGTCGTGCCGGCTGCCGGATGCCGTGTGTAGGGCGACTCACCGGCGCCGATGACGGAGACGCCGCTGGGGCGCCTCAGTGCCCGAAAGCTTCCTGCAGCCACCAGGACCCCCCATCCGAGGTGATCTTGGCGTCCAGCACCAAGGGACGGACGGGGCCGGCCGACAGCCACTCCTTCACCGCGTGCACGTCCTCGGGCCGCCGGACGGTCAGCGCCTCGCACCCGTGTCCCCGTGCGAGCGCCGCGATGTCCACGTCGGGGAAGGTCACCGCGTCGAGGCCGCTCGCGCCGGCCCCGAAGTGGTGCACCTCGGCGCCGTACATGGCGTCGTTGTAGACGACGATCACCATGGGCAGACCCAGCCGTACGACGGTCTCGAGCTCCGACAGGCCCATCAGGAAGCCGCCGTCACCGCAGCCGGCCACGGGCAGCCGGTCGGGGCGCGCCAGTGCGGCACCGATAGCGGTCGCCAGGCCCAGGCCGACGGACTGGAACGCCTGGGTGAAACAGAACCCGTACTCGTCCGGCACGTCGAGGTACATGCTCGGGTAACCCAGGAAGTTGCCCGAGTCCACGGAAACGATCCGCTCGGCGGGCAGGAGGTCGTTGAGCGCGACGGTCAAGCTGCGCGGATCGACCCGCCCGTCCCCCGACGCGTCCTCGAACCCGACCTGGTTCCAGCGCAGGCCGGACCGGATCCGCTCGGCCACGTCCGGAGTGCGGTAACCCGTGCGCCCGCCGGGCGAGTTCGCGCGCAGCCACGCGGCCGCGGCCCTGGCCGTTCCCGCGACACCGCCCCACAGACCGAGGTCCACGTCACGGTGCACGCCGATGGCCTCCGGGTCGATGTCGACCTGGACGACGGTCGCGTCCGGCGCGATGAGCCGGCCGTGCCGCATGGTCCACATGTTCAGCGCGCAGCCGAATCCCACCAGCAGGTCGGCGCCGGAGATGAGTTCGGCCGTCAATGGCGAGGAGAAGCCACCGGAGACGTCGATGTTCCAGTCGTCGCCGGCGAACATCCCGCGGGAGACGGCGGAGGTGGCGAGGAGCGCGCCCGCCTCGGCGGCAAGTTCGCGGACGGCGTCCCGGGAGCCCGGGGAACGGCCTCCGCGTCCGACGACGAACACCGGCCGCTCGGCGCGTTCCAGCAGGCGGCCGAACGTGGCTATCTCGCTGTCGTCGGGCCGCGGTTCGGCGACCCGGCGGTGCTCCCGGGCCGGGGCCTCCGCCTCCAGGAGCGCGTCCTGCACGTCGATCGGAACATTGAGGACGACCGTGCGCCGCTGGTCGCGGCAGATCGCGAAGGCCTGTGCCACATCGTCGAGGGCGGTGCGGGGAGACCGGACGCGGAGGGCGAGCGCCCCGACCCCGACGGCGATCGCCGCCTGGTCGAGCGCGAAGTTCGAGGTGGGATCGGCGGCTTCGGCGGTCAGCACCAGCAGCGACGTCCGGCTCTTCGCGGCCTCGGTGATGCCGGTGAGGGCGTTCGTGTAGCCGCAGCCCTGGTGCAGGGAGAGCACGGCGACCTCGTCGGACATCCGGGCGTACGCGTCCGCCATGGTGGCCGCGCCACCTTCGTGACGAGCGGCGACGAAGCGGGCACCGCCGCGCACCATCGCGTCGGTGAAGTGGAAGTTGCCGCTGCCCACCACACCGAAGACCGCGCGGACTCCGAGATCGGTGAGCTGCCTGCCGATGGCCTCGTGGACGAGCATGGTCACTGGGCTTCTCCGTTCTCAACGAGGGCCAGGATCCGCGCCGGGCTGCCGGACCCACCGGCGATGCGGAGCGGAGCGACGATCAGGACGGCGCCGGTGACGGGCAGCCGGTCGAGGTTCTGCAACTGGGTGACGCCGTACTTGCCCGCGCCCAGCAGGTAGTGGTGCGCCGGGAACTGCGGAGTGAAGGTGAACGCCTGCCCGGCGTCGGTCCCGACCGTCTCCACGCCGAGCCCGACGATCGGTGACTCGTCGGCCAGCCAGCGGGCGCAGCCGGCCGTGATGCCGGGCGTGTGCGGCCCGCTCTCGTCGGCGTTGAGGAACAGCTGCTGGTCGTGCGAGCGCGCGGCCCAGCCGGTCCGGTAGAGCAGCCAACCGCCCTCCGGAAGCGGGCCGTTGTGGTGCTGCCACTCCTCGAGGTGCTCGACCGTCAGCAGGAAGTCCGGGTCGGCGGCGCACTCGGCGGACTTGTCGATCACGACGGCGGGAGCGGCCAGGTGCCGGACCGGTACGTGGGCGACATCCCCCTGCTCGGCGCCGGTGACCCAGTGGCACGGCGCGTCGAAGTGGGTGCCCACGTGCTCACCGGTGTGGATCGCGTTCTGGTAGGACGTGCGCCCACGCTCGTCGTACCGGGCCAGCTCCTCCAGCTCGAAGCGTGGGATCGGCGCCATGTCCGGTGGGAGGTCGAGCACGGGCGTTGACGGCGACAGGAGGGCGGTCAGGTCGACCACCTCGACGCCGCCGGACGCCAGCGCGGACGTCAGGCCGCCCAGCGGGCTCTCTGCGGTGGGTGTCCAAGACATGGCCACATCATTTGGCAGAGATCCGGCCTTGACTAATGCTTCTCCGGTCGTCGCTATGCATGATTGGGTATACCGGGGCCCAACGCTATGTTACAGAGAGATGTCGAGACATGAACGTGGACCACATCCTGGACGGCCGGCTGAAACTGCGTCACCTCGTTCTCGTGACCGTTGTGGCCGACGAGGGCACCCTGGTCGGCGCCGCCAAGGCGATGCACGTCACCCAGCCGGCCGTGACCCGGAGCCTGCAGGAGATCGAGGCGATCATCGGCGTCGAACTCTTCGCCAGGGGACCCCGCGGCGTCCGCCCGACCCAGTACGGCGACATCCTCATCGAGCACGCCCGCGCGGTGGTGGGCAATTTGCAAGCCGCGGCCGGACGCATCCACGGGCTCCAGCGTCTCGGCATGGAGCCGGTACGGGTCGGAACCATCCTCGCCGGCGCGTACTCCCTGCTGCCGCAGACCCTGATCCGGCTCAAAAAGGCCCACCCGCACCTCACCGTCTCGGTCGTCGAGGCGATGCCCGAGGAACTCGGCCTGCAACTCTCCCGAGGCGAAGTGGACGTACTGGTCGGCAGGCTCCAGCCGTCGACCTCGCGCGCCACTCTGCGTCACGTACGGCTCTACGAGGAACCGGTCCGCCTCGTCGTCCGGCACGAGCACCCCTGCCTCGACACACCCACCAGCGGCATCGAGGACCTCATGGACCTGCCGTGGATCCTGCCGGGCCGGAACAGCCAGCTGCGTCAGGAGATCGACGAACTCTTCGACCGCCGGGGTCTGCCCCTCCCCGCGAACATCATCGAGTGCTCGACGATCCTCACGCTGCGGACGGTCCTGGTGGAAACCGACGCCGTCGCCCCGCTCCCCATGCTGATCGGCGCACGGGACCCGCAACTCGCCGTGCTGCCCGTGGGGCTCGACACGGTGCCGCGCGAGATCGGGATCACCACGATCGCCGACCGGCAGCCGTCCGCGAGCACCCGGCTCCTGATCAAGGAGATCGTCGCAGTCGCCCGGGGGACCGACCCCGTGCTACTGGAAGCACAGCGATGACGGGGGATTCGCACGCCAACTGATCACCACAGCCGCCACCGGCGCGGTCGTCGGGACGGTGGACCGCCTCGTTGACGCTGGTCCGCACCCCAACCCCGCGAACGCCCCGCCGGGGTCGGCGGCTGCAACGGCTCGCACCCGGTCCCCGAACCGTGCCGAGCGTGAGCTGGATGTTCCGGCAACGTCTCGCCGGGCACGGCGTCGCGCGACGCTTCAACGAGCGTGGTGTCTCATGCTCGTCAAGCGCCGACCCGGACCGCGGCAAAACCAGCCGCACGGCCAGACCGAAGGGAAATGCGGATTCTGTCTTGCCGAGGAAGGCTTGGACGCCTGCTGCGAAGTCGTCGGTGCCCGGCGACATCTCCGTCGCCGGGTTCGACGACTTCGTGGCGTGTTGTGGTGGAGCCGGGAAATGTTCAGGGTGCGGGAGGCGCCGTCGGCCGGAAGCTGGACGCGACCTCGGCGCGCCGGTCGGGTGGGCTTGCCGCGGTCAGCAGCGCGAGCGCGGCGCGGAAGGTGGTGCCCTGGCCGAGTCCGGCGAGGGCTGTGGCGACGAGCAGGAGCGTGAGCGACCCGAACGCGAGAGCTCCCGCGAGCACCAGCACCCGAAGGTCAGGGTGGCCGACCCCACCGGCAGGGCGCGCTCGTGCAGCCGCGGGACCAGGACGGCCAGGCCGACGGTCGAGGCCATGAACAGCCAGCAGGCCCGGCCGGCCGGCGCGGGCCGGGACGGCGAGCAGGGTGCGCAGGAACAGCGTTGTCACGGCGGTGAACAGGGGCCGGGGCGCCGACTTCGGTGCGGTGCAAGTGGAACAACGCAGGTGTCGAGAACGCTCCGGTGCCGCAGACACGCCAGGGGTTCGCCTTCAGGGACGACCTCAGCTCTTCGCTGCCCCCAAGTGAGCCGACGACGCCTGCTCCAGGTGAGTGAGGTCGCTGGCCACGGTCGCGAGGGTGTAGCCCTCCCCCAGCCGCCGGGCCGCTGTCGCGCCGTCGCTCGTGTGGATCCCCGCGGCCACCCCGGCTTCGGCCGCGGCGCGGGCGACGCGGGCGATGGCGGCCTCGAACTCGTCGGCGACCGCGGGGTCGCCCGGATAGGCGCCACCGACGGCGAGGCACAAGTCCGAGGGACCGACGTAGACGCCGTCGAGGCCCGGGGTCGCACAGATCTCCTCGACGTTGCGCAACCCTTCCGGTGTCTCGATCATCGCAAGGACCACCGTGTTCGCGTCCGCGTCGGCGGGGCGCGGGCCGATTCGGAGAGCCGAGCGCATCGGCCCGTACGAACGGATTCCACCCGACGGCGGGTAGCGGGCCGCGCGGACGGCGGCCGCGGCCTGCTCCGCGGTGTCGACGAGCGGGACGATGATGCCGCGGGCTCCGGCGTCGAGGGCGCGGCCGATCGGCGTCGGGTCGTTCGCCTCGACGCGCACCATGCCCGCGCTGCCGCCCGCGTCGACGGCCATCAGGTTGTGCAGCAAGTCGCTGTAGCCCAGCAGGCCGTGCTGGCCGTCGAGGCAGACGTAGTCCCAGCCGAGGCGGGCCAGCCGCTCGGTGGAGACGGGCGAGGCGAGCACCACCCAGTAGCCGAGGATGCGCTCCCGCGCGCGGACGCGGCGGGCGAAGTCGGTCGGGTCCACCATTTGATCTCCTGGGCTCATCGGTTGTAGGCGGGCATCGGGCCGCGCAGTGCGTCGCCGACTTCGTCGCACGCCGCGATGACGTCGTCGGGCAGTGGCCCGCGGGCGACCGCGTCGATGTTGGCTTGCAACTGCTCGACGCGCGAGCCGCCCAGGAGCAGCGCGTCGGAGCCGGGGCGCCCGCACAGCCACCGCAGGCTCAGCTCGACGAGGCCGATCCCGGCGTCGCGGGCGATCGCCGACAGCCGCCCGACGGCGTCGAACAGAGCGCGATTCCAGTAGCGGTCGGTGTACATGGCGGCCACGCGCGAGGTGTCGAAACGCCCGCCCCGCGCGGGCTGGTCGAAGGAGTACTTGCCGGTGAGCAGCCCGCCACCGAGGGGGTTGTAGACGATGGTCGGCAGCCCGGTGGTGCGGGCGAACTCGACGTACTCCTCCTCGATCCGCCGCGAGAGCAGGTTGTAGAGCTGCTGGCCGACGGACGGTCCGGGGACCCCGGCGGCCGCGGCGGCGTGGTTGAGCTCTGCCACCTGCCACGCGGCGTAGTTGGAGATGCCCCAGGCGCCGATGCGGCCCTCGCGCAGAAGCTCGCCGAGTGTCTCGATGGTCTCGCCGATGGGGGCATCGCGGTCGGGCTGGTGCAAGTAGAGGAGGTCGACGTGCTCGGTGCCGAGCCTGCGCAGGCTGCCCGCGACGGCGGCGCGAAGCCCGGCGGCCGACAGCGGGGAGTGCTCGCCGATGTCGGGGTGCGGCATTCCGGCCTTGGTCGCGAGCACGACGCGGTCGCGGCGCCCGCGCAGGAGGTCGCACAGGATCTCCTCGGTGGTGCCGCCCGCATAGGCGTTGGCGGTGTCGATGCCGGTGACGCCCGCGTCGAGCGCGGTGTCGACCATCCGGGCGGCAGCGGCGACGTCGGCGGTGTCGCCGAACGTCATCGTGCCGAGCACCAGCCGCGTCGGCCCGACCAGCCTGTCGAGCGTCGTCGCGGCGGTATCGGACGCGGTCATCGGTTCCTCCTGCGGATGGACTCACTGTGTCGGGTAACTCTGGCATTTTTGCGCGATCTGCGCAAGAATCACCGCGTACTGCACATTATGCGCGACTTGAGGAGGGTACCTGGTGGCTACGACCGCGCCGCGGGTCCTGCTGCTCGCGGACGACGTGTCCGGCGCCGCCGAGGCCGCCGCGGCGCACGGCGGCCCCACGCTCCTCCGGCTGTCCGCCGGCTCCGATTCCGCCGCGCGGGCCGCCGCGGTCCTCGCCCTCGACCTCGACTCGCGGGCGGACGACGCAACGGTCGCGGCGGCGGGACTGCGAGAAGCACTGGCCACACACGCTGCCGACCGCGAGGTGCTGGTCAAGATCGACTCACTGTTGCGCGGGCACGTCGGCGCTGTCGTCGGCGAGGTGCGCTCGCTGGGGCGGCCCGTGGTCGTCGCTCCCGCCTTGCCGGTCGCCGGGCGGACCGTCCGAAGTGGAGTAGTACACGTCGACGGCGTCCCGCTGCACCACACCTCGGCCTGGGCCGCGGAATCACGCGAAGCCCCTGAGTCGGTCGCCGCGGCCGTCGGCCTTCCGGCGCGGGTGCTCGGCCTGCCGGTGGTGCGCGGTCCCCGCTTGGCCGACGAAATGCTGACCGCGCACCGTGCCGGCCGCGTCATAGTCGGCGACGCGGAGCGCGAAGACGACCTGGATGCTCTCGTCGCCGCGGCAAGGGTGGCCGGGGCGACCCTCGTCGGCGCGGCCGGTCTCGCCGCCGCGGCGGGACGGGCCGCAGCGTGGCCCGACCCGGGTGGCGAGGCGGGCGAGAACTGCGGTGCGCCGTTGCTCGTGGTGGTCGGCACGGCGGCTCCGTCGGCGCGCGAGCAGGTCCGCAGGTTGCACGACTCGGGTGCGCGGGTGGTGGCCGTGGACGCCGACGCGTCATCCGTCGCACCGGCTCGCGATGAGCTGGCCGCGGCGCTGCGCACCGGAACGGCCGTGCTCGCGGTGTCGCCTCGTTTCGTGGGCGAGGCCCGGGTGTCCGAGCTGCTGGCCGCGCTGGTGTTTCAAGCGCTGCAGGACAGTCCCGCACCGGTCGACCTCGTGCTCACCGGCGGGGAAACCGCCCGCCGGACCCTGGATGTCCTCGGCATCTCCGAGCTCCGCCCGCTGCGCCAGGTGCACCATGGCGCGGTGGTCAACCGGGCTCCCGACGGGCGCACCGTCGTGACGCGCCCGGGCAGCTTCGGCGATCCGGACTCGCTCGTCGCCATCGCGCGCACCCTGCGCGCAGGTCACCTACAAGACATGAACCAGGACGGCCCGTCCGAATCGGGCCGCGCCGGACAAGGAGGACGATGAGTACCGCTGGACTCGGCCCTGTGGTCGCGGTGACGATGGGAGACGGGGCAGGTATCGGCGCCGAGGTGGTCGTCGGCGCGCTCCTGGCCCCGGAAACGTACGCGATGTGCCGGCCCGTGGTGATCGGGGACGCGGCCAGGCTGCGCCGCGCGGCCGCGGTGCTGGAGCGCGACGCCGACGTCGTGGCGGTCGGCGAGGTGGCGGACGCGGTGTTCACGCCGGGCCGGATCAACGTGATCGACCTGGGGCTGCTGCCCGAAGACCTGCCTTGGGGTCGGATCTCGCCGGTAGCGGGGAACGCGGCCTACCAGTACGTCGCCGCCGCCGCCCGGCTCGCCGTCGCCGGGGAGGTGCACGCGATCTGCACCGCCCCGCTGAACAAAGAGGCACTGCACGCGGGCGGCCACGTCTACGCCGGGCACACCGAGATGCTCGCCGACCTCACCGGCACCGACGAGGTGTCGATGATGCTGACGACGCCGACGCTGCGCGTCATCCACGTGACCACCCACCTCGGGCTGGTCGACGCGATCCGGGTGATCGAGCCGGGGCTGGTGGAGCGCACCGTGCGGCGCGGCTATGACGCGTTGCGCCGCGCCGGCGTCGACGCGCCGAAGATCGGGGTGTGCGCGATCAACCCGCACGCGGGTGAGAACGGGCTGTTCGGCTACGGCGAGGAAGAGGAAAAGATCATCCCTGCGCTCGAGGTGCTGCGCAGCGACGGGATCGACGCCGAGGGTCCGCTGCCCGCCGACACGGCCTTCTTCCTGGCCGGGCGCGGTGACTACGATCTGATCGTGGCGATGTACCACGATCAAGGGCACGGGCCGGTCAAGGTCCTGGGCATCGAGGCGGGCGTCAACATCACCGTGGGGCTGCCGGTGATCCGGACGTCGGTGGACCACGGCACGGCGTTCGATATCGCCGGGACCGGGCGCGCGGACCCGCGCAGTATGGTCGAGGCGCTGCGCCAGGCCGCCGCGCTGGCCACCCGCCGGTCCGCCACGGGCCCGGCGGCCTGACCGGCTGCGGGATGGGAAGGTAATCCATGGCTGTGAGTACGCGCCGTCGTCGTGAGCAGATCGTCCGCATGGCGCGCACCACCGGCTTGGCGAGCGTCGACGAACTCTCCACGGTCTTCGGGGTGACGCCCTCCACGATCCGGCGCGACCTCGCCCTGCTCACCGAGCAGGGCGAGGTCGCCCGGACCTACGGCGGGGCGATGGCGGTCGCCGCGCACCCCGAGGAGCCGCTGCGCCAGCGCACCGGTGAGGCGTTCGAAGCCAAGCTCGGCATGGCCCGGTGGGCCGCGGCACAGATCCGCGCGGGCGAGACGGTGCTGCTGGACGCGGGATCGAGCGTCGCCGCGCTGGCGCACGAGCTGCGCGAGCGCTCGCCGCTCACGGTCGCGACCACCGGCATGACCGTGGTCGAGGCACTGGGCGGCGCGGAAGGCGTGCGCGTGGAATGCCTCGGCGGCACCTTCCGGCCGATGTCCGGCGGCTTCGTCGGGCCCCTCGCCGAAGCCTCGCTGGAACGGCTGAGCTTCGACCGGGTGTTCCTGGGCGCGGACGGCGTCAGCGCCCAGGACGGAATCTGCGAAGCCGAGCTGGCGCAGACCCGGCTCAAGGAGCTGATGATGGCCCGCGCGACGCGGGTTTACGTGCTGGCCCACGCCGCGAAGCTGGGCCGCCGGCCGTTCCACGCCTGGGCGCGGCTGCCCGACAGCTGGACACTGGTGACCGACGACAAGGCCGACCCGGCCGCCGTGGCGCCGTTCGTGGCGCGCGGCGTCGAAGTGATCACCACGCGCCCGAACGGAACCGCCGCCAGCCCGGTCAGCCCAGGAGCGTGACCGGCAGGGTCACGGCGCGGATGGCGCGCCGGGCCCAGGTGTAGGCGATCTCCAGCTCGTCGCCGCGGCGCACGACCGTGGGGTAGGACATCTCCCGGTCACCCGGCGTGCCGTCGTAGAGCACCGCCGGACCGCCGGCCGCCCCCGGATCCTCCCGGGACGCCTCGAGCACGCAGGCCCGCCGCCAGGTGCGCCCGGCGTCCTCGGACACCGACACGGTGAGCGGCACCCGCCGCACGCCCCACACCGCGTCGCGGTCCAGCTCGACCGGCGCGCCTTCGGCCACTCGCTTGATCATGTCGTCCGAGACCGCCTCCGGCGGCGCCGTCACGGCGTCGACGTCGTTGTGCACCAGCGCGATCGCCCCGGACGCCAGCGTCACGGCCTGGATCGAGGAGTTGTTGTTGGGCAGCTCGGTCGGCATCGGCGCGGACCAGGTCCGGCCGTCGTCGCGGGACTCGCTGCGGTACACGCGGTCGGCCCAGCGGCTGCGGAACAGCCCGATCAGCAGGTTTTCGCCCAGGTCGAGGATGTCCATGTGGACGCAGCCGGTGCTGTCGGGCACGGGGTGCTCGGTCCAGGTCCGCCCGCCGTCGGTGGAGCGCAGGACAAGGCTCACGTCCGCGTCGCCCTTCCAGGACCGTCCGGGCACCACCCGGCAGTCGAACGCGGGAAGCAGCTGCGTGCCCGCCGCGGTCGTCACCACCGGCTGGCGGATGAACAGGCCCTCCCGCGGGCTCAGCTGGGTGACCGGCCCCCAGGTGCGCCCGCCGTCGGCGGAGGTGCGCGAGCGGACGACGGATGTGTCCTGGCTGCCGTACTCCTGTGCGGTGTAGAGCAGCCGCAGAGTCTCGCCGTCGTGGTGCAGCACGGGGTTCTGCTCCGAGCGTGACGGGTCGTCGGACACCTGCTGCGGAGCCGACCACCGGTCGCTGCCGGCGGGGCGGCGGGCCAGGTGGATCGAGACGTCAGGGTTTCCCTCGCTGCTGCCGCCGAACCAGGCGCACAGCAGGTCGCCGCCGGGCAGCGCGCACAGGAACGAGGCGTGGCTCTGCGGGCCGGGCGGCGGCAGGAACGCCGAGCTGACCCCCGGCAGGTGCGGGTGCGCCCGTACGAGGCCGTCGAGGGGCACGTCAGGCAGGTCGTCGGTCATCAAGGTCCTCCGAATCAGTTCTGCTCGAGACGGCGAGCCGCGCGCAGGCGGCGCTTCTCCGCCTGCGCGGCGGGGTCGGGCACCGGCGCCGCGGCCAGGAGCTGGGCGGTGTAGTCGTCGCTGGGGTCGGACAGCACCTGAGCGGTGGTGCCGTGCTCGACGAGCCTGCCGCCGCGCAGCACCGCCACGTGGTCGGCGAGCGACTCGACGACCGCGAGGTCGTGGGTGACGAACAGGCACGCGAACCCGCGCTCGCGCTGCAGCTCGCGCAGCAGTTCCAGCACGGTCCGCTGCACCGACACGTCCAGGGCCGAGGTCGGCTCGTCGGCGATCAGCAGCTCGGGATCGAGCGCGAGCGCGCGGGCAATGCTGACCCGCTGCCGCTGCCCGCCCGAGAGCTCCCGCGGGTAGCGGTCGAGGAAGGCGCGGTCGAGCCGCACGTCGTTCAGCAGCCGGGTCACGCGTGACCGCGCGTCGCGCGCGCTCACCGTTCCCCGGCTGCGGACGCTCTCCACCAGCGTGTCACGCACGGTCTGGCGTGGGTTGAGCGACGCGGCCGGGTCCTGGAACACGATGCCGTAGCGCCGTCGCACCGACCGCAGTTCGCGCTCGCGCAGCCGCGTGACGTCCTGGCCCGCGATCAGCACCCGTCCCGCACTGGCCCGATTCAGGCCTACGACGGTGCGGGCGATCGTGGACTTGCCCGAGCCGGACTCACCGACCAAGCCGAGCACGCTCCCGGCGGGCAGCGTAAGGCTCACGCCATCGACGGCCCGGAACGCGGGCGAGGTGAGGCGGCGGCGGTAGGTGACCGACAGCTCTTCGAGCTCCAGCGCGGGAGGCGCGTCCGGGACCGCCGCGGTTTCCCGTGCCGCGACCGACCGACCGGTGCCCAGCCGCGGCACAGCTCCGAGCAGCTCGCGCGTGTAGGGCTGCGAGGGGGTCGCGAACAGGTCCACGGCACCGGCCTGCTCGACGACCTCGCCGCCACGCATCACGGTGACATCGTGGGCGAGGTCGGCGACGACGCCCATGTCGTGGGTGATGAGCAGGACCCCGCTGTCGAACGCCGCGCTCACGTCGCGCAGCAGGTCGAGAATCTCCGCCTGAACGGTGACGTCGAGCGCGGTGGTGGGCTCGTCGGCCACCAACAGCGACGGGCGGCACGCGAGTGCCGACGCGATCATCACGCGCTGGCGCATGCCGCCGGAGAACTCGTGCGGGTACTGGTCGACGCGGCGACGCGCGTCGGGCACGCGCACGAGGTCGAGCAGCTCGATCGCCCGCGCGCGGGCGTCGGCCCGGGACAGGTGCTCGTGGTGCTGCAGCGGCTCGGCGATCTGCCTGCCGACGCGCTGCAGCGGGTCGAGGTAGAGGCTCGGGTCCTGGAAGATCATCCCGATGTCGCGGCCGCGGACCGCGGTCAGTTCCCGCTCCCCCAGCCCGACCAGCTCGCGCCCGTCGAGCCGGATCGACCCTTCGACGGTCGCGGTCCGCGGCAGCAAGCCGAGCACGGCCAGCGCGGTGGCGCTCTTGCCGCACCCGGACTCGCCGACCAGGGCCCGCACCCGCCCGCGCCGGACGGTCAGGTCGACGCCGCGCACGGCCTGTACCGGCCCGCCCGTCGCGCCCGGCCGTGGGGTGTAGCCGACGCGCAGGTCCGTGACCGCCAGCAGGTCACCGGTGTCCTCTGTGGACGCACGCAGCGCGTCCGGTACCGCTCTGGTCATGATTGCCCCTTGTAGGCCCGGGTGATGTCCTGTCCACCCCAGATCTCGCGGATGCCGCCGACGGCACCGCGCTGCAACACGTACGGCGACTGGCGCAGCACGACGCCGTACACCGCGTCCTGCATCACGGCCGAGAGCGCCTTCCCGTAGCGGTCCGCCTGCCCGGTCTCGCCACCGGCGCCGGAAGCCTGAGCGAACAAGTCGTTGACCGCCGGGTTGTCGTAGTGGACCCAGTTCTGCCGCCCACCGGCCTGCAGGTACTCGGCGGCGAGGTCCGGCGTGAGGGGCGTGCCCCAGTTCCACGTCGCGACGTCGAAGTCCCCCGCGGCCAGCCGGGACTCGAAGACCGTCTCCTCCAGCGGCGTCGTGATCAGGTCGATGCCGATCTCGGCCCACATCTGTTTCCAGACCTGCGCGATGGTGGCGTCCGGCTCGCGGGACTGGTAGATCAGCGTGGCGCGGGTGCCCGGAGCCAGCCTGGCCTCGCCGGCGAGGCGCTTGGCCTTGGCGAGGTCGAAGTCGTAGACGTGGTCGAGCCCCTCGGACCAGCCGGGCATCGAGTCGTTCCACAGCGGCAGCTGGGCGGGCTCGGAGCTGTTCGGGTAGACGACCTTGACCAGGGTCCGGCGGTCGATCGCCAGCTGCGCGGCCTGCCGGACCCGCACGTCGTCGAACGGCGCACGGGTCGCGTTGAACCCGAAAGTGCCCGGATAGCTGTTGGAGGTGGTCAGCTCGACCGCGCGCACCGTCTTCGACCGGGCGGCCTGGTCGAGCATCGCCTTGGTCGGGCCGGCGACGACGTCGACCGAGCCCGCCTGCAGGCCCAGCATCGCGGCGCTGGTGTCGCGCAGCAGCTCGTAGGCGATGCCGTCGACGTAAGGCAGCTTCGCGCCGTCCGCGCCGGTGTCCCAATACCCGCGGTAAGCCACGACGTCGGTGCGGGTGTCGGGCACGAACTTCTTCAAAGTGAACGGGCCGGTGCCCGCCTCGTTGCGGGCCAGCCATTCCCGGCCGTGAGCCTGCACCGCGGTGGGCGACACCATCGCCCGCCCCGGCCCGGCCGACGACGAGAGGCGGACGAAGATCGAGGGGCTGGGCGCTTTGAGCGTCAGCGCGATCGTGTCGGCGTTCACGACTTCGACGCCGGTGACGTCACCGAGTGTCCGGGCCGCTGTGGAGCCCGGCAGGTGCCGCATCTGCTCGATGTTCCAGGCCGCGGCCTGTGCGTCGAAGGGCGTGCCGTCGTGGAAGGTGACGCCGGTCCGCAGATGGATCACCGGCCGCAGCGGGTCGTCGAGGTTCCCGGAGACGGCCAGCTTCGGCGCGACCGCGGACTTGCCCGCGCCGTCGGGCCGGTACTCGAACAGCGGCTCGTACATCGACCAGTACGGGCCGATCGAGGTGTTGGTCGTGAGCGGGTCGAGCGTCGTCCAGTTGTTGCCGACGCTGCCGACCACCAGCGTCCCGCCACGCACGGGCTGGGCGGGGGCCTGCACGGGCTCGCCGGCCGGGGTGATCGCGGAGCAGCCCACGAGCGCGACGGCGAGACCGGCCGCGACGGCGGCGCGCGGCCACCGGTGAAGCCAAGGACGGGACAAGACAAGTTCTCCTTTGAACATGCGGTGGCGCGGCGGGTCAGGCGTCGACGAGGCTCTCCCGCAGCCCTTCGCCGACGAAGTTGATCGCGAGCACGCTGACGAGCACGGCCAGGCCGGACGCGGTCGAGATCCACGGCGCCGCGGCGAGCGAGTCGTAGCCGTCGCGCAGCAGACCGCCCCAGCTCGGCTCGGGTGGCTGCACACCGAGGCCGAGGAAGCTCAGCGCCGCCTCGGTGAGGATCGCCGAGGACAGCAGGACGATGCCCTGCACGATGGCGGGACCGACCGCGTTGGGCAGCACGTGGCGCGCGAGGATGCGCGTTTTGCGCAGTCCCAGCACGCGCGCGGCGGAGACGTAGTCGAGCTCGCGCACGACCAGCACCTGCCCCCGCACGACCCGGGCGACCGCGGGGATCGCGACGACCCCGACGCTGAAGGCCACCGTGGTGGCGCTGGGGCCCAGCGCCGCGGTCAGCGCGAACGCGAGGATCAGGCCGGGGAAGGCCTGCCCCGCGTCCATCACGCGCATCAGCGCCTCGTCGACCCAGCGGCCGGTGTAGCCGGCGAGCAGGCCGATGACCAGCCCGCCCGCGAACGCCACGAGCACGGCGCCCAGCCCGACGACGAGCGAGACGCGGGCCCCGAACACCGCGCGGGAGAGCACGTCGCGCCCGAGTGCGTCGGTGCCGAACAGGTGGTGCCCCGACGGCGCTTCCAAGATCCGGTCGAACTGCCCCGCGTTGGGGTCGTAGGGCGCGATCAGGGGCGCGGCCACCGCCACGAGGAGGAACAGCGCGAGCACCACCGCCGACGGCACGGCGAGCCGGGAGTGCCGGAAGCGCAGCCAGGTGCGGCGCAGCGTTCCTGAGCCGGCGACCGGGTCGTCCGGTTCCGGCACGGGCACGAACTGGGGCGGGTCAGTCATAGCGGATCCTCGGGTCGACGAGCGCGTACACCACATCGGTCAGCAGGTTCACCAGCAGCACCAGCGCACTGAGCACGACGAGCAGGCCGAGGATCACCGGGTAGTCCCGTGCGGCGATCGAGTCGACCAGCAGCAACCCGACCCCGGGCACGGAGAAGATCGTCTCGGCCAGGATCGCGCCGCCCAGCACGCCGCCGACCTGCAGGCCCGCCGCGCTGACGACGGGCACCGCGGCGTTCTTCAGCACGTGCCGCCGCAGCACCTGGCGGCTGCCGCCACCCCGCGCGCGGGCCGCGAGCACGTACTCCTGGCCGAGCGCGTCCAGCACCGCGGCCCTGGTCTGCCGGGCGAGGATGGCGGCGGGCGCGACGGCGACCGTGATGACCGGCAGGATCAGCAGCGCGAAGTGCTGTGCGGGATCTTCGGAGAACGGCACGAACCCCGCGGGCGGCAGCAATCCCCACACCAGCGAGACGACCAGCACCAGCAGCGCGCCGAGCCAGAACGGCGGGATCGCGATGCCGCCGAAGCTGACCACGGTCAGCAGGACATCGGACGCGCGGCCGGCGCGCAGAGCCATCACCACCCCGGCGGCGCAGCCCAGCACCACGGCAAGCGCGATGGCGAGCAGGCCGACCTCCAGGGTGACCGGCAACCGCGCGAACACCGAGTCGGCCACGGAGGAGTCGGTGCGGAAGGACCGGCCGAAATCACCGGTGAACACGTGGCCCAGCCAGGAGAGGTAGCGGGTCAAGGGCGGCTGGTCGAGCCCCATTTCCGCACGCAGGGTCGCGAGCTGTTCCGCGCTGATGCCGTTCTGCTGGATGCCGGCGTTGGCCAGTGCCGCGTCGCCCGGCATGACCGCGACGAGCGCGAAGGACAACGCCGTGACGATCAGGACGACGGGCACCAGCGACAGCACGCGACGCATCAGGAAGGGCCCCACGGTCCATCCCTCCTCCGGTTCAGGTCTGTGCGGTGACACTGCCACATGTTGCGCACTTCGCGCAATGTTAGACACAAACTGCGCGATACGTGCGGTTCACACGGCCGTACACCCCTCGGACACGTGGATCCGACCGATCCGGCAAACCCGCGAAGGCCAGTTGATGCCGGCGAACCGCAGAACGGGGTCTGCCCCACACCTCGGCGACCGGCGTGCCTCCACGTCATTCCGACGACCCAGCCGTTGCCGCACGCAACGTGCAGTCGCCATCGACGAAGACCGGATTGACGTGCCGACGGGACTTTCGATGGCCGTCGTGGCGGCTGGCGAGGTCGTTCAGGCGGCGGCGTGCGGCTTCGGCCAGAGCGGCGTCGAGGGCGGACAGCGGGCGGACGCAGAGCTCGCGGGGCTTCGGCGGTGGTCAGGCCGAGCATGCGCAGCAGGTCTTCGGTCACCGGGTTGACGGTTCGACGTCGTCGCGTTCGGGACGATTGATGCAGACCTGATACGGCGCGGAGCAGGAACGCTGGCATGTCGTCGACGCACAAGCGATCCGGACAAGAAACGACTGCACCGCCGGACCATCCGGCGACGGAGCCGTCCGCCGGTACGACGGGGCCCGATCCACGGCGGCCGCGACCAGCATGCTGCCAAAGCCGAGCCCCGATAGCCGGCGGCGACGTGGACTTAATCCAGAGTCACCATCCGACAGCTCATGCACAGCGTGGCGGTCACCGCGCCGGCCTCCGCGCCATCGAGACGAAGTTCGATCCGACCGGCCAGCGTTCCCCACGGCCGGCGGCTGGGTGACCAGTGCGAGCCCGTCGTCCGGCGCTGTGCCGAGCGGGTGCTGGACCGTGACGTCGAGGCGCCCACTCCGTAAGGCGCCGGGCCGCAGGCTCGCAGCCTTCCTGCACGCGGCACACCTCGCACAGCATGCCGTGCAGCCGGTAGCAATGACTGAAGAGCTTGAGCTGGCCGTAGAGATCAGCCGGTGACCTCGCAAGCAGACGACGAGCGTGCCGGCCGCCGACGGAACCGGAATCAGCCCGCCGAGCTCACCGCGCACCCCGACCGGACAGTGCTACCGACGTGGTCGCCGGCCACGGGCCGACTCACGATGGTCCCTGCCGGTGCGGGCGCCAACCGTGGCGTCGTGCGGATCATCCAGCGACCTCCGACAGCCGACGGTAGCGACCCGGCCGATCCCGCTGGTCAGCGACCACATGCCCGCCAGGATGTCGCCGCCCCGCCGCGTCGGGCGGTTCGGGAGCCATCTCGAGTTCATCCGAGCTCCCGGAGGCCGCGGTGGGCACACAGCCCGGCCATTCCCGCCCGCACCGGTTGGCCGGCCACCCGTACCACCGCTGGATCGCCGATCCGACGAGCCGGCCACGGCTTCAGGACCGAACTGCGGTGGTCGACTCCGGGAACCTGGTCGCGCGAGTGCTGGAGGTCCAGGAACACCGGGCAGGGTGCCGGCGCGTTGCGAAGCTACTCCGGCAGGGCAAAGCCGTGCCGGCCGACGCCCCCGAGCTGAGGTCCGCCGACCCGGAGACCAGCCCGGAGACTTGGGAGCTGGAGGCGGCCGTCTGTGAACGGGTCGATCGTCAGCTGCGGTCGGTCGCTGACGGCCTGGCTTGGCGGGTGTTCAGTCGACGAAAGATGATCCATTCGAGGTCGCCGACAGCGTCATTTCTGACGATGACCCGGTCGCGGATGATGTCCCGAGTGCCGCCCTTGGTCCACAACCGCAGCCGTTCATGCGTGGTATCCAGCTAGCGTTCGCCTTCGTCACGCGACCGGAGCGGGGCCTGCGGGGGACGTTCGCGGGCGCGGGCCCGCTGCGACTACCGACCAAGTCCGCACCCTCGATCAAGCTTCGAGTGAAAAGCGGTGTCCGGCGAGCGTCGCCCCCCTGCGCAAGAGTTCAGCTTCGCAATATCCACCTGTCGAGGAGTCATCCAGACATGCCCGCACTGGGTTCGCCAGCGACTTCACTCACGAAATCTTCCGACCTTCCAGCGTCCTCACCCATGTGCTGATCGCATCAGCCTCGCCGCATAGGTCGTTATACGGCCTCCGTGCACCCCCGATCCGCTGCGCCGAACGGGCGAACGAACTCGAGCACGCCGTCATAAGACGTCAGCCTCGTCATCGATCCAGCGTGCATCCGCATCAACCACACCCGGCTCAGCTCCCTCCAGCAGACGACCCTGCGGACTTGCTCGCGCAGTGGATGAACAGAAAGAACCAGACCGGCGCAGCATCCACAGACCTTCAGGTCAACGGCCTACGGTTCGCCTTCTACGGCCGCACGTCGACCACCCGACATCAAGATCGTGTGTCGTCACAGGGCTGGCAGCGCGACATGGCTGAAAACCTCATCGCCGACCATGGCCAGATTGTCGTCGCCTACTTCGATGCGGCACCTCACGCCGAGTCCCATGGCGACAGCGACCGCAGGCCGCCCGGCTCATGGCCGAGGCCTCCGGGCAGGCGCCCGTCGTCGATGCGATCGTGATTGGCGAGTACGAGCGAGCCTTCACCGGCACCCAGTTCGCCACTCTCTACACCTGGTGCACCCGGCACGGCATCCAGCTCTGGCTGCCCGAAACAAGCGGTCCCGTCGATCTCGCCAACCGCGACCACCGCACGCTGCTGGCACTGCTGGCCACTCAGTCCCAACGCGAAGTACTCCGCGCCCGCCACCGCGTCCTGGCCGCGATGCATAATCAGGCCTCCCAGCAAGGCCGCTACCGCGGCGGACGACCACCCTACGGCTACCGTCTCGTCGACGCCGGCCCGCACCCCAACGCTGCCCAATGCCCGCTGGGGACGGCGGTTGCAACGGCTCGCTCCTGACCCGCGCACCGCGCCGCACGTGGCATGGATGTTCCGGCAACGGCTCGCCGGGCACAGCGTCGCCAGCATCGCGCGGCACCTCAACGAGCGTGGTATCCCCTGCCCGTCCGGCGCCGATCCAGACCGCAACCGCCACCGAACCTGCGGAGCCTGGACACTGCGCACGGTCGCCGTGATCCTGGCGAACCCACGCTACACCGGACGGCAGATCTGGAATCGCCGCGCCACCGGCACCTGCGGCCCAGCGTCAATGCCGGCGCTGTCGGCGAAGGTTGCGCATCCGGCGCTGGTCGCGGAGCAGGACTTCGTCGCCGCTCAGCAGATCAGGGCGGCCCGGCCAACCTGTGCCTCGCTCGACCTCGGCGGCGGGTCCTTCATGATCATCCCGGCGACCACGGCCGAGCTTGTCGGACGCATCGCCGAGCCGATCGTCTGCTGCAACGGATTCAAAACCCGTGTAGTGAGAGTTCGAATCTCTCCGGGGGCACCACCTCTGACCTGCGAAGACAGGCTCCTGAGCAGGCTTGTTTGGAACGGCGATCTAGTCCGGGATGTCCGGTTGTGTACGGCTGAAACCGGTGACGTGCGGCCAGTCGCGGTCTATTCGCGGTCTCCTTTTTGGCGGATGCCGGGCCCTGGACGGGGGCTGACGGCCTGCCGCCCGGGAGTGCCCGAGACGGTAGCGGGAGCGGTGTCATGGCCGGCGCGGAGGTGACTCTGGCCCGTTGGCGGCCCGGACCACCTCGCGGCAGCACCAACTCCAGCGCACGAGTGAAACGGGGCAATCACGCGGTTCGTTCGCCGCCGCCGCGTTCCTGAACAGCCAGTGCTGCACGCTCCCGGATGCCGGTGTCCATGGTCCGGGCCATCCAAGTGGACCGACCTAAGCCCCGACCCATCAGGCCTGGATAGCGCCCGCAGGTCGCTGCATTGAGGTCTGCATCGGAACATAGGCTGGTGCGATGACTCGCCCACTGACCTCCGTCACCGGTGACAACGGGTCCAACGGCGTCGGTACCTTGTTCAACTACGAGCTCCAGTGGATCTTCCGTGCGCTGAAGGAGTCCGATTTCGGCATCGATGGCCAGGTTGAGCCGGTGTTCGGAGGACAGCCAAGCGGTCGGGTGATGGCGGTCCAGATCAAGGCTGGCGCCAGTTGGTTCACCAAGGAGACCCCCGCCAAGGATGGATGGGTGTTCCGCGAGGACACCCTGCGATTGCGCGAGTACTGGCTGAACTACGCCGACCCTGTGCTGCTGGTGCTCTACAACCCGGCACTTCATACCGCGTACTGGCAGCACGTCACCCAAGAGACGGCTGTTGTGACGGGCAAGGGGTTCAAGGTCTCGGTGCCGGCCTGCCAACGTGTCCATGCCTCGTCGTACCGCGCACTCGCCAAGCTGGCGCGCCAGGCACCCCCGGACGGGTTGACCGAACTCCTGCGTGGTCTACCCACGGGGTGCGGGAACTGGCTACTGGTATGCGATGAGACCAATCCAGCGCTGGCGCGACACCTGGCCGCCGCCCTTCTGGAGGGCCGTGACGACCCCGAACGCGTGGTTACCGCGCTCACCGATGGGTGGAGCGAGGAACAACAGCAGGCGGCATGGCTGGCCGTCGGGGAGTACGCCATCGCCTACGGCGCAACCCGTGCCAGCGGAGAGTGCTTCTTGGCGGCGGACCGAGCGAAGGACAGGAAGCCTGGCTCGGGTCGGTTGCGGGCGTTCGCGGGTGCGATGATGGCGGGCACTGACCCCGACCGTGCTCGTGCGTTGCTGACCGAGTCGCTCGCCGTGGCTGACAGCCGCTTGCTCGCGGCTGTTGGTCTGGCCTCCCTCGATCACGGCGCCAACCCTGGGCCGGTTCCCGTGCCTGCCGAGGTACTGGAGGACCCAGACGGAGCAGCCCGCGAACCCACTGTCCAGCGGTTTCTCGCTGACCAGCGGATGCGGGTTGGCGACTGGGACAACGCGATCGACCATCACGAACAGGCACTGGCGCGCGCATCGAACTCGCCTGATCAGCAAATCGCGCTGGCCGATGCTCTCGTCAAACGGGCGCCCACCACATCGACGACACTCGCTGGTTCTGACTATCGGCGCGCTGCGGGCTTGGCCGAGGCGGCTCGAGCGGAGCTGCGGCGGTGGCGGGGTGACAGCGTCCGAGCAGCGCATCTTCTGATGCAGATCAAAATCATGGCCGCTGACGAGGCATCGGCCTTCCGCGTGGCAACTGCACAACCGGACGGTGAGGCAACCGTGGGTGAGGCCGCGTCGCCGCAACTGGCACTCGGCGCCGCCCGCATTGCTTACGGACACGGCGACATCGAGAGGGGCGACACGTTCGCCGCAGGAGTTGACGCCAGCAGCGATTCGGTGTGGCGCACCAACCTGGCCGCCCATCGAGCGAATGCGGTCGGGGCGCCTCCGGCCGATCGCGAAGCGGCGTGGCGCGAGGTTCTCAATGTCGATCAAGACCTCGGTCGGCGTATTGCGGCCTGCTCGCAACTGGCTGGGCTGGGTTGCTGGCCGCTGCCCGCACTGGACGAAATCAACGACGCGGGCTTGCTGTCTCCAGGTATCCGCGACGTCTTGCACGCCCGCGCACTGGCCGCGTCGGGCGGCGAAGCATCTGCCATGGCGCTGCTCCGCCGGCTGCGCGACACCAGTCTGCCAGCCGCCGAACAGTACGTCCAAGGTCTGGAGGCCCTTGGACGCGTGGACGATGCTGTCCAGGCATGCGAGGACGCCAGCGTTCGATTCGGCTATGCCCGGCTGGAATTCCTTGCCCTGGACGTTCTCACTCGAGCTGGACGCACCGATGACTTCGTCACCAAGGCCACCGAACTGCTCAGTCGCTCGGATCTACCTTACCGGCTAAGACACGCCATCCGAACGAAGTTGATCGACGTGTACACCGTTCGACACGAGTGGGCCCGATGTGAACGACTCGCTCAAGACGGGCTCCGAGAGATCACGAACCTCCAGACCGACCTCAACATGGGGCACGCAGACGCGCTGATGGCTCCTGTCTCTGCGGCCAAAGATCTGGCTGAACTGCAGCGACGGTACGCGTGGATGATCATCATCAATCAGTTCAACCAAGGCCAGTACCACCGGGCGTACCAGACGTTGGACGAGTTGAGGCCGGACCCGCAGTCCGCGGTCGAGGTGACGACATGGTTTGACTTGCACCAGCTGCAGGACTGGACGGCCGATCGTGTCGACGCAGCGCTGCAACTGGCCGCGCGACCGGAGCAGCCCGCCGAGCTGGTCCGGCGAATCCTGTTCACCCTCAAGCAGTCATTACCTGCCGGTGACGATGCCGCACTGGAGGATGTCAGAGAGCGTCTTCAGCAGGCGTGGCAGCTGCATGCTGATCAGCACGAACCGCCGCCCGCGCTGATCAGCTCCGATCAGTACACGGCGCTGTTACACGCAAGTACCGCCAGGGCCGCACCGGCCTTGCATCGGGTCTGGCAAGGCACAGCACCTGTTGGCGCGATCACTGCCGCGACCGGTCGCCCCTATCTGCTCAGTCTCGCTCAGCGGACCGCCGGTTTCCTACCGGCAGTGGATGCCGACCCCGAGGTATCTCGGCAGGAGGTCGAGGCTGCGGCTGCTGCGCTCGACCATTCCGTGGTCGTGGAGACGACCGCGTTGTTCGTCGCGGCCGGCGTCCTCGATCTCTGGCCACTGATCGCCCCTGAGTTCAGCAATCTGTTGATCGCCGCGCCAGCCTTGTACGACGTGCTACTCAGTCAGGTTCATGCTCGCGGACTCGGCCAGGGTGCCATCACGGTCAGCATGACCGCGGACGGCGATCAACCCCATGTCGAACCAGTCCCAGAAGACGACCGTCGCCAGATGACCGCGCAGTGTCGCGCGGTCGGAGACGCCGTGCAGTCATGCCGCGCGATCTCTGTCGCGAAATCGGCGAACATCGACGACGGGAACCAGATCGGGGCGGTGGGGCCGTGGTGGACCGGAGCCGCTGTTGCCGCCGCGCGCACGATCGCGCTCTACAGCGATGACGTGGTCGTGCGCGCGAGGGCTCGGGCCCACGGAGTCACCGCGTTCGGAACGCTCGCGTTGCTGGAAGCACTGACTAAGAACGGCCGCCTGGAGCAAGTCCGGACCGCCGACGTGTTGTCGACGTTGTTCGAGCACAACGTCGTTGACCTACCGCATGCCGCTGCTTTGGTGACGTCCGCCGCCAACCGACAAGCTCAACTCGGCGAGACCGTGATGATGACCTTGGCTCGGCCAGCGACTTGGAAGACGTTAGAGGACCAGGGCATGACCCTGCTCGTCACGCTGGCCAATCACCCCAGTAGTCACGCCGATCCGCGCAGCCTCGCGTCCCTGGTGTACGCCTGCGCGAGTGGGTGGGCCGCCACGTTCAGCCCAACGGACGTGGTGATCGCTAAGCTCGTCACCGTCATCCTCACCTACGGAGTAGGCGTTACCGCCGAAGCCGCCCGTAATGTCGTGCCGGCGGCACAGAAAGTCGCGGCAGCGTACGGAGTTGACTTCATGCCACACCTTCGTACGGTCCTCATCGGGGTACTGACTGACCCTACTGATCAATTCCAGATGACCGCGGAAGCCGCCACACAGACCGTGCAGGACACGCTCAGCGACTACGAGTAGCCACCGTGATTGCACGGCTGCTCCGCAGGTTCCGGCATTTCGAGGCGCGATACCGATGAATCAGTCATGTTACTCATGACGACTGGTCCCGACCTCGGTAGGAGTAACGGCACCCGATTCGGTTGGAATCTCTGACGGCGCGCGACAGTCCCGTCAGAGCAGCGCGGATGCCGGCGGAGCGAAAGGAGACGAGCGGGCACCGAAGGCTCAAGCCGCCGAAGCGGCGGCGGCACCCTGGCCCGGGGCGGAGGTGACGTCCGGCCAACCGGCGTGGCCCGGCATTGGCTGCCCGATACCCGGCACGGGCGGTGTCCGGCGCGCAGGCGGGTCGATGTCCCCCGGTCTGGGGAGCCGGAGACGGCCCGAAACAGGGCGATGGCGGCCTGGCACGCTCGGCGTCGATGACGGGACGTAAGACGCTACGAGAGCGCAAGCTCAACTGTTCCGCGTCAGCCTGTATCAGCGACGACCTCAGTACCGACTTGTCTGACGTGACCACTCAGAACGGCCCCGAGGGCATGGAACCGGCAAAGCTGCAGAGGCCCGCCGAGGACCCGGATGAGGCGGACGAACTCACCGAAGCTCGGGAGCGCATGTTCGCGAGGTTCGCGTCGTTCGTTCCCGGACTTGCCAGGTACCTGTTGTTCACGGCGATGATGAGACCGCAGGAACGTCGGTACTTACGCCGGGTTGGAGTTACGTCACCTGACCTATCTCGAATTCAGTCAGCCATCTCGAGGCAGAACATCGCCCTCTTGCTTTGGGGGGTCGCACTGTCTTTCGGCTCGGTCGGCTTCAACGCACCTGGACTGAGACATACCCCGCTCCCGCAGACCATGGCATCCATAGTGGTAATCGCAGCACTACTGGCGACGATCATAAGTTGGACGCCCTACGATCGACTGTTGGCATCGGCTGCGAGGTGCACGCGGCTAATATGCGCTCTTGCGCCAATCACTTCTGCAGCGGGCCTTGACTTGGAATTCGCTCGATGTCTGAAAAGACCGATATATCGTCGACGTCGCGTGGCGGCTGTTGCGTGGGCACTGACCCGCGACACGGCGCACCTTACCGGACAACCGGTGTCGGCAGGCGCAACAGTCGGCGAGCTACTCCTGTGGTTCGGCGAGAACCCGGCAGACCAACGTCGCCGTCCAATTCTTGGCGCCTACCTTGCAGAATTGGTAACTGCTGCAGCTCGCGAAACGGCGATACCGCACGCGCAGTTTGCGGCCGCCGCACGGTTTCGGACCCGTTCGCCTCGCGACGCGGCCGCACGACGACTTCGCACGGCTGCGACAAACCCCCTTGCGACGGGTGTAGTCCTAGCTGTTGTTGCCGCTTTGCTGAGACTATGGCTCGCACCCTGAACGGCTTCATCGACCGTCTGTGTCGTCCTCGTCGTCGGCGGGCAGGCCGAGGATGCGGGCGATCTTGCCCAGCGATTCTTCTTCGAGCCCGGACAGGACCTTGGCGTACACCTCGTGCAGCACCGCCACCGAGTGCCCAGCCCACAACGCCACCTGAGCTGAGATCACGCCACCCGCCAGCCACGTCGATACGCACGCGTGCCGCAGGTCGTAGGGCCGGCGAGCCAGCGGTGACCGGTACTCCTCCGGCGTCAGCGCGGCCTTGCCGGCCTTGCGGGCCTTGTCCCACACCCGCGCCAGGGTCGACTCGGCGACGTCACCGCCGTCCATGCTCCGGAACAACCGGCCATCCTCGGCGACGCCGTACTGCTCGAGGTGCTGCTGCAGCAGCGCGGTCAGCGGCGGCGGGCACGGCACCGGCCGCACCTCCCCCTTCGCGCGCTGCTTGAGCTGACGGCGGTCGCGCCGCTGCCCGCTATCGGTCCAGGCCGCACCGGCGATCGGCGCGGTCTCCGACACCAGCAACTCGCCCCAGCCCTTCCGCGGCAGCTTCAGGTCGATGTCGCGCAGCATCACTGCTTCCTCGGGGCGCAGGGCCGAGTAGTACATCGTCGCGAAGCACGCGACCAGCCGCGGCCCGGACGAGCGCCGCGCCACGATCACCGGCTCGGACGCACCAGGCGGTACCCGCATCACCGTCTGAGCGGCCACCGCGGCGAGCAGCTGCGGGCCCTGCTTAGTGTTGACCACCACGCGCGTGTCGATCGCCCGGACTCGCTTCGGTGCCGTCCACTTCACCTCCGGCAACCGGTTCGCCGGCAGCAGGTCCCGCTCCACCGCGTATTCCAGCGCGTTGAACACCACCGCGCGTTTGCGGAACACCGTCTTCGCCGCGGCAGCCGTCCCGTCCATCTTCAGCGCCAGCTGGTCCAGCACACCTCGCAGCGTCGTGAGGTCCCCCAGCCGCGACACGGCGACCGTGTTCGACTCCAGCCACGCCAGCGCGGCCTCGATGTCCGCCGGCTTGTCCGTGTCGCGCCGGACAGTGTTGAACGCCCAGCCCGTCATGGCCCGCCGCAGCACCGCATCGTCGGGCTTTCCGCGGCGGCCCGTCAGCAGCGCCAGCGTCGCCGTCGCCAGCGCGTCCGCGTTGCCGGACCGGGACTTCGCCGCAGCGCGGCGCCACTTCATGTCCACATACGCCTGCGCGAAGCTGAACCAGGTCTGGTCGTTGCGCTTCCGTGCCATCGACACCGGCAGACCGTCGACAACCCGAAACGCCTCGCCGTTGCGCTGGGCCACGATCAGCTTGGAACGGAAGCTCTCCGCCAACGTCGCGTTCGCGTAGGTCTCCGGGAACACCGTGCCCGCGACCACCCACCGGACGATGTAGGACTTCTTGGCCGGCTTGCCGTCCTTGCGCGGACGCCCGGTCTTGACCCGCACGTCCCAGATCCGGACATCGAAGGTCGTGTCCGTCACGCAGAAGCCTCCTCGTGCGAGGTCAGCCAGCGCTCCAGGCGGACCGCCGGAACCGCAACTGCCGGTTCGGCAACCGCACACAGGGCGGCGCACACTGCTTCGCACGCCAATCGTTGAACGTCGAGCGGGTGATGCGCAGTTCAGCGCAGACCTCGTCGACAGTCAGGAGATCCTCGGGAACCGGTGACTCCGCCGTGGCAGGCGCATTCGAGGACTCGCGCTGTGGCAGACGTGCGGAACGGTGGGCGGGCATCGGAGACCTCTCCCGGTATCGAAGAGCTGTCTCGTTCCATCCCGCGCTGCGCGCGGCGAGCCCCGTCCGAGTCCGTCCCTCGTCCCGCACAGCCCGTAAGGTCTGCTGCGGTCTGGCGTCTGCCCGGATCGGCCGGTGTCATCCGGACACCGCCTTACCTCCAGACTATCCAACCGCAGTGCGATCGCAACACTGAATTCGAGCGCGTGATGTGATTTCAGCACGACCAGTCAGGCGGCAATACAGCCCCCGTGTTCACGCAGCGGCCCGCTTGACCCCCGTTCCGGCTGCGGGGAGCCGCCGGGCGGATAGCAGCCAGCATCGAGCGCCTCAGGCCTCGGCAAGCCAGCGTCGCCATGCGGCGGGATTCGTGCCGGCGTCGAGCGGGATGCCGAGCTGAGCTAACGCACCGGGGTAACGGTCTTCGTAGACGGCGTTGACAGCGGTGGCGTACTCGGCTCGGTGCAGCAGCCACGCCGCCGGCAGCCGACGACACAGCAGGGTCTCACCCCGCTCCCCCGCGAGCTCGCCGTCGATCACCCCGCGGCGCAACAACCCGGTGACAAGCTCGACCCGCTCCCGCATGCGGCGCTCGAAAGAACGGATCTTCGTCCCGTCGTCGGGGTCCATGGCCAGCAGATCAATGATCCTCCACGACGGCGGGACGGCTTTGACCTCGACTGCTGCGGCCAGCCAGGGCAGTTCGAGCATCCGGGCCATGTGGACGCGGTGATTGCCGTTATAGCCGACGCGGTAGAGCGGGCCGGCCCAGCCGGGGGCCATCATCAGGACGATCTTCGGGGTGAAGAGCTTGAGGGTGAACGCGTCCACGTCGTCGGCGCCCAAGAGCCCGACTGCGATGTCCAGCGGTGTCTCATCTCGGTGCCCTCCGAAGTCGCCCCACGCGGGGTGGCGGGTGCCGACAACCAGCCGGGTCGGTACCCACATCACGGTGTTGGCGCAGCCAAGATGATCACGATTGTCGCCTGGCGGGAGGGCGGTGAGCACGCTCTGGTGACGCAGCCGCTGCGGATCGGCGGCATTGAGCTCCGCGGCGCGTTCGGCGAGGAACCCCTCGACATCTCCGGCGCGGCGGCGAAGAGCGTCACGGGCTTCCTGAACCGCAGCTACGTGCTCGGCATACGCCGCACCGCGACGGGCCAGCAGCTCCGCCACCGAGGGGCCCTCGGGGGAACGGTCAGCATCCGCGACATTCGAGACGACCGGCATAGGGGAAGCCGGTGGATCGAAGACGATCTTCGGCGGCCGATCATGGAAGAACCAGGCCAGGGTGTGCGCCGCCGATGCGGCAGTCGCCGCGCTCCCCCAGAACTTCCACGGCGCCACTTCGGCGGCCTGGGCGCTGGTGGTGGCGACGAAACCGCCGTGCTCATCGATGTCGACCGTCCACACTGGCGTCTCGGACGAAGGGGCGCGGCGCATCGATGCGAGATCCGCGTCGACCAGGGCGGCCCGGTGCAACGTGGATTTTATCCGGATTTCCTCCATGGTGGTTCCGGCTTCCAGGATGAGCCCGTCCAGGCTGTGGGCGTCGGCAATCAGCTCGTAAGCTGCGTTGATCTGCGAGCGCAATTCCCGTGCCGACTCGGTGATAGCCGAGACATCGAAGTAGATCCGTTCGGACTCGAGCAGGGCCAGAGTCCGGTGCGCGTGATCGGACGCGCTCAGCAGCGCATGCCACAGGTAGCTCCAGTCCGGCTCGTCACCGGCCTGTTCCTCGGGCGCTGCGTCCGCTTCGTCGATGCCGTGCACGCTTTCGGCCAGAAAGTGGCCGATTTGCGCGCGCTCGTTCTCCTCCAGCAGCTGTCCCAGTAGGAGGACCAGCCGTCCGATGGCCGTCATGAGACGCCCCCTGCGCGTCGTCGGATACCTCGCTTCCGGTCCGGGTTGGCAACGCGTTGATGCGGGAGTGCGGTCCATGACCGGACCCGACACGCGTATGCTCTGCCCCCAGCCTCGTCACGGATGACAGGGTCGGCGACGCGGACCGGGCCAAGGTCGGCGGTGGCCAGCTGCAGCGTCATCGTGTCCCCGGCAGGGGGCGCGATCCCGCGGATCGCTGGCAGACAGGCCCCCGTCACGAGTTCGAGCCGTCCGTCTCGCCGTCCGCTTCCCCGCCCGGGAATGACCGGCGCACCTCCGCCGTGGGCTCGTCTGGGTACATGGCGGCCGACACCGCGGCCTCGTAGGCATCATCGAGTCCGGTTCCGCTTGCGTCGAGGATGCTTTCCCAGTCGAATCCCATGGACGGACCTTAACCCGCATCCCAGGTTGGCCCGGGCCAGCATGCATCCCTCCGGTGTGCAGCTGCTCCCCTGAGCGGTCTCCTTTTCAGCTCTGGAAGCCCTTGAGGAACACGGCGAAGTTCGCCA
Organism: Amycolatopsis sp. NPDC114505; assembly: GCF_055633615.1. NCBI lineage: Bacteria > Bacillati > Actinomycetota > Actinomycetes > Pseudonocardiales > Pseudonocardiaceae > Amycolatopsis > Amycolatopsis sp. NPDC114505. The sequence continues at coordinate 299,543 of NZ_JBVKDV010000006.1, read as the reverse complement.
CGGCATCGCCGACCAGCTCACCACGGCTCACCACGCCTGCGGCGTCGTCAGCCTCCACGGCTTTGGCCATCACATCCAATGCGTTGATCACCGAGTCCCGGATCGTCGTGAAGGCGCCGACGCTCTCGGCGGGGACCTCAACCAGTCTCGCAGCCTCCATGACAGCCTCGGTCGCGAGCGCCGACCACCGCGCAATCTCGGCGGTCCGGCCGTCCCTGATCGCATCCCTAAGACTCGCCAACGCCTGTTCCGTCGCGAACTGCGCGGTGAGCAAGGCCATCCCCTTCTTCAGCAGCCGCCCGGAAGCAGCAGGCCGGTCTGGTGTCGACATGCGCGGAGGGTACCGACCACCACCGACAACTTCGCCGCACGAGGCCGACACGTGCCCGGCTCCGTCTGTCCGGCCGGGAGCCGGATGGATCGTGGCCAGCGCACGCGTCCGAGACGTACCCGAACCAGACCCTCATGAGTCCTGATGGGCCGATGCCGCCCAGTGGCGGGCCATGGCTCCAAGGGATGCGCTGGTCCGGAGCTGGGCCTCTCCAGGTCTCCCGCAGGTCTGCAACGAGACCCGATCTTGGATGTGGACTGTGCGAGGTCTTATTCGGGGCGCAATCGCGTCATCGTAAGGACCGCAACTGGGTCATGACCAGCTGTAGGACTAGTAGAGGTCTCCGGCCGGTGCGCTCCAGGTCCGTCGTCGGACATTGGGCAGATCCAGCTGCGGTGAAGTGCCACGATCTACGGCCAGGTCGAGCTGTCTCTGTGCCCGGTCGACCGGCGTAACGCATTGCTCGGCCTTCACCTCGCCACCTGCGCCGCACGATCGAACGGTGCTGGTTCACTTGACAGCGCCGAACGCCGTGTCTGGACCTGCGTCGGCGCACCACCGGCGCCGGCCAGCCCGTGCCCGCATCAGGGATGCCGCCAGGCTACGCTTCGAACCCCGCTGGCCGAGATGGTGATGGACCGCTAGGCCCGCAGTGGGGTCGTCAGCCGGTCGCAAGACGCGCAACTTCTACGGCGTACCTCCTTGAGGGTCGGGAGGCGCCTCGTCAGGTGGCGGTGCGGCATGCGTAGTCGGGTCGAAAGAGAGCCGGTTTCGGGTCGCCCCGTCGAACCGGGCGTCGCCGTCGAACACCGTCCCGTCGAACATCGCCTCCCTAGTGAACATTGCCCTGTTGAATCGGGCGTTCCCGGTGAACGCCGCCCTGACGAACTCGGCGTCGCCAACGAACATGGCCTCGTCGAACCGGGCGCCACCAACGAACGTCGCTCTGTCGAACCGGGCGCCACCGGCGAACGTCGCTCTGTCGAACCGGACGTGGCCGGTGAACGCCGCCCTGATGAACTCGGCGTCGCCGGCGAACGTCGCCTCGTCGAACCGAGCGTGCCCGGCGAACGCCGCACCTACGAACCAGGCAGAGCCTGAAAATGCTGCCCCATCAAACCAGACGTCACTGTTGAACGTCGCATCGGCGAACGCGGCGTCGCCAACGAAGCTTGAGTTCCTGAAGCTGGCTCCGGCGATTGTGCAGTTGGCGAGGGAGAAATTGATGAGAGTTGCCCCGGTGAGGTCCAAGGCGATTCCGGGCCAAAAGCTGGGGTGAGGGTGATCGCGGTCTTTGCCAGGTTGGAGATGATTTCGTAGCACGCCTTGTGTGGTAAGGCGCAATTCGCTTCCCTGCAACTGACCTTGTCCGGACTGGATATCGGGACGCACTACCGGCCCGCGCGGGAGCGGGGTTGATCGCAGCAGCGGGCGCCGTACACCCAATGGACGGCGCCCGCCGGGCACGGGAGGTGGTGGGTAAGGGCTGCGGAGGTATGCACAGATCACGTTGACCACTATCTGGCGTTGATCGGGGTTGTTCTGCGCGATGCGCTCCAGCGCGTAGAGGCCACTGTGGCTGACTGTGGTCTGAGGTGACCCGAATTGCTCGACGGCCTTGAAGTACAGCTCGTTTAGTCGTCGCTGAGCAGCGTCGTCCTCGGTTGCCTCCGCGACCCGTTCCTGGTGAGCCATAGTGGCAGTGTGGACGTCCTGCTGATGGGCAAGGGCGCGTTCAGTCGAGTCCTGCCGTCGCCAGGACAGGTACAGCGCCACGACACCGCCACTGCCCACCGCAACGCTCAGCCCGACCTTCAGCGCATCCAGCCGAGCGGACACCAGGTCGGCGCCGTTGAGCCCGGCGGTGGCCGGCCACCACAGCACCACCACCGCTGCCGCGGTCACCACGGCGATCACGATCGCGGTCAGCCACATCGTTCTGGGCGACAGCTCACGCAGCCGCGCACGCGGCGCCGCGGGGGCGGACGGCGACGAAAGAGAGGCACCAGGGCTCGAGGGCGGCGTTGGCGTGGCGTCGTCTGTCATGCTCATCTACGTCGCTGAGGCCGGCGCCGATGTTGCAGACCGCCACGGCGGCCGAGGGCCGAGGTTCGGTCACGACCGCTGGTCGCCGTGGTCATGAGCTTCGTGCCAATAGCCCTGGACCGCGCAGGATGCGGCCCGAGAGAATGACCGGTCCCTGTCCATGATCCAGGCCGCACACCGCCGCATCCCCCACCTGGCCGCAGCAAGATTCCGACGGGCCGCCTCAACGGCCGGTCTCCGGCTGAGGGGTCAGTTCGGAATGAGTTTGCGGAAGCAGAGGACCGCGCAGACGAGGCTGAGGGTGGCTTGATGCACGTCGGCTCGGCGTTCGGTGCAGATGCGCAAGCGGCGGACGTTCTTCAGCCACCGGACGAACGGAGAGGCCGCCCGGTTGCTGATGCAGCGATGCCCGGCTCGCCGGCCGCCACCGGCGCTCTTTCGTTCGCGCCGACAGCGGCGTTCTCCGCGATCCGGGTCGTGGCCTGCTCCGCCACCCCGCGCCGCAACGAGCTCATGCGGGGGAGGCGGCGGAACGCACAGTCCCGCTGTCCCGAGCTCGTGGTGTACCAGCACTATCCCGACTGCGACGCAAGGTTGTTCGAGCCGGTCATCGCCGCGGTCGAGGCCCAGGCGGTCGGAGTGGAGGTGGTGCGACCCGGCATCGTCGCAGTCACCGGCGCGGCCGGGTCCTTCGGCGCCGAGACCGCTCTCGGCAAACCGCTCATCGACGAGGTCGACGCGAACGCCGGGGTCAAATGCCAGGTCAGGACCTCCGGCGGTCTGTTCGCTGCGACCCTCACCGCCCGCCGCGCGACCCTGGTTCCTGCCGTCGGGTCGGCGGAGTTCCTGGCGCCGCTGCCCGTCACCTAGCCGAACCGGCCAGGCGACGACCGCGGCGAGTTCGTCGACTTGCTACGGCGGTTGGGCCTGCGCTCCTCGCCGCGTTCGCCGCGCTGACCGAGCGCGACGTCACCGGCCGGTTCCCCGCGACGCGATCATCGCCCACCAGCTCGCTCGCGGCATGTCCGAACGGCCGCCGCTGCGGCGTGCACTTCTGCCGGAATTGTCGATCACCGGGGAGTTCGAGTACCCGCTTGCTCGGGTCGACGAGGCCGCGTTCATCGCGAAGACCTCGACGAGCGGTTCTCGCCGAGGTCGCCCGCCACGGCCGGCCTCGCGGAGCCGGTCGTACCCGACCCGCGGAAGACCGAGGTCGACGAGTTCGGCGTTGCTTCGTCGGTGCGCTGGCCGTTACCGAGGTCGATGACGCCGAGCGTGATGCCCGCTGGAGCGCGATTTTGATGTTCGCTTCCGTCTGCGCATACGTCGGCCGCTTGGTGATCTCGGCGTCTTCGCTGTAGTAGCTGGTCGCCAACGAGACACCGGGCTGCTGGAACAGCCCACACATCGCTCCGGTGACGTGGACGAGGTTCGAGAAGACCTCGACGTCGAGGGTGCGGCTGAGTGCGTGGTTGATCAGGTCGGGCAGGCCGGGTGCAGCGCGTCGGCGGGTCCGACGACCAGATCACCGACCACCCGCGCATGGAGATCATCTGCTACGGCGCCGACCGCGCCGATGCCTGGCAGTTGGCCGAGAAGTGCCGCCAGCTCCTACTCGGCGGTATCAGGACACGGGTCGCCGGCGTGCTGATCGATGCCGCACGCACCGACAACCCGCCGACGCAGGTTCCGTACGCCAACACGACAGACACGCGTCGGGTTGTCAGCTACTTCCGTCTCGGTTGGCGGAGGCCCTTCGCTCAACGTCTTCCTTCAACGCGACTGCACCCTCATGCTTCTTCTTGAACTCTTCCAATGGGATATCGGGTGCTCGCACGACCGTGCCATTGCCGAGGTGGACATTGACTTCAATTCGATCTCTCACGGCGAATCCAGATTTTGGCTCAATTGCTCGAACCCAAGAGCTAAGGTCGAAGGCGTATTGTCGTGTCGAAAGCGCCTCTAGCTTACAGTCTTCGCTTTCGCTCAACTCGGGGGCATAGAACGAAAAGTTCGAATGTCCTATGGTGTCTAGCTTAATATCCAAGGCGTCTAGCTTAACTTCCACCTTGAATATATGAATGGCAAGTCTGCCCTTATTGACAACTTTCAGGTTTGCGACAATGCAGTTCATTTGGCGCTGGTCGAAGAATTCGACTACTTGCCAGTCCTGTACACCGTCAGCCTCGCGAGGCCAAGGGCGTGACTCCAAATTTATTTTCGCTTCGACTTGAACAAGTGGACCACTCCGACGAAATGACGTCATGTTCCAAGTCAAAGAACCAATTGAAGCTGCCATGGAGGCACCAGAGACGATGAGAGCCCAGTGGGCAACATCCATGTCGTTTCCTTCCTCGAAGACGAACAGCCTAACGGCTCGACCGCAAGGAGACTGAGTCCTAGCTGACTGCACCAACCACGACGACCTACGACCAGCTCAAGAAGAAGCAGCGCGATCTCATCCGTAAGGCGTTGGAAGGCTCCATCTTCATCGCTGACCGCTCCGCGGACTTGCCGACAGCGCGCACCTCCGGCGCTGGCGGGGACCTGCTTGCCCTGCCGTGCGGGCACGAGGACATCGGCTGGGTGGACAAGGGCGACGGGGCGACCTGGAGCCGGTCGGTCGACACCTCGGAGGTCGACTCCTGGGGCGCGGTCGAGCCGACCCGGACCGACATCACCAAGCAGACCGACGGCCTGGAGTTCACCGCGCAGGAGACCAAGCGCAAGACGCTGGAGCTGTACGAGGGCACCAACCTCTCCGGCGTGGTACCGGACGCGACCAGCGGCGAGGTGCGCTTCGACCGCCCGTCCCGACCGAGCACGCGGTACTTCCGCGCCTTCGGCCTGTTCGTCGACGGCGCTGGCGCGGACGCGACGCGCCGCCGAGCTCGAGCGGGAGGAAATGGTCCTCCTCATAGTCGGACATGCTGGTGTCGGCGTAGCCGTAGTCGATGATGCCCTGCTTCTTCAAGCCGTTCGTGTAGGTGGTGGACGGGCGGATCGTCGCGGTCCAGCCGGACACGCAGATCGTCGACCCGATCGTGGACTGAGTGACGTCCGGGTTCTCCACGCCCGGCGTGCAGGCCGGGTCCGGCAGCGGCAGGTAGGCTTGGGAGCACGACGCAGCGGTGAACTGGGGACCAGCTGCGCCGCCGCCAGCAGCATAGGCCGGGACAGCGATCAGGCCGGCTGTGACGGTAACCGCGGCTGCGGTGAGGCAGACGCGAAGTACATGGCGGCTCATCCTGGGGTCCTTTCGCAGAACGACAGCGAATCTGCCGAGGGCTCGGCGTTCGGTGGTCATCACCATGCGCAGCATCCGGCGACGACACGGCGACAGTGAAGAAGCCACCAGATGACGACGCCACAGCGAAACTGTTCACCACGTCGGGTTGCTGTCACACCGTCCGGAACATCCCGACCTTCGACGGGCCGGGCCGCCGGCGGGTACGGCGTGGCGGTGAGGTCAACGCCCACGGAGCCGGTAGAAGTTGAACAGCTGTCAGATCTCGGTCCACTCCAAGACGGGATCTCACTCCCCCCCACCGCAGTCGCTCACGCAGGAGATCTCCGTGCCCTTTTCCCGGTCCGGCATAGGCCAGTGGGCCGTTGTCGTGCTCGCCGCCGCAATGGCTGTCGCCGGCTGCCATGCATCCGACGCGGCGACTCCAGCCCCGACGACAACGACGGCGGCGGCTTCGGGTGACCTGCCGGTCGGGGACTCCGCTGCGGCGATGCCCGGGCCGGGCACCTGCAAGCTGGGCAGCCGGGACGGGCCAGCCGCTGCCCGACCCGCACTGCACCCCCGGCGCCGTGAACCTTGCGGTGCGGCAGGACACCATCAAGGACACGATCTGCAAAACCGGGTGGACCAAGACCGTCCGCCCGTCGACCTCGAAAACCAGCACGATGAAGGCCGCCTCCGCCCGCTCCTACGACCTGGCCCTCGGCGACAAGGGCGAGTACGACCACCCGGTCAGCCTCGAACTCGGCGGCGCCCCCGACGATCCCCGCAACCTCTGGGTCGAACCCGGCACGATCCCGAACCCCAAGGACGCCGTGGAGAACAAGCTGCACGCGGCCGTGTGCTCCGGCCTGATCCAGCTCGCCCCCGCACAGAAAGCGATCGCCGCCGATTGGGTGATCGCGTTCGACATCGTCGGCCTGCGGGTCGCGGGCGGGAAGGTGTGCCTGCGCGACAAACCCACCAGCTGCGTGAACGGTCACCGCGGTGACGAGGACGGCAACTGATCTCACGCGAAGGTCGGCAGCGCGAGCCGCCGCCCGTGAGCGACCCTGCCAAGCCGCCAGTCCGAGCGCCTGCGGAGTCCCGGGTGTCACAATGCAAGACCACAACCGTAGCCATGGCAAAATAGGCGCCATCGCGGTCGAGCGCTGTCATCCACGCCGCCGCTCCGACCGCGACGGGTACAAGCCTCGAAGGCTGACGGTGGTCGGTCCGGCCACGACCATCGATCAAGGGAGATAGTTGTTGATCAATACGGGCGCGGCACCCCAGGTGCCGATGAGGCTGGTTTGAACGATGACAAAGCCATTCAGCACAGCCACTGACGATCTCGAACCGAACTGGTCGACTTGCGGAGCCAATGCCTCTCCGGCCTGCCGAGGAATTCGCGTCGCCGAGTTCAACTGCTGCCTTGCACACCTTGAACGCGACGAACTCGGGCACGCCCTCAGCGCCCTTCACCCTGGAGCCGATTTCGACGCTCGCGGCACTCCATTCTCCCGCGAACTTCTCGACAAAGTACTCGGGGCCGTCACACCGACAAGCCCTGAAACAGCAGAAGGTCCCCAATTTGGCCTACTGTGTCTCGATGGCGCCCATTTCACGACAGAAGTCGACTTCAGCAAGGCGCGGCTCAACAGTGAGGCGAGCTTCGCGGAAGCCCAGTTCGACTACTACGTAGACTTTCACAAAGCAGCCTTCCGCGCGAGTGCAAACTTTGACATGACCCAGTTCGCCGAAGCAGCCAGCTTTGACTCCGCATATTTTGACGACTCAGCTTGGTTCAATTGCTCTAAATTTACTGGGGCCGCGGTCTTTAATGGCGTCGAGTTCTGCAAGGACGTCAACTTTGAACGAGTACAGTTCGACAGTTACGTGTCATTCATGCACACCGGATTCAGTGGCAACTGCAGTTTCGAGCGTGTGCGATTTAGCGAGGCCACCGAATTCCTCTACCCCATATTTGAACAAGAGGTCAGCTTCAGAAAAGCTTGCTTTGATGACACGATCGCGCTCGGAACGCTGACAGCGCGACACGTGTCACTAGAAGAGGCAGCGTTCGCCCGTTCGGTGACGTTGAGGCTTGAAGCCGGGGAGGTGTCATGCGATCTCGCGCGATTTGAGGGTGGGGTATCGCTGCAAGTTCAGTACGCGACCGTGAGCCTGCGGCATGTCAGCTTTGGCCAACCGTCGTCACTTTCGGGACGTTCACCCGAACAGATTTTTGGTAGCGACGATGTCCCAGGCCTAGTGCGTAGCTGGACGGAGCGTGCGGCCACGCGTCGCGGCGCTGACGACTCACGGTCTACCCGCGGAGAATTGGAGGAGTGGATCCCCGGGCTCACGACTCTAGAGGGCACCGATGTGACCGAACTAGTGCTCATGGACGTTGACCTGCAATGGTGCCGATTTGCGGGGGCGCACCATTTGGACAAGCTTCGGATCGAAGGGCGCAGCATTTTCCACGCCCCACCCAGTGGCTGGCACGCTGCATTGACATGGCCACCTGTGTGGCGCTGGACGTACCGCCAGGTGATCTCTGAGGAGCATGGGTGGCGGTGCAGAAGGTCCGACGGTAAAAGGGGTGGCTGGCAGGCGCATCCAGATGGCGACGCAACTGAACAGGTCGGACCGGAGCGGCTGGCAGTGCTGTATCGGTCGCTACGCAAAGCCTTGGAGGATGGCAAGGACGAAGCTGGCGCCGGCGACTTCTACTACGGCGAGATGGAAGCTCGTCGCCACGCTGGCCCAAGTCGTGATCGCGTGGTATTAGCCGTCTACTGGTTGCTCTCTGGGTACGGGCAGCGCGCCCTGCGCGCGGTGGCATGCCTAGCTGCACTCATCGCTGTCTTGACCATGCTGCTAACGGCCTGGGGAGTGCCCGCCGACAACACGCCACAGCTCGCAACCGGCAGCATTACGCCCGGCTCAGCCCGCACGTCCCAATCAGTCACCCTTCAGGTCCAAGAAGCCCCGGTCGTTTTGCCGCCGTCTGGGCAACGATGGACGGCCGGTCGGCTTGGAAAGGCGTTCCAGTTGGCGCTCGGGTCGGTGGTGTTCCGTGATGCCGCTCAGAAGCTCAGCCCTGCCGGAATGTGGACAACCATGGCAGGACGCTTCCTCGGCCCGATCCTGCTTGCTCTCGTAATCCTGGCCATTCGTGCCCGCGTCAAGCGATGACTTAGCGTGAGACTCCGCCCTATTCCTCAGAGGACTCGGGGACCTGCACTGCCACCCTGTTGATCTTGAGCATGTGCGCGGCATCGTCGCCTTGCTCCGCAGGAACGTGCGGCGCCGCGCAAGCCGGCTCTTGTACGAGTCAATCTCCGAGTCAGCACAGATGGCCTCAAGCGTAGGTCGGAGACGATGTGTTCCTCGCGTCGATCCTCGGTCGGAATCTCCTCAAGGTAAAGTTGACTGTCGAGCCCTCCGTCGAGGATGTCGCGACGTGGCTGCGTCTTCTGCATGGTTACCACTGCGGGACCAGCACGACCCGTTCGCCCTTAACACGGTCGCGACGCACTGCGGCTGGTCCGGTTAGTTGCTAGCCTTTCCCCTGCCGAGCTGCTCACCTCATCAGACCATGGTTGGCTGGCCGCACTCACGCGTCCCCGCGCCGATTTTGGTGGGGTCTTTGTCGACGAGCTGGATCTCCACGCTGCATTGCGAACGCCGGCCGTTACCACTGGTGCACGGGGCCGCCGCACCGCTGGTCGGAGGCAGCGTTGCGGTTGATCAGGACGCCGCACGGGCGCCAGGCTCGGGCAGGACGAACAGGGCGTGTTGAGCTGGATCGTCGGGTTCGCCGGCCAGCCGCAGGCAATTGCGGCAGCTGACCTGCTGGTGGGTGGGGGTGAACTCGCCGTCGGCGCCGAGCCCAGACCAGCCTTGATGGCAGGCGGGCGCGGGCACGGTGAGGCTGTTGATCCAGGGCACCCAGGCGACCTGGTGGGCGACGTCGGAGCACCCGATATGCAACCGCATCCCGGTAAACAGCCGGTGCTGCGCCGCGGCGAACTGCACCGGGTCGACCCGGGTGACCCGGAACAGCGGGATCGGCTCGCTCACCCAGCCATTATGGCCAGCGGAGCGGGCCGGGGTTCGTGGATTCAGCTGGCGCAAGGCCACTATCTCGGCGCTGGCATGACTCGGCTGTTCACGGGCCCGGCGGCAAGGCGGGGGGGGTTCCCTGCCGCCGGGGCCGATTGCGGCGCGATGGCGCCGCACATGAGAAGACGTTTCGCACCGTGGGGGCGTTACTGGCCATCGGCCAACGGCTCCTCCGGGGTGAGCCCGGCTTGAGGCCAGCCTTACCGGCGCCGCAACCGCGCGGGACGCGGGACGATCGTTGATGGTGGCGGCAGGTGATTAGATGGGTAACACCGCCTTCGGATTCCACGACCGATTAGCAACGACTGTCGAGGGAAGCGTCACACGATGAGCACATCTGGCCGGCACCTACAAGTCGGCCCGCCGTCACCATCAGGCGGGACGACGGGAGTTTCGGGACGTCCGAACGGGTGATTCTCGTCGCGACGACCGGTGATAACGCCACGGGACATGCGCAAGAAGTGAGACTCGGCTTCTCCTCTCTTCACGACCGAAGCCATCCTGACGCCATGCAGCCACCGCGATTAATCGAAAAAGAACCGCGGAACGTTTGGTGTCACGACGTGCGCACGCCACCCTCCTCTCATGACCTGCCGTAAACGGTCGCCGGGCTCAAGACCCGGCGCAACTCCCAGCGATCCGCCTGCCTGGCGGCTGGCCTTCCACCTTCTACCCGGCCCGGCTTGGGGCGTCGCGTACGCCGTTCTGGGGATCGCCGCGCTCGTCACGTTCGCATGCCTCGCACCGTCAGCGCTCGGCATCGCGGCCCTGACCGCCACCCCAGTAGGAGTCGCCGCGAGAGTCAGGTCCAGCTTGCTCCAGCGCCGCCGAGCAACCACCGAAAAGGCTGAGCACTTTCCGGACCGCTCGAAGAAGTCCGGAGCAGGACCGTTCACTTCACCTCCGACCTCCACATCGGACAGCGACGCGTCGCCGAGATCCGCGGCTTCGCCTCCCCTGACGAACACGACGAGCGCCTGGCCGCGAACTGGCGAGCCACCGTAAAGCCGCCGACTCGCCAACCCGTGCCTTGGAGGTCCTAGCCGACCTGCACGGCGAGAAGAACCTCATCTTCGGCAACCACGACACGGCACGCCCGATGAACCGGGACACCCACCGCCACCTGCGGACCTACCTGGAAGTCTTCGCCCATGCCGTTCGGTCCAGTCGCGTCATAGCGCGATCCGATACGGGCTGTCAGGTCCGGCAGGACCTGAACCGGCCCGACCTGCTCCGCGCGCGATGATCTCCTCCCATCGTGCACGAGGGCCAACTGCGTCCAGAGCCGGCGGCCGAGCCGGACGCCCGCGAGTAGATCTTGTCCACGTCACGGTGTGCGGGCTACCCGCGACGGAAACGCGCGAGCAGTTTCATGATCGGTGCAATTCAGGTTGGGGCATCACCCATTATGGGAACAGCTGATGGGTGAGCGCCGGATTGGGCGGGTGCGTGTAACGCGGCCTGGCTGACGGGAGATATTGCTGTCCGTGGGCGACAGCACGAGCAGCCGGCAGGCCACGGCGAGGTCGCGTGGCTGACCTGCGTGGAGCGCGCACACGGGCGGTCCTGATCGGGACCGGATGCGCCACCGGAGGCCCCGGTGCTGACGGGCTGGCCGGCATCCCGTCCGTGGGCGCGACGATCGCCGATCTGGCCACGGTGCTGGTGGAGCGGTGCGGGATGGCTGCCGGGAACGTCCGCGTCGTGCTCGACCCGGCGCTGCCGTTCGACGTCGGGGAGGCGCTCGCGCAGGAGGCTGCGGCCGCGGAAGACGCGCTGCTGATCTACTTCTGCGGCCACGGGCTGGTCAGCCTCGACGGGGACCTCTACCTGGCCACGGCCGCGACCGACCAGCGCGCCGGATACCTGACGCACACCGCGGCGGCCTACGGCCAGCTGCGCAACGCGGTGCTGGACAGCCCGGCCCGGGTGAAGATCGTCGTCCTGGACTGCTGCTACTCCGGGCGGGCGTTCGAGACCCTGGGGGACACGGCGGGCACCGCGGCGACCGGGTTGTCGCGGATCCACGGCGGGTACGTGCTGACGGCGGCCGGCGCGAACGAGGCCGCGCTGGCGCCGACCGGCGAGCGACACACCGCGTTCGGCGGGGCACTGATCCGCCTGCTCACCGAAGGCGACCCGGACGGCCCCCCGGACCTAACGCTGCAACACGTGCACTCCTACCTCCGCGAAATGCTGCCCGCGCGAGGCTTTCCCCGCCCGCGCCGCTTGGCGACCGAAGCTGCCGACAGGTTCGTGCTCGCCCCCAACCCGGCCTACCACCTCAGCGAGGACGAGAACGAGAACGCGGACTCCGTCGCCGGAACCGGTGACGGTGACGTGTGCCCCTACCGCGGGCTGGCCGCGTTCGACGTCGGCGACACGGCCTGGTTCTTCGGCCGCACCCGCGAGACGCGCGAAGTGCTCGACCGGATCGGCAAGGCACAGCCCGGCGATCCGCCGCTGGTGCTGGTCGGGCCGTCGGGCGTGGGCAAGTCGTCGCTGATCCGCGCCGGTGTGGTGGCCGGCGTCGCGCGGGGTGACGACTCGTCCGGGGTACGGCGCACGCCGGTCGTGATGACCCCGGGCCCCCGGCCGCTGCCGTCGCTGTACGCAGCGCTCGGCGAGCACCGCGGGAAAGAGCCAGTGCTGCTGGTCGTCGACCAGTTCGAAGAAATCTTCACCGAGTGCGCCGACCCCGAGGACCGCGACAGCTTCGTCGCGGCCCTCACCGACGGGCTGGACGACGCCGTGGTGCTGCTCGGGCTCCGAGCCGACTTCTACCGGCACTGCCTGGCGTTCCCCGCGCTGCGGCAGGCCCTGGAGCGCAACCAGGTCCTCCTCGGCCCCCTCACAGGCGACGAACTCGGTACGGCGGTCCAGGCACCGGCCGCAGCCGCCGGGCTGACCCTGCAGGCCGGGCTCGTCTCGATCGTGCTGGACGACGTCCACGACCAGGCCAAAGCCCTCGCGACGGACCGCGGCGACGGGCTCGACCTGCAGCAGGCGGAAGTGCTGCCGCTGCTGGCCCACGCCCTGCGGGAGACATGGGCGCGCCGCCAGGGGCGCCTGCTCACCGTCACCGGATACGTCGGCTCCGGCCGCGTGGCCCGGGCCGTGGAGAACTCGGCCGAACGGGTCCACGACGGCCTCGATGAGCAGGGGCGTGCGGTGCTGCGCACGCTGGTGCTGCGGCTGGCGGCGGTGCGCGAGGGAATGGCCATCACCCGCCAGCTGGTGCCGCGGGACACACTTGCCGAGGACGCCGGGCCGGACGCCGAGCGGGTGCTGGACGCCCTCATCGCGGCCGGGCTGGTCGTCGCGGACGGCGACGCGCTCGGCTTGGCGCACAGCGCGGTTCTCCGGGCGTGGCCACGACTGCGGACGTGGCTCGAGGAAAGCCGTCAGTCGGTGCTGGTCCGGCGGAGCCTGGCAACCGCGGCGGACCGCTGGGACCGGGCGAACCGGCGAGCCGGCCTGCTGTACCGGGGCACGGAGCTGACGGTCGCCGGGGCGCTGGCCGGCCAGGACGACGTGCCGCTGCCGGAGCTGCCGCGGCAATTCCTCGACGCGAGCACGGCGCGCCGTCGCCGTAAGCGCCGCAGGCTGGGCGCCCTCGCCGCCGCGGCCGTCCTCGTGCTGGGCACCTCGGTGGCGGTTTTCGCCAGGGACCTGTGGTCCGGGCCGTCCGGGCCGTGCCCGGCGGGCCTGCAACCCTCGAGCAGCGTGTCCTTCGGCGACGAGTGCGTGGGCGTGACCGACGGCAGCTACGTGTTTAGACCGGAACTGGCCGACGTGGAGCACCGGATCGCCGGGGAGAACCAGCGCGTCCTCGAGGAGCACCTTGCCGACCCGGGAGTTTTGTTCGTGACCGTGGTGTTCCTAGCTCCATTCCCCGTGGCGGGCAGCGGCGCCCTCACCGTGGACTCGGTGCGGCACCAGCTGGAGGGAGCGCACGCGGCCCAGGCCGAGGCCAACCGGTCCGGCCGACTGATCAGGCTGCTCCTGGCCAACACCGGTGCCTCGGGAGCGGCATGGGAACCGGTGGCCGGGCAGCTCGCGGCGGCGAGTGACCCCGTCGGTGTGGTCGGCATGGGCCCCAGCACGACCGCGACACTCGACGCGGTCCGCGCGCTGAACAACCGAGGAATGCCCGTGGTCGCCGGAATCGCGACCGCGGATGATTTCGACACCCTTCCCCTCTCGAATGTGCTGCGCATGCGGCCCGCCAACCGGCAGCTCGTCGCCGTGATGAGTCGGTATGTGGCCGCCCAGGGGCAGCCGCGGCCGACAGTGCTGGTCGCCCAAGCGGACTCCGGCAACCTGTACGCCCAGTCGTTGCGGAACGACATCCTCGATCAGATCGGTTCCCGGCAGGGAAAAGTGGATACACTCGCCTATCTCCCCTCGAACACCGCGGTGACGGGGTTCACGGTCGTCATCCGCGGAATCTGCGCGGCCGGCGCCGAATCTGTATTCTTCGCCGGGGGCAAGGCGGACCTTCCGCCGTTCCTGGAGTCGCTCGCCGCCCGGTCGTGCCCCGATCCGATCGAGGTATACGTCCCGGAATCCGTCGACGAGCAGCTCGGATCCGATCTGCGAGCCAAGCTCGCCGCCGGGAAGGTCTCAGTCACCGCGTTCGTCCCGGTCGGCTGGTCGGCGCCGCCGGGCCCGGATGGTGAAACCTCGCACCGCTACCGGCTCTACCGCGAAGAGTTCGTCCACGCCGGTTTCGACCAGGCCGGAGCGGCCGCCGCGGACGCGATCTCGCTGCACGACGCGGTGACCACGATGGCCACCGCCGCCGACGCGGCCGCGTCGACAGGCCAGCCCGTCGACGCCGCGGCAGTGCGCACCCAGCTGGGCAATCTCCGCGGGCCGCTGTCCGTGCCGGGCGCCGAAGAGGATCTCCGGTTCACCGGCCACGGCACCCCTGCCCGGCAGACGGTCGGGATCATCCGCTACACCGACGGGAAACCGGGCCAGCGCATCGCCATCGACCACACCGACTAGGAGTCCTCCATGGACATGACGATCCGGATCGCCGACGACAGCACCGGCACGGAACTGGGTTCGCTGAGTCGGTGGCTGAAGGCCGACGACCGGTTCGCCCGCCGTATCCGCGTCCTTCGCGCGGCCACGACCCAGGAGACCCTGTCCGGCGGGCTGCCGGAAGCGATCGCAGTGGCGCTCGCCCCCGGCGGCGTCGCCACGGCGGCCGCCACGGTGCTGATCACCTGGCTCCGGCACCGGACCGGAACGGTCAAAGTCACCGGCACCCGCCCGGATGGCACCACGTTCGAGCTCGAAGCCACCCGGGTCCGGAACCTCGACGCGGCCGGGATCCGCGCGCTGGCCGAGGACGTCGCCGGGACCGGACAGGACCCGGCGGCGACCGCCGAAAAGCCCCGGGAATAAGCCCCTCGCGGACCTGCGCCGCGCCCGCGACATCGCGTACGCGCTCAACGTGCCGTGCCTCAGCGACGACGCACGCGCCGTGATCCTGCCCCGGACGCTCTCCGCGCGGTCGACGACGGCTGGCCAAGCTCGACCCAACGGCCGATCCAGTCCCGGCGCGCGATCGCCTCGGCACGCCCGCACCGACGCCAGCCCCGAGCACATCGCCGACGTCATCGACCGGCACCTGTCTATCGGTTCACGACTCTGAACTATCAGCCTTTGAGCTATCAGGCTTTTTGCTCGACTTCCGTCCCTCCACAGCCCGAAGGGTCGACTTTTCAGCGTATTGATAGCTAGCCCGGATGATCTCCAGGACGGCGTCAGCACGTTTCGAATCGTCCGTTATCTGACTCAGGAGTCGTTCCGCTGCAAGATTTCTGGAGAAGTCCAGTGGTTGGTCAAAGTACGACCGCAATTGCTCCGATGTCGATTTGAACATCTGCATAAACGTTCGAGTCAGGTAGCCAGTTAGAGCCGCACCCACGGCCGCAATTCCACCGGCAGTCAGCACGCCGGCCGGGGACGCCGTCAGTGCTGTAAATCCTACACAAATAAGCAGAACAGTAAAGCCGGCAATGATTGCCAGTTGACTATATCTGTAGCTCTTCGCGGACTGCCCCGTCGCCATCTTATGGTAGATACTCAGCCTCTCCTGAGTTTCCTGCCAGAGCGATTCAAAACTAATTTCAGACGCAGACTTTTTTGCATCATTGTCGTCACCTTCTCGTCTGCGCCTCCTTGCGTCGATCCTCTCCAGCTCATATTCAAGCGTCACTCGGTCCTTGAAATCCAGGACTGAAGAACGCCAAACGCGATGAATTATCTTCAGGGAAGCCGAAGATGAAGTCGCCGTAACCACAACCCCAATAAGTGCCCCACCAGAAACCCCCATTCTGACTGGGCCAGGCTCCGCCAACAACCAGGTGGAAATGTTCAATGCTAACCAAATCGCGAGCACGATCCAGGTTGTCCAAGCGGCGAAGCGCAGCTCCGCCGAGATCTGCCACTTGCCCCGTCGAGTGTCGTCTTTATCAGGCAGGTACAGGTGCAGCGGGCGCCGCGACCACAGCAAGGCCATCAGCTTCAGCAGGCTAGGCATCCCCCTTTGTCGCGACTCGCGTCCCTGACGTTACCGCACGCGCGCCCGTCATTCGATCACGTCAACCGCCTCAAGGAGGTCAACCAGTAACGAGAGCAATGATGCTGGGCGGACAGGTCTGGACGCATACAAAGAGTTCAGGCGAAGGAACGATACGCAGGTTATTGAACCATTCATTTTGTCTCATTTTTGCGTTCAAGCTGACTTTTAATGAAAGTCCAAGTAAGAAGAATCGGTACGCACAACATAAAGAGGACTGCGAGGATTGCCCATCTTATGGGCTTCACGATTCGGGCGAACAACAGCGTTCGATCTGAATGTCTGACATCCCCTTCTCTTACGTTAAGAAAAAGTCCCAAGAGGAATGCGAGCCGTCTATCACGCCTCGGGTGTCCACCCCCACTCGGGCGCATGATCCAACGCCTGCCGGCATTGTCAATCGCGTAAACGCGAGTGATGCGAGTGGATTGATGCCGCATCTCACGACGAGATAGTTCCGGCTTGTCAAACGGTCCCGATAGGTCGATTCGCTGGACGCGACGTGCGACATCGAAGTTGCAATTCACATCATCGATAAGCGTCACAGTTTCTGTCGGGGGGACAACCTGGTCGTAAACGGTCACTTTGCCATCAACTCTAACCAGCTCGGGTATATCGCGCATGACAAGGCTGTAGAATGCAGAATAGTCGACGCGCATTACCCTAACTGGCAGTTGACTCGCGTTCTTTAGCTGAATACGTGGCGCCTGAATAGGCGACCCCATTTTAGGGTCCGAGGTGTGGTCGAACGTATTCCAAACGCCCAGCTCGTCGATTTGCTTACGACGGCGCTCTTGTCGATCTCGACTGAAAATAACAAACGCCAGAATGAGCGAACCTGCACTCGCCCAGGCAGGCACCGTGCCCCAATCCCAGTGGTCTACCCACGTCCACAGATTCAAGCTCGCACTCCTCGCTCAGTTGATATCGCAATATACCCACCGCTGGCGCCTATCTCAATTGTAGAGCGGAGGCACGCATGACTAGGGCAAAATCGCCGGACGATCGTTCTGGCATCCCCCGCTTTGCCCGTAGCGCCGGTTTCAGCTGGCCATCAACACGCATACGGGATCAAGGCCGTCGACGTCGTATTCGTCATCGTTGTCCAGGTCGCAGCCGACCAGGTCAACCCGCTCGTGCCGCGAGACGGCATAGACAGCGATCGGCGAGCCGGCAGTCGTGTAGTGCGGGCATACCGCGGCGGTCAGCCGCGCACACCGCAGCGAGCTTATCCGGACTACGGATACTTTGGCCGGTGAAGGCATCCGCCGGTGCCGGAGTGCCCGGTCGTGGGCGCTGGCCAGGTCCTCCTGCTGCCGCGGGTGCTCCGGGCGCTGATGGCCGACCTCACCGACACCGAGGCGCTCGAGGTCAGCACGTGGCGCTTCCTAGCCGGCGAACCTGCACCTGGCTACAGCGAGCACCTCCGGGTGCCTGGCGTCTCCCCGCTTCCCGACGACACGATCGCCGCGGTAGCCGGATCATTCAGCCACCCGGGACTGCTGACGCTGGCCCACCGCGGCGTCCTGACCGTCGAGGACCTCCCCGAGTTCTCCGCCCGCATCGTCGAGGTCCTGCGCCCAGCGCTGGAGAACGGCACGATCGGCATCACCGCCGCGGCAGGTGCCGAATCCCGCCAGGCCGGGGCGCGCATGGTGTTCACCGCCAGGGACTGCCTGTGCGGCAGCGTCCGCACCACGAAGTGCCGCTGCACCCCGACGCAGCGTGCCCGCTACCTCGCCCGGATGCCGCAGTCCATCTGCGTGGCGCTACGCACATTGCAAGCCAAGATCCCGCGACAGTTGCTGGTTCTCGAACTGTCCACAGTGGAACAAGAGCAGGCGGTCGGGTGGCTCCATGCCGCAATGCTGGTCGAAGGCCATCAGGTCGTCACGTCCTGGTCCGCGCTCAGCGTCACCCAGGACAGCACCACTCGGATCTCCCTGCCGTGTTGGGTCCGTGTGACCTGGCATCTCACGGTCGAGATCGACGGTGCCGAGTGGAACCTCGGCTACATTCACCAAACTTGCAAAGCCGAGCACTGGACTCCCACAGACGAGGCCGGCGGCGGGATCCTGACCCCCGGCGAAGACGACCAGCTCATCCTCACCATCGCTGGAGGAAGCGACGAGGACAACCAAGCCCAACTCGGCCGAGTCCACACCAGGCCGATAGATGAGCCGTAGCTCGCCTTCGGCAACCGACTTCCAGCCGATCACCTAAGCCTGTTCTCCGGCCGCCTGGGAACAACCCAGTCGGACGCACTGAATGAGTCCGCATCGCCCGTCCAGGTAAACTTCACGGCCGCGGCACGTGGGCGGGGGTTCCGCCAGGCAGAATGACCAGCGCGTCGACCAGATAGATCATGCGACGTCTGTTTGCGACCGGTCGAGGGCTCGACACCTGAACACCGGGCGACCGGGTGTTCCCTACGCGTCTGAGGCCATGTCCGCGTGGAACCGCCTCTCGCGATGAAGGTCGGCGCGGCTGAGAACGGCGCGGACGGGCACCAGAACTCCAGTATCCTAGAGGGCTATGGAAGCTGAGAGGTTCCCTTCGCCGCCGTTCCCTGCTCCGGACTCACCAGTTCTGGGCATGATCATCGAAGGTGCCTTGGCGGCGTATGAGTCGGGCGAAGCGACGTCCGGGTAGCCGTGACGCATGCAGCGGTGCATGCCTGGTACGAAGGCCACATCCAGGGCGAGGACGTTTGCCCAGGATGCAACTTCCGCGGCGACTTACCCAAGCAGCACTGGAAAGGCGCAGACAACCGCGACGACTTCGCCGACCAACATTGGAGCCGGAAGGCGCCTCTGCCGCGCAACCACACGCAACCGCCGGTAGATCACCAGGAGGACTAAAGAGTCCAGTTGCCCAGCTTCCACTTCGACAGGAGCACCAGTTCGCACGTCCGGACATGTTCCCACAGATACGACGCTGATCACGCCAGTTTCAAGCGAGCCTGACACGCCAAGAAATCGCAGGCATGCTGTTCCTGCTTCTGCTTAACTACTCGCTCATGAACGAGGGCCACCCCGACGAGGGCACCGCCACCGGGTACGTACACGATCCGACCAAGGTCGAGGTGCTCGCGCAGCTGGTCGACACCGCCTGCGAAGGTGTTAACGACATCCACGACGTCGGCCAGACGATCGAAAACCTTACTGCTGCTGGCCTGAATGATGTCGGCTCGTCGGTTGTGCGAGCTCTGGCCAGCACGTTCCATTACATGCTGTCGGCGAGCGAACTCGGTTCGCCCCAGCCAGGTGCGACCCTGTCACCTCTGGATGACGAACACTCCGTCTATCCGCCAGCGTTGAAAACGACCAACGACCAAGCCCGCGCGCTGTGGCTTGACCTTGCTCGGGCAGTGACCCACCCGATCGCGCTGGCACGCTGCCGCGACATCGCCTTCACACTCCGGCTCGACGGCAGAAACAGCAAGGACCACGCTGAAACCGCCGCTCGCGCCTACCTCGCATGCGTCGGCGGGAGCCTACGTTCCCGCGACCAGAGCTACGGTCTCTTGCGAGCACTGACTATCGCTCGATCGGTGGGATTGACCGACCTAGAGGCTGAACTCACCGCACGGTGCCTGGACAAAGCCGATGAGGTGGTCACTGCGCGGGATGACCTGCACGCCGCACTACCGCTTCTGGACGCTATCCTCCTGCGACGGAGGAAGAACTCGGGCCCGGCACCCGACCCGCGCGCCGCCACCCTGCTCATCACCACGATCGACGTCTACCCGCAGCCCCACCTGGTTTCGGAGACTGCCACTGTCGTACGAGCCAGGCTGACCAACGATCAAACAGCCATCGACAAAGCCAACCGGGCAGAGATCAACGGGTTCATCGCCCAGGCAGACGGCCAGACCGACGGCATGGCCATCCGGTACAACCTCTCGCAGGCGGCTTCGCTGGCCCGCAAGTTCGGCGTACACGACCTCGAGCGTGATGCGACGGCGCGGCTGCAAGCAGCGCCGCCACCCGAGTGGACCACGGTCACCGGCCCCTGGTTCTCGCCGCCCGAGCACCAGATAGCCACCTTCATGCGTCCCTATCGGTACGCCCCGACCTGGCAACAGGCGCTGAGGGCGTGGCTTGCGACGGGCTCACCGGCCGGCTCCCACGAGGTCAACCAGAAGTCGGCCAAAGAGGCATTCGACGTGTCTGTCATCAGCAGGCTCATGACGCACGTCTCCTTCGGCAACAACGATCTTCCGAAACAGGTCCGCACCGGTGACGACGACGCCCTCGCAGCCGAGCTGGTCCACGCCGAATCTCTGGAAATGTCCGCGCAAGGCGAGTTTCTGGCCAGAGGACTCGATCTGATCGTCCAACGCTTCGGCATCCCCAATCAGGACGAACTCGCCGAGTTCCTGGCCACGTACCAGTGCCGCCCACAGTGGGCGGCTGTCCTGGCGACAGCGTTGCGCTTGTACTGGGTGCGCGAATTTACCGCCAGCACGCACCTGGCCGTGCCCAAAGTCGAAGCCGCGGCGCGCGCACTGCTACTCGAACTCAACGAACCCGTCTACCGCGCCTACGTCGGAGACAGCATCGGACAGTTCGGCGGACTCGGCGTGCTCCTCGACCCGTTGGTCGAAAACAACTTCGACCGAGACTGGGAAAGATTCCTCCGAACGTTCCTGCTCAGCGACGGCAAGAACGTCCGCAACAACATCGCCCACGGCTTCACCGACGACGTCGACCGCAGAACTGCCGCGCTCGCGCTGCGCGCAGCCGCAGTGCTGATCACCATCACCTCCACCGAACCCGCCGAACGGGACCGGGCAGCCGTGATCGCCGCGCTGACACACCCCACAGGGCCACCTCCGCGACTCGGCTTGCTGCGGCGCACGCGGCGGGCCATACACGCCGCCGTGCATGAACTGCGTCGCTAACTCAGGCGCGAACCCCGACACGTACCCAGGGCGACCGAAGTGGTTTGGCGTAGCAGCCGGCTACGCCGGATGTCACCAGCCGAGTGTCTCGGCCGGACCGGTTCTTGCGTGCCCGACAAGTCGATAGCGGGTGCGTTTACGCACGGGGTCGAACACCGACGAGTTCCTCGTGGCGGGGAGGACTTGGCGGTCGACCTCCAGGAGCTTGCGGCTGACCAGCTCGGCGGTGCCTGCGGCGCGGGTCTTGTGGGAGATCCGGTAGCGGGCCGGGAACGCGGTGGTGCTGAACCAGACGAGCTCGCGGTCGGCGCGTTCGGCCAGCAGGATCAGCAGCATGACCGTGGCTGGGCCCGACAGGCTTTGAAACGTGCCGTCCAGCCACAGCTCGCGCGACAGCTTGGAGTACATGTGCGTGCGCTTCTGCACGTCGGTCCGGGCGAACTGGAACGCGGTGCTGGGCGGGCTGTAAGCCCGGCCACTGCCGTCTTCCATCCGAATCTCGATCATGTTGGGGTGGCCGGGCTGAGCTGTGATCTTGATCAGCTGGGCGGAAGCGAGAGTTTTCAGCGCGTCGGTGACCCGGCGAGCACCCTTTCCGGTGGGGTCCGTGAGACCAAGCAGGGTCGCCCATGCGCGAGCCGGCTTGTCGGTCTGGTACGGCGGGGCGGCGCATCGCCAGAGCAGCGCGATGTACAGCTTCACCGCGACGATGCCGCTGCGGCCGCCCGCGTAGATCCGGGCCAGCGGTGCCGGGTCAGGGGATGCGTCGTCCGAGACACGGACGAAACTCTTCCGCACCGGGATGTCGATCCGCCGCTGCCCGACTCCGTCGGCCTGATCCTGCGCTGCTGCTAATGCCGTGTCCGGGACGTTATTGCCTAGGACGAACGCTCGCATCCGCGGGCTCAGACCCGCAGGAAGTACAGGTGGCATCGCCGACTGGTCTGCGGTGT
Source organism: Amycolatopsis sp. NPDC114505 (assembly GCF_055633615.1). Taxonomy (NCBI): domain Bacteria; kingdom Bacillati; phylum Actinomycetota; class Actinomycetes; order Pseudonocardiales; family Pseudonocardiaceae; genus Amycolatopsis; species Amycolatopsis sp. NPDC114505. Next base: position 277,349 of record NZ_JBVKDV010000006.1, on the reverse strand, counting down.
CACGTGGACTCATGTACGCCCTCTCTACTTCGCACCAGGAGCGTCGCATCTAATGCACCATAAGGGTATCCCTCAGAGAACCGGGAAGGCGGCGCTTTATGGGACGCAAACGAGGGGCGGCATCGTACCTCAGTTAACCGCATTGGTCAACGGGTTGAGGTGTGCAAATCAGGCTGGTTGTGGCATACTCATCGCACGGAGCTGAGCCGTCCGGGGTGGGCACGTCGTGTGGACGAAAGCCCCGGACCAGCGTCAGCGCCGAGCAAGGCACGCCTCTCGACTTCACCCACGTGGATCGGAGGCCGGTGTCGTCAGGGACGACTGGACTTCCCGCCGTGGGAAGCCGCGAACCCGCGTGGCGGCGTGTGGTGCCGAGCCCTGGCCAGCCGCGTGAAGCGGCATCGGGACGCGGCTGGCCAGGCGTCTAACTGCCTCCGCTGTGACGATTTCGGAGATAGCACCTCGATCTCGCTGCCCCACTGGGGCGGCCGGCGCTCCCCAGGGCATGCCCAGCGTCCGCCTGGACTCCGGTCGGGACGTCGGTGACGTGGCCGAAGTCGGGTGACAGCGAGAGGACGACGAGGACCTCCCTCTGGAGGAAGCGTGTTTGCCGAGGTCGGCTCGATGCTCCTTCCTGGGGCGGAGACTGGGCGAGGTGGTGGCGCTGCCTGCGTCTGCAGCCGGACTCTCGGCTGCGAGACGGCCGACGGATGGGGCATAATGTCGACGTGGAGTCCGTCCGTTTCGGTACCGGTCGTCGAGTGGTCCGCTGGGTCCACTCGTGGTTGCCGGCGTCGTCATGGTCGGAATTTCGTAGCCGTTCCTACTTGGACTTCGAAGTAGGAAAGATCGTCTTCTACGGGATTCTCGTGGCGGTCGCCCTGTCTGCCTACATGCCATCTTGGCTGCCGAAGGAGATCTGGCTCCGGCCACGTCGACCGGAGCCCCAGGTGCGCCGCCTCGTGCGAACGCCGGACCACCCCCTTGTTCCTGCCTTCATCGTCGATGACTTTCTCGATCCCAAGTCATCCGCGGTGAACTGAGCGTCGCTTCGAGTAACCTTCGACGCTGGTTCCTGCCTCAACCGAGCAGGGGACCGGAATGGACCCACAAGTCTGGGTAGCACTGGGCCATTTTGCGGCTGCAAGTCCGATCGTGGGCGCCATTGTGGGCGGCCTGTGGGTGCTGCTGTCCAAGCTGAAATGCGTCAGCGACGCGTACGCCTCGATCTCGGAGACGCGGTCGAAGAAGAAGGCGTGTGAGGTACTCCTCGACCCGGACTCCAGTCCCAGAGAGCGCGAAGGCGCGGCGGTGGTGCTGCAACGACAAGACGTGGCGGGGCCCGAGCAGCCGGGGGCGGTCGCGAAAATCGAGCAGAGCAAAGAGTCCGACTCGTCGGAACACCGGTGGTGGCGGCGAGGGCGACCGAGACCGGACTAGGGCCAAGCGAGACGAGAAAGGCCCCGCCGGGCGTTTCGACTCCGGGCAGCACGGAGGAGCGCACGCGGCGGGGCGGCGGTGGGCTACGAGGTATTCGCACTGCCGACCGCAGAGCTTCCGGACCGGTCCGCGGCACCCCACGGGCTCGCGTCGGCGGACCCAGAGGGTCCGGGCCCTCTACCTTGGAGATCGGCGAGCGCGGCAACTCAGCAGCGACTCCTCCAGGCGCGGACAATGGCCGCGATGCCGGGAAGGAAAGCGCCGAAAGCCCCCGCCGTCGCGACGTACGGGCTCACGATCGCGGCCAAGCCGAGGATGGTGGCCAGCACGCCGAAGAACGCGGCGAGGCCAGTAAAGACGAGCCAATACGGACCGATTTCCTTGGCGAGGGCTCTGACAACCTCGTCCAGCTTGGACGGTTTTTCGAGGGCTCCGGTGGCTGTGGTGGAGCGGCAGCGGGGGTACTCATGGCGCTGATGGTGCCTGTCCGCCAACGGGTACAGCAACCGCACTAGAGGGGGAATGAGGCTTTACCCGGTCGTGACTGCCGTTTTTTGACGCTGATGCAGTTTTCTCCCTATATATGGCACCCTATTCAATCAGGCAACGCCTTGACCTCTAGTGATAGCGCAGCGTCGCAGCGACGTGACGCTCATGACGTCGCCCAATCGCGTGGATGTGATACGAGACACACAAGGGCTGGAGTCGCTTCCCTGGCACGGAACTTTTGAACGCAAGAACCCTCGCTTCCCGAGCAGGGAAACGAGGGCTCTTTCAGCGGCAGGCTCGGCAGACAGATTGGAGCCTGTCCGGCCGAGCGGAGTTGCAGCGGTACTCGGCGGCCGGCTACTCCGTCCGGCACGACGGGCACCGCTTCTCCGTCCGGATGATCCGAGGGCCGCTGGCCGCCTCGTCCGCGGAGCTGGCGAGCTACCGCGTGCCGGAAAACGGCGGCGGCGTGCTCGCGCTCGGCCGGGGTCCGCGATGGAGCCGACGAGTTCCTGGAGGCTCACCCGGCCACCCGGTCGAGGGCGTTGCCGAGGACCAGCAAGCCGTACGCCGTCCGCACGACGACCAGGTCACACACGGTCATCGAGCCGACGCACTCGAAGGTGCGGAGGCGCGGAGTGTGGCGGACTCGTCCGGCGTTAGGATTACGATCATCACCTCCTGCGCTCGGTGTTCGTCCGGGAGCCGCACAGCCATCCGGCGCGTCCAGTCGGCACCGACGAGCAACCTGGGTAAATTGACCCGATGAGCGGGAAACGGCACAAGGAGCGCCGAGCGAGGCAAAAGCGCGAGAAGGCACGACGCCAGCGTGCCATTCCCCCCGCCGTACCGGGCGTGGTGACCGAGATGGTCCAGATCGCCGACCGGTTCGCCCAGTACATCGAGAATTCCGACGGCTACTCGGGCGCTGCAGAAACCGCTCGTCAACGTCTGCGCGAGCTGGCTCAGACGATCGAGCAACGGGCCTGCGGCTTCGACCTGCTCAAAGCGGTTTCCGCCGTACGCGTCGGAATGATCATGAAGCAGGGGGGCCACGGGGTCGAACCGTCTGCAGCGGCCCTCGAAGTGATCGCGCTGATACTGGCGTGCCGCGACCGCTCCACTGAGCCCGTCGTAGGCCAACAAGACCCCGCACGGTTCACATCGGATCCGCTGGAGGCAGCCGCGCGGGAGGCCCTGTCGGTGGGCAGCTTGATCGGAATCTTCGAGTCCCCACCGGGCGACGCGGAACAGGCAGTCGTCTTCCGGTCGGTGCAGCGCGAGGTCAACCTGCGAAACCCGGTCTACCCGCACATGCTGCTCGACACCTTGCTAGGTCTGTTCGGCGACGAGAAGGTCAACGACGTCTGTCGCGAAGTACTGGGTTTTACTGGCCTAGAGGCGGTGCATGTGATGGAGGCAGTGCGCACCGCGTCACTTTCCGCGATACGGCAGCGGTTCTCTCGTATGGAGGAGGCCCGCGACGCATCGCTTCCTTTCCTCGATGCATTCCGCCGCGAGGGCCGGGATCCCACGTCAGAGCCGGATCCCGAGGCCGTGCGCGCAGTCCAGGAGATGTTCGATGCCGTGAACGACCTAACGAAGAACATCTCCGAAGCCACGCTCATCGACGTCAGCGCAATCGCCTCACTGACGGGATACGAGCCAGCCGTCGTCGAGGCCGTGCTGGACACCTTCACCCTCGACAGCGTCCTCGGACCAGAAGAGACCCTGGAACGTTTCTTCCACGGTGACAATCCGCTTCGGACGGCTCCGATCGTGGGCGATCCCGCTGGTCGGCGCATGCTCGTCCACGACGGCCTGGCCCTACCCGCCGTCCGGGAGGTCATCGAAACCCGGCTCAAGGCGGCGGGCCGCATGACGGCCTACGAGGACCACCGTGGGCCGTGGGTCGAGAAAGCGGCCATCGATCTACTCGAACGAGCCCTGCCGCACGCGCGCGTGTACCGGTCGCTCAACTACTTCGTCCCTGATCCACGAGCAGCGCAGCCCCAACTCGAACCGGCCGATTTCACCAAGCGCGTCGAAGCCGACGGTCTTCTGCTCATCGACGACGTCGCGCTGATCATCGAGGTCAAGTCCGTCTCACTCACCGGCGAAGCACGCGGTGGCGTCGCGCGCCGGCTCCGTGGGAAACTCCGGGACATCATCACCTCGGCCGCCGACCAAGCCGGCCGGCTTCGCGACCGCATCCTCACCGACAAGCGCCTCCGCCTTGACAACGGCGAATGGCTCGACCTGAGCGGAGTGCGCGAGGTCCACACCATCGCGGTCGGCCTCGAAGACCTGTCCGGTGTCACCACCACTATCCCTGCCCTGCTTGCCGCCGGGGTTCTCCGGCGCGACAACATCCCCTGGACCGTTTCGATACACGACCTGCGCGTCGTGTGCGAACTGCTCAACCGGCCAAGCGAGCTGATCCTCTATCTCCGCCGGCGCACCCAGCCGGAAACCACGTGGAAGTACCGGGCAGTCGACGAGCTCGACCTCTTCATGCTGTTCCTCGAAGCCCACTTCTACTTCGAACCCGATCCTGAACGCCTCAATGCAGACCTACCGTGGTCGCTCGCACCGCGAACCGGAGAGCAGCGGCGACATCGTGAACAGGTCCCCCAGGTAGTTGAGAGCAGGACCGAACCGCTCGACGCCTGGTACTACGCCAAGGACGACGACACCAACGCAGCCAAACCCGGCTACAACGCCAACGACGCCGTCCTCCGCTTGGTTGATGCCATCACCGAAGCCGCCGAGCCCGGCTGGCTGGCGACCTGCGCCGCGCTGCTTAGCCTGAACAAAGCAGCGCAGAGACAAGCCGGCCGCCGCGCCAAAGACCTGGCCAAAGTTGTCCGTCAAGATGGTCAGCACCACTCCATGACGACTCTGCTGGGTGACGACACCGGACGGCACATGTTGCTCGTCTGGGCCTGCATCGGGCGCCGGGAGCAACCGGCCGAAGCAGCCGAGTACCTGACGCGTTACCTGAAAGCCAAGAAGATCCAAACAGGCGCGTACCGCGCGGCCTGCCTGGTCTTCGACAGCCGCGGTCAAGCCTTGCAACAGCTTCTGTACGACAACACGCCGGTGGATCGAGAAGCAGTACCCGAACCAAGTGCCGGTTTGGTCCCACTCGAACGGATGAGCCGACGTATTCCCCGTCCTGGACGAGCACACGGACCGAAGCGGTAACACGACACCGAGCACAAACGCCCGGCCCGCACCCTGACGGCCGCACGAAGGCGACGACCTCGGATCGAGGTCCCCACGGCTCGATCAACTCGCGACCACGGGCGAGTGTTGCGGTCCGAGTACCGCCTCCTGAATGTGTCCTACGCGGAGATGCTCCGCTCTGCTCGTACCAACTCCACCAGGGCGCGCGACCGGTCTGCGCCTACACCCAGTGCCTTCCGGAGGTTCTCGGCAGAGACCGGCCTCCACATCGCCGCGGGGCAACGCCGACTTGGCTACGGCCGCACGCTCGTTGCCGCTGCCCGCGCCCGCGCAGCCGAAAGCACACCTGGACCGCGCCGCTACCCCGTGGCGGTACCGGGCAATCCTTCCGCGCCCGCATCCCCTATCCGCAGGCCAACGCACCCTGCGTACATCGGCACCATCTCGACGGCTGACGACGTCAAGCGACCGCTACACCTATCTTCTGTGCGAATTCGATCATTCCCCATGACGCCAACGTCTGAACGAAGCGACGGGTAAGGTCTCGAATATCCTGATCTTCGCTACTGATCAACGCCCGCAAGATCGCCTCTGACTTCTGGACGGCATAGTATCGCTGCTGATCAGTGGCCGCGTGGCGCAGAACTATTTCGATCGCCTCTAGCGCCTCCTTTTCATGGCCTTCGTATCTAGCAACCACGTCTTGAATTACCATGCCTGGCGCTTCGATGCGCGGCGCGATCCTTAAGACTGCGAGCAGTTCCTCGAACTCCCACGCGGTTCCGAGTTTGGCCGCGTGCCACCATCGATGGAATCCTGAAACCATGCGGGCAGCACCACCGGGGTCCCCATCACGACTCTCGGCACGTTTTCTCCACCAGGTCCACAGGGTGCGCAGATTCTCAGCTGTGACGTCGTCGAGGGATTCCTCATGCTGAAGCTGGAACCCGAGTTGCATGAATGCCTCTCCGGCCCACTGTGATCGAAAGACGGGTTTGAGGCGCGGGTCGTCGACCTTTAGGACGTCCCACACCACGAATAGCAGCATGTGATCTAGTAGGCGTTGACGGGTGTCTCGCCGGGCCCCTTGTCGCGTGCGTGGAGGCTCGCGCAAGGTGCGGAGTGCTTGTTCGTAATAGGCCTGCATAAGGTCCCACATGCCGACGTGAGGCATCGCGAAGAGGAGATAGGCGTCCAACGCTACTTGTCCGAGCTGCTGCTCACGGGTCCGCGAAATGGCCGAATCAGGTTGCTGCTGGCCTGCCGTCGCAGCGGTTGCAGGTGCACCGAAGATTCCAGCGACGTGCGCGCTTGTCCACCGCGGCAGGTAGCAGTGCAGCAACTTGATGTGCTGCCCGTAAACTGATCGGATGGCCGGGGAGGGCTCGCGTTCAAGGTCCAGATGCTGATCCAGCATCGTGATGAGCTGCGCAGGTGCGGTCGCTTCGGTTCCACCGTGCGCGCACCACCAGCTGATGAAGGCCATCACTGCGTTCATGGTGATCCCGCGGACGGAATTGATCGATCGCGTGGTGGGATCCGAAGTGGCGAGATCCTCACCCTCGTCGACAGGTGTCGGGTCTGGACTGTCCAGAAGTTGCGCGAGGACCGCGAGAATGTCGTCGGCGCTGTCGAGCGTCAGTCCGGCGACAGATACGGTAAGACCGGTGTCGATCAGGTGCGCCAAGCTTCGATGCAACCACCGAGAAGAGTCGGGGGTGTGCCGCGCATCGGACTCACCGGTGTCAGAAAGATCGGCGATCGCTGTGCTCGCTTCGAGCAGGGTGGGCCAATCCAAGTTCAAGGTTGGCGGTTCGCCCCCATCGTAGTTCTTCCTGGCAGCGGCGGAAAGGACGGTTGCAAGGCCGGTGAGCAGTTTGGAGATGTACAGCGGTGGCAGGGTCGCGAATTGCGTGGCTTGGGCGGTGTACTCGTCGGGCCGAGACTGAATGTCTTGGACGATCACGTCGGCCAGGGACTCCTCGGGGCTATCGAACAGCCACGAACCGGTCGGCGAGTAGTCCGCCAGCCAGAGCACGAGATCCTCGACGGACATGGCTGCTACCTCGGCAGCCGAGAGAGGAGATTCTGGCCTGATCGCAGGGTAGGTGACATGACTCAGACCGGGATGTGCCGGCATTGTCACATCTCGGGTCGCCAGGTCCTCGGCGATTGCATGCAGCGGCGCTGGCAGCTCAGCACCGAAGAGTGCAAGCCGCTCTGCTCGCCAGTGATCTGCGTACGCGCTGGCCGCGTCGTCGTCTGAGCTTCCGCTCAGCGCCGTCAGGCGCTGCACATGTTCGTCACTAAGGTGCGGGCCGACGCGCACCCGTTCCGCTATCGTCTCGACATCCGCGGCGGAAAGGTGCGGCAACATGGCGCGGACGAGCAGGCCGTACTCCAGGCGGCTTGACGAGTCTGCCAGCGAGCCGTCGGCCATCACCCAGTCTCTGGCTCGGGCACGCAGGGCCGTCACCCAGTCGGCTGACGGCGCGTCCTGACCGGTGTCGTCGGCCTCGTTGATGACAACTGTGGCCAAGTGGTAGGCGATCCGCCGGAAGATCGCGGGCGGTCGGGCCAGCAACTCATCCAAGAGATCCAGCCGACCGGTTCTACGCAGGTAGCTCAGGCCGGCGTCACGCAAGCCGTCAATCAGCGGGTCAACGTCGCCGTGGAGATGCTGATTTTCCGGGTGATCGCCGATTGACACCCTGCCGTAGTTGATCAACTCCCAGCGGCGCGGGTCGTCGCCGCCCTGATCGAGTGCCTCGGCGAAGACACAGACCCCTGCCGCGCTGGATCCTGCCAGTGGCTGGGTGAGCGCCTGCGCCACCTCGCCCAGTACGTACTCGTCGCGTATCGAGCTCAGCAGCGCCAATGCAAGACGTTCGCCCGTATTCGTATCGTCGAGTCGCAGAAGGGCTGCGGTCAGGCTCGTAAGATCCCGCTCGTCAAGCCAGGCTGCGTGCGGACCGCGCATCCACGACACGGCCAGGCTCGCGAATTCGGCAGCTTGAGTCGGCGGTAAGGCCAGCAGGGCTGCAACAAGGTGACGTTGGACCAATGGGTTGGTCGTGCCGCCGACCGCGTCAATCAGGCTCACCGCCGTCTCAGGCACGGCCGCGGCCACGCGAGCGAGGTAGGCCGCAGGGGGCCAGTCGAGGATCTGGACGCTTCCGTCGTCACCGACGATCGGCTCGGGCACACGATCGGTATCGAACCAACCGCGAGCCGCTAAGGGTGCAAGCCACAGCGGGTTGTCCAACCTCTCGAAGAAGTACTGAAGACGCCGAGGCTGGTTCACCAGCCTCTCAGCCTGCTCAAGCTGTTCGGGAGTCGCGCTCGGCCAGGCGAGTTTCTGAGGATCAGGCATCGTCACCAGCCCTCTCGGCGGGCACCTCAACCCCAACGGAAACGTGCGGAACTGCCGCACTGCCACCCGGACCGTCGATATCGAGCACCCGTTGTTGGGTTTGGGCCAACAAGTCATCCAGGTCTGCCACCACGTCCAGTGGTGCAAGCACTCCGCGCATCACGTCTTCCAGGAATTTGAAGTCGTCGGCGAGCTGATCTTCCGGGATTGCTTGGGGCCGCTTATCGAAAGCATGAACCCAAGGAAAAAGTCTATCGACAATCTTGACCCAACGGTCGACAGTAGGGTGACGTTCGGCTGCAGACTGTCCGTCCGGGGCATGCGGGTCAACAATCATCAGCGCAGCGCGACGGCGGTTGCTGCCACGTATACGCGTGGACAAGACAAGATCAGCTGCTGCCACTAAAACCGGCCTGGGGATGTGGCACTCGTCCGTAGCACTACCCGACGTCGGGCATCCGGGAACCTCGCCTACGTCGTCTGGCAAGCCGGCCTTCCCCCACGCCTTGGTCAAAATGGGTAGCTTGCTTTCCGTATTGCTGCGATCCACCCTGGCCACGTTGACGGCGTCCGGCATATGGTTGCACAACTCGCGCACCGCGTGCGCGAGGTGCGACATCCGCGCTGGTGCGTCCGGCGTATGCAGAAAGTAAAGGGCTGACTCATAGTAGTCGGCGAGCAACTGCATGCGCTCAGTCAGCAGCGCATGCAGGCTCCGGCGCTGCTCGGTCCATCCGACACCGTCACGCTGCCCAACCGACGACATAGCCCAATACAATGACAGATCACAGGCACTTCGCCGCTGCAACAAGCCGAGCGCAACATCGAATTCTCGTTTCACCAGAAGCACCGACCGATTCGATCGGGCCAAGCCCTGGAAGACGACAAGCGCACGGTCACGCCGGCCTGGGTCTGACCGATTGCGGCCAGAGTCCAGTCTGATCATCTCCTTCGAGACCACGGGACGAGTCGTAGGAGCGTTTCGAGCGTGTGCGCGGCAGCGGCTCGCGTCGAGCGTCGACGTGCGAGCGTCGCACACAGGGCGACTACGGCGATCAATGACATCGCGATGCCGGCCAGCACGACCAGGCACACGAGCGCTGTGCGTGCTTCGCTGCAGAGAGCGAGCACGGTCGGCAAATACGCCAAGGTAGCCGTTGACCGGACGGCCCGTCGCCGGTCCGGGTCCTTCTGAGTGGTTCTCACGTCACCGCCTCGGTCCACACCCCCAACCAAGTGCCGCGGGGCGGCGTCTAGTAGGCCAGAGGTGGTCGCGTATTTATTGACATACTTCGCGGGGTTCTAAGGATGCGGTGCCGATGAGAGCAGCCCCTGGCGCAGCAGACCGTCGGCTGATCGAGCAGCTGGCCGAACGCGGTCTGACTGCGTCGCCAGCTCAGCTCGAGCGGTGGAGACGGGCGGGGTTACTGCCGAGGAACACGCGTCACGGGCGTGGCCGGGGGCGTGGGTCGGTCGCCACAGCTGAGCCGCAAACCGTGGAGATCGCGGCAGCTCTGGCTCGGCACGCCCGCCAGGGTCGCGACCTGCGCTTGGCGGTCGTGGACTGGTTCGCCGAAGCAGGTCTCGCCCTCCCGCCGGCCGAGCCTGTACCCGACCCGCCCGACGAGGCTGTCCGCACGGCGATCGTCTGGGTGTTCGAAAGGAACCGTCAGCATCGACTTGTCCGGATTGCACGCTCGGCAGCAACGGAGGCGGAACGAGACGCGTTCTACACAGCAGCGGAACAGTCCGTCCGACGCAGCGGCGCACCGGCTCCGCGGCCGCTCGACCCCGACCTGATTCGTCAGTCCCTGCTCAGCGGTACGGACGTCCCGGACAATGAGGATCCGGTGCTCCCTGACGAACAACAAGCAGCCATGATCCACTTGACGGCCAGTCTGGGAATGGGGATCGACGAGGTCGGTCCGGAACTCTTCGCGGCGTCCCTCATGCAGCTCGGTATGATCCCGTCGGGTACTACCGCGGCCGAGCTGGCCAGCCTCCTGGCTGACCCGACACGGTCTTTCCACCTACGTGCGGCACTGGCGACGACGAGCGCCAGCGATGAGCTCGAAGCAGTGCGGCGCGCTGACGCGGGGCAGCTACGGCGGGCACGAACGGTGGCCAACGGTCTGGCCGGGTTCGGTGCAATCTACTTGATGCACGGCCTGCTGATGCCTGACACCCTCGGGTTTTCTGCGCTACGCGCGCGGATCGATAAACTCGGACTACGTGACCTACTGATGGCTCTGGGGCCATCAATGAGGTCGACTGCCGGATTCGTTTCGACCGTCGTGTCCTGTCTCTCGCCGTGGATGTCGAACCTCTACGACGCATTGCTCGACGGCGTCGAGAAAGGGCCTGGGCTGTTGCATGGCCCTGACGACCAGCACACTGCCGCGAAGTTCATCGATGAATGGATGGGGACCATCGCCAGACTCCGGTCCGAGCGCGGAGGCAGTGACAGTTCGATGTAGCGGTTGCGGGCCCGTACGGTTACGTCTTCGCCGTCACGTTCGCGAAGGCCAAGTTCGGCACCTACGCGGAGATGCTCCGCTCTGCACGTACCAGCTTCACGAGCGTTCGCGACCGCTCTGCGCCGACCCCCAGTGTCTTCCGGAGGTTCTCGGCAGAGACCGGACGCTGATACAGCTCTCGATGCCGCCGGTCCTCATGCCGTGCCCGCTCAAGCAACTCAGCGTCCACATTCACCTCTTCTTGCCACTCGGCCACAGCACTGGATGAGTCGGCGGCCTGGGCGACGCCAGCCGGACGCCCTGTGGCTGATACGGCGGCCAGCGCCTGCAACAGGACCGGCCCCACCTCAGCCCAGCCGATCAGCAACAGCGGACCCACCGCATCGAACAACGCCTTTCCCACCTCGCCGAGGATCAACGGCTCAGCGACGTTCAGCGCCAACGTCACCACACTCGAGGCCAACAGCAGCCGCCGCGCCGGCCGGATCACCTCAGCAGGAGCGCCTCGCATTGACAAGGATCGAATCGCAAGCAGCAGCCCGACCACCGACAGATCCACCGCAGGCGCCACCAGTGGTGCAACCCAGACCGGCACCCCCAGCCGAAGAGCCAACGTGAACACGTTCCCGAAACCGAACAGGAAGGTCAGAGCCACGATGACCCCTACGATCAGCGTGACCGCCGAGAGCACCGGATCACGCCCCTCACTCGGGCTCATCACAGCACCAGCCCTCCCTGGCAGCCCTCAGCCGTACCGACGTCCGCCACGGTTGACCTGCGCGGATACGTCGACAAAATCCGGCACGCGCGTGCCCGAGAAGTGCCCGAGAGGTCGCGCACACGACGACAGAAACCGGCAGGGTCCGACACAGGTGATGGCCGGTGACCAGTCGAAAAGGTCTTGTCCGACATCACTCGACACCATCCGACAGCGAGGACAGCGAACTCTTAATCAGCGGGTTGAGATTCTGACGGTATCCGAAATTCGTCGCTCGTTCCGATGCTCCGTCAGGCGCCTGAGACGTGTCCGCCTTGCACTCCGCTTGAAAGATCCAGTCAAGCCGGCACACTCGGCCAGCCGTCAATAAGCGGCCGATGAAGGCTGAACTGGACCGGTCCTCTTCGCAATCAGCAGCTCGAGTTGTCACGTTGAGCTGCGACTCCGGTGCGAGGTTGCCAGTGAGGCGCATCTCGCGGCATTGTGGCACTATTCACCCGGTCGGATGATCGACGCCCTCCCACGTCAACTCACGTGAAGGCAGCATGTCTAACTCTCCAAGCAGCTCGGGAAACCTGATAGTAGGCAGCGCTTCAGTACCACGGTCTGCGGCCGGCCCCCGCTCATCGACGAAGCATGTCCTACAGCCGGCGCAGCAGATTATCGAAACGCTCGCGATTCCCGCATTCACCCGAGCGGAGTCCCAGGTCGCACCGCTTCCCGTACCGGAACTGGAGCCTTTGGCGGGACACTCGACAGCAGGATTCGCGCTGGTACGCGTAGACGGCTCAGGAGCTGTCGCGTCGAAAGGCACCGTGAACCTTCTAGGCTGGCCAGCAGGTCTTCCGATTCGCTACGACGTGCGGTGCGGCCTGATCGTGGTGAGCGCGAGCCCTGACGCCGCGCGACGGGTGCCGGCGAAGCTGAATCTCGTTTTGCCGGCGTAGGTCCGTGCCCGCTGCCGGATTCAGGCGGGTGACCAGCTGCTTCTCGCCGCGCTGATGGAGCACGAGTTGCTGGTCATCTACTCCCAGCGCCGCCTCTACGAGATGGTGATCGCCTACCACGACACCCTCAGAGCTGAACCGGACACGCTCCCGTGACTCCTGGTCCACGACCCGATCGCGAGGTGGTCGCACGGCTTACGATGCTGCGCGACCACCTCGCAGGTCAGGCGTCCAGGTCGACCGCCAGTGGGTGAGGTTCACCGGTCAACGCAGCGAGGGCGGCGGCGACCTCCGCGACGCCGGCCTTCACGTAGCGGACCGTGGTCATGTCATTGGACGATCGATGTCCGGCGTAGGCGCGGGCGACGGCCATGCCGAAGTTGCGCTCGACCCAGGTCAGGGTGGTGTGGCGCAACCAATGTGCGCTGATCTGCAGTGAGCATGCCCATTCGAGCTCCTTCTGGACACGGCCGAAGATGTGGTCGTAGCGGCGCCGCGTGATGGGCTTTCGGCTGGCGTAGCGCAGCAGCTGACCATCGGGGTCGCCGTCTCCACGCTCGTCGAAGTGGGCAATGAGGTGACGCATGAGCGTCGGGGAGATTGGCTGCCAGCGTTCGGTGTATCCCTTCTCCCGAAGCAGGATGGCGCTCTGTTTCCGGTCGAGGTCGCGGCGGCGCAGCCCGAGTGCGCCGCCACGGCGGCAGGCGCTCTCCTCGTGCAGCCGGCAGATCAGAGCGTCGAGCTCAGGGTCGTCGCCGGTGCTGGCCACGACCTCATTGAGCTCCTTGATCTGGCCGGCGGCGATGGCGCGGCGGGTCGACTCGTTGCGCGAGGGCTTGGTGACACGGATGGCTGGATTCGCTCGCTCATCCAGGCGCCCATCGTCGACCAGGTGCTTGTAGAGGCACCGCATAGCCGCGACAAAGTTCTCCGCGGCGTTCTGGCCGCCACGGGAGTTGCGGCGGACCAACGCCGTTCTACGGACGTACTCAGTCATCGTCTTGATCTCGGTGCCGGTGATGGTGTCCATGCGCCGGTCTCCCCACACGGCCTCGGCCTTCTTCCAGTACGAGCCGTAGGAGCTGGCCGTGCGAGGCGACAGGAGCCCGGCGACGACGGGGATCCATTCGCGGATCGTCGGCACCGGACGGTCCTTGGTCGCCGCGGATGGGGGTGGGTCGCCGATGAGGTCGGCGGGGTTGACGCCCAGGCGTGCGAGCAGCAGCCGGGCGGTTTCGAGATCGGCAGGATCGGTGGTGTCAGTCATCGGTCCGCCTCCTCAGCGGCAAGGGTGGTGTGGAAGTCGCGCAGCATCGCGTGCACGACGTGCTCGGGGTGTACGACCAGGACGTCCTGCTCGAGGTCGGCGGCGATCAGCACCCGGCTGCCGGCCAGCACGCGGCAGCCGTGCCGGACGATGCCGGGCAGCACGACATAGGGCTTGGTGGTCATGCGGAAGACGCCGTCGGTGCGGCGGCTGATCACCGCTGAAGATCCGATCTGGGTGATCAGCAGCCGGTCCCCTGGCTTCCATTCCAGGGCGGCGACGATCCTGCGGTCCTGGATTCGTCCGGAGGCGTCCACCAATGCGGTGGAGAACCGTCGGTGCCGGTCGCCGACCTGGCCGACGAGTTCGGGCATCGGCGGCGCGGCGGGTGCTGCCGCCGGTCCGCGATCGAGAGCGGGCACCGCGGCGCGAGGTGGTATCGAGAGCGGCTGGATGCGGCCGGTCATGACACACCTCCCCGGCAACGCTCGTGCGGGGAGGGCACGGTCATGATCAGCGTAGCCGACCGCGAAGGTGCAGGTATGACGAAAGGACCCACCGAGGTGGGCCCCTTACTCTGTGGTGCGGGAGATATCCCGTAGATTTGTGTCCGAGGGGGGACTTGAACCCCCACGCCCGTTAAGGGCACTAGCACCTCAAGCTAGCGCGTCTGCCATTCCGCCACTCGGACCTGCTGAAGAAAGAGTATACGGCTCCCCCGCACCCTTCTTCAGGGGGGTCTGGATCGACCCTCTGTGACCCTCTGGCATCATCCGGTGGCTTGCGACCTCCTGCATCGATTCAGCCCGGCCTCGGGCGTACCTGCGGACCGGCTCCTGGTAGCTGTAGCGCTCCGGGCCCGGGGACTCCAGCAAGTGCACGTCCACCAGGGACTCCAGCAGGTTTGCCGTGTCCGCCTGCCCGAGGTCCAGGACCTCGGTCGCCGTCGCCGTCGAGAACGTCGGGAATGCCGACAGCCGCTCGAATGCCCGGATCTGCCACGTCGTCAGCTCTGCCAGTGCCGATTCGTACGGCTTCTCTATCGCCTGGCACTCCGGGGGCCTTGTCGGCGAGCCCGGTGTCGGGGGACCCACTCGCTTCAGTGCCTCTGCCATCGTCCAGCTCGGGCGGGCTGCCAGGCGCGTCCCTATTGCCTGGAGTACCTGGGGTAGGCCTGCCGTGCCTGCTGCCAGCCTTCGGGACTCCGGGAGCTCGGCGCTCACTCGGTCCGGGCCCACCAAGTGCGACAGCAATGCCAGGGAATCCGGAAGATCCAGGCCGCCCAGTTTCGTCCATTGTGCGTGGGGCAGGTCGTACGAACGCTGACGCGCTGTGATCAGCACCGCCGGACCTCCGGTGCCCGGCAACAGGGGGCGGATGTCGTCGGTGGGGCCGGCGTTGTCCAGGATCACCAGCACACGGCGGCCCGTTGTGCGGGTTCGCCACAGCGCCGCTCGCTCGCTGGGTGAGGCCGGGAGGTTCGTGGTGCCGATGCCGTGTAACAGCTCGGACAGGGGGTCCGCCGAGGCTGCCATGTCCAGGAACAGGCGGCCGTCCGGGAAGTCGGGGGTCAGGGTGTGGCCCAGGTGGACCGCCAGCGTCGTCTTGCCGATCGCCACCAAACCCTCGATGCCGATCACCGGGACCGCGAAACGCGAAGTCAGCGCCTGGGACAGCGCCGTCGTCTCCGCCGCCCTGCCGACGAACTCCGGGAGGTCCGGGGGCAGCTGTGAAGGGCGCGTCATCGGTGCCAGCGACGGGTCCGCCGCCAAGATCCGGCGCTGCATCTCCTGCAGCTCGGGACCGGGATCTAGACCCAGTTCGGACTCGAGGAGGCGCTGCGTCCTGGCGTAGACGTCGAGGGCCTCCGCCTGGCGGCCCGAACGGTACAGTGCCAGCATCTGCAGCTCGCGGGGCCGCTCGCGCAACGGCTGCTCGGCGATCAGGTCCGTCAACGCCGCCGCCGCTTCGACGTGGTGGCCGGCCGCGATGTCCGCTGCCGCCAGGTCCTCCCGGGCCGTCGAACGCAGCTGCAGCAGGCGGACGCGTGCCGCCTCCGCGTAGTCGCCGTTCACTCCGGCCAGCGGGGTTCCGTGCCACCAGCGCAGAGCCGCGCGCGGGTGGCCGGAGGACAGCAGGCGCTGGAACTCCGTCACGTCCAGGGACTCCGCCCGGATCGCGTAGCCGCCGGCGGCGGACTCGATCGGCACGCCCGCGTGCCGCAGGCGCGACACGTACGAGCGCACCATGCCGATCGCCGCCCTTGGCTCGGCGCCGCCCCACAACGCCGAGACCAGCTGGGACGGCGACAGCGGCGTGCCCTCCTGCAGGAGCAGCACCGCCAGCGCCGCCCGCTGCTGGGGCGGGCCCAGCTCGATCTCGGTGTCGCCGCGCCACGCCCGGATCGGCCCCAGGACTTCGAACCGCATCGCATCGGTCACGCAGAGCGCAACCGGTGGCCGCGGACACCTATTCCGTCACAGCCCCTGGAAGGCGTCCCGGTGGGAAGCGAGCCAGGTGGCGAAGTCCTGCAGCCGCGGGTTCAGCCGCCGCACCGCTTCCGGGTCGCGCGCGCCGGCGAACACGTCTTCGTGCTCCGCGTAGTAGAAGAACATGTTCGAGAGGTCGTCGGCGCCGGGGAAGCCCGACGTCCGCAGCGCCTCGACGCTCATCGGGCGGTACGCGACGTCGGTCCCGAGCTCCTTCGCGAACGCCGCCGCGTACTCCTCGCCGGTCAGGTTCTCGCCGGAGATGCTGATCCGCTCCCCCGCCGCCGACGGGCCCTGCGCGAAGACGCCGAACGCGGTCCGCCCGATGTCCTCCGCCGCGATGCCCGGCAGGCGCGCGTCGCCCATCGGCAGGTGCAGCGCGAGGACGCCGTCGTCGTCGCGGACCGGGCGGAAGAAGTCGGCGAAGGCCTCGAAGTAGAACGTCGTCGAGAGGAACGTCGTCGGCACGCCCGCCTCGACGAAGAACGCCTCCGCCTCGGCCTTGCTGTCGAAGTGCGGGACCTTGTAGCGCTCGTGGAGCGTCGGGACGCGGTCGTCGCGCAGGTGCAGGCGCGTGTCCGGCAGCGTCGACCAGATCACGTGCTTCAGGCCCGCGACCGACGCCGCCGCCGCCATCGCGCGGGCCTGCTGCTGCTCGCGTTCGACGGAGTTGTACTCCCAGAACGCCGTGACCAGGTACGCGCCGTACGCGCCTTCGAGCGCCTTCGTGAGGCTTGCTTCGTCGTCGAGGTCCGCGGCGACGACTTCGGCGCCGCGCTCGGCCAGTTCCCGTGCGGCCGCGGAGTCTGGGTTGCGCGTGAGGGCGCGCAGGGCGAACCGCTGCTCCGGGTCGTCGAGGATCGCGCGGGCCAGCCCGCCGCCCTGCTGGCCGGTCGCGCCGACGACGGCGATGAGCTTCTTCTCGGACATCGGGAACCTCCTGGGGTCGGGCCGGGCGTTCCGGCCACCGGTCCAGGTAAGCGCGGCGATGTGCACGGCTGCTGCACGCCGCGTGCACGCGGTTTACAAGACCGCCGCGGATTCCTAGGATTCGCCGGTCGGGCCGCAGAAACTGGAGGATCCGGATGGCGCGCGCCGATCGGCGGCGGGACGACGAGATCTCGGTCGCCGAGCTGCTCCGCGAGACCGGGGCGACGCCGCGGTCGCTCGGCGGACCGCCCGAGAGCACCCCCGCCCGTGAAGAGGACACCGGCGACGGCTATCGGGAACGCCTCGAACAGCGAGCGCGGGAAGCGGCCGCTGACCAGCAGCGGGCCGGCCGGCGGCTCCGGTGGGTGTCCGCGGTCGGCGGCGCCGTCGTGGTACTCGGCAGCCTCGTGGTCATCGCCGTCACCTCCGACAGCTCCCCCGGGCGGCAAGCGGCGCTCGCGCCGGACTCGCTCGCGCCGGCGACGACCCCGCGTTCGACGATCCTGGCGAAGCCGAGTCCCACGCCGATCCCGACCGTGCTGCGGCAGACCGCGTCCTCGACCTCCGCCCCGCCTTCATCGCGGTCTCAGGCGCCGCCCGTCCAGACCGCGACGTGCGTCGTGCGCTTCTCCGTGACCGATCAGTGGAACGACGGCTTCACCGCGGGCGTCGCCATCACCAACAAGGGCAGCGAGACGCTCTCGCCGTGGACGCTGTCCTGGACGTTCACCGCCGGTCAGCGGGTCACCCACGGCTGGGACGGCAAGTACGGCCAGAGCGGCAGCCGCGTGACGGTGAACGCCGAGTCCTACAACGCCACCCTCGCGCCGGGCGCGACCGTGAGCACCGGCTTGAACGGCGCCTTCGCGAGCGGTAACCCCCAGCCCACGGCGTTCACCCTCAACGGCGCCCGCTGCGACGCGGGCTGACGATCTTCACGTCGGCCAGCTCCAGCAGGCCGTCGAGCTCGACGTGCGCGCGGGTGCGCCGCGGGTCGGGCACCAGGCCTTCGGCGCGGACGACGTCGAGCAGGCGGCTCGCCAGCGGCAGCACCAGGTGCCGGCCCCAGCAGCGCTCGCTGACGTGCCCGAACGGCAGGTAACCCGGGTGGTGGTCGGCGTCGAGCTCGGCCCAGCGCCGCGGACGGAACTCGTCCGGCGCCTCCCAGAGCTTCGGTGAGCGGTGGCTCAGCAGCGGCAGCAGCAGGATGTCGTCGCCGGGCGTGATGCGGTCGTCGACCCGGGCGAACTCCGGCGAGCGGACGCGCAGGATGTTCCACGACGGCGGCAGGAGCCGCAGCGCTTCGTTGATGACGTACTCGTTGGGGACGTCGTCGTCGAACGGCGCGCCCAGCCAGACGGCGTTGGTCACCAGCGCGGCGACGGTGAAGCAGATCGGCGCGGCGACGCGGCGGTAGAGGTACATCCGGAAGCGCCGCTCCGCCAGGGTTTCCGCGGCCAGGACCTGCCGCGCGAGGGCGGACAGCTCGACGTCCGGAGCCGGCGGGCGGACCAGCGCGGCGCCGGCGGTGACGGCCGACCACGTCAGCTTCGGCGTCAGCTCCAGGCGGCGGTCGACGAGCACGCGGAACCGGCGGGTCTCCGGCCCGAAGACGAACCGGCGCAGGTGGTCGTGCGGCACGGCGGGCCACGCGCCGGTGAGGTCGGGACGATCGGCGGGACGCTTCAGCGCCGCTCGCACGTCCGCGGCCAGGCCCTGCATCAGGCTCGCGGACTCGGCGCGCGTGACTTCGCGGCCCAGCACCGGCTTGAACGTCGGCCGTTCCTCGGCGCCGGCCGGGCGGGCGCGCAGCACCGCGTCCATCAGCTCCGGGTCCGCGATCCCGACGGTGTCCGGTTCGAGCCGGAAGAGCCCGTCGTCGCGGTGGTCGCGCAGCAGCGCTTCCAGGCGGGGCGCGAAGACGACCTCGCGGTGGGCGGGGGCGATGACCACGTTCGGCACTCCTCGGAGGGGGAACGGGCCGGTCCCGGAGGTCCGGGACCGGCCGCGGCGATCAGATCCAGCCGTACCAGGCGTAGGCCTTCAGGCTCTTCTTGGGAAGCGCTTTCTTGACCAGGCGGACGAGCTTCACCGGATTCCTCCCTAGCTCGGGTGTCAGGATCGTGATCGACGATAGGGAGAACGGGATCGGTTTAGCACGAAGCACTACACGATCGGCCCAGATCTTTCGGCGTGAATTGGGCGCCATGAACAGTGCTTGTCAAAAGAAGGCGTGTTAAATCAGCCGAGCACTTCACGCATGAATGTCACAAGCCAGTGCTGCGCCGGGCTGCGGGCGTGCGTGTGGCGCGTGTACACCGACACCTGCGCCGGCTCGACCTCGAGGGGCAGCTCGAACAGCCGGACCCGGTGCTCGGCCGCGAACATCTCCGCCACCAGGCGCGGCACCATCGCCACCAGCTCGCCGTCCTGGACCAGGTACGGCAGCGCCGCGAACCGCGTCACCTCCAGGACCACCCGGTCGAGCAGCCCGCACGCCTCCAGCGCCCGGCGAGGGCCGTCGTGGCCGGTCGGGCCGAACACCGTCACGTGCCGCTCCGCCGCCAGCTCGGCGAACCCGACCGACGGACCCAGGCGCGGGTGGTCGCGGGACACCATCCCCAGGTAGCCCTCGGAGAACAGCGGGACGCGGGCCACGCGCTGGGAGCTGATCAGCGGCGACGCGATGAAGGCGTCGATCTCGCCGCGGCCGAGCTGGTCGGCGGCGCCTTCGACGTCGAGCGGGCGGACCGTCAGCGTCACCCCGGGCGCGCGAGCGGGCAGCGCCGCCATCAGGCGCGGCAGCAGCGAGATCTCCCCCAGGTCGGACAGGCAGAGCGTGAACGCCGCGCGGGCGGTCGCGGGGTCGAACGACCACGCGCCGCTGACCGCCCTTTCGATGCCGGACAGCGCGCTGTGCAGCGGTTCGTAGAGCGCGCGGGCGGTCGTCGTGGGGACCAGGCCGCCGCCGGTGCGGCGGAACAGCTCGTCGGAGAACCGGCGCCGCAGCTTCTGCAGGCTGTAGCTGATCGTCGGCTGGGTGACGTGCAGGGATTCCGCCGTCGCGGTGACACTGCGAGTCTCGTACAGCAGCACGAACGTCCGCACCAGGTTGAGGTCGAAATCCCGCATCATCGATCCTGTCTATGAACGACCCGGCCAACATCTATTTGAACACGGCCCGGCGACCTCCCTAGGGTCTGGGCCAACCCCGTCCGAGGAGGACCCGCGCATGCCCACCGCCCGCCGGCTCGCCCACGAGTTCCTGCACCGCCGCGGCCTGACCACGATCTTCGGCAACCCCGGCTCCAACGAGCTGCCGTTCCTCGCCGAGCTGCCGGACGACTTCACCTACGTCCTCGGCCTGCACGAAGGCGCCGTCGTCGGGATGGCCGACGGCTACGCCCAGGCCACCGGCCGCCCGGTGCTG
The DNA here is from genome assembly GCF_055633615.1 of Amycolatopsis sp. NPDC114505. Taxonomy (NCBI): domain Bacteria; kingdom Bacillati; phylum Actinomycetota; class Actinomycetes; order Pseudonocardiales; family Pseudonocardiaceae; genus Amycolatopsis; species Amycolatopsis sp. NPDC114505. The sequence continues at coordinate 256,600 of NZ_JBVKDV010000006.1, read as the reverse complement.
GCCAACCTGCACGCCGCCGCAGGCTCGGGCAACGCGATGGGCGCGCTGACCAACGCCGTCTACTCGCGCTCGCCGCTGGTGCTCACCGCCGGCCAGCAGGTGCGCTCGGCCATCGGCCTGGAGGCGATGCTCGCCAACGTCGACGCCACGCAGCTGATGCGCCCCCTGGTCGCCTGGTCCGGCGAGCCGAGCTGCGCCGAAGACGTCCCGCGTTCGCTCGCGCAGGCCGTGTTCGAGGCCGAGCTGCACCGGCGCCCGAGCTACCTTTCGGTGCCCTACGACGACTGGGCCGCCGAACTGGGCGCGAACGCCGCCGTGACGCTGGACCGAAGTGTCCAAAGAGGACTCGCCCCGAGCGGGAGCCAGCTCGACGACCTCGTCGCGACCGTCGCCGCGGCGAAGAGCCCCGCGCTCGTCCTCGGCGGTGACCTCGACGCCACCGGCCTGTTCGACCGGGCCGTCGCGCTCGCCGAGCACCTCGACCTGCCGACCTGGGTGGCGCCGTCGCCGCACCGGCTGCCCTTCCCCAACCGGCACCGGCTCTTCCGCGGCGTGCTGCCGGCCGGCATCGCCCCGATCTCGGACGCGCTGACCGGGCACGACCTCGTGCTCGTCCTCGGCGCGCCCGTCTTCCGCTACCACCAGCACGTGCCCGGCGCGTACCTGCCGGAAGGCACGCGGCTGATCCAGGTGACCGACGACTTCGGCGCCGCCGCCCGCGCGCCGATGGGCGAGGCGCTGGTCGCCGACCCCGCGCCGGTGATCGAGGCGCTGCTGGCCAAGGTGCCCGCCCGGACGTCGACCGGGAGCCATGTCGCGAACCCGGCGCCCCGGACGGGCGAGCGGGCGCTGCACCCGGAGCAGGTCTTCGCCGCGCTGCGCGAAACCCAGGCGGCCGACACCCGCTACGTCGTCGAATCGACCTCGACGAACTCGGCCTGGTGGCGGCAGATGGACCTGCGCCGCGCCGGCTCGTACTTCTTCCCCGCCGCCGGCGGCCTCGGGTTCGGCCTGCCCGCCGCGGTCGGCGTCGCCATGGGCAGCCCGGACCGCCCGGTCGTCGGCGTCATCGGCGACGGCTCGGCGAACTACGGCATCACGGCGCTGTGGACGGCAGCGCACTACCGCGTCCCGGTCACGTTCGTGATCCTGCGCAACGGCGTCTACGGCGCCCTGAAGTGGTTCGGCGAGGTGCTCGGCACGCCGGACGTGCCCGGCACCGAGATCCCCGGCCTCGACTTCGCCGCGATCGCCGCCGGCTACGGCGTTCCCGCCACGACCGTCATCGACGAAGACGACCTGCACAACCAGCTCAAGTCGACCCCGGACGGCCCCCGGCTGATCCAGGTCGACACCGAACCGACCTCCCCGGAGTGATCATGACGTTGCTCGACGAAGACTTCGTCCGCGGTACCGGCGGGACCCACCCGGTCGTCGAGCCGGCCACCGGGGAGACCCTGGGCCGGGTGGGCATCGCGACGCCGGACGACGTCGCCGCGGCCGCGACCGCGGCGGCGAAGGCCCAGCGCGACTGGGCCAAGCGCAAGCCCGCCGAGCGCGCCGCGGTGCTGCGCCGCGCCGGTGAGCTGTGGGAGACCCACGCCGCCGAGGTGCAGGACTGGATCGTCCGCGAAACCGGTTCGACGCGGCCCAAGGCCGGGATCGAGACGGAGATGGCGGCCGGGATCTGCTTCGAGGCCGCGGCCCTGCCCACCCACCCGCGCGGTGAGGTGCTGAGCACCGGCGAACCGCGCTGGTCGCTGGCCCGCCGCGTCCCGGCCGGGGTGGTTTCGGTGATCTCGCCGTTCAACTTCCCGCTGATCCTGGCGATCCGCTCGGTCGCGCCCGCGCTCGCGCTCGGCAACGCCGTGCTGCTCAAGCCGGACCTGCGCACCGCGGTGTCCGGCGGGGTGAGCATCGTGCGCGTCTTCGAGGAGGCCGGGCTGCCCGAAGGACTGCTGCACCTGCTGCCCGGCGACGCCGCCGTCGGCGCCGCGGTGGTCGACGCGCCCGAGGTGTCCGTCGTGTCGTTCACCGGCTCGACCGCCGCCGGGCGGAAGGTCGGCGAGGCCGCCGCGCGGGCGCTCAAGCGCGTGCACCTGGAGCTGGGTGGGAACAACGCGCTCGTCGTGCTGCCGGGTGCCGACGTCGCCAAGGCCGCGTCCGCCGGCGCGTTCGGCTCGTTCCTGCACCAGGGCCAGATCTGCATGACGACCGGCCGCCACCTCGTGCACGAGTCCCAAGTGGACGACTACGTCGAGGCCCTGGCGGAGAAGGCCCGGCGGCTGCCGGTCGGCAACCCCGCCACCGGCGCCGTCGCGCTCGGCCCGATCATCGACGACCGGCAGCTCGCGCACGTCACCGACGTCGTCGACCGCGGTGTCGCGGCGGGAGCGCGGGTGCTGGCCGGCGGCAAACCCGACGCGCCGTACTACCCGCCGACCGTCCTCTTCGGACTGTCCGATGAGAACCCCGCCTGGCGCGAGGAGATCTTCGGCCCGGTCGCGCCGGTGCGCGCCTACCGCGACCTCGACGAGGCGGCACGGATCGTCAACGACTCCGCGTACGGCCTGTCGGTCGGCATCCTCGGCGACGTCGGCACCGCGATGACGCTGGCCGACGAGGTCCGCTCGGGCAAGGTGCACATCAACGAGCAGACCGTCGGCGACGAGCCCACCGCGCCGTTCGGCGGCGTCGGCGACTCCGGCAACGGCTCCCGCTTCGGCGGCGCCCAGGCCAACATCGAGGCCTTCACCGAGACCCAGTGGCTGACCGTCCGCGCCGACATCGCGGGCTACCCGTTCTGAGGAAACCATGACAACGACGTCTTCCCGTCCCGTGTGGACGGCGGTCCTCTGCTGGCTGACCGTCCTGCTCGAGGGCTACGACCTGGTCGCGCTGGGCGCCACCATCCCGACCCTGCTGAAGAGCGGCCACCTCGGCTTCACCGCGGCCGGCGCGACCGCGGTCGCCACCGTGTCGCTCATCGGCGTGGCGGTCGGCGCGGCCGGCCTCGGCCCGCTCACCGACCGCTTCGGCCGCCGCGGCATGCTCATCGGCTCGGTGCTGCTGTTCTCGCTGTTCACCCTGCTGACCCCGCTGGCGCCGAACGTCGCGACGTTCGGGATCTTCCGGTTCGTGGCCGGGCTCGGCCTCGGCGCGTGCATGCCGGTGGCGCTGACCGTCATGACGGAGAACCTGTCGGCGCGCCGGCGGGCCAGCGCGAGCACGTTCACCATGACCGGCTACCACGTCGGCGCGGTGCTGACGTCGATCCTCGCGCTGTCCGCGAAGGACGACTGGCACCTGCTGTTCTACGGCGGCGGGATCGTCGGCCTGCTGGCCGTGCCGCTGATGTGGTGGAAGCTGCCGGAGTCGGCCGCCTACCTCGCGTCCCGCGAGGACGCGGCGGCCGAGCGCGTCGGCCTGCGCGACCTGCTCGGCGCGCGGTTCCGGCGGATCAGCATCGCCGTGTGGACCGGGTCGTTCATGGGGCTGCTGCTGGTCTACGGGCTCAACACGTGGCTGCCGCAGCTGATGCGCACCGCGGGCTACCCGATCTCGACGTCGATCACGCTGCTGCTGGTGCTCAACATCGGCGCGGTGCTCGGGCTGGTGCTGGCCGGCACGATCGCCGACCGGTTCGGCATCCGCCCGATCGCCCGGATCTGGTTCGGCGCGGGCGCGGTGCTGCTCGCGGCGCTGAGCCTGCGCATCGGGAACGCGTTCGTGCTCAACGCGGTCGTGCTGCTGACCGGCGTGTTCGTGTTCTCCGCGCAGGTGCTGATCTACGGGTACGTGGCCCAGGCGTTCCCGGCGCAGGCGCGAGGCACCGCCCTCGGCCTGACGTCGGCGGTCGGGCGGCTCGGGTCGATCCTCGGGCCCTTCGTGACCGGCGCGCTGGTCACCGCCGGGGTCGCGTACCCGTGGGGGTTCTACTTCTTCGCCGTCGTGGCCGCGTTCGGGCTGGTCGCGGTGCTGATGCTGCGCAGCGAGGCGCGTGCGCCGGCGATGGTCTAGTCAGGCCGTTTCCTCGGGTCGGCGGCGCATGGTGGGCTCGGGGTTCTCGGTGCGGCGGTCGGAGTCCTTCAGCACCTCACGGGCCTGGGCTTCGGGGTCGGCGCTGTCGGCGGCCTGCTCTTCCGGGAGCAGCTCGGCGCGGGTTTCGGTGCGGTCGGGGATCTTGTCGTCCATGCCGGGGTTGGTACCCGCTGCCGTCCGGCGTGTAACGCCCCGGGCGTCCCGGACGACGTGCGAGCACCGGGATCGCCGATCCCGGACGGCCCGAGGAGGCCCGATGCCGGACGCCGGTCCCTGGCCCGAGATCCACCGGGAGCGCGCCGCGCTGGCCGATGACCTCGCGGACGTCGATGCCTGGTCGACGCGCTCGCTGTGTCACGAGTGGACAGTCCACGACGTACTCGGCCACCTCGTCTCGACCGCGACGCTGACCCCCGTCACGTTCTTCGCCCGCCTGGCCGGCTCCGGGCTCCGGTTCGCGGCGATGACGACGAAGAACATCGCCCGCGAGACCGCGGACGGCCCCTCGGCGACCCTCGCCCGGCTGCGCGCGCACGCGGACGACAGCACCGGGCCGCCAGGGCCGGCCGACTCGTGGCTCGGCGAGGTCGTGGTGCACGGCACGGACATCCGGTGGCCGCTCGGGCTCGACCGCGCGTTCCCGGCCGCGACGCTGACCCGGGTCGCCGAGTTCTACCGCCGGTCGAACCTGCTGATCGGCGCGAAGAACCGGGTCGCCGGGCTCACGCTGCGCGCGACCGACGCCGAGTGGTCGGCCGGGAGCGGGCCGGAGGTGTCCGGCCCGATGCTCGCCCTGGTGATGGCGATGACCGGCCGGGAGGCGGCGCTGGAACGGCTGTCCGGCGCCGGGCTCGAGCGGCTTTCGGCCCGGTGCCGGACGGCTTGAGCACGCTGCCGGCTGACGGTGGCTGACTAGGTCCGGCCGCCGTCGCGGTGGACGGCGAACGCCACGCCGGCGGGGTCGTCGGGGAACCGCCGCCGGCCGGGCCGACGGCGAGCAGCCCCACCGGCGCCGGGCTCGACCGGCTTTCGGCCCGGTGCCGGACAGCTTGAGCGCGCTGCCGGCTCACGGTGGCTGACCGGACCCGGCCGCCGTCGCCGGCTGCGCTGCCGGCTGACGGTGGCTGACGGTGGCTGACCGGGCCCGGCCGCCGTCGCTGGCTCGCGCCGCCGGCTCACGGCAGCCAGCAGAACCCGGCCGCCGTCGCGGTGGACGGCGAACGCCACCCCCGGCGAGGCCGACGCCGAACGCCACCCCGGCGGGGTCGTCGACGAGCAGCCGCCGGCCGACCCGCCTGTGGGTCCCACCGGCGCCGGCCACGTGGATCCTCGACCAGAGGCCGGCTCGGGCTTGCCCGCCGGCTCAGGCCGGTTCGACGCGGAACACCGCGATGCGCTCCGCCGCCGCGGCCGCCGCCTCCGGGGTCGGCGCGTCCGCCAAACCCGTGATCACCAGCCGCTTTCCGACGCTGGCCGGGCTGTTCGCCACCAGCTCGCGCAGGAGCGGGCGCCGCTCCTCGACCGGGACCTCCGTCAGGCGGGCCGGTGACGTGCGGCGGCCGCGGGTGAGCGTCACCTCGGCCGCCGCACGGGCGTTCGCGACCCAGGCCGCCTTCGGGTAGGCCTGGAAGATGTAGCGGTCGCCGTCGATCGGGATGACCGCGATCGGGAACGTGCGCGGCACCCCCGTGCGCCGCCCCGGGACGGTGAGCAGCTGCATCGGGCCGAACGCGACGCCCAGCCGCTGGAGCCCGACGACGATCTTGTTCCCGGCGTTGACCATCCGCCGGTAGTTCTGCGCTGTTGTCATGCCACGACCGTACACTAGATCATATGAAACTCATATCATCTACGACTCGTACTTAGTGTCGTTCCGGACCGGGTTCCGTCTCCGGCGGCAGCGGGTCCGGGACCGGCGTGCCGGGCTCCGGGGCCGGCCGGTCCGGACCCGGGCCGGGCAGCGCCGGGTCCGGCACGACGGGATCCGGCGGGGGTGCCTCGGGCGGCGCCGGGGGTGCGGTCAGGCGAACTGTGGTCGGCATCGGTCTTCCCTCCGCCACGCTGCGCCGTCCGCGACTCGGACGGCGATCACCGATGGTTACCACCGCGACGCGAACCGAAACCCCTACGCCGGCACCGGCGCCCACGCCCGGCGGCCGAGGAACGCCAGCATCCGCGTCTGCTCGTCGACGCCGGTGGGCGGGACCAGCTCCGGGCCGAAGAACCCCGGCCGGCGCACGATGTTCGCCCGCGCCCAGCCGAACGCCACCGTCACGAGCTCCGGCGGCAGGCGCACGTCCTGACCGGCCGCCGAGCCGATGTCCCAGCTGTGCGTGAGGAGGTCGGTGGTCAGCAGCGTGACGAGGCCCGCGACCGGGATCTCGCCGAGCCCGGGCACCGCGACCAGACGGCTCAGCTCCACTTCGGTCAGCGTGCCGACCCGGGCGGCCCGCCACGTCCCGACGGGGTCCGCCCCGGCCAGCGCGGCGGGGTGCGGCGCTCCCGGCGCGCCCCCGGTCTCGGGGTAGTCCTCGCCGGTCGCCCAGGCCCGCAGCTGGTGCTGGCCCCAGATCACGTGCCCGGCGACGTCCCGCACCGACCACTCCGCGCACGCCGACGGCGCGTCCCACCGGTCGGCGCGCACCGCGGCCAGCACCGCTTCGAACCCGTCCTGGGCGCGCCGGTACAAGTCCATCGTGTCCATTTCGCTCCTTCGTCGAGGTGGTTCCTCCCCCTTAGGACGAACAGGCGCGGCCGAACTGGACAGTTGACCCTGACACCGTGTCAGCCGTTATCCCGGACCCATGACGTTCTTCCGCACCGCCACCGAGGTGGCCGCCGACCTCCGCCGGGGCACGCTCTCGTCCCGTGAGCTGACCGAAGGGCTCTTCGCGCGCATCGACGCCTCCGACGTCAACGCCGTCGTCGCGACCCGCCGCGAGTTCGCCTTGACCGCGGCCTCGAAAGCCGACGCGACGACCGGCGGTCCGCTGCACGGCGTCCCGATGACGGTCAAGGACGCCTTCGCCGTCACCGGGCTGGCCACGACCTGGGGCGAGCCGGCGTTCGCCGACGCCGTGGCGGACGAGGACGCCGAAGTCGTCGAGCGGCTGCAGGCGGCGGGCGCGATCGTCGTCGGCAAGTCGAACGTGCACCACCTGCTCGCGGACTTCGGCCAGACGGCGAACCCGATCTTCGGGCGGACGCTGAATCCGAGGGACCCCGCGCGGACGCCGGGCGGGTCGAGCGGCGGCGCGGCGGCCGCACTCGCGGCCGGACTGTCCTTTTTGGAGTACGGCTCCGACCTGGCCGGGTCGATCCGGATCCCGGCGGCGCACTGCGGCGTCTACGGCCTCAAGCCGACGCCGGGAACCGTGCCACTGCGGGGTTTCCAGCCGCCCGGGCCGCCGACCGAGCTCGTGCGGGAGTTCCCGTCGGTGGTCGGTCCGCTGGCCCGGTCGGCGGCCGACCTGCGGCTCGCGCTGAGCGTCACGGGCGAGCCGGGAACGCCGTCGCGGCGTTCGAAGCTGACGGACTTCCGCGTCGGCGTCGTCCTCGACGACCCGGCCTGCCCGGTGACCGACGAGGTCGGCCGGGCCCTGTCGGACGCCGTCGACGCGCTCGCCCGCGCCGGCGTTCAGGTCGTCGAAGGCTGGCCGGACGGCGTCGACCCGGTCGTCCAGGCGGAGGCGTTCGGTTTCCAGGTCGAGTGGTTCTTCGCCGCGCAGGAAGGCCGCGAACCGGACGGCGCGGCCGAGCAGGAGCGGCAGCGGACGGCGCTGGAGGCGGCGTGGGCCCGGTCCTTCGCGGACGTCGACGTCTTCCTCTGCCCGACCGTCTTCACGACGGCGATGCGGCACGACGACCGGCACCGCTACGACGACCAGGTGTTCTGGGTCGCGCAGGCGTCGCTGCCCGGGCTGCCGGCGGTGAGCGCGCCGGTGGGCGGCGCGCTGCCGGTCGGGCTGCAGGTCGTCGGGCCGGCGCGTGAGGACGACACCGCGATCACGTTCGCGGAGCTCGCCGCGGACGTCCTCGGCGGGTTCGTCCCGCCTGCGGAATGATCGGGGCGTGTTCTCGATCGGCGACTTCGCCCGCCACGGCCGGGTGTCGGTCCGGATGCTGCGCCACTACGACGCGCTCGGGCTGCTGCGGCCGGCGCGCGTCGACCCCGCGACCGGCTACCGCAGCTACACGGCGGGCCAGCTGGCACGGCTCAACCGGATCGTCGCGCTGAAGGACCTCGGGTTCACCCTCGAGCAGGTGGCGACGCTGCTGGCCGACGACGTCTCGGCGGAGCAGGTACGCGGCATGCTGACGCTGCGGCGCGCGGAGCTGGAAGCGGCGCTGGCGGAAGGCGCGGCGCGGCTCGCGCAGGTCGAGGCGCGGCTGCGGACGATCGAGGAAGAGGGGCACGCACCGGACGTCGTGGTCAAGGAGCTGCCGGCGCTGCGGGTGGTCGAGCTGACGGGCGTGGCGGCGGGGTTCGCGCCCGAGGCGATCGGCCCGGTGGTGCGCCCGCTGTGCGCGGAGCTGGGCCGCCGTATCGGTCTCGCGGACGTCACCCCGACGGGCCGCCTGACGTGCTACTACGAGCAGCGCGCGGAGGACGAGGTCGTGGTGCACGCGGCGCTCCCGGCGTCGATCGGCCCGGGCGACCTCAACGGTCTGGCGGTCGCGGACCTGGCCCCGGTCCGCGCGGCGACGCTGGTCCACCGCGGCGCGATCGACGGGGTGCTGCCGAGCTGGCAGGCGGTGGTCCGCTGGATCGACGGCCACGGGTTCGCCTCGGCCGGGGCGCAGCGGGAGCTGTACCTGGACTGCCCGGAGGATCCGGCGGGCTGGGTGACGGAGCTGCAGGAACCGATCGGCTGAGGTTTGCTCTGCCGTTGCTATCGTTCTTCGCCAGAACAACGCCCGCTCACGCGGCCACGGCGAAGAGGATCCACCCGATGGTGTCGCCCCACCCGAAGACTTTCGTGTCGTACACCCACGACAGCGCCGAACACTGTGCCGCGGTCCTGGCGTTCGCGAACTTCCTGTGCGCACACGGGATCGACGTCGAACTCGACCAGTGGGCCGGCGAACGCCAGGACTGGTACGCTTGGGCGCTGAGGAACATCACCGAAGCCGATTTCGTGATCGTGGTGGCGTCGGAGGGCTACCGGCGGATGGGTGACGGGAACGGTCCCGTCAATCGCAACCTCGGTGGGCAGGCGGAAGCCGCGGCACTCCGGGAACTCCTGCAGCGCGATCGGGGGAACTGGACGCGCAAGCTCCTCCCGGTCGTACTGCCCGGCCACGATGTCGACGAGATCCCGCTGTTCCTGCAACCGTACAGCGCCGACCACTACATGGTGTCCGCTCTGACGCTCGAGGGAACCGACGGCCTGCTCCGCCACCTGACCCGGCAGCCGCTCCACATCCGTCCCGAACTCGGCGCTCTGCCGGTTCTCCCGCCGCGCGCCGCCTTCCCCGCTCCCGCCGCCGGGCAACGCGGGGTGGCGCTTCTCCAGGAACTCACGCTCACCTGGCGTTCGGAACTTCTTTCGCGGCATTACCAGCCGCAAGAACCGCTCGTCGAAGTCCACCTTGTCCCGGCTCAACCGACCGCGCGCTACGGGGTGGTGCAGCTCGAGCGGATCTCCGACGACCTGGCCGGGCTCGGCAGAGCCGAGGGGCTGTTCTCTCAGCAGCAGTCCGTGACCGTCGACTCCAACGCCGATGTCGCTTCGGCATATTCGACCGACTGGCGATCCGGGCAAGGCGGCCTCGCCGTGCTGCGCACCGGACAACGCTCATGCTGGTTCGCTCTGTCCAAGGCGGCCATCGGCCACATCCTGGACCGGGACGACCTGTCACTGAAGATCGCGGACCGGTTGCAGTCGCTCCTGCGGATCGACCTTCCGCTGCCGGGAATCATCGCGCCGGCGATCGGCTTGGACCCGGTCACTTCGACGACGAGGCTGGGCAAGATCGCCGAAGCGTCGGCGAACACGGCGAAACTCAACCTCGGCACACCCGAGCGCATCCGCGTCGATCCCGAAGAGACCTTTTCGTCCGAGGACCTGCGCCGATCGACTCAGGACGTCGGCGAAGAGCTGGCAGCGCGGCTCGCCGTCGCCTTCAAGCGCTGATCTACTCCGATCGGCTAGGGCCGGTGGGCGTGCTCCGAGGGGAGGTCTCGGTCCAGGTGGTCCGCGTGGTGCAGGGCCTGGGCCAGCAGGCCGCGCACGTGGTTGTCCGCTGCCGAGTAGTACACGAACGTTCCCTCGCGGCGGCCCTTCACCAGGCCCGCCAGCCTCAGCTTCGCCAGGTGCTGGCTGACCGCCGTCGGGGCCGCGCCCGCCAGTTCGGCCAGGCAGGCCACCGAGGACTCGCCCTGCAGGAGCGCCCACAGGACCTTGATGCGGGTCGGGTCGGCCAGGAGGCGGAACGACTCCGCGGCCAGGTGGACCTGCTCGTCGGTGGGCATGTCGAACTCCGGCAGCGACGCGTGCATGGCGTGAACCTTACTACTTGCGTATCTGCGTGCATGCGCAGATAGACTCACCGCATGGGACACGGACACGGGCACAGCCACTACAGCTCTCTCGACACCAGCCGGCGGGGCCTGCGCACGCTGACCTGGTCGTTCGCCGCGCTTTTCGTGACCGCTGTCGCGCAGCTGGTCCTCGTGCTCCTCACCGGGTCGGTCGCGCTGCTCGGGGACACCATCCACAACTTCGCCGACGCGCTGACCGCCGTCCCGCTCGGCGTCGCCTTCGTGCTGGGCCGGCGGGCGGCGACGCGGCGGTACACCTACGGCCTCGGGCGGGCCGAAGACCTCGCCGGGATGGTCGTCGTGCTGGTCGTCGCCGCTTCGGCGGTGCTCGTCGGGTACGAATCCGTGCGGCGGCTGCTCGATCCCGAGCCGGTCGGCCACCCGTGGGTGGTCGCCGTGGCGGGCGTGATCGGCTTCGCCGGCAATGAGCTCGTCGCGCGCTACCGGATCAAGGTCGGGCGGGAGATCGGGTCGGCCGCGCTGGTCGCCGACGGGGTCCACGCCCGCACGGACGGCTTCACGTCACTGGCCGTCGTCGCGGGTGCCGCCGGGGTCGCGTTCGGGTTCCCCGCCGCGGACCCGATCGTCGGGCTCGGCATCACCGTCGCGATCGTGTTCGTGCTGCGCGACGCGGCGAAGGAGGTCTTCCGGCGGCTGCTGGACGCCGTCGACCCGGCCTCGGTCGAGCTGGCCGAGCGGACGGCACTCGACGTCGAGGGCGTGCTCGGCGCGCGTGACCTGCGGATGCGGTGGATCGGGCACCACCTGCGGGCCGAACTGGCGGTCACCGTCGCGGCGGAGCTGACCGTGCGCGAAGGGCACACCCTCGCGCACGAGGTGGAGCACCGGCTGATGCACGCGGTCCCGCACCTGACCGCGGTCGTCGTCCACACCGAACCGGCTAGCTCCGGCGCAACCCGAACGCCAGCTTCAGGATGACCAGCAGCACCGTGCCGAGGATCAGCGGCTGCGCCAGGATCAGCTGGACGACCGCCGGCATGACCTTCAGCGTCGTCGCGGGCACGAACAGGCCGCCGATGGCCGTGATGAACGGGAAACCGGCCAGCATCAGGTTGTCACGCGACCAGTGCACGCCCGAGAGGACGTCGATCGCGCTGGCGAACAGGACGCCGAACAGCACCGTGCCGGCCGCGGCCAGCACCGGCAGCGGGACCGCCTGCAGCAGCCGGTCGAACGGGCCGAGCCCGCCCAGCACCAGCAGGATCACGCCGGTGGCCAGGGTGACGTACCGCGAGCCGACCTTCGTCACGCGCAGCAGGCCGATGTTGTCCGGGTAGGCCAAAGTGGACAGTCCGCCGAACACCGCGCCGACCGTGCTGCCGAGCACCTCGCCGAACACGCCCTGAGACACGCGGTGGCCGGACAGCTCCTGCCCGCCCCAGCCCGCCACGATGTCGTAGGTGGCGATGCTCTCGGCGATCGCGGGCAGCAGCGTGATGAAGAAGATCAGCACGAGGTCGCCCTGCACGGCGAAGCCGAACGGGAAGATCCGCGGCACGGTGACGCCGATGTTCTCGCCCACCGCGCCGAAGTTCGTCGGCGCCAGCAGCGCATAGACGACCGTCCCCGCGACGACGGCGACCAGCACCGCACCCCGGCGCAACAGCTTTCCACGACGCAGCAACGTCAACGCGATGACCAGCGCCGCCGCGACACCGCCGGCGAGCAGGTTCACCCACGGGAAGCCGGGACTCGTGGGCGTGCCGAGCCAGTTGGGCAGGGCGGTGCTCGTCAGCTGGGTGGCGAGGATCAGCACGAGCACGCCGGAGATGATCGGGTCCCGCACGAACTTCGCCAGGTACGTGATCGGCCCGAAGCGCTTGAGCGGGATCGCGATCACGCACCAGATCAGCCCGGCGACGACCATCGACCCGAACGCGGCGCCGAGGCCGCCGCGCCCGTGCCCGACGGCCAGCAACGCGGCCAGCGAACCCGCGTACGGGCCCTGGATGATCGGCAGCCGCAGCAGCAGGACCGACTGCAGGATGACCACCAGCCCGGACGTCATGAACGTGACGCCGTAGAGGTAGGCGGTGTCCGCGGCGGACAGCTTGAACGCGGTGCCGATCAGCGCGGGGAAGATCAGCAGGCCCGCCATGCCGAGGATGTTCTGGATCCCGAGCCCGACCGCGCTGCCGACGCGGACCTTGTCGTCGATGCCGACGTCGAAGACGGGCACCGGCTCGGGTGGCGCCGGGACGGTGATGCGCGTGGTCATCTCGACTCCGGGGCGGTGGCGCGCAGGCGGGCGGCCCAGCGCTCGAGGATTCCGGCGAGGACGACACGGATGAGCGCGGACGCTTTCATGGCGGGGACCTCGGCGAGCGGCGCGGGGGGCGGCGCGCTGACCGGCGAGCTGACGGGCTCCGGAGCAGGCGCAGCCGTGGCCGCGGGCTCGTCGCCCTGCTCGATGCGCTGCCGCACCTGGGAAGCCAGCTCGCCCACCATCCGGCCCGAGACGTCCGCCATGATCCCGCGGCCGAACTGCGCCAGCTTGCCCGAGATCGTCAGATCGGTCGCGAGCACGACGTTCGCCCCGTCGCCCGACGGCGTCACGCGCATCGTCGCGCGGGCCTTCGCCGTGCCCGATCCGCGCGTGTCCTTGCCGTCGGCCAGGAGCACCGCCGTGCGGGCGACCTCGTCGCGCTCCACCACCTTCGCCACGCCCTGGTAGGCCGCCGTCACCGGGCCGACCTTGATCTTCACCTTGCCTCGGTAGGAATCCTCGCCGAGGTCCTCGGTCAGCTCCGCGCCCGGGAAGCACGCGGCGACGTTGTGGGCGTCCCGCAGGAACCGGTAAACCTCGTCGGGGTCGGCGGCGACCTCGAAGGAGTTCTCGATGAGCATCAGCAGACCTTCTTTCCGGCGGCCGAGGCGGCGAGCAGGGCGTCGACGATGCGGGCGGGAGTGACCGGCGCGCGGGTCACGCGGGCGCCGAGGGGGCGCAGCGCGTCCTCGACGGCGTTGGCGATCGCGGCCGGCGGCGGGACCGTGCCGCCCTCCCCCGCGCCCTTCGCGCCGAGCGGGTTGAGCGGGCTCGGCGACTCGATGTGGAACAGCTCGACCGGCGGCACCTCGGCCGACGACACCAGCGCGTAGTCGAGGTAGCTCGTGGCCTGCGGGGTGGCTTCGTCGTCGTAGACGGCCTCCTCGTACATCGCGTTGCCGAGGCCGTGGGCGAACCCGCCGAGCACCTGGCCGTCGACGAGCAGCGGGTTGATCACCTTCCCGCAGTCGTGGCCGATGACGTACTTGAGGATGGTGATCCCGCCGGTCTCCGGGTCGACCTCGACCAGCGCCGCGTGCGCGCCACTCGCGTAGGCCGCGCGCTCCGGTGAGAAGTAGCTCGCCGTCTCGAGACCGGCGGTGATCCCCCGGGGCAGCGTGATGCCGTGCTTGCCGATGTTCGCCACCTGCGCGAGCTGGTGCAGGGACACGGACTTCTCGCGGTCGCCGCCCACGCACGCCAGATCGCCGTCGAAGTCCACTTCGGACGAGGAACAGCCGAGTAGCACCCCCGCCGTGTCGAGCAAGCGCTCTCGCATCTGCTTGGCGGCGTCGAACACCGCCGGGCCGCAGGTGGCCGTGATGCGGGAGGCGAACGTGCCCTGGCCGAACGGGATCCGCGCGGTGTCGCCCGTCGTGACGTCGATGTGGGCCATGTCCAGGCCGAGGCCGTCGGCGGCGATCTGGGCGTAGATCGTCTCGTAGCCCTGGCCCTGCCCGGCCGCCGCGAGCGTCACGAGGATCCGGCCGCGGTTGGTGACGCGGATCTTCGCGCCTTCGTACGGGCCGAGGCCGCAGCCTTCGACGTACACCGCGAGCCCGATGCCGACATAGCGACCCTCTTCGCGCAGCCGCGCCTGCTCCGCCCGCGCCGCGTCGTAGCCGATGCGGTCCAGCGCGCCTTCGAGCAGCGCCGGGAAGTTGCCGCTGTCGTAGGTGAGCGGGCTGCCGTCGCGGAACATGATGCCGACCTGGTACGGGAACTCGTCGGCCTGGATGAGGTTGCGCCGCCGCACTTCCGCGGGGTCGAGCCCGAGGTGCGCGGCGATCCGGTCCATCATGCGTTCCATCACGAACACCGCCTGCGGCCGGCCCGCGCCCCGCACCGACGAGGTCGGGACCATGTTGGTGTAACAGGCCCGCAGCTCGATGTCGATGTTCGGCACCTTGTACGGGCCGGGCACGGTCGACGTCGTGATCGACGGCACCTGCAGTCCGGCACAGTACGCGCCCTGGTCGTGCTCGATCACGTCCTTGACCGCCAGCAGCCGCCCGTCGTCGTCGAACCCGACCTCGACCTGGTGGGTCTGCGAGCGTTCCATCATCGCCGAGACGAAGTTCTCCTGCCGGTCCTCGACCCACTTCACCGCGCGGCGCAGCTTCTTCGCGACCCACGGGACGACGACTTCTTCGCCGTAGAACTGGGCTTTCGGGCCGAAGCCGCCGCCGACGTCCGGCGGGGCGATCACGCGCAGGTCGTCCTCGGCCATCTCGTAGATCATCGACAGCTGCTGGCGCGCGTAGTGCGGTGACTGCGTGGTGTCCCAGATGGTCAGCTGCCCGGTCGCCGGCTCGAAGCGCGCGGCCACGGCCCGCGGTTCCATCGAGTGGCCGCCGCCGCGCATCTGGTAGAACTCCTCGCTCAGCGTGTGCGGGGCGGTGCTCAGCGCTTCCGCGGCGTTGCCGGCGCTCTGGGTGAGCAGCACGGCCACATTGGACTCTTCGCCGGTGTGCACGAGCGGGCCACCGGGGCGCAGCGCGGCGGCGGTGGAGCCGACGGCGGGCAGGACCTCGTAGTCGACGTCGATCAGTTCCAACGCGTCTTCGGCGAGGTAGCGCGACTCCGCGATGACGACGGCGAGGGGTTCGCCGACGTAGTGCAGCTCCTCCGGCGGCATCGGCAGCCGCGGGTAGTCGCGCAGCTGCGGGTGCAGCACCTTGGGCGCCAGGGGTTTCTGGATCTCCATCAGGTCCGCGCCGGAGAACACCGCGACGACACCGGGCAGCGCGCGGGCTTCGGACGCGTCGAACGCCGTGATCCGCGCGTGCGCGTGCGGCGAGCGCAGGAAGGCCGCCGCGAGGGCGTCGGGGAGGTCGAGGTCGTCGAGGTAGCGGCCCTGCCCGGTGAGCAGCCGCTGGTCCTCGCGGCGCGGCAGCCGCCGCCCGATCATCGCGTCAGGCATCGGACCGTCCTTTCGCGACGTCCAAAACGGACTGGACGAGCCCGCTGTACCCGGTGCAGCGGCAGATGTTCCCGCTCAGCACCTCGCGCGCCTGGGCCTCGTCACGCACGGTCTCCTCGCGCAGCGCGGCCGTGACGCTCATCAGGAACCCCGGCGTGCAGAACCCGCACTGCAGGGCGTGGTTGCGCTTGAACGCCCGCTGCAGGGGCGCCAGCTCGCCGTCGGTGGCCAGGCCTTCGACGGTCTCGACCGCCGCGCCGTCCACCTGCACGGCGAGCATCAGGCACGCGCGCGTCGCGGCGCCGTCGACGATCACCGTGCACGCGCCGCAAACGCCGTGCTCGCAACCGAGGTGCGTGCCGGTGAGCCGCAGCTTCTCGCGCAGGAAGTCCGCCAGGGTCAGGCGCGGGTCGACGGTCTCGTCGAACGGCTCGCCGTTGACCGTGCCGCGAACCGCGTGGGTGGCTTCAGGCATGGGCTTTCTCCGTGATATCGGTGAGCGCGCGCTTGACCAGCACGCCGGTGAGCCGGGCGCGGTACTCCGCGCTCGCGTGGATGTCGCCGGTGGGGTCGACCTGGGCGCGGGCGGTGGCCTCAGCGGCCGCGCCCAGGTCGGGTCCGAGGGGCTGCCCGATGACGAGCAGCTCGGTGTCGGTCAGCCGCTGCGGGGTCGGCGCCACCCCGGCCGCCGCGATCCGGCACGCCGTGACGACGCCGTCGTCCACTTCGCACACCACGGCGACGCCGGCCAGCGCGAAGTCGCCGCGCCGGGTGGCGAACTCGCGGAACGAGGAGAACTGGTTCGCCCCGGGCCGGTCGACGCTCACCTCCAGCAGCAGCTCGTCGGGCTCCAGCGCGGTGGTGAGGTGGAACAGGAAGAAGTCCGCCGCGGACACCGTCCGGACGCCCCGGGCCGAGGCCAGGGTGAACTTCGCGTCCAGCGCGGTGAGCACGCTCGGCAGCTCCGCGGCCGGGTCGGCGTGGGCCAGGCTGCCGCAGATCGTGCCGCGGTTGCGGATCTGCGGGTGCGCGACCTGGTGCAGCGCTTCGGTGAGCACCGGCAGCAGCCGTGCGGCCTCGGCCGACCGTTCGACGTGCCGCTGCCGGACCAGGGCGGGGATGGTGATCGTGGCGTCGCCGAAGTCCGGCGTCTCCCACCGGGGCCCGATGCGGTTGATGTCGACCAGGTGCTCGACGTGGGCGAGGCGGAAGTTGAGCATCGGCATCAGGCTCTGGCCGCCGGCCAGGACCTTGGCGTCGTCACCGAGGTCGCGCAGCAGCTCGAGGGCTTCGTCGAGCTCGCGCGGCGCGTGGTAGGTGAAGCGGGCGGGTTTCATCGGGTCTCCGTGACGCGGCGCAGGTGCTGCCGGACGCGGCCGGCGAGCAACGGGCGTTCGACGAGCGACAGGTGCCGCAGGTCGGGCAGGATTTCGAGTTCGGCACCGTCGATGCCCTCGGCGAGCTGCCGGGCCATCGACGGCGGGGTCGCGTAGTCGTGCCGCCCCACCAGGACCAGGGTCGGCGCGGTGACCGACGGCAGCAGCGGCCGGGAGTCCATGGCCCCCATGGCGATCGACGCCGCCGCGTGGGCCTCGCTGTTGGTGCGCAGGAAGATCTTGACGACGCGGTCGGCCTCGTCCGGGTGCCGGTCGCGGAACTCCGGGGAGAACCAGCGGTCGAGCTGGAAGGTCACCTGCTTGGCCCGCGGCACGGCGACGGCTTTCTGCGCGCGCTCGGCCCACGTCGTGCCGGCGTCTTCGCCGTACCAGGCCGTGGTGTCGGCCAGCACGAGCGACCGGACGCGCTCGGGGTGGCGCCCGGCGAAGTTCACCGCGACGCTGCCGCCCATCGACAGGCCGAGCAGGCTCGCCGAGGGCAGGTCGAGGGCGTCGAGGGTGCGCGCGACGTCGTCGGCGAGGTCCTCGATGGTGAACGGCTTGCCGTCCCAGGCGCTGTCGCCGTGGCCGCGCAGATCGAGGGCGAAGACCTGGAACTCGTCGGAAAGGGCTTCGGCCAGCGGCGTCCACAGCTCGCCCGAGAGGGCCAGCGGGTGCAACAGGACCAGGGGCTCGCCCGCGCCACGCCGGCGCACGGCCAAGGGCTTGCTCATGCGGGCCTCCGGAAGAGCGTGGGGTGCAGGATCGCGTCGACCGCCGCGGCGTCGAGGCCGCTTTCGCGGACCGTCCGGACCGGCTCGGGGTCGCCGAGCGCGAACGGGTAGTCGCTGCCCAGCAGGACGCGCTCGGGGCCCACGAGCCCGGCCAGGAACGCGATCGCCGGACCGGACAGCCCGACCGTGTCGTAGTGGAAGTCGCCGAGGTAGGCGGACGGCTTCCCCCGCTCCAGCTCGCCGGCGAAGGCTTCCTTGGTGCGGTACCCGCCGTCGAGGCGGTGGGCCTGGTACGGCAGGAAACCGCCGCCGTGCACGAGCACCAGCCGCAGGTCCGGGTGGCGGTCGAGGACGCCGGCGAGGATCAGCTTGGTGACCGCGACGGTGTTGTCGATCAGCCGGCCGTGGACGTTGCCCATCGTGCCCAGCGACGTGAGGTCGCCGGACGGCCCGCACGTCGGCGGGTGCAGCACGACCGGGATCCCCTCGGCCGCCGCGAACGTCCACAGTGGATCGAACGACGGCTCGTGCGGGGCGGGGCCGGCGGGCGGGTCGGTGTTGAGGATCAGCCCGGCGAACTCCGGCCGTTTCCACGCTTCGAGGAGGTCGTCCGCGGCCCGGTCGCCGTCGTCGGTGGCCACCGAAGCCAGCGCCACGGTGCCGGCCGCCGACTCCGCCATCGCGTCGTTGACCGTGCGCGCCCAGTCCCGGGCGCGGGCCGGGTTCAGCGGCGCCGACTGGATGTCCAGCCACGGCGACAGGATCTGCCGCGTGACGCCGGCGTGGCGCTGCCAGTCCGCGCGCGGCCCGGCTTCGGTCATCCGCGCGCCGATCGGCCGGGTCTCGCCGGTGCCGGGCACCGCCACCACCCAGCCCGCGTCCGTGCGCCGCGCCGAGAACCCCGCGACGGGGGCCTGTTCCAGCGCGGTCAGCAGCGAGCGCGGCACGATGTGCGCGTGCGTGTCGAGGACTTCCGTCCGACTCACCTCCACCGGTCGGGTTGCTGGTCCGAACGCTAAGCGGGGTGGCGCGGCGGGACCAGCGCGCTTTCCTGGCAGCAGGCGTAAGGAGAACTGACAGCCGCGGTCTCGCTTCCGGCGCGCGTTCGTGCTGCGATGGCAGTCCACAGAGGAAAGGGCGGCGGTCGTGACGGAAACCCGGAACGTGGTCGTGGCGATCACCGGCGCCAGCGGAGCGTGCCTGGGCGTGCGCGTCCTGCACCTGCTGCGGGACCAGCCCGGGATCCGGACGCACCTGGTGCTGTCGAAGGCCGGGATCCTCACCCTGCGCCACGAATGCGACCTCACGGTGGCCGACGTCCGCGCGCTCGCCGACGTCACCTACCGGCCCGGCGAGATCGGGGCGACGATCGCGTCCGGCTCGTTCCCGGTCGCGGCGATGCTCGTCGTGCCCTGCTCGGTCAAGACGCTCTCGGCGATCGCCACCGGCTACACCGACGACCTGGTCAGCCGCGCCGCCGACGTCTGCCTCAAGGAGGGACGGCCGCTGCTGCTGATGGTCCGCGAAACCCCGCTGCACCTGGGGCACCTCAAGTCGATGGTGGCGGTGACCGAGGCCGGCGCGATCATCGCGCCGCCGGTGCCCGCGTTCTACGCGCGGCCGCGGACCGTCGGCGACCTCGTGGACTACACGGCTCGCCGCGCGCTGGCCCGGGTGGGACTATGGGAGCTGGCGCCGGAACCGTGGGACGGCGAACTGACCAGAGCCGACCCGGCCGACCTGCTGGGGCGGTGACGAAAGGGACCGGGGTGCTGGAGGCGCGGCGGCTGCAGATCTTCTCCGCGGTGGCCGAGCACGGCTCGTTCACCGCCGCGGCCGAAGCCCTGTTCATGACGCATTCCGCCGTCTCGCAGCAGATGGCGCTGCTGGAGCGGCAGCTGGGCGTGCCGCTGATGATCCGCGGGCCGCGCGGGATCGAGCTCACCGAAGCGGGCAAGCTGCTGGCCGAACGCAGCACCGGCCTGCTGGGCACGATCGCCCACATCGAGCAGGAGATGTCGGATCTCAAGGCGCAGCACGCGTCGGTGCGGCTCGGCGCGTTCCCGACGGCCGGGGCCGACCTCATCCCCCGCGTCGTGCGCGAGTACCAGCGCCGGTACCCGGAGACGAAGCTCGTGCTGCGCTCGGCGCACGCGTCGGACATGACCGCCGCCCTGCGCGACGGCTCGATCCACCTCGGCCTGGTCTGGGACTACGACTTCGACCCGCGGTCGGTGCCCGCCGACGTCGAGTGGGTCCACCTGGCCGACGACCCGCTGTGCGTGCTGGTCCCGCTGGACCACCCGGTCGCCGGGGAGTCCGAAGTGGAGCTGCGCGAGCTGGCCGGCGAGACGTGGGTGGTGCGCAGCCACCGGCCGCCCTACGACGAGGCGTTCACGACGTTGTGCAAGTTGTCCGGTTTCGAACCGCGAATCGGCTTCGCGACCGAGGACTACCTGTCGGTGCAGGGCCTGGTCGCGGCCGGGATCGGCATCGGCGCGGCCCCTCGGCTGGCGCTGGTCGCGCAGCGCCCCGACGTCGTCGCGGTGGCGATCGCCGGGGCCGCACCGCGGCGGCGGATCGCGGCGGTCCGCCTGCTGGAGGCGAGTCATCCCCCCGCGGCGCGGCAGATGCTGGAAGTATTGCGGGTGGTGGCGACGACCGACCCGGAGGACCACGCGTGACCGAACCGCCCGACGTCCTGCGTCAGATGCTGCTCGACGGGCGCGCGGACGTCTCCCTGGTCGACCGGATCGTCGAGGACCTGGCCCGCCGCATCATCGACGGTTCCCTGCCCCCCGGTGCCGACGTCAACTCGGTGGACCTGGCCCGCCGCTTTTCGACGTCGCGGACGCCGGTGCGGGAGGCGCTGCTGACGTTGCAGCGCGAAGGCCTGGTGGACATCCCGGCCCGGCGGCGGCCGCGGGTCGCGCCGGTGACGCTCGCCCAGGCGCGGGAGCTGTACGAGATCCGGGCGTCGCTGCACGCGCTGGTGAGCGAGCTGATCGTGGCTCAGCGGGCCGATTTGTCGGTGCTCGCTTCCTGGCAGGCGCACCTGCGCGACGATGCCGCTCGTGGCGACGTCGACGCGTACTTCTGGCACAACGTCTCGTTTCGCCAGGCCGAAGCCGAGGTGGCGGGGAACCGGCAGTTGACGCGGTTGCTGGGATCGCTGGGCCTGCGGACGTTGCAGCTGCGGCACGTGAGCTTGTCGTTGCCGGGGCGGCTGGACCGCTCGGTGGCGGATCACGAGCGGTTGCTGGGGGCGTATGCCGACGGGGACGCGGTGCTCGCGACGGCGTTGACGCGATCGATCATCATGACCGGGCTGCACTCCATCGAGGCTTCCGGGTGGTCGGGGCTCGAGGTCGCGGAGTAGTCACACGCCGCCGGCGCGTTCGATTGCCCGGTAACCCCGCATCACCAGCGAGCGGCTCACCGCCGCCGCCAACCCCGCGTCGCGATCCGCATACGCGTTCACCAGCCTCTCGTGGTCCGCCACCGAATGCAGCAACCTTCCCGGCAGCGACAGACTCAAATGCCGGAACCGGTGCATCTGCAGCCCCAGCGAACTCAGCCGCCGTTGCAGCTCGCCGTTCTTCGCCAAGCTCGCCTCCGCGTTGCGGAACCCCACGTTGTGCCAGAAGTACGCGTCGACGTCACCACAAGCGGCGTCCGCCTCCAGCAGACCCTGCCAGCGGCGCAACCCGAAGATCTCCGCGTCCGACGCCCGCGCCACCAGCAGCTCGCTCACCAGCGCGTACAGCGAAGCCCGGATCTCGTAGATTTCGCGCACCTGGGCCATGTCCACCGGGGACACGTACGGCCGCCGGCGCGGGGGGACGATCACCAGGGACTCCCGCTCCAGCAGCAGCAACGCTTCCCGCACCGGCGTCCGCGACGTGCTGAACCGGCGGGCCAGCTCGGCCGAGTTCACCTCGTGGCCCGGCGGGAGCCGTCCCTCGACGATGCCGATCGCGATCTCCTGGAAGATCGTGAACGCCAGCGACGAGCTGCCGTCCACTCCGCGCAGCGCCGTGAAGAGCAGCTCCCGCCGGAGGTCCGCGAGATCGGCCGCGGTCACTAGCCGAGGACCTCGGGCCAGCGCCGGCTCACGTCGGCGATCAGCGACGGGCTCGACTCCGCGACCGCCGGGAAGTCGCCCAGCCGCTCGAACGGCCGGCACGCGTCGATGATCGCGCGGCTGTTGAACGGCACCGATCCCGGCAACGTCAGCGGGTCGACCCGGCTGCCCCACGTCCGCTTCATGACCTCGATGTCGAGCGACGGGTCGGTCCGCCCGCACATCGCCCAGACGACCTCGCCGAGGTCGCGCGGGTTGACGTCGTGGTCGACGACCACCGTGAACCGGTTCATGTACGCCGCGCTCGGCAGCTGCGAAGTCAGGTACGCCGCTTGACGCGCGTGGCCCGCGTAGCGCTGTTCGATCGCGACGATCAGCAGTGACCGCCCGCCGCCCGCTTCGTGCGCCCAGACCCCCCGCAAGCCCGGCAAACCCGTCTTGCGCAACGAATCCGTGATGATCGCGGACTTCATCACCGTGCGCATGTACGAGTAGTCGTGCGGCGGCTTCCCCGGCGGCGCGCCGAGCAGGATCGGGTCGTCGCGGTAGTACACCTTTTCGACGTCGATGGTGAGGATCGGGTCGCGGGAGCCGGAGTAGTAGCCGGTCCACTCGCCGAACGGGCCCTCCGGGCGCTTGTCGTCCGGCCGCACCCAGCCTTCGATCGCGATCTCAGCGTCGTGCGGCAGCGGCAGGCCGGTCGCGAGCCCCGCGATCGTGCGCACCGGCGCGCCGGCCATCGCGCCGACGTAGTCGTACTCCGAGACGTCGCCGGGCACCTCGACGCCGGCCGCCACCAGGTAGGCCGGGTGGTGGCCCAGCGACGCCGCGATCGGCGCCCGGCCCTCGGCTTCGAACCAGCGGCGCAGGTGCTGGGCGCCGTGCTTGCCCGCCTCGATGTTGACGCTCACCGCGCGGCCGTCGTCCTGCACCTGCATCCGGTACGCGCCGAGGTTGATCCGGCCGGTGTCGTAGTCGCGGGTGACGACCGCGCAGCCCGTGCCGATGTAGCGGCCGCCGTCGCCTTCGTGCCAGCGCGGCACCGGGAACTTCAGCAGGTCGACCTCGTCGTCCACATGGGACAGCAGCGGCCCGTCTTCCACCGTCACAGCACGGAATTCGCCCGAACGGGAGATCCACTCCCCCGGCTTGACGGCGAGCTTCTCGACGAGGTCCTCGTCGGTGTTGTCCCAGCCGAGCCCGAGCACCGACCCGAGCAGCCGCGGGTTGCTGACCGAACCGGACAGCACGCGCGATCCGGACGGGTAGTCCTTGATCGCGTCGAACATCAGGGCTTTGGGGTTGCTCCGCCGGTAGTTGACCTGGGACAGCGCGCCGATCTCGAGCTCCCAGTGGGCGCCTTCGACGGTCTGCACCTCCCCGGCCGCCTCGGCTTCGGCGAGCCACTTCCGCAGGTCGGTCATGCCGGGATCCTTCGCGAGGTCTGGCGGAGGTGGCCGATGGCCGCCTCGGCGGTGAGCACGTCCGCGTACTTCTGGTCGAGGTCGAACAGGCTGAGCCAGTGCGACGCCTCGAACCGGTCGAAACAGCAGTCGCCGACGACGCCGACGCGGTAGCCGCGGCTGCACGCGTCGACGACGGTCGAGCGCACGCACCCGCTGGTGGCCTCGCCGGCGACGAGCAGGGTGTCGTGGCCGCCCATCCGGAGCATCGTGTCCAGCGGGGTGCCGTGGAAGCAGCTGGGGCCGATCTTCTCCAGCACGACGTCACCGGCCCACGGTTCCACTTCGGACACGATCGCGTTCGGATCCACTGTGGACTTCGGGTTCAGCGCCGAGCCCGGCTTGCGGTTCCACCGGCCGTACCGCGCCGGCGTCGCGTGGAAGTAGATCACCGGTGCCCCGGCGTCCCGGGCCGCGCGCAGCAGCGGGGCGGTGCGGTCGACCGCCGCCCAGCCGTCCTCGCCGCACGCACTCGGCCAGTCCTCGACCGCGTCGAGGATGTCCCGGCGGGGCAGGCCGAGCGCCGCGTAGTACAGGTCGACGACGAGCACGGCGGGGTGGGCACCCAGACCGAACGGGGCCCGCTTCGCCCACGACGTCGCCGCGAGCACCGCGCGGTCCCGTTCGGTCAGGTACTTCGTCCACTGGGCTTCGAAGCTCATGACGCCGTCAGGCTGTTGTCGATGTACTTCGTGACGTCCGTCGGTGGCGACGTCTTGGCGTTCTCCGCGGCTTCGTCGAAGGCCTGCTTGATCACCTTCTCGTCCACCACCGGGGTCTTCGCCCAGACGTCGAGGAAGAAGTCGTAGGCGTAGGCGGCGAGTTCGGTGCTCTGCACGCCGCTGTACTTCTGGATGCTCTTCACCGTCTCGTTCTTGTGCCCGCGGATGTACTGCAGCGCCTCGGCTTCCGCCGCGACGAACCGCTTGACGACCTCGCGGTTGTTCTGGAGGTACTTGGACTGCACGGTGTAGGCGCCGAGCGGGAACGGCATGTTCGACAGCGCGGCGAGCCGGTGCGCGCCCTTGTCGCGGCTCTCGGTGCCGTTGGGCGGCTGGGTGAGGATCGCCGACACGGCGCCGCTGCCGAGCGCGGCCACCTCGGCCGGGACGCCCTTGACGAACACCGCGGTGACGTCTTCGCGCTTGAGGCCGTTCGACTCCAGCAACGCCGTCAGCCCGAAGTCGCTTTCCGAGCCGGGTGAGGTGATGGCGACCTTCTTGCCCTTGAGCTCCGCGACCGACTTGACGTCCGGGCTCGCCCACATCTCCAGGTTGTAGTGCGGCTCGGACATCGCCACGTACTTGAGGTCCGCGCCCTTCATGATCGCCGCCGCGGTGTCGGCCGCGACGCCGACGCCGATCTGGACGCTGTTGCTGGCCAGCCCCGCGACCAGCTGGGAGCTGTCGTTGAGCCGGGACAGCTTCACGTTCAGGCCGTGCTTGGCGAAGATGCCGTAGTCCTGCGCGGTGTAGAGGTCGGAGTAGCCCGCGCCGAGCGCGGTGTAGCCGATGGTGACCGGCAGCGCGCCGCTGGCGTCGGCGGTGACCGTGCCGCCGGCCCCGCCTCCGCACGCGGTGAGGCCGAGCATGAGGCTCGCGGCCAGGAGGAGGGTGTTCTTCATTGTGCACCTGCCCAGTGGGTGAATCGGCGTTCGACCAGCCGGACGGCCCAGTTCAGCAGCAGGGCGAGCACGGCCAGGAGGACGATCCCGGCCATCGCCGAGTCCATGTCGAAGTTGGAGGTCTGCGTCTGCACGAAGTAGCCGAGGCCCTGGCTGGCCAGGAACAGCTCGGCGACGATCGCGCCGACCAGCGCGCGGCCGACGGCCAGCCGCACGCCCGCGAGGATGTACGGCAGCGTCGCCGGCAACGCGATGGTGTAGAAGAACTTCAGCCGCGGCGTGCAGAACACCGTCGCGACGCGGGTGTAGTCGCTGTCCATGTTCCGGACGCCCGCCGTGATGTTGATGATCAGCGGCAGGATCGCCGCCCACACGATGACGATCACGCGGGAGGTGTTGTCGATGCCGAACCAGAAGATGATGATCGGCAGGAACATCACGTACGGCACCGAGTAGAGGATGTTGACCATCGGCTCGGTCATGTCGTGCAGGATCCGGCTGCGGCCGAGCACGAGCCCGATCGGGATGCCCAGGACGAACGTGATGCCGAGGCCCCACAGCAGTTCCAGGCCGGTCGCGCCGAGCGCCGGGTAGATGTCGCCGGAGCCGAAGAGCTTCACCTCGGCCGCGGCGATGCGCAGCGGGTTGCTGCTGAAGGAGACGTCGACGAGGCCGAGCGCCGTCGCGAGCTGCCACAGCACCAGGACGATCGCCATCCCGGCCGTGCCGAGCAGCCCGCTACGGTGTCGCCGCACCCAGCCGGAGCTCGCCGAGAGTGCCGGCGGTGGGTTCGGTGACGGGTTCGGTGACGCTGTCGTGCGCGGGAGTGACGCTGTTGCCATGGTCCGGCTCCGAAACTGCGGGTTCGTGGTGGAGGGCCGAGAGGATCTTGTCGCCGTAGGCCAGGAACTCGGCGCTGCGCCGCCAGGCGGTGTCGCGCGGGCGGGGCACGTCGATGACCAGTTCCAGCGCGACGTGCGCGGGGGACGGGGAGAAGACGAGGACGCGGTCGGCGAGCAGCACGGCCTCGTTGACGTCGTGGGTCACGAACATCGCGGTCTTCTTCGTGACGGCGTCCGCCTGCCAGATCCGCAGGAGCTCGTCCTGCAGGTTCTCGCGGGTCTGCGCGTCGAGGGCGCCGAACGGCTCGTCGAGCAGCAGCAGCGTCGGGTCGGTGGCCAGGGCGCGCGCGAGGTTGACCCGCTGCCGCATGCCGCCCGAGAGCTCGTGCGGGTACTTCTTGGCGACCTGGGTGAGGCCGACGATCTCGAGCAGCTCCTCCGCCCGCTTGCGGGTGCCGGCGTTGAGCCTGCCCTGCACCTGGGGTCCGAAGAGGACGTTGTCGAGGACGGTCCGCCACGGGTACAGCGAAGCGTGCTGGAAGACCAGCGACCGCTCCGGTCCGGGCCCGGTGATCGGACGGCCGCCCAGCTCGAGGGCCCCGCCGGCGACCGGCACGAGCCCGGCGACGGCCTCGAGGAAGGTGGTCTTGCCGCACCCGCTCGGGCCGACGATGACCACGAACTCCTCGTCGTGGATCTGCAGGTTCAGGTCGAGGCACGCGGTCGAGAACCCGCCGCCGCGCCGGGCCTTGTGGCCGAGCAGCAGGTCCCGCGCGTCCAGGCAGATGGTCGGGACGGACATCAGCACGTCCCCGGGATTTCTGGGTGGTTCACTACCGCTCCTCCTTGGCGATGGCTGCACTGCGGATCGCAAGGTGTCGACACTTTGGGAGAGTCTGCGTCCGCGATGTAGGCAATGTCAAGGAGTCGGGATCGAGTCAGATGCAAACTGTCGACACTCAGGGGATGGTGAGTGCGGGTCTGCTCAGGCGACCGGTTGCTCCGCCGGTTCCGGCTTCGGGCTCAGCACCCCGGCGAACACCGCCGCCAGCACGCACAGCACCACCGGCACCGCGAAGGTGACGTTCAGCGGCATCCACCGCGTCAGCCCGCCGATCAGCGCCGGCCCGGCCAGCAGCCCGACGTACCCGAGCCCGACCACCCGCGCCATCAACGCCCCCGAGGCCCGCGTGTCCAGGTTGCCCGCCGCCGTGAACAGCTGGGGGACGCCGCCCGAGAGCCCCAGGCCGAACACCGCCCAGCCCACCAGCGACAGCCACACCCAGGGCGCCGCCGCGGCCGTCGTCAGGCCCACCGCCGCCAGCGTCGCCCCGTACCGGACGATCGCCGCCGGGCCGGCCCAGGCCGCGACGCGGTCGGTCAGGAAGCGGCCCGTCGTCATCGCCACCGCGAACGCGCCGTACGCCAGCGCCGCCGTCGAGGACGACGTGCCCAGGACCTTCTCCATGTGCAGCGCCGCCCAGTCGTTGGCCACGCCCTCCGACAGCATCAGCGCCAGCGCCAGCAGGCCGAGCAGCCACACCACGCGGCCCGGCGTGCGGCGGCGCACCGCCGGCTCCGCCTCCGAAGATGCGGCCGCCGAAGGCACCGGTGCCTCGGACGATTCCATCAGGAACCGCGCGGAAGACAGGGAAAGCGCCACGCACAGCAGGCCGGTGCAGGTGAGCGTCACGCCGGTCGCCACCCCCGCGCCGAGCGTCGCCGCGCCGATGACCGCCGCGAACGCGCCGCCGATCGACCAGAACGCGTGGAACGCCGCCATGATCGGGCGCGGGTAGGCCCGCTCCACCACCACCGCGTGCGCGTTCATCCCGACGTCGATCGCGCCGTTGCCGAAGCCGAACAGGATCAGCGAAAGCCCCAGCGTCCACCACGAGTTCGCGAACCCGGGGGCGCACAGCGCGAGCCCGAGCAGCACCCCGGCCGCCGGGACCAGCCGGCGGTGACCGAGGCGGTCGACGAGCGGGCCGGAGATCTGCATGCCGGCGAACGCCGCGCCGCCGAGCACCAGCAGCAGCGCGCCCAGCGTGCTGTGCGAGATGCCGGTCGCGCGCTCGATGTTCGGGATGTGCACCACCCACATGCCCATCGCGAACCCGTTGAGGCCGAAGAACATGAAGGTCGCGAACCGGGCGGCGCGCGGGCGGGGCGGGGCGGTCGTCATCGGTTCTCCAGGGGGACGGCGACGTGCACGAGCACACCGAGGTCGGCCAGCGCCGCACGCTGGTCCTCGGGTGCGCCCGGGTCGGTGATCACTACGTCCGCGCGGTCGGCGGGACAGACGTGGGCGAGCGCGGCGCGGCCCCACTTGGCGCCGTCGGCGAGCACGATCGTACGGGCCGCGACGGCGAGGGCCGCCCGCTTGACCTCGGCGTCGCCCAGGTCGAACGCGGTGAGCCCGGCGTCGAGGCCGAACGCGCAGGGGCTCAGCACGGCGACGTCGAAGCGCAGGGCGCGCAACGACGCGACGGTCAGCGGGCCCACCAGGGCCTGCTCCCCCGGCCTCGGCTCGCCGCCCGGCAGCAGCAGCCGGACGTCCGGGTCGTCGGCCAGCTCGTGGGCCGCGTGCAGGGAAAGCGGCATGACGGTGACCGCGCGCCCGCGCAGCAGCCGCGCCAGTTCCAGCGCGGTCGTGCCGCTGTCGAGGACGATCGTCTCACCGTCGCGGATCAGCTCGGCCGCCGCGGTCGCGATGGCCCGCTTCGCCTCGACAGCGGCCGTTGCGCGGGCGGCGAACGGCGGTTCGATCCCGGACGGCGACGCCGGCACGGCCCCGCCGTGCACCCGCCGCAGCACGCCGCGCGAGGCCAGGTGGTCGAGGTCGCGGCGCACGGTCATCTCCGACGCGCCGGTCGCCGACGCCAGGTCCGCGACGGCGACCTGGTCGGCGTCGCGCAGCCGCTCCACGATGATCCGTTGCCGCTCCGCGCTCTTCACCCCGCGATGCTCGCAAGCGGCGACCATTCGCACAACCGATTTGTTCGTCCGCTCACGTCGGTTGTGCGAACCACCGCTGCGGCATGATGGTGCCGTGCACGCCGCCGAGACCACCGCGACCCCGTGACCGGGGGCTACCTGAAGGGCCGGATCCGCCGCGAGGACATCATCACGGCGGCGGCCGCGGCGTACGGCGAGCTCGGCTACCACGGCTCGTCGCTGCGGGAGATCGCCAAGCGCGTCGGCATTTCGCACGCCGGCCTCCTGTACTACTTCCCGACCAAGGAAGCCCTGCTCGCCGCCGTGCTCGAACGGCGTGACGCCGAGGACTCCGAGCGCGAGCAGCTGACCGTGCCGCCCGGCCTCGAGGTGCTGCGCCACTTCGTCGCGCTCGCCGAACACAACGTCCGACACCCCGGGATCGTCGACCTCTACTCCCGGCTCGCCGCCGAGGCCGTCGCCGCCGACCACCCGGCGCACGAGTACTTCGTGCGCCACTACCGGGCCGCGCGCGAAGGCGTGCGCGAGTCGTTCGCGGTCCTGGCCGCCCGCGGCGAGCTGCGGGATGGCGTCGACCCGGGGCTCGCGACGCTGACCTTCATCGCGCTGATGGACGGCCTGCAGGTGCAGTGGCTGACGGTCCCCGGCGACGTCGACCTGGTCGGTTCGCTGCGCTTCTACCTGCAGAACCTGCTCACCGTCCCGGTCTAGAGGGTCTTCGCGTACGGGTCCCAGCCCACCGGCAGCAGGGGCGGGACCTCGACACTGCTGCCGACGTCCACGGTCTGCCCCCGGGTCAGGGACTCCTCGATGGCAAGCATCGCGTCGAGCACGTGGTAGGCCAGTTCGCCGGACGCGCGTTCCGGCACGCCGGCGCGGATCGCCCGGGCCAGCTCCAGCGCCCCGGTGCCGCGGGAGGCCGCGTGCCCGGCGGGCGCCAGCTCTTCCGGCTCGTCACCGCCGAGCAGGTGCAGCCGGGTCGGCTCGTCGAACCGGTTGGGGTCCGGCAGGACGGCGGTGCCGCCGGTGCCGGTCAGCTCGACCACCCCGGTCCGCTTGAGCGCCGAATCGAAGCTCAGCACGAGCTGCGCCGAGGCTGCTTGGAACTCGACGAGTGCGGTGACCGTCGTCGGCACCAGCACCGGGAACTCCGTCCCCGCGCGCGGACCGGAGCCGATGACCCGGGTGTCGCGCGCCCGGCCGCCGGCGCCCGTGACGCGCCGGATCGGCCCCAGGAGGTGCACCAAGGCCGTCAGGTAGTACGGGCCCATGTCGAGCAGCGGCCCGCCGCCCGGCTGGTAGTAGAACTCCGGCGTGGGGTGCCACACTTCCGGGCCCGCCACCTGGAACAACGCCAACGCGGTCAGCGGACGGCCGATCCGGCCCTCGTCGACGGCCCGGCGCGCGGTCTGCAGCGCGGCGCCGAGGACGGTGTCGGGCGCGCTCGCCACGCGCAGGTTCTTCTCCCGTGCGCGATCCAGCAGCTTGCGGCCGGTCTGGCGGTCCAGCGCGAGGGGCTTCTCCGCCCAGACGTGCTTGCCCGCTTCGAGGGCCGCGAGCCCGACGTCGACGTGCGAAGCGGGGATGGTCAGGTTGACGACGAGCTCGACCTCGGTGTCGTCGAGCAGCTCGGCCACGGTGCCCGAACGCGGCACGCCGTACTCGGCCGCGCGGGCCGCGGCACGCTCGGTGTCGAGGTCGGCGATCCGCAGCACGCGGACGTCCGGGAAGCTCGTCAGGTTCTCGAGGTAGGTGCCGCTGATGACGCCGGCGCCGACGATCCCGACGCCGACCGGCCCGCCGGTCACCGGTTGACCAGGAACGCGTGGCTGGCGGCGATGGCCTCGAAGAGGTCACCGTCGTAGGCGTCGAACTCGACCACGCGCAGCACGTCCGGCGCGGCGGCCAGGACGTCGGCGATCGGCACCTGCCCCTGGCCGGCCGGGACCTGGCCGGAGGCGTCGGTGGCCAGGGCGCCGTCCTTGACGTGGATCGCCTTGACGCGGTCGCCGAGGCGGCGCAGCAGGGCGGGCGCGTCCTCGCCGCCCGCGGTGGCCCAGTAGGTGTCGACCTCCAGCGCGACGGCCGGGTCGAGCTGGTCGGCGAACACCTCGAACGCGCTGCGGCCGTCGATCCGGGACTCGAGCTCCCACCAGTGGTTGTGGTAGCCGACCTGGACACCGTGTTCGGCCGCGAGCTTGGCGGTGGCGTTGAGCGCGTCCGCCGTGGCGGCGATGTCGGCCGGGTCCTGCCACTGCTCCGGCTTGACGAGCGGGTCGATGACCAGGCCGATGCCGAGCTCGGCCGCCGCGGCGAAGACGGCCGCCTGGTCGGCGCCGAGCAGGCGGGCGTGCGCGGTCGGGGCGGTCAGCCCGTTCGCCGGCAGGCCCGAGCGCAGGGCCTCGACGTTCTCGACGACGCCGTAGGGCTCGACGCGCGTGAAGCCGATCGCGGCGAGCCGCCGCAGGGTGTCGGCGGGGTCGGCCGCGAAGGCGTCGCGGACCGAGTACAGCTGCACGGAAAGCTCGCTCATCACCGGCTCCTGGAGGTCACGGGGTTCCTTGAATTTCTACCACTTGGTCAAAATTGAGGCCAGGGATTTGCCGGCCGGTCCACCGGACGGCCGCACCCCCGCGTGCGCGGTCTCACTGCCGTGGTTGTTTTGGCGAGGGCCGGTCGGGGCAGTAACGCCTTGACGAGGCCAGAGCCGATCCGATCCGGAGGTGCCGGTAGTGGACAGGGCAGGGGACGAAGTGGACACGGGGGCCGTCGGCCACCCGGCGTCCCGTCGCGACCTGACGGAACTGTCCGAGGCCGCGCTGGACCTCGACCGCCGGATCGAGCAGCACCTCGCCCGGCTGCGCCGCGAACGCGCCGAACGCGCCCGGGACGACATTCCTGACCAGCGGCTTCGCCCGAGCGGCTGACCTCGCGTTCACCGCGTGGACCCGAGCTACTACGCTGGGTGCACCCACGCCACGCGCCGAAGTCCTGCGAGGTCGCCATGTCCGAGTCGCTGTCCCCGAGCCAGAAGCCGGTGGGGGTCGACCCCGACCGGCCGAGCATCGCCCGGATCTACGACGGGTTCCTCGGGGGCAACAACTTCTACGAGGTCGACCGCGTGGTCATGGAGAAGATCCGCGCGGCGGTCCCGGAAGCGGTCGACATCGCCCGCGGAAACCGCGGTTTTCACAACCGCGCGCTGCGGATGCTCGCGAGCCAGACGAAGATCCGGCAGTACCTCGACTGCGGGTCCGGGCTGCCGACGGCGGAGAACACGCACCAGATCGTCCAGCGCATCGAGAAGGACAACACGGTCGTCTACGTCGACAACGACCCCGTGGTCCTCGCGCACGGCCGGGCGCTGCTCGTCGAGAACGACTTCACGCACATGGTCGAAGCGGACATCTTCAAGCCGGCGGCGGTGCTCGGCAACGACGAGGTGCGCCGGCACATCGACTTCGCCGAGCCGGTCGCCCTGCTGCACGTCGGCACGATGCACCACTTCGAGGGCGACGGCGCGGTCGAGGTCATGCGGCAGTACATCGACGCGCTCGCCCCGGGCTCGTACGTGGTGCTGTCGCACTTCTTCGACCCCGAGGTGCCGGAGCTGACCGAGATCGCCAAGCGCATCGAGAACATCCTGACCCAGGGCCCGCTCGGCGCCGGCCGGTTCCGCACGCGGGTGGAGATCGAAGGCATGCTGCCGGGCCTGGAGTTCCTCCAGCCGAACGCGACGTCCGCGCCCGGCCTCGCGGTGTGCGACGAGTGGTGGCCGGACGGCCCCCGGCTCACGCCCCTGTCGGGTTCGGCGAAGTGCGTGGCCGGGATCGTCGGCGTCAAGCGCTAACGCAGCCGCCACAGGTGGTCGGCGGTTCCGGTGTCGCCGAACTGCACCACCTGGGCACTGTCGGCCGTGGACATCCCGGCGACGCCGAGGACCTTGCCCGAGTTGCGGTTGACGATCCGGAACCAGCCGCTGCCGTCATCACGCAGGCGCCACAGGTGGTCCGCGGACCCGTTGTCGGTGGACTGCACGATGGCCACACTGTCCGCTGTGGACATTCCGGCCACGCCGAGCACCTTGCCCGAGTGGACGTTGCGGATGAGGAACCAGCCGTCGGCCGCGGCCTCGAACGTCCACAGGTGGTCGTCGGTGCCGTTGTCGGCGAACTGCACGACCCGCGCGTTGTCCGCGGTGGACATCTGGTCGACGCCGAGAACCTTGCCGGAGTTGCGGTTCTCGACCCGCAGCCGGCCGTCCGGGACGAGCCGCCAGACGTGGTCAGCCGAGCCGTTGTCACCGAACTGCACCACCTGGGCACTGTCCGCCGTGGACATCCCGTCGACGCCGAGGACCTTGCCCGAGTTGCGGTTCTTCAGCCGCCACCAGCCGTCGCCGTTGTCGACCGGCTGCCAGAGGTGGTCCGCGGTGCCGTTGTCGGTGAACTGCACGACTCGCGCACTGTCCGCGGTGGACATCTGATCGACGCCGAGAACCTTGCCCGAGTGGTGGTTGCGGATCCGGTACCAGCCGTCGCCGTTCGCGACGAGGTGCCAGACGTGGTCGTCGGTGCCGTTGTCGGCGAACTGGACGACCCGTGCACTGTCCGCCGTGGACATCTGATCGACGCCGAGAACCTTGCCGGAGTTGCGGTTCACGATCCGGAAGCCCGCTCCCCCGCCGCCGGGCGACCACGGGTGGCCGTTCGGGTCGGCCGTCGGGAACGAGGTGACGCGCAGCCGCGCCGCACCCATCGGGATCAGCGTGACCGTCTCGACCGCCGCGTCGCTGCGCGCCGGTGACGCCTGCAGCGGCGTGACGACATTCTGGTCGTCCGCGGTCCACTCGGCGATCTTCCGCGCGGGCGCGGTGATCTTCACCGGCGCGGTCTCAGGGGTGAACGGGTTGGCGGGCAGCGTGCCGCTCGCCGGCGAGAACGTCAGGGCGGCGCCGACGGTGAGGCCGTAGTTCCACGGCGTCGTCGCGTGCACCGCGTACTGCGGGAACTGCGTGCTCCCGCCGAGGCTTTGGTAGTTCTCGCCGATCTTGAGCGAGTACGTCAGCGGGCCGTGGTCGACCGACACCGAGTCGTGGTTGGCCGTCCAGGTCCGCGTGGTCGTGCGCTGGGGCAGGGTGAGCGTGACGACGTCGCCGTTCGCCCAGGTCCGGCTGACCTTGACGAAGGACGGCCCGGCCGTCGCGGCGACCGCCGCCCCGGCCACGACCAGCCGCGGCGCCGCGCACCAGGCGGGAATCCGGAAGTAGAGCGGGAACGCGAGCGGCTTCGGCGTCCGGACGGTGAAGGTGACCTGCTCGGAGAACGGGTAGGTGGTGTCCTCGGTGATGGTCACGGAGGTGCCGTCGCCGACCTTCGCCGTGACGCTGCTCGCGGAGTACATCGCGGCGGCGAGGCCGTTGTCCGGCGTGGCCAGCCACAGCTCTTCGGTGAAGTAGGGCCAGCCCATGCCGTAGTTGTGCGGGCAGCAGCGGTACTGGTCGACGCCCGGCAGGTAGGCCTGCATCGCGAAGCCGTTCTGGAACTGGCCTTCGCTCTTGGGCACGTTGTCGAGGTCGACGCTGTTCGCGCTGGTGATGTAGTGGATCGCGCGCCCGGTGGGGTCGAGCGACGCGGGCAGGGAGTTGAAGGCGAGGTCCTCGCAGCGGTCGGCCCACACCGGGTCGCCGGTCAGCCGGGTGAGCAGCTGATGGCTCGCCATGAACTCGACGATCCCGCAGGTCTCGAAGCCCTGCCGCGGATCCCCGAACCCGGGCCGCGCGTTCTCGTCCCCGGCGAAGCCGCCGCCGGCGAACTGGCCGTAGGTGGCCATGATCGTGGCGTAGTCGGAGTAGGTGGCCTGGGTCAGGCTCGCGTCGCCGGACCGCAGCGCGTACTGGGCGGGTTCCCGGAAGCCCTGCGCGACGTTGACGTTGTGCAGGCTCGGCAGGTTCCGGACCCAGTTGGCACCGAAGCCGTGGATCTTGTCGGCGAGGTCGAGCAGGAAGGCGTCGCCGGTGCGGTTGAAGAGCCAGAAGACGCTGTCGAGGCCGTCGCCCCAGCGCACGGACACCCAGCTGGAGTCGAAGGCGCTCTTGCCCTGGGCGTTCATGTAGCGGAGGAAGCGGGTGAGGAACGGGACGACGCGGGTGTCGCCGGTGTACTCCTGCCACGAGCGCAGGGCTTGCAGCAGCGGGAGGTACGGCCAGAAGTCGGGACCGTTGTTGAGCGCGGTGCGCAGCCCGGTGGGGCCGAAGAAGCCGTCGGACTGCTGGGTGGCGAGAATGGCGTCGATCCACTTGGCGGCGGTGGCTTTCGCGGTGGCGTCCCCGGTGACGGCTGCGAGATCGACGTAGCCGCGCAGCCAGTAGGGCACCTCCTCCCAGCCGGTGCGCTCGGGGTGGACCCAGCCACTGGTGGCGAAGTCGAGGAAGTGCGAGGTCTCGGCGTAGTGCCCGCAGAGGCCGTCGAGCTGCAGTTTCAGCTGGCCGGCGAGCCACCCCTTGGCGGTGACGGCCCCGGGCGGCAGCTTGAGGAAGGCGGCGGACTTGAGCGGAGCGGCGTTCGGCGTGTAGAGGCCGCCCTGCGCGGCGGCGACCTTGCGGAGGGCTGCGGCCCGGGCATCCGGAGCGGCGACGCCGGTCAGCAGAGTGGCGGCGGCAACGCCGGCCCCGGTGACGAACTGCCTGCGGCTCAGCGACACGGTTGGCCTCCGCTCGTCGTTACAACGTTGTAAAAATACGTTTTACCGGGTGGATACAACGTTGTAAATCCGCCGTTCGCCGGAGAGGCGGGGAGGGAGCCGGTTCTGGTGTGGCGCTACGGCACGTCCGGCGAACCCGAGCCGGCCCCACCAGCCGCGAAGTCCTCAGCCGCGAAGTCACCGGCCACGAAGTCATCCTCCGCGGCGCCGTCGCTCGTCGACGCGAACCAGTTCCCGGAACTCGCCACCCCGTTGGCCGCCGGTTGCTCCGCCACCTTGTCCTCAGTGGACGCCTCCGCGGTGGACGCCTCCGCCTCGCCGCGCACCCACTTCAGCTTCACCTCGAACTGGCCCTGCAGCCCCGTCCGGGCGATCACCGCGCCGGCCTGGGCGTCGAGCTTCACGCCGAACTTGAGCTCCACCTCGTCCGGGCCCAGGTCGCGGAACTGGGCCAGGGCCGCTCCCGCCGCCGTGCGGACCTCGCTCAGGGCGTGCTCGAACGTCGTCGTCGCCTTGCGCAGCACCCCCGAGGGCACCGACGCGCGCTCCAAGCCCGGCTCCACCTCCACCTCGACGACCACCGATCCGCCGTCGGCCAGCGGAAAACGCACGAAGTCCGGCAACGAGCTCTCCTCACACGAAAATCAACAAGGCAGGTCCAGCCACTGCTCCCGGCCGATGCCGACACGCACCCGCTCGAGCTCGTCGAGCAGCGTGCCCAGCCGGTCGGGGTGAGCCAAGTATTCCAGCACCGCCTGGTAGAACGCGCTGCTCATCGCCGACGGCATCAGGTCCGACGCGTCGAAGCACAGGTCGGTTCCGCGCGCGAGGGTCGTCGCGATCCGTTTGGTCACGTCGCTGCGGTAGACGTCCTGGTCGACGAGCCGCTGATGCACCGAGAACGTCGTCCCGCCCGACGGCCAGATCCGCTGGCCCGCTTCGCCGGCCAGGTACACCATCAGCTTGCGCGCGGCCGGGGTGTCGTGGAACAGCCCGGCCAGGTCGGCCGAGACCTCGGACGGGCCGCCCGCTCCCGCGCCCGGGAACGGGAAGAACCGGAAGTCGCGATCGGGCACGGGCGGCCCCGGCAGCGCCGTGTACCCGCCGATCGCGAACGAGCCGAGGTGCTCCCACGCGCACCCCGGCGGCTCGGCGAACATCGCCTTGCCGGCGTCGGCGAACGACGTCAGCAGCGCCGCCGAGCTGCCGCCGCGGACCGCACCCGGCGCCAGGACCAGGTCGCCCCAGCTCTGCCACGCCGCGCGGACCGCCGGGTCCGTCCACGCCAGGGTGCCCGCCGCCCAGGCGCTGTAGACCTTCGGGCCGGCGCGGTGCAGCAGGATGTCCTCGATCCAGTCGGTGCCCGGGAACCCGGAGTTCGGCGGGGCACCCATGCCGAGGCACCACGGCCGTTGCCCGCCCGCGGTGAGCTGCCGCGACGCCGTCAGGAGCTGGTCCCACGTCGCCGGTTCCGGCCCGGCGAACGTCTTCGGCGAGTACCAGACGATGCTCTTCAGGTCGGCCTTGACCGCGACCGCGTACATCGCGCCGCGCCCGAGCTGCTGCAGCTTCAG
This sequence comes from Amycolatopsis sp. NPDC114505, assembly GCF_055633615.1. Classification (NCBI taxonomy): domain Bacteria; kingdom Bacillati; phylum Actinomycetota; class Actinomycetes; order Pseudonocardiales; family Pseudonocardiaceae; genus Amycolatopsis; species Amycolatopsis sp. NPDC114505. The sequence goes on along the minus strand of NZ_JBVKDV010000006.1, from coordinate 219,448 downwards.
CCACTGCGGGCTGTACGTCTGCGCCGCCTCCGCGCCGAGGACGGCGTCGAGCGGCTTCAGGTCGCCCGAGTTCACGTACCCGGCCAGCTCGGCCGGGTTGGACAGCACCGCCACGTGGGGCGGGGTGCCCTGCTGCAGGTCGCCGCGCAGCACCTGGTTCTGCGCGCGCGTGCCCTGGTACCGCGTCGGGATCCCGGTCTCGCGGGTGAAGCCGTCGAGCACGCGCTGGAACGCGGCCTGCTCGTCGCCGGTCCACGAGCCGAGGACGGTCACGACCTCCGCGCCGGACCCGGCCGAGCAGCCGGGCACCACCGCCGCCAGGACGACGGCCAGCAGCGCGACGGCGAAGCGTCTCGTCATCGGCTTCTCGCTCCCCGGAACCGGTATTCGTCCAGCCGGGGTTGCAGTCCGCCCGCGGCGAGCACCCCGATTCCCGCGGCCAGCACGGGAATCCCGTAGCCGAGCAGCCCGCTCCAGCCCGGTTCCGTGAGCCCCGGCCCCAGCAGCGCCGCCTCGTCGACGCCGGCCGGGGCCGCGGGCGGGACGGCCGGCGGCGACGCCGTCGCCGCGACGAACGCGGCCACCGTGACACCGCAGGCGTCCGGTCCCCGGTTGGCGCAGGAAGCGAGCAGCACCCGGCCGAGCGTCCGCTGGGCGCCGCTCGCGGTGGCCGTCGTCGCGGCGGAGCGCGCGTCCACGGTGTGCGCCAGCGCGGCACCGCTGTCCCGCGCGTCGGACTGGACCCCGAGCAGCAGCGCCGTTCCCACGCCCAGCAGCACCAGTCCCGCCGTCGCGGCGAACAGCGCCGAGTTCACCGTCCGCCGGAAGCGGCGGGCGAGGAACCGCTGGGTCCACACCAGCAGCGCGAGCAGGAGCAGCAGCGGCAGCGCCCACAGCCACGTGATCGCGGGGTCCAGCCAGTCGGTGCCGAGCTGCGCGCCCAGCGCGCCCCGCTGGGCGGCGGCCAGTGCGTCGAGCCGCGCGAGGATTCCGTTCTCCTTCGCGGTCAGCAGGTCGGACGCCGACTGCAGGTTGCTCGCGGCGAGCGGGTCGTCGGCGTTCTGGCGGAAGTGGGCGTCGGCCTGCCCGATGAAGCCGTTGTACGCGGGCAGCAGCCCTTCGATGAGCCGGAGCGTCTGGCTGCCCTCGTCGCCGGCCGCGTTGTGCTCGGCGACCTGGGCGAGCTGCTGGCTGACCAGCGCGATCTCGTCCTCGTACTGCTCGCTGGGTCCGGTCAGGCGCACCTGGCCGTGCTCGAAGGCACCCACCGCGGCACGGTGGGCGGCCACGAGCGCCTCCTTGGCCAGCGACACCTCGAGCACCGCGGGCGCGGTCCGCTCGCGCACCTCGGCGATGCTGGCCCGCACCCCGAGGAACGTCGCCAGCGCGGTCACCAGCACCAGGGCACTGCCGGCCACCAGCCCGAACCGCAGCCACCACAGGGTCTTGCGCGTGGTGCTCGTCGCGCTCACGAAGGCACTCCCGCCGGGTTCTCGAACGGCTTCCCGCACTTCCCGCAGCGCTTGGCCGACGGCCGCGCCTTGTGTCCACAGTGGACACACTCGCGCGGCGCGCCGCCCTCTTCGGGCCGGGCCGCCGCGGCGACGGGTTCGGCGGTGTAGGTGGAAATGGTCGACCCGAGGACGAGCGAGAACCCGTCGCGCGGCCGGACGCCGTCCTTGATCGCGACGGTGCCGTCGTCGCGGACGTCGATCAGGCGGCCGAGGCGCTTGACGATCTCCGCGTTGCCGAGGTCGGTGGCGAGCCGGTACGCCGTGCTCCACTCGCGCGCCGCGTCCGCCCGGTCCTCCCGCTCGAAGGCGTCCCAGCCCGCGCGGACCGCCCGGCCCAGCTCGGCCTGCCCGGTGACGCGGGCGACGTTCTCGTCCGGCACGCTCGACAGCGCCAGGTCGTCGGTCAGGTAGCCGACGACCGGGAGCTGGTCGCTCACCACGGCTTCCGCGCCCTCGAGCAGGGTGACCGTGCCCAGCAGCCGGTCTTCGTGCCGGGTCAGCTCCGCCGCGTCGACGTCGAGGCAGAGGTGGTACTCGCGCTGCTCGTCGCCCCACGCGCCGGTCGGCAGTTCGAGCGCGCGGCCGTCGGCCCGGCACTGCGCGGTGAGGTCCACCTCGGTCGGGAAGACCTGCTTGACGAACCGCAGCCGGCTGTAGGGCATCGTGGTCAGGCGCAGCCGCAGGTCGGGCACCGTCCGGCCCATCGCCTGCTCGACCAGCCGCCGGAAGTCCGCGGCCAGCTCGGCGTCCTCCAGCACCGCGTCGGCGCTGCCGCGCAGCACGGACGCGATGCGCTGCAGGTCCCGCGGCTCCCAGTCGTCGCCGATTCCCCGCGCGTCGCAGGCGAACTCGCCCCGGCAGCGGTCGAGAGCGGCCTCCAGCGCGCCCGTGCGGTCGGACTCGTTCTTGCCGTCGGTGAGGAGCACGGCCTGCTTGATGGCCACCGGGTTCCGCTCGAACAGCTCGCGGGCCAGGTACAGCCATCGGCTCATCGCGGTGCCACCGCCGGCGATGAGCCCGGAGACCGCCGTCTTCGCCTGGTGCCGGGTCCCCTCGCCGGCCACGGCCAGCTCCGGCGTCGCGGGGTAGACCAGCTCGGCGTGCGCGGTGCACTCCACCACCCCGAACAGCACGCCGTCGCGCAGGGAACCGATGGCGACCCGGCAGGCGTGCCGCGCCGCCTCGATCTTCGTGGGCGGCCAGTCCATCGAGCTGGAACAGTCGACCAGCAGCAGGACGGCGGTCCGCGGTACGGCTTCCGCCGCCACCCCGGCGTCGCCCACCCGCACGGTGAGGACGGCGTCCATCCGCTCGTCCGACGGCGCCAGGTACTTGTTCTGGCTCAGCTGGAGTGCGAACGACGGGGTCTCGGGCATCCGATCACCTTCTCGTCTTCGGCCGGACGGAGTTGGCGAGGTCGACGAGCACGCCGTGCTCGTTGCGGTCGCGGGCCCGCTCGGCGAGCCGGCGCAGGGACTGCTCCAGCAGCGTGCGCAGCCCGCGGTCGGTGACGCGCTCGCCGAGCAGGGCACCGCCGTCCCAGCCCGGTTCGCCGCCGCCGTCGAGCGAGTCCAGCGCGGCTTCGCGGACGAGCGTCTCCAGCCGGTCCTGGGACTCGCCGTCGAGGTAGAGCTCGGGCAGCCGGCGCGCCGCGTCGGCGAGGTCGGCCCGGCCCGGCGCCCCGTCCGGCAGGCGAGCCACCCGGATCCGCACGGCGGCGATCCGGGCGGCGTCGTAGTGGCGGGAGATCGGCGGGACGGCGTCCAGCAGGGTGACCGCGCCGTCGCGGCCCCGCTCCCGCAGCCGGCAGCGGGCCAGCCCGAAGGCGGCGCTGACCTGGCCGTGGTCGCGGTGCCACACCGAGCGGTAGCGGCGCTCGGCCTGCCGGGTGTCCCCGCGCAGCTCCGCGCAGAAGCCGAGGGCGAGCTGCGGGGCGAGCTCGCCCGGCCACGCGCGGTGCACCCGGTCGAACGCGGCCGCGGCCGGCTCGGCGTCGCCGCGGACGAGCGCCAGCAGCCCGTGGTGCCAGGCCGCCCGCCAGTCGCGCGCGGCCTCCGCGCCGAGCAGCTCTTCGGCCGCCGACAGGCTCATGGCCGCGTGGTCGGAGTCGCCCATCGCGACGAGCGCCCGCGTCCGGGCGAGCTCGATCTCGACCGAGCGTTCGCCGAACAGGGCGAGCTTGTCCAGCCAGCGGCGCGGTCCGGGCGCGCCCGCGGCGGCGATGAACTCCACCGCCGGGTCGTCCGGCGCGACCCGCGGGAGCGGCAGCCGGCCGGCCCCGTCGGCGGCGCGCGGCAGCCCGAAGTCCCGCTCTTCGCCGTGGGGCGCCGCGGTGACCCAGCGGTCGAGGCCGGGCACCACGCCGAGGCCGTCGTCGAGCAGTTCCGCGGTGTCCTCGAACAGCGCCGACGGCACCGGGCGCGGCCGTTCGTCGCGCAGCGAAAGGATTTCCCGGCGCACGCCGTCGAGCTGCTCGGCCATCTCGGACGCGGTGGCGAACCGCCGCTCGAACGGCGCGACCGCGCGCTCGAGGACCAGGCGCAGGGAGTCGACGCCGCCGGCGACGCGGTCCGGGTCGCCGGCCTCGCCCGCGGCGTCCAGCAGCACCTGCAGCGTCTTGCCCACGGTGTGCAGGTCCGAGCGGACGGTCAGGCCGTGACGCGCGAGCTCGTGCGCCGGCGCCTGGAACCCTTCGGTCCCGACGCTCGGGCCGGCGGCGTCGTCGATCGCGCGGGCCGCGCCGAGGTCGATGACCTTGACGCGCTTGTCGCCGTGGATCACGTTCTCGGGCTTCATGTCGCAGTACAGCAGGCCTTCGCCGTGCAGGTAGTCGAGCGCGCCGAGGATGGCCCGGCCGTAGACGATGACGTGCTCGACGCGCGGCGGCGGGCCCTTGACGAGGAGGTCGCGCAACGACCGGCCGCCGACGTACTCCATCACCAGGTAGGTATCCGGCTCGCCGCCGGACGGTGGGGTGTGCTCGACGAAGTCGCTGATCCGCACGATGTTCGGGTGGTCGAGCCCGATGAGCACGTCCCGCTCGACCCGCGCGAGCGCGCGCAGCACCGCGCTCTCGCTGTTGATCACGCCCTTGAGCACGACGAGCTGGCCGGCGAGCGCGGTGTCGGCGGCCAGGTACACCCAGCCGAGCCCGCCGCGGGCGAAGCAGCCGAGGACCTCGTAACGGTCGCCGACGCGCTCTTCGCGGGAAAGCTTGGGCAGGAAGGAAAACGGCTCGCCGCAGCTCTCGCCCTCGCAGAACCCTTCGGCGAACCCGGGTTCGCCGGCGTAGGCGCGGCCGACGGGCTCGCCGCAGCGGCCGCAGAACCGGTGCTGCTCGGGATAGTCCGGGTCGGCGAGGACCAGCTTCTCGGGATCCGGCACCTCGATCGCGGGCAGCGAGTGGAAGTCGGCCTCCCCGCCCCAGAGCTCGACACTGCGCCGGGTGCTCTCCGGAACGGGCGTGCTCAGCGCGACGGTGGGGTTCTCGACCGGCACCCGGCGGTGGCCGCACACTTCGCAGAACCCCGTCGGCCCGACGGGCTGCCCGTGACACCACACCGGCTCGGCGGTCATGCGCCGGCCAGCCGGTGCCGCACCGCGCGGACGTAGCTCTCGACCAGTTCCGCCGTGGCCACGAGGTCGCCGGGGACCGCGGTGAGCGCCGCCATCGCCGGGCGGTACAGCCCGGCCAGCTCCTCGTCCTCCATCAAGCCCGCGTCGGTCGCCTTCGCGTTGTAGCCACGCAGCCGTCCGTGCAGCTCGGCGTGGCGGGCGGCGTGCGCGTCGAGGCCGGCGTGCAATCGGACGAGCTCCCGGCGGGCCGCCTCGGCGTCGCGCTCGGTCACCGTCAGCGCGCGGCGGACGCGGCCGGGGTCGATGCGCTCGCCCGCCGACCGCAGCGCGGCCAGCCGCAGGCGCAGGTCCGCGGCGGGAGCGGGCACCGGGGCGGGCGTGCCGACCTGGGCGGCGCGCTCCCGCGTCCGCTCCTGTTCGTGCTCCACCATCTCGACCAGCAGCGCCAGCCGGTCCAGCCGCCGCGCGTTCCGCTCGCTCTCCCAGCGGCGGGCCAGGCGCACGCCGGGCGAGTCCGGCCCGCTGAACTGGACGAGCACGGTGGCTCCCTTGTCCATCAACGGTTTCACCGCACCGGTGAGCACGTCCTCCGGCGCGCGGGCGGCGTCGACCCCGGCCACCGCCACGGCGACGTCCTCCGGGTGGGTCGCGAGCACCGTGGTGACCTCCTCGGTGCTGATGCCGGCGCTGACGTTCTCGGCCACCTCGTCGGCGGTCTTGCCGGTGGCGTCGACGATCGCGGCGAGCCGCTCGCCGCGGCCCGGCCGGGCCCCGCGGCGCTCGCGCCGGACCTGGGTCAGGAAGTCCCGGACCACCGCCGAGTCGCGGTCGCCGATGACGACGACCAGCGGGCCGGACGGCGGCCGCGGCGGCTCGCCCACCCACCGGGCGACCTCCGGGACGTGCCGGACGATCGTCTCGACCGGGATGAGGTAGGCGAGCCCGAGCCGTTCGTCGGTGTATTCGGTGACCACCATGCCGAGCACCGCGTCGGTGGCCTTGTCGATCACGCCGGCGCCGCTGAACCCGCGGCGGACCCGTTCCCCCGGCGGCTTCGAGTTCAGCTGGATCCACTCGCTGCCGGCCCCGGCCGGGCCGGCCAGCTCGGCGTCGTTCACCCACACGCCGTGCTGGTGCGGCGGCGGGAAACCGTAGGTGTGGACCACCCGGTCGCGGACGGCGCCGAGGCGCACCAGCGGCGCGCCCGGCACGCCGGGAAAGGCTTCGCTCAGCTCCAGCAGGGCGATGTCGCCGCGGCCGTCGACCAGCGGCGGCACCCAGCACCCCGGCCGGACGCCGGCGTACGCCTCCGGTGTGCCCGGCAGGCCGACGAAGCGGACCACGAGCTGCCCGGCCGGCGAAAGCGCTTCCTCCCCGGCGGCCTGCACCACGTGCGCACAGGTCAGGACCGTGGATTCGCCCAGCAGCATGCCGGCACCCAGTGCCCGGCCCGACGAGTCCAGCAAGCACACTCGCCACGGTTCCGAATCCCCCGCGCGCCCAGCGGAAAAGTCTCCGTTGTGCTCCCTCACCGGGAGCGACCTTACGGCGGCCCACCGGCACTCCGGGGCCGGTTCGCCCGCTTTCCCCGGCAGACCACCCGATCGGCCGCAGAGCGCCGGGTCACCGTGAGCAACTCACCACCCGGCGGGGTGCCCGGTGGAAAACGGCCCGCTCGCTCAGGCGATCGTGCGCACCCGGCGCAGCGCGAAGTACACCAGCGCCGCCGCCAGCAGGACGAAGAGTCCCGCCTCGATGCCCTGGAACGCCCAGAACCGGTCGCCCGGCTGGTACTGCAGCCAGTTGTAGGCACCGGGACCGGCCTCGTTGCCGCCGCAGCCACCGGGGCCGCAGGGGCCGAGCTCGGCGCCCGGCGACACCATTTCCCCCGCCGCGTTGCGGACGCCCTGCGAGAGCACCCAGTCCCCCGATGCCAGGTTGGGAGTCTGGTTGCCGTCCGGGGAGAACGTGAGGGTCCGCGCCGGCAGGTACCGCGGCCGGGCCAGGACCTCGATCGCGACGCGGACCACCGTGAAGCCGACCAGCGCGATCCCCATGGCGGGCAGGACCCGGTGCCAGAACGCCCCCGCGAAGACGCCCAGTGCCAGCGCGAACAGCGTGTACGCGATCGGCACGACCCCCTGGACGTCGAACGAGATGTACCCCAGCCGGCCGGTGCTCGCCGAGACCAGCGGCCGGAACCACCACGACACGCCCAGCGCGTACCCGACCGCCAGCACCGCGGTGATCCCGCCGACCAGGCCGAACTTCACCAGCACCCAGTGCAGGCGGCTCACGCCCTGGGTCCACACCAGACGGTGGGTGCCCTGCTCGACCTCGCGGGAGATCAGCGGCGCCCCGAAGAACACGCCGACCAGCACCGGCAGGACGACGAACAGGACCGCGACGAACACCATGCCGCCGAACTGCTGCTCGAACTGGTGCGCCAGGCTCGCGCAGTGCGACGCCGATTCGGTCTGCGTGATCATCGACGCGCCGCCGAGCGCGGCCCGGCAGGCGGCCAGGCCGAGACTGTCGTACTTCGCGTGCATCGCCAAGCCCGTGGGCACCATGATCGCGGCGAGCACGCCCAGGGCCACGAGCGTGAACAACGCCTGCCTGCGGTGCTGGCGCCAGGTCAGCCAGATCATGCCGGCACCCCCCACGCTTCGGCCGTCACGCGGCCTTCGGCCTCGGCGAGGTGCGCCAGCACCAGGTCCTCCAGCGTCACTCCGTGCTCCGTCCACAGTGGATCGATCGGGCCGTCGCCGCGCTGGACCAGCAGCGTCGACTGGCGTTCGGTGTGGCTGGCGCGGACCACCTTCGCGACGCCCGCGACAGCCTCGCTCCCCGCCCGCGGGCCGACGAGCGTGCGGTGCGTTTCGAGGAGCTCGTCGACCGGTCCCGCCAGCTGGATCCGGGACCGCTGCAGGACCACGAGGTAGTCGCAGCTGCGTTCGAGGTCGGCGAGCAGGTGCGAGGACAGCAGCACGGTCGTCTCGCTCTCGGCCACCGCGCCCATCAGCGCCTGCATGAACTCGCGGCGCGCCAGCGGGTCCAGGCTCGCGATCGGCTCGTCGAGCAGCAGCAGCCGCGGGCGCTTGGCCAGCGCCAGCGCCAGCGCGACCTGCGCCCGCTGCCCGCCGGAGAGCTTGCCGGCCGGCCGGTCCGGCGGGATGCCGAGCGCGGCGAGCCGTTCGCGGGCCAGCGCGGCGTCCCAGCGGCGGCGGTTCAGCTTGCCGCCCATGGTGATCAGCTCCGCCGCGGTGAAATCCCGGTACACCGGGGTGTCCTGCGCGACGAACCCGATGTCGGCGAGCACCGAGGTGCCGGCCCGCGGGTCGCGCCCGAACACCCGCACCTCCCCCGCGTCGGGCCGCAGCAGCCCGACCGCCAGGTGCAGCAGCGTCGTCTTGCCCGCGCCGTTCGGGCCCACCAGCGCGGCGATCCGCCCGGCGGGCACCTCCAGCGCGCAGTCCCGCAACGCCCAGGCCCGCCCGTACCGCTTGCCCAGCCCCTGGGCCTGAACCGCCAGCTCCATCACGGAACTCCCTACGACAGGTCGTGCGGCACCGCGGCACCGCGCAACGTGGTCTCGATCAGTGCGGCGATGTCGTCCGCCGTCATCCCCGCGGCTTCGGCCCGCTCCAGCCAGGCCACCAGCTCGTCGCGCAGCCGCCCCTGGCTGCCCAGCGACGGCCCGGCGAGGCTGCCGGTGACGAACGTGCCCACCCCCGGCCGGCCTTCCGCGAGCCCCTCCAGGACCAGCTCGCGGTAGGCCTTGAGCACGGTGTTCGGGTTGATGGCCAGCGCCTCGGCCACATCACGCACCTTCGGCAGCTGGTCGCCGGGACGCAGCAGGCCGACCCGCAGCGACTGCTTCACCTGGACGACGAGCTGCATGTACGTGGCGACCCGCGAGCGGCCGTCGAGGACGAACTCGATCACCCGACACCTTCCTATTGTCTTACGACATTAAGACAACACCCGTGGACACGGTGCTGTCAAGGGAACGCTGTCGAGGAGCGGCCGCCGGGCATAGGGTCTCGATCGGGACGCACACCGGCACCGGGAGGCAGGCATGTCGTTGTTGGACGGGCTGAGCAAGGCGATCACCGAGGGGACGATCGAGATCGTCGACCTCACCGCTCCGCTGAGCGCGAGCACGCCGATCCTGCGGCTGCCCGAACCGTTCGCCAACACCATCCCCTTCCGGCTGGAGGAGATCAGCCGCTACGACGAGCGCGGCCCGCGGTGGTACTGGAACGACATCCACACCGGCGAGCACACCGGCACCCACCTCGACGCGCCCGTGCACTGGGTGTCCGGAAAGGATGGTCACGACGTCTCGCAGGTGCCGCTGAAGACCCTGGTCGCGCCCGCGGTCGTGCTGGACTTCTCGGCGCGCGCTTCGGAAGACCCGGACTTCCTGCTCTCGATCGACGACGTCCGCGCCTGGACGGCCGAGCACGGCCCGCTGCCCGACGGCGGCTGGCTGCTCTACCGCACCGGCTGGGACGCGCGCAGCGACGACCAGGAGCGGTTCCTCAACGCCGACGAGGCCGGGTCGCACGCCCCCGGTGTCTCCCCCGAGTGCGCGCGGTGGCTCGCCGAGGAAACCGCGATCACCGGGCTCGGCGTCGAAACCGTCGGCACCGACGCGGGCCAGGCGCCCGGCTTCGACCCGATGTTCCCGTGCCACGAACTCCTGCTGGGCGCCGGGAAGCACGGCCTGACGCAGCTGCAGAACCTGGCCTCGTTGCCGCCGACCGGGACGCTGCTGGTGGTCTCGCCGCTGCCGATCGTCGGCGGGTCCGGCAGCCCGGCGCGCGTGCTGGCACTGGTGGAGCGGTGAACGTCGCCGAACTGGTCGGCCGCACGCTGGCCGGCCTCGGCGCCGGCACGGCCTTCGGGGTGGTGGGCAGCGGCAACTTCGAGGTGACGAACGCGCTGCGCGCGGGCGGCGTCCGGTTCGTCGCCGCCCGCCACGAGGGCGGCGCGGCGAGCATGGCCGACGCCTACGCGCGGATGAGCGGGAAGGTCTCGGTGCTGTCGCTGCACCAGGGCTGCGGGCTGACCAACGCGATGACCGGCATCACCGAGGCGGCCAAGAGCCGGACACCGATGCTCGTGCTCACCGCCGACTCCGCGGGCGCGTCGGTGCTGTCGAACTTCCGCGTCGACCAGGACGCGCTGGCCACGGCGGTCGGCGCGGTGCCGGAGCGCGTGCACTCGGCCGCGACCGCGGTCGCCGACACCGTGCGGGCCTTCCGGACCGCGCGGCAGCAGCGCCGGACGGTCGTGCTGAACCTGCCCCTGGACGTGCAAGCTCAGCCCGCGTCGTCAGCGTCCTCGCCGCCGGCCATCGCCGGTCCCGCTTCGGTGCGCCCGGACGCTTCGGCGGTGGCCGCGTTCGCGGAGCTCCTCGCGGCGGCCGAGCGGCCGGTCTTCATCGCCGGCCGCGGCGCCCGCGGCAGCCGGGAACCGTTGCGGGAGCTGGCTTCCCGGTGCGGCGCGCTGCTGGCGACGTCGGCCGTCGCGCACGGGCTCTTCCACGGCGAGGAGTTCGCGCTCGGCATCTCGGGCGGGTTCGCGTCCCCGCAGGCCGCCGAGCTGATCGTCGGCGCCGACCTCGTCGTCGGCTGGGGCTGCGCGCTGAACATGTGGACCACCCGGCACGGCAAGCTGCTCAGCCCGCACGCGAAGCTCGTCCAGGTCGACGTCGAGCAGAGCGCGCTGGGCGCGCACCGGCCGATCGACCTCGGCGTCGTCGGCGACGTCGCGTGCACCGCCGTCGACGTCCTGGCCGTGGCGAAGGAGCAGCAGGGCTACCGCACCGAGGAGGTCGCGGCCCGGATCGCGACGGGCCGCTGGAACGACGTCGAGCACGAGGACCTGTCCCGGGGCGGCCGGATCGACCCGCGGACGTTGAGCCGGCTCCTGGACGAGCTGCTGCCGGCGGAGCGGATCGTCTCGATCGACTCGGGCAACTTCATGGGTTACCCGAGCGCGTACCTTTCGGTGCCCGACGAGCAGGGGTTCTGCTTCACGCAGGCGTTCCAGAGCATCGGGCTGGGCCTGGGCACGGCGATCGGCGCGGCACTGGCCCGCCCGGACCGGCTGCCGGTGCTGGGCACCGGCGACGGCGGGTTCCACATGGCACTGTCCGAACTGGACACCGCGGTCCGGCTCGGCCTGCCGCTGGTGGTGATCGTCTACAACGACGCGGCGTACGGCGCGGAGGTCCACCACTTCGGCGACGCGGACATGACCACGGTCCGCTTCCCCGACTCCGACCTGGCCGCGATCGGCCGCGGCTTCGGCTGCGCGGGCGTGACGGTCCGGTCGGCGGAAGACCTTTTCGCGGTGCGCGAGTGGCTGGCCGGTCCACGTGCCGAGCCGCTGGTGATCGACGCGAAGATCGCCGACGACGGCGGCTCGTGGTGGCTCGCGGAGGCGTTCCGGCACTGACCCGCCCTTGACAGCGTCCGGGCGGAGCTGGATGCTGGCCGAGTTGTCTTACTGTCGTAGGACAGCAGGTATTCGTTCTGGGGAGCCGTCATGCGCTTGTTCAAGACCGTCCTGGCCGTGCTCGCGGCCGCCACACTGGTGGCCGCACCCGCCGACGCGGGTCAGCCCCGGTCACCATCCGACCCCGTCGGAGCCGTGCTCGCGGCGTTCGACAGTCATGCGATCGTCGCGAAGTCCAGCCCCGAACCCGGGACGTTCGTCTTCGACCTCGTCCGGGACCCGCGCTTCCCCGGCAAGGTGAACGACATCGTCGTGGAGTGCGGGAACTCGCGCCTCCAGCCGCTGCTGGACGCGTACATCGCCGGCGGTGACGTCCCGGACGTCAGCCGCGTCTGGCGGGACACGACCCAGCCGAGCTGCGGGTTTTCGTTGTACTACGAGCAGCTTTTCGCGCTGGTCCGGCAGGTCGACGCGACACTGCCGGCGGCGCGGAAGATCCGGGTGCTGGCGGGCGACCCGCCGATCGACTGGAGCCGCGTCCGGAGTCCGGCGGACGTCGAGCCGTTCCACGACCGGGACGGGTCGATCGTGTCCGTGGTGAAGACGCAGGTGCTGCAGAAGAACCGCAAGGCCCTGATGTTGTTCGGGCTGGGACACCTGAAGCACGACGGCGGCAGCGCGGCGGTCGCCCAGCTGGAGCGCGAATACCCGAACGCGGCGTACGTCGTGGCGGACCACTACGGGTTCACCTCGGACAACGCACGCCTGGAACAGCGCTTGGGCGCGTGGCCCGCTTTGGTGCCACTGAAGGGTTCCTGGCTGGGCACGCTCGACACGACGTACTTCCCGACGAACCGCGACTACCCACCGGGCACGAAGGGCTTCCCCGGCGTGGACGCGTACCTGTACCAGGGCCCGGCCGACCTCCTGCTACGCGAGCCGCTGTCGGCCCGAACGCTCCTGGACTTGGACTACCTGAACGAGCTCCACCGCCGCGCGACGGCGATCGACGCACCTCCGGACAGCCTGGAGTGGCCGGAGTTCTTCTTCGAGCGGGAGCGGACGTCCGGGGTGCTGATCCACGGCTAGGTGTATTGACCCGTGAGGTTGGGGACGCGTGTAGGCCGGCCGGGAGTGGTCGTCGACGGCGTTGTGCAGGTAGCTGTGGTCCAGATTCGCGTGGCCGCCGATCCTGCGGGCCGGTCGGGGTTGCGGTGGGCGGCGCTGTTGCGCCCGCCGAGGGTGCGGCCGTGGATCTTGTGGCCGCCGCCGTCGGGATGTTACCGAGCTTCTTGATGTCGACGTGGACCAGGTCACCGGGTGCGAGGTGTTCGTAGCGGCGGAGCGAGCGGCCGGTGGCCCGGTCGAGGTGGGCGAGGCGAGCCAGCCGGTAGCGGGTCAGCACACTGTGCACTGTTGAGGGGTTCAGGTCGGGCAGGGAGGCGATGCGGGCCGGGCCCCACCGACGGGTCAGCCGGACTTTGATCACGCGTCGTTCGGTTCGGGTGGGTGTCCGGTTGGGGCTGGTCCAGGGCCGTGAAGACCGGTCGGTCATTCCTGTTTCGCCGTGGTTGCGGTAGCGGCTGGCCCATCGTGCGGCGGTGGAGAGGCCTTCCCTCACACCAAGATCATCCGATCACGTGTCGCCCCCGTACCCAACCTCCGTGATCAATACAGCTAGTCAGCGCTGCTCCACGCGGTGGGAGATCCAGACGTTCGGTTCGACGTAGACCGCGAAGTCCTGGGCGGTCGCGACGAACACCGGCGCGAGCGCGCCCGGGACGATCGTCTCGCCGTCGCGGTCGAAGGGCAGCCCGGTCCAGCGCCGCCAGTCTTCGAGGGGTGCCTGGACCGTCGCCGAGCAGGGCGCGACGGCCTCGACGCGGCCGCCGGCGCGCACGTGGGTGCGCAGCCAGCGGTCGGCGGGCAGGCCGTCCGCCCGGGTCTCGGCGGCGTACTCGCCCATCGGCACCGAAGGAACCGCGGCCTTGTCCGGCGGCCGGACCGGGATCACCAGCGACTTCAACCCAGCAGCCGCCGCGCGCATCCCCGCCAGCACCGTGCCGGAGTGCCCGCGGCCCTGATGTGAGGGGTGCACGGCGATCTCCAGCGCGCACGCGGTATCGGGAGCCACCTCGTCGAGCGCGTCCTCCGCGGCCCACACCGCCACCTCGTCCCAGCCGCGCGCAGGCAGCGAACCGCGACCGCGGAACGGCACCATGATCCCCCGCGCGACCGGCCGATCGTCCTCGAGCAGCGCGACCACCAGATGCGGCCACCGCCGCGCCACCCGGCTGCCGCGGACCAGCAAGCTCGCGAGACTCCCCGCCATGAACTTCGGCGAGTCCGCCGGATACGGGATCGCGTACACAGCCGAAGCCAGGTCAGGGCGCTCGGCCAGCGTCACGAGCACCTCAGTGCCCCCGGGACCACGACTCGAGGGCGATCAAGGTCTTCGTGCCGGTCACCTGGTGGTGACGGCGGATCTCGTCGATCGTCTTCTGCAGGTGGGCCATGTCGCGCACCCGCAGCCACACCAGCGCGTCCGGGTCGCCGGCGATCGTGAACACCGCCTGCGCCTCGGGCATCCGCGTGGTCGTGCGCAGGATCTCGGCGACCTTCGTGTTCCCGACGAACCGCAGCTCGGTGAACGCCTCGATCCCCCAGCCCAGCTTCGCGTGGTCGACCTGGACGGTGAACCCGGTGATCACGCCGGTCTCGCGCAGCCGGTCGATGCGGCGCTTGACCGCGGCCGTGGACAGCGTGACGCGGCCCGCGATGTCCGACAGCGTGCGGCGGGCGTCTTCGCGCAGCAGACCGAGGATTTCGTGGTCGGTCGCGTCGAGCAGGTCGTCGGTCATGTGTCCGAGCGTAAACGGACGCAAAAAACAGGACCACTCCGTCACTGGATACGCTGAACTTTGCGTGTGACGCCCTGATCCGGCCCCGGCTGTTGCGTGAGGGTGACCCGCGCCGCAGTGTGCCCCAAGGCACAACCGACGCGAAGGAGGCCCGCGCCGTGGAGACGTTCACGCTGGAGGACCGGTACCTGCGGGAAGCCGGGACCGTGCACCTGTCCGGGGTCCAGGCCCTGGTCCGGCTGCTGTTCGACCGCGTCCGCCACGACCGCGCCCACGGCGGCGACCCCGCCGTGTTCGTCTCGGGCTACGAGGGCTCGCCGCTGGCCGGCTACGACCTCGAGCTCGGCCGCCGCGCGAAGCTGCTGGAGAAGCACGACGTCGTCCACCGCCCCGGCCTCAACGAGGAGCTGGCCGCGACCTCGGTCATGGGCAGCCAGCTCGTCGCGGGCGCCGGCGGGCGGCGCGGCGTCACCGGGTTCTGGTACGGCAAGGCGCCCGGCCTCGACCGCGCCTCCGACGCCCTCCGGCACGCCAACCTGGCCGGCACCGACCCGCGTGGCGGCGCCGTCGCGCTGGTCGGCGACGACCCGAACGCGAAGTCCTCGACCGTCCCGTGCGCGTCCGAGCTCGCCCTCGCCGACCTGGCGATCCCGATCCTCTACCCGGCCGACTCCCAGGACGTCCTCGACCTCGGCATGCACGCGGTCGAGCTGTCCCGCGCCGCCGGGGTCTGGACGTCGCTGAAGATCGTCGCGAACGTCGCCGACGCCTCGGGCACCGCGACCGTGAGTCCACAGTGGACCGCACCGGAGATCGAACGCGCTTACCGCCACACCCCGACGTCGCGCCTGCTCGGCACCAGCCTCGCCGAGCTGGAGCGCAGCCTGTTCACCGTCCGGCTGCCGCTCGTGCTCGACTACCTGCGCGCGGCCGCCGTCAACCGGATCACTCGACGGGGTACGGCCGACCGGATCGGCATCGTCTCCGCCGGGAAGTCCTACCTGGACCTCCAGCAGGCGTTCCGCGCACTGGGGCTCGACGCGGAAGCCCTGGAGCAGCACGGCATCCGCGTGCTCAAGCTCGGCGCGATCCACCCCCTCGAACCCGGGATCGTCCGCGAGTTCGCCGACGGCCTGGACGAGATCATCGTCGTCGAAGAGAAGCGCGCGTTCATCGAGACGGCCCTCAAGGACGTCCTCTACGGCGTCCCCGGCGCGCCCGCGATCACCGGCAAGAAGGACCGCGACGGCCGGACGCTGTTCACCGAGCTCGGCGAGCTGGACCCGGACGCCGTCGCGACCGGCCTGGCCCGGCGGCTGCCGGAAGGCATCGCGTCGGTGGACGCCTACAAGGCGCGCCGCCGCCGCGAGCGCATCTCCGTGCCGCTGCTCGCCCGGACGCCGTACTTCTGCTCGGGCTGCCCGCACAACTCGTCGACGAAGGTGCCCGAGGGCACGCTGGTCGGCGGCGGCATCGGCTGCCACACGATGGCTCTGTTCATGGAGCCCGACCAGGTCGGCACCGTCCTCGGCGTGACGCAGATGGGCGGCGAGGGCACCCAGTGGATCGGCATGGCGCCGTTCGTCGAGGCCGAGCACTTCGTCCAGAACATCGGCGACGGCACGTTCACCCACTCCGGCAGCCTCGCCGTCCGCGCGGCCGTCGCCGCGGGCGTCAACATCACCTACAAGCTGCTCTACAACTCGGCCGTGGCGATGACCGGCGGCCAGGACGCCGTCGGCGGGCTGCCGGTGGAGAAGGTCGCCGAGCTGCTGCTGGTCGAGGGCGCGAAGCGGGTCGTGATCACCAGCGACGCGCCCGGGAAGCTGCGGCGCCGCAGGTTCCCGGCCGGCGTCGACGTCCGCGACCGGACCGAACTCCTGACCACGCAAGAAGAACTGGCCGCGATCGAGGGCGTCACCGTGCTCATCCACGAGCAGGAGTGCGCGGCCGAGAAGCGGCGGAAACGCCGTCGCGGCAAGCAGGAGACGCCGGCCACCCGGGTCGTGATCAACGAGCGCGTCTGCGAAGGCTGCGGCGACTGCGGCACCAAGTCGAACTGCCTGTCGGTGCAGCCGGTGGCCACCGAGTTCGGCCGCAAGACCGCGATCCACCAGTCGTCGTGCAACGTGGACTACTCGTGCCTGGCCGGCGACTGCCCGTCGTTCGTCACCGTGGTGCCGACCGGCAAGAAGCAGCGCCGGAAGCTCGGCGAGCTGACCGCGGACGCGGTGCCCGCTCCCCCCGCGTCCACAACGGACTTCACCGTCCGGATCACCGGGATCGGCGGCACCGGGGTCGTCACCGTGACGCAGATCCTCGCCACCGCCGCGGTGCTCGACGGGCGGCACGTCCGCACGCTCGACCAGACCGGGCTCGCGCAGAAGGGCGGCGCGGTGGTGTCCGACCTGAAGGTGACGGCGGAGCCGGTCGAGCAGGCCCCGAAGCTCGCGACCGGCGAGTGCGACCTCTACCTGGCGTGCGACGCGCTGGTCGGGGCGGACGCGGCGAACCTCGGCGTGGCCGACGCGGCCCGCACCACCGCGGTCGTCTCGACCACCGAAGTCCCGACCGGCCGGATGGTCGTCGACACGACGGTGTCGTTCCCGGACCCCCGCAGCGTCCTCGCGCCCATCGACACCGCGGCGGCGCGCACGGTGTCGCTCGACGCGCGCGGCCTGGCCGAGGAGCTCTTCGACGACGACCAGTTCGCGAACGTGCTGCAGCTCGGCGCAGCCTTCCAGACCGGTGCGATCGGCCTGCCCGCCGACGTCATCGAGCGCGCGATCGAGCTGAACGGCACCGCGGTGGCCGCGAACCTGCAGGCCTTCCGCCGCGGCCGTCAGCTGGTCGCCGACCCGGACGCGCTCACGGCCGCCCCCAAGGAGACGCGCCGGGTCACGCAGCCCGCCGCGCGGAAGCTGGTGCACGCGGAGCCGGGATCGGAGCTGGCGCGGCTGCTCGACGTCCGGGTCCCCGACCTGGTCGCCTACCAGGACGAGCGGTACGCGCGGGCGTACGCGGAGTTCGTCGAGCAGGTGCGGGTGCTGGAAGACGGGCCGACGGAGATCACCGAAGCGGTCGCGAAGCACCTGTACAAGCTGATGGCCTACAAGGACGAGTACGAGGTCGCGCGGCTGTCGCTCGACCCGGCCTTCACGGCGGATCTCGAGGAGCAGTTCGGCGCGGGCACGAAGTTCGCCTACCGGCTGCACCCGCCGGTGCTCCGGGCGCTCGGCATGAAGCGCAAGATCAGCCTGGGCCCGTGGTTCCGCCCGGCGTTCCGGGTCCTGCACGCGTCGCGCAAGCTGCGCGGCACCCGGTTCGACCCGTTCGGCCGCGCCGAGGTGCGGCGGGTCGAGCGCGAGCTGATCGAGGACTACCGCGGCACGGTCCTGCGGGCGCTCACGGCGGCCGACGCCGACCGGGCCCGCGTCCTGGCGCTGGCCGAGCTGCCGGACCTCGTCCGCGGCTACGAGGACGTCAAGCTGGCCAACGTCGCCCGGTACCGGGCGAAGCAGGCCGAGGTCCTCACGCTCGTAGATAACTGAGCATCGCCTGGGCGTCGTCGGGGACGCGCAGCTTCGCGCTGACGTCCCCGGCGTGCTGCCGGGCCGCGGCGGTGCCGATGCCGAGCAGCCGCCCGATCGTCGGCACGGAGTGGCCTTCGGCCAGCAGCGCGACGACCTCGCGTTCACGCGCGGTGAGCGTCGCGACCGGGTCGCCGGGGCGAGGCCGGGCCAGCTGGACGGCGACGACGTCGCGGTCCAGCACCGTGCCCCCGGCGGCGACGCGCTTCAGGGCGTCGAGGAACTCGTCCGGCTTCCCGACGCGCTCCTTGAGCAGGTACCCGGCGCCGCCCCCGCCGGCGGCCAGCAGGTCGCCGGCGTAGCCGTCTTCGATGAACGCCGAAAGCGCGAGGATCGCCAGTCCCGGCGCCAGCCGGCGCGCTTCGAGCGCGGCCCGCAGTCCTTCGTCGGTGAACGTCGGCGGCATCCGGACGTCGACGACGGCCAGGTCGGGGGCCACCGCGTCGACGGCGGCCAGCAGGTCACCGGGGTGGTCGACGGCGGCGGCGACGTCGAACCCTTCGCTGCGCAGGAGCAGGACCAGCCCCTCCCGCAACAGGGCGTCTTCTTCCGCAATGACAATGCGCACGTCGGCTGCCTCCTCGCCTCCACGTCCTCTCCCTGCCTGGATGCACGGATCGGAGGCCCGAACCGTTCAGCCGACGCCGGTGGTCCGGAAGCGGGCCCGGTAGTCGCTCGGTGTCACGCCGAGGCCGCGCGCGAAGGCGCGTCGCAGCGTCTCGACGGATCCGAAACCGGATCGCCGCGCCACGACGTCCAGGGGCTCGGTGGTGCGTTCCAGCTGCTGCTGGGCGGATTCCAGCCGCACCTGCTCGACGAACCGCGCGGGGGTGCGGCCGAGCTCTTCGCGGAACAGGCGGGTCAGGTGCCGGGCGCTGACCCCGGCGCGGGCGGCCAGGTCGCCGAGGGTGTGGGGCGCCGCCGGGTCGGCCGCGACGGAGTCGAGCACGGCCCGCAGCACCTCGGTGCGCGGGCGGCCGGTCTCCAGCCGGACGCTGAACTGCGACTGCCCGCCCGGCCGCTGCAGGAAGACGACCAGGTGCTTGGCCACCAGCCGGGCCACCTCGGCGCCGAGGTCCTCCTCGACCAGTGCGAGGGCCAGGTCGATGCCGGAGGTGACACCGGCCGAGGTGATCACCGGACCGTCCTTGACGAAGATCGCGTCCGCGTCGACGCGCACCCGCGGGAAGCGGCGGGCGAGCTGGTCGGTCAGGTCCCAGTGGGTGGTGGCGCGCCTGCCGTCGAGGACGCCCGCGGCGGCCAGCGCGAACGCGCCCGCGCACACCGACGCCGTGCGGTTCGCGCCGCCGGCCAGCCGCCGGATCTGCTCGACGAGCTCGGTGTCGGCGATCGTGCGGGCCCACTCGGGGCCGCCGGGCACCAGCACGGTCGCGCCGCGCGGGTCGGCCGCCGCGAGGTCGAGGTCGGCACCCAGGCGCGTCCCGGTGTTGGCGCGGACGTCCGCGCCGCCGGGTGACGCGGTTTTCAGCTCGTACCGGCCGCCGTGCTCGTTGGCCTCGGCGAAGACCTCGAGGGGCCCGGAGACGTCCAGCAAGCGGACGCCGTCGTAGAGCACGACGACGACGCGACAGCCGGGACGGGTGCCCACCTCAGGTCTGGCCGGACCAGCCGCTCAGCCGCGTGAGCAGGCGCTCCAGCACCTCCGGGTCCGCGGCCACCGGAGCGCCGGAGACCGGCTCGTCGACCAGGGTCCGGCGGTCCTGCCGGCGCGGCAGGCGCACCTGCTTCGCGTTCATCCCGCCCGGCAGCTCCAGCTCGCACCAGGTCGTGCGGGCCCCGCCGACGCCGGGCGTGACGCCCACGCGCTCGCCGGGCCCGGCGACCTTCGGATCCGGCAGCCCGGGCACGTCGTCGTCGACCTCGACCACCAGCACGTCGGCGCGCAGCCGCAGCCGCACCGTCACGAAGCTGGGGGACCGCGGGTCGCCGGCTTCGATCACGGTCTCGACCAGCCGTCTCGCGGTGGCGGTCACCTGCTCCAGCATCGGCATCAGGGACCAGTCGGTGAGAATCAGGCGGACGAACAGTTCCGTGACCGGCAACGCGCTCGGTTGCGCGACCAGCCGGATATCGTCCATCTGGGAGGTGTGCGCGCTCAAACCTGACCTTCCTCGCCCAGGTGCGGACCGTCCGGGTCGCCGCATCCTGCCACCCGGTCTCCGGCGGCACGGTACCGGCTGTGCTCGCGCTGCTACCGCCGGGGCCGGGGCCGGACCGGTCGAGAGTGGGAATCTGCGCGCCGAACGGTCCGGCGGGGCGCTTCCCACCCCCGGGCCCAGGGGTGGGAAGTCCGGCCGCGCGTCAGACCCGCGCCGGGGCCCACAGGTCGTCGATGGTCTTCTCCGCCGTCGCCAGGCTCGCGTCCGCCAGCGGGATGAGCTCCGCCATCGCCGGGTTCACGTGCGCGAGCGTCAGCTCCGCCGTGATGAACCGCGGCTCCAGGCCGGTCAGCGAGACGCCGTGCGGGAGCCACTGCTCGGCGTGGTCCCAGCCCTCGCGGGGCGCGCCTTCGCCGTACCCGCCGCCCCGCGACGCCAGCACGATGAACTCGCGGCCGCCGAGCAGGCCGGTCATCGTCGCGTGGTCGACCGACAGGCCCGGCGCGATGAGGTGGTCCACCCACGCCTTGACGCTGCTCGGCGCGCCGTAGTTGTAGACCGGCAGGCCCAGCAGCACCGTGTCGGCCGCCTTGATCTCGCCGATGAGCTCCCGCGTCAGCGCCCACGACGCGGCCTGGGCCGGCGTGTGCTGCTCCGGCGGGATCGCGCGGGCCGCCCCGCTGTCGGCGTCGAGGTGCGGGAGCGGGTGGGCACCCAGGTCGCGGTAGGTGACCGTGCCGTCCGGGTGGGCGGCCTGCCACGCGGCCGCGGCCCGCGCGCTGAGGCGGCGGCTCACCGAGCGGTCGCCCTGGATGCTCGAGTCGATGTGGAGGAGATGCGCCATGTCGTTAGCCACCCATAGATCGTTGATGTAAGACAAACCATTAATAGCACATCGACCGTTGAGCTGCCCATATACTGGGCGCATGACCTCGCTGCCGGTCGTCAACCAGCCGCCCCACCGCTGCGGGGCGCTGCTCGGCCAGCTCACGCGCCGGCTGCAGCTGCGCAGCGAGTCGGTGCTGACCCCGCTGGGACTGCGGCCGCGCCACCTGATCGCGCTCACGGTCCTGCGCGACCAGGGCGGCAGCTCCCAGCAGGACCTGGCGAAGACGCTCGAGATCGACGGCACGAACGTCGTCGGGCTGCTCAACGAGCTCGAGACCGAGAACCTGATCGAACGGCGCCGCTCCCCCGTCGACCGCCGCCGGCACGTGGTCGAGCTCACCGACGTCGGCGCGAAGCTGCTCGCCCGGGCGGAGTTCGCGCTCGCCGCGGTCGAGGACGAGGTGTTCCGCGGGCTGAGCGACGACCAGCGCGAGACGCTCTACACGCTGCTGCAGCAGGCGACGAACAAGACGGAGTTCGAAGCCTGCACGGAAGCCGCCAAGCCGCCGGTCTGCTGAGAGCGTCAGCCGCCGGCGATGTCGCGCGCCAGCTGCCGCGCTTCGGGCAGCGTGAACTGCCCGGTGATCTGCGTTTCCCCGCCGGTGATGGCGGACTGCACGGCCGGCGCGGTCAGGACGCGGCTCTTCAGCACCATCGCGACCTGCTTGCCGATGTTCTGCCCGGTCCACTCCGCCCAGGTCTTCGTCCCGGCGGTGGTGAAGCGGAGGGTGATGACCGGGCTCCCGCTCCGCGGATCGAGGGCGGCGTCCACCCGGCTCACGTCGGCACCGCTGAGGAAGCCGGGCGCGAGGACGTACTTGGTGCCCTGCGCGCGGTCACAGCTGACCAGCGGCAGCGCCGGGTCGTCGCGGCCGTCGAGCGGGTCCGCGCCGGGCGAGCAGTTCAGCGCCTGCGCGGCGGCCTGCTGCGTGGCCGGGTCGGTGCTCTGCCGGTCGGTCACCGAGCCGGTCGACGGCCCCGGCGGCAGCTCGGCCAGTACCGGCCGGAACCGCAGCTGGGTGCCGTCCTCGACGATGAAGCCGGTGGGCACGGCCTGGCCCGCGACCTCGGTCGTGCACCCGGTGACGAGCACGGCCACGGCCGCGAGGAGGAAGATCCGCACGCCGCTCATTCTGGCGTGCGGACCTACCCGGCCGCCAGGACCGCTTCGAGCCCGGACGCCTGGGTCCGCCAGTCCGTCACGTTCGGCGTGGTGCCGGTCCAGCGCTGGCCGATCCGGTTCAGGGAGTCCCGGTCGCCCGCCCACAGCGCGTCCGCCTGCTTCTGCGCAAAGGCACGGTAGGTCGCCGAGCCCGTCGCCGTCGCGAGATCGCCGAAGTAGCGCGTGAAGATGCCCTTGAACTGCTTCTGGTTGTCGTCGCACGAGCCCGAGCCGGTGTCGCAGGACTCGACGAGCACCCCGCCCGAGGTGAGTCGCGCCATCGCCGCGTCCGCCAAGCGCTTCGCGGCGTCCAAATAGGACTGGACGCCGGTCGCGTGCCACAGCTCCAGGAGGCCGCCGATGCCGAGGCCCTGGTTGTATGTCCAGACGGTCTGGCCGTTGTTCGCGCACGACGACGTCAAGCCGTCGTTCACCAGGTCCGAGGAGTTGATCAGGCCGCTGCTCAGGAACCAGTCGCCCGCGGTCCGGGCCCGCTGGCCCCACACCGTGTCGCCGGCGAGCCGGTTGTGCAGGGACGCGGTCAGCCGCAGGTACAACCCGGCCGTGACGGCGTTCTTGTACGTCCGCTCGCGGTTCCACCAGACCCCGCCGCCGCAGCTGCCGGTGTCCCAGAACCCGTGGACGTAGTTCGCGATCGTCGTCGCCTCGGTGAGGTAGCGCGGGTCGTGGGTGCGGTCGTAGACGGCGATCCAGGCCAGGCCCCACCACCCGCTGTCGTCGATGGCCCGGCTGACGAAGTCGCCCTCGATCGCGTCGGAACTCCTTACCCCGGCGGGGAAAGCGGCACGGTTGACATCGAAGGTGCGGGCCAGCGCGGCGTCGAACCCGCCCGCGTCGGCCACCGCCGTCACCGCGACCGCCGAGTTCCACCAGCTCGACGGCCACCACGCGGTGTACGGGTCGTAGGACCACATCAGGGCGTCGAGCGCGCCGGCGGCACGGGTCGTCGCCGGGCGCGCCCAGGCCGTGCAACTCCCTTGCGCGTGCGTGGCTTCGCGGCCGCACGCCCGCACCGCGCCGCCGTAGAGCCGGCCACGCGGATCCCGCGTCGCGAACGCCGTGGTGTGGGTGCCGGTGGCGCCCGAGGCGACGCTCGTGCGGCCCAGCGAAGAGCCGTCCGGCCAGCTCGCGCCGGCGTCCCAGGAGCGGTCGAGCCAGATCTCGTCGCCGGCGCCGCCCGCTTCGATCCCGGCCCAGGCCATGCCCTTGCCGTCGAAGTGGAGCCGGATCGTGCGGCCGAAGAGCGTCGTCGGTGCTACCGGCTGGCTGTCCCCGGCGCCCGGGGCGGTGCGGTCGCACGCGGCGTCGCAGACGTCCGGGTAGATCCACGCGGTGCACGCGACGCCCTGCGCGTCCCCGCACGCCCGGACCAGTCCCCGGTGGTGGTGCTGCGGGTCGGTGAGGTTGTACATGAGCGTGCGGGTGCCGGTCCACGTACCGGGGATGGTCGCTTTGCCCAGCAGGCCTTCCCAGGTGGCGCCGCCGTCCCACGAACGGTCGAGCCAGACGGCGTCACCGGCGACGCCGTTGTCGATGCTCGCCCACGCCATGCCGTCGGGGTCGGAGGCGTGCAGCCGCACGACACGGTTGTTGATCACCTTGTCGGGCAAGGGAAAGCTCTCCCGCGCGGCCCGCGCCGGGTCGAGGGTGTCGCACGAGGTCACGCACACGGCTGTCGCCGCGGCGGCCGGGATCGGGGTCAGAGAACCGAAGACGAGCAGGAGCACGAGCAATGTCCGCATCGACATCCCTCTCCACGCACGGGGGTTCGTCCCAGCATAGGAAGCTCGCGGCCGGTTTTGAAGTTTTCCGCCCGGTTCTGGCTCGTTCCGGACAAAGGTTCTCCACCACTAAAATGAGTGGTGCGACCCGTCCGGACGGAGTTTGCTGGCCGCCGTGGCTGACACCTGGGGAACGTGCGAAGACCGGTTCGGCAAGGTGCGCGACGTCCTGGCGGCGTCGCTGGACACCGACGACGTGGGCGCCTCGGTCGCCGTGTTCGTGGACGGCGAGCCCGTCGTCGACCTGTGGGGCGGGTACGTCGACACCGCGCGCACGGTGGCATGGGAACGCGACACCATCACCAACGTCTGGTCCACCACCAAGACGATGACCGCGGTGTGCGCGCTGGTCCTCGCCGACCGCGGCGACCTCGACCTCGACGCGCCGGTCGCCGAGTACTGGCCCGAGTTCGCGGCCGCGGGCAAGGAAAAGACGCTGGTCCGGCACCTGCTCGGGCACACCGCGGGCCTGCCGGACTTCGACGGACCGATCGCCGTCGAGGACCTGTTCGACTGGCCGGCCGTGACGGCCCGGCTGGCCGCGCAGGCGCCCGCGTGGGAACCCGGCACCGCGGGCGGCTATCACTCGGTGACCTTCGGGTTCCTGGTCGGCGAAGTCGTCCGCCGCGTCACCGGGCGCAGCCTCGGCACGTTCTTCGCCGAGGAGGTGGCCGGCCCGCTGGGCGCCGACTTCCACATCGGGCTGGCCGCCGAGCACGACCACCGCGTCGCGCCGCTGATCCCCGACCCCCGGGGCGACCGGCCGCCGGGGTTCCTGATCGGGGTGTCGGACTCGTACTCCGAAGCCTGGCGGCGCGCGGAACTGCCCGCCGTCAACGGGTACGGCAACGCCCGCTCGGTCGCGGCCGTGCAGTCGGTGCTGGCCTGCGGTGGCGGCCGGCTGCTGTCGCCGGCCGGCGCCGAGCGGGTCTTCGAGGAGCAGTTCCACGGCGAGGACCGCGTCCTCGGCGCGAAGATGCGCTACGGCATGGGCTTCCGCGTGGAAGGGCACACGTGCTCGTGGGGCGGCTGGGGCGGTTCGGTGGTCCTCGTCGACGCGGACCAGCACCTGGTGGTGTCGTACGTGATGAACCAGACCCTGTGGGAAAACGGGTACGACCGGGGTCTCGGCGTGGTGATGGCCGCCTACGAAGCGTTCTGATCCGGCGGGAAGAGGCGCGGCATGAAGGCCAGCATGAGCGCCGACCACACCACGTGCGTCAGCACCGGTGCCTGCAGCCCGCCGGACCGGCCGCGCTGGACGGCGAAGAGCGCGCCCATCACCGTCGAAGCCAGTACCAGCGCGGGGTTTCGCGTCGCCGTCGTCGAAAGGACGTACAGCGCCGTCGATCCGCGGGAGCCGAACGCGTCGTACAGCGCGCCGCGGAAGAAGAACTCCTCCGCCGCGCCCGTCACCAGCGTGGTCGCCACCACCGAGGGGGTCGAACCGCGGTGCGCGTGGGAGAGCACCCCGGCGATCGCGCGCCGCAGCGGCGGGATGCGGCGGGACACCAGCGCGCAGCCGTAGAACACGCCGAACGCGCCGGCCCCCGCGAGGACCGGCTGAGCGACGTCCGGGCGACCGCGTTCCACCGGCCCCGCGCCGGCGAACCAGGTCGCCGCGACCGCCGCCGTGAGGACGTGGAACCGGCGCGAACCCGGCCGGCTGGCCAGCGACGCGCCGAGCAGGCCGGACCCGGCGGCCGTCACCCCGGCGAGGAGCTTCTTCCTCACGCGGGCCGCCGGCTCTTCGCCCGCTCGCCCAGTGCCTGCAGCACGGCTTCGTCGTAGCCCATCGGCTCGAACTCGACGATCCGGCGGATGGCGTCGTCGCGGACGACGACCTCGTTCGTCATCGAGTCGATCAGCGCCCGCCCGGTGGTGACGTCGATGTCGGTGACCAGCGAAAGCCAGTACGACGAGAGCCGGGGCGAGAGCAGCGGCACCGGCAGGATCACCAGCGGCCGTCCCTCGATCGCCGCGACCCGCTGCAGCATGTCGCGGTAGGCCAGCACCTCCGGCCCGCCGATGTCGAACGTGCGCCCCGCCGCTTCCGGGTGGTCGAGCACGCCGGCCAGGTAGCGGACGACGTCGGCGATCGCGATCGGCTGGGTGCGCGTGCCGACCCAGCGCGGCGTGACCATCGCCGGCAGGTGCTCGACCAGCTGGCGGGTCAGCTCCCACGACGTCCCGCCGTGCCCGATGACGATCCCGGCGCGCAGCACGGTCACCGGCACGCCGGTCTCCCCCAGCAGCCGCTCGACCTCGCGCCGGCTGCGCAGGTGCTCCGAAAGCGTGTCGTCGTCGTCCCCGAGGCCGCCGAGGTAGACGATCCGGCTCAGGCCGACGTCCGACGCCGCCCGGGCGAACGCGCGGGCGGCGTCGGCGTCGCGGCGCTTGAAGTCCGCGCTGTCGAGCGAGTGCACCAGGTAGTACGCGGCTTCGGCGCCCTTGAGCGCGTCCCGCAGGGAACCGACATCGGCGACGTCGCCGCGGACCGGCGTCCCGGCGCCGTCGTACTTCGCCGGGTGCCGCGTCATCGCGAGGACGTCGTGCCCCGCTTCTTCCAGCGCCGGGCACAACCGGCCGCCGACGAACCCCGAAGCCCCGGCCACCAGTACACGCATACCGGCGACGTTAGCCGCGACGGTCCCGGCCCGCAGATCCTCCGCGGCGGGTCCGCCCGGCGAAGCAGACCGCGGCGACCACGCTCGCACAGCCCACGAGCTGCGGCACGCTCGGCGTCTCCCCCAGCAGGCCGATGCCCAGGAGCACCGCGCCGACCGGCTGCAGCAGCATCAGCGTCGCGCCGGTGGTGGCCGACATCCGGGGCAGCGCGGCGGAGATGAGAATCCAGCCGATCAGCTGACCCACCACGGCGAGTGCGACGAGCCAGCCGAACGTCGCCGGGCTCGGGCTCAGGTCGAGCGTACCGGTCGGGAGGCCGAGCACGACGGCGACGACCCCGGCGGAGATCGTCGCCAGCACCAGGGACTGCGCCTGCGCGCCCGCACCGCCGCTGAGCCGGATCAGGAAGAGGTAGACGGCGTACCCCGCACCGGCGAGCATCGCCGCGACGGCGCCGGTGACCGGGTCCGGGCCGAACGAGCCGCCGCCGGCGAACCCGCCGGCCAGCACGACGCCGCCCAGCAGCACGGGCACGGCGAGGACGAACCGCTTCGCCGGGCGTTCCCGCAGGAACGCGAACGCCAGCAGCGGCACGATGATCACCTGGACGGCGAGCAGCACCGTCGCGATGCCGGCGCCGATCCGCGGGATGGCCTCACCCCACAGCACGAAGTCCAGGCCGAGACCGGTGCCGGCCAGCAGCGGGAGCAGTACGCGGGGCGCCGGGCCGGACTTCCGCCGTTCCCGCACGGCGAGCGCGACCAGCACCGGCAATGCCAGCAGGCAGCGCCAGAACGCGCTCGTGCTGCCGCTGGCGTGCGAGACCTTGATGAAGACCGACGACAGGGAGATGCAGAAGCTGCCGAGCGTCGCGAGCAGCCGCGGGTCGAAACGCTCCGTGAACGGCGCGGGGGTGGTCGTGGGGCGGGGCGCGGTCGTGGTCACGGTTCCAGCCTGCGGGTCACGACTGTCAAGGACAAGCGAATGTTTCTGCGTGGAATTCGGTAGCATTTCTACCGTGTTGGGAATCGAGCGGATGCGCGCGCTGCACGCGGTCGCCACGCACGGCTCGGTCGCCGCGGCGGCCGCGTCGCTGCACGTCACGCCGTCGGGGGTGTCGCAGCAGCTGGCGAAGCTGGAGAAGGAAGCCGGGCAGCGGCTGCTGGAGCCGCGCGGCCGGGGCGTCCGGCTGACGAAGGCGGGCCAGGTGCTGGCCGGGCACGCCGAGCGGATCCTGGCGCAGGTCGCCGAGGCGAAGGCCGACCTGGAACTGCTGCGCGAGGACGTCATCGGGCCGCTGCGGGTCGGCGCGATCCCGACGACGGTGCACGCGCTCCTGCCGCCCGCGCTGGCGACGCTCGCCGCGCAGCACCCCCGGCTGGCGGTGACGCTGCACGAGGGCGAGGCGGAGCAGACGATGCCCCGCGTGCTGGCCGGCGACCTCGACGTCGCGGTCTTGGAGAGCTGGGAAGACCGGCCGACGGTGCTCCCGCCGTCGACGACGCGGATCGCGTTGTTCTCCGACGTCGCGGACCTCGCCCTGCCCGCCGGCCACCGCCTCGCGCACCGCAAGACGGTCGACCTGTCCGAAGTGGACGACCTGCCGTGGATCGGCTGGAGCCTGGGGTCCGGCTGCTACGAGTGGCTGGTGCAGGTGCTGCGCAAGCAACGGCTGGAGCCGCGGATCAGCTGCACGGTCGGCGGCTACCCGACGCAGCTGGCGCTGGTGGCGGGCAACGTCGGCGCGGCGCTGGTGCCCCGCCTGGCCCGCGAGCCGCAGCCGGAGGGCGTCCGGATCCTCGCGACGCGCCCGGCGCTGACCCGGACGATCTACGCGATCTGCCGGGCGGGCGAAGAGGACCACGGCGCGGTGCGCGCCTGCCTGGACGCGCTGAGGGCCGCCTCGGCGCGGTTCTCCGCCCGGGCGTCTACTGTGGACTGAGCCGCTCGACCATCTCGGTCACCAGCTTCCCCGGGCGCCGGTGATGCACCAGGAAGACGTCCCGTGCGGGCTGGGCGTCGGCGGCGTCGCGGACCTCGATCCGCGCCGGGCCCATCCGGGCGAGCACGCTCTCCGGCACGAACGCGACCCCCAGGCCGGCTTCGACCAGTGCCAGGATCACCTGGTAGTCCCGGGTTTCGTAGGCCACGGTGAGGGTGACCCCGGCGGCGTCGGCGAGCTGCTCGAGGCAGCCGCGGTTGGGCACGCCCGGACTGCCGGAGATCCAGTTCTCCCCGGCCAGCGCCCGCAGCGTGAGCCGGCGGACGCGGGCTTGCGGGTGGCCCTCGGGGAGGATCAGCCGGAACCTTTCCGAGCGCAGCAGCGTCCGCGTCAGCCCGCGCGGGTCGGGCAGCGGCGCGCCGGGGTAGCGGTGGGTGATCAGCAGGTCGAGGTCGCGCGAGCTGACCAGCCCGTACCCGTCGGGCGGTTCGAGGTCCAGCAGCCGCAGCGCGACCGCGGGGTGGTCGCGGCGGAACCCGGCGAGCGCGGCGGGCACGAGCGTCATGCCGGCGCTGGCGAACGTGCCGACGGCGAGCTGGGCCGGTTCCTCGTCGAGCAGGGCGCGGACGGTCCGTTCGGCGGTGCGCAGCTCCCCGACGATGGTCTCCGCGTGGGTCAGCAGCGCCTCCCCGACCGGCGTGAGCGTGACACCGCGCGGGTTGCGGTGCAGCAGGGGCGCGCCGACGTCGCGTTCGAGCTTGCCCAGCTGCTGCGAGACGGCGGACGGCGTGAAGGACAGTCGCTGGGCCGCGCCGGCGATGGACCCGGCGTGCGCGACCTCGGCGAGCAGGGCCAGGCGGTGAGCGTCGAGCACGGGAGCCTCCAGCCGTAAGCGTCGCTAACGCCAGCATAGGAGACGTCGCTGGTGCTTACGGCGGTCCGCGCGCATGCTGGTGCGCATGATCAGCATTTCGGATGTCGAGCGGGCCGCCGCGCGGATCGAGGGTCACGTCCGCCGGACGCCGGTGTTCAGCGACGACGGCGTGTGGTTCAAGCTCGAGCACCTGCAGCACACCGGGTCGTTCAAGGCCCGCGGCGCCTTCAACCGGATCATCGCCGCGGGCGAGCTGTCGGCGGCCGGGGTGGTGGCCGCGTCGGGCGGCAACGCGGGACTCGCCGTCGCCCACGCCGCCCGGGAGTTCGGCGTGGCCGCGCGGGTCTACGTCCCGGTGACCGCGCCGGCGGTCAAAGTGGCGAAGCTGCGGCAGCTGGGGGCGGCCGTCGAGCTGGTCGGCGACAAGTACGCGGACGCGTACGACGCGGCGGTGAAGGACGCGGCGGACCGCGGCGCGCTCTTCTGCCACGCGTATGACCAGCCGGAGATCTGCGCCGGCCAGGGCACGGTGGGCCTCGAGCTCCTGGCCGACGTCGAAGCGCTGGACACGATCCTGGTGGCGGTCGGCGGCGGCGGGCTGCTGGCCGGCATCGCGGCGGCGGTCGAAGGCCGGGCCCGCGTGGTCGGCGTCGAACCGCGCACGGCCCCGACGCTGCACGCGGCGCTGGCGGCGGGCTCACCGGTCTCGGTGGAGGTGTCCGGCATCGCCGCCGACTCCCTGGGCGCGTCGCGGCTCGGCGAGATCGCGTTCGCGGTCGCCACCCGCACTCGTGTGGGCTCGGTGCTGGTGGACGACGCGGCGATCGTCGCCGCCCGGACGGCCTTGTGGGACCGCTACCGTCTGGCGGTGGAGCCCGGCGGAGCGACGGCATACGCGGCGCTGCTGGCCGGCGCTTACCGCCCGGAGCCGGGCGAACGCGTCGCGGTCCTTCTGTGCGGCGCGAACACCGACCCGGCGACGCTCACTTCCCCGACAGCCGCTCCACCAGCGGCGCGAACTCCTCGATGAAGGCGCTGTTGACGCTGACGTAGGAGACGCCCAGTTCGTCGCGCCGCCGTTCCAGCTCGGCGGCCATGTCGTCGACGCTGCCGCGGAGCATGGTGAGCGAGTCGTGCTCGATGAGCGTCTCGGCATCGACCCCGATGAAGCCCCGAATCCACGGCGGCACCTGCTCACCGACGACGAAGATGTTCAGCCCGAGCTCGATATCGCGATCCCCGGCGGCGGCCCGGATCTCCGCGACGTAGGAGGCCATCTCGTCCCGGGTGGTCAGCACCCCACCGGCAAGAGTGACGATGTCGGCTTTCGCCGCGGCGAGACGCCGGGCCTTCGGCCCACCGGCGGCGATCATGACGGGGGTGTGAGCGTCACCATCGAGCCGGCGGACGTGGTCGACGGTCTCGGAGATCGAGTCGAGCCGTTCCTGGCCCGAGCCGTAGGGCAGGCCGAGCTCTTCGGCCTGCTGCCGCATGGTGGGCAGGCCGGTCCCGAGCCCGAGTTCGAACCGGTTGCCGGTGACGACGGAGAGGCTGTGCGACTCCCAGGCGGCGGCCCGAGCGGTCCGCAGCGGGCTGGCGAGGACAAAGGACCCGACGCGCAGCTCAGTGGTGACGGCAGCGGCCGCCGCGAGCGCGGCGGTCGGAGTGGGCAGGTTGAGGTTGTCGGGGCAGAGCAGGGTGGAGTAGCCGAGCTCCTCGGCCCGCCGAGCGGTCCGCAGCCATTTCGCCCCGCCTTCCATCGCAGCGGCGACCACGCCGAACCGGAACGCCTTGCCGGCCATCGAGCACCCCCAGGTTTGTTGGTACTTCGATCAAACCACCGCTCGGGCCGGGTGTGCCAGTGCCGGGGCGCGGTCCGATCCCGCGCCCCGGCACAGCCACACCCGCGGGATCAGCCGCGCTGGTACTCCTCCCACGTGACCTTGGTGACCGCGGGACCGTCGTCGGCCCCGCGCCCGGCGAGCCCGTTCATACCCAGGTAATAGTCCCCGGTCTGGTGCTGAGCCCCCGACGAAAGGTCCGGGTCGGAGATCGCCATGGCGTGGATGTGGTAGTCGAAGCCCTGCGCCGGGGTGCGGTACCACGCCGCGAAGCCGACCTTGCGCAGCGCCGTCAGCAGCTTCGTGCGGGTCGTCGACGACATGCCGGACACCGAGATGTCCAGCGCTCCGCCGCCGTCGTGGGTGCCGGCCGACGCGTCCACTCCGCCCGGGTTGTAGCCGCCCTGGGTGAGGGTGACCGTGCTGCCCGCGATCCCTTCGGCCGCCGACAACATCGCCTTGGTGCGGGTGTTCGTCGTGACCCCGCGGTAGGCGATGCGGCTGCCCGCGGACACCGGGGCGGTCACCGTGTACCGGCCCTCGCCCAGCTTCTCCAGCGATGTCTTGCCCGGCAGGCCGGACGCGTCGATCCCGGTGTACCCCAGCGACTTCTGGTACTGCGAGTACGCCGTGATCGTCGTGGTGCCGAAGTACCCGTCGACGTACGTCGCGGCCAGCAGGCCCTTCGCCTGCAGGGCCTGCTCCACCAGCAGCACGCTGTCGTGCGCTCCCGGGGTCTGCGTGTCGTCGGCGCGGCGGGGGTCGATCTGGGCCGCCTTCAGCACGGCCTCCATGTTGGCCGTGGGCAGCGCCGTCGTGGCCGCGGGCTCGGCCTGAGCCGGTGCGGCCACGGCGAACGCCGCTGCGGTGAGTGCCGTGAGCACGGCGGCCTTCGTGAACATCCCTGTCCTCCACTGGTCGGAATCCTTACCCGCCCAGCATCACCCGGCCCGGTACAAGGACCGTACAAATCACCCGGCCGCGAACCGTCGCAGACGCAGGCTGTTCGTGACGACGAAGACCGAGCTGACCGCCATCGCCGCGCCGGCGAGCATCGGGTTCAGCAGGCCCGCGGCGGCCAGCGGCAGCGCCGCGACGTTGTACGCGAACGCCCAGAACAGGTTGCCCTTGATCGTGCGCAGCGTCCGGCGGGACAGGCGGATCGCGTCGGCCGCCGCGCGCAGGTCGCCACTGACGAGCGTCAGGTCGGCCGCCTCGATCGCGACGTCCGTGCCGGTGCCCATCGCCAGGCCCAGGTCGGCCTGGGCGAGCGCCGCCGCGTCGTTGACGCCGTCGCCGACCATCGCGACGACCTTGCCGTCCTCCTGCAACCCGCGCACGACGTCGGCCTTGTCCTTCGGCAGCACCTCGGCGATCACGCGCTCGATGCCGACCTCGGCCGCGACCGCCCGCGCGACCGCGGCGTTGTCGCCGGTGAGCAGCACCGGGGTCAGGCCCAGCCCGCGCAGCCGGCGGACCGCCTCGGCGGACGTCGGCTTGACGGTGTCGGCCACGGCCAGCGTGCCGCGGACCTCGCCGTCCCAGGTCACGGCGACCGTGGTCAGCGCGCTTCCGCCGGCGGCCCGGCCGATGCTCACCGCGCGTCCCTCGACGACGCCTTCGACGCCCAGCCCCGGCGTGCTGCGGAAGTCCGTCACGGGTGGCAGCGTCCCGAAGCGCTCCCGGGCGGCGTCCGCGATCGCCCGGGCCACCGGGTGCTCGGACGCGGCTTCGACGGCGCCCGCGAGCCGCAGGACCTCGCCGTCGCCCTCGACCAGCGTCATCCGGCCGGTGGTCACGGTGCCGGTCTTGTCGAGCACGACGGTGTCGACGCGGCGGGTCGACTCCAGCACTTCCGGCCCCTTGATGAGGATGCCGAGCTGCGCGCCGCGGCCGGTGCCGACCAGCAGCGCCGTCGGCGTCGCCAGGCCCAGCGCGCACGGGCAGGCGATGATCAGCACCGCGACCGCGGCCGTGAACGCGGCCGACGGCGTCGCGTCCGCGCCGAGCCAGAAGGCGAGCGTCGCCACGGCCAGCGCGATGACGATCGGGACGAACACCGCCGAAACGCGGTCCGCGAGCCGCTGGACCCGGGCTTTGCCGGTCTGCGCCGCCTCGACCAGCCGGGCCGTCTGGGCCAGCTGCGTGTCGGCGCCGACGCGGGTGGCGCGGACGACGAGCCGGCCGCCGGCGTTGACCGTCGCCCCGGCGACCGCGTCGCCCGGCCCGACCTCGACCGGCACGCTCTCGCCGGTGAGCAGGCTCGCGTCGATCGCGGACCCGCCGTCCTCGACGACGCCGTCGGTGGCGACCTTCTCCCCCGGCCGCACCAGGAACCGGTCGCCGACGACCAGGTCGCCGACGGGAATCCGCTGCTCGCCGCCGTCGCGCAGGACGGCGACGTCCTTAGCGCCCAGATCCAGCAACGCCCGCAGCGCGGCGCCGGCGCGGCGCTTCGAACGGACCTCGAAGTAGCGGCCGGCCAGGATGAACGTCGTGACGCCGGCGGCGACCTCGAGGTAGATGGCGCCGTCCCCGGCCATGCGCTCGATGGTGAGCTCGAACGGGTGCTTCAGGCCCGGCGTGCCCGCGCTGCCGAACAGCAGCGCGTAGACCGACCAGCCGAACGCGGCGAGGGTGCCGATCGAGATCAGCGTGTCCATCGTCGCGGCGCCGTGGCGGAGGTTGGCGAACGCGGCGCGGTGGAACGGCCACGCGCCCCACACCAGCACCGGCGCGGCCAGGACGAGCGAAATCCACTGCCAGTAGGTGAACTGCCACGCGGGCACCATCGCCAGGGCGATCACGGGCACCGAAAGCACCGCGGAACCGACCAGCCTCTGCCGCAGCGTCAGGATCGGGTCGTCTGGTCGGAGTTCCGGCTCGGCCTCGGGCAGCGCCGCGCCGTAGCCGGCCGCTTCGACCTGCGCGACGAGGTCCTGCGGAGCGACCTCGCCGCCGTAAACGACCTTCGCCTTCTCCGTGGCGTAGTTGACGGTCGCCGTGACGCCGTCCAGCTTGTTGAGCTTGCGTTCGATCCTCGCCGCGCAGGACGCGCAGGTCATGCCGGTGATGGCGAGTTCGACGTTCTTCGCTTCGAGTTGCAGCGTCACGAGTGCGCTCCTCCCCCGGTGGTCACGGTGAATTCGGCGGTGCGGACCACGTCGCCGTGGCGGAAGTCCAGGAACATCCGGTAGGTGCCGGCCGACGGCACTTCGGCGATGAACGTCACGGCCGCGCCCGTGCGGCCGTCCGGGTGGACGTGCAGGTACCCCAGGTCGCCGCCGCGCAGCGCGACGAGGTGGCCGTAGGCGCCCAGGTAGGGCTGCAGGTCGGTGACGTCCCGGCCGTCCTCGGTCACCGTCGCGGTCAGGCGGGACGAGCGGCCGGGAACGAGGTCGCCGTCGAGCCGGACGCGGTAGCCGTCGACGTCGGCGACGCGCGACTCGCGGTGCTCGACGGGCTGGAAATCGCCCGGCGCGACGAGGTCGACGCCGAGCGTCTGCGCCGGTCCCCCGGTGGGCGTGAAGTCGGCGAAGGCGCGGTAGCTGCCCGCGCCGGCGACGGTGATCGGCACGCTCCACGTGCCGTCGGCGCCGAGGCCGGGGTGCAGGTGTCGGTAGCCGCTGGTGTCGCGGCGAACGACGATGAAGTGCATCCGCTTCTCGTGCTCGACGTCGTAGGCGGTCACCGGGGCGCCGTCCGGGCCGGTGATCCTGAAGGTGAAGTTCGTCGTGGTGCCCGGGGTGAGCGTCGTGCCGGTGGGCGTGAGGGTGTAGCCGCCCGCGGCCGACGCCAGCCCGCCGGGCTGGTGGTTCGCGGCCTCCGCGACGGTGCCGCCGTGGACGTCCCCGTGCACGGCGTCCTCGCCGCCGTGCCCCCCGGCCGCGCCGGGGAAGGGACCGACGGCGGTGCCGGCCACCCAGGCGCCGACGGCGACCAGGGCGAGTGCCGCACCGTAGGCGGAGAGCTTCGCTGCGGTGTTCATGTCAGCCGGTACCCCGCTTCTTCGACCGCGCCGCGCACGTCGGCGACGGAAAGGTCTTCGCTGCTGCTGACGGTCACCGCGCCGGTGGCCAGCTCGACGGTGACTCCGGTGACGCCCCCGAGTCCGCGGATCTCCTCTTCGACCGAGCGGGCGCAGTGGCCGCACGTCATGCCCGTGACGGTGTAGGTCGTGTCTGCCATGACTCATGGATACCCTAGGGGGGTAGGGTAAGCAAGTGCGACGACGACATGTAATCCCGGTCACAGTCAATCCGGTTACCACTGGTCCAGCCGTGTTTCTCACCGTCACGGAGAGTTCTCAGAGGGGGCCCCTGGACGTTGCCGTGCTCGTTTCGTAACCTGTTCGAGATCTCGCGGCCCCCGGTCGTCGATGAGACGGCGACGCGAGATCGCCGCCGATACCCCCTGCTGGGTACCGGACCCCACCGCGTGCTCTTCCTGTTGCGGTCGAGCACGCGCCGGACACGGGCGAGGCCCCCGACTCGCCCCCGGTGCCCGACGGCGGCCGATAAGCAAAGGAGACCCGCGCGAGAATGCGTTCGCATCCCGTCAAGCGCGTGGTGTCAGGTGCCCTCGCCGCGGCCTCGGTGATCACTGTCATCACCATGGCCCAGCCGACGGCCACCGCCGCCCCCATCCCCGTCCTCCAGGCCCCGCCCACCGGGTCCGACGCCCTCGCGAAGTACCGCGACCTCTCGGCCCAGGCGGAGAAGCTCAACGAAGACCTGCTCAAGGCGAAGGACGACCTCACCGCGAAGCAGGGAGAACTCGACAAGGCCAACGCCGACGTCACCGCCGCCAAGGACTCCGGCGCGCAGGCCATCGAGGCCAAGCAGAAGTACCAGGGCCAGGTGGACAAGTTCGCCGGCGCGTCGTTCACCAGCGGCGTCCAGCTGAACAAGCTGTCGGCGCTGCTGGCCGGCACGTCGACGCAGGACTTCCTGGACCGCTCGGCGGCCCTCGAGGTCATCGCGACCGACAAGAACGCCGCGATGGGCAACCTCAGCGGCGCGGCCGCGAAGGCCACCGAAGCCGAGAAGGCGGCGACCGACGCGGCGAAGCGGGCGACCGACGCCCGGGACGCCGCGGCGAAGCTGGCGTCGGACATCGAGGGCAAGAAGAAGAACCTCCAGGCCCAGATCGACCAGATCGAGGCCCAGGGCAAGACCCTCAGCACCGCCGACAAGACCGCCCAGAAGGACACCGGCGGCAAGGCCCCGACCGTC
This sequence comes from Amycolatopsis sp. NPDC114505, assembly GCF_055633615.1. Classification (NCBI taxonomy): domain Bacteria; kingdom Bacillati; phylum Actinomycetota; class Actinomycetes; order Pseudonocardiales; family Pseudonocardiaceae; genus Amycolatopsis; species Amycolatopsis sp. NPDC114505. Next base: position 182,945 of record NZ_JBVKDV010000006.1, on the reverse strand, counting down.
AAGGCGGCCACCGCGGCCGCGCAGAAGGCGGTGGACGCGGCACTGAGCAAGCTCGGCAGCGCCTACGTCTACGGCGCCACCGGCCCGAGCACGTTCGACTGCTCCGGCCTGATGCAGTGGGCCTACAAGCAGGCCGGCATCACGCTGCCCCGCACGTCGTCGGCGCAGGCGGGCTTCGGCACGTCGGTGCCGCGCGACCAGCTGCAGCCGGGCGACCTGGTCGCCTACTACTCCCCTGTGTCCCACATCGGGATGTACATCGGCGACGGCAAGATGGTGCACGCGCCGACGAGCGGCGACGTCGTCAAGATCTCGCCGCTGCTGAAGGAGTACGCGGGAGCGACGCGGCCGACGGCCTGACGCTCATTCGTCAATGCCCTGTTCCGGGAGGTGTAGAACGCCCGGGACGGGGCACCTTCCGTTCTATGGTCGACAACTACGACGCCGCCACGATCACGGCGGTGGGCAAGGTCATCGAAGCGTTCGAGACGGTCGAACGCGCGCGGGGCCACCTCTACACGTTCCACCAGCTGACGGGCAACGCGGACCTCGTGCTCGACGAGGCCGTCGAGGCACTGGAGAAGGCCGGCCACGCGGACTGGGCACGGCGGATCTCCGAGGAGCTCATCGGGCTCAACGTCGTCCCCGACCGGTGGACGTTCCAGGTCGTCGAGGACTACGACGACGGCTACTACCGGACATTCCGCGACTTCCACCGCGAGCTGCTGGAATCGTTGAACGACGGCCGCCGCCACGTGCCGGAACAGCGAATGAAGGACGAGCGCCGGACCCGCGGCCGGCCGGGCCACGAGGCGGGCCCGCCGAGCACCCCGCCGGGCCCGTGACCGGCGATTGTCGGACCCTTGCGCTAGGGTCGGAGTCGACCCGAACAGACGTTCGAATGGAGACTGTGATGACGGATCAGGTGGAGCCCAACCCGGAGAAGGACCCGAGCGACTGGACCACCGGCGACGAGCCGATGACCGGGCCGCAGAAGTCGTATCTGCAGACGCTGGCCCAGGAGGCCGGGGAAGAGGTGCCGGAGGGGCTGACGAAGGCTCAGGCCTCGGCACGGATCGATGAGCTGCAGCAGACCACCGGGCGGGGCAGCTGAGGGTTTGACAGCGCTGGTGACCGGTGCGCGCGGTGAGGTCGCCGCGGGCAGCTCGGCGGTGGGTCAGGCCGCGCGGCGCTGGGTCAGACTGCGGCGGGGAGCGCGGCGCCGGGTCAGGCCGCGGTGGTAGCGCCGGGGCCGGCCGCGGCGGCAGCGCGGCGCTGAGTCGGACTGCAGCGGCGAGCGCGGCGCCGGGTCAGGCGGCGGTGGGTAGCGCCGGGGCTGGCCGTGGCAGGCAGCGCGGCGCTGGGTCAGATTGCAGCGGCGAGCGCGGCGCCAGGGCAGGCCGCGGCGGTGGGTCAGACTGCGGCGAGCAGCTCGGCGCCAGGCAGGCCGCGGCGGACTGCGCAGCGCCGGGTCAGGCCGCGGTGGGCAGCACAGCGCCAGGCCAGGCGCGGTGCAGTGCGTCGCCGGGTCAGGCAGCGCTGCGCCGGGTCAGGCTGCGGCGGGCAGTGCGGCGCCCGTTACGCGGAGCAGGAACTCGGCGTTGGAGCCCGTCTTGCGGAGCTGGTCGAGCAGCTGCTCGATCGCGTGCGGGCCCGGCAGTGCGCGGCGGACCTCGTGCATCGCGGCCAGTTCGCCCGGGGTGACCAGGAGTTCTTCGCGGCGGGTGCCGGATGCGGCGACGTCGATCGCCGGGAACACGCGGCGCTCGGCCATCTTGCGGTCGAGTTTCAGCTCGGCGTTGCCCGTGCTCTTCAGCTCCTCGAAGAACACCGTGTCGGCCAGGGAACCGGTTTCCACCAGTGCCGACGCGACGATCGTGAGGGATCCGCCGCCTTCGAGGTTGCGGGCCGCGCCGAGGATGCGCTTCATCGGCTGCAACGCCGCCGCGTCGACGCCGCCGGACAGCGTGCGGCCGGATGGGCGGGCCGACAAGTTGTACGCGCGGCCGAGGCGGGTCAGCGAGTCGAGGAGCAATACTACGTCTTCGCCGCGCTCCACCAGGCGTTTCGCGCGCTCGACGGCGAGTTCCGCCACCGCCACGTGTTCGGCGGGCGGACGGTCGAATGTGGACGCGATCACCTCGCCGCGCACGGTCCGGCGCAGCTCGGTGACCTCCTCCGGGCGCTCGTCGGCGAGCAGCACCATCAGCCGGCATTCCGGGTGGTTGACCGCGATGCCGTGGGCGATTTCCCGCAGCACGGTCGTTTTCCCGGCCTTCGGCGGGGAAACGACCAGCGCGCGCTGGCCCTTGCCGAGCGGGGTGACGAGGTCGAGCACGCGCGGCAGCAGGCGCGTCGGCGTGGTTTCGAGGAACAGCCGCTGGTCCGGGTGCACCGGAACCAGGTCGGCGAAGTCCGGGCGGGGCTCTGCCGGGTCGGCACCGTCGACGCTGGTGATTTCCTCGGCGGTGCCGGTGATTTCGTCACCGGGACGCAGCTTGTGCTTGCGGACGACGGAAAGCGGGAGTGCGATGTCGTCCGGGGCCGGCCGGTAGCCGGTGCGGACGAAGGGGGTTTTTCCTGACAGGTCAAGGATTCCGTGAAAAGACATGGGGTTCTCCTGATGAGGGTCCGGCCCGCGCGAACGGCGGAACCGAAAATGAGGAAGGAGGCCGAGCGGCCTGATCCGGGAAGCTTCCTCCGGGCGGCCGAGGGGCCGACATCCGCGAGGTGCTGACTCAACGGTAGCGCGACGTCACGAAAAGCACAACGGGTAAGACTCCGTCGTGCTGGGTAGCTCACCAGAGAAGCCCGAAGCACGGGGGAAACCGTGGCTGATGATGGGAGCGGATCGTGTATCGACATACCCCGGAACCCGACGTCGATATGGGTCAGCGCACCGACGCCGACCGAACCGGGACCACGCCCCCGGCGCGCACCGGCGCCGGCGCGGTGGTCACGGCGACGTTCGAAGAACTGGCGCCCGCGCTGCCGAACGAGGTGGCGGACCTGCGCCGCAAGCTGACCCGCTGGCTGGGCGAGCTCCCGCTCGACGCGGAAAGCACGCACGACATCACGCTGGCCACGTACGAGGCGCTGGCGAACGTGGCGGCCCACGCGTACCCGGACGGCCACGGCTGGGCCCGCCTCCAGGCAACCCGCACCGGCGACGCGGTGACGGTCACGGTGACGGACACGGGCTGCGGAATCCCGCCGGCCCGCCCCCGCCGCCGAGGCCCGCGCACCTCGGGTGGCCGGGGTCTGCTGCTGATCGAGAAGGTGACGGACCAGTCCGACATCGACACGAGCGACGACGGGACAACGGTCCGCATGACCTGGCGCCCGGCGGCACTGCGGGACGAGGGCCGGGCCTGAACGGTCGGCACCGCCCGGCGGCACTTGCGCCACGGAACACGCCCGCATGGTCAACTCGGCAGCGTCGCGGACAAGAGTCCGGTCTGGACGATCCGCATTGCCTGGCACCCAGCGACTCTTACGCGACGGGAACAGTCAGCCCGACCGCTCTGCGGACGAGAGTCCGGTCCAGACGATTCACATCGCCCGGCGCGCCCGGCCACGCGGGGAACGAGATCCCGCCGCGCGCGGCCTTGCTCAAACCCCGCGGCTGCCAGTGCACAGCGCCGCCCACGACCGAGCGAAGACCGAGCCCACCGAGGCCTCCGCTCAAACCCGCCATCCACGCCGGCGAGCGGAAGCCCGAGTGCCCTACGTCACAACCCCCTCAAAACTCCCCCCTCAAGCGGCCTGAGCCAGCCGCACCATTCGGTTCCGCGGGTACGAAACCAGCTCCCTCTCCTCGTCCGTGGTGAAGATCTCGACGGAGTCCTCCAGCAACTCCGCCGAGGTCACCTGCAGCTGCCACGCGGGCAGGCCCGGCGCCGGCTCGTGCCAGAACCACTGGCCCTTGGTCAGCTGGTCCGCCGGGACCGTCGCGTCGTCCGTGTTCATGCCATGAGGCTAGCCGTCACCACCGACAGTTTTCGCACTGCCTCTAGCCGTGCGCCGCGTTGACCGTGAGCGTCAGCACCTGGGGGTCGCCCGCGAAGACCGCGCCGCTGAAGTCCGGGCCTGGGCTCACGTCGTCGTACGGGAACGCGTATCCCCTGTTGTCCGGCAGTTTCGAGTGGACGATCCGCGCGTAGTGATTGGTCGTGTCGCCTCCGTAAAAGCGGGCCGGGTCCTCCGCCGTGGGCTGGTTCGGGTTGTCCAGCAACGTCGTCCGGTTCAGCGCCGCCGCCAGGCGCGGGACGATCGCCTTGCGCGCGTCGCTCGCTCCGGCCGCCAGCGCGAACGGGCCGCTGTCGCAGCTCCACACGTCCGCCGTCGCCGGCTTGGCGAAGGACTCGGCCCCGAACACCAGCTGGTCGCCCGAGACGCGGCCCGTGAACGTGCCCAGGCCCGGGTTCTGCGAGTCCACGACCAGGTCCGTGCCCGCGTACTTCTGCCACACCTGGTCGATGTAGCCGTCGAGGTACCCGCCGAACTGGGACGCGTGGTGGTGCGGCGACAGCACGCGCAGGTTGCCGCCGCCGCCCGTCTGCACCAGGCCCGCCCACTCGCCGCCCAAAGAGGAGAGCGACGACGCGATCTGGTCCAGCGCGCCCGCCGGCAGTCCGTTGACCGTCGACGTACCGGATCCGGACGTGGTCAGGGAAAGACCCATCGGGATGCCCACGAAGTCGACGTAGCTGATGTTGGCGAACAGCTGCGTGTCGTTGAACGTGAACTCGCTGAACGACCAGTTCTTCCCGAAGTTCGCATCACCGGAGTTGAGGAAGCTCGGGTGCACCAGGTTGGGCCCCGGGTCGAGGAAGAAGTCCAGCTTCGCGTCCGTGACGACGTAGATGCGCGCGCCGCCCATCTTGGGCACCGAAACCTGCGCTCCCGAGGAGATCGGGATCGCGCAGTCCTCCGGCAGCGGGGTCGTCGGCGCGGACGGCGAGTCCGGGTAGTACGGCGTACCGTCGGCACGCAGCAGCACCAGTCGCCCGTCCGGCGTCGTGCCGGTGACGTAGGCGTACACGGTGCCGGAGCCCGAGTTGTTCACCAGCTTGAGGCCGAACGTGTCCGGCGTCGCGGCGTAGGCGGACCGCGCCAGCGGCAGCGCGGTGGCCGTGGCGAGCGTCGCCGCCGTGAGGCTGAGGAACGAGCGACGGGAGATCATGGCGTCCTCCACGTTGAGGAGAGGGATTGCGGAGTCCACAAAGGACATCCGAGGGCGGTTCGCAGGTATTCGTTGTGGACGTCAACAAACTATGACTCCGGTTTCGTTACCTGGCAACCCTTCGAAAGAAGGTCCAGACCACCGTCTCACTCGGCCCGCGCGCTTCCCAGCGCAGAAGAATTCCAAACGGGACTCCGCGCGGAGTGCCCACGGGTACCGGGTGCCGCGTACTTCCGGGCACATGCCTTGACCCGGGCGCGCGCGAAGGGTGACAGTGGATGGCCTCGCAGGTCGTGGACGACCCCATTCCCCTCAGGAAGCGAGACCCCATGCGCACCGTCAAGCGGCTCACCGCCGTGCTGGCCTCTTTCGCCTTCGTCCTGACCGCCGCCCCGGCGCACGCCGACGCCGAGTGGACCACCGTCTTCCAGGACGACTTCGACGGCGCCGCCGGCACCGGCCTGAACGCCCAGGACTGGCTCTACGACACGGGAACCGGCTATCCCGGCGGCGCGGCGAACTGGGGCACCGGCGAGCTCGAGACGGCTACGAACTCGACGGACAACGTCTACCACGACGGCGCCGGTCACCTCGCGATCAAGCCGTTGCGCGACGCCGCCGGCAACTGGACGTCCGGCCGGATCGAAACGCAGCGAACCGACTTCGCCGCGCCCGAAGGCGCCCAGCTGGAGATCAGCGCGACGCTCAAGCAGCCCTCCCCCGCGAGCGGCCTCGGCTACTGGCCGGCGTTCTGGGCGATGGGCGCCGACGCCCGCCCGGTCGGCGCGACGAACTGGCCGAGCATCGGCGAGCTCGACATCATGGAAGACGTCAACGCGCTCAGCAAGCACTCCACCACCTTCCACTGTGGACAGTGGCAGGGCGAGTGCCACGACCCGGACGGCATCACCAGCGACCTGCAGGACTGCGCGGGCTGCCAGGAGGGCTACCACAGCTATTCGGTGATCGTGGACCGTCGCGACGCCGCGGCCGAAGAGCTGCGGTTCTACCTCGACGGAAACCAGACGTTCGCGGTGAAGCAGAACCAGGTGTCGGACGCGACCTGGAAGGCCGCCGTCGACCACGGTTTCTTCGTCATCTTCGACGTCGCGATCGGCGGCTCCTACCCCAACAAGGTCTGCGGTTGCACCTCCCCCAGTGCGGACATCACGCCCGGCGCGGAGATGAGCGTCGACTCGCTCTCGGTGAAGACCAGCCAAGGCTGACCCGTAGGCTGGACGCCATGAAACACGCCGTCATCGCGTCACCGATCGGACCGCTGACCCTGGTCGGCGACGGCGAGGCGCTGGCCGGGCTCTACTTCGACGGCCACCTCCGGACGCCCCGCCTCACCGACCTCGGTCCCCGGGACGACGACGGCTTCGAGGCGGCGCAGCAGCAGCTCGGCGAGTACTTCGCGGGCACGCGGCGCGAGTTCGACCTCGAGCTCGCGCCGCGCGGCTCGGCGTTCGAGAAGCAGGTCTGGGCGATGCTGACGAAGATCCCGTACGGCGAAACCCGCACGTACGGGCAGTTGGCCGCCGAGCTGGGCGACCCCGGCGCCGCGCAGGCCGTCGGGAACGCCAACGGCTGGAACCCGATCAGCGTCATCGTGCCCTGCCACCGCGTGGTCGGCACCAGCGGCGGCCTGACCGGGTACGCCGGCGGCCTCACCCGCAAGCGGTTCCTCCTCAGCCTGGAGGAACCGCCCGCGGACGAGGTCGGCCGGCTCTTCTAGCCCGCCGAGCAGGTCACGGTCGGGTCGGTCAGGTTCCCGCCGTGCTGCACGGTGAACCCGATGACGTTGCCGCTCCCGTTGGGCCGCGCGGTCAGCACGTAACCGGTGCTGTCGTACGTCCCGGTGTAGTTCCAGCTGCCGATGACCTTCTGGGGCTCGTGGAAGGTGATCGTGAGCACCCAGCTGTTCGAGCCGGTCACCGTGACCTGGCCGTTGAAGCCGACGTTCCACTCCGCCGTCTTGAGGTACGTCCCGGTGCAGCCACCCGGCGTCGGCGTGGTGGTCGTGGGCGTCGTCGGCGTCGTGGGGGTTGTCGGCGTGGTGGTCGGCGTCGGGGTCGTACCGCCGTTCAGCGCGTCGAGCACCGCGGTGTAGGCGGCCTTCTTCTGGCCGTTGCCGTCGAACAGCAGGGGCGTACCGGACGCCCGCCACGAGTCCGTGTCGCGGATGCCCCACACGGTCATCCCGGTGCAGCGCGCCACCGCGAGACAGGCGTTCGTGACTGTGCGGAAGTTGTTCGCCTGCGTGGTGCCCGACCCCTCGATGTCCAGCTCGGTGATCTGCACGTCCACGCCGAGGTTCGCGAAGCTCTGCAGCGTGGTCTGGTAGCTCGACGGCACCGGGCTGTTGCTGTTGAAGTGCGACTGGAAGCCGACGCAGTCGATCGGCACGCCGCGGGACTTGAAGTCCTGGACCATGCGGTACACGCCCTGGGTCTTCGCCTGGTTCCAGTCGTCGGTGTTGTAGTCGTTGTAGCAGAGCTTCGCGTTCGGATCGGCCGCTCGTGCGGCGCGGAACGCCGCCTCGATCCAGTCGTTGCCGGTGCGCTGCAGGTTCGAGTCGCGCCGGGCGCCCGAACTGCCGTCCGCGAAGGCCTCGTTGACGACGTCCCAGGCGTAGATCTGACCGCGGTAGTGGGTCGCGACCTGGGTGATGTGGTTCAGGATCGCCGACCGCAGCCCGGATCCCTCCATGCCCTGCATCCAGCCGGGCTGCTGCCCGTGCCAGGCCAGCGTGTGCCCGCGCATCCGGGCGCCCTGTGCGTTCGCCTGGCTGACGATCCGGTCGGCGTTGCCGTAGGAGAACTGGTTCTGCGAGGGCTCGGTGGCGTCGATCTTCATCTCGTTCTCCGGTGTGATCATGGAGAACTCGCGGCTCAGGATGCCGGTGTAGACGCTGTCCGAGAGCTTGCTCGCCGAAACGGCCGTACCGAAGTAGCGGCCGGTCCCGCTCGCCGCGCTGCCCAGCGTGGTGCCGGCGGACGGCGTCGGAGAAGTGGTGGTCGAACCGCCGCTGTCCAGGCCGAGGAACGCGATCGCGTACGCCACCATCCCGTTCTGCGGCAGCACGTGCCCGGCGCCCTGGACGCTGATCCCTTCGACCGGCGCCTGCGTGCCGGTGCTGCCGTAGCGGGTGCGCGTCCAGCCGGACTGCGGCGCGTCACTCGACGACGGCGTCTGGCTCACCCCGCGCAGGTTGGTCCACTGCTTGATCTCCTCACCGAAGTTCGGGTAGCGCAGCGTGTCGTCGGCGGTGCCGTGCCACAGCTGCATCCGCGGGAACGGGCCGGACCGCCCGCCGCTCATCTGGCGGGCCTGGTCGCCCCACTGCTGCGCGGTCTTGGTGAGCTGGCCGCCCGAACACTGGCTGTTCCAGCTCGACCCGTCGGTGGTCGCGAAGCAGCCGGCGGGCACGCCCATGAACGCGGAACCGGCGGCGAAGACGTCCGGGTACTCCGCGGCCAGGACGTTCGTCATCATCGCGCCGGAGGAGAAGCCGGTGACGAAGACCCGCGACGCGTCGACGTTGTAGTGCTGCTTGGCGTAGTCGACCATCGACAGGATGCCGACCGGGTCGCTGCCGCCACCGCGGGTGAGGGCCTGCGGCGACGAGACGTCGAAGCACTGCCCGCTGCGCGTGGCTTCCGGGAACACGATGACGTACCCGTACTGGTCGGCCGCGGTGACGTAGTCGCGGGCGTAGCCGTTGAAGACCGCCGAGGCCGAGCCGGTGCAGTAGTGGAGGGCGACCAGCAGCGCCGGCTTGGCGGCGACGTGGTCCGGGACGTAGGCGTACATGTTCAGGTTGCTGGGGTTGGTGCCGAAGCCGGTCACGCGGGTCAGCGTGGCGGCCGACGCGGGCTGCGCCGTGATCACCAGCACGATGGCGGCGGCGATCGACAACACGGCGGCGAGGAGGGCGCTGAAGAGTCTTCGCACTCGAGGTCGTCCTTTCCGGGAGCAGGGCGCAGCTGCGACGATCGTTGGTTCGCCGCCCGGGACCGGTCAACGATTTTCGGAAAGTTTCGGGACCTTTCGAACTGCCGACCTGCCTTACTGCTGAAAGGATCCGGGGATGACCGAGCTCCTCCTGGGACCGCTGCTCCGGCACGTCGACGACACTTCGGCGACGATCTGGGTCGAGACCGGCGGTCCGTGCGAAGTCCTCGTCGGGGACGCGAAAGCGCGGACGTTCGAGGTCTCCGGGCACCACTACGCGCTGGTCGTGCTCACCGGCCTCGAACCCGGGCGCAGCACGCCCTACGAAGTGCGGCTCGACGGCGAGCTCGTCTGGCCCGAGCCGGACGGCGATCTGCCGCCCAGCCGGATCCGCACGCTGGACCCCGCCGACACGCGGTTCCGGCTGGTGTTCGGGTCGTGCCGCAAGCCGCGGGAGGAGGACGCGCTCGGCCCGGACGCGCTCGCCGCCTACGCCCACCGGATGGCCGGGCTCGACGAAACCGAGTGGCCCGAGTCGCTGCTCCTGCTGGGCGACCAGGTCTACGCCGACGAAACCACCGACGCGACGCAGGAGTGGCTCGCCGGGCGGCGGGACACGAAACAGCCGCCCGGGACCGAGGTCGCCGACTTCGAGGAGTACTGCCACCTGTACTTCGAGGCCTGGTGCGAACCGGCGGTGCGCTGGCTGATGTCCACCGTGCCGACGTCGATGATCTTCGACGACCACGACGTCCGCGACGACTGGAACACCTCGCAGACCTGGCGTGAACAGATGACCCGCACCTCGTGGTGGCCGGAGCGGATCCGCGGCGCGCTCGTGTCGTACTGGGTCTACCAGCACCTGGGCAACCTCGGGCCGCGCGAACTGGCCGAAGACGAGGTCTACCAGCGGGTGAGCACGTCGGGGGTGGACAACGCGGAGCTGCTGCGCGAGTTCGCCGACCGGGCCGACCGCGAAGCCGACGGCGCCAAGGGCACCCGGTGGTCCTACCGGCGCGACTTCGGCCCCATCCGGCTGCTGGTCATCGACTCGCGGGCCGGGCGGATCCTCGGCGGCGGGCAGCGGTCGATGATCGGCGAGGCCGAGTTCCGCTGGATCGAAGAGCAGGCCGCGGGCGAGTTCGACCACCTGCTGATCGGGACGTCGCTGCCGTGGCTGATGCCCACCGCGCTCTCGGCCGCGCAGTCGGTCAACGAGCAGCTCTGCACGCGGCCGGGCCGCGTCGGGCGGATGTCGGAGCGGTTCCGGCAGTTCGCCGACCTCGAACACTGGCCGGCCTTCCGCGCGTCGTTCGACCGGCTGACGCGGCTGATCGGGCGGGTCGCCGACGACGGCCCGGCGTCGGTGAGCGTGCTCTCGGGCGACGTCCACCACGCGTACGTCGCGCGAGCCGACCTCCCGGGCGCGCCGGTCCACCAGCTCACCTGCTCGCCGGTGCACAACACCGTGCCCTGGTACATGAACCGCCTGTTCCGCGCCGGCTGGGCGCGGGGGCTGACCCGGCTCTGCGAAGGGCTGGCGCGCCGCGTCGGGGTCCCACCCGCGCCGCTGACCTGGAGCTGCGTCTCGGGGCCGCACTTCGGGAACGCCGTGATGACCTTCGACGTCGACGGGCGCACGGCCACGGCGACGCTGCTGCGGCCGGAGCGTGACGGGCAGCCGATCAAGCTCACCTGAGCGCGAGGGTGGGTGCGGCGCGGCCACCCTTCCCGGGCTGATCGGCGTTAGCCTCGGATCATGGCCAGGGAGAACGCGCTCGGGGAGTTCCTCCGGGCCCGCCGCGAACAGGTGGGACCGGACGACCTCGGCCTGCCCGCCGGCGGGGCGCGCCGAGTCGCGGGGCTGCGCCGCGAGGAGGTCGCGGTGCTGGCCGGCGTCAGCACCGACTACTACGTCCGGCTCGAACAGGGCCGGGAGCGGAACCCGTCGGCGCAGGTCCTCGACGCGCTGGCGCACGGGCTGGCCCTCGACGAGGACGCCACCGCCCACCTGCACCGGCTGGCCCAGCCCGCTCCGAAACGCCGTCGCGCGCGGCGGCGGGAGCAGGTCAGCCCGAACCTCCTGCGGCTGATGGACGGCTGGCCGGACACGCCCGCGCTGGTGCTCGGCCGCTGCCTGGAGGTGCTCGCGCACAACGCGCTGGGCGAGGCGCTGTTCGGCGGCCACACCCACAGCGGTGACCTGGTCCGGCTGGTGTTCCTCGACCCGGACGCGCGCGAGTTCTACCCGGAGTGGGAGCGCGTCGCGGTCAACACCGTCGGCGGCCTGCGCGTGGCCGCGGGGATCGACCCGGACGATCCCCGGCTGATCGAGACGGTCGGCGAGCTGTCGGTCAAGAGCGCCGACTTCCGCCGGCTGTGGGCCCGGCACGACATCCGGCAGAAGACGCACGAAACCAAGCGGTTCCACCACCGGCTGGTCGGCGAGCTGGTCCTGAGCTACGAGGCGCTGACCGTGAACAGCGCGCCCGGTCAGCAGCTGGTCGTCTACCAGGCCGAGCCCGGCAGTCCGTCGGAAGCCGGACTCGCGCTGCTCGGCAGCCTCGCCGCCGGCTGAGAAACCCTTTTCTGTCACTTTCCACCATGGACGGAGTACTTCGTCATGCCCGAAAACTGGTTCATCACCGGCTGTTCCACCGGCCTCGGCCGCGCACTGGCCGAAGCCGTGCTCGACCGCGGCCTGCGGGCCGTCGTCACGGCCCGCGACCCGGCGCAGGTCGCCGACCTGGTCGCGAAGCACGGCGACCGCGCGCTGGCCCTGCCGCTCGACGTCACCGACCACGCGCAGGTCGTCGACGCGGTGAAGCGCGCCGAAGCCGCGTTCGGCCACATCGACGTCCTGGTCAACAACGCCGGCTACGGCTACCTCGCCGCGGTCGAGGAAGGCGAGGACGACGAGGTCCGGAAACTGTTCGACGCCAACGTGTTCGGCCTCGCCGACGTCACGAAGGCGGTGCTGCCGGGCATGCGGGCCCGGCGGAGCGGGCACGTCGTGAACGTGTCGTCCCTCGGCGGGCTCGCCGCCTTCGGGGCCACCGGCTACTACCACGCGACGAAGTTCGCGGTGGAAGGGCTTTCCGAGTCGCTGGCCGCGGAAGTGGCGCCGCTGGGCATCAAGGTGACGATCGTCGAGCCCGCGGCGTTCCGCACCAACTGGTCCGGACCGTCGATGCGCCAGTCGGCGACCCGCATCGACGACTACGCCGAGACGGCCGGTGCGCGCCGGGCCGCGACCACCGCGACCTACGGCCACCAGCCGGGCGACCCGGTGCGCGCGGCCGAGGCGATCCTCACCGCCGTCGACGCCGGCGAACCACCCCTGCGGCTGCTGCTCGGCAAGGCCGCCTACGACATCGCCACCGCCCGGCTCGACACCCTGCGGGCCGGCTTCGACACCTGGCGCGAGACCACCCTCGGCGCCGACTTCCCCGCTCTCTGAAAGGCCATTCATGAAGATCGTTCTCATCACCGGTGCCAGCAGCGGCATCGGGCGCGCCACCGCGCTGCGGCTGGCCGGCGAAGGCCACCACGTCGTGCTCGGCGCCCGGCGGGAGGACCGGCTGACCGCGCTGGCGAAGGAGATCCACGACGCCGGGGGCACCGCCGACGTGCACCCCCTCGACGTCACCGACCGCGCGGACGTCGCCGCCTTCGTCGACACCGCCGTCGAAGCGCACGGTCGGGTCGACGTGTTCGTCGCCAACGCGGGCGTGATGCCGTTGTCGCGCCTGGACTCCCTGCTCGTCGACGAGTGGGACCGGATGCTCGACGTCAACGTCCGCGGCCTGCTCCACGGGATCGCGGCCGTGCTGCCGCACTTCCGGCGCGCGGGCGGGGGCCACTTCGTGACGATCGCCTCCACCGGCGCGCACGAGGTCGTGCCGACGGCCGCGGTCTACTGCGCCACGAAGTACGCCGCCCGCGCGATCACCGAAGGCCTGCGGCTGGAGGCCGATCCCGGCATCCGCGTGACGACGGTGTCGCCGGGCGTCGTCGAGTCCGAGCTGGCCGACACGATCACCGATCCCGGCGCGCGGGAAGCGATGCGCACCTACCGCGCGGTGACGCTCCCGCCGGACACGATCGCCGGCGCGATCTCGTACGCGATCGGGCAGCCGGAAGGGGTCGACGTCAACGAGCTGATCGTCCGGCCGACCGCGCAACGCTGACGCCGTGTCGTCCGTCCAGTCACGCGTGTCGTCCGTCCAGTCACGCGTGTCGTCCATCCAGTCACGCGTGTCGTCCGTTCCGGCACGGCGGCACGCGTGATCAGCGGGTCGGCACGCGTGACTGAGGGGTCGACACGCGTGATCAGCGGGTCGACACGCGGCGGGTCAGGACCGCGGGCGGCGGGTTTCCTGGGCCAGCACCATGGTGAACCCGCCGTCGCGGTCGCGTTCCCAGGTGGTCAGGGAGGCGTTCGGGACGTCCGTGGTGCGGGCGACGCGCAGCGGGTCCGGTTCCGGGACCCCTTCGAGGAGGTAGCGCAGCGCGTAGACCGTCACCTCGTGCGCGGCCAGCAGGACACGGGCGCCGGGGTGCTCCGCGCTCAGCTCGCGCAGCAGGGATCGCAGCCGCAGCACGACGTCCGCCCAGGACTCGCCGCCCGGGGGCCGGTAGTAGAACTTGCCCAGCCGGCGCTTGCGGCGCAGCTCGTCGGGCCAGCGCTCGCGGACGCCGCGCGAGGTCAGCAGGTCCAGCACGCCCAGCTCGCGGTCGCGCAGCCGCTCGTCCGGGAAGATCGGCACGCCGGCGGGCGCGGCCAGGCGCGCGGTGTCCCAAGCCCGGCGGTACGTCGACGTGACCACGAGGTCCGGTGGGCGGTCGCCGAAGAACTCCCCCGCGGCCTTCGCCTGCTTCCGCCCCAGGTCGGTCAGCGGGACGTCGGCGTCGCGCTCGGCGACGTCGATCACATCCACCCCCGCCGACTCCGCCTCTTCCCTGGCCACGTTCCCCGTGCTCTCACCGTGCCGCAGCACGGCCACCCACTCCAGGTCGACGCTCACGCCCGGCTTACTACCCTCGGGGACCCGCCGACGAAACCCGGGATGGCTGCGCGCGCCAACGACATCCGGTTAGGGTCTTTCCATGTCGCGAAGTCTCGGCACCGAGGACCGGCTGAAGCAGCTGGAGACGATCATCGGCGCGCCCGCCGAGCACCTCGGACTGGCCGATCTGCTCGCCGAGACCCTGCAGCGCCTGCGGGAAGTCATGGACGTCGACACCGCGACCGTGCTGCGGTACCAGCCCAGCGGCCGTCAGCTGGTGGCCTTCGCGGCGGCCGGTATCGAAGAAGAGGTCCACCAGGGCGTCCGGGTGCCGGTCGGCAGCGGCTTCGCCGGCCGGGTGGCGCTCGAACGCGCTCCCGTCGTCCTCGACCACGTCGACGAGACCACCGTCGTCAACTCCCTGCTCTGGGAGCGGGGACTGCGCTCCATGCTCGGCGTGCCGATGGTCGCCGGGATCGATCTCGTCGGGGTGCTGCACGTCGGCTCCGTCACACCGCGGCAGTTCACCGAGGCCGAAGTCGGCACGATGCAGCTGCTCGCCGACCGCCTGGCCATGGCGATCCAGGTCGAGGCGCTCGAGGAGAACCGCACCGCCACCATGGCGCTGCAGCGCAGCCTGCTGCCCGCCAGCCTGCCGGAGGTGCCCGGCCTCACGTTCGGCGCGCGGTACGTGCCCGGCGCGGAAACCGGCCTCGGCGGCGACTGGTACGACCTGTTCGCGCTGCCGGGCGACCGGCTCGGCGTCGTGATGGGCGACGTCTCCGGCCACGGCCTCGAAGCGGCCGTGATCATGGGACGGCTGCGCAGCGCCCTGCGCGCGTACGCACTCGACTGCGAGAACCCGGCCGACGTGCTCGCCAAGCTCGACCGCAAGGCCAACCACTTCGAGCACGGCGCGATGGCCACCGTCGCCTACGGGATCATCGGGCCGGACCGCGCGACCATGGCCCTGTCGCTCGCCGGGCACCTGCCGCCCGTGCAGGCCGGGCCCGACGGACCGGGCCGGCTGCTGGACGTACCCCCGGACCCCCCGATCGGCTTGACCATCGGGCAGCCCCGGCGGCGCACGACGCTGGTCGAGCTGACACCGGGCAGTGTGCTCGCGTTCTACACCGACGGCCTGGTCGAACGGCGCGACCGGCCGGTCGACGCCGGGATGGCGCAACTCGCGGAGGTCCTGCGTGCCGGGGATCCCGAACGGGTCTGCGCGCAGGCGATGGCCGCGATGATCGGCAACCGCCCGGCCCAGGACGACGTCGCGCTGCTCACCATCCGGCGCCAGGTCCCGGCCGGCGACTGAGCCGGCCGGGACGACCCCGGGTCAGGACGCGGTCAGCGCCGCCTCCCGGGTCGGGAACAGCGAAAGGCTGTCCTCGAGCCCGGTCAGCTGGATCGGGCGCAGGGTCGCCCGGCCGGACGCCACGATCCGCACCACGGTGCCGGGGCCCGCGTTGCGGTGGATCGTCAGCAACGCCGTCAACCCGGGCGAGGCAAGGAACTCCACCCGGGTCAGGTCGACCACGAGCAGCGGCGGGGCCGCGGCCAGCGCCTCTTCAGCTGCTTGTACGAGGGCCGGCGCGGTGGTCGTGTCCACGTCTCCGACGACCTCGATGACGAGGGCGCCGGACTGCTCCGTTCGGGCGATCCTGAATTCGCCGAATGGCACAGCGGTGGCCGAGCCCTCACTGTGGGTGTGTTCGGTCATCGTCATCTTCTCCTCGCCTTCGCAGTGCCGCCAGGATGTCCGGCGGGCACGCGTCATCACGAAGGCTGTCTGCTCAACCGAGATCAATCATGCCCGTCCTTCCCGGACACCGCCGTGTCAGCACCGCTTTCGGTTTGCGCCCTGCCCGCGAGCAGGCAGGATGTTCGCCATGGCCGACACGGACGAGACCGGGAACCCCCTCGGTGCCGCCGCGAGCTCAGCGGGCACCGTCGCACTGGAAGACCGGGACGGCACCGCCGTGCTCCGGGTCGAGGGAGCCCTCGACCTCGCGCTGGCCCCGAAGCTGCGGCAGCTGGCCGAACGCGCCGGCCGCCTGGAGCCCGCGGTCCTCGTCATCGACCTGACCGGCGTCACGTTCCTGGCCTCGGCCGGCATGGCCGAGCTCGTGCGGGCGCACCGCGGGCGGACGGTGTCCCCGCCGCTGCGGGTGGTGGCCACCGGCCGGATCACCTTGCGGCCACTCGAACTGACGCGGCTGACCGACGAGCTCGCCATCTACCCGTCGCTGGCCGAGGCGCTGGTCACCGGATGACCGCCCCGGGGTTCGACGAGCTGCTCGACGCCGTGCGCCGGGCGTTCGTCGACGGCTCCGGAACCCCCGCGGCCACCGAGGTCCGGCCCCTCGACCCGGCCGAGGCGCGCCGGGTGCTCGGCGACCACGTCGCGGTCGCCGTGACCGACCGCGCGGTGCTGGCGGACCTGGTGCCGGGCCGCGAGGTCACCGGCGCGATCGCCGTCACCGGCGACGTGCTGGTCTACACCACCGGCGAGGTCGGCGGGACGCCGTCGGTGGTCGCCGCCGCCGTCGAGGCCGCGACCGCGCACCTGGCGGGCACCGTGCGGCGGCTGCGGGGCGAAGCCGTCGTGCTCGACGCGCTGCACTCCACCGGCCGCGAGCTGACCGCGCAGCTCGACATCGACCGGATGGTGCAGGACGCGACCGACGCGGCCACCCAGGCGACCGGAGCCGAATTCGGCGCGTTCTTCTACAACCTGATCGACGAGCTCGGCGAGTCGTACACGCTGTACACGATCTCGGGGGTGCCGCGGGAGGCGTTCGCCCGGTTTCCCATGCCGCGCAACACCGAGGTGTTCGCGCCGACCTTCGACGGCACCGGCACCGTCCGCAGCCCCGACATCACCCGGGACCCGCGGTTCGGGAAGAACGCGCCCCACCACGGGATGCCGGCCGGGCACCTGCCGGTGTGCAGCTACCTGGCCGTGCCGGTGATCAGCCCGAACACGGCAGACGTGCTGGGCGGCTTCTTCTTCGGGCACTCGCGGCCGGACCGGTTCACCGCGCGGCACGAGTACCTCGCCGAAGGCATCGCCGCGTACTCGGCCATCGCGCTCGACAACGCCCGCCTGTACGAGCGCGAGCGCAACCTCGCTTCGGAGCTGTCGCGCAGCATGCTGCCGGTCGCGCCCTCGGCACCCGGCCTCGACGTGCTCACCCGCTACCTGCCCGCGGCGACCGGGAGCAAGGTGGGCGGCGACTGGTTCGACGTCATCCGGCTCCCGTCCGGCGCGACCGCGTTCGTCATCGGCGACGTCGTCGGCCACGGGGTCACCGCCGCGACCGTGATGGGCCAGGTCCGCACCGCCATCCGCTGCTACGCGCTGCTCGAACTGCCGCCGTCGGAGGTGCTGCGCCACGTCTCCGCGCTGACCGGCGGGCTGTTCGGCGAAAGCTTCGTCACCTGCTTCTACGCGGTCCACTCGCCCGGCGACGGTACGCTGACCTACGCCAACGCCGGCCACCTCCCGGGGATCCTGGTCCGCCCGGACACCGGGCTCGAAGAGATCGGCGAGGCCTTGGCGCAGCCGCTGGGCGTCGGCTCGGACTTCCCCCAGCGCCACACCGGGTTCCCGCCCGGGGCGGATCTGGTGCTCTACACGGACGGCTTGGTCGAAAGCCGCACCCGCGACCTCACCCAGGGTGTGGAATGGCTCCTGGCGGGCATCCCCGGGGTGCTGGCCTCGGCCGACCACGGTCCGGCGTGGGACAAGCTCGTCGACGAGCTCACCCACGGCCGGCACGACGACGACATCGCGCTGATCCACGTGCGTCACCGCGGAGAGGACGCGACATGACCGACCCCCTCCCCCCGGGCACCCCCGCGGCCCCGGCGACGTTCCACCGGCGCACGGCCGCCGACGCGGACCGGCTGCCGGAGCTGCGCGGGGCACTGGCGGACTGGCTGGGCACGCTCGGCCTGAGCGAAGAACGCCAGGAGGACGTCGTCCTCGCCGGCTACGAAGCGATGGCCAACTCCGCCGAGCACGCCTACCGCGACGGCGAAGCGGGCCAGGTCGACGTCCACGCCGAAGATCTGCACGGGCGCCTGACGGTGACGGTCACCGACTACGGCTCCTGGCGCGCGCCGGTCGCGACGAACGGGCTGCGCGGCCGCGGCCTGCTGCTGATCGACAGCCTCGCCGACCAGAGCGCGCAGGTGCACCGCGAAGACGGCACGACGGTCACGATGACCTGGCTCTCCCCCGGCTGAGCGCGCTCGCGTGCACGGCAGCGCCGAGCCCACCCGGGTAGGCTCGTCCGGGGTCGCTTCAACCAGGAGTGTGATGAGCGTCGGCGAGGATTCCGGCCAGCGCGCCGTCTTCCCCGGAGCCAGCCAAATGGCGGCCCGGATGCGGGAGTTCGACTGGGCGTCGTCGCCGCTGGGCGAGCCCGCGGACTGGCCGGCGAGCCTGACGACGGCCGTGCGGATCTGCCTCACCTCGCGCTTCCCGATGATCGTCTGGTGGGGACCGGATCTGCGGTTCCTCTACAACGACGCGTACCTGCCGCTGCTCGGCACCAAGCACCCGGCGCTCGACAAGCCGGGCGCGGACGTCTGGACCGAGATCTGGCACATCATCGGCCCGATGCTCGACAGCGTGCTGACCACCGGCGAGGCGACCTGGTCGGAGGACCTGCTGCTGCCGATGAACCGGCACGGCTACTGGGAAGAGACCTACTGGACCTACTCCTACAGCCCGGTCTACGACGACGAAGGCGCCGTGCGGGCCGTGTTCACCGCGGTCACCGAAACGACCGAGCGCGTGGTCGGCGAACGCCGGATGGCGGTCCTGCGCGAGCTCGGCGCCCAGGCCGGCAGCGCCCGCACCGTGGAAGAGGCCTGCGAGCTGGTCGCCGGCGTGCTCGGCCGCGCCGGTGCCGATGTCCCCTACGCGGCGATCCACGTCCGCGACGACGCCGGCGCGCTCGCTCTCGCGGCCGTCACTCCGGACGGTGCCGGGCACACCGCCGCCTGGCCGCTCGAAGAGGTGCTCGCCGGCGGCGTCCCGCGCACCGTGTCCGACCTGTCGCCCTTCGGCGCACTGCCGCCCGGCACCTGGTCCACCCCGCCCGCCGAGGCGATGGTGCTGCCGCTGCCCGGCCCCGCCGAGGCCGCCGGGGTGATCGTGCTCGCGGCGAGCGCCGGGCGCCCGCTCGACGAGTCCTACCGCACGTTCCTCGGGCTCGTCACCCAGCAGACCGCGGCGCTGGTCAACGGCGCGCTCGCCTACCGGGCCCAGCAGCGGCGCGCCGAGGAGCTGACCGCGCTGGACGCGGCCAAGACCACCTTCTTCGCCAACATCAGCCACGAGTTCCGGACCCCGCTCACGCTGATCCTGGGGCCGGTCGCCGAGCTGGAGCAGACGCTCGGCCGGGCGGACGAGCGCGTCCGCGAGGAGATCGCCGTCATCCACCGCAACGCGCTGCGGCTGGGCCGGCTGGTCAACAACCTGCTCGATTTCTCCCGGATCGAGGCGGGCCGGATGCAGGCCCGCTTCGAACCCGTGGACCTCGCCGCGTTCACCGCGGAGCTGGCGAGTGTGTTCCGCGCCGCCGTCGAACGGGCCGGGCTGCGGTTCGAGGTCGAGTGCCCGCCCCTGGGCCGGCCGGTGCACGTCGACCGCGGGATGTGGGAGAAGGTCGTCCTCAACCTGCTGTCCAACGCGGTCAAGTACACCTTCGACGGCGAGATCCGGGTGCACACCACTGTGGACGGTGCCGACGCCGTGATCACCGTGGCCGACACCGGGATCGGGATCGACGCCGGCGAGCTGCCGCGGCTGTTCGAGCGGTTCCACCGGATCCCGTCGGCGCGGGCGCGGTCGAACGAGGGCAGCGGGATCGGCCTGGCGCTGGTCCGCGAGCTGGTCGGCATGCACGGGGGCACGGTCGCCGCCGAGAGCACGCCCGGCGCCGGCACGACGTTCCGGATCCGGCTGCCACTGGGGACCGGCCACCTGCCGGCCGAACACGTCGTCACGGAGGCGTCGGCGGGCGGGATCGCCGCGGAGACCGCCGAGCCGTACCTGCAGGAGGCCCTGCGCTGGCTGCCGGACGACGCACCGGCGCCGGACAGCGCCCCCGGCCCGGTCACCGGGGCGCGCGTGCTGATCGCCGACGACAACGCCGACATGCGCGAGTACCTGGCCCGGCTGCTGCGCGAGGACTACGCGGTGACCGCGGTGCGCGACGGCGTCGAAGCGCTCGAGGCCGCGTCCGGCGAGCCGCCGGACCTGATCATCAGCGACGTGATGATGCCCCGGCTGGACGGTCTCGGCCTGCTCGCCGAGATGCGGCGCGACCCGCGCACCGCCGCCGTCCCCGTGCTGCTGCTGTCCGCCCGCGCCGGGCAGGAGGCCGCCGTCGACGGCCTGGCCGCCGGAGCCGACGAATACCTCGTGAAACCGTTCTCCGCGCTGGAACTGCTCGCCCGCGTGCGCACGATCATCCGGCTGGCGCGGCTGCGGACGCAGCACTCCCGCTGGCGCGCGGCGATGATCGACTCCCTGCAGGAGGGCTTCTTCGTCTGCGACGCCGACGGCCGGGTCGTGGAGATGAACGCCGCGTGCACCGAGCTGCTCGGCTTCGGCCCCGAGGAGCTCCCCTACGCACCGCCGTTCCCCTGGGTACCGGACCCGGACGACGACCCGATCGCCTTCCGCCAGGTCGCCGACGCGGTGGAACGGTCGCGGACCGAGCCGTCGGGCAGCTTCGTGCTGCCGCTGCGCCACCGCGCCGGGCACCGGGTGTGGGCCGCGGTCGCCTACAACGAGCTGCACGACGACGAGGGCAGCCGCCGGCTCGTCGGCACGATCCGCGACGTCACCGCGGAGCGCTACGCCGTCCAGCGGGAAAACGCGCTCGCCGCGATGAACCAGCGCCTCGCCGGGGTCAGCGGGGTGCCGGACGCGCTGCGCACCGCGCTCGACCTGCTGCGCGAGCTCTGGCAGGCCGAGCGGGTGCTCGCGGTGACCTGGCCGCAGGACGGCGAGCCGGAGCTCACCTCCACCGACCCCGGCGACCGGCTGTGGACGGGCCTCGCCGCGCCCTTGCGCGCGAAGCTCGCCGAGGTGCGTTCGCTCCCGGCGTTGCACGCGACCCCGGCGGGTGGCGGGGCCGGCGCGAACCTGGACCACCCCGGCGGGCAGCTGACGCTCTGGGTGGAGCCGGACCCGCGCCGCCCGCTCGGCACCGAGGACCGGACGCTGCTGGCGCTGCTCGCCGGGACGCTGGCCCACGCGCTGCGCCGCGCCCACCGGGACGACCGGCAGCGCGAGGTCGCCATCGCGCTGCAGCGCTCGATCCTCGGACCGGTCCTGCTGCCCGAGGGGTTCGCGGTGCGTTACGAGCCGGCGAACCCGCCCCTGGAGGTCGGCGGCGACTGGTACGACGTCGTCCCGCTGTCCGGCGACCGGTTCGGCATCGTCGTCGGCGACTGCGTCGGCCGGGGACTCGCCGCGGCCGCGGTGATGGGCCAGCTGCGCAGTGCCTGCCGCGCGCTGCTGCTGGAGGCCAACGGCCCGGCGCACACCTTGAGCACGCTCGACCGCTTCGCCGACCGGCTGCCGGGTGCCTTGTGCACCACCGTCTTCTGCGGTGTGCTCGACCCCGCCACCGGGTCCCTGACCTACAGCAGCGCCGGCCACCTGCCGGCCACGCTGGTGCACCGCGACGGCTCGTCGGAGTTCCTCGACGCGGGCGGCAGCGTGCCGCTCGCGGTCCGCGTCCCCGCCGCGCGCCCGGAGGCCACGGCGGTCGTCCCGGTCGGTTCGCTGCTGATGCTCTACACCGACGGACTCGTCGAGCGCCGCCGCGAGTCGCTGGACGACGGCATCGACCGGGCCACCTCGGCCGCCCACGACACGCGGGACGCCGACCTGGCCGACCTGGCGACGTCGCTGATGAGCGGGCTCCGGCCGGCGAGCGGGTACGAGGACGACGTCGCGCTGCTGCTCTACCGCCGGTCGGCGCCGCCGCTGGAGCTGGACTTCCCGGCGCACCCGGACAGCCTCGCCTCGACCCGTCACTGGCTGCGCGCGTGGCTGGGCACCGCTTCGCTCGGTGAAGAACGCTCGCAGGACATTCTCGTCGCCACCGGCGAGGCCTGCGCGAACGCCGTCGAGCACGCCTACCGCGAGGACGCGGGGAAGGCGCACCTGTCGGCCCGCTTCGCCGGACCGCGCCTGGTCGTCACGGTGACCGACCGCGGCCGCTGGAAGCAGCCGCCCCCGGACAACCACGTGCTGCGCGGTCGCGGGATGCCGATGATGGAAGCGCTGGCCGACGCGGTCACGGTCCGGCACGACACGGACGGCACCACCGTCACGCTGGAATGGAGAATCGGTTCGTGACGACGGCACTCACGCTGGTCGCCTCCGCGGGCGACGACGGAGACCGGATCTTGACCGTGACCGGCGAAGTCGACCTGAGCAACGTGGCCGAGTTCGGCGCGGCCCTGGACCGCGAGCTCGCGGCCGGGCCCGCACTGGTCGTCGACCTGACCGGGGTGACCTACATCGACAGCGCGGGCATCGCGGCGGTGTTCGACCGGGCCGTGTCCCACGACCTGAGCCTGACCGCGCCCCGCCTGCTCGACCGCGTCCTGCGCGTCTCGGGCCTCGCACAGGTCACGAAAGTGACGATTCGCTGAAGGGTTGACCCGCGCGTCACCGGGTAAGCACAGCGCAGCGACGGTTGTCGGGTGGGTTGTGCTGCCGGTCGTCGCCAGGTGGCCCCGGCGGCCAACCCACGACGTTCAGCAGCGAGCGCCGGGTCGGAGCCACCGCCCTCCTGGGTCACCGGGGCCGCGCCGGCCGCGGGTACTGTGCGCGCAGGAAACCGGGAGGGAGGCGAGCGCAGTGACCGGTGACCCGATCCCGTCCGAGCACCTCGACGAGCTGACCGCCGCGATGGCGGACCTCACGAGCGCGCTCGAGACCGAGCCCTCCGAAGAGCAGATCCTCGACGCCGTGTGCGCCGAAGCCGTCCGGGCCATCCCCGGGGCCGACCTGGCCAGCATCACCGCGATCCGCGACGGCGAGGCCGAAACCGCCGCGTCCACCGACGCACGCGCCGTCGAGATCGACCGCGTCCAGTACGCGGCGGGCGAAGGCCCGTGCCTGCGGGCGGCCGAGACCGGCGAGATCGTCCGGCTGCCGCTCGCCACGGCCGGGGCGCTGTGGCCCGAGTTCACCCAGCACGCCCGGAGCCTCGGCGTCGGCAGCTACCTGGCCGCGCCGCTGCGCGTGGACGGCACCCTCTCCGGCGCGCTCAACCTCTTCGGCTACGGCGACCACGGCTTCGCCGAGACCGACTCCCGGTTGCTGCAGCTGTACACCACGATCGTCTCGTTCGGGCTGCGCACCACGCGCCGCTACCACCGGGCCAGGCAGAGAGCCGCCGAGCTCGAGATGGCGATGAGCTCGCGAGCGGTGATCGAGCAGGCCAAGGGCATCCTCATGGCCGTGCACGG
The DNA here is from genome assembly GCF_055633615.1 of Amycolatopsis sp. NPDC114505. Taxonomy (NCBI): domain Bacteria; kingdom Bacillati; phylum Actinomycetota; class Actinomycetes; order Pseudonocardiales; family Pseudonocardiaceae; genus Amycolatopsis; species Amycolatopsis sp. NPDC114505. The sequence continues at coordinate 159,275 of NZ_JBVKDV010000006.1, read as the reverse complement.
GATCACCGCCGACGAGGCCATGAAGCGCCTGATCACGGAGTCGCAGAACTCCAACGTGAAGCTGCGCGACGTCGCGACCCGGTTCGTCGAAAGCCTGACCGCGGGCTGACGCTCAGGCCGTCCGGCGGACCGGGAACGGCCAGGTCAGCGTGATCACCGTGCCGTCGTCGGTCGAGCGAAGGTCCAGGCCGTCGACCAGCGCCTGGATCAGCCGCAGGCCGCGGCCGCCGTCGGACCGGTCCGCGATCGTGGTCCAGCGCCCCTGGTCGGCGACGGTGACGATCAGGACGTCCTCGTCGATCCTGGCCCGGACGTCGATCAGCCCCGGCCGGCCGCGGTAGGCGTGGTCCAGCACGTTCGCCATCGCTTCCCAGCAGGCCAGGACGACGTCGTCGGCCTGCCTCCCGACCTCGTCACCGGCACGTCTGCGCAACCACGACACGAGGTGCCGCCGCAAGCTCGGCAGCGTCCGTGGCGAAATCGTGCCTCGGTACCGCCAGCCGTCCGTTCCGTGCTCTTCCACGTTCACCTCCTCGGGGGACTGTTCGTTTGCTACCCACCGGTCGGATTTCTCAATCACGGGTAACGGCTTTCCCTGCTGCGTTCGGCTCTGGTGCGCCGCGGATCGGCGTGATCGGATGTGCGGATGACTCGGTCGACGTCGTCCGTGGTGCTCTGCGCGGTGCTGGCCGCCGCCCTCCTTCCCGCACCGGCAGCTTGGGGTGTCACTGCCCCGGCGCCCGGGCCGGGTGCGCTCTCGCACTTCGGGCTGGCCCGCAAGGACTGCCTGGGCACCGCGCGGAACACGACCAGCAAGGCGTGGTTCACCGTGGCGGGCGGCGTGCTGTCCGACGTCTACGCGCCGGTGATCGACAACACGAACGTCGAGACGCTGCAGTTCGCCGTCACCGACGGCCGGACGTTCACCGACCTGCAGGCGCGGGACATGACCTACACGGTCCGCACCAGCGCGGGCGGGATGGCCTGCGAGGTGACGTCGACCCCGCGCAGCGGCCAGTACCGGCTGGTCACCGAGTACCTGGCCGACCCGGCCCGGACCGGCGTGCTGATCCGGACGCGCCTGGACCCGCTGCGGGGCTCGGGGAACGACCTCAAGGTCTACGTGCGGTTCGACGCGAGCATCAACGGCAACGGCGGTGGTGGCCCGGCGAACGGCGGCGGCGACACGGCTTCGGTGGACGCGGCGACGTCCGCGCTGGTCAGCGCCGACCCGAACACGGTGTCGAGCGCGCCGGCCCGCGACTACGCGACCCCGTTGGCCGCCGCACTGCGTGCCGACCGCCGCTTCCTCGGCACGTCCAGCGGCTTCGTCGGCACCGACGGCGACGGGCTGGCCCAGCTCGACCGCGACCACCGGCTCACCGACCGGACGCCGTCGGCGGCGAACGGCAACGTCGTGCAGACCGCGCAGCTGGACCTGCAGCCGCGCCGCCCGGCCACGCTGGCGCTGGGCTTCGGCGCGGACGCGCGGGCGGCGGTCCAGACCGCGGGCGCGAGCCTGCGCACGCCGTTCGACGAGAGCTACCGCGACTACGCGCGCGGCTGGCGTGACTACGACAACGGGCTGGTTCCGTTGCGCGGCAAGGATTCCGACGCCTACTACCAGTCGGCCAACGTGCTGAAGGCCAGCGAGGACAAGACGTTCCCCGGTGCGGTCGTCGCCTCGCTCGGCAGCCCGTGGGGCCAGGCCGTCTCCGCGGGGGACGCGCCCGGCGGCAAGCCCGTCTACTTCGGGTCCTACCGCGAGATCTTCGCCCGCGACCTCTACGAAAGCTTCTCCGGCCTGCTCGCCGCGGGTGACCGCGAAACCGCGCGGGCGAGCGTCCGGTGGTTGTTCAGCCGGCAGCAGCAACCCGACGGCCGGTTCCCGCGCAACTCCATGCTCAACGGCAAGAAGGCGCCCGACTCCGGCGGTGACCAGCTCGACGAGAGCGCGTACCCGATCCTGATGGCGCTGCAGGCCGGGCTCGACCGCGACCGCACGCTCTACACCGACCACATCCGCGCGGCCGCGGACTTCGTCGTCGCGCACGGGCCGTCGTTCGGCTCCGAGCGCTGGGAAGAGCAGGGCGGCTACTCCCCCTCGACGATCGCCGCCGAGATCGCCGGGCTCGTCGCCGCCGGCGTGATCGCCGACCGCAACGGCGACCCGGCGCGCGCCCGCGTCTACCGGGCCACCGCCGACCACTTCCAGCGCAGCATCAAGGGGTGGACGGTCACGTCCACCGGTCCGTACGGCGGCCGGTACTTCCTGCGGCTCACGAAGAACGGCGACCCGAACTCCGAGTGGATCTACAACCTCGGCAACGGCTCGGTGGACGCCGACCAGCGCGCGGTCGTCGACGCCGGGTTCCTCGAGCTGACGCGCCTCGGCGTGCTGCCGGCGAACGACCCGGACGTCACCGCGTCGCTCGCCGTCGTGGACCGGGTGATCAAGCGGGACACGCCGGCCGGTCCGGGCTGGTACCGCTACGGGACTTCCGCCACGGGCAGTGAAGACGGCTACGGCGACTGCTACGAACCGGACCCGACGAACTGCGCGCCGACCGGGGCGCCGTGGCCGGGGCCGAACACCGGGTCGGGCCACCTCTGGCCGGTGCTCGCGGGCGAACGCGGCGAGCAGGCGGTCCAGACCGGCGACCGGGCCGGCGCGGCGGCGCTGCTGCGCGCCATGCGGGCCCAGACCGGCGGCACCGGGCTGATTCCCGAGCAGACGTGGGAAAATCCGGCGGTGCCGGCGTCGCCGTACGGCTCCGACCCGCGCACGGCGTCGATCGGCTTCGCCCCGGGGCAGCCCGCCGGTTCGGTCGCGCCGCTGAGCTGGGCGCAGTCGCAGTCGGTGCGCCTGGCCCGGGCCCTGGACGACGGCCGGCTGACCGAACAGCCCGCCGACGTCCGCGCCCGGTACGTCACGCACGCGCCGCCGGCGGCGCTGGCGGTCACCCTCGACGCGCCGGCGTCGGTGTCCACCGCGACCGCTTCGGTGTCCGGGACCGCACCCGCCGGCAGCCGGGTCGACCTCGCCGTGTCCGCGACCGACGCGGGGACGACTTCGGTGCTGTCGACCCGGGCTTCGGCGGCGGGGACGTTCACCGCGACGGTGCCGACGCCGCTGGGCGCGAACGTCGTCACCGCGACCGCCACTTCCGGCACCGGGACCGGCTACGCGCAGAAGACGATCAGCTCGGACTTCGTCACCGGCACGGTCCTGCTCGACGCGGCCGACCCGGACGGCGACGACAACGGCCCGGGCACGTACACCTACCCGACGGCGGGCGACTTCCACGCGGGCGGGTTCGACCTGCAGCGCTTCCAGGTCATCGACTCGGGCCCCAACCTCGTGTTCCGCGCGCAGGTCCGCGACCTGTCCCCGACGTTCGGTTCGCCGCTGGGCGCGCAGCTGCTGACGATCTACGCGCACGACCCGGCCGCGACAGCGACGTCGACCGCGGCGCCGTTCCCGAGCCGGGCGTACTCGATCGCGGCGCAGGATGCCTGGAGCCGGCGTCTCGAGGTCCAGGGCTTCGCCGACCCGGCGCTCGTCGACGCTTCGGGCGCTTCGCTGGCGACGCCGTCTGTCCAGGCTTCGCAGGCGACGCGGTACATCACGGTCAGCGTGGCGAAGTCGGCGTTCGGGACTCCGGGCGCCGGGTGGACGTTCGCGGTGGTGCTGACCGGTCAGGACGGCAACTCCCCCGACCAGGCGCGGCCGTTCACGCCGACGGCGGGGCAGTACACGTTCGGCCTGTGCGCGGCGGGCGGCACGGCGCCGATCTGCGCGGCGGACCCGGCGACGGCCCCGAAGGCCCTGGATGTGCTGACGCCGTCCGGTGTGGACCAGGCGGTCGAGCTGGACCCGACGCGGGGGCCGGTCGCGGTGCGCGGCGTGCCGGTGGGCTGACTCTGGCACGCTGGGCAGCGTGATCGACGACTTCGCCAAACGGTACCTGCACGACGATCTGCGCGAGGCCCGCGAGGCGGTGCTCGCGAAGCTCGACGGACTGGACGAATACTCCGTGCGGCGCCCGTTGACCCCGACCGGCACCAACCTGCTCGGCCTGGTGAAGCACCTGGCGCTGGGGGAAACCCGGTACCTGGGCGAGGTGTTCGGCCGGCCGTTCCCCGAGCCGCTGCCCCGCTGGGACGACCTCGAGGCGCGCGGCCGGGACTTCTGGGCGACCCCGGAAGAGAGCCGCACGGAGATCGTGGACCGCTACCGCCGCGCCGCGAAGCACTCCGACGCGACGATCGACGCTCTCGCCGTCGACGCGCCCGGGCACGTGCCGTGGTGGCCGCGGCCGGATGTCCTGCTCTTCAACGTCATGGTGCACGTGCTGACCGAGACCAACCGGCACGCCGGGCACGCCGACATCCTGCGCGAACAGCTCGACGGGTCGACCAGCGCCCCGGCGAGGGACGCGGAGTTCTGGGCGGCCAGGCACGCGGAGATCGAGCGGGCGGCCGCTCGTTGGGGATGACGTTCAAGATCACCCGAGGTTGCTTTTGTGCGGGCAATCGCACTTCGGAGCTAACCGGATCGGATCATGAACATCTCTTCTTGTGTACGCGAAGTCACCGACACCGGAAGGGGTTCTCGCTCATGACCACTCGTCCGAGCGTCCGCCGCACCATGACCGCCCTCGTCGTGACCGGGGCCGCCGTCGTCGCCACGGCCGGGACCGCGTCCGCCATGCCGACCGACTTCCGGTGCACCGCCTCGCAGGTCGACACGACGCTGGTCGCCGGTTCGCCCGGCGCGGGCCAGCGGTACGCCTACGTGCAGTTCACCGCGAAGCCGGGCGAGACGTGCACGCTGCAGGGAGCGTTGCCGGTGACGCTGACCGGCGCCGACGGCGTGACGGTGACGCCGGACCCGGCCGCCGCCGACGCGCCGTCGGTCACGGTCGCCGACGGCGCGCCCGCGTCGATGCTGCTGCACTGGACCGGCATCGAGGCTCCGGAGAACCAGGTCCGGCCGGCGAGCGTCACGGTGACCGCACCGCAGACGACCACCCCGCGCGGCGACGTCAGCGACCCGGCGATCACGCTGCCGTGGAACCAGGGTCCGCTCGACGCGTCGGCCGAGGCACACGGGCTGACCGTCAGCGCCGTGACCGCGGGCCCGGCCCAGCCGTAGATCCCGCGGCCGGTCGACACGCCGACATCCGCCGTGTCGTCCATCCAGACACGCGTGTCGTCCGTCCAGGCACGCGTGTCGTCCATCCAAGCACGCGTGTCGTCCATCCAGGCACGCGTGTCGTCCACTGTGGACCGGTCAGCGACGGCCGCCGTGGTCGTCGCCTGGCTCGCCGCCGTGGTGGCCGTGGTCGTCGCCCAGCTCGTTCCCGTGGCCGCCGTGGTCGTCGCCGAGGTCGTGGGTTCGGCTCGGGTACGTGCTCGGCGCCGGGTAGCTCGCGCTCGGCGACACCGTGGTTTCGCTGCTGGGCGCGGTTTCGGTGGTGCTCGTCGTGGTCGTCGGCGCCTGCGTACCGTCGTCGGATCCGGACTCTGCGAGGGCCGCCGTCGTCCCGCCCACCGCGAGCGCCGCGCCGGCCGCCGCGATCACCAGAATCTTGCGCATGTCTGCTCCTTCTCGTTCTCCGCCAACGAAAGAAGCATCACGCGTCCGGCGATAGCGGCGCGCTGCGCGACGATTAAGGCATCCCTAAAGCCTTTCCGAGCTCCAGCACGATCCGCGCCCCCGGCCCCCGCGTCACGGTGAACGTCCCGCCGGACGCGCGGGCCGTCTGGCGGGCGATGTCCAGCCCGAGGCCGGTCGACCCGGCGCCGCTCGCGCCGCGCCCGGCCTCGTCGAAGCCCGGTCCCTCGTCCACGACCTCCAGCCGGGCGCCGTCCGGCGTGGCCGTGAGGCGGATCGCGTACCCCGTCCCCTCCGGGGTGTGCGCGAAGACGTTGCCCAGCAACGCGTCCAGGCACGCGGCCAGCTCCGGCTCGCCGACCGCGACCGGCAATGGACCGTCGTCGAGCGAGACCGTCGCCGCGCGGTCCTGGTCCTGCGCGAGCACCGACCAGAACTCCGCCCGTTCCCGGACGACGGACGCGGCGTCGCACGAGCCGGGCGCCGAGTCCCGTGCCCGCGCCTGGTCGATCAACGCGGTGACCTGCCGCTCCAGGCTCTCGGCGTGCCCGATGATCCGCTCGGCCTCGGCCGGGTCCCGCAAGGACTCGGCGTCCAGCCGCAGCACGGTCAACGGCGTCCGCAGGCGGTGCGAGATGTCGGCCACCGCCTCGCGTTCCTGCCGCACCAGGTCCCGGATCCGCGCGGCCAGGAGGTTGAGCGCGGCGGCGACCGACCGCACCTCCCCCGGCCCGCCCGGGACCGCCCGCGCGTCGAGGTCCCCCTCGGCGAGCCGGCGCGACACCGCGGCGAGCTCGTGGACCGGCCGCACGATCGACCGGGCCAGCCGGTCGGCGACGAACACCCCGAGCGCCAGCAGCACCACGCCGAGCCCGGCCAGCACCAGCCAGGCCGGGCCCAGCCCCCGGGTCAGCTCGGCGCGGTCGACGAACGCCCGCACCACGGCGGTCCCCCGGGGCAGGCCCTGGACCGCGACGAGGATTTCGCGGCCGCCGGCGTCCTCGACGGTCAGGCTGCTGCCCTGCGCCGCGGCCAGCGTCACCCCCGGCGTGCGCGGGGTGGGCGCGCCGAGCACGGTGCCGTCGGGCAGGAACACCGAGACCGGGTGGCCCGCGGTGGTGTTGAGCTGGTCAACGGCCGGCCGCAGCGCCGCCGCGTCGGTCGTCGCCACCAGGGACGTCAGCGACTGCGCCTTCGCCGTCGCGGCGGTGACCGCGCGGTCCGCGGTGACCGACCGCAGCAGGATCCCGAGCGGCACCAGAAAGGCGACGAGCACCAGGCTCATCGCGGCCGTGACCAGCACCGCGAGCCGCTTCCTCACGCCCCGGCCCCCGGCTCGGCCAGCCGGACGCCGACGCGCCGCACGGTGTGCAGGTACCGCGGCTCCTGCGCGGTCTCGCCGAGCTTGCGCCGCAGCCACGACAGGTGGACGTCGACGGTCTTGTCCGCGCCGGCGTAGGGCAGCTTCCAGACGTCGGCGAGCAGTTCGCGCTTGCTCACCACGGTCCCGGCGCGGCTCGCGAGGTAGTGCAGGAGGTCGAACTCGCGCGGGGTGAGGTCCAGCGCGGCGCCGTCGAGCGACGCCTGCCGCGTCCGCGCGTCGACCGACAGGCCGCCGACGACCACGGGCGCGGTCGTCTCCTCGGGTTCGGCCCGCCGCAGCACGGCGCGGATCCGCGCGTCGAGCTGGGCGCCGCCGAAGGGCTTGACCACGTAGTCGTCGGCACCGGCGTCGAGCAGCCGGACGATCTCGTCTTCCGCGCTCCGGGCGGTGACCACGATGATCGGCACCGCGCTGACCGCCCGTACCATCCGCAGCACCTCACGGCCGTCGAGGTCGGGCAGGCCCAGGTCCAGCAGGACGACGTCGGGCCGCTCGGTGACGGCGGCCTGCAGCCCGGCCATGGCGGTCGGCGCGGACGTCACGGTGTGCCCGCGCTCGCCCAGCGCGCGCAGCACGGCCGTGCGGATGGTCGGGTCGTCCTCGACGAGCAGCACGGTCGCCATTCTCGGGAGGCTACACACGCGAAGCAGCTTCGCCGGGCGCGTGGCGAACGCTAAGGACGGCTTAGCCGCGCTTTAACCGTCCCGGATGGGACAGTGGACGGGTGAGAAGGCGAGGACTGCTGATGGCAGCGGGTTGGCTGCTGGCCGCGGCGGCCACGGCGGGCGCGGGCACGGTGTCCCTCGACGTCGTCGGCGCGGGCATCCTCGGCCCCCAGAACCAGCCCCTGTCCCAGGACGACGTGGCTCGCGCACTGGAGACGGTGCCGCCGAGCACGGCTCCGGTGGTTCCGGCCTCGACGAGCACCCCGGCACCGCGCGGGTTGACCGTGCCCGGAGGCAGCCTCGTCGCGAAGTGCACCGGCGACCAGGTGGAGCTGATGTCCTGGAGCCCGGCGCCGGGCTACCGCAGTGACGATGTCTTGCGCGGCCCGGCGGCGACGGTGTCGGTGAAGTTCAAGAACGACGGGACCGAGAACGTGACGACGGTGACGTGCCGCAACGGTGAGCCCCAGGCGGAAACGGCGGCCGACGACAGCGGCGGCCATCGGGGCCGCGGTTAGCTCGCCGCCCCGGAACTCACGCGCGGCCCGCGCCACTAGGGCTGCGGCAACCCGGGCCATCCAGCCGCACCGACGCGCGATCCGCCACGGCCGCGGCAAGCACGCGACCCCAGCCATCCAACCCGGCTGAAGCTCGCGAGCCACCTCGCCCGCGCCACTGCGGCTGCGGCCGCCCCGGCAGCCTGCCGGCGCCACCGCGGCCGCACGCCACCCCCGGCAGCCGGCCGCCCCCTGCGTCACCGCAGCTAGCTCGGCAAGCCCGCATTGAGCCGCCCCAGGATGCTGTGCGGGAACGGCAGCTCCGGTGCACTAACAGCCGTCAGCCGGTCGAGCTGGGCGTCCGTCAAATCGAGCTCCAGCGCCCCCAGGGTCTCGGCGAGCTGCTCCGGTGACCGGGCTCCGACCAACGGCGCCGGCATCGACGGCCGGCGGGTCACCCAGTGCAGCGCCACCTGGGCCGGGGTCGCGCCCACCTCGGCCGCCACCTCGCGGACGGCGTCCAGCACCGCCCAGCGGCTCTCCGGCAGGGACCGGTAGGGCGCGCCGCCGGCGAGCCGTCCTTCCCCGGAGCCGTCGCGGGTGTACTTGCCGGACAGGAACCCGCCGCCGATCGCTCCCCACGGCTGGACCGCGATGCCGAACTCTCGTGCCAGCGGTACGTACTCGGCCTCGATCGCCCGCTCAACCAGGGAATACTCCAGCTGCAGCGCCGCCACCGGCGGGCCGGCGAGCATCGCCGCCTTCGTCGCGTACCAGGCCGGGACGTCGCTGAGCCCCACCGCGCGGATCTTCCCCGCGCGCACCAGGTCGCCGAACGCCGCCACGACCTCCTCGGCCGGGGTGAAGCCGTCCCAGATGTGCAGCCAGTACAGGTCGACGTGGTCCACGCCCAGCCGCCGCAGCGACGCCTCCAGCGAGGCGATCATGTTCTTGCGGCCGTTGCTGCGCCGGCGGGGGTCCGACCGCGGTTCGCCGCCGGCGAAGTCCGGGCCGGAGTACTTGGTGGCGAGGACGACGTCGTCGCGGGCGACGTCGCGCAGGAACTCGCCCACCAGCTCCTCGCTGCGGCCGGAGCTGTAGTTGTCCGCGGTGTCGACGAAGTTGCCGCCGGCCTCGACGTAGGCGCGGAAGATCTTGCGCGAGGTGTCGTCGTCGGCGCAGAAGGAGCCGGTGCCGAAGGTCATCGCGCCCAGCGCCAGCGGCGAGACCCGGAGCCCGGAGCGGCCCAGCGGCCGGTAGTCGTCCAGTCGTGTCATGCCCCGATCGTGCAACCCGGAGCGCGGTCCGGGTCAAACCCGATCGAGGGCATTCCGGGGCAACATCGGGGAGAAAACGAACCATCCTTCCGGTTAGCCCGAAATGAACTCCGGGGGTGCGCTAGCCTGGCCCGATCGTGGGGCCCGGAGTGGAGCCCCGTACCCCGGCGTGGCGAGGAGTCGAATTCGTGCAACCGAACCTGGGGCAAGGTGAAGACTTCGAGCTCCTGCTCGAACGGCAGGTGCGGGACATGCAGTCGAAGGCGGCGGCGCTGAGTGAAGCGCTTTCCGCCGCCGGCGCCACCGTCCGCTCCCGCGACGGGGCGGTCACCGTCACGCTCGCCCCGAACGGCGCGCTCACGAACCTCGAGCTCGGGCTCCGGGCGTGCGACCTGGGCCCGGCGCGGCTGACCGCGGCGATCATGGGCACAGTGCGCGAAGCCCAGCGCCAGACCGCCCGCACCGTCGCGGACTCGTTCGCCACGATCAACGGCGACAGCGAGTCGACCGACATGGTCCGCTCGTTCCTGCCGCCGGACCCGCCGCCCGCGGGCGACTTCGCGGCGCCGGAGGCCGCCGAGCCCGAGCGGACCCCGCCGCCGGCCGCTCCGCCGGGCCGACCGTCGGCCCCGCCGTCCGCCCCGCCCGCGGCGCGGCGCCGTCCCCCGGCCGACGACCACTCCGACGACGAATCGAACCCCTGGTGAGCGGCGGCGGCTTCAGGGTCGATTCGGAGCCCCTGGCCAACTTCGGCAAGCACCTCGACGAGCTCCAGAGCAACCTGCAGGGCACGGCCGACCTCGTCGGCGGCATGACCTGCGACCCCGGCATGTTCGGCATCAACCCGGCGTGCCAGCTGATGGCGGCGGGCGCGAGCACGTGGACCGACAAGGCGCACCACCAGTTCGGCGACTACGCCAAGACCATCGGCGAGTTCTCCGACAAGGTCGCCGAGGCCGCGAAGCGGTACCGGTCGGGCGAAGAGAACGCCGTCGACTCGATCGTGAGGTTCGAATAGTGGCCGACGACTACAAGAGCAAGGACGTCAGCCTCCACGGCTCCGAACTCTTCAACAGCGACAACGCCTCCGCCGGCGCCGGGTTCTTCGAGGCCGCGGTCGGCCTGGACAAGGCCCGCAAGGAGAACGACAAGGTCGCGATCGGCATCGGCTCGGCGGGCATGGCGCTGGAGACCATCGGTCTCGTGCTGGACCCCATCGGCAGCCTGCTGACCGCCGGGATCGGCTGGCTCATCGAGCACATCACGATCCTGCGGTGGCCGCTGGACATCCTGATGGGCGACCCCATCGGCATCAACGCGGCCGCCGAGGCGCTCTCGGCCGAGAAGAAGAAGCTGGAACAGTGGTCGACGGACCACCAGACGGCGATCGAAACGCTCATGAAGGACTGGTCCGGCAACGCCGCGGACCAGTTCAAGAAGGACATGGACGCGGTCACCGAGCAGCTGAACTCGCTCGGCGGGTACCTCGACCAGGCCGGCAAGAACATGAAGATCGCCGGCGGCATCGTCGGCGCGTTCCGCGGCATCTTCCGCGACCTGATCGCGATGCTGCTGGCGACGATCATCAAGGGCGCCCTGATCGCGGCGGCGCTGGCCCCGGTGACGTTCGGCGCGTCGATCGCGATCTTCATCGGCACGACGATCGGCACGGTGGCCACGGCGCTGGGCAAGATCGGCGCGAAGCTGGTCCAGCTGGGCCGCAAGCTGGGCGACCTGGTCCAGGCGCTGGCGAAGATGGGCAAGGCGGGCGACGACCTGGCGGCGGCGAAGCCCCCGACGAGCAGCCTGACCCCGACCCCGACCCCCAAGCCGGACGCGACGCCCCTGCCGAAGCCGGACGCGACGCCCGAGCCGAAGCCCTCCTCGGCGACGCCGGAGCCGAAGCCCGAGCCCAAGCCGGAACCGAAGCCGGACCCCAAGCCCGAGCCGAAGCCGGAACCCGCGCCGTCGTCCTCCTCGGCGACGCCGGAACCGAAGCCCGAGCCCAAGCCGGACACCACGCCGGAGCCGAAGCCCGACACCACACCGTCGTCGGCCACCCCGGAACCCAAGCCGGAGCCCAAGCCCGACACCACACCGGAGCCCAAGCCCGACACGACGCCCGAGCCCAAGCCGGAACCCGCGCCGTCGTCGTCTTCGGCCACCCCGGAACCGAAGCCCGAGCCCAAGCCGGACCCGAAACCGGAGCCGAAGCCCGAACCGGCACCGTCGTCGTCTTCGGCGACCCCGGAGCCCAAGCCGGAGCCCAAGCCCGACGCCACGCCCGAGCCGAAGCCGTCCTCGGCGACGCCCGAGCCGAAGCCGGAGCCCGCGCCGTCGTCATCCTCGACCACGCCGGAACCGAAGCCCGACACCACCCCGGAACCGAAGCCCGACACCACGCCGGAGCCCAAGCCGGACTCCACGCCGACGTCGGCCACTCCGGATCCCAAGCCGCACAAGCCTTTCACCGACCAGATGACCGCGGTCATCAAGGACAAGCTGTCCAAAGTGGATGGTGTCACGCCCGAGATCATGGCGAAGTTCGACAAGATCAACAACTTCTCGGTCGAGCAGCTCGGCAAGGTCTTCGGCAAGGAAGGCGCCGAGAAGTTCGAGTCGGCCATCAAGATCATGACCGACCCGTGGTTCGGGAAGTCGGGCCTGGCCGGCAAGACCGTCATCGACATGATCAAGGGCGTCCCCGCCAGCATCGGCAACGTCACCGGCGGCGGGGACGACGACTAGTCACTCGTCGGAAAGGATGACCGCCCGGGACGCGAGGTGCAGCGCCAGCCTCTCGTCCGGGCGGGACAGGTCCACTCCGAGCAGTTGCTCGATCCGCGCGATCCGGGCCGCCACGGTGTTGCGGTGCACGCCCAGCACCGTGGCGGTCTCGGCGATCGACGACTCCGCGTCCAGGTAGGCCGCGAGGGTCCGGACCAGGTCGCCCGGCACCGCACGCAACGGCGCGACCAGCGCCCGCGCCGCCGGTTCGAACGTGTCCGTGCGCGTCCACTCCAGCAGCAGCTGGGCCATGCCGAGCTGGTCGACGTGCAGGAAATGGCCCGTCTCGGGGCGGGTCGCGGCCAGCCGGGCCGCGTCGAGGGCCTCCGCGACGGTCGCCGCGAGCCCTTCCGGACGCGGGTGCGGCCGCCCCACCCCCATGTGCGCGCCCAGGCGCAGCGCGCGGTGCGCCGTCTGGAGCCGGGTCGCCAGGGAGCGCACGCGTTCCGCCGTGGGTTCGTGGTCGAAGGTGACCCAGCCGGTCCAGCCGTCGCCGTGCTCGACGACGACCGCCTCGACGTCCAGCGCCCGGATGACCTCCTGCGTGCGCGCGACCGTGTCGACCGCCGCCGGGACGCCGATGTGCAGCCCGACGTGCCAGCCCCCGAGCCGCCAGCCGGCGTCGGCGACGCGCCGGCGCAGGTCGGCGCCCGGTTCGGTGTCGAGGCGCAGCAGGTCACCGAGCAACGCCGTGCGCGAGCGCGCGTCCCGTTCGAGCTCCAGCCGGTTGGCGAGCAGCCACCGCTGCAGCGCCCCGGCGGCGACGGCGAGCGCGGGCGGGACGACGTCGGCCCGCGCGGCCTCCGTCCCGCGCAGCTCGGCGGCCAGCCACATCGCCGGACGCTGCAGCAGCACGGGGTGGGCCAGGAAGACGCCGCCGTCGGCGTCGGTCCGCTGCGGCACGGCCTCGTCCAGCCGGACGTGCCCGGTCACTTCGCCGGCCAGCGGCGCACCGCGGTCGTCGAGGACCGCGACGGGCGACCGCAGCAGCCGCCGCAGCACGGCGACGACCTCTTCGGGCGGGCGCAGCCGGTCACCGAGGGCACGGTGGGTGGCGAGCAGCAGGTCCGCCCGGTCGAGCTCGGGCGCGGCGAGCAGCAGCCGGGCCTCGACGAGCAGGTCCAGCGGCGCCGCCCCGGTGGTCAGCAGCGGAACGGCCAGCCGATCGGCGAGCAGGCGCGACGCGGTGATGGGGTCGGTCCCGGGCAGGAGCACCCCGGTGGCCCCGGCATCGGCACAGCGCCGCAGCAGGGCATCGATCTGCCAGTCGGTCCCGGCGACCGCCCGCGCGACGACGGTCAGTTCCCCGGGAGCGGGAAGGTGCGAAGCGTCCAAAGTGGCCTGAACCGTCGCGAGTGGACGATCGAGCCCGGCTTCGCCGGCGAGCACCCGGACGTGCTCCGCCCAGCCGGGAAGGGCGAGCACCCGCCGCAGGCTCACGGGAGGCTCCCAGGTTCCACCGGCGGCCGGCTCACCACAGCCCCGCCGCACGCCGCGCGAAGCCCCGCCGGCACCGGCCGCCGCTCACCAGAGCCCCCAACGACCCGCCGCCGCCGGCCCACAACCCCGCCGCACGCCGCCTCGCCCACACCGGCACCCGCCGCCGGCTCACAACAGCCCCGCCGCGCGAAGCCTCGCCCACACCAGCACCCGCCGCCGCTCACCGGACCCCCCATCGACCCGCCACCGCCGGCCCACAACCCCGCCGGCACGCCGCCTCGCCCACCCCGGCACCGCCGCCGCTCACCGGAGACCCCATCGACCCGGCGCCGGCCCACAACCCCGCCCCACGAAACCTCGCCCACACCGGCACCCGCCGCAGGATCACCACAACCCCACCGCGCCCTTCGCCGCGCCCCGCCGCGGACCACACCGGCACCCGCCGCCGGCTCACGGCAACCTCCCGGCCACGCCCCGCGGCAACCGTCGGCCCCCGGACCGGCCCCGGCCGCCACCCCGAGCTCCGCGGGCTCATCCGATCCCCACCGGGTCGCAGTCGATGCCGTACGCGCGCGGCCGGACCACCGGCAGCCACCGGGGGTCGGTCCAGAACGGGGCCGCCGCCAGGCGCACCACGTCCACCTCCACCCCCGCGCGGATCGCGTCGCACGACACCGGCACTCCCGTCCGGTGGTCCAGTACCGACAGCACGTCCGGGGTCGACGCCACCGGTTCCCCGTCGCGCAACGCCAGCAGGTACTCGTTCTCCATCTCCAGTCTCAGCAGCCCGCCGTCGCGGTGGTCGGCCAGGGTGACGCTCCCTCGGCCGAACCCCGGGCTGCCGTGCTGCCCCGGACCCAGGTGCCGCGCCACCTCCAGGACCCTCCCGCGTGCCAGCACCGAGCCCGCCAACGCCGCTTCGAGCGCCTCTCGCGGCGGGCTCTCCCCCGCCGCCAGCACCCGGCGGCCCAGCTCCAGCGCGCCGCTCGTCGTCCCGTCCACCGAACACGCGGCCAGCTCGCCCGCCGGGATCGGGGCCAGCGCGAACGCCGCCCACCCGCCGGCGGCGGCCAGGAACGCCCGGGTGCCGCGCTCGATCACCTCGTCGGAGCCGGCCGCCAGCACCACGACCTGGCCGCCGGGCTCCGCCAGCGCCGCCGGTGCGACCCCGCGGCCGGTCGCGGCGACCGAGAACTGGTCGAGCCGGGGCAGTCCGCGGCCGGAAAGGTCGGCGTCGACGTACCCCAGCCCGAGCTGCTCGGCCACGACCAGCGGCAGCAGCCCGTTGAGACCGCCGATTTCGATGGACATCAGCGCGTCCGCGCGTTCACCGGTCCAGCGTTCGACGGCGGCCACCGCGGCCGCGAACTCCCCGCCTCCGGGCAGCTTCTCCGTGAACGCCGCCGTCGCCCCGACGACGCCGATCGGTACTACCCGCGCGTCCGGTGGCAGCCGGCCGGCGGGACGCACGAAGAGCGCGCCGCCGTCGGCGAGCAACCGGCGCAGCAGCACGGCGGCGGTCACGGTGTCCCCGCCGCCGCCGGACCCGAGCAGGGCCACCCCGCGCTCCAGGGCGGCCACGTCACCAGCGGTGATGCGCATGACTGACCACAGTAGACGAGCTCACCGCAGGGCGTAGCCACCGTCGGGGTAGAGCGTCGACCCGGTCGTGTAGGTGCTGCCGAACAGGTACAGCACGGCATCGGCCACTTCGGACTCCTTCCCGACGCGGTGCAGCAGCGTGTCCCGCGAGTACTGGCCGAAGCTCGCCTCCCGCACGTCGGCCGGCCGCCCCGCCCACAGGTTGCCGTCGATCGTGCCCGGCGCGACGACGTTCACCCGGACCGGCGCCAGCTCGACGGCGAGCCCGCGGCCGAGGCCTTCGACGGCGGCGTTGCAGGCGACGTACGCGGGCGCCGCACCCGGCGGCCGGACGCTCGCCGCGCCGGACATCAGCACGATCGACGCGTCCGGCGCCAGCTTCGGCACCGCGTGCTTGACGGCGTGGTACTGGCCCCAGAACTTCGTCACGAACGGGCTGGCCGCGTCGTCGTCGCTCAGCTCCCGCAGCGGCCCGACCGTGTAGGACGCCGGGCGTGAACAGGTGGTCGACGCGGTCGAGGGCGCCGAAGAACGCGGCCAGGGAGTCCTGGTCGGTGCTGTCGACGACCTGCCACGTCGCCCCGAGCGGCTCGGCCGCCGCCGCCAGCTTCTCCGGCGTCCGCCCGCCGAGGTGAACCGACGCACCCGAAGCGGCGGCACGCCGGGCCACTTCCAGCCCGATGCCCGACCCGCCACCGATGATCACGACGTGTTTCCCAGCCAAGCTCACGCGATCTCCTCGACGGGGACGAAGGGGTGGGGCAGCCCGAACGCGCCCGGACCGAAGGTGTCCAGTGCCTCCGGCGTCCGCATCAGCGGCGGGGTCGAGATGCCGACGACGGTGACGCGCTGGCCGTAGCGCAGCGTCTCGGTGGTGATCGGCTCGGCCGTCGCGGACTCGAGCACGCAGATCAGGTCCGGCACCACGCACCGCACCCCACCGTCCACAGTGGCCAGCAGGTTCTCGTTCTGGAACAGGATCTCCAGCTTGCTCGCCCCGTCGAACGACACCGCCGCGGCGCGTCCGCGCGCGAAGCCCTCCTCGGTCCGGCGTTCCACATCGGACACCTTGCCGCGGAACAGCACCCGCAGGTGCTGGTACGGCGTCGAACGCAACGCCGAGGCCAGCCGCGCGACCGGATCTTCGTTGGCCGAACGCGCCTCCCGGATCGTCCGGCCCACGGTCAGCGCCAGCGAAAGCGTTTGCGGCACGGCGGTCCGCTTGACGTCGGCGCCGCTCATCGCGTACTCGGCGATGTGCGCGACGCCACCCAGCCGGATGGTGACGCCGCGGGCCAGCCACTCCATCCGCCGGTTGTCCGCGCCGGTATCGATCACGGTGGTCTCGCCGCGCTCGCCGCCGATCGCCATCGGCGAGCCGTGGACGCCGTAGACGCCGAACGTCTCCATCTGCAGCTCCGGGAACGCCCGGCCCATGCCGTCGGCGTCGACCACCGGCAGCCCGAGCCGGGCGCCGACGATCAGCGGGATCATCGAGTTGATGCCCCCGCACTCGATCGGCATGGTCGCGTCGGCGCGCTTCCCGAGGTGCTTCTCCAGCGTCCGCAGGGCCAGCACGGGCTCGGCGCCGTTGGGCAGCTTCTCGTGCACCACGGTCGGCGCGCCCATCTGCGCGGTCGGGATCACCAGGGCGTCGTCGTCCACTTCGGACGGATCGAGGATCGTGATCGGCCCGTGCTCCCGGATGGCTTCGCGCACGAGCAGCCGGCCGACGTACGGGTCACCGCCGCCGCCCGTGCCGAGCACCGCGGCGCCGCGGGCGAGGTCGGGCAGGTCGTCCTCGGTCAGGGTCCA
This sequence comes from Amycolatopsis sp. NPDC114505, assembly GCF_055633615.1. Lineage (NCBI taxonomy): Bacteria > Bacillati > Actinomycetota > Actinomycetes > Pseudonocardiales > Pseudonocardiaceae > Amycolatopsis > Amycolatopsis sp. NPDC114505. The sequence goes on along the minus strand of NZ_JBVKDV010000006.1, from coordinate 142,188 downwards.
GCTCACCCGGCGACTCCGATCGGGTCGATGTCGTAGCCGAAGTACCGCGGCCCGGCGAGCGCGATCCCCTCCGGCGTGTGCCAACGCGGGTCGGCGGGCGCGGCGATGACCGTGACGCGCTGGCCGAACCGCAGGCCCTCGGTCGTGACGGCTTCCCCGGTCTCGCGTTCCAGCGTGCAGATCAGGTCCGGCACCGACGCCTCGACGACGCCGTCGCGCTCGGCCACCAGGTGCTCGTTCTGGAACCGCAGCACCAGCTCGGCTCCTTCGTCACCGTCCATCCCGGACAGCCGGGCCTCGCCGCGGGCGAAGCCGGTGACCGTCCGGCGGGCGACGTCGACGACCTTGCCGCTGAACAACCGTCGTCCCTTCAACCGGGCGACGACGCGCCCGACCGGGTCCTCCAGCGAAGCACGAGCCTCCCGGACCAGCGCGCCCAGCTCAGCGCACAGGCTGAGCGTGCCGGGCACGAGCGACTCCCGGGCCTGGGCCCCGGACATCGCGTAGTTGCTGATCATCGCCGAGCAGCCCATGTCGATGGTCGCCGAGCGGGCCAGCCGCTCGGCCCACCGGTTGTCCACTGTGTCCAGCACTCCGCGGTTGCCTTTTTCGTCCGCAATGGACATCGGGGTCGCGCGGATGCCGTACAAAGTCGGCAAAACCATTTGCAGCTCGGGGAACGCCCGGCCCATGCCGTCGGCGTCCACCAGCGGAAGTCCCAGCTGAGCGGCCGCGACGACCGGGATGAGCGAGTTGACCCCGCCGGCCTCGGCGCACGCGATGTGCGTCAGCTCCTTGCCGAGGTACCCGGCGAGCGTGCGGGCCGCGAGCCCGACCTGCTCGGCCGAGGGCAGCTTCTCCACCATCACCGTCGGCGCGCCCATCATCGCCACGGGCAGCACGACGGCGTCGTCCGGCACCTCCTCGAGGGGAACCAGCGGCACCGAGCCGTACGAGCGCACCGCGGACAGCGCGAGCAGCCGGCCGATGTACGGGTCTCCCCCGCCGCCGGTGCCGAGGATCGCGGCGCCGCGGGCGATGTCGCCGAGGTCGTCCGAAGTGATTTCGCGCATCACGCCCCCAGCTGCAGGTCGCCGACGGCCTTGGCGCGGATGCGCGTGGCGTTGCCGGGCAGGTACGGGATGGGTACCTCGTCGAAGTCGACGATGCCGACCGACGCCGGCGACGCACCGGCGGCGACCGCGCGGTCGATGGCCTCCTGCTTCGCCTCCTCGACGACGGCTTCACGACGGCCGGGCTCGATCACGTAGACGCGGTCGACCTCGCCGCCGATCTGCGCGATGGCCGCGCCGATGGCGTTGGCCACGGCGTAGTTCTCCGGCCGGTGCACCTCACCGCAGCCGGCGAGCTCGTCCGGCAGCAGCACGGAACCACCGCCGACCGCCACCACCGGCAACGGCTCGGCCGACGTCCGCATCCGTTCGACCACATCGGACACATCCGCGGCGATCTTGTCCAGGGCGGCCCGGACCAGGCCCTTGTCCAAATGCGACACCAGCGACGCGTCCCCGATGTCGGCCCGGCCCGCCGCCACCGCGATGTCGGTCGCGGTGAGCGTGTCGCCGCCGAAGACCAGCGCCTTCGACGTCAGTTCGTAGCCAACCGAGTCCGGGCCCACGGTGACGTTCCCGCGCACCCGGCTGCCGCCGCCGATGCCGATCGACAGGACGTCCGGCATCCGGAAGTTCGTCCGGATCCCCGCGACGCTGACGTCCGTGGTCGCCTCACGCGGGAACCCCTGCCGCAGCACGCCGACGTCCGACGTCGTGCCGCCGACGTCGACCACCGCGCAGGTGTCCAACCCGGACAGCACGGCCGCGCCGCGCATCGAGTTCGTCGGCCCCGACGCGAACGTCGCCACCGGGTAGCGGCGGGCGAAGTCGACGTCCATCAGCGTGCCGTCGTTCTGGCTCAGGTACAGCGGGGCGGTGATGCCCGCGCCGGTGACCGACGCGGACAGCCCGTCGACGATGTGCGCGGCCAGCTCGCGCAGCGCCGCGTTGATCACCGTCGCGTTTTCCCGTTCCAGCAAGCCGATCCGGCCGATCTCGTGGGACAGCGAGATCGCGACGTCCGGCAGCTGCGCGCCGATGATCTCGGCCGCGCGGGCCTCGAACTCGGCGTTGACCGGGGAGAAGACCGAGGTGATGGCGACGCTGCGCACCCCGGCCGTCCCCATGTCGTCGGCGGCCTTGCGCAGCTCGCTCTCGTCGAGCTCCGCGATGTGGCGGCCGTCGAACTCGTGTCCACCGTGGACCAGGTAGCTGCGCCCCGACACCGCGTCGACGAGCCGCTGCGGCCAGTCGACCATCGGCGGCAGCGACGCCCCGGCCGGCAGGCTCAGCCGCACGGCCGCGGTCGGCGCGAGCCGGTGGGCCTCGACGAGCGCGTTGATGAAGTGCGTGGTGCCGATCATCACCGCCCGCACCGCCGCCGGGTCGAACGCGCGTTGCCGCTGCAGGCCGTCGATCGCGGCGACGATGCCCGAGGTGACGTCCGCGGTCGTGCTGGTCTTGACCGAGGCGAGCACCTGACGGCCGTCGAGCAGGACAGCGTCGGTGTTGGTGCCGCCGACGTCGATGCCGATGCGCACGAAGATTCTCCTTAAGCAGACTGGACGGCGGGAGCGGTCTCGGCGGTCCGGCTGCTGCCGAACCCCCGTACCAGGCCGAGCTTCCCGGCGACGACGTACAGGACGAAGGCCACGACGAGCGAGTTGATGCTCGGCAGGCCCCATTCGACGAACTCGCCGAAGAGCGCCGCGGCGATCCAGACGACGATGGTGGCGGGCACCCACAGCGGAGCGTCGTCGGGCACGGTTCCCCGCGCCCGGGCGGCTTCCAGGTCCCCGCGCCACTTCTTCACGACGAAGTACTCGGCGACCATGATCCCGGCGATCGGCGGGAACGCCACGCCCAGCACGGTGAGGAAGTCGGTGAACTTCGCCAGGATCCCGGCCGCGGCGAGCAGGCTGCCCGCGACGCCGAGCACGGCGGTGACCAGGCCGCGGTGGGCCTTGCGCCCGGACACCGTGCCGATGAAGTTCACGACGCCGAGCCCGGAGGAGTACAGGTTCCAGTCGTTGATCTTCATCGTGCCGGCGATGACGATCAGCAGCCCGATCCAGCCGACCGACGACGTCACGATCGTGGTGATCCCGGCGCTGCCGACGGCGTGCGCGAGCAGGACGCCGGACAGGCCGATGACGTACTCGCCGAGGGTGATCCCGACCAGCGTCTGCTTCACGACGTCCGAAGTGGACCGGTTGAAGCGGGTCATGTCCGGGGTGATGACAGCGCCGACGATGAAGCCGCCGGCGACCAGCGTGGTGCCCTGCAGCAGGCTCAGCGCCGGCCCGGGCGGGGCCGAGGAGACGAGCGTGCCGAGGTCGTGGCGGGTCAGCTCGGAGATGACCGACCAGCCGACGAGGACGAGGAACGCCGGGACGGTCAGGTACGCCGTCCAGGCCATGGAATGAAAGCCGCGCACGACGATCGCGGTGACGAGCAGGCCGAACAGCAGCGCCCAGCCCCATTCCGGCAGGCCGCCGATGAGCGCGACGAGACCTTGGGCCGAGACCGCGGACTGGATACCGAACCAGCCGATGAGGCTGATCCCGATGGCGAGCCCGATGAGCGCCGAGCCGCCGCGGCCGAAGCCGGTCCAGCGGGCGATCATGGACGTGGACAGACCTTCGCGGACGCCGATGACGCCGACGAGGATCGTGATGAGCTCCAGGATGACCGAGCCGAGCGTGAAGGCCAGAACCGCGTTCCAGAAGCTCATCCCGAAGCCGACTGTGGCTCCGAGCAGGAACTGGGACAGAGCGGAAACCTGGCCGAACCGCTGGACGGCGACCGACCACCACGAGTACCGGGCGTGGTCCGGCACTCTGGTGAGGGCATAGTCATCGACACCGACTGTTGAGGCCACGCCGACCTCCTAATCCGGGACGGGGGATGGGTTCCCCGAACCGTAAGCAGCGGTCCCGGCGGCGTCACCGTGCGATGTGCACAGTCCCACCGTCAGCGCTGTGCATTCAGCCCATCGGGTCCACTCCGGTCAGCGCGACGCTTTCCGCCCACAGCCGCCCGGCGGCGGCGTCGGTCAGGTTCTTCCAGCGCTCTTCGAGACGAGGGCGGCCACGCAGGCCGAACACGCGCGGGCCCCACAGCTGCCCGCCGGTGACGTCCGGGCCGAGCACCGCGCGGACGGCGGGCCGCGCGCCGGCGTCCTTGCCCTGCAGCAGCGCGCGGACGGGCAGGCCGCGCAGCCACTGGCCGGCCGTGCGGACGTGCACCGGCGGGCGTGACGGCGTCAGCGAGTCGAGCGCGCCGCCCGGGTGGGCCACCACGCTGAGCCGCTTCGAACCGGCCTCGCGCAGCCGCCGGTCGAGTTCGACGGCGAAGAGCATCTGGGCCAGCTTCGACCGTTCGTAGGCGCGTTTCGGCTGGTAGTCGCGCTCGCTCTGGAGGTCGGCGAAGTCGAGGCTCGACGACTTCGCCGCGAAGCTGCCGGTGGTGACGATGCGCGCGTCCGGCGCCAGCCGCGGCATCAGCCGGGCGACCAGCGCGAAGTGCCCGAGGTGGTTGGTACCGAACATCAGCTCGTGCCCGGCGGGGGTCTCCCGGCGCGGCGGCTCGTCGAGCATCACCCCGGCGTTGCAGACGACGGCGTCGAGCTCGCCGGGGTCGACCGCCCCGATCGAGGCCAGGTCGGCGAGGTCGAGCCGGACGTACTCGACCTTCGCCCCGGCGACCTGCGAGCGGATCGCGGCGGCCGCCGTCTCGGCCTTCGCCGGGTCGCGGCTGCCGATCACCACCTCCGCGCCCGCCGAAGCCAGCTGCTCGGCCGTGAAGTAGCCGATCCCGGCGTTGCCGCCGGTCACCAGCACCCGCATGGACGTCCCCTCCCCGTGTCAAGCTGTCCCGCATGGAGAACGCTACCGGCTACCGGCGGTCGGCCGGCTCGGCCCGCGGCGAAGCCCGGCGCCGGGAGCTGCTGGCGAAGATCACCGACGACGTCGCGGAGAACGGTCTCGTCGACTTCTCGCTGCGGCGGGCGGCACGGTCGGCCGGGACGACGCACAAGGTGCTGCTCTACCACTTCGAAGGCGCGGAAGACCTGCTCCGGCAGGTGGTTTTCGCGTTGCGGGAACGGCGGATCGGCAATGCGCTGACGGCGGTCGCCGCGGGGTCGTCGACGCTGACCGACCGCGTCCGGGCCGCCTGGGAGAGCCTCCGCGACGAGGAGTCGGAGCTGCGGCGCGTGCTCGACCAGGCGATGGGCCTGGCGATGTACGACCCGGGCCGGTACGCCGCGCTCGGCCGCGGCGCGTCCCAGCAGTACCTGCCGACGTTGCTCTCGTTCTGCCCGGCGCGGTGGCCGGAGCAGCGGAAGGTCGAAGTCGCCTCGATGATCCTCGCGACCCTGCGCGGCTTCCTCGTCGACCTGCTGACCAGCCCGGACGGCGACGGCGCGGCCGCCGGGTTCGAGGCGCTGCTGCGCGCGGTCGAGCGGGAGGAAGCCGCTCCCTGAGGTTCTCGACAGTTTGCGAACCACCTGGTTCACTTCGGGCATGCAGATCGAGCTGTCCGCGGGAACCGTCGAGTACTCCGACACAGGTGGGCCGGGTCCGGTCCTCGTCTTCGTCCACGGGCTGCTGATGGACGGCTCACTGTGGGACGGGCCGGTCGCCTCGCTCGGCGGTCACCGCCGCGTCGTCCCGACGTTGCCGTTGGGCGCCCACCGGCACCCGATGCGCGACGACGCGGACCTGTCGATGCCCGGGATCGCCGCCCTGCTGGCGGAGTTCCTCGAGCGCCTCGACCTGCGGGACGTCACGCTCGTCGGCGTCGACACCGGTGGTGCGCTGGTCCAGCTGCTCATGGCGGACGGCGCCCCACGGGTCAGCCGCGTCGTGCTGGCCTCGTGCGACGCGTTCGACAACTTCCCGCCCGGCCTGACCGGCAAGACGCTGTTCCTGACCGGGAAGCTGTCGCCGGGCCTGTTCGGGCTGTTCATGCAGCAGATGCGGCTGCGCGCGGTGCGCCGGCTGCCGATCGCGTTCGGGTGGCTGACCAAACGCGGCGACGCTGTCTCCGCCAAGCGGATCCGGCCGTTGCTGAGTCAGGCGGGTGTCCGGCGGGACACGGTCCGCGTCCTGCGCGCGGCGGCCGCGTCGCCGGGGATCCTGGTGGACGTCGCCGGACGGCTGCCGTCGTTCGACCGGCCGGTGCTGGTCGTGTGGGCCCGCGAAGACCGCGTGATGCCGCCGGAGCACGGTGAGCGGCTGGCGGCGTTGCTACCCCAGGGAAAGCTGGTCGAGGTGGCCGACAGCTACACGTTGATCCCGCTGGACCAGCCGGCGGAGTTCGCGCGGCTGGTCAGGGAGTTCACAGCCGGCTGAGGCCGTGGAGGATGCGTTCCATCAGCTCGAGGCTCGGCCGGTTGCCCGACCCCTTGCGAGCCGTGTGCACGGCGACGATCCCTCGGTCCGCCAGATCGGACAGCAGGACCCGCGCCACCCCGAGCGGGATCCGCCGCCGCGCCGCGACCTCGGCGACCGACTGCGACGTCCGCAGCAGCGCGCAGATCTCCGTCTCCTCCGTCGTGCTCCCCCGCACGACCGCCCGCCCCCGCTGCGTGATCGACACCAGCGTCTCGATCGGGAGATCGCGGGTCGGGCGTGTTCGGCCATGAGTGCGGAAGTACGGGCGGACCATCCCCGCCCCGCCTTCTTCGAGCACGGACCCCCAGTGCACAGCCAGCTCCTCACGGCGATTAATCCTTGTCGGCGATTATTTCACCTAATGATCGAGTAGGCCGCAATCGACCGAACAGAGCAACGCCGGAAGAACAGCAGGTCAGCGCCGCAATGTCGGCGCAGTACTGCCCCGAAGGACCAGTTGTGTCCCGAGAATCGACGGCGATGTCGCGATTTTTCCGCCGGACAATCTCGCCAGGAGCAGCCGGCCGGCCCGCTCCCCCAGCTCGGCCACGGGCTGGGCGACGGTGCTCAGCTCGAGCAGATCGGCGAGATCGTGATTGTCGAACCCGAGCACCGAGACGTCGTCCGGCACCCGCAGCCCGGCCCGGCGCAGCGCCCGCAGGGCCCCGAACGCCATCTCGTCCGACGCGGCGAACACCGCGGTGGGCCGGCGAGGCAGGCCGAGGAGGGCGCCCATCGCCCGCTCCCCGCCCGCGACCGTGAAGCCACCCCCGGTTTCGAACGCGGCTTCCGGTTCGCGGCCGTCCTCGCGGCACACCGCGTGGTAGACCTCGCGGTAGGCGGCCAGCCGCCGCACCGGCGTCGTGAACCCGAGCGGGATCGGGGCACTCTCGCCGATGAACGCGATCTCGCGGTGACCCAGCTGGACGAGGTGGCGCATCGCGGTCACCGCGGCACCGTGGTCGTCGATCCCGACGGAGTCCCCGCCGGGTTCCTCGGTGCCGATCGTGACGAACGGGACGCCGAGCCCCAGCAGCAGCTCGCGTTCGGTCTCCGTCAGAGGCAGGGAAAGCACGAGCACCGCGTCCACCCGGCGGCGCAGCGGGAGGCCGGCGAAGAACCGCGCGCGGCCCGGGGCGTCGCCGAGGTTGTAGAGCAACAGGCTGATCCCGGCGTCGCGCAGCACCCGCTCGACGCCGGAGATGAGACGCGCGAAGTACCAGCGGTCGACGTAGGGCACGATCACGCCGACGGTCCCGGTCCGGCCCGTGGCCAGGCTCGACGCGGCGGGCGAGATGGCGTACCCGAGCTCCGCGGCGGCCGCGACCACCCGCGTCCGCGTGCGCTCGGCGACGCCGGGCACCCCGCGCAGCGCTCGCGACACGGTGGCCGCCGAGACTCCGGCGAGCCGCGCCACGTCGTCGAGCTTCTCCGGCATCCCCTGCCCCATTCGTTGCAAGCGCTTGCAACCATCCGAGTCCGAGCCATTGACAGTGGCCTTGATCAAGGCTAATCATCGATGCAAGCGCTTGCAATGGCGTCGCCCGCCCGGCAAGGAGGCCGACATGCGCCAGCTCCTCCCCGTCACCGGCGCGGTCCTGCTGGCCGCCAGTGCGCTCACCGCGTGCTCGTCGGCCGCCGGCCTGACGATCAACCTGTACATCTCGCCCGAAGACCACCTCCAGACGGTGGTCGACCGGTGCACGCAGGAGGCCGCGGGCCGGTACAAGATCGTCTACAACAAGCTGCCGCGCGGCGCGGACGGCCAGCGCGAGCAGATGGTCCGCCGGCTCGCCGCGGGCGACACCTCGCTGGACGTGCTCGGCCTCGACGTCACGTGGGTGCCGGAGTTCGCCGAAGCGGGCTGGGCCGAGGAGTGGACGGGCGCGAACGCGGCGGCGGCCACCCAGGACGTGCTGCCCGGGCCGCTGGCCACCGCCAAGTGGAACGGGAAGCTTTACGGGGCAACGAAGAACACGAACGTCCAGCTGCTCTGGTACGACGACCGGATCACGCCGTCGCCGCCGAAGACGTTCGACGAGCTCATGACGCAGGCGCAGCAGCTGAAGGCCGCCGGGAAGCCGTACCAGGTCGTGTTCACCGGCGCCCAGTACGAAGGTCTGGTCGTCTTCTACAACACGCTGGTCGCCTCGGCGGGCGGGCACATCCTGTCCGACGACGGCAAGTCCGTGGTGATGGACGACGGCGCGGTGAAGGCGCTTTCGCTGTTGAAAACGCTCACGACGGCGGGGATCACGGACCCGTCACTGACGAACCAGAAGGAGGACGACATCCGCCAGGCGTTCCAGCGCGGCCAGGCGGCGACCGAGCTGAACTGGCCGTTCGTGTATGCCTCCTACGCCAAGGAAAAGCCGCAGGACCTGGCGCACTTCAAGTGGACGCGGTACCCGTCGGTGGTCGCCGGGCAGTCCAGCCGCGTGACGATCGGCGGGTTCAACCTGGCCGTGTCGACGTATTCGCAGCACAAGCCGGAGGCGTTCGAAGCGGCGTTGTGCCTGCGGAACGCGACTTCCCAGAAGTACCAGGCACTGGTGGACGGCATCCCCCCGAGCATCGCATCGATCTACCGCGACAACGCGCCCCTGGACGCATCGAAACCCGCGGACCCGAAGGAAAACCCGACGATGGCCGACCAGTACCCGATGAAGGGCGACATCCAGGCGGCCCTGACGGACGCGGCGGTCCGCCCGCTGACCCCGGCGTACCAGAACCTGTCGACGGTGATCTCGAAGGTGCTCTCCCCACCGGCGGAGATCGACGTCGCAGCGACGGCCCAGGAGCTGCGCGAACGCCTGACGGACGCGTTGAACTCCCGGGGAATCATCCCGTGACCGGCTAGCCGAACGTGGCTTTCAGAGGCGGATCGGTTTCTTGTTCATGAACTCCTCGATCCCCAGCGGACCCAGCTCCCGCCCGATGCCCGACCGCTTGATACCCCCGAACGGCAGGTCCGCCTCCGAACCACCGGACTTGTTCAAATACACCATCCCCGCCTCAATACGCCGAGCCACCCTGACCGCTCGCTCGCGGTCCGTGCCGAACACGCTCGCGCCCAGGCCGAACGGTGTGTCGTTGGCCAGGGCCACCGCCTCGTCCTCCGTCTCCGCGCGGAACACCAGCACCACCGGGCCGAAGATCTCCTCGTGGTACGCCGCCATCTCCGGGGTCACGTCCGTGAGCACCGTCGCCTCCAGGTACGCGCCCGGGCCCGGCACCCGGCGGCCGCCCGCGCGCAGGGTCGCTCCCTCGCGGATCGCCGTCTCGACCTGGGCTGCCACCTCGTCCGCCGCCGCCTTCGAGGCCAGGGGCGGCAACGTCGTCGCCGGGTCGGCCGGGTCGCCCGGTACGTAGTACTCCGCCACGCGCTTGGCCAGGCGGTCCACGAACTCGTCGTACAGCTCGCCCAGCACGATCATCCGCTTGGGCGCGTTGCACGACTGGCCGCAGTTGCGCATCCGGGCGGTCGCGGTGACCTTGACCGTTTCGTCCAGGTCGTCGGTGTCCAGCACGATCAGCGGGTCGGACCCGCCCAGCTCCAGGACGCACTTCTTGAGGTTCCGCCCGGCTTCGGCCGCGACCGAAATCCCCGCCTGCTCGCTGCCGGTCAGCGAGACCCCGACCAGGCGCGGGTCGGCGAGGATCCACGGGACCTGACGGCTCGACGCGAACACGTTCACGTACGCGTCGTCGGGCACGCCGGCGTCGCGCAGCACGCTCTCGATGGCCGCCGCCGAGCGCGGGCAGATCGACGCGTGCTTGAGCAGGATCGTGTTGCCCAGCACCAGGTTCGGCGCGACGAACCGGGCGACCTGGTAGGCCGGGAAGTTCCACGGCATGACGCCGAGCAGCGCCCCGATCGGCTCCTTCGTCAGCACGGCCTTGCCGCCGCGGATCGGGATCGGCTCGTCGGCGAGCAGGTCCGGGCCGCGGTCGCCGTAGTACCGGAAGATGTCGACGACGACGCCGACCTCGCCGCGGCCCTCGTTGATCCGCTTGCCCATCTCGAGGGTCATGATCGCGGCCAGCTCGTCGGCGCGTTCGGCGAACAGCTCCGCGGCGCGCAGCACGATCGCGGCCCGCTCGGCGACCGGCCTGGCACGCCAGGCCGCGAACCCGCCGTGCACGCGGTCGATCGCGGCGCGGACCTCCTCGTCGGTCGCGTTCGGGATCTCCTCCACGAGCTCACCGGTGGCGGGGTTGGTGACGGAATACATGGCGGTCTCCTCTGCCCACGCTAGCCTACTGCATACTGTATACACCATGGGATCACTGATCGACACCCGCGCGGCGGTACCCGTCAGCGCGTGATCGACTATCGTTCCCCCATGACGCTGGAGATCACCGGCGGATCCTCTTTTTCCGCCCTGACAAGGGAAACCGGCCAATGGACCCGCCGCTACGCCGGTGGCGAGGTCACGTTCGGCTGCCCCGGGCGCACGTACGAACGCGCACCGCGGGTGTGGGGCAGCCGCGGGCTCGGCCTGCCCGAAGATCAGCTGCCGGCCTTCGCCGCGCAGCTCAAGCGCGTGATGAAGCACGAGGCGTACTGGCTGGCGCGCGCCGACTGCCTGGACCGCCGGGCGGGCGACGCGAAACGCTGGTCACCCGGCCGTTACGACGACGAAGACGGTTTCGTGTACTTCGCCGGGCCGTGCACCCACGGCGATCCGTGGCCCGGCTACCGGCCGGCGCGCAGCTTCACGATCGCGCTGCCGCTGGTCCGCGGCCTGCGCATCCGCGTCGCCGCGTACCTGGCCGCCGGATGACATGAGCGACCTGCGCCGGCGGGCCGTCCGCGCCGGGGTCGCCGCCGCCGTCGTGAGCGGGATCCCGTCGACCGCCCACGCCCTGCTCACCGGCCGTGACCCGCTCACCGCGACCCGCGCCGCCGGCACGCTGCTGCCCGGCCGGCGCGACCGGCCCGGCGTCGCCGCCGGGCTGATCGCGCACGTCGTCGTCTCGGCCGTCTGGACCGGGGTCCTCGCCGCGACCGCCCGCCGCCGGCGCCTCGGACTGCTCCGGGGCGCGGCGGCCGGACTCGCGATCGCGGCGCTGGACCTGGGCGTAGCCGGCCGGGCCTACCCGGCCGTGCGGGCGCTTCCCCGCGCCCCGCAGGTCCTGGACCACCTGGTCTTCGGCGCCGTCACCGGCGCGCTCCTCGACCGTCCACAAGGGACGGGTCAGCGCACGACCTGGACGACGTCACCGGGGTGCAGCGAGTTGTAGAACGTCACCGCTGCCGCGTGCGAAAGGTGCACGCACCCGTGCGACTTCACCTTCAGGCTGCCCTGGTGGAACGCCACGCCGGTGTTCGTGAAGAACACCGAGTACGGCATCGGCCCGTTGAACTGCCTGCTGTAGTGGTCGATGTCCTTGTACTGCACGTGGAACGTCCCGACGGGCGTCGGGTACTTCGCGAGCCCAACCGTGATCGGAACGCCCCCGTAGGTGACGTGCCCGGCGCCGTCGGTCAGCCACGCGGTGTTCGAACTGCGCTGGACGCAGGCCTTCGCGGCGGCGCTGCACGGCGTCGACGACGCCGCTTCCGCCGTTCCCGCGAACACCACGGTCCCCGCCATCGCGGCGACCCCGCCCAGTAGTGCGATCATCCTCCGGTTCATGACGCGCCTCCCGTTGTCGTTCGGCTACAGGAGGTAGCATGCCCAGTTTTGCGATCTTCGAACCGAAGATCACTCCCTCGGCTGCGACAGCCGGAGGAACTCGTTCTGCTCACGGTCGTAGCGCTGGGTCAGGCCGTTGCCGTAGCGGTCCCACCAGTTCGCCGTGTGACCGCCCTGGCGGGTGGTCGTGTCCCCGTAGATCTGGCGGTCGTACTCGATGCGCGCGTCGTGGAACTCCTGCTGGAACTGCTCGGGCGTGAGGCCCTGCGCGTGCTGGACGGCCGCGTCGCTGATCGTGCCCGAGCTGCGGACGATGTCGTCGCCCGCCATGTGGTTGATGATCGCGCGCACGCCGCCGGCGCCGCGCATGTGCGCGCCGGACATGACCGCGGCCTGGGCGCCGGCGTCGGTGAAGTTGAGCGCGCCCGCGGAACGCGCGTTCGCCGTCATCAGGTCCGAGACGACGGCGCGTTCTTCCGCGCTGCCGATGCCGTACTGCTCGCGCGCGGCGATGATCCGGTCGTAGCCGTTGTGCATGTTCTGCCGGAAGCCGTACGCCTCCGGCACGCCGCCCTGCTCGCCCGTCGCGCCTTCGGAGCGCATGATCGAGTCGACGACCCGCGCGTCGAGCTGCGGCGGTGCCGCCGCGGCCGCCGCTCCCCCGCCGCCCTGCGCGGCGTTCTGGCCGCCGCCGTAGGCCTGCGCGACGTCGGAGTCGGCCGCGTTGTACCCGTTCGCGGCCGTCTGGACGTTCTGGTTGACGTTCGTGATCAGGCTCAGGAACTTCTGCAGCGCGCTGCCCAGCGAAGAGTGCAACGCCGAGTTCGCGGCGGCGACCCCGCTGCCGATGCCGGCGAACGACATCGCGTCCAGCACCAGGCCTTCCAGGTCGCGAGTGGTCGACAGGAAGGACGACCCGACTTCCTCGACCGCCTTGGCGACCGTCCCCATTTCGGTGGTTTCGGCGCGGTAGGCCCCGGCACTCATGGTCTGCTCCCTCCGGATTCCGGCTCTGCGCGTCGAGAATTCCGCACCGGACGATCCCGGCACACGGCCGAATTACCCACTGGGGTACCGGTGGGAGTGCCCACTCCGAGGCTAAAGTCGGGGCATGGACAAACCCGAGGACCCGAACGTCGTGGACGGCGAGATCGTCGACGACACGCCGACCGCCGCGCTCGCGATCCCCTCGCCGCCGCTGCCGGACCCGGACTACAGCGAGGGCGGCGTGCCCAGCTTCGACTTCGTCCGGGACAAGATCGAGAACCGCTACACGACGTCGCTGGGCGCCCAGGACGTCGCGGGGCTGGGCACGGAGAACACGACGGAGACCCTGGACAAGAAGATCGCCGACCGCGACCAGGCCGCCAAGGACCGGCTCGCCGAGATCCGCCGGTCGATGCGCGGCGAGTAGTCGCCTCAGCCGAAGATCGCGCCGGGATCGCCGGTGTACCAAGCGTTTTCGATCAGCACCCGGCGCATGACCCAGCGGTCGCCGTCGCGGACGAGCGTGACGTCGTAGCGGTTCTTCAGCAGCGCGTGCTTGCTGTGGTCGTCGCTCAGCAGGTGCTGGGCCTCGACCAGGGCCGTCAGCCGCGCGGTGTCGCCGTCGACCGTGACGCGCGGGTTGGTCACCTGGTGCGTCGTGTCGACGCGGCCCTCGAACAGCGCGAGGATCGTGTCGACGATCGCCTCCCGGCCCGTCATCAGCGGCGGCTCGGCGCCCCAGCGCGCGGCCGCCGGCCGGAAGTCCAGCTCCGCGTCGGCGGCGAACGACGACGCGAACAGCGCTCGGTCCTTGAGGTCCTGGCCGAGGCCGAACCGGTAGAGCGCGTCGACGATCTCGAGGTGGTCGTGGTGGTTCATGCCCCCAGCGTCGCCACGCCCGCGAAGCCGATCAACGCGCTTCTGTGCCACGATCGTGAAGCAGGAGTGAACGATGGAGGGGCGGGATGGCGGAGACGCGCGAGATCGAGTCGTTCCTCACGCTGGCCGAGGAGCTGCACTTCGGCCGCACCGCGGAGCGGCTGCGCGTGTCGACGGCCCAGGTCAGCCAGACGATCCGAAAGCTGGAACGGCGGATCGGCGCGCCCCTGTTCACCCGGACCAGCCGCCGCGTCGAGCTGACGCCGGTCGGGCGGCAGCTCCTCACCGAGCTCGGGCCGGCGTGGTCGGCGGTCGGCGCGGCCCTGGACCGGGCGGTCGAGGCCGGACGCGGGGTCACCGGCACGCTGCGCGTCGCGTTCGGTGACGCCGCGGGCGGGCAGCTGCTGGCCGGGGTGGCCGAGCTGTTCCGGCGGCGGGCGCCCGGCTGCGAGGTCGAGTTCCGCGAGGTGCGGCCGGCCGAGATCCTGCCGTGGCTGCGCGAGGGCGAGGTGGACGTCGTGCTCGCCGGGCTCCCGCTCGACGGCCCCGGCCTGGTCACCGGCCCGGTGCTGGTGCGGGAGGCGCGGTTCCTCGCCGTGGCGGCGGGCCACCCGTTCGCGCGACGGGAGGCCGTGGGGGTCGCGGACCTGGCGCGGGTCACGGTGCTGCGCTGCGCGCTGCCGGACCCGTGGCTGGACGGGGAGGTGCCCGGCGCGGTGACGCGGCCGCGCGCCGGGCTGCAGGAGCTGCTCACGCTGGCCGGCGCCGGCGAGGGCGTGCTGCCGGTCGGCGCCCACATCCGGCGCTACTACCCGCGGCCGGACCTCACGTACGTCCCCCTCGACGGCGCACCCCGGCTCGAGTGGGGCCTCGTCTGGCGCGACGGCTCCGCGACGGCCCGCGTCCGCGCGTTCGCCGAAGCCGCGGCCGACCTGGTCCGCGAACCAGCCTGACCCCGGCCCGCGGCCGGCACCCGCCCAGCCAACTCACGCACGCAGCCGGCCGACACGCGTACCTGACCGGACGACACACGTGCCCAGGCGGACGACACACGTACCTGACTGGACGACACGCGTACTTGGCCGGACGACACGCGTGCTTGGCCGGACGACACGGCGGAGCCTTCGCTCCGGGCCGTGTCGTCCGACTGGGCACGCGTGTTGGCCGCCTGCGTACGCGTGTCGTCCGGCTGCGCACGGGTGTCGGCCGGCTGCGTACGCGAGTCGTCCAGTGGGGTACGCGTGTCGTCCGTCTGGGTACGCGTGTTGGCCGTCTGGGTACGCGAGTCGTCCAGTGGGGTACGCGTGTTGGCCGGCTGGGGACGCGTGTTGGCCGGTGGGGGCAGGCCCTTCAGCCTCGTAGCCAGCGCATCTCCACCGGCTGGCTGGCGGCGATCGCCGTCAGCCGGTTCGGGAACACCCGGACCTGGCCGGCGAGGCCCGTCAGCCGCACCATCCGGTCGGCCACGCTTCCCGGCTTGACGATCAGGCAGCCCGCGATCCCGCGGTCCCGGCAGCTCCGCACCGCCTCGAGCAGCCCGTGGGTCCCGTGCGCCGACAGGAACTCCAGCGCCGTCAGGTCGAGCACCAGCAGGTGCGGCTCCGGCAGTTCGCAGATGGCGGCTTCGATCAGCGTCGTCCACCGCAGCACGGTGTCGATGTCCACCTCACCGCGGGCCTCGACGACCAGCACACCGCTGGTCCGCTCCGGGATCGCCGTTTCCTGATCGCGCATCGCGCGCCTCCCCGGGGCCGGATCGGGGCCGACCCTGGCCCATCGTCCCACTCCGGACCGGCCGCGGCCGCACCGAAAGCGCGGGTCCGAGCAGACGGCCCAACCGGCGCGGCCGTCCGGCTCAGTGTCCACTGTGGACGCTCAACCGCACCAGCCACTCCCGCAACAGCGTCACCTCGGCCGCCGTCAGGTCTCCCACCGACCCCGCCGACACCGCCGGCAGCCGGGCGGCGAGGGTGGTCGCCGTCACGGCGACGTCGTCGGACGCCGGCGCAGTCTGCGCGAGGACGCCGGCCAGCACGCTTTCCCGCACCCGGACGGAAAACCCGGGGTCCGGGTAGAGCTCCGGCCGGGTGATCATCGACAGCGCGACGCCGGCGTTGGCCGCCATGACCATCTGCGCGGCGAGCGACGGCGGCACCTTCAGCCGGCCGGCGGCGGCGCAGCGTTCCAGCACCTCGAGCAGCAGGCCGTGCGCCTCGGCGGCCGCTCCCGGCGGCGTCGACAGGCCCGAGTACATCAGGCGGTAGTGGTGGGGGTTGGCGAGCGCGAACGCGACGTGGTTGTCCCAGCCGTCGCGCAGGTCGCGCACCGGGTCGCCGGACGGCTTCGCGGCCCGCTTGCCGGCGAGGTACTTCTCGAACCCGCTGTCGACGACGGCGGCGAGCAGGCCGTCCTTGTCGCCGAACTGCCGGTACAGCGCCGGCGCGCCCACACCGGCGGCCTCACAGACCGCCCGCGTGGAGAAGTCGCCCGCGTGCGCCAGCAGGCCGGCCGCCGCCTCCAGAATCCGCGTTCTCACGTCCACGACAGCGACGCTACCAGCGGATATCATCGATATCAAGCAGAAGGTAGCGTCGGTCCGCTCACTGTGTTAGCGTCGATTACACACGCAGGACAACGACGATAACAAAGGATGCTCGCCATGCCGTTCGCCAACTTCAAGGTCCCCGCCGGCACCCTCACCCCGGAGCAGAAGGAGCAGCTCGTCACCCGCACCACCGACCTGTACGCCGAGATCTACGGCGACCGCGCCCGCGCGACCACGATGGTGCTGGTCGAGGAGGTCGCCGACGGCGGCTGGGGCATCGGCGGCGACGTGCTCACCCTCGCGAAGCTGCAGGCCGGGTGACGTCAGGCTTCCGTAATCCTCTCGTGGAATCATCGGTGTGCCGCCGAAGTTGTACAGGTGGCAGCACCAGACGAGGAGAAGGAGTGACGCCGTGAGCACGTCAACCGAAAGGGCCGTCCTGGCCGGCGGCTGCTTCTGGGGCATGCAGGAGCTGTTCCGCCGCCAGCCCGGGGTGATCTCGACCCGGGTCGGTTACAGCGGCGGCGACGTCCCGAACGCCACCTACCGCAACCACGGCACGCACGCCGAGGCGATCGAGGTCGTCTACGACCCCTCGCAGGCGACGTTCCGCGACCTGCTCGAGTTCTTCTTCCAGGTGCACGACCCGACGACGAAGAACCGTCAGGGCAACGACATCGGCCTGAGCTACCGCTCGGGGATCTACTTCGAAAACGACGAGCAGAAGCGCGTCGCCGAAGACACGATCGCCGACGTCGAGGCGTCCGGACTGTGGCCGGGCAAGGTCGTCACCGAAGTCAGCCCGGTGGGCGACTTCTGGGAAGCCGAGCCGGAGCACCAGGACTACCTGCAGCGCATTCCGAACGGGTACACGTGCCACTTCGTGCGCCCGGGCTGGAAGCTCCCGAAGCGCGAGAAGACCGCCTGACACAGTCGTATCACTTAAGGCCCCTTCGCCGATTCACGGCGAAGGGGCCTTCGTCGTTTCGGACGCGGGAAAGATCACCCGAACGGCGGTGATCCGCTTCCCGTCCTGAGTGGACGGTCACCCGATCGAATCCCAATAGTGGGAAATGTCCTTTTTGGGAGTTATTGCGTCCGGTAGATAAGACCGTACGTTAGTCGCTTGTTCACGAGGCTCCGGCACCGGATTCTGATTTCCGTTCCACAGCACCACCTCTCGTCCCCTTGATCCGGCCCGGCTCGAACCCCGGGTCTGGTTCACCCTGCCCGGAGGAGATCCCTCGATGGAACTGAGACGTCCAGTCGTCTTGGCAGCAACCGGCATACTCGTCGGCGCGCTCTGCATCACCGGTACCGCACAGGCGCAACCCACCCCGAACGCCACCCCGGACGCGGCTCCGAGCGCCCTGGCCCAGGCCACGACCGCGGCCGCCGGTCTGGTGGCGAGCAGGCCCGCCGCGCTGCACGCCAGTGCGGACGACGTTTTCCAGGCCCAGAAAGCGATTTCCTCGACCAACGGCCTCCAGTACATCCCCTACGAGCGCAGCTACAAGGGCCTGCCCGTGGTCGGCGGCGACTTCGTCGTCGCGACCAACTCGACGGGCCAGGTGCTCGGCACCTCCGTCGCGCAGGACCAGACCATCAACCTCGCCTCGACCACCGGCAAGGTGACGAAGGCCGCGGCCGAGGCGACCGCGCGGCAGCAGCTGTCCGCCGTGGACAGCGTCAGCCCCGCCCAGCAGGTCGTCTACGCGCTCGGCTCGCCGACGCTGGCCTGGAAGAGCACCGTCGTCGGCCGGGACGCCGAAGGCCCGAGCCGGCTCGACGTCATCGTCGACGCCGCCACCGGCAAGGTGCTCAAGACGCAGGAGCACGTCCTCAACGGGGACGGCACCAGCGCGTGGAACGGCCCCAACCCGGTGCACCTCGACACCACGCACTCGGGCAGCACGTACTCGCTGAAGGACCCGACGATCACCAACACGTCCTGCCAGGACGCGGCCAACAACACCACGTTCAGCGGGCCGGACGACCTCTGGGGCAACGGCACCGCCAGCAACCGTGAGACCGGCTGCGTGGACGCGCTGTTCGCCGCCCAGACCGAGAACAAGATGCTCTCGCAGTGGCTGGGCCGCAACAGCTTCGACGGCAGCGGCGGCGGCTGGCCGATCCGCGTCGGGCTGAACGACCAGAACGCCTACTACGACGGCACCCAGGTCCAGATCGGCAAGAACACCGCCGGCGGCTGGATCGGCTCGATCGACGTCGTCGCGCACGAGCACGGCCACGGCATCGACGACCACACCCCGGGTGGCATCTCCGGCGCGGGCACGCAGGAGTTCGTCGCGGACGTCTTCGGCGCCTCGACCGAGTGGTTCGCGAACGAGCCCGCTCCCTACGACCAGCCGGACTTCCTCGTCGGCGAGCAGGTCAACCTCGTCGGCTCCGGCCCGATCCGCAACATGTACAACCCGTCGGCGCTGGGCGACAAGAACTGCTACGACAGCTCCGTCCCCAACGGTGAGGTGCACGCGGCCGCCGGCCCCGGCAACCACTGGTTCTACCTGCTGGCCGAAGGCACCAACCCGACCAACGGGCAGCCGACCAGCTCGACCTGCAACAGCTCCACGGTCACCGGCCTCGGTGTCCAGACCGCGGTGAAGATCTTCTACAACGCGATGCTGCTCAAGACCACCAGCAGCTCGTACCTGAAGTACCGCACCTGGACGCTGACCGCGGCGAAGAACCTCTTCCCGGGCAGCTGCACCGAGTTCAACACCGTCAAGGCGGCGTGGGACGCGATCTCCGTCCCGGCGCAGTCGGCCGACCCGACCTGCTCGGCGACCGGCACCGTCACGGTTTCGAACCCGGGCAACCAGTCGACCGTCACCGGCACCGCGGTGAACCTGCCGCTGTCGGCTTCGGGCGGCACCTCGCCGTACTCCTGGACCGCCACCGGCCTGCCGGCCGGCCTGTCGATCAACGCCTCCACCGGCACGATCTCGGGCACCGCGACCACCGCGGGCACCTCGAGCGTCACGGTGACGGCGAAGGACGCGGCCAACAAGACCGGGACGGCGTCGTTCAGCTGGACCGTCGGCACCACCACCGGCTGCTCCGGCCAGAAGATCGTCAACGGCGGCTTCGAATCGGGCAGCGGCAGCTGGACCGGCACCACCGGTGCCATCGGCCAGTGGGCGTCCTCGGGTGAAGCCGCGCACGGCGGCACGTACAGCGCTTGGCTCGACGGCTACGGCTCCACGCACACGGAGTCGGTCGCGCAGTCGGTCAGCATCCCGGCGGGCTGCCACGCCAGCCTGACGTTCTACGTGCACATCGACACCGCGGAAACGACCACCACCACCGCCTACGACAAGCTGACCGTCACCAACGGCAGCGCGACGCTGGGCAGCTACTCCAACCTGAACAAGGCGTCCGGGTACGCGCTCAAGACGATCGACGTTTCGTCGGCCGCCGGCGGCACCCTGGCGCTGAAGTTCACCGGCACCGAGGACAGCTCGCTGCAGACGTCGTTCGTGATCGACGACGTCGCGGTGACGCTGAGCTGAAACCGCTGAATCCGCACTGAAAAGGCGGGGAATCCGGGAAATCCGGGTTCCCCGCCTTTTCGCTTTCCCGGGAAACGCGGGCACAATCGGACGCATGGACACCGAAGAGCTGCGCGCGACCCAGGCCCCGCTGAAGGACAAGTACCGCGAGGCGCCGGAAAGCGCGCTCGTCACGCTGCACGCCGACGCCGAGCTCGACGGCCTCGGCATCTCCTGCAAGGTCGAGACGGGCCGCGCGGTCGTCGAGGCGGGGCTGCACCCGGCGACCGGCGGCGACGGCACCCTCGCCTGCTCCGGCGACATGCTGCTCGAGGCGCTCGTCGCGTGCGCAGGGGTGACGCTGCGGGCGGTGGCGACGTCGCTGGGCCTCGAGGTGCGTGGCGGCCGCGTCCGCGCCGAAGGCGAGCTGGACTTCCGCGGCACCCTCGCCGTCGCGAAGGACGCGCCGGTGGGCTTCCGCGCGATCCGGCTGTCGTTCGAGCTGGACACCGACGCTTCCGAAGAGCAGCTCGCCACGCTCGAAAAGCTGACCGAGCGCTACTGCGTCGTGTTCCAGACCCTGCGGACGCCGCCGGAGCTCGCCGTCACGCTTTCGGCGAACTGACTCGGCTCAGGGAGAAACCCGGAGGACAAAGCGGACAGTGTGGCCTAGCTTGACGGGGTATCGAGAGGGGAACCGTCATGCCGGAACCGGACACCGCCGTCCAGGTGCGCGGGCTCGTCAAGACCTACGGCTCGACCCGCGCGCTCGACGGCGTCGACCTCGACATCCCGGCCGGGCGCGTGCTCGGCCTGCTCGGCCCGAACGGCGCCGGGAAGACCACCATGGTCCGCATCCTGACGACGCTGCTGCGGCCGGACTCGGGGTCGGCGCGCGTGGCCGGGTACGACGTGCTGGACCAGCCCGACGAGGTGCGGCAGCGGATCGGCCTGTCCGGCCAGTACGCGGCCGTCGACGAGAACCTCACCGGGTTCGAGAACCTGTACATGGTCGGGCGGCTCTACGGCAGGCGGAAGACCGCCGCCCGGTCGCGCGCCCGGGAGCTGCTGGCGAGGTTCGCGCTCGAAGCGGCCGCGGACCGGCCGGCGAAAGGCTACTCGGGCGGCATGCGACGGCGGCTCGACCTGGCCGGCGCGCTGGTCGCCGAGCCGACCGTCGTGGTCCTCGACGAGCCGACCACCGGCCTGGACCCGGGCGGGCGGCTCGACACGTGGGGCGTCATCAAGGAGCTGGTCGCGGACGGCACGACCGTCCTGCTGACCACCCAGTACCTCGAAGAGGCCGACCAGCTCGCCGACTCGATCGTGGTGATCGACCACGGCCGGGTGATCGCGCGCGGCACGGCCGACGAGCTCAAGGCGCAGATCGGCGGCGAACGGCTGGAGCTCGTCGTCGCCTCGGCCGCGGACCTGCCGCCCACCCTGGAGGTGCTGCGCGCGGTGGGCACCGGCGAGCCGTCCGGCGACGACCACACGCGGCGCGCGGAGATCTTCGTCGACACCGGGCCGAAGGCGCTCATCGAGGCGCTGCGGCAGCTCGACGCCCAGGGCATCGCCGTCCAGGACGTCGCCCTGCACCGGCCGACGCTCGACGACGTGTTCCTGTCCCTGACCGGCCACGGTGCCGAAGCCGAGGAGGCTGCGAAGTGAACGCGTTCGCGAAGGGCATCTCGGACGGCGGCATCATCACGTGGCGCAACCTGATGAACGTCCGCCGCAACCCCGACTGGCTGATGGCCGCGACGCTGCAGCCGATCATGTTCGTGCTGCTGTTCGCCTACGTCTTCGGCAACGCGATCGGCGGCGAGTCGGGCGGCGCGTCCTACCGGGAGTTCCTCATCGCGGGGATCTTCGCCCAGACGGTCGCGTTCAACTCGGCGTTCACCGTGATCGGCTTCGCCAACGACCTGCAGAAGGGCATCATCGACCGGTTCCGCTCGCTCCCGATGTCCCGCATCGCGGTGGTCCTCGGCCGGACGACGTCCGACCTGGTGGTCAGCGTGGTGGCGCTGGTCGTGATGTCGGCGTGCGGCCTGATCGTGGGCTGGCGGATCCGCGGCAGCTTCTGGGACGCGCTGCTGGGCTACCTGGTGATGCTGATGTTCGCGTGGGCCCTGTCCTGGGTCGGCGCGCTGATCGGCCTGGCGGCGCGCAGCGTCGAGGTGGCGCAGAGCCTCGGGCTGGTCTGGATGTTCCCGCTGAGCTTCATCTCGTCGGCGTTCGTCCCGACGCAGACGCTCCCGGCGTTCCTCAAGGCGATCGCGGACTGGAACCCGTTCACGGCGGTGATCAACGCCACGAGGGATCTGTTCGGCAACCGGTTCGGGCCGGCGCCGACGGGGTGGCCGGCGGAGAACGCGGCGCTGTACGCGATCCTGTGCTGCGTGGCGATCATCGCGGTGTTCGCCCCCCTGGCGACGGCGAAGTACCGGCGGGTGGCGAGCAAGTAGGCCGGTCAGTCCTCTTCGGACAGTTCCACGACCGGGATCACCCGCTTCGCCGCCCTGGCCTTCGCCTGGTGGTCGGCCAGGAACGGGTAGTGCCGCTCCAGGTCCGTCCACGTCCGCACGTAGTCGGCCCCCAGTAGCGGCAGCGCCTCGCCGGTGAACGTCGCGCCGTCGACCTCCACCTTCACCCGGGAGTCGGCGATCAGGTTCAGGTACCAGTCCGGGTGCCGCGGTGCCCCGATGTTCGACGCCACCACCAGCAGCCGGTCGCCGTCGCGGTGGACCATCATCGGGACCGTGCGCGGCTCGCCCGTGCGGCGGCCCGTCGTCGTCAGCAGCACCAGCCGCTCGCGGTGCATGCCCTCGACCTCGCCGCCCGCCCGGAACTGCTCGATCACGCGACGGTTCGTCTCCTGGACGTCGACGGTGTCCACGGTCACCGGTCGTAGTAGCGGGTCGGCGGGGGCTCCTGCCGGGTCGGCGCGGGACTCTGCTGGCTGCGCCGCCGGTGCAGCGTCCGGGCGCTCGCCGCCATGCTGTTGACCACCGCGGCGATCACCAGCCCGATGACGAGGTTGATCGCGGCGGTCGCGATCTTCGCGCTCGGCGCGACGGTCAGCGTCAGCGGCAGGACCACCGCGATCAGCGTCACCAGCACCATGATCCAGCCGAAGAACTGCGACGGCGCGGGCGTGGCGACGCTGAGCAGGTGCATCAGCCCGGTGGCGAGCAGGGCCACCAGGGCGGCGACCAGCGCGTACGTCGTGGTGCTCGCGTTGCCCCAGACGCCCTCTCCTTTTGGGGCCAGCACTTCGACCTCGAACACCCCGCGCGCGATCAGCAGCCCGACGACCGCGAGCAGGGCCGCGATCACCGCCGTCGCGACGCCGCCTGCCCACAACCTGCGAGCGTCGATCCCCGGGCGGACGTCCTGGGGCTGGTTCCCGTAGTAGTCGGCCATCAGAGCCTTCCTGGGTCGGGTGCGCCTCTCGGGGTCGATTGTCCCCTGTTTCGGCCCCGGCCGCGCGATTTGCGCTGGAGTGCGCTCCAGCTCGTACGGTCGGGGACATGAGCACCGCACAGCACAAGATCGGATCGGGCTTCGGCGCCACCACGACGGCCGCCGAAGCAGTCGCGGGTGTCGACCTCACCGGCAAGCTCGCCGTCGTCACCGGCGGGTACTCCGGGATCGGCCTCGAAACCACCCGCGCGCTCGCGGGCGCCGGCGCGCACGTCGTCGTCCCGGCCCGCCGCCGCGCGACGGCCGGGGAAGCCCTTTCCGGCGTGGAGAACGTCGAGGTCGACGAGCTGGACCTGGGCGACCTCGACAGCGTCCGCGCCTTCGCCGAGCGCTTCCTGGCGTCCGGGCGGCGGATCGACCTCCTCATCGCGAACGCGGGCATCATGGCCTGCCCGGAGACCCGCGTCGGCCCGGGTTGGGAAGCCCAGTTCGCCACCAACCACCTCGGGCACTTCGCGCTGGTCAACCGGCTGTGGCCGGCCGTCGCCGACGGCGCCCGCGTCGTCTCGCTGTCCTCGCGCGGCCACCACAACTCGCCCATTCGCTGGGACGACGTCCAGTTCACCCGCGGCTACGACAAGTGGGCGGCCTACGGGCAGGCCAAGACGGCCAACGTGCTCTTCGCCGTCCGGCTCGACGAGCTGGCCGCCGCGCGGGGCGTGCACGCGTTCGCGCTGCACCCCGGCGGCATCATGACGCCCCTGCAGCGGCACCTGCCGAAGGCGGAGATGATCGAGCGCGGCTGGATCGACGAAGCCGGCACCCTCCTGATGGAGTTCAAGACCCCGGAGCAGGGCGCGGCGACCACGGTCTGGGCCGCGACGTCACCGCAGCTGGCCGGGCTCGGCGGGCTGTACCTCGAGGACTGCGACGTCGCGGAGCTGTCCCCCGCGGACGCCGAAGGCATGACGGCGTCGGGGGTCCGGCGGTACGCCGTGGACCGCGAGGAGGCCCGTCGACTGTGGACGCTGTCGGCGGAGCTGACCGGTGTGGACGCTTTCGCGTGATCTTCTGACGTTTGCGAGTCACGCGATCGGGGTACATCGCGGCCGTGGCCGACGACGCCGGTGAACCGGGAAACGCGCACGAAGACACGTGCGCTCGTTTCGCTCTCGGCGAGTTCGCCGTCCACCCGCGCGCCTTCCACGACGACCCGCCGCAGCTCCTGGCCGGCCGGTACGAGGTCGGCCGCCTGATCGGCAGCGGCGGCACGGCCCGCGTGTACCGGGCCTACGACCAGCGGCTCGAGCGCGAGGTCGCGGTCAAGATCTACGACCGGGACGTGGTCGCGCTGGACCAGCGCCGCCGGCTGCGCGAGATGAGCATCCAGGGCAGCATCGCCCACCCGGGCGTGGTGGCGCTGCTCGACAGCGGCAGCGCGCACGGCCGGACGTTCCTGGTGATGCAGCTGGTCGAGGGCGAGAACCTGGCGGAGCGGCTGCTGAGCGGCCCGCTGCCGGCGGCGGAGGTGACGGCACTGGCCGACGGGCTCGCCGAGGCACTGGCCCACGTGCACGCGCGCCGGATCGTCCACCGGGATCTCAAGCCCGCCAACGTGTTCCTGTCCGCGGCGGGCCCGCTGATCGGCGACTTCGGCATCGCCCACGCCCTCGACACAACGCACATAACGGGCACGGGAGTGGTCCCGGGCACGGCGGCGTACCTGGCACCGGAGCAGGTGGGCGGCGAGCCGGCGGGCCCCCCGGCGGACGTGTACGCGCTGGGGCTGATCCTGCTGGAGTGCGTAACGGGCCACCGCGAGTACTCGGGCACGATGATCGAGGCGGCGATGGCCCGGTTGACGAGGCCACCGCGCATCCCGGAGGGGCTGCCGCCGTCGTTGGCCCACACGGTGCGACGGATGACCCGACGCGAGCCGGCCGACCGCCCGACGGCGGTGGAGGTCCGGCGGTTGTTGCACACGCCGCCGCCGACGGCGCCGTGGATGGCCGGCCGTTTCACCGCGGCGGGGGTGCTGCGGAAGTGGCATCGCGCGGCGCCGACGGGCCGAGGTGGGAATGGCCGGCTGGGGGGCCGCCGGGGCACGGAGGACGACGGCGTACGGAGCGGCGCGGGGTCCGGCCCGCTCGCCCCGACGGCAAGCAACCCCGGCCGGGGCGGCGCGGCGGCCGACGGCGGGCACATCGGCGCAGCCGCCAGAGAGTCCGGCCCGCCCGACCTCACGGCAAGCAACCCCAGCTGGCCCGGCGCGGCCGAACGCCACCAGGGCACGACCGACCGCGGCAGGCCGATCGGAGCAGCCACCGCCGAGTCCGGCCCGCCCGACCACGCGGCAAGCAACTCTGGCTGGGGCGGACCTGGGTGGGACAACCTCGACCGGGGTCGCTCCGGGTCGGGCAACCCCGGCCACCGCAGCCCGCTCGACCCGACCGTGCGCGACATCAGCCTCCCCCACCCGCCCACCCCCACCGGCCCACGCAAGATCCTCGCCGCCATCGGCCTCTCGCCGGCCAGCGCCCCAGCCCAGCGCCGCCGGTTCACCGCCGCTGCCGGGGTGACCGCTGCCGCCGTTGCCGCCATCTCCGCCATGCTGCTCTCCGCGCAAGAACCCGGGACCCAAACTCCGGCCGTACCCAGCTCCCCCGCGACCACCCAGGCTCCGCTCGCCGCATCCGGGACTCCGGACCCGGCACGCCCCGGCGTCACCGAGTCCGCCGAGCTCGAACCCGCCGCCGTCACCCACGAGCGTCCCGCCACGACCTCCAAGGCCGCGAACCCCGGCAAGCCGGCCAAGCCCGAGACCCACGGCAAGGGCAAAGGCAAGGGCCCGGGCCACGACTAGGACCACCGGCGGGCCCGATCCGGGCCCAACGGCCCTAGTGCCCGAAACCCATTCCGAATAGACCTGACCCCGGCTCGAATTGTTTCCGTGAATCCGGACTCGAAGCAATAACGACCGGTAACCGGAACCCGCTCGGTCCCGACTCACACCACGTGTCCACGGGCACCACCGCCGGGAATCCCCGTCCCGGCCGGTTCGGCGACTTTCCGGAGGTTTTGATGAGTGTCCACGCTGCCCTCGCGCGGCCGGTTTTCGGAACACCGCGCGGGCGGCACGCCAAGCCCCGCTCCGCGTGGCCGCGTGTTGCCGTCAGGACGCTCTTCCTCTTGTGCGCGGTGATCTCCGTCGTCGCCGTCGTCGGGGCCGGGTGGCCGCCGGTGCTGCTCGTCGTGCCCGCCGCCGCGCTCGTGCTGCTCGTCGCCGGCGCGGTGAAACTGCGGACCGCGTCCCGGAAGATCGATTCCATCTTCGCCGAAGAACTGACGCGGGAAATGCCTGCCGAAAACGGTGTCGGCGTCGAGATCTCCTGACAGAAGATCGGCCACAAAACTGCTCCTCGGCAAAGGGATGACTCCCCTGGTGACCTCGACCGGCCCGAGAGTACAACGGTCGGGCACGGTCACCGAAGCGCCGCATGAGGCGTCCGACATGGGGAGTCATCATGGCCGATCCCGGTACCCCCGCACCTCCGGTCGAGCTCGACCGGGTCCGCACCGAACTGGCCGCACAAGGCCATCCCTGGGTCATGGGCGAGAACTCCATGACCATTCTCGAAGAGGACCAGCGGCGGCACCGGCTGGGTGTGCCCCTCCCGCCGGAGAGCGACCGGCGCGACCTCGAATCGCGGGCGAAGTCCCTCGCCGCCGGTGAAGCCGCCCGCGCCACCGCCGTCTCCGGGGCCGGCGCCCCCGCGCAGTTCGACAGCCGCAACGCGGGTGGCGCCAACTACGTCACACCGGTCAAGGACCAGGGCGACTGCGGCTCGTGCGTCGCGTTCGGGACGGTGGCCGCGGTCGAGACGGTCGCCGCGTTCACGCGCGGGCAGCCGGGACTGAAGCTCGACCTCTCCGAAGCGCACTTGTTCTACACGCACGGCGCGAACGACAACGCGACCTGCGACACCGGCTGGATGCCCGACCGGGCGCTGAAGGCCTGCCACGACGTCGGCATCACCTACGAGGACTACTTCCCGTACAGCGCCCGCAACCGCTCCGGCGCGAAGCTGAACGCCGACTGGCCGAACCGGCTCGCGACCACGCCGTCCTACGCCGCACTGACCGGCGACCCCGCGGCGATGAAGGAGAAGCTCGCCGCCTGCGGCGCGCTGATCGCGTGCTTCCTGGTGTACCAGGACTTCTTCTCCTACAAGACGGGCGTGTACCGCCACGTCACCGGCGCGCTGGCCGGCGGCCACTGCGTCACGCTGGTGGGCTACGACGACGCCCAGGGCTGCTGGATCGCGAAGAACAGCTGGAACACCAGCTGGGGCGACGGCGGCTTCTTCCGGATCGCCTACGGCGAGTGCGGCATCGAGACCTGGCAGGTCGAGCAGGTAGCCGCGGTGAACCTGCGGTCGTGGACCGGCTCGACGTCGGTGCTGGGCCTGTGGAGCAACGACCAGGACCGCAACACCTGGGCGTACCTCAAGGACCTGGGCTGGCTCCACCTCGCCTCGGACGACGAAGTGATCAACAAGGCGATGCTCACCGAGCTCGTCGCCGCGAAGCAGGGTGGCCGTCCGGTCAACGCGTTCAACAACAACGGCACGATCATCGAGACCTACGTCTTCTAGGAGCCGTGAGATGGCCGCATCGAAGAGCCCGTCCAGCGCGCCCGTGGCGGTGGCGCCCACTGCCAGCCCGGACAACGCTCCCCAGCCCCTCAGCCTCGAGCAGCTGAACGCCGCGACGACGACCGTGACCGCCGAGCCGGGCGTCGCCCCGGTGCTCAGCCCGCCGGGCGCGCCGCAGGCCGTCGCCCAGGCCACGACCGCCGCGGCCTGGCAGTCGGCCAAGAAGGTGCTCGCGCTCTGGACCAACAACGCCGACCGCAACGGGTACGCCTACGTCGACGGCATCGGCTGGAAGCGTCTCGCGACGAACAGCGACAGCGTGCACGAGGCGCTGCTGGCCCTCGCCTCGTCGGGACGGCTGGCCGGGTCGATCACGTATCCGGAGGCCACCGACGGGCTGATCCACGAGATCTACCTCTGGTGAAGGTGCTCACGCTCGAAGCCGACGGCGCGGCGGCGGACGTCGCGCCCGGCGAGCGGCTGGAGCTGCGGTTGCCCGAGAACGCGGGCACCGGCTACCAGTGGGTGCTGGACGGTCCGGAGCCGCCGCTGCGGGTGGTCGAGGAGACCCTCCACCCGGCGACGGACCGGGCCGGCGGCACCGGCGAGCACCGGTTCGTCCTGCACGCGGACGCCCCGGGCGAGACGACGCTGGTGGCGCGCCACGCCCGGCCGTGGGAGCCGGACGCCGAACTGCGGCGGTTCCGGCTGACGGTCCGGGTGCGCTAGCCGGCGTCCTGCCAGGGTTCGAAGCTGCGTAACAGCAGCCTGACCTGCGCTGGGTCCCGGACCTCGGCCTCGACGCCGCGGGGCATCGCGATGATCAGGTGGGTGTCGCGGGCCGCGCAGCCGGACGCCGTCGCGGCCAGGACCGCCGCTCCGCCGCCGTCGACCGCCGTGGTCATCGTCAGGTCCACCACCAGCCGGCGGACTCCGGCGGCATACGCGTCTTCGACCGCTTGGTGGTACGCGGGGGCCAGACCGCCGTCGAAGACTCCGTCGACGGAAAGGATGATCTCGTCTTCCAGGAGAACGCTGCGAAGGGTCATCCTGACCTCCTGCCGAACGGATTACCTCAAGTACCCGGACGGGTGCAGGCTGAAACCACCACAGCCGGAGGTCGAGGAGGCCGCACCATGGATGAGCAGCGCTTTTCCCTGTTGATCAACGGAAAGGCCGTCGCCGCCCGCTCGGGCCGGACGTTCGAGTCCCAGAACCCGTACACCGGGCGGCCCTGGGCGGTCGTGCCCGACGGCGGTCCCGAGGACGTCGACGACGCGGTCGCGGCGGCCCGCGCGGCCCTCGACGGCGAGTGGGGCTCGACCACCGGCTTCGCGCGCGCCGCCCTGCTGCGGCGGCTCGGCGACCTCATCGGTGAGCACGCCGAGCGCCTCGCCCGGCTGGAGGTGAACGACTCCGGCAAGCTCTACCGCGAGATGATCGGCCAGCTCACCGGGCTCGGCGGGTGGTACCACTACTTCGCCGGCCTCGCCGACAAGATCGAGGGCCGCCAGATCCCGGCGCCGAACCCGGACTACCTCGTCTACACCCGCCGCGAGCCGGTCGGCGTCGTCGCGGCCATCACGCCGTGGAACTCGCCGCTGCTGCTGCTCACCTGGAAGCTCGCGCCCGCGCTGGCCGCCGGATGCACGGTCGTGGTCAAGCCGTCCGAACACTCCCCCGTCTCGACGCTCGGGCTGGCCGAGCTGATCACCGAAGCGGGGTTCCCGCCCGGCGTCGTCAACGTCGTCACCGGGCTCTCCCGCGAGACCGGCGCCGCGCTGGCCGGGCACCCGGGCGTCGACAAGGTCGCGTTCACCGGCTCGACCGCCACCGGACGCGCGGTCGCGGTGGCCGCCGCGGAGAACCTGAACAAGGTGACGCTGGAGCTGGGCGGCAAGTCGCCGCAGGTGGTGTTCCCCGACGCCGACCTCGCGGCGGCGGCCAACGGCGTCATCGCGGGCGTGTTCGCCGCGACCGGCCAGACGTGCATGGCCGGGTCCCGGCTGATCGTGCACGCCGACGTCCACGACGAGCTGGTCCGCCGGGTCGCCGAGCGCGCCGCCGCGATCCGGCTCGGCGACCCGAACGAGCCGGACACCGAGATGGGCCCGGTCGCGAACGCGCCGCAGTACGAGAAGGTGCTGCACTACCTGGAGACGGCGAAGGCCGAAGGCGCGACGGTCGTCTGCGGCGGCGAGGCGGAACCGGCGCTGGGCGGGCTGTTCGTGCGGCCCACGGTGCTGACCGGGGTGACGCCGGAGTCGACGGTCGTGCGCGAAGAGGTCTTCGGTCCGGTGCTGGCGGCGCTGACGTTCACCGACGAGGCCGAGGCGATCCGCCTGGCCAACGACACGCCGTACGGCCTGGCCGGTGCGGTGTGGACGAAGGACGTGCACCGCGCCCACCGCGTCGCGGCGAAGCTGAGGGCCGGGACGGTGTGGATCAACGCGTACCGGGTCGTGGCGCCGTCGGTGCCGTTCGGCGGGGTGAAGAACTCCGGCCTAGGACGGGAAAACGGCGTCCACGCGATGGACGAGTACCTGGTCGAGAAGGCCGTCTGGGTCGAGCTGACCGGCGGCACGCGGGATCCGTTCACCTTGGGATGATTCCCTCTCCCCATTCAAAGATATAGCCGACCCCGGGGCTTGTGGCAAGACCCCGGTGCGGGTCCACAATTCGGGCTCACCTTTTCCGGCGAGGGGATTCCTTCATGCGTGTGCTGCTGTCCACGATCGGTTCGCGGGGCGAAGTGCAGCCGGTGCTGGCGCTGGCTTCGGAGCTGAGAGCGCTCGGGCAGGACGTCCGGCTGTGCGTGCCGCCCGACTTCCGGGACCGGCTCGAAGAACTGGGCTTCGACGTCGTGCCGATCGGGCCGGTGCTGCGCGGGACCGCGACGGCGCACCAGGGCAAGCCGACGCCCGAACAGATCCGGAAGTCCACGGAGGACACCGTCACGACGCAGTTCGAGACGATCGCCGTGGCCGCCGAGGGGTGTGACGTCCTGGTCGCCGGCGGTGCCCTGCAGTTCGCCACCCGCTCGATCGCCGAACGTTCGGGCGCCGCCTACGTCTACGCGAGTTTCTGTCCCATCACGTTGCCGTCCGATCTGCACGCGCCGCCGCCGATGCCGTGGCGGACGCCCGGAAAGGCGGAAAACCGCGCCCTTTGGGACGAAGACGCGCAACGCTGGAACGCCTTTTTCGGCGGCAAGGTCAACGAATACCGGGCGGCGGCCGGGCAGGCCCCCGTCGACGACCTGCCGAGCCACGTCTTCAGTGACCGGCCGTGGCTCGCGGCCGACGCCGCGCTGGCGCCGTGGCCCGAGCCGGGCGACCCGCGGATCGTCCAGACGGGGGCCTGGATCTGGCCGGACGAGCGGCCGCTGCCGGCCGACGTGCTCGAATTCCTCGACGCGGGCGAGCCGCCGGTGTACTTCGGGTTCGGCAGCATGCGCGCGCCGGGAGAGGTCGCCGGGGCCGCGCTCGCGGCGGCGCGGGCCCACGGCCGCCGGGCGGTCGTCGCCCGCGGGTGGGCGGACCTCGTCGCCGACACCGCGCCGGACTGCCTCGGCATCGGCGAGGTCAACCAGCAGGCCCTGTTCAGGCGCGTCGCGGCGGTCGTCCACCACGGTGGCGCGGGCACGACGACGACGGCGGCCCGTGCGGGCGCTCCGCAGGTGGTCGTGCCGCAGATGTACGACCAGCACTACTTCGCCGGCCGGGTCCGCGATCTGGGCCTGGGCGCGGCGACCGAGCCGGGCGTGCCGACGGCCGAAGCGCTGACCTCGGCGCTCGAAGCGGCTCTGCGCCCCGAAGTCGCGACACGGGCGCGGGAGTTCTCGGGCAAGGTCCGCGGGGACGGTGCGAGTGTCGCGGCGCACCACCTGCTGGCGACGGTGCCACTCGCCTCCGCCCGGAACTGAGCTACGGCAGGTAAGGCCGGAGCGTCGCCGCGGTCACCCGGTCGAGGAGCCGGTCGGGCAGGACGCGCGTGAGGCGGGTCAGCAGGGCCGCGTCTCGCCCGATCGTGTAGCGCGTACGCGGCCGCGGCGCGGTGGCGGCCGCGGCGATGACGGCTCCGGCCTTGGCCGCGGGCAGCCCCGCCCGGGTGAACCGCTGCGAATGCGCGACGACGGCCTGGACGAGTCCGCCGTACCGCCGCTGGTGGTCGGGGGTCATCTTCTCGGCGAGGCCGGTGGCGGTGGCGGCGCCGCGGTCTCCCATCTCGGTCCGCACGGCGCCGGGCTCGACGACCACGACCTGCACGCCGTGCGGGGCGAGTTCGCGCCGGAGCGAGTCGCTGACCGCTTCGAGCGCGAACTTCGTCCCCGCGTACGGCCCGTACGTGGCCATCGCGACCTTCCCGCCGACCGAGCTGATGTTCACGATCCGGCCGCGGCTGCGGTGCAGGAAGGGCAGCAAAGCCTGCGTGACGGCGATGTGCCCGAACAGGTTGACGTCGAACAGCCGCCGCCACTCGTCGAGGGGAAGCGCTTCCACGGGGGCGTTGACCGAAATGCCCGCGTTGTTGACGAGGGCGCGCAACGGGCGCCGGTCCGGGTCCGCGGCGATGCGGTCGGCGAGGGCCTGGACGTGCTCGGGTCGCGTGATGTCGAGGATCACCGGCTCGACGCCGTCGGCGCGGATCGCGTCGCCGTCGGTTTCGCGCCGGACGCCGGCGAGGACGTGGTAGCCGCGGGCGGCGAGCTCGCGGGCGGTGGCGGCGCCCATGCCGGTCGACGCGCCGGTGACGACCATGATCTCGTTCTGATGTGACACTGTCATATGAACCACTATGCGCAACTCGTGTGACACTGTCAACTATGATCGGCGCCATGGTGACGCGAGCCGAAACCGCCGCCGCGACCCGGGCCGCCCTCGTCCGGGCCGCGTCCGAACTGCTCGACGAGGGCGGGCCCGACGCAGTGACGCTGCGCGCGGTCGGGGCCCGGGCCGGCGTCTCGCGCGGCGCGCCCTACGGGCACTTCGAACACAAGCAGCACCTGCTGACCGCGCTCGCCGTCGACGCCTGGAACTCGGTGGCGGACGGGGTGGAGCGGCTGCGCGCCCTGGACGTCACCCCGAGCGCGCGGCTCGAGCGCGGACTGCTGACGCTCATCGGGGTCGGCCGCCGGCAGCCGCACCTGTACGCGCTGATGTTCAGCACCCCGGTGGGCGACGACCCGGTGGCCGCCGCGGCCGCGACCCGGGTGGAGAACGAGTTCCTGACGCTGGTCGCCGGCGTCGTCGGCGAACCGGACGCCCGGCGGTACGGCGCGCTGCTGATGTCGAGCGCGCACGGGATCGCGGGGCTGGAGCTGAGCGGCCACCTGGCGAAGGAGAAGTGGACGGTCGACGGCGACCAGGTCGTGCGCATGCTGGTCGACGCGATCCGCTCCCGCTGATCATCCGGCCAGCGCGTAGAACTCTTCGAGCACGGCGCGGGCCTCGTCGGTTCCGGGAACCGCCGCGTCCCAGCGGACTTGACCGGCCTCGACGGCGATGTCGAAGCCGAAGAACGGACAGCACGCCTTCTCGCGGGCGGCGAGGTCACGGACCCAGTCCTCGACGCCGGGCTCGGCCCGGAAGCGGAACCGGATGCCGATGTCGGTCCGTTCCCGCTCGACGAGTGCCTGCGCGAACAGCCGGCGGTACTCGGCCAGCCGCTCGCCGGGGGTGTCGCGAGCGGTCGACATGTCGCAGGCGATCGGGGTCGAGGCCGGCGGGATCTCCATTTTCGGGCTCCTTGTCCCTCGGGAAATCCGAGCCTAGAGTCTGGACCTGACTCCAGAGTCAAGGGAGAAGCGGCATGAAGATCGGCGAGGTGGCCCGCGCGGCGGAGGTCAGCGTGGACACGGTCCGCTTCTACGAGCGGCGCGGCGTCCTCCCGGCGGCGGAGCGCCGTCCGTCGGGCTACCGGGTGTTCCCGCCGTCGGCGGCCGACCGGATCCGCTCGGCGAAGGCGTTGCAGGACTTGGGTTTCACCTTGGACGAGGTGGTCGACGCCCTCCACGCCCACGACACGGGCGACGCGACCTGCGCCTCGGAGCGCTGGCGCCTGGAGGCGGTGGTGGCCCGGCTGGACGACCGGATCGCGCGGCTGCAGCGGGTTCGGCAGAACGCAGCGGACTGCCTCGCGGACTGCCGGGCCGGCTGCTGCCGCCTGGTCGGCGAGAACGGGCTCACCTGACCGGCTTGACCCCGGGCCGGCCGCCTTTCCGTGCCTCGATCTGGATTTCCGTCACGACGTGGCCATCGGGGACGGGCTCCCAGCGGGCGCCTGTGTGGTACTCGTCGCGGGCCGCGATGCGGAACGCGATGTGGACGGCCCACCGACGGTCGTCGCTGTGCAGGCTCCAGTTGCCCCAGCCCCGGAAACCGGCTTCGGCGACCTTGGCGCGGAGTACCGCCCGCACCTCCTCTTCGGTTCCCGGCCACAGCGTCGCGACGGACAAGCCGGGGTCGAAGGCGATGACGTTGTACCGTCGGCGCGTTTCCCTGATCACTTCACCGTCGCGGGCGCCGATCCGGTCGGCGAGTTCCGAGAACTCGCGGAACCGGCGGCGAGCCGTCCACTCGCGGCCGTAGCCGGACGTCACCACCAGCCCGGTGGGGACGAGCGCGATCAGGAAGGCCCACAGGAGCCACCACCGGTTCCTGGTCGCGACGCAGAGCCCGGCCGCGAGCGGAGCGTAGAACAGCAGCAACCACCAGCGACCGCGCATGGTTCCCTCCCAAGCCGATGCTAAGGCGGGCGGTCATCGCAAGTCCAGCCACAAAATCCGGAGGCCGACGTCGCCGTGGTCGGGGTGGCGGAACGCGCCCGGCGCCGTGCCGAGCGTGACGAATCCCAGGCTCTCGTACAGCCGGATCGCCGCCGTGTTCACCTCGACGACCGCGTTGAACTGGACCGCCGCGAACCCGCCGCGCCGGGCCCAGTCCACCAGGTCCGTGGCGAGGGCGCGGCCGACCCCCGAGCCGCGGGCCTCCCTCGCGACCATCAGGCTGCCGGAGGCGACGTGGCTGCCGGGCCCGGGCCGGTTGGCGTACATGTTCGCGGTTCCGGTCACCCGCTCCCCGTCGACGGCGACCACCACCCGGGCCGGCGGGGGCAGCAGCCAGCTCCGCCGGGCCTCGGGTTCGGTCATCGCGGGGTCGTACGGGAACGTCCGCCGCTCGGTGACGACGTCGTGGACGATCGGCCAGATCCGCGGCCAGTCGTCGTCGCGGGCCTCCCGGATCACGCGCGCACCGCGGCGCAGAGTTCCGGGACCACCTTCTCGATGTCTTCGCGCAGCACGAAATCGGCTTCCTCGTCGTACGGCGTCGGGTCGCGGTTGACGATCACCAGCGTCGCACGGGCCTGCGCGGCGATCGTGCACAGCGACGCCGCCGGCTCTACCTGCAGCGAGCTGCCGACGGCCAGGAAGACCTCGCTCGACGCGGCGA
The DNA here is from genome assembly GCF_055633615.1 of Amycolatopsis sp. NPDC114505. NCBI lineage: Bacteria > Bacillati > Actinomycetota > Actinomycetes > Pseudonocardiales > Pseudonocardiaceae > Amycolatopsis > Amycolatopsis sp. NPDC114505. The sequence continues at coordinate 106,616 of NZ_JBVKDV010000006.1, read as the reverse complement.
CGTTGCGTGCGCGGGCGAGGACTTCGCCGTCCAGCGTCTGTCCGAAGAGGACGACGTCGAGCTGGAGGATCCCGCCGCACTCCGGGCACCGCGGGTCTTCCTCGCCGCGCTCCAGCACTTCGGTGGTCGGGAGCCGGACCGGGCAGGACGTGCACCGCGTGGTGTGCATGGTGCCGTGCAGTTCGAGGACCTTGCGCGCGGCGAGGCCGGCTTTCTGGTGCAGGCCGTCGACGTTCTGGGTGAGCACGCGGACGGCGGCCCCCGAGCCGTCCAGCTCGGCGAGCGCCCGGTGGGCGGCGTTCGGCTCGGCGCGCCAAGCCGCGTGGCCGGTGTAGCTGCGCCAGAACTCCCGGCGCACCCCGGCGTCGGCCATGAAGTTCTTCAGCGTGAAGGCGTTCACGGCACTCGGCGTGCGCGTCCAGACGCCGTCGGGCCCGCGGTAGTCGGGGATGCCGGAGGCGGTCGAGATGCCCGCGCCGGTCAGCACGCCGATCAGCCGGGCACCGCGGATCCGGTCGTTGAGCTTCATACCCCGGAGGTTAACGACCCGCCCGCGGCGGGACGACCGGATTTCAGTCCTTCCGCAGCCGCAACGCCAACGCCGGGCACGCGGCCGCCGCGCGACGCGCCTCCGGCAGCAGCCCCGGCGGTACCGGACCCGGCTCCACCACGGGATAACCCCACTCGTCCAGCCGCACCCGCTCCGGCAGCAGGTCCGCGCACAACCCGTGCCCCCGGCACCCGATCGGGTCCACCGTCACCTTCACGCCACACTCTCCAGAACCCGGCACCGGCCACCGGCCGAGTGCGCTGCCACGTCGGCACCGAACACCTGCAACGCGCTGGCCGCGAGCCGCGCCGCGCCGTCCGGGTGCGCGCACGCCCCGCGGCCGGTGAGCAGCGGAAGGCGGCGGGCCAGCCGTGCCGTCGACGGGCCACCGCGGAGCAGCTCCGCGAAGTCCGCCGCGATCGCCGGCAGCCCGAACATGCACGGCCCGCACTGCCGGGCCGACTCGGCCGCCAGGAACGCCAGCACCTTCGCGGTGTACTCGAGCCCGCACGCCCGGGCCGGCAACGCGTACACCGCCGGAATCCCGGACACGCCGGCCGCGAGATCCGCGGTCCAGGTCCCGCCGTAGCCGCCGGTCAGCACCGCTTGCACCGGCTCGGTTTCGCCACCCGCCGCGGCCAGCACCGCGGCCAGGGACACGCCCGGCGCCGTCTCCACGACCCCGGGCCGCCGGACCGCACCGGTCACCGTGACCAGCTCGGCGCGCGCCGAGCGGTAGTGCAGCGGGCCGAGGAGGATCACCAAAGCCAGCTGTGCCAGCGTTTCGACGTTGTCCACGAGCGTCGGCCGGCCGCGCACCCCGCGCTCGTCGGGCCGCGGCGACTTGCCGAGCGGCCGCGCGTCCCCCGACGTCAGGTGGTGGACGAGCGCCGTCTCCTCGCTGGCGACGTACCTGCGCGGGATCTCCTCGACGCGCACCGGCACGCGGTCGTCGCGTTCGGCGAGCGCCGCGAAGACGCTCGGCAGCACCGGGCTGCCCGCGTGCACGCAGAGCACGGCTTCGCCGGCGCCGATGGCGTGCGCGGCGAGCTGCAGGCCGTCCAGCACCAGGTGCGGGGACAACGTCAGCAGCGCGGCGTCCTTGTGGCTGAGCGGGTCGCCTTCGCAGCCGTTCGCGACGACGATCGAGCGTGGCGCGCGGGCCGAGCGCAGCTTGACCGCGGTCGGGAAGCCCGCGCCGCCGCGGCCGCGCAGGTCCGCGACGGCGACCGCTTCGATCAGCCGGTCGCCGCCGTCGTCGCCGTGGTAGGCGACCCAGGGCACGACGCCGGTGCGGCGCCGGTGACCGGCCAGGTCGAGGCGGTGGGTCGGCAGGATGGTCATCGGGTGCCTCCGAGCGCCGAGAGCTTGCGGGTCGCGGTGTCGGCGTCCCGGCGGGTCGCCCGGAAGGCGACGCCGCCGAGCACGGCCAGCACGCACAGCACGTCGAGGGCGACGATCCAGCCGTACGCGGCGTCGTCCTCGGCCATGCCGAAGCCGTGCACCAGCGCGACCGGCCAGCAGAGGTAGGCCAGCCAGTGGACGGCGCGCCAGGCGCGCGGCGGGATGCGCGTGCGCAGCAGGCTGGTGACGACGATCGCGAGCAGCAGGTCGATCGCGACGGCGCCGAAGCCGACCCAGAGCGGCTGGTACTCGGAGCCGAACGGGACGACGACGTCGAGCCAGCTCAGCGAGACGTACCCGTCGAGGATCGCCGACGCGATGTGCGCGGCGAGGAACGCGAGGCTGGTCAGCGCGAGGTTCCGGTGCAGGGCGGCGACGGTGAACCGCGGCCACGCCGGAGTCGCGAACCGGCCGGCGCCGAGCGCGCCGAGGACGACGACGCCGGTGAAGAGCACGAGTGAGACGAGGCCGGTCGCGCGGCTGAAGTACCAGACGGCGGAGCTCATGCGGCTCTCCTTTCGGCGGGCCAGCCCGGCGTCGTGACGACGTCGCCGGCGTCGGAGGTGAGCCGCGCGGGCAGGCGTCGTTCCTCGAGCCAGCGCGGTGCTTCGGCGCCGAGGACGATCGCCGCGGTGCTCGCGGTGTTGGCGTCCACAGTGGACTTGGCGGCGACGGTCACGGTGCGCCAGCGCGGGTGTGCGACGTCGCCGGTGCGAGGGTCGACGATGTGGTGCACGGTCCGCCCGGCGTGGTGCCAGCGCCGGCGGGTGGTGCCGGAAGTGGCGAGACCGCCGCTGTTCACGGAGACGCTCGCGTCCGGCCGGGCGACGGCGTCGGCGTGGTCGTCGCCGAGCGCGACCTGCCAGCCGCCGGCGGGTTCCGGACCGGCGACGCGGAGGTCACCGCCGAGGTTGACGAGGACACCGCACCCGAGCGCGCGGTGGATCCGCCGCGCGGCGCGGTCGGCGGCGAGGGCCTTCGCGGTGGCGCCGAGGTCGAGCTGGACCCCGCGAGGGAGGACGACCAGGCGAAGGGCGGGGTCGAAGAGCACCCGGTGCCAGCCGGGCGCGGGAGCCGGGCCCGCCGCAGCCGGTCGTGAGTGAGAAACAGGGTTAGAACACTGTTTCTCACTCACGACCCCCGCACCGCTCGCGGCGGCGACCAGTGCGAAGTCGCGGTCGTACCCGAGCGCCCGTACCGCGGCCCCGACCGTCGGGTCGACCAGCCCGCCGGTCAGCCGGGCCGCCCGCAGCGCGGCGCCCAGCGCCTCGGCCAGCAGCGACCCGACCCGGACCTGCCGGCCGGCCCGCTCGTGCAGCCGCGAGATCTCCGAGTCCGCCCGGAAGCGGCTGCACGCGACGTCGATCGCGTCGACCTCCGCCCGCAGGAGCGAAGCCGCCTCCGAGAGCCGTACGGGGTCGGTGACCAGCACCGACGCCGTCGTGCCCAGGGCGCGGAACGCCCTCGCCGCCGTGGTCACGACGCGCCCGAGCCCGTGTGCGCGCTGCCCGAGCCGGAGCTCACGCCGCTGTCGGAGGACTGGAGCTGGTCCTGGGAGCCGGAGCTGCCGGAGTCGGTCGAGGTCGTGGTCGAGGTGCTGGTGTCGTCGGCCGAAGCCGTCGAAAGGCCGAAGCCGATCGCGCCGGCGGTGGCCGCGCCCAGCACCGCCACCGTCGCGGTGACCAGGGCGGCCTTGCGCCTGCCGTGCTCTCGGCGGGCCGGGCCGCCGGTCGGGGTGGGTTCCATGGGACCGAGTCTCGGCGCCGTTCCTTTGAACGACCTGGGAGCGACCTGTCAAGTCCCTGGCCGTCCACAAAGGACACCTACCTTAGGAGGTTGACACCGGAAAGGCATTAACCCACTCTTTCCGTTGTCCGCCGGAGGTTTCCTGGTGTTCACGAACCGGACCGCGACACGCGCACGTTCCGGCCGCGTGGAGTGGGCATCATGAGGCGCCCTCACCCGCCACCGTTGGAGGACCCATGATCCGCAAGCGGATCTTCGCCGCGTTCGCCGCCGCCACCCTGGTCACAGCCGGTGTCGTCGCGGCGGTCGCCGTCACCGGAACGGACGAGCCGGCGGTGCAGCCCACGGCCTCGACCGTGCCGGCGTTCGACCACATCGTCCTCGTGATGTTCGAGAACAAGAAGTACTCCTCGATCAACGGCAGCTCCAGCGCCCCGTACTTCAACACCCTCGCGTCGCAGAGCGCGAAGTTCACGAACTCCTTCGCGATCACCCACCCGAGCCAGCCCAACTACGTCGCCCTCTTCTCGGGCGCGACGCAGGGCGTGACCAGCGACAGCTGCCCGGCCAACCTCGGCGCCAAGGACAACCTCGGCGCGCAGCTGATCGGCGCCGGCAAGACGTTCAAGGGCTACTCCGAGTCGATGCCCTCCGACGGCTACACCGGTTGCTCCAGCGGCACCTACATGCGCAAGCACAACAGCTGGGTGGACTTCTCGAACGTCCCGGCCGCGAGCAACCTCCGCTACACGAGCTTCCCCACCGACTTCACCCAGCTGCCGACGGTCTCCTTCGTGACGCCGAACATGTGCTCCGACATGCACGACTGCTCGGTCGGCACCGGCGACACCTGGCTCAAGAACCACCTCGACGCCTACGCGCAGTGGGCCAAGACGCACAACAGCCTGCTGATCACCACCTTCGACGAGGACAGCGGCACGTCGGTCAACCAGATCTTCACCAGCTTCACCGGCGCGCACGTCAAGGTCGGCAGCTACAGCGAGTCGATCAACCACTACACCGTGCTGCGCACGATCGAGGCGTCCTACGGCCTGCCGGGCATCGGCGGCGCCGCGAGCAAGTCGCCGATCCTCGACGTCTGGCAGTAGCCCGCGTGTACCTCTCCACCATCGGCCGCCGAGAGCACGCCGCGAAGGGCAAGCTCTCGGCGGTCGGCGCGAACGTCTTCGCGCTCGGCGCCGTCAGCCTGGTCACCGACGTCTCCTCGGAGATGGTCACCGCGGTCCTGCCGGTGTACCTCGTGCTCGGGCTGCACCTCAGCCCGGCCGCGTACGGCCTGGTCGACGGCCTCTACACCGGCGCGACGGCGTTGCTGCGGGTCGTCGGCGGGTACGTCGCGGACCGGGTCCGCCGCCGCAAGGTCGTGGCCGGCGCGGGCTACGCGCTGTCCGCGGTGATGAAGCTCGGCCTGCTCGCCGCCGGGTCGTCGGCGGCCGCGATCGGCGCGGTGATCACCCTCGACCGCACCGGCAAGGGCCTGCGGACGGCGCCGCGGGACGCGCTGATCACCCTGTCGGCGCCGGAACCGCTGCTCGGCCGCGCCTTCGGCGTGCACCGGGCGATGGACAGCATGGGTGCGTTCGCCGGGCCGCTGGTCGCGCTCGCCGTGCTGGCCGCGGTCGGCACGGCGGACCCCGAGGCGTTCGACGCGGTGTTCGTCGTCAGCTTCTGCGTCGCCGCGATCGGGGTGCTCCTGCTGGTCCTGTTCGTCCGCGACCACCGGACGCCGAAAGCGGCCGCCGGGACGGTCTCGCCCCGCGCCGCGGCGGCCCTGCTGCGCGGCAGCGGCGTGCGGCGCCTGCTGGTGGCGGCGTGCGTGCTCGGCCTGGCCACGGTCGGCGACGGCTTCGTCTACCTGCTGCTGCAGCACAAGGAGGACATCGCGACCGGCTGGTTCCCGCTGCTCGCGGTCGGCACCAACCTCAGCTACCTGCTGCTGGCCGCGCCGCTGGGCGTGCTGGCCGACCGGGTCGGGCGGCTGCCGGTGGTGCTCGGCGGCTACGGCGCGCTCGCGGTCGTCTACCTGCTGCTGGCCGGGCCGGTGTCCGGCTGGCCGCTGTTCGCGCTGGCACTGGCGCTCTACGGCGCGTTCTACGCGGCGACCGACGGCGTCCTGATGGCCCTGGCCGGTCCGCTGCTGCCGGAGTCGTTGCGCACCACGGGGATTTCGCTGGTGCAGACGGCGCAGGCGCTGGCGTACTTCGCCTCGTCCGTCCTCTTCGGACTCGCCTGGCAGTTCTGGGGCGCGGAGCTCGCGATCGGCGTCGCGGCGGGTGCGGCGGTGGTCGCGATCGGCGTGACGTTCGTGGTGCTCTCGCCCCGGAAGGCGGTCTCGTGAAGACGCGGATCCTGATCGCGGTCGCCGGCATCCTTGTGCTGGCCGGGGCCGCCGTCGCGTACGTCGGGTTCGCGAGCGCGCGCGGCCACGACGTCACCGCGACCGGCGCGGTGAGCCTGTCCCCCGGCCCGCGGCTGCTGTTCCGCAGCACGGCCGACGCCGACCGCGGGCACGTCGCCACGGTGTCCGCCGCCGACCCCGGCGGAGCGCGGACGGTGTCCCCGCTCTCGTGCGCGCGGGTGTACGCCGCCGGCGGCACCGGGCTCTGCCTGCGCCAGGACGGCGACCTGACCACCTACCAGCTGGCGGTGCTCGACGCGGGCCTCGCGGTGACCCGGGAGATCCCGCTGGTCGGGCTGCCGAACCGGGCCCGGGTGTCGGCGAGCGGCCGGATGCTCGCGTGGACGGTGTTCGTCACCGGCGACTCCTACAACGGCGGCATGTTCTCCACCCGGGCCGGCATCCTCGACACGGCGACCGGCGACCTGGCCGGCACCCTCGAGGACTACGCGGTGACGCTCGACGGGAAGTCGTACCAGGCCGCGGACCTCAACTTCTGGGGCGTCACGTTCACCCGCGACGACCGCCGCTTCTACGCGACGATGGCGACGGCCGGGCACCGCTACCTCGTCGCGGGCGACTTCGCCGCGCACACGGTCCGGACGCTGCGGGAGAACGTCGAGTGCCCGTCCCTTTCCCCGGACGGGACGCGCGTGGCGTTCAAGTCCGCTGTGGACGACGACCCGGCGAAGGGCTGGCGGCTGTCCGTCGTGGACCTGACGACGTCGGAGGTGACGCCGCTGGCCGAGACCCGCAGCGTCGACGACCAGCCGGCGTGGCTCGACGACCACACGATCGGCTACGGCGTGCCCCGCGGGCCGGGCCACGCGGACGTCTGGTCGGTCCCGGCCGACGGCTCGGGCGCGGCCCGGCTGCTGATCCCGGAGGCGGAGTCGCCGGCGGCCCTCAGCGACGCTCGTACCGGGCGATGATCACGCCCTTGGTCGTCGGGACGCTGCTGGTGAGCGTGAACTCGGTGAGCGGCGCCGGCCCCTCGAACAGGCGGAGGCCGCCGCCGAGCGTCAGCGGGTGGATCAGCAGCGTGTAGCGGTCGACCAGGCCCGCGGCGTGCAGGGAGTGCACGAGCGAGGCGCTGCCGATGACGGACAGGTCGTTCCCGGGCCGCGCCTTCAGCTCGGCGACCGTCTTCTCGGCGTCGCCGGCGAGCAGCACGGAGTTCTGCCAGGCCGCGGCGTCGTCGAGGGTGGTCGAGGCGACGTACTTGGTGGCGGCGTCCATGTGGGCGGTGAAGGGGTTGCCGTCCTCGCGCCCGGCCCAGGCGCCGATGAAGTCTTCCCAGGTCCGCCGCCCGAAGAGCATGTCACCGGCGCGGCTCATGCCCTGGCCCATCTCCCGGGCCAGGACGTCGTCCTGGTACCGGTTGCCCCAGCCGCCGTGCGCGAAGCCGCCGCGGGTGTCCTCGTCGGGCCGGCCGAGGCCCTGCACGACGCCGTCGAGGGTGACGCTCATGGTGACGCTGATCGAACGCATCGGGTGATCCTTTTCGTCCAGGTGGCTTTCACCTCCTGTACGAACGGCGGCACCGCGGATCGACAGCGGGTCAGTCCATCTTGCGCAAGCCGTCGAGGATGCGCCGCATCAGCTCGTTGTCCGGGGCCGCGAACGCCAGCCGCGGCAGCAGGAAGCGGCCCGCGGACGAGCGGACCGGCGGGCTCGTGCGCGGCACCCGCCGCGGCAGCTGGTCCGGCGACGCGTCACGGCCGACCTGCTCCGGGATCGGCAGGGTCGGCAGCGCGATCGTGCCCGCTTCGGCCAGCCGTCGCGCCGCCTGCTCGAAGCGGAGGCGGGCCTGGATGCCGGCCACCGTCCAGTCCGGCTCGGGGTCGGGCTCCGCCGCGGCGGTCGCCCCGCGTGGACGGCGTTCGAGCGAGATGGCCCACGCCGCGGCGGCGAGCGCCGGGAGCAGCAGGCCGGCGATGATGGCGAAACCGGACAGGTCCGCGGCCATCAGGAGGCCCCGGCGACGGGTAGCAGCATGGCGTTCACTTCCGGACTTGCGGTTCTTCCGAAGCATGGCCGACACCTGGATATTCGACGTGAACGAATGGTTCGCGGACCCCGGAGCCCCATCATGAACGACGGGCATCGCTCCCGCAAGCGGCCGAACGGGGTGGCCCATCCGGGTGGTGAAACCGCAGGTCGAGACCGGTTTTCGGGTAGCCGCGACGAGCCCCTCATCCAGTAGTACGGCCGCTGGCGGCGTCCGGTTCAGTTTTCTTCTTGTACGCCTCGTGTACGCCGTCGCGGCAAACTCGCCGAATGCGTATTCCGACCCTCCTCGTGGCCGCGGCGCTGGCGCTCACCGGGCTCGCGTCCCCGGCGCTGGCGGCCGACGGCAACCCGCTCGAGAAGACGAACGGCTTCTACGTCGACCCGGACTCGAACCCGGCGGTGTGGGTCCGGGACCACCCCGGCGACAGCCTCGCCGGCCCGATCAGGACGTCCATCGCGACCAAGCCGGGCGCGCGCTGGTTCGGCAGCTGGAGCGGTGACGTCCGCGCGGCGGTCGACGGGTTCACCTACGCCGCCGACGTCGCCGACAAGCTGCCGGTGCTGGTCGCCTACAACATCCCGGGCCGCGACTGCGGCGGCGAGTCGACCGGCGGCGCGGGCAGCCCGCAGGCCTACCGCGACTGGATCACCGCGTTCGCCGACGGCATCGGCGGCAAGCCGGCGGTGGTGATCATCGAGCCGGACGCGCTCGCCCAGCTCGACTGCCTCCCCGGCGACGCCCGCCAGACCCGGCTCGACCTGCTGAACTACGCCGCGACCCAGTTCGCGCAGAAGGCGCCCAACACCTGGGCGTACCTGGACGGCGGCAACGCGACCTGGATCCCGGCGGCGACGATGGCGACGCGCCTGCGGTCGGCGGGCGTGTGGTCGATCCACGGGTTCGTGCTGAACGTGTCGAACTTCTACACCACGGCGGACTCGACGACGTACGGCAAGGCGGTCGACGCGGCCCTGGGCTACGCGGCACCGTTCGTCGTGGACACCAGCCGCAACGGCACCGGCCACGGCACGGACTCCGAGTGGTGCAACCCGCCGAAGCGCAAGCTGGGCTCGCCGTCCCAGCTCGGCGGCGGCCCGGAGATGCAGCTGTGGATCAAGGTCCCGGGCGATTCGGACGGCAGCTGCGGCTACGGCACGGGAATTCCGGCGGGCACGTTCAGCCCGGCACTGGCCACCCACCTCATCAAGGGCGACTGACCGGCGCCGGGCTGTGCACGGCTCAGCCCAGCGAGCAGCTGCGGGCCAGGTCCGCCGGAGTCGCGCCGGCCGGGCGTTCGATGGTCTCCGAAGCCGGCGGGCGCACTCCGCGCAGCCAGCCGCCCAGCGCGTCGAACGCCGTCCGGAAGCACGGGCCCAGCGGCCGCAGCCGGTCCGGGAACTGGTCGACCAGCCCGTCGACGTGGTTGCCGCCCTCGACCCGGTAGTACCGGTGCAGCGACCCGCGTCCCGCCGACGTGATCATCCGGTCGTAGACGTCGGAGTCCTTCGTGATCGGCAGCAGCGTGTCGAGGGTTCCGTGCAGCGTGAGCAGCGGCTTGCCGATCCGCCCGGTCAGCGAGATCCGCTCCACCGCCCGCGTCACCGACGCCGGCCGCGACGAGTACGCGTAGTCCGCGTCACACGACGGCGTTCCCGAGGCACAGAACGGAGTTCCGGCCGACAGCGCGCCGTCGAACGACGGATCCACCTCTTCCCGGTAGATCCGCTGGGTCAGGTCCCAGTAGACGCGGTAGTGGTAGTCCCACAAGAACTCCGACCCCGGCGCGAACCCGGCGTCCAAAATGGACTGATGCGCCGACGCCGACCCCGCCGCGTAGGCGGGATACGCACGCAGCGCCGGCGGCAGGAACGTCAGCAGGTTCGGTCCATCGGCACGCCACAGCGTCCCCTCCCAGTCGACGCCCCCGTCGTAGAGCCACGGCCGGTTCTCCAGCTGCCACCGCACGAGGTACCCGCCGTTGGACAGCCCGGCGGCCAGCGTCCGCGTCACCGGACGGTGGTAGTACCGCGTCGCCGCGGCGCGAGCGGCCAGCGTCAGCTGCGTGACGCGCGTGTTCCACTCGGCCAGCGCGTCGCCGGGCCGGACGCCGTCGTCGTAGAACGCGGCGCCGGTGTTGCCCTTGTCGGTCGCGGCGAACGCGTAGCCCTCGGCCAGTGCCTGGTCGCCGACCGCGCGGTCGTTCGCGTACTGCCGCCGCACGCCCGGCGAACCGGCGACGACCAGGCCGCCGTTCCAGTGCGACGGCAGGCGCAGCACGAACTGCGCGTCGTGGTTCCAGCCGTTGTTGGTGTTGGCCGTCGACGTGTCCGGGAAGTACCCGTCGACCTGGACGCCGGGGACGCGGCCGTAGGTCGGCAGCCCGGCCGACGTCAGCCCGGCCCAGTCGGCCTCGACGGTGTGCCCGGACGCGAGCGTGCCGGCCGTCGTCAGGTCGTCCAGGCACACCGTCACGGACTTCTCGGCGCCGGGCACCTCCACCCGGCAGCCCCCGGCCGACGCCGACGCCGGAGCGGGCAGCGCCGCCGCGAGCGTCCCCGCCAGAACCACAACCAGCCATCTCCGCACGGTCCACCTCCGGTCTCGATGGACAGAACCCAAGCGCGTGCACCGGGCGAGAGCCACCCCGCCGGTCACCATGAATCGCCGCGGGGATGTGGTGGACGGCCACATGGTCCGAACCAGCGGGCCGATTTAGCGTCGCTGGAAACCCTCTCAACGACGAGAAGGACTCCCCATGCGCAAGCTCGCCTTCGCCGGACTCGCCGCGATCACCGCCGCCGTGCTCACCACCGTCGGGGTGGCGAGCGCCGATCCGCCGGCCTCGTCCCTCGTGCAGGTCACCGACTTCGGCGCCAACCCCGGCGCACTGGCCATGTACACCTACACCCCCGCCGGGCTCGAGGCCGGCCGCCCGGTGGTCGTCGCCCTGCACGGCTGCACGCAGAGCGCCGCCGACTACTACGCCCACTCCGGCTGGCCCCAGCTGGCCGACAAGTGGCGCTTCGAGGTGGTGTTCCCGCAGACGTCCACCGCGAACAACTCCCTGAAGTGCTTCACGTGGTTCGACCCCGCCGACGACACGCGCGGCAAGGGCGAGGCCGCGTCGATCAAGGCCATGGTGGACAAGGCGGTCGGCGACCACGGCTCGGACCGCGCCCGGGTGTTCGTCACCGGGCTCTCGGCCGGCGGCGGGATGACCGCGGACCTGCTCGCCGCGTACCCGGACGTCTTCGCCGGCGGTGGCATCGACGCCGGACTGCCCGCGCAGTGCGCCACCAGCATCACGCAGGCGTCGGGCTGCCAGCAGAACAACCAGAACCTGACGCCGGCGCAATGGGCGTCGAAGGTCAAGGCGCAGTACCCCGGCTACGGCGGGCCGTGGCCGCGCGTCGCGATCTGGCAGGGCACCGGCGACTACACGGTCTACCCGGTCAACGGCACCGAGCTGCGTGACCAGTGGACCGCGGTGCACGGGATCTCGCAGACGCCGACGAGCACACAGTCTCTGCCCGGCGGCACGACGTTGACGACGTACGGCGACAAGGTCCAGCTGTACTCGATCGCCGGGATGGGTCACGGCACCGCGGTCGACCCGGGCACCGGCGCGACCCAGTGCGGCAGCACCGGCGCGTACTTCCTCGCCGGCATCTGCTCCAGCTACTACACGGGCGTGTTCTGGGGGCTGGACAAGGGATCCACCGGCGGCACGACGACCACCACCCCACCGCCGCCGACCACGACGACGACGTCCACCCCACCGGCGGGCGCGTGCGTGAACGCCAGCAACTACGCCCACACGCAGGCCGGCCGCGCGCACCAGAGCGCCGGCCAGACGTACGCGAACGGCTCCAACCAGGCGATGGGCCTGTGGAACACGTTCACGAGCCACGCGCTGCGCGAGACGTCCACGGGCTACTGGATCCTCGCCGACGGGCAGTGCTAGCGCCGGTCTGCCGCGGCTGGTCGTGGACTCAGCGCAGCAGGCCGGTGAGCAGCACGGCGGTCAGCCGGCGGGCTTCCGGGCCCGTCCGCGCCGACGTCGTCGCCGTCAGGGCGAGCCGGACGTCGTCGAGGGACACCCGGGGCCGCAGGACGCCGTCGGCGCGGGCCCGCTCGACCAGCCGCGCGAACGCCTCGGCGTGCGACCGGCGCCGGTCGGCGAACTCCGGTCCTTCGAGGACGCCCGTCAGCCCGGGTTCCTCGACGCGCCATTCGCCGAAGCGGTGGAACGTGCGGGTCAGCGCGCGGCGGCTGTCCGGGTCGGCGAGCGCGGCCCGCAGCTGCTCCTCGCACCGGTCGACCTGGCCGGCGAGGACGGCCGCGAGGAGGTCGTCGCGGGACGGGAAGTGCCGGTGGACGGTCGCGGGCGCCAGGCCCGCGCGCCGCGCGATCTCCCGCACCGGCAGGTCCGGGCCGTGCCGCGCGAAGGCCGTGTGCGCGACCGCGACGAGCCGCCGGCGGTTGTCCTCGGCGTCCGCCCTGCGTTTCCGAGTCAGTTCGTCCCGCACGGCTCTCACTTCCCCGCTCGTCGCCGGTGATCACTCCTAGCGTAGGCGCGGTCAGGGAGTCCGCCCGTGGAGGAGTGATCGTGTTCGCAACCCGGTTCGAACGGTTCGGCCCGCCCGAGGTCCTGTCCACGGGAGAGCTCCCGGAGCCGCACGCCGGGCCGGGCGAGGTGCGGATCCGCGTGCGGGCGGCCGGCGTGTCGCCGGTGGACCTGGCGATCCGCGCGGGGAAGTCGCGCTCGCCGATCACCCTGCCGCACATCCCCGGCGTCGACGCCGCGGGCATCGTGGACGAGGCCGGTCCCGGAGCCGCCATCGGCGACGAGGTGTTCGGCGCGGTCGACATCACCCGGCTCGGCGGGGCGACGGCCGAGTTCGCGGTGTTGGCGTTCTGGGCACCCAAGCCGGCGTCGATGCCGTGGGAGCAGGCGGGCGCGGCGGCGTCCGGGATCGAGACGGCCACCCGCGCGCTCGACCTCCTGGGCGTCCGGGAGGGCATGACCCTGCTGGTCGACGGCGCGTCCGGAGGAGTCGGCAGCCTCGCGGTGGGCCTGGCCCTCGCCCGCGGCGCCCGGGTGATCGGAACGGCGGGCGACCCGGAGTTCGTCGAAAGCCTGGGCGCGACGGCGGTTCGGCACGGCCCGGGTCTGGCGACGCGGGTCACCGGCCCGATCGACGCGGCCCTCGACGTCGCGGGCAAGGGCTCGCTGCCGGAGCTGATCGCGCTGACCGGAACGCCCTCGTCGGTGGTGACGCTGGCCGACTTCAGCGGGCCGTCCCACGGGGTCCGCGTGTCGGTCGGCGCGTTCGCGGGCGAGCCGGACGGGCGGCACGGTCTGGCGGCGGCCGCGGCGCTGTTCGAGGAGGGCCGGTTCCGGGTGCCGGTCGAGGAGGTGTTTACGGACGCGGCGGCCGCGCACACCGCCGCCGAGCGCGGGCCGCGACGGGGAAAGCTGGTGATCGCGGTCAGCCAGTAGCCCTCGCCGCCCAGCCGATGCGCCCGCCAGGCCGCTTCCGCGCGACAGTCGAAGAGGTCTTCGCCAACGCCGCCGCCGCGGGCACCGCCGCCGAACGCGGGCCCCGACGAGGAAAGCTGGTGGTCGCGCCCAGCCGCTGCACCGCGGGGCCGCTTCCGACGCGGCCGCCGCACACACCGCCGCCCGACACTGGCCGCGGCGGGGAAAGCCGGCGGCCGCGTCAGCCGGTAACCCTCACCCGCCCAGCCGGTGCACCCGCAGGGCCAGCTGGATCTCCAGCGCCCGGTCCGGCGCCTGCCACTCCTCCCCCAGCAGCGACGCCACCCGCTCCAGCCGCTGCACCACCGTGTTCACGTGGACGTGCAGCACATCCTTCGTCCGCGCCAGCTGCGAACCGCTCGCGAAGTACGCCCGCAGCGTCGCGACCAGCTCCGTCCCCCGGCGCGCGTCGTAGTCCAAGACCGGTCCCAGCGTCTGCCGGACGAACCCGTCCAGGTCCGCGTGATCTCCCAGCAGCTGCCCCAGAAACCCCAGCCCCGCCATCGCCGCGCCCTCGCCGGTGCGGCCCAGTGCCAGCAGCGCGCGGACGCACCGTGCCGCTTCGCCGTGGGCCGCGGCGATCGACGACGGGCCGCTCGCCGGGCCCGCCGCGCCCACCGTCACCGGGCGGCCCGTCGCCGCGCCGAGGTCGGCCGCCACGCGCCTTGCGAGTTCGTCCGGATCGCCCGCGCCGAGCAGCACGACCTCCTCCGCGTGCACCCCGACCAGCGTCGCGTGGCGGGCGGCCGCGCTCGCCACGCGCCGCCGGGAGCCGCCGTCCGCGTGCGCGACCAGCACCGCGTGCGGTGCCGACAGGTCGATCCCCAGCCGGCGGCCGCGGGCCAGCAGCGCCCGCGGGTTGCGGTCGGGCGCGCTCAGCAGGTCGGTCAGCAGCTCGCCGCGGACCTCGTCCTCGGCCCGCACCACCGACCGCCGCAGCATCAGCAGCAACGCCGTCACGACGCCCGCGCGCTCGAACAGCCGCCGGTCCGGGTCGGAGAGCCCCGCGCGGCCGGTCAGCACCAGGCTGCCGAGTGCCTCCGGGCCGGCCTGCACCGCGCACACCCAGGCGTCCTTTGTGGACACCGCCCGGCCGGCGGCGCGGGCCGCGAACAGCGCGTCCGGGTCCAGCGGGGCCGGGGAAGCCGAGCTGGCCAGCACCGTGCGGTCGGCGTCGTAGACCGTGAGGTCGCCGTGCAGGACCCCGGCGACGGCCGCCGCGACGTCCGGCAGGTCGCCGCCGCGCAGCACCAGGTCGGTCAGCCGGTCGTGCGCGTCCTGGGCGCGTTCCATCGCTTCGGTGTGCGCGCGGATCGTCGCGTTGGCCTCGTTGAGCTCGGCGACGGCGCGCCGGGTCTGGTCGAGCAGGTTCGCGCTGTCGAGCGCGATCGCCGCGTGGTCGGCGAGCGACGACAGCAGCGCCACCTCGTCCGCGGAGAACTCCCGCGTGCCGCGATCGGACGCGAAGAGGACGCCGAGCACCTTCGGGCCGATGGCCAGGGGGACGCCGAGGATCGCGGTCAGTCCCTCGTCGTGGACTCCGGAGTCGATGTGGCGGGTGTGCTTGAACCGGTCGTCGTGGAAGTAGTCCGCGGTCGAGTACGGCCGCGCGGTCTGCGCCACCAGCCCGCCGAGGCCCTCCCCCATGCCGAGCACGATCTGCTGGAACTCCGCCGACACCGACCCGTCGCTGACCCGGACGTACGTCTTGTTTTCGGCCTCGTCGTTCAGCGACAGGTAGGAGACGTCGACGTTGAGCAGGGCCCGCGCCCGCCGGACGATCGAGCGCAGCACGGTGTCCGGATCGGACAGTGCGGCGAGCTCGCTCGCGGTGTCGAACAGGGCGCCGAGCTGGGCCTCGCGCCGCCGGTGCTCCGCGAGGGTCTCGCGGATGCGCAGGGCCAGCTCGCCCGCGCTGGCCAGTGCGGTCAGGTCGGCCGGGCCGAGGGCACCTTCGGCGCGGGCGGCCACGACGACGTGCGCCAGCTGCTCGCTGCTCGCCCCGGAGGCGAGCAGGTCGAGCAGCCGGCGCAACGCGTCCGTGGGTGCGGTCACGGCCGTCATGCTAGGGCGAAACGGCCGCCGGTTCCGCCTCGACGCCCTCGTCATGCAGGGACTCGCCGCGTGTCTCGCGGGCCGCGAGCAGGGCGATCACGGTGATCAGGCACATCGCCGCGACGTACAGCGACACCGGCACGGTGCTGCCCCAGGTGGAGAACAGCGCGACGGCGATCAGCGGGGCGACGGCGCCCGCGGCGATCGACGACAGCTGGCCGCCGACGGAAAGCCCGGTGTAGCGCACCCGCGTCGGGAACTGCTCGGCGAAGAACGCGGCCTGCGGGCCGTACATCGCGCCGTGCAGCACCAGCCCGACGGTCGCGGCCAGCACGATCACCGCCGACGACTTCGTGTCCAGCAGCGCGAAGAACGCGAAGCTCCACAGCGCCATCCCGATCGCCCCGAACAGGTACACCGGACGGCGGCCGACGCGGTCGGACAACGCGCCCCACAGCGGGATCGTCACGAAGTGCACGGCCGAGCCGATGAGCACGGCGCTCAGGCCGACGCCCTTGGGCAGGTGCAGCCCGGTCGTGACGTACACGAGGATGAACGCGGTGATCACGTAGTACGAGACGTTCTCGGCCATCCGGGCGCCGATCGTGATCAGCACCTGGCGCCAGCTGTTGCGGAAGACCTCGACGACCGGCACGTGCTTGTCGGTGTGCGCCTCGGCCTGCTTCTGGGCGGCCAGGAACACCGGCGACTCGGCGACGGCCAGCCGGATCCACAGGCCGATGAGCAGCAGCACGCCGGAGAGCAGGAACGGGACGCGCCAGCCCCACGCCATGAACGTCGCGTCGGACTGCGTCGCCGAGAGGATCGCCAGGACGGCGGTCGCCAGGAGGTTGCCGCCGGGCGCGCCGCACTGCGGCCAGCTCGCCCAGAACCCGCGGCGGCGGTCGTCGCCGTGTTCGGAGACGATCAGGACGGCCCCGCCCCACTCACCGCCCAGCGCGAAGCCCTGCACGAGGCGAAGCAGCGTCAGCAGGATCGGCGCCGCGACACCCGCGCTCGCGTACGTCGGCAGCACGCCCATCAGGCAGGTCGAGCCGCCCATCAGCACCAGGCTGACGATCAGGAGCTTCTTGCGGCCGAGCCGGTCGCCGTAGTGGCCGAAGACCAGGCCGCCGATCGGGCGGGCGAGGAACCCGACCGCGTAGGTCAGGAACGCCAGCAGCGTGCCGGTCAAGGGGTTCGCCGTCGGGAAGAACAGCTTGTTGAACACCAGCGCGGCGGCCGAGGTGTAGAGGAAGAAGTCGTACCACTCGATGGTGGTGCCGATCAGGCTCGCGCCGACGATCTTGGCGATCGCCGACCGGTTCGGTTGACTCACTGCGGGCTCCACTTCCTTGTGGTGACGGGGTTTCAGGCGGCGTTACGCGGCTGTCCAGCCACCGTCGAGCGGGATGGACGCCCCGGTGACGTGGCCGGCGTGCGGTGAGCACAGCCACGTCACCAGGGAAGCGACGTCGTCGGCTTCGATGAGCTTCTTGATGGCGGCGCGCCGGAGCAGGACCTCGGCGACGACGTCCTCGCGCGGGATGCCGTGCTCGGCGGCCTGGGCGTCGATCTGCCCGTCGACCAGCGGCGTGCGGACGTAGCCGGGGTTGACGCAGTTGCTCGTGACGCCGTGTTCGGCGCCTTCGAGCGCGGCGACCTTCGAGAGTCCTTCGAGCCCGTGCTTGGCGGCGACGTAGGCGGACTTGAAGGCGGAGGCGCGCAGCCCGTGGACGCTCGACATGTTGACGATCCGCCCCCACCCCCGGGCGTACATGGCCGGGAGCGTGTGGCGGATGAGCAGGAAGGGAGCGGTGACCATCAGCGCCTGGATGCGGGTGAACACGTCCGGTGGGAAGTCTTCGAGGGGCGCGACGTGCTGGATCCCGGCGTTGTTGACCAGGACGTCGACCTCGGCGGGGAGGGCGGTGATCGTGCCGGGATCGGTCAGGTCGGCGACGTGCGCCCAGCCCCCGACCTCGGCGGCGACGGCCTCGGTGCGCCCGGCGTCGATGTCGACGACGTGCACCTTGGCCCCGGCCGCCGCGAGAGCGCGGACGCAGGCCAGGCCGATACCGCCGGCCCCGCCGGTGACGAGGGCGGTGCGCCCGTCCAGATCGCTGGTCATGGACGGGAACGGTAAGCGTGACCCCCCGGCGCGGGCCATGTGCGCGGGAGCCACAACCCGTCAAGATCCTGTGGTCACGACCGACACTCGCCGACCACCGCCAGGTAGTGCGCGTTCGTCATGACGCCGAGGACGTTGCCGAACGGGTCGACGACCGAGGCCGTCACGAACCCCGGCCCGCGCTCGGTGATCGGCTCGTGCTCCTTCGCGCCCAGCTCGTGCAGGCGCGCGACGGTGGCCTCGAGGTCGTCGACGTGCCAGTAGACGATCTCGCCGCTCGCCCCGCCCCTGCTCGCCGGGACGTACTTGCGGTCGATCAGGCCGAGCTCGTGCTGGAAGTCGCCGATCCGGAACTCGGCGTACCCGGGCCGGTGGAAGTACGGCTCGACCCCCAGGAACTCGGTGTACCAGGCCTGCGCGGCCGCGTGGTCGTCGGCGAAGTAGGAGACGGTGGCCATTCCTCGCAGCATGTCTTGCTCCCTTCCGAACGGTGTGGAGCCATCATGCGGAGTGAAAGTGCGCACCGAATGAGCACTTTGTTTGCGAGACTCCTCCCATGCGCGCCGACCGCCTCGTGGCCACCCTCCTGCTGATGCAGACGCGCGGCCGCGTCACGGCCGCCGAACTCGCGGCCGAGCTCGAAATCTCCGTCGCGACGGCTCGCCGTGACCTCGAAGCGCTCTCGACGGCGGGGGTGCCCGTCTACCCGCAGCCGGGCCGCGGCGGTGGCTGGCGGCTCGTCGGGGGTGCGCGCACGGACCTGTCCGGCCTGACCGCGCGCGAGGCGCAGGCCCTGTTCCTCCTGGCCGGCCCGGCCGCGGCGGCCGCCCCCGAGGTCAAGTCGGCCCTGCGGAAGCTGATGGGCGCGCTGCCGGGCACGTTCCGCGCGGAGGCGTCGGCGGCCGCCGACGCCGTCCTCGTCGACCAGGCGGGCTGGGGCGAGCGCGTGAAGGAACGACCGCCGATGGTCTCGCTGCTGCGGGACGCCGTCATCGCCCGCCGCCGCGTGCGGCTCACCTACGCCGGACGGGAGAAGACGGAACGCCTCGTGGATCCCTGGGGCCTCGTCGACAAGGACGACGTCTGGTACCTGGTCGCGGGGACGGACAAGGGCCGCCGGACGTTCCGGGTCGACCGGATCGTCGAGGCGGGCGCCACCGAAGAGACCGCGGACCGCCCGGCCGACCTCGAGCTGGCGAAGGTCTGGGAAGAGGTCGTCGAGGAGATCGAGAAGCGGCGGTCGCTCCTCACCGCGGACGTGGTGCTCGGCCGCCGCCACTTCGGCGTGCTGCGCGACCGGTTCGGCCGGCACTGCGAACTGGTCGCGGAGCTGCCGGACGACCGGGTGCGGGCGCGGGTCGCGGCACCCGCGCCGATCATGATCGCGCAGGAGCTGGCGGGCTGGGGCGCGCTCGTCGAGGTCGAAGGCCCGGAGTCCGTGCGGGCCGAGCTGGCGCGCCTGGGATCCGAGCTGGTTGCCCGCTATGAAGTCGAATGTCTCGAATGACTCATTCCGGCTTTCTCCGGTCTCGACTGAGTCGGTCAAGACACCCTCGGAGGGCCGCGGACACGCCCCGTGGCCGGTATCCTCGGTGAACGGCGTTAATCACTCCACAGTGGACATTAGGAGGACCCACTGCGAGTGTCCGTTACCCTCCGGTATCTGGCCGTTCGGAGTATCCGGGATCACCCGTTTGCTGTTACTGTGACGCCTCCGTGACCTGAACGTGTGTTCGGTGACACTGCTTTAACAACCGGAGCTTCGCTCCGGGCCGGGGGCTCTGCCACCGGTCCCCCGAAAGCCTGCGGTGAGGGCAGAGATGCGTGACGATGTGGTCGAGGCGAGTGCAGTGGTCGGGCACACGCCGGACGTGGTGTGGCAGATCGTCGGATCGCCGGAATGGTATTCGCGGTTCGTGCCCGAGATCGCCGGGTGCGAGGTGCAGGAGCACGCCGCGCGCGGCCGGGGACCCAAGGCCGTGATCCGGATCGTGCCCGAGCGCGGGCGGATGATGGAGGCACAGGTCCAGGCCGTCGTGTACCGGCCGGGCGAGCACGTGGTGTGGTGCGGCGTCCCGGACGAGGGCACGTGGGTCTCCCTCGAGCTGAGACCGCTGGCCGGCGGCAAGACGGAACTGTTCGTCCGGATGATGCTGCCGCCGTCGCACCTGGATCTGGTGTCGTCGGTGAAGAAGGACGTCCGCACCCTCGCCCGGCGCCTCGACCTGCACCTGGCCGGGCAGTCCGACCCCGAGGGCGACCGCGACGGCAACAAGGCCACCAAGCTGCGCACCACGAGCATCCTGCTGCGCGCCGGGGTCCTCAGCGCGGGCCGGCCGGACAAGATCGCCCGCCAGCTCAGCTCCCTCGCGCAGTGGGGCGCCACCATCGCCGGCGGCTACCAGGCCGCCGCGGCCCGCGTCCCCGACGAGCCCGCGCTGCACGACGAGCGCAGCCTCCGCACCTTCAAGCAGGTCCAGGAGCGCAGCGACCGGCTCGCGAACGGGCTGAGCGAGCTCGGCGTCGGCGAACGCGACCGGATCGCGCTGATGTGCCGCAACCACTCCGCGATGGTCGAGTCGTTCGTCGCCGCCAGCAAGCTCGGCGCCGACCTGATCCTGCTCAACACCGGCCTCTCCGCGGCCTCGGTCAAGGACGTCCTCGCCGAGCACCAGCCGGCCGCCGTGCTGGCCGACGACGAGTTCGCGCAGACCATCGCGAACGTGCCGGGCGAGTTCGCCCGGATCAGCACGTGGCCGGACGCCGAAACCGGCTACCCGACCGTCGACGAGCTCATCCACGCCGCGCCCGCCGACCCGCCGAAGCCGGTCGACCGGCCGGGCCGCGTGGTCGTGCTGACGTCCGGGACCTCCGGGACGCCGAAGGGCGCGCGGCGTCCCACGCCCAAGGGCATGGGGACGGCCGCGGCGATCCTCGACCGGATCCCGCTGCGCGCCGGCGACCGGATCCTCGTCGCCGCACCGCTGTTCCACAGCTGGGGCCTGGCCGCGATGCAGCTCGGCATGGCGCTGCGCGCGTCGCTCGCGCTGATCCGCAAGTTCGACGCCGAGGAGACGCTGCGGGCGATCGCGGAGCAGAAGTGCGACGCGGTGTTCGCCGTGCCGATCATGCTGCAGCGGATCATGGACCTGCCCGAGCGGGTGCGGGCGCGCTACGACCTGTCGTCGCTGCGGATCGTCGCGAGCAGCGGGTCGGCCATGTCCGGCACGTTCGTCACGCAGTTCATGGACACGTTCGGCGACGTCCTCTACAACTTCTACGGCTCGACCGAGGTGTCCTGGGCGAGCATCGCCGACCCGGGCGACCTGCGCGCGGCGCCGGGCACGGCCGGGCGCTGCCCGCTCGGCACGCGCGTCGCGATCCTCGACGAGGAGCGCAAGCCCGTCCCGCCGGGCGGCGAAGGCCAGATCTTCGTCGGCAACGACATGCTGTTCGACGGCTACACGAACGGCAAGGACCCGGCGCGGGCGGCGGACCTGATGGCCACCGGCGACGTCGGCTACCTCGACGCGGCGGGCCGCCTGTTCGTCACCGGCCGCGCCGACGAGATGATCGTGTCCGGCGGCGAGAACGTGTTCCCCCGCCCGGTCGAAGAAGCGCTGGTGGCGCTGCCCGGCGTGCACGACGCGGCGGTGGTCGGCGTGGCGGACGCGGAGTACGGTCAGCGGCTCGCGGCGTACGTCGTGCCGCGGCGCGGCGCCTCGCTGCACGCCGAGGACATCCGGGCCTACATCCACCAGCGGCTGGCCCGGTTCGCCGTCCCGCGCGACGTGTACTTCGTGCCGGACCTGCCCCGCAACGCGACGGGCAAGATCCTCAAGCGCCTGCTGCACGACGACACCTGGCCGGTCAGCAGCGACTACTGATGCCCGAGCACACGCCCGACGGCCGCCACATCGTCGTGAACGGCCGTCGTTGGCGGGCCACCGATCCGGAGATCCCGGACGACGTCCGCGACCGCCTGCAGAAACACCTGATGGCGGCGCGGCGGGTCCAGGATCGCGCGCGCACGCAGCTGGCGAAGGTGGCTTTGGGCGAACGCGGCGAGCCGTGGTGGGAGCAGACGTCCGCGCAACGGCGTGAGCGCTGGGAAAGCGGCCTCGCCGAGCTCGATCAGCCCACCGGCTGACGCAGCACGGTCCTGAGTCTCGCGGGCTCGGTCTTCCGCGGGTCGCCGAGGTAGACCTCGTGGTGCAGACCGGTTTCCTTGAGCCCTTCCCGCGCGAGGAACTCGCCGTGCAATCGGGCGAGCAGCGGGCCTTCGTCGTCGTAGGAGCCGACGTGGAGCACCTGCGCGCACCGGCCCTCGCGCAGCTTCTCGAGCCGGACCGGCGGGTCGATCTTCTTCTTGCGCCGCACGGATTCCCGGGCCGTCTCGACGGCGTCCTCGCCGATCGTTCCCGGCAGCGAGATCAGCATGGTCCACTGCCAGGAGTCCTTGGCGCGCACGGTGAACGCGGCGTAGTCCTCGGCCCACCACAGGCCTTCCAGCGGGCCGACGACGAAGTCCTCGCCGGTGCGTTTGGCCGTCATCTTGATCGTGTAGGCGAAGGCGTAGAGGGCTTCGACGGCCTTCTTGTAGCTGTCCGCGGTGTTCGGGTTGCCGCGGCCGTCGATCGCGAGGAACTGCTGCTCGGGGACGTCGAGCAGGGCCCAGTCGGTGTTCTTGGGCGCGTAGAGCTGCTTCAGGTCTTTCTTGACGTCGTAGGGCATCAGGTAAGTCCTTCCAGCCACTCGGCTTCCGCTTCGAGCTGCTTGATCGAGTAGTCGAAAATCGCCCGGACGAACGGCGGTGCGTCGACCTCCGCCGCGCGGCGGACCTCGGCCAGCCGCTCCTGCACCGCCTCGGCGCGGCCGGCCAACGCCGCTTTGAGCCGTTCGGGCGGGATCGCCGGGCTGTTCGCCAGCCCGGCCAGCACCGGCGGGTGCACGGGACGCAGCTCGGCGATGGCCGCCTCCGCCGCCGTCGCGCAGGCCCGGCGGCCGGCTTCGGTGGCCGTGAACGTCCGGCGGGCCTTCGCGTGCGCCCGCTCCCCCGCAACCTCGGCGACCAGGCCCCGGTCGCGGAGTTTGCCGAGCACGTAATAGATCGAACTGAAGCCGAGGGCGGTCCAGTCGCGCATGCCGCGCTCCGCGATCACCTCGTCCAGTTCGTAGCCGTGCCTCGGCCGCTCCACCACCAGGCCGAGCACGGTCAGCTCCGCGTCGGTCAGCACGGGACTATTCTAGCACTGGAATAGTCGAGGTTCCGGAAATTGTCGGTGGGTGCTGGCATGCTTCACCGGGTAAGCCTCCCCGGGCCACTAGCCTGGGGAATCCGACCGGACGGCAAGGGAAACCAGTGGGGGGACAGGTGGTGACGGCGGTGCCGTGGACCGCGGAACGCGTGGCCGGGCTCGCGCCGGATCCCGCTTCGGAGAAGGCGGGCCGGGCGCTGGCCGCGCCGGCGAAGTGGTCGGGCGCGGGTGCGTCCGAAGACGCCGTGTGGGGCTTCTGCCAGGGCAGCGGCAAGAAGCCGTACCAGACGTGCGTCGAGCTCGCCGAGCCCGCGTTCCGGTGTTCCTGTCCCAGCCGGAAGTTCCCGTGCAAGCACGCGCTCGGCTTGCTGATGTTGTGGGCCGCGAAGCAGCTCGACACGGCCGAGCCACCCGAGTGGGTGCACACGTGGCTCGCCGAACGCGCCGATCGCGCCCAGCGGGCGGAGAAACGCGCGGAGGCGGCCGGGCCGAAGGACGAGGAGGCGGCCGCCCGCCGGGCCGGTGAACGCGCCGCGCGGGTCGAAGGCGGCGTCGCGGAGCTGAAAGTCTGGCTGACCGACCGGATCGGCGCGGGCTTCGCCGGTTTCGAGCGCAGCGGCGGTGAAGAGCTGCGCACCGTGGCCGCGCGGATGGTCGACGCCCAGGCGGGCGGCCTGGCGGGCGGCCTCCGGCGGGCGGCGGGGATCGTCGGCCGTCGCGACTGGCCGGAGGCGCTGCTCGGCGAGCTGTCGCTGCTGTTCCTGCTGGCGGACGCGGCGACCCGGCTGGATTCGCTGCCGGCCCCGCTGGCGGAGACCGTCCGCACGCGGCTCGGTTTTTCGGTGGAGACGGCCCGGGTCCTGGAGCAGGGCGAGCGCGTGTCGGACGAGTGGCTGATCACGGGCGCGGCCGACGAGGAGAACGACCGGCTGCTCACGCGGCGCACGTGGCTGCGCGGGAGGCTCACCGGCCGGGACGCGCTGGTGCTGTCGTTCGCGCCACCGGGCCGTCCGCTGGACGCGTCGTTGCCACCCGGGCACATCCTGACCGCGGAGCTTGCGTTCTACCCCGGCGCGGCGCCGGTGCGGGCCCTGGTGGTCGAGCGCGGCATCCCGCTGCCGGCCCCGGCCGCCGAGGGCGGCTCGATCTCGGACGCGCTGGCGGCGTACGCGCGGGCGATGGCGGCCGACCCGTGGCTGGAACGGTGGCCGGTCCTGCTTTCCGGCGTGACCCCGGCCGAACACGCCGGCGGGTGGTGTCTGTCCGAAAAGGACGGGACGGCGCTGCCGCTGGTGCCGTACGCGTTCCCGTGGTCGTTGCTGGCGATGTCCGCGGGCAAGCCGCTGACGGTCGCGGGCGAGTGGAGCCGGTCGGGGCTGCGGCCGTTGCTGTGCTGGCAGGAGGACCGGGCGGTGCGGCTGTGAGCTTTTCCGTGAACCTGGACCACGAACCGGAGGTGCGACCGTGAAAGCCTGGGAAGACCTCGTCGGCACCGCGCTCCTCGGCACCCGCCGGCGCACCCTCGACCCCGCCACCCAGCCGCCCGCGGTCCGGGACCTCGTCGCGGACCGCGCCGACCCCGCCGAGCAACTCCTGTCCGCGGCGGCCGTCCTCACCACCTACCGGCGCGCCGGGCGGCAACCGCTGCACGACGTCCGGCCCCTGCCCGTCGCCGCGCCCGACGAGCGGCCCTTCGTCCCACCCCTCGCGCGGGAACGGCTGGCCCGGCTGCTCGCCGCCAGCCATCCCGACCTCCTCCTGGAGTGGCTCGGCGTCGTCGCCGGCACGGACTACCGCGTCCCGCCCGAAACCCTCCCCCTGCTCGCCGAAGCCGCGCGCAGCAAGGCCGCCCTGCGCGGGCCGCTCGTCGCGGTCGCCGGGCCGGTCGGGGCGTGGCTGGGGCAGCGGAACCCCGACTGGGCGTTCCTCGCCGCGCCACCCGAGGAGTCCGGCGACGTCTGGCAGTACGGCAGCCTCGCCCAGCGCCGCCGCTGGCTCGCGGCCAAGCTGGCCGACGATCCCGGCGCCGCCCGCGAAGCCCTCGCGGGATCCTGGAAGAGCGAGCCCGCCGACATCCGGTCGGACTTCCTCGGCGTGCTCGCCGGCCACGTGAGCGCCGAGGACGAAGGCTTCCTCGAAGCCGCCCTCACCGATCGCGCGGCCGCCGTCCGCGAACGGGCCGCCGAACTGCTCGGCCGGCTGCCGGGCACGCGGTACGGCGAGACCATGGCCGACCGGCTGCGGCCGCTCGTCCGCCGGACCGGCCGGGTGCTCGAAGTCTCCGTGCCGCAAGGCGAACGGGGCGAAGGCACCGTCCGGCTGCGCACCCTCGCCGCCGCCGCTCCGCTGGCCTTCTGGACCGAGTTCGGCCCACCCGCCGAGGTCGTCCGGATGACCGTCGAGGGCTGTCCGGCCGGCGTGCTGCGCGACTCCTGGGCCACCGCGGCCCTGCGCCAGCGCGACGAGACCTGGGCGCAGGCGCTGATCGGCGCCGACCCCGGCGGCCGCACCACACCGCCGCTGCTCGGCGTGCTGAGCCCGGCGAGCCAGGCCGCCACCGTGGGGCACCTGGTGAGCAGGCTGCCCGTCGAGTCGTTCGCGCGGCTGGTGCACGAGCTGCCCCGGCCGTGGACCAAGGAGCTCGGCATCGCCCTGCTCGACTGGATCGCCCGCCAGGACGACCACCGCCTGGTCTCGCACGCCGCCGTCGTGATCGCCCGCGCGGTCCCCGCGGCGTGCCTGCGGCACCCGCTGGCCACCACCCGCCTGACCATGGACGCCGGGCCGTGGCGCCGGGCGCTCACCGAAACGCTGAACTTCCGCCGCGAAATGTACGAGGAGCTCGCATGACCGCCCCCACCGTCCTCCGGCCGCACGCCGAACAGGACCACGCCGCCGAGCTGGCCGCGCTGGCCGCCGCCGACGAGCGGGCCAAGCCGCCCAACTGGAACCTGTCCCCGTGGGCCGTCGTCGAGTACCTGCTCGGCGGCACCCTGCCCGACGGCACCGTGATCACGCCGAAGTACGTCGGCCCGCGGCGGCTGATCGAGGTCGCCGTCGCGACGCTGGCCACCGACCGCGCGCTGTTGCTGCTCGGCGTGCCCGGCACGGCGAAGACGTGGGTGTCGGAGCACCTCTCCGCCGCGATCAGCGGGGACTCGACCCTGCTGGTGCAGGGCACCGCGGGCACGTCGGAGGAGTCCATCCGCTACGGCTGGAACTACGCCCGGCTGATCGCCGAGGGCCCGAGCCCCGCCGCACTGGTCGAAAGCCCGCTGCTGCACGCGATGCGGGACGGCAAGCTGGCCCGGCTCGAGGAGCTGACGCGCATCCCGGCCGACGTCCAGGACTCGCTGATCACGATCCTGTCCGAGAAGACCCTGCCCATCCCGGAGCTGGGCACCGAGATCCAGGCGCGGCCGGGCTTCAACCTGATCGCGACGGCGAACAACCGCGACAAGGGCGTCAACGAGCTGTCGAGCGCGCTGCGGCGGCGGTTCAACACCGTCGTGCTGCCGCTGCCGGACAGCGCCGACGCGGAGGTCGAGATCGTCAGCAGGCGGGTCGCCGAGCTGGGCACTTCGCTGCAGCTGCCCACGGAAGCCGCCGAGCTGTCGGAGATCCGCCGGGTGGTCACGGTGTTCCGCGAGCTGCGCTCGGGCCGCACCGAAGACGGCCGCACGGCGGTGAAGTCGCCGTCCGGCACGCTTTCGACAGCCGAGGCGATCAGTGTGCTGACCGGCGGGCTCGCGCTGGCCACGCACTTCGGCGACGGCGTGCTGCGCCCGCACGACGTCGCGGCCGGCATCCACGGCGCGGTGGTCAAGGACCCGGTGGCCGACCGCGCGATCTGGATCGAGTACCTCGAGACGGTCGTCCGCGAGCGCGACGGCTGGGCCGACTTCTACCGGGCGGGCCAGGAACTTTCGTGACGACGCACCTGCTCGGCATCCGCCACCACGGCCCGGGGTCGGCCCGGGCCGTGGCGACACGGCTCGCGCAGCTCGGACCCGACGTCGTGCTCATCGAAGGCCCGCCCGAGGCCGACGTCCTGGTCGAGCTGACCGAAGAACCGGCGATGGCGCCGCCGGTCGCGCTGCTGGCGTACGCGACCGACGACGTCTCGCGCGCCGCGTTCTGGCCGTTCGCCGTCTTCAGCCCGGAGTGGCAGGCGCTCGCCTACGCGCGCGAAGCCGGGATCCCGGTGCGGTTCTGCGACCTCCCGGCCGCGAACACGTTCGCCGCAGGGCCGGACGAGCACGCCGGCCCGCCGGTCGACCCGCTGGCGCTGCTGGCCTCGGCCGGCGGCTACGACGACCCGGAACGCTGGTGGGACGACGTCGTCGAGTCGCGGCGGGACAACGAGAACCCGTTCGACGTGATCGCGGACGCGATGACCGCGGTGCGCGAGGACGAAGAACCGCCGCAAGGCAACGAAGCCCGGCGCGAGGCGTACATGCGCTCGGTGCTGCGTCGCACCCGCAAGGACGGCTTCGAGAACATCGCCGTCGTCTGCGGGGCCTGGCACGTGCCCGCGCTGGCCGACCCGCTGCCGCCGGCGTCGCACGACCAGACCGTCCTCAAAGGACTGCCGAAGCGGAAGGTCGCGTGCACCTGGGTGCCGTGGACGCACGGCAGGCTCGCGACGGCCAGTGGCTACGGCGCGGGCGTGCGGTCGCCGGGCTGGTACCACCACCTGTTCACCACGGCCGAGGACGTCACGGCGCGCTGGCTGACCGGCGTCGCGGCGGTGCTGCGGGAGGAGGACCTGCCCGTCTCGACCGCGCACGTCATCGAAGCGGTCCGGCTGTCGGAAACCCTCGCCACGCTGCGCGGGCGGTCGTCGGCCGGGCTGGCCGAGGTCACCGAAGCCACGCGGTCGGTGCTCTGCGGTGGCGACGAGGTGCAGGTCGAGCTCGTCACGCGGCGGCTGGTGGTCGGCGAACGGCTCGGCGAGGTCCCCGACCGGGTGCCGCAGCCGCCGCTGGCCGCGGACCTGACCGCGACGGCGAAACGCCTGCGGCTCAAGAAGGACCCGATCGTCAAGGAGCTCGACCTCGACCTGCGCACCCCCGGCGGGCTCGACCGCTCGAAGCTGCTGCACCGGCTGCGGATCCTCGGCATCGAGTGGGGCAGCCGGGAGGCGTCGGCGCGGCGGAACAAGGGCACGTTCCGGGAGACCTGGGCGCTGTGCTGGGAACCGGCGTTCGAGGTCGACCTGGTCGCGGCCGCGGTGCACGGCACCACCGTGCCGTCGGCGGCGACGGCCGCGGTCCGCGACACGGTCGAGGGCACGCCCCCGCTGGACGAGGTGACCACGGCCGTCGAGAACTGCCTGCTCGCCGACCTGCCGGAGGCGTTGCCCGACGCGCTGGCGGCGCTGGACGCGCGGGCGGCGGCGGACGCGGACGTCGCCCGGCTCATGTCGGCGCTGCCCGCGCTGGCCCGGGCGACCCGGTACGGGAACGTGCGCGGCACCGACACCGGTGCGCTGCGCGCGGTCGCCGACCGCATGCTCGACCGGATCTGCGCCGGGCTGCCACCGGCGACGCACGGGATCGACGACGACGCCGCGGCCCGGATGGCCCAGCTCGTCGACGGGGTGCACGACGCGACGTCGCTGCTCGGCGACGACTCGAAGGAGCGGTGGCTCGCGGCGCTGGCGCGGCTGGCCGAACGGCCGTCGCTGCCGCCGCTGCTGGCCGGGCGGCTCACCCGGATCCTGCACGACGCCGGGCTGCTCGACGCCCTCGACATCGAACTGCGGCTGGGCCGGGCGCTCACGCCGGGTATCGCGCCGTCGGCTGGCGCGGCGTACGTCGAGGGCTTCTTCGATGGCGGCGCGCTCCTGCTGGTGCACGACGAAGGCCTGCTGCGGGTGATCGACGCGTGGCTCGCGGCGATCCACGACGACGTCTTCACCGAGGTGCTTCCGTTGCTGCGCCGCACTTTCGGCGCGTTCAGCGGGCCCGAGAAGCGGGCGATCGGGCAGCGTGCGGCCGGGCTCGCCGGCACCGCGGCGGCCGTGGCGCTGACGGCCGAGGAACTGGACGAGGACCGGGCGGAGGGCGTGCTGCCCGTCCTGGCGACTTTGCTGGGGGTGGGGGTGTGAGCGTGGACGTCGAGCGGGCGCGGCGCTGGCGGCTGGTGCTGGGTGCCGAGGGCGCGGGTCCCGGGTCGGGGCTGGCCGACGCCGAACTGTCCGATGAGGACAGTGGGGTCGACGCGGTGCTGGCCGCCCTCTACGACAAGCCGGACGAAGAGGCGGCGGGCGGTCCGCGCAGCGCGAACCTGGGCGCGTCGGCGCCGCGGGTCGCGCGCTGGCTGGGCGACATCCGCCGCTACTTCCCCAGCACCGTCGTGCAGGTCATGCAGCGCGACGCCGTCGACCGCCTGGGCCTGACCCGGATGCTGCTGGAGAAGGAGCTGCTCTCGGCCGTCGAGCCGGACGTGCACCTGGTCGGGACGCTGCTGTCGCTGAACGGCGTGCTGCCGGAGGAGACCAAGGAGACCGCGCGCGAGGTCGTCCGCAAGGTGGTCGAGGAGCTGGAGGAGCGGCTGGCCGAGCGCACGCGCGCGGCGATCAAGGGGGCGCTGGACAAGGCGTCGCGCACGCACCGGCCGCGGCCGGGCGACATCGACTGGGCACGCACGATCCACCGGAACCTCAAGCACTACTCCCCCGAGCTGGGCACGATCGTGCCGGAGCAGCTGATCGGCTTCGGCCGGCGCCAGCAGGCGGTGCAGCGCGACGTCATCCTGGCGGTGGACCAGTCGGGCTCGATGGCGGAGTCGGTGGTGTACTCGGGGCTGTTCGGCGCGGTGCTGGCGTCGATGCGGGCGTTGCGGACGTCGTTCGTCGCGTTCGACACGGAGGTCGCGGACCTGACCGAGCACCTCGCCGACCCGGTCGACGTGCTGTTCGGCACCCAGCTGGGCGGCGGCACGGACATCAACCGGGCGATCGCGTACTGCCAGGGCCTGGTCGGCCGCCCCGAGCAGACGCTGCTGGTGCTGATCAGCGACCTGTACGAGGGCGGCGACGAGGACGAGCTCCTGCACCGGATCGCCGAGCTGGTCGGCGCGGGCGTCCAGGTGGTGACGCTGCTGGCCCTGTCGGATTCGGGCGCGCCATCGTACGACCACGAGAACGCGGCGGCGCTGGCGGAGCTGGGCGTCCCGGCGTTCGCGTGCACCCCGGACCAGTTCCCGGAGCTGATGGCGGCGGCCATCCGAGGCGACGACCTGCAGGCCTGGGTGGCGCGGGAGACCAGCTGAGTTGCGGAATGAAACTCTTCATCGAGCGGTTGAAGGGGGTGTGGGACAGCAGCTCCCGCAGGAAGGACGGCTCGCCATGAAGGTCCGCAGCTCGATCCGCTCGATGGCTCGTCAGCCGGGCGCCCAGGTCATTCGTCGCGGCACGCGCGTGTTCGTGATCAACAAGGACAACCCGCGTTCCAAGGCTCGTCAGGGCTGACTCGCGGCGGCCGCCCGGTCCTCGGCGCGGCCGAAGCGCATCACCCCGTCGTCCACGCGGTTGAACCGCATGTCCGCCAGATCCAGCAAGTAGTTCTGGCGCATCATCCAGGGCCGCCTCTCCCCCTGCTTCGGCAGGCCGGAGGCGGCCCGTTTGATGTACCCGGACGCCAGGTCCACGATCGGCCGCGGCCGGCCCGCCGAAGCAGCCGATGCCGCGTCCGGGGCGCAGTACGCGTACCCGCGCCGATCCAGGTACGCCAGCAGCCGGCACACGTACTGCGACGTCAGATCGGCCCGCAGCGTCCACGAGTTGTTCGTGTAGCCCACGCACCACGCCAGGTTCGGGATGCCGCCGAACATCATGCCCTTGTACGCGCGCTGGTCGCCGGGAGAAATCGGCTGCCCGTCGACCGTCAGCGCGATCCCGCCGAACGCCACCAGGCGCAGGCCCGTCGCCGTCACGATGACGTCGGCGTCGAGTGAGCGCCCCGACTCCAGCTGGACGCCGGACTCGGTGAACCGCGCGATCTCGTCCGTCACGACGTCCGCCTTGCCCGAGCGCAGCGCCCGGAACAGGTCCGCGTCCGGCACCAGGCACAGCCGCTGGTCCCATGGGTCGTACGACGGCACGAAGTGCGGGTCCACCGGGATCGACGCCGGCAGCTGCGCCGCCACCCCGTCCCGCAGCACCTGGGCCGCCCGGCGGGGCAGTCGACGCATCAGCTGGAAGAACAGCGTCCCCATGACCACGTTCTTGCCCCGCACCACCCGGTGCGCGAGCTTCTCCGGCAGCAGCGCGCGGATCCGGTCGGCGAGCGCGTCGCGCCCCGGCCGCGCCACGATGTACGACGGCGACCGCTGCAGCATCGTCACGCTCGCGGCGGCCGGCGCCATCGCCGGGACCAGCGTCACCGCCGTCGCGCCGCTGCCGATCACCACGACCCGCTTGCCGGTGTAGTCGAGCGACGCGGGCCACTGCTGCGGGTGCACGATCTCGCCCGCGAACTCCGCGCGGCCCGGGAAGTCGACGACGTGCCCGTTCTCGTACGAGTAGTAGCCGCTGCACAGGTACAGGAACCCGCAGGTGAACGTCGCCCCGTGCTCGGTCGAGACCGTCCACAGCGCGTCGGACGACGACCACGACGCCCGCACCACCCGGTGGCCGAAACGGATCCGGGCGGTCACCCCGAACGCCTCGGCGGTCGAGCGGATGTACGCCAGGATCGACGGGCCGTCGGCGATCGCCTTCGGGTCCTTCCACGGCCGGAACGGGTAGCCGAGGGTGAACATGTCCGAATCGGACCGGATGCCCGGATAGCGGAACAGGTCCCACGTGCCGCCGATGGTGTCCCGCGCCTCGAGCACGGCGTACGTCTTGCCCGGCAGCCGCTCCTGGAGCCGGCAGGCCGCGCCGACGCCGGACAGGCCGGCGCCCACGATCAGGACGTCCACGTGCTCGGCGGTGGTCATGAAATCCAGCCTAACCGAGGTGGGGACCCCGCCGAACCGGGTCGGGGCACCGATCCGGCGGGGAAGACCACTACAGGCGCACGACCTTCGTCGCGCCGAAGCTGCCCTTCAACGGGACCACCACGGCCTTGCCGTGCACGGTCACCGTGACGCTGTCCTGCGTCTGCGTCGGATCCGACACCGCCAGCTGACGCCGCCCGAACGCGACCGACGCGGGCCCGGAGACGCGTACGTCCCCGACCGAACCGGCCGCGAAGAAGTTCGCCAGCAGCGTGTCCCCGGCCTGGACGGCCTGGACCGTCGCGGTGTTGGCCCGCACCCGCCACGCCCAGGACGCGGTGAGCGTCCCGACCACCGACGCGCCCGGCAGCACCGCGTACGCATAGCTCGCGTCGACCGGCTTCGCACCGTGCTCCAGCACCAGCTTCTGGTACCGGCGCGTGTTCGGCGTCGTCGTGCCCTTGGTGTTGGCGCCGGTGTCGATGTCGCGCCACGCACCGGTCCGGTCCTCGCGCAACGCCGTCACCGACGCGTCGTCCAGGAGCACGTACCCGCCGACGTTCTCGAGGTGCGCCCAGTGCGGCCGCCTCAGTGCGACCGCCTTGCCGAGATCGGTGGGGACGCGCCGGCCGTCGACCAGCAGCGCACCGCGGCCGCCCTCGCCGAGGTTGCGGTTCTCGATCGTCGTCCGCACCGCGTGGTCCGAGGTGGAGGTGATCCCGGCGCCGAGGCAGACGACCCCGTTCGGGGTGAAGAACCACGACTTCTTGGCGACCAGCGAACCGTCCCAGGACTTGAAGTCCATCGCGAAGGCGCCGTGCCTGTCGTCCCAGCGGACGCCACCCGTGTGGGTGTTGGGGCCGACCGGCACGTTGCCGAACTTGGGGTCGGCCGGGCCGTCGTTCTCGGTCGTGCCCGGCAGCAGCAGCGGGTCGACCGTCGGCCAGTAGGCGTCGGTGTAGTGGCCCTTGGCGTTCGGCAGGAACGTGTAGAGCACGCCGTCGCCGACGTAGTAGCCCTTGAGGTTCTGGCCGTTGATGGACTCGTAGCGCGAGATCCGCGTCGAGCTGACACCGAGGGACGCCGACCAGTCGTCGGTGACGTGCACGAGCCGGTCCTGCTGGCCGAAGTCCCGGTGCGTCGCGACCACCCGCGCCGGGCGCGCGCCCGAGGCGAGCATGTCCTGCGCGAACTCGATGCCCGGCGTCGCCACCAGGTCCGGGCCGGGCGCGAACCGCTCCGGGTCGGGGATCTTCAGGAACGGCGCGTAGGTGCCTTCCTTGAGCCACTTCGCGGCGAGGGCGTTGAGGTCGGTCTTCGTCTTGCCGGACGCCGTGCGGGCCAGGACGAGCGTCGCGACCGTCAGCTGGTGGCCGATGTCGTGCCCGGTCTCGCCTTGGCGTGAGAGCATCCGGCCGCGCACCGGTTCCATCAGCGCGCCCGCGTAGACGAACGGCGCGAAGCTGTCCGCGACGAGCGCGTAGATCTTGTCCTTGAGCGGCTGCGGGAGCGCGTACTCGGTGCCCGCGGTGACGTGGATGGCGCCGGCGAGCGCGGTGAGCAGGACGATGCCGTAGTGCCCGGGGTACGGGATGGTGTCGTGCTGGATGAACGAGCCGTCGACGTGGAAGCCGTCGCCCGCCGCGCGGTCCAGCTTGGCGACGACGCTCGCCGCGCCGCCGCCGGCGACGTCGGTGAGCGCGTCGATGCCGGTCTTGATCCACGCCGCGTCGCCGATCAGCGCGCCGGCGACGATCGAGATCAGGCCCTTGTCCGCGCGGTTGGCGCCGGTCTCGACGAGCGCCGTGTTGTTCGCGCGGACGTTCGGGTTGCCGACGAACCGCTTGATCGGGCTGACGTACCGGGCCAGCTCGTCGGCGGTCAGGTGGTCGGCGACCACCGAAAGCGTGTGCAGCACGTAGTACGGGACGCCGATCTCGTAGGTGTACCAGTTGCCGATCTCGCCGACCTGCGGGTTGTACTGGCTCGCGTAGATCAGCTCGAGCGCGGCCTTGATCCGGTCGAGCACCACCGGGTCACCGGCCAGCGCACCCCCCGGCGTGCCCCAGTCGACGGCGATCGCGCGCAGCCGGGCGTACATCGACGTCGTGTAGTCGCTGCCCGGGCCGAGCGGCAGGTCCGTCCACAGTGGAGCCCCACCGCCGGCGACGGACAGGCTCGCGTTGTAGGCCTTGGCGACGCGGCCCAGGTTGGCCAGCGCTTCGGTGCGTTCCGGCGACGGCCGGTTGATGCCGGTCTGCAGCTGCCGATAGGCGGCGACGATCGGCGCGGTCGCGGCGGGCGCGCCGGTGGCCGCGGCCACCGGCGCGCTGGCCGCCGACGCGAAGGCCGGACGGGTGAGCAACACGGTCGAAGCGGCCGCCAGCGCGCCGCCGCGCAGAGCGTTTCTCCGGTTCACGGGCATGGCAATGCCTCCCAGGAAGACATCCTCGGCTTGCGGGGAATGGGGAACGGATTCGGTTGTGCGGCGGCGGATTCAGTTGTCGGCACCGAAAACTGTCGGTGCCGGTCGATAGACTGGAAACGGGGGGCGCCCCCGCGGGTTCAGGGGCTCCGGTTCAGGATTCCGGTTCAGCGGCACCGAAAACTGTCGGTGCCAAGCGGTAAAGTGGAACCGGGGGGCGCCCCCGCGGGAGGCGCCCCGCCGGGGTCAGCGGGAGCCGTCGGTGCGGCGGGGCAGCTGCCAGGGGTTGGCCTCCTGGAGGGGTTCGGGCAGCAGGGCGTCGGGGAAGCCCTGCCACGCGATCGGGCGCAGGAAGCGCTCGATCGCGGCGGTGCCGACCGATGTCGTGGTCGGGGCCGTCGTGGCCGGGTACGGGCCGCCGTGTTGCTGGGCCCAGCTCACCGTCACGCCGGTGGGCCAGTCGTTCCACAGCAGCCGGCCGGCGATGCGGCCCAGCGCCGGCAGCACCGGCCGGATCCAGTCCACATCGGACTCTTCGCCGTGGATCGTGGCGGTGAGCCCCGGTTCGATGATGTCGAGCAGGCTCAGCAGCTCGGCCTGGTCGGCGTAGGTGACGATCAGCGACGCCGGCCCGAAGCACTCTTCGTGCACCGCGTCGCCGCCTTCGAGGAACTGCTTGCCGGTGGTGGCCAGCAGCGTCGGGGTGAACGCGGGCGCGGAAGAAGCCGACGAAGACACCACCTCGACGCCCGGCACCTCTCGCAGCTGCGCCAGCTTGTCGGCGTACCCGGCGGCGATGCGGTCGTTGAGCATCGGCTGGGCCGCGGCACCGTCCAGCGCGTCCTTCAACGTCGAGGTCAGGTTGTGGTCCTCGGGCAGGAACAGCAGGCCCGGCTTGGTGCAGAACTGCCCGGCGCCGAGGGTGAACGAACCGGCGTAGCCCTTCGCGACGGCTTCCCCGCGCGCGGCGATGGCGGCCTCGGTGACGACGACCGGGTTGACGCTGCCGAGCTCGCCGTAGAACGGGATCGGCCGCGGCCGCGCGTTGGCGATGTCGAACAGCGCCCGCCCGCCGGGGATGGACCCGGTGAACGACGCCGCCGCGATCCGCGGGTCCTTCAGCGCGGTGACGCCCTCGTCCTGGCCGAAGATCACGTCGAAGATGCCGTCGGGCGCGCCCGCGCCGATCAGTGCCTCGCGCACGATCCGGCCGGTCAGCGCGGACAGCTCCGGGTGGCCGGGGTGGGCCTTGAGGATCACCGGGCAGCCCGCGGCGAGCGCGGACGCCGTGTCGCCGCCGGCGACGCTGAACGCGAACGGGAAGTTGCTGGCCGCGAACACCAGCACCGGGCCGATCGCGGTCTTGACGCGGCGGATGTCCGGCCGCGGGCCCATCGGCCAGTCCGGGTCGGCGTGGTCGACGGTGGCGCCGAGGTACTCGCCGTCGGTGAGCACCTCGCCGAACAGGCGGAGCTGGAACGTCGTGCGCTTCAGCTCGCCGGCCAGCCGCGGGGTGGCGGGCAGGTGGGTCTCGGCGTGGGCGAGCGGGACGAGCTCGTCCGCGGCGGCGTCGAGGGCGTCGGCGGCCGCGACCAGCCAGCGGGCGCGCTCGGCCGGGGTGGCCGCGGCGGCGGGACGGGCGGCTTCGGCGGCGGCCGTCAGGATCTTCTCGAGCGTGGCGGCGTCGGTGGCCTGGCTCATGGGTGGAACAGCTCCTCAGTTCTCATGGGCGGCGGCGGTGGCCGTGCCGAGGTCGCCCCAGCGACCCGGTCCGGCCAGTCCGAGGTGGTACAGGTGCAGCTCCGCGGCGCCCGCCTTGGCCAGCTCGCCCACGTACGCGGCGATGTCCGGCACCGGCGCGGCGGCGACCGCGGTGATGTAGCTGCCGATCGCGACCCGCTCGGGCAGGGCCTCCCGGATCGCGGCGACGGCGTCGGCGCCGGTGGCGGGCGCCCACCCGAAGACTACGACCGCGTCGGCGTCGTCCGCAGCGGACGGCGTCAGCCCGGGCAGCGCGCCGGTCACCCACGGGTCGAGTGCGCCGTGCAGCACGACTCGGACGCCCTCGGGCACCGTCGCCAGCACCGCGGCCCGCAACGCGTCGGTCGCTTCCTGCCGGACTCGCAGCAGCATCGAGGTCAGCGACGGCGGCAAGCCATCGGCCGTGACCCCGAGGTCGCCGGACGCGATCAGCCGCCGGACCTCCTCGACGAGCTGCGCCCGGACAGTGTCCGCATCGACGTCCCACGCGGAAGCGCACGCGTCGCAGCAGCAGATCGACAGCAGCCGGGCCACCGCGGGCGCCCAGACTCCGTCGGTCTTCTCGTGCTGGTGCTGGTGCACCGCGCCGAGCGGACCGCAGGCCTCGAGGATCACCGACGACAGCTCCAGCCCGGCGACGGCCTCGCCGGTCAGCGTCGCGGCGTACTCGCGCACCGCGGGCTGCGACGGGCACAGCGCCCACGGGTAGGACTCGCCGAAGCAGTTGCGGACCACGACGTCCGGGTGCTCGTAGCCGAGCTGCGAACTGTGCGTCAGCACGATCCAGGCAGCCGCCGGAATCCCGGCGTCGCCGAGCAGCTTGACGGCGTCCCGACCGCTGTCCTGAGCAGCTACCCAGTCCGGAGTGGACGGACGCAAGCGTTTGCCTTCCCAGGCTTCCGCCCGCACGGGCCGGTAGAACGCCGCGTGCCGCGCGACGACAGCGGTGTGCGAAGCCGACCACGGGGTCGCCGCGCGGGCGCTGTGGTACGACAGCGCCACGGCCACCTCGTCGACGCCCAGGTCCCGGGCGCGCGCGGCGAACCCGGGCTCCAGGACGTCCCAGGGGTAGGCGTATCCCGTCACCTTCACCGGGTCACCACCTCGCCGTGTTGGGTTCGAACCCGGGCACGTACTTGCGCATGTAGGTCACGTCGTCCCGTTTGGTCAGTCCACATCGGACGTAGTTCTCGTGCAGGCGGGCCAGCGCGTCCTCGTCCAGTTGCACGCCGAGGCCCGGCGCCGAAGGCACCGCCACGGCGCCTTCGCGGAACTCCAGCACGCCCGGCTCGATGACGTCCTCGACCTTCCACGGCCAGTGCGTGTCGCACGCGTAGGTCAGGTGCGGAGTCGCCGCGGCGACCTGCACCATCGCGGCCAGGCTGATCCCGAGGTGGCTGTTGGAGTGCATCGACAGGCCGACGCCGAAGCTCTCGCAGGTCGTCGACAGCGACTGCGTCGCGCGCAGGCCGCCCCAGAAGTGGTGGTCCGAGAGCAGGACGCCGATCGCGCGCGCCCGGAAGCCCGGGTCGATGTCGCCGAAGTTCACCACGCACATGTTGGTGGCCAGCGGCATCGACGCTTCGGCAGCGACCCTCGCCATCCCCTCGATGCCCGGCGTCGGGTCTTCGAGGTACTCCAGGACGCCGTCGAGCTCGGACGCCACCCGGATGCCGGTCTCGACCGTCCACGCGCCGTTCGGGTCGATCCGCAGCGGGTGCCCGGGGAACGCCTCGGCCAGCGCACGGATCCCGTCGACCTCCTGGCCGGGCTCGAAGACCCCGCCCTTGAGCTTG
Source organism: Amycolatopsis sp. NPDC114505 (assembly GCF_055633615.1). Lineage (NCBI taxonomy): Bacteria > Bacillati > Actinomycetota > Actinomycetes > Pseudonocardiales > Pseudonocardiaceae > Amycolatopsis > Amycolatopsis sp. NPDC114505. The sequence continues at coordinate 68,566 of NZ_JBVKDV010000006.1, read as the reverse complement.
ATCGAGCGGAAGCCGTACTCGTCGATCATCCGCTTCGCCGACCCGACCAGCGTCTCGGGCGTGGTGATCTCGCCCCAGGAGTCCTCGCGGCCGTCGACGTGCTTGCCGTACTTGTAGAACAGGTACGCGGAGAACTCGACGGCGTCGCGCGCCTTGCCGCCGAGCAGGTCGGTGATCGGGCGGCCGAGGTACTGCCCCTGCGCGTCCATGCAGGCGACCTCGAACAGCGAGTAGACGCTGGCGATGGTCTTGCGGATCGAGAATCCGCCGATCAGCCCGTGGGCGTCGGTCAGCACGGTGCCCGAAAGCGCCTGCGCGACCAGCCGCTGCAGGCCGGGCAGGTCGAAGACGTCGTGGCCGCGCAGCTGCGGCATTACCTTGCGCACCTCGCCGAGGAACGCGTTGTCGCCGTAGGACTCGCCGAGCCCGACGATGCCGTCTTCGCACTTGACCTGCACGATGCTGCGCAGCGCGAACGGCTCGTGCACGCCCATGACGTTGAGCAGCGGCGGGTCGGCGAACGCGACCGGCGTCAGCACCACATCGAGGATTTTCATCAGCCCAGCGCCTTCAGCGTGCCGAAACCGTCCTCCACGATCTTCTCCAGCCGGCGGATCTGCTCCGGCGTCGGCTCGACCAGCGGCGGCCGGACCGGGCCGACCTTGTCGCCGCGCAACCGGGCGGCGGCCTTGACCAGGGAGACGGCGAAGCCGGGCGTCTCGTCCCGCAACGCCACCAGCGGCAGGTAGAAGCCGGTCAGCAGGGCGTCCATGACGCGGGTGTCGCCCTCGCCGAGCGCGCGGTGGAAGCGGTGCGCGATCTCCGGCGCGAAGCAGTGCACGGCCGAGGAGTAGCGGGCGACGCCGATCGAGGCGTACGCCTTGGCGGAGACCTCCGCGGTCGGCAACCCGTTGAAGAACAGGAAGTTCCGCGACCGCTCGGTGTCCAGCGACCGGATCGTGGTGACGATCCGGGTCATCACCTCGACGTCGCCGTAGCCGTCCTTGAGGCCCACGATCGAGGGAATGTCGAGCAGCGAGGCCGCAGCCGGCGCGCCGAACACGCCGGTGCCGCGGTGGTAGACGATCACCGGCACCGAAGAGTCGCCGACGGCGTAGCGGACGAAGTCGACCAGACCCGCCTGCGGCCCGGAGACGAGGTACGGCGGCAGCAGCAGGACGCCGTCCGCACCCCCGGCCTGGGCCGCCGCGACCCCGGCCCGGGCCGACGCCGCGCCGCCACCGGCGCCCACCCAGACCGGGACGCGGCCGGCGGCCACCTCACGCGACCGGGTGAGCACCGAGGCGTGCTCGGCGGGCGAGAGCGAGCTGAACTCGCCGGTGCCGCACGCGACGAACAGCGCACCGGCGCCCGCCGCGATGTGGCTCTCCACGTTCTCCGCGAGCGCGTCGAGGTTGACCTCGAGGTTCTCGGTGAACGGGGTGAGGGGGAACGCCAGCAGGCCGTCCAGCTCGATCTCGTTCTGTGCCATCAGTCTTCTGCTCTCTCGTCCTTTATCGGGTTCGGCCGGGTGTGGCCAACGTCAGGCAGGCACTGTTGTGCCTGCCTTCTTGCGATCGACGTCGTCGTCGGTGTTCACGGTGTCGACGATCTCATCGGCCGCCGCGCTCCGCTCGGGCGCGATCAGGCCGAGGCCGACGTAGAGGGCGAGCGAGACCAGGATCGGGGTCGCGACGAGCACCGTCTGGTTCGCGTTGAAGACGTAGTAGACGAGCGCGTAGTCGATCAGGCCGCCCGCCCAGGAGATCAGCGCCGCGCGCGGGCCGCACTTGCGGAACCACGGCAGCATGCCCAGCAGCAGCGGGATCGAGATCGGGCCCATCAGCGCCGCGACCCAGTTGACGACGATCTGCAGCACGCCGCCGAGGTTCTGCGCCTGGGTGGCGACGAGCATCGTCAGCGCGACGAAGATCACCGTGGTGATCCGGGCCGCCTTGAGGCCCTGGTTGTCGGTCCACTGCCGGGTGCGGCGGAACATCGCCGGGATCATGTCGCGGGTGATCACCGCGGAGATCGCGTTGGCGTCGGAGGAGACCATCGCCATGGTGTGCGAGAAGATCCCGGCCAACACCAGGCCGACCAGGCCCGGCGGCAGGAACGTGGTCGTCATGATCGCGTACGACTGCGTGGGGTCCTTGACGCCCGGGATGAGCAGCGGCGCCGCGAACATCGGGAACATCAGCACCAGTGGCCACAAGAGGTACAGCGCGGACGAAAGCCGCGCGCCGCGCCGGGCTTCGTGGGTGTTCGGCGCCGCCATGTAGCGCTGCGCCAGGTTCCACATGCCTCCGTTGTACTCCAGCGTCTTCACGAGCACGTAAACGAGCAAGAAGATGGTGGTGTACTTGGACGTCACCGGGTCGAGGTGGTTCTCGGGCAGCTTGTCCCACATCGTCCAGAGCGCGGAGATCCCGCCGAGCTTGCCCAGCACGACCACGATCATCACGATCGCGGCGATGCCCTGGATGACGAACTGGCCGAAGTCGGTGAGCGCGTCGGCCCACAGCCCGCCGATGGTGCAGTAGACGAGGGTGACGGCGCCGGTGATGAGGATGCCGAGGTTGTAGTCCAGGCCGGCGAAGACGTGCAGCAGGGTCGCGACGGCGAACCACTTGGCCGCGATGTCGAAGATCTTCAGCAGGCTGCCGCTCCAGGCGAGCGCCTGCTGCGTCGGCACGTTGTACCGCTTGGCCAGGTACTCCAGCGGCGAGGCGACGCCGAGCTTCGAGCGCAACCGGTTCCAGCGGGCGGCGAACAGCCAGCTGCCGATCCCGACGCCGATGCCGATGCTGGCGAAGCCCCAGAAGTACACGGTGACGCCGCTGGTGTACGCGACCCCCGCGTACGCGACGAAGAGCACCGCGCTGTAGCCGGACATGTGGTGCGAGATGCCGGCCAGCCACCACGGCATCTTGCCGCCGGCCGTGAAGAAGTCCTTCACGTCGCTGACCCGTTTGTGCGACCACCAGCCGATGACGATCATCAGCGCGAAGTACGCGCAGACCATCGTCCAGTCGAGTGCGTGCACCGCAGGCTCCTTTCCGCGTCCACGTTGATGCGGTCTCGAAGGAGATGTTCACATCCATGAACGGAGTCTGTTATAGTGATTATGTTCATCCATAAGAACGTTGTTCGGGACGCTAATATGGCCGGAGTCACAAGTCAACGGCCGGACGGAGGCACACAAATGCCGCAGAAGGTGGACAATCCGGACGCCCGAGCGGACGGTGCCCCCGCCGAATCCTCGGGAGTGAAGTCCGCGCGGCGCGCGGTCGACCTCATCGAGACCTTCGCGGCGAACGACGTCTGGCTGTCCCTTTCGGACCTGCACGCGCGCACGGGCTTCCCGCGCTCGTCGCTGCACGGCCTGCTGCGGACGCTGCTGGAGGCCGGCTGGCTGGAGGCGGACGCCAACACCGCCCGCTACCGCCTCGGCGTCCGCGCGCTGATCTGCGGCACGGCGTACCTGGACCGCGACGCCGTCGTACCGTTCGCCACCGAAGCGCTGGAGCGCATCCGCGAGAAGACCGGCTTCACCGCGCACTTCGCGCGCCGCAACGGCACCGAGGTCGTCTACCTGGAGACGCGCGAGTCGCAGCGCTCCACGCACCTCGTCTCCCGCGTCGGGCGCACGCTGCCCACGCACGCGACGGCGCTGGGCAAGGCGCTGCTGGCCGAGCTGACGCACGACGAGATCGAAGCGCTGATGCCCGCGACGCTGCCGCCGCTGACTCCCAACACCATCACTTCGCTCGAAGCCCTGCACGCCGAGTGCGCCGCGACCCGCGAGCGCGGGTACGCCGCCGAGATCGAGGAAGGCACCCTCGGCGTCCGCTGCGTCGCCGCGGTGATCCCCTACCGGATCCCGGGCACCGACGCGATCAGCTGCTCGATGCCGATCTCCCAGGTGACCGACGCCGACGCGCAGCGCGTCGGCGAGCTGCTCGCCGAAACCACCGCCGAGCTCGGGCAGCAGCTGCGCCGGGCCGGTATCCGCTAGCCGCCGCCATTACCGGAAGGAACACCATGACGGACCAGCGTGTGCTCATCACCGGGTCGGCGGGTGTCGTCGGCACCCTGATGCGGCCCCGCTTGAAGCGCGACGGCCGCGTGCTGCGCCTGCTCGACCTGGCGCCGCAGACGGCGTCGGACGCGTCCGAAGAGGTCGTGACGGCTTCGGTCACCGACGCCGAGGCGATGGCGTCGGCGTGCGAAGGCGTCGACGCGCTGATCCACCTCGGCGGGCACAGCCGCGAGAACACGTGGGAAGCAACGCTCGACGTCAACATCAACGGCACGCAGACGGTCCTGGAGGCGGCCCACGCGGCGGGGATTTCGCGCGTCATCCTGGCGTCCAGCAACCACGCGGTCGGCTTCCGCCGCAACGACTCCGACCTCCCGGCGGACTCGTCGCCGCGCCCGGACACGTACTACGGCGTCTCCAAGGCGGCGATCGAGGCCCTGGGCAGCCTGTACCACTCGCGCTTCGGCATGGACGTCATCGTCATCCGGATCGGCTCGTGCTTCGAGACGCCGTTGCCGCTGGGCCCGCGCGGCCTGACGACGTGGCTGTCGCCGGACGACGGCGCGCGGCTGTTCGAGGCCTGCCTGTCCGCGCCGTCGCCGGGGTACCGGCTGATCTGGGGCGTCTCGGACAACACGCGCCGGATCTACTCCCTGGAAGAGGCGGAGGCGCTGGGCTACAAGTCCCTCGACGACGCCGAGGTGTACGCGGAGCAGCTGGCTTCCCGCCCCGCACCGACCGGGGCCGCGGCCGAGTACGTCGGCGGCCCGTTCTGCACCGCTCCCCTGGGCGTCTTCAACCCGCTGTGACGGTCTTACGGAAGCCGCGGAGGTACTAGTACCTTCGCGGCTTCCTCGTCTCATCGGGTGAAGCCAGGGTGACGCCATGATCGTGAAATCCCGCCGCGCGCGGAAGTGGGCCCTCGTCGTGGCGTGCGTGCTGGTCGTCGTCATCGCCGCCGCGTTCACGCTGTTCGAGGTGTCGAAGTCGCGGACCTTCCAGTTCTTCGGCACCCTCGTGAACCGCGTCGACACCACCGAGAAGGTCGTCGCCCTCACCTTCGACGACGGTCCCGATCCCGCCGGGACCCAGGCGATCCTGGACACGCTTCGCGAGCGCGAGGTGCCCGCGACCTTCTTCCTCATCGGGCGGGACATCGCCGCGCACCCGGACCTCGCGCGCGACATCGCCGCGGCGGGGCACGAACTCGGCAACCACAGCTTCAGCCACGAGCGGATGATCGGCGTGACGCCGGCGTGGGTCGCCGACGAGGTCGAGGCCACCGACGCGCTCATCCGCACCGCCGGCTACCCCGGCGAGATCCTCTTCCGGCCGCCGAACGGCAAGAAACTCTTCGCGCTGCCGCACTACCTCGCGTCGCACAACCGGACGACGATCACCTGGGACGTCGAACCCGACTCCGAAGGCACCCCGGACGCCGCGACCGTGGAGAAGACCACGCTCGACCAGGTCCGTCCCGGCTCGATCGTGCTGCTGCACGCCATGTATGCCTCGCGCGCGCAGACGCGGCAGGCGATCGGGCCGGTCGTCGACCGGCTCAAGCAGCGCGGCTACCGGTTCGTGACCGTGTCGCAGCTGCTGGCAATGCGACACTGACGACCCACTCGGCGTCCCGCGGCCCGTGCGTCAGCGTTCCCCCGGCCGCCGCGGCCTGCTCCGCGAGCCCGGCCAGGCCGTACCCCCCGCCCGCGCGCGGACTTCCCTTGAGCGGGTTGCGCGCGGTGATCGTGACGCCGTCCCCCACCTCGACGTCCAGCCGCAACCGGACGCCAGGACCGTTGTGCCGCAACGCGTTCACGGCCGTCTCCGCGACGAACCGCTCGGCCAGCTCCCGCACCGGACGCGGCAACGCGGGCAGCACCGGGTCGCGGTCGAGGACCAGGCCCGCGGTGCGCAGCCGGGCCAGCACCTCGGCGAGGTCGGGCGGACGTTCGGCGTCGTCGTGCAGGTCGTCGAGCGTGCGGCGGACGAGCGTGAGCGCACCACGGCCGGCGGCCAGGAGGGTGTCGAGGCGGTCGCGGTCGGCGTCGGTCAGGTCCCCGACCGCGCGCAGCGTCTCGGCCTGCACGAGCATCACGGCCGTGGTCTGGGCGAGGGTGTCGTGCAGCCGCCGGGCCGCGCGCTCGGCCCGGTCGGCCAGCGCGCGCCGGCGTTCGGCGCCGAGCAGCCAGGCGACCGCGCAGATCGTGATGGCCAGGAGCGTGCCGTCGAGCGGGCCCTTCGCCGGGAACACCGCCGCTCCCACGGCGAGGGCCGCCGCGGCCGCGAGCCAGCGCCGCGGCGTGCTGTAGAGCGCGAGCAGCACGGGCACGTACATCGTGTTGCGCGGGTGGTCGAGCAGCAGGTGCCCGGCCGTCGCGAGGGTGACGACCACCAGCACGACGGCGGGCGCGCGCCGCGACCACAGCAGCGGGACCAGCTGGGCCGCGCTGAGCAGCGCCGCGAACCAGCCCTGGTGCGGGGTCCAGGCGCCGCTGGCGAAGAACACCGCCGCGGTCGCGGCCGTCGTGACGAGAGACTGGCGCATGCGCGCGACAGTAGAGTGAACCTTATTCCGGTCGGGTCGGCGCTACGAACTGTAGGTCGCGGCCTGCGGTGACTCTCGCGCCGACCGACGGCTGAATAAGGTTCAATGTCGGCATGATCCGGGTCCAGGTCGTCGACGACCACGCGCTCGTGCGCGAGGGCATCGCCCTGATCCTGGGGGCGCGGCCGGACCTCGACGTCGTCGCGCGGTACGCGAGCGGCCCGGAGCTGCTCGCCTCGGCCGTCGAAGCGGACGTCGTCCTGCTCGACCTCTACCTGCCCGGCATGGACGGCCTCGAAGTCCTGCGCCGGCTGCGGTCGCCGGCGCCCCGGGTGCTGATGCTGACGACGGTCGGCCGTCCCCGCGAGATCCGCGAGGCACTCACCGCGGGCGCGGCCGGGTTCGTGCTGAAGGACTCGTCCGGCGACGAGCTGGCGGCCGCCGTCCGCGCGGCGCACCAGGGCTTGACCGCGCTGAGTCCGGCGGTGGCGTCGGCGTTGAGCGGCGGCGGCACGCTGACCCCGCGCGAACGGGACGTGCTGGAGCTGCTCGGCGAAGGACTGTCCAATCGGGACATCGCCGCGCGGCTGCGGCTGGCCGAGCGGACGGTGAAGGCCCACGTCGGGAACGTGCTGGCCAAGCTGGGCGTGACGAGCCGGACGCAGGCCGCGCTCGTGGCCCGGGACCGCTGACTGGCTCGGCCCCGCGGACTTCGAAGCGGCAGAACCTCCGCCGGCACAGGCGGCCATGACCATGTCCGGCAGCGCGTCGACCTCCTGGGCCCGGGCGAGGTGCTTTCCCCGACGGCCGGCGCCCCGAGCTTATACGACCCGTGTACGAGCCCGGCTTACCGTCGCGCGCCATGTCGAAGAACCTGCTCACGCTGGGCGTGTTCGCCGCTCTCGCGGCCAGTGCCCTCACCGCGACCGGCGCCGCCGCGGCCACCAAGACCTACTACGTCGACCAGACCCTCGGCAGCGACGCCGCGGCCGGGACGCAGGCCGCGGCGTGGAAGTCGCTCGCCAAGGTCGCCGCGACGACGCTGAACCCGGGTGACACCGTGCTGCTGCGCCGCGGCCGGACCTGGAGCGGCGGGCTGGCCGTGCGCGGCTCCGGCAGCGCGTCGGCCCCGGTGACCATCGGCGCGTACGGCGACGGCGCGCGCCCGATCGTCCAGGGCAACGAGGAAGCCTGCGTGAACCTGCCCGGCGACTACCTCACCGTCCAGGACCTGCAGGTGGGCGTCGCGGCCGACGCGGGCCGCTGCTCCTGGGCCGGGGTCGAGGTCGGCGGGGACCACGACAAAGTGCTGTCGAACCTCGTCACCGGCGCCGGCGCGGGCGTCTACATCGCGCCGTCCGCCGACGGCACCGAGGTCACGCAGAACGACCTCGTCGACAACAACCACATGACCGTCGTGACGCCGGGCGGCAACGACGACTCCGGCGCGTTCGCGATCCTGGTGCAGGGCAACGGGTCCGACATCGGCTGGAACCGGATCAGCGGCTCGATCGCGGTGAGCGACGACTTCGGCGGCCTCGACGGCGCCGCCGTGGAGATCTTCTACGGCTCGGGCAACGTCATCCACCACAACATCGCCGAGGACAACGAGTCCTTCACCGAGCTCGGCACCGACGCCGACGACCCGGACGGCGTGTCCCGCGACAACGTCTACGAGTACAACGCGGTCTTCGGCGCCAAGACCCGCGGCGGCATCGTGACGCGCGGCGCCGAGGACGGCAACGGCCCGGTGACCGGCACCGTCTTCCGCAACAACTCGGTGCGGCTGGGCAACGCCGAGTCCGAGGGCTTCGTCTGCTACGGCGGCTGCACGAACCAGACCTTGACGCTGACCCAGAACGTCATCCAGTCCGCCCTGAAGGTCGGGTACGCCGACGACGGCTGGACCGCCACCGACCACAACGTCTTCTTCGGCGGTCAGCGCCAGTTCACGCCGGGTGCCACGGACAGGGTCGCCGACCCGAAGTTCACCTCGGCCACGAACCTGGTCCTCACCGCGGGCAGCCCGGCCATCGGCCTCGGCACGGTGCGGTATTCCGGCATCGACGTCGACGGCAACCCGGTCGGCGCCCGGGTCGACGCCGGCGCCTACCAGCTCACCCCGTGACGTAGCGCGTCAGCATCGCGACCAGCTCGTTCTCCAGCTTCCCGGTGTCCACCGGCTCGTGGTCGGCCACGAGCTGGTGGATCACCAGCTCGACCGTCGTGACGATCAGCCGGGCCGCCGTCTCCGTGTCGGCGACCCGGACCTCGGGGTGACCCTCCAGCAGCTCCCGCACGTAGGCGGTCAGGGACCGCTTCATCCGTTCGGCCTTCTCCAGCAGCTCGTTCGTCTGCGGCGCCTGTTCCCGCAGCATCCGCAGCAGGCGGGGCTCGCCGAGGTGCGATTCGATCGCCCCGCGGACGAAGACGCGGAAGACCTCGTCGATCGGGCCCGGCAGCTGCTCCCGCCGGACCCGCTCGACGATGGCCATGCCGTCGTCGAGGTGGCGGACCAGCAGCTCGGCGAGGATCGCGTCCTTGTTCGGGAAGTACTGGTACAGCGAACCGATGGAGATCCCGGCCCGCTCGGCGATGCGGTTGGTGGTGCCCGCGGCGTAGCCGTGCTCGCCGAAAACGTGAGCAGCGGCGCTCAGGATCCGCTGCCGGGTCAGCTCGGCGCGGACCTGCCTGGGCTGTTTACGTGGCTGGATGCGGCGCTGGCCCGGCGACACGGCGCTCCCTTCCGCGCGGCTCCGAAAGCGAGTAGCGCAAGACCTGAATGTTTGCTCATAATTGTGCCATGACCAGCACAAATATGCTGAGCACCCGCTACCGGCAGGTCTCCATGGCCGAAGTGAGGAGCCGGCTGGGCGCCCCCGAGGAGATGATCGAGGGCAAGAAGCTCGACCACGTCGACAAGCACGCCCGCCGGTTCATCGCGCACGCGCCGTTCCTCGCGCTCGCGACCTCCGACGCCGCGGGCCGCGGGGACTGCTCGCCCCGCGGCGACTACCCCGGCTTCGTGAAGGTCCTCGACGAGCACACGCTCGCGCTCCCCGACCGGCCCGGCAACAAGATCGCCGACTCGTTCCGCAACATCGCCGAGAACGGCGGTGTCGGCCTGCTGTTCCTCATCCCCGGTATGCGGGAAGTCCTGCGCGTCAACGGGAACGCGTACATCACCGACGACCCGGACGTGCTCGCCCGGATGCGCACCGAAGCCAAGGCACCGATGCTCGCCATCATCGTCGACGTCGCCGAGGCGTTCTTCCACTGCGGCCGGGCGCTGCTGCGGTCGCGGCTGTGGGACCCGGCCAGCCAGGCGCTCGCGGCGGAGATGCCGTCGGCCGGGGAGATCGTCACCGACCAGCTCGGCGTGGCCGTCGACCCGGCGGTGTTCGAGCAGGTCCTCGAAGACAGCTACCGGAAGTTGTACTGACCATGCAGAAAACCATTCTCGACCGCGTCGAGCGCGTCGCCGACGACGTCGTCTCCCTCGTGCTGCGCGGGGACGAAGGCCCGCTGGCGCCGTGGGAGCCGGGCGCGCACATCGACCTCGCGCTGCCGAACTGGCTGACCCGGCAGTACTCGCTGTGCGGTGATCCCGGCGACCTCTCGGCGTACCGGATCGCGGTCCGCCACGACCGGTTGAGCCGCGGCGGCTCGGAGTACGTGCACCTGTACCTGAGTCCCGGCCGGACGCTCGAAGTCTCCCTGCCGCGCAACCACTTCCCGCTCGTTCCCGCCCCGGAGTACCTGTTCCTGGCGGGCGGCATCGGGATCACGCCGATCGTGCCGATGCTGCGGGCGGCCGTCTCGTCCGGGGCTGTCGCATCGCTGGTGTACGTCGGGCGGTCGGCTTCGAGCATGCCGTTCGCGTCGGAACTGGTTGACACGTACGGCGACCGCGTGCGGCTGTTCGCCCACGGACGGCCGGATCTCGCTTCCTTCGGGGACTTCGCGGGCGAGGTCTACTGCTGCGGGCCGGCGTCGATGCTCGCCGCGGCCGAAGCGGTGTTCCCGCGGCTGCACGCGGAACGCTTCGAGCCGACCCGGCGCGTCTTCGGGCCGGACGAGCCGTTCGAGGTGGTGTGCGCGCGGTCCGGGACGACGATCCAGGTCCCGGCCGACGAGTCCCTGCTCGACGCCTTGAACCACGCCGGACGGCACGTGCCCTCCGGGTGCCGCGAAGGCGTCTGCGGGAGCTGCGAGCTGACGGTCCTCGAGGGCGAACCCGAGCACCGCGACGACATCGGTGCGCCGTCGGGGCGGATGTACGCGTGCGTGTCGCGGGCGTCGTCGCGGCTCGTGCTGGACATCCGATGATCCCGAAAGTGCGTCGCCCCGGTACCCGGCGGATGATCACCCTCGAAGTACTGGCGAACACCGCGCCCAGCCCGGCGTTCCGGACGATCACCCTCGGCGGCCCGGCGGTGGCGGACCTCGAGGTGGCGGGCGACGACCAGGCCGTGCGCCTGTTCTTCCCGCGTGCCGGCCAGGAGGGGCTGCGGATGCCGACCCTGGACAACGAGGGCTGGATGGCCGAGGTGCTGGTCATGCCGAAGAGCCGCCGCCCGTGGGTGCGCAACTACACGATCCGGCGAGCGCGTCCCGGCGAGATCGACATCGAGTTCGCCCTGCACGACGGCGACGCCCCGGCGGCCTCGTGGGCCCGGCGGGCGCGCCCCGGCGATCCGGCGGGCGTGTTCGACATGGGTGTCAGCTACCTGCCACCGTCCGGGGTGTCGTGGCAGCTGCTGGCCGGCGACGAGAGCGCGGTGCCGGCGATCCTGTCGATCCTCGAGAACGCGCCGGCCGACCTGGTGGCCGAGGCGTTCCTGGAGGTGCCGTCGGCCGAGGACGTCCGGCCGGTTTCGGCACCGGCCGGGGTGCGGGTGCACTGGCTGCCGCGGTCCGGGCCCGGCCGGCCCGGCACGCTGGCCCTGGCGACGGTCCTCGCCGCCGACCTGCCGGGTGACCGGGCGTACGCGTGGGTCGCCGGCGAGTCGGCGTTGGCGACGGGGGTGCGCCGGCACCTGGTCCGGGACCGCGGCTGGGCGAAGTCCGACATCGCGTTCATGGGCTACTGGCGCCACGGCCGGGCATCCCCGGGCTGAGTGCCGGAAGGGTCATTGCGTACCTGGGGAGTCGGCGTTGGCGACGGGGGTGCGTCGCCACCTGGTCCGGGACCGCGGCTGGGCGAAGCCCGACATCGCGTTCCTGGGCTACTGGCGCCACGGCCGGGCATCCCCGGGCTGAGTACCGGAAGGGTCGCCTTGCGTACCTGGGGAGCCGACCCGCCCGGCACGCGAGCCGACCATCCAGGCGAGCACGTACACCGCCGCCGCGAGGGTGAACCCGCGCACCGCGCCGAGCAGGAGGCACCGGACCCAGTCGTAGCCGCTCACCCGGCTCACCGGGTCGGTCAGGCCGAGCAGCGCGCCGACCAGCAGGCCCACGCCGAGCCCGGCGAGCACCACCGTCCTGGTGACTCGCGGGAGCGCCGGCCAGCCGCGGTCGGCCCGAGATGTCCGGCGGTACCACCGCGTCGCCACGACCCCGAGCAGGAGCAGGCCCAGCACCGAGGAGACGTAGCCGACGACGTTGTACAACCGGTGCGGCCCGGTCACCGGCACCCGCAGCAGCGGCCAGTGCCGGACCATGAAGCCGGCCGTGTGCGTGAAGGCGTCCCAGAGCAGATGGGTGGCCCCTCCCACCACGATCGCCACCACCGCTCCGGGCCACCGCACGCGCACGGCCGGCCTCGGCACGCGGTCCCGCAGGCCCGCCGGGCCGAGCGCCAGGACCGGGCCGAGCACGGCGTAACCGGTCGCGACCAGGACGAGCCCCAGAAGCAGGTCCAGCGTCACGAGCCCGAGCGGCTCGTGGGTGAGCTCACCACCCGGCACCGGCACGTAGTAGGCGACGTCGGGCGCCACCGAGCCCGCGACGAGGCCCGGCAGCCACAGCCGGCGGGCCAGCGGCACCACGGCGGCCGGGTGGGCGAAGGTGAACGGCACGGAGAAAGGACGTCCGGCCCACGGCCGAGGTTCGCGTACCATCGCGGACAGCCTCGACGTCGAGGAGGCAGGCGTGGGCGAACTCGGGCTGACCGACACGAACGGCATCCTCGCGCTGCCCTGGGTCCGGCCCGAACGCACCAGCGCCGGGCTCGGCTGGGACCGCGTCTACGTCTCCCGGCAGCGGGAACGTCCCTACCGCGCCGCGTTCGCGCCCGCCCGCAGCCACCAGCTGATCCTGCACCTCGACGGCCCCGTGACGGTCCGGCGCGGCGTCGGCACCCCGCACGAGCGCAGCCGCCGGATGCCCGCCGGCGGGCTGTTCCTGCAGCCGTCGCACGCCGATCTGTCGGTCGAGCTCGGCGGGGAGCTCGAAACCGTGCACGTCTACGTCGCCGACGACGCCGTGCAGGAGGCCGCCGGCGACCACGCGCCCGTCCGGCTCGCCGAGGAGCTCGGCAGCTCCGACCCCCTGCTCGAACAGCTGGTCCTCAGCCTCGACGGCGTCGTCCGCGACTGGGAGCCGAGCGCCCGCACCTACGCCGACCAGCTGGGCGCGCTCGTCGCGGCGCAACTCGTCCGCCGCCACCACGCCGGGCCCGTCCGGGTGCCCGCCCCGGCGCGCGGTCTGTCCGACCGGCAGTTCACGCGGGTCCGCGAGCTGATGGCGGAACGCCTGGCCGAGCCGGTACCGCTGGCGGAGCTGGCCGCGCTCGCCGGGCTGAGCGTCAGCCAGTTCTCGCGGCAGTTCAAGGCCCGCACCGGCCTGCCCCCGCACCGGTTCCTGCTGCGGCTGCGCGTGGAGCAGGCGGGGCTGCTGCTGCGCACGGGCGACGACCCCATCGCCGAGATCGCGGCCCGCTGCGGCTTCTCCCACCAGGAGCACCTGACGCGGGTGCTGCGCGCCCAGCTCGGCACGACCCCGGCGGCCCTGCGCAGGGCGGGCTGAGCGAACGCGCGTTTCGTGCCGTCCCGCGCCGCGTTCGTGCAGGACCCGGGCCCGGTGCGCACCGGATACTCCCCCGCATGACCTCGTTCACCCACGCCGCGAACCCCGTCCGGGTGGTCTTCGGTTCGCTCGACGCCGTCGGTGCCGAAGCCGACCTGCTCGGTCTCCGGCGGGTCCTGCTGATCGGCCGCCCGCGGTACGCCGACCGTGCCGCCGAGGCGCTCGGCCCGCGGCTGGCCGCGCGCTTCGAAGACGCCGCGATGCACACGCCGGTCGACGTCACCGAGCGCGCGCTCAAGGTCGTCGCGGAGTACGACGTCGACGGCGTGGTCGCGATCGGCGGCGGCTCGGCCACCGGGCTCGCCAAGGCGATCGCGCTGCGGACCGACCTGCCGCAGCTGATCGTCCCGACGACGTACGCGGGTTCCGAGCTGACGTCGGTCCTCGGCCAGACCGAAGACGGCCGCAAGACCACCCAGCGGACCCCGAAGGTCCGGCCCGAGACCGTGCTCTACGACGTGGAGCTGACGCTTTCCCTGCCGGCGGCGGTCTCGGCGGCCAGCGGGCTCAACGCGCTCGCCCACGCCGTCGAGGCCCGCTACGCCCCCGACGCCAACCCGATGACCGACCTGCTCGCCGCCGAGGCGACGAGGCTGCTCACGAAAGCGTTGCCGCGCATAGCGAAAGATCCGTCCGATGTGGACGCCCGCGCCGACGCCCTGCGCGGCGCCTGGCTGGCCGGTACCTGCCTCGACGCCGTCTCGATGGGCCTGCACCACCAGCTCTGCCACCTCCTCGGCGGCAAGTTCGGCCTGCCGCACGCGGAGACGCACGCCGTGCTCCTCCCGTACGTCATGGCGCATAAGGGCCTCGACGACGCGAGCGACGTCTTCGCACTCGCGAGCGCCCTCCCGATCCCGCACTCGCTGGCCGAGCTCGGGCTCACCGAAGCCGACATCGCCGGCGAGCCGGAGGCGGACCTGCTCCGCCAGGCCCTGAACGGCACCCGCCCGGCCGCACCCCCGAGTCTCAAGGCGCTCACGCAGCAGGTCGTCGACAGCTTCGCCGCCGCCCCGGACCGCGTCCGCATCCTCCTCACCGACCTGGTCGAGACCCTGCACGGCTACGCGATCCGCACCGACCTCACGCAGGACGAGTGGGAGTACGCGATCGGCTTCCTGACCCGCGCCGGCCACATCACCACCGACACGCGGCAGGAGTTCATCCTGCTGTCGGACACCCTCGGCGTGTCGAGCGTCGTCGACGTCCTGACGAACTCGCGGACGCCGGACACGACGCCGTCGGCCGTGCTCGGGCCGTTCTACGTGGACGGTCCCCCGGAGACCCCGCAGGGCGCCGACCTGGCCGAGGGACTGCCGGGGACTCCCTTGTGGACGGACATCCGGGTCACCGACACCGACGACCGGCCGGTCCCGGACGCGATCGTCGACGTCTGGCAGTCCAATGAGGACGGATTCTACGACGTCCAGCTGCCCGAGGTCGACGGCCCGGTGCTGCGCGCCCGCTTCCGCACCGACGCCGAGGGCAGGCTGCGCTTCCGGACCATCGTGCCGAGTGCGTACCCGATCCCCGCCGACGGCCCGGTCGGCGAGATGCTGCAGGCCGTCGGCCGGCACCCCTACCGCGCGCCGCACGTCCACTTCATGATCGCCAAGCCCGGTTACCGGACGCTGATCACGCAGCTGTTCGTCGCCGGCGGCGACTACCTCGACTCCGACACCGTGTTCGGCGTCAAGGACGGGTTGATCGTCGACTTCGCCGAGCAGCGGCTCGAGTTCACCTTCCGGATCTCAGGGAGCAGCGAATGAGCTACGACACCGACGTCATCGTGGTCGGCAGCGGCCCGGCCGGCGGGTCCGCCGCGCTGCTGCTCGCCACCTACGGCGTGCCGACCGTGCTGGCCACCAAGTACGGCTGGACGGCCAACACGCCCCGCGCGCACATCACCAACCAGCGCACCATGGAGGTGCTGCGCGACCTCGGCGTCGAAGACAAGGCCCTCGCCGTCGGCACGCCGCCCGAGCTGATGGGCGACACCGTGCTCTGCACGTCCCTGACCGGACCGGAGATCGGCCGCATCCGCAGCTGGGGCACCGGCGACTCCTCCGCGGCCGAGTACGCCGCGGCCAGCCCGTGCCACATGATCGACCTGCCGCAGACCTACCTCGAACCGATCCTGGTGAGCGAAGCCGCCGCCCGCGGCGCGAAACTCCGTCTGGACACTGAGTTCCTGGACTTCACGCAGGACGCCGAGGGCGTCACCGCGCGGTTCCGCGACCGCGTGCGCGGCGACGAGTTCACGTTGCGCGCCAAGTACCTGATCGGTGCGGACGGCGCGCGCAGCCGGGTCGCCGAGCAGGCCGGCCTGCCGATCGCCGGGCAGACCGGCAAGGCGGGCAGCATGAACATCACGTTCACCGCCGACCTCGCGCCGTACGTGGCGCACCGGCCGAGCGTCCTGTACTGGGTGATGCGGCCCGGCGCGCACCTCGGCGGGATCGGGATGGGCCTGGTCCGGATGGTGCGGCCGTGGAACGAATGGCTGCTGACCTGGGGTTACGACATCGCCCAGGAACCGCCCGAGATCGACGCCGAGGAAGCGACGCGGCTGGTGCGCGACCTGGTCGGCGACCCTTCGTTGGATGTCGAGATCACCTCGACGTCGCTCTGGACGGTCAACCACAACTACGCGACCGAGTACCGCGCCGGGCGGGTGTTCTGCGCCGGGGACGCCGTGCACCGGCACCCGCCGTCCAACGGGCTCGGCTCGAACACCTCGATCCAGGACTCCTACAACCTCGCGTGGAAGCTCGCGATGGTGCTTCGCGGCGAAGCGGGTGAAGGGCTGCTGGACAGCTACAGCGCCGAGCGGGCGCCGGTCGGCAAGCAGATCGTCGACCGCGCGAACCTCAGCCGCGACCAGTTCGGGCCGATCTTCGCGGCGCTGGGCATCACCGGCGGCACCGACGCCGACGGCATCACGGCCGGGCTCGAGACCTGCCTCGCGCCCACGGCCGAGGGCGCGCTGAAACGGCGTGAGCTGGAGAAGGCCATCGAGCTGAAGCACTACGAGTTCAACGCGCACGGCGTCGAGATGGATCAGCGGTACGCCTCGGGCGCGGTGCTGCCCGACGGGGTCGTGGCACTTGCCGAGCGCGACCCCGAGCTGTTCCACCGGCCGAGCACCGAGCCGGGGGCGAAGCTGCCGCACGCGTGGCTGGTCGGCCCGCACGGGCGCCGGGTGTCCACTTTGGACCTCGTGGGCGGCGGCCGCTGGACGGTCCTGACCGGCCTGACCGGCACGCCGTGGCGCGACGCGGCGGCCAAGGTGGGCGCCGAGCTGGGCCTCGACGTGCGCGCGGTGCGCGTCGGCGACCCCGAAGGCCGCGACGCGTACGGCGACTGGTCCCGGCTGAGCAGCATCGACGAGGACGGCTGCCTCCTGATCCGCCCCGACGGCTACGTCGCCTGGCGCCACCACTCGGCCTCCCCTCAGGCCGCTGGCGACCTCCTCACGGCCCTGAAGTCACTCCTGGACCGTGATTGAAGAGGCATCACGCGTGCTTGAGCGGGCATCACCTGTGTCTGGAGGGGCATCGCACGTGATGCCCCTCCAGACACGCGTGATGCCTCTCTGATCACGCGTGATGCCCCTGCAATCACGCGTAATGCCTCTTTCGTCACGGGGTGGTGACGCGGGTGAAGGTGACCGGGATCTTCGGCGGTCCGCTGCCGTCGCCGATGCCGGGGCGGGAGGTGTCGATGCCGCCGCGGGCGACGTGGTCCAGGACGCCGAGGCCCGCGTCGTCGATGCTGCCGAAGACCGTGTACTCCGGTGAGATCTCGACGTCGCCGAAGACTAGGAAGAACTGGGAGCCGCCCGAGTCGGGCTGGGCCGTCTTCGCCATGGCGAGGACGCCGCGGCCGTACGTCAGCTCGGGGAACAGCTCGTCGCGGATCGAGTAGCCGGGGCCGCCGGTGCCGTCGCCCACCGGGTCGCCGCACTGGAGCATCTGCAGCCCGGACGTCACGGACAGGCGGTGGCACGACGTGCCGTCGTAGAACCCCTGCTTCACCAGGCTCACGAAGTTGACCACGGTGCAGGGCGCGAGCGCGCGATCGAGCGTGAGGCCGATCTCGCCGGCGCTGGTGCTCAGCCGCACGGGGACGGAGCCGGTCGAGGAGGCCGGACCGTCGGGCGGCGGCGCGACCTTCTTCGGCGCGGGTGACGTGGAGTCCGGGGTGAAGGCGCAGGTCACCGGGTCGGCCAGGGGTTTGGCGCGCTTCGGCAGCCGGGCCGAGCCGATGCTGGGCACCGTGTAGGCGGCGCTCGGGGTGACGGAGGTCGGCGGCGAGGAGCTGAACCCCGGCGACGACGTGGGCGCGCTCCCGACGGCGCTCTTGCCGTCCGGTTCGCGCAGGAAGCCGGGGTATCCCCAGGCCAGAAAGGCCAGCGCCATCAGGATGACAACAAAGATCGACCCGACGATCAGCACAACGGCAGCAGGCGAGGTCTTCTTCGGCGGCACGGGTGGCTGCCACTGCGGGTACTGGGAGAACTGCTGGTAGGGCGGCTGCGGCCCACGCGCGGCGTACCCCGGAGCGGGCGGTTGCGGCTGGCCTGCGGCATACCCCGCGGCGGGCGGCGGTGGCCCACCCGCGGGGGCTCCCGGAGCGAACGGCTGCGGGCCGCCCTGGGCATAACCCGGAGCGGGCGGCTGCGCACCCCCGGCAGGCGGCTGTGGCCCGCCCGTGGCATCTCCCGGAGCAGGCAGCGGCGACCCGCCCACGGCATCTCCCGCCGCGGACCGCTGCGGCTCACCCGCGCCAGGCGCCTGCGGCTCACCCACGGCGGGCGACTGCGGCCCATCCGCGGCATTCCCGGCGGCAGGCGACTGCGACCCGCCCGCGGCATCTCTCGGAACGGACGGCTGCGGCCCGCCCACGGCAGGCGACTGCGGCGCACCCGCGGCATCTCCCGCCGCGGGCCGCTGCGGCTCACCTGCGGCAGGCGGCTGCGACTGACCCACGGCGTTCCCGGCGGAAGGCGGCTGCGGTTCATCCGCGGCAGGCGACTGCGGCCCATCCCCGGCATTCCCCGCAGGAGGCGGCGACCCACCCACGACCTCTCCCGGAGCAGGCGGCTGCGGACCCGGCGGCGCCCCGTCCGGCCCATCCGGTCCATCCCCGCCCGGCCGCTCCCCCGGTGGCCCCGGCTCGCTCATCCCCGCTCCCCTCGTCAGGGGGCCCATTCTGCCGCGCGGGGCGGCCCTCCCGGGCACGAACGCGGAAAGCCGGCCCGATCACTCCCTCACGGCAACCCCCACGGCTCGCTCGCCCCGCCCGGCGCGACCGGCCGCACCCCGAAGTCCGGGCGGTCCCCCTTCCGGTACACGAACGCGTCCTCGCCCCGGCCCAGCTCGACCTGGACGTCGCCGGTGGGCAGCCGCCGCCAGTGTCGGGCACGACCACGCGCGTCCGTCACCGTCAGCTCTCCCTCGATGCCCGGCCGCAGCACGCAGGGCGCTCCCGCCTCACTGTGGACCTTCAGCCAGCGCGTCTTCCCACCCGAGCGCGACGCGCCGATCAGGAACGCCCCCTCCGTCCGGAAGTCCCGCAGTGCGATGTCGCCCCAGGCCTCCGGCACCGCCGGGAACAGCCGGACCACGCCGCCCCAGCTCTGGACCAGCATGTCCTGCATCGACTTCGCCGCCGACAGCGGTGTCTCGATGACCGGGCCCGACTCCTTGTACATCGTGTTCGGCTGGATGTACCGGCGCTGCAGCTCGCCCAGGTAGAACGCCGCCTGCTCGCCGCGCAGCATCTGGGCCGAGATCGACGCCGCGCCGGTGAACGTGTACCCCTGCAGCGCCCCCTCGAAGCCGACCCAGTGGTTCAGCGACGTCTCGATGATTTGACGGTGCTCCGGCTGCTCCCACGTGACGTCGTAGAGCGGGTAGATCTGCAGCATGTGCGAGTAGTGCCGGTGCGACTTCGCGAACGGCACGCCGGCGCCGATCATGTACCCGTTCGCGTCGGCCGGGTAGTCCACCAGCGACGCTAGGACGTCCCGCCACCGAGCCGCCAGCGGATCGCCGGGCGCGGTCCGCAGGAGCGTGCGACAGCCCCAGCGGATCAGCGAAAGGTCGTAGTTGCAGTCCGGGGCGTCGACGCCGTACTCGGGCGAGAACGTCGGCGGCAGGTGCAGCTTCCCGTCCGGGCCCGGCGCGAGGAAGTGCAGGTAGTAGTTGATCGCCTTGCGCAGCAACGGGAAAAGCGTGTCCCGCAGCAACGCGGGGTCCATCGTGTGGCGGTAGGACAGCCACACGTTGTGCAGCGCCCACGTCAGGTTGCCGACCTCCGGCGTCGGCGGGTCCTGCCCCGGGACGCCGACGGGGAACCCGCTCGTGGCGTTCGAGACGCCGTTGAGCAGCGTCATGTCCGTCGTACGCGGGATGCCCGCGGAGTCGGCCTGGTACGGCGTCGCCACCTGGCTGCTGAGATTCGCGCGGTACTTATCGAGGGCGTAGCTGACGGCGTCCAGCTCCAGGTGGTTGGAACCGTGGATGAGCCAGTATTCGAGCTGGACGTTGAGGTTCCACCACGTCGCCGGCCACGGCGTGTTCTCCAGCCACGGCCCGGACGTCGCCATCACCGGCGCCTCCCGCCGGGCCGCCGACGCGATCTTGTACAGCTGGATCCAGTAGAAGCTCTGCAGCCGGGTGTCCGGAATGGACAGAAAACTGTGCCGGTAGTAGTCGTGCCACCAGCGCCGGTGGTCCTGGGTCAGCGCACCGAAGGAAGAAGCCCGGCGCACCGCCGAGAGCGCCCGCGCCGCCGACGTCTTCGCCGGGTGCGACCAGGCCACCGACGTATACAGCGTGCGCGCGCCGCCGCGGGTGACCTCCCGCCAGGCCGTCACGTGCTCGCCGCCGGCCAGCAACGGCTGGACGGCCAGCCGCGCGTCCCCGCTGCCGCTCAGCTGCACCGGTGGGTTCGCGGTGTAGCCCGCGGGCGGCGGCTTGTTCCACACCGGGTCGGCGCGCGGGCTGACCGCCGCCGCCGGGTGGAACACCCACTGGAACGCCCGTTCCCCTTCGGACGGCCGGATCTCGACGGCCAGCAGCGACTGTCCGGTGTGGACGATCGCGCGTAGGCTCAGACTACCCGCCGCGGTCGTGATCGTGCCGGTCAGCTCGGCGTTCCACAGGTCCATCCGCCAGTCGACCGCGGTGATCGCGCCGACGGGTTCGAGGGTGAAGTACCCGATCGGCAGCCGGGCCAGGCCGAACAGCGAGCCGAACTCCGGGCGGTGGTCCTGGACCTGGCTGTGCTGGACGTTGAAGCGGATCGCGTTCCGCCCGGGTTCGGCGTAGATGCCCGAGCCGAGGAACCCGTTGCCCAGGAACGGGCCCTCGTACCAGGTCTTCGGCAGCCGCCGCCAGTACAGGTCCGCGGTGCCGAGGAACCCGGCCCAGCCGAAGTCGTCGCCGCCGGGCGCGGCTTCGGCGAGTCCGGGCGTCAAGCCGGCCGCGGCCAGCCCGGCGAGCGCGCCGCCGAGCACGGTCCTTCGGGTGATGTCCATTCCGACCTCCTTGTCGAAAGCGGGTTCAGCTCGGCAGGCCCCACGCCGGCGCGGGGCCGAGAGCGGGGACGTCCCGGGGCGCGAGGTCCGGCCGCCCGCCGCGCGGGGTGACGACGGCGGTGCCGCCGCGCCGCAGCCCGATCGCGATCCGCCCGGGACCGGCCGGGCGCCACGGCAGGCGCCGGCCGTGCTCGTCGCGGACGTCGACGTCCCCGGCGACGCCGTGCTGCAGCACCAGCGGCTCGCCGGCTTCGCTGTGCACGCGGACGAACTCCGTCTTGCCGTCGCGGCGCGAGGCGTCCACGAGGAACGCGCCCTCCGCGCGCAGGCCCGCGATCGACGCGTCGCGCCAGGTCGCCGACACCGACGGGAAGACCTTGAGCACCCCGCCGGACCCCTGCATCAGAATGTCCACAAGGGACTGCGCGGCGGTGATCGGGCTTTCGATCGCGAAGTTGGAGCCCTCGCGGTACATCGTGTTCGCGGTCAGCTCGGTCTCGGCGACGATGTTCCGGTCGAGGAAGAACTTCAGGTAGCGCAACGCTTCCTCGGGCGCGTCCATCACCGAGGACATCGACGACGCGGCCGCGTAGCTGTAGCCGTGCCAGGCCTTCTGGTCGGCGGTCCAGTGGTTGAACGTCCGGGTCATGACGTCGCGATCACCGGGACGGTCCCAGACCTTCTCCCGCAACGGGTACAACCACAGCAGGTGCGAGAAGTGCCGGTGCGACTCCGCCAGGGGAACCCCGTCGCCGATCAGGACGCCGTTCGCGGGGTCTTCGTGGTAGGGCACCAGTTTCGCGCCGATCTCCTGCCAGATCGGCACGCGCGGTTCGTCGAGGCACAAGATCCGCGCGGTGTCGACGAGCGTGCGGGCGGCCCACCGGATCAGCGACAGGTCGTAGGTGCAGTCGGGCGCGTCGGCGTACTCCGGCGACCGGGTCAGCGGCAGGTGCAGGGACCCGTCCGGGCCGGTGAAGAGGAAGTGGCGGTAGAAGTTCAGCGCCTTCGCCAGCGTCGGGTACAGGACGTCGCGCAGCACCCGCCGGTCCAGGTGGTGGCGGTAGGCGAGCCAGACGTTGTGCAGGCCCCACAACAGGTTCCCGGTCTGGTCCGTCTTGGACGTCGTGCCGGGGACGCCGACCGAGCGCGTGCCGCCGGGCCGCAGCCGCCAGTCGCCCGGGTGCGAGAGCGCGTAGGTGTCGCCGTCGCGGTAGGCCGGCGGCACGGACGTCTCCAGGTTCGCGTGGTCGCGCCGGAAGGTCTCGGTGACGGCGTCGAGCTCGGGGTGGTTGCTGCTGTTGACGATCGGGTAGGTGACCTGGACGTTGAGGTTCCACCAGACCGCGGTCCAGCTGTTGCCGACCTCGGGGAACCACGGGCCCCACTCGGACACGACCGGCCCGCCCGCGCGGGTGGCGGCGGCGATCTTGTAGAGCTGGATCCAGTAGAACCGCTGGACCTGCTTGTCCGGCACCGAAACGAAGCTGCGCCGGTGGAAGTCGTTCCACCAGCGGCGGTGCCGGGCGAGCAGGGCGTCCGGGTTCGCGGCAAGCGCTTTCCGGACGCTCGCGAGGGCGTCCGCGGTGTGCGTCGTGCCCGGGAAGCTGTAGGCGACGGTCGCGGCGAGCAGCCGTCGTCCCCCGATCGTGCGTTCTTGCCACGCGGTCGTGTAGCCGCCGCCGGCGAGCATCGGCTGCGCGCAGTAGCCGTCACCGAGCCCGGGCGCCGGGTTGGCGACGTACTCGGGCGGCTTGCGGACGGTCCGGGTGGTCGCCGACTCCAGCGGCTGGAACGCACACGCCGCGCCGGCCTCCCCCGCGCTCGGCGTCAGCGAGACGAGCAGCACGCCGAGGTCGTTGTGCACGACGGCGGAGAACGCGACCGAGCCCTGGGTGGTGGTGATCGTGCCGCCGAGCTCGGCGTTGTAGAGGTCGAGCGTCCAGTCGACGGCGGTGATCGCGCCGGCGAAGGTGAGCGTGAGGTAGCCGATCGGCAGCCGGGACAGCCCGATCCCGGCCTCCCACTGGACGCGCTGGTCCTGCACCTGCGTGTGGCTCAGCATCACCTTGAGGACCTGCGGCGTCTTCCCGGCGTAGACCTGCGCGCCGAGGTAGCCGTTGGCGAGGAACGGGCCCTCCTGCCAGTTCTTGGGCAGCCGCTTCCAGACCATGCGCGCGTCCGTGGCGACGTCCCGGTGCGGGTTCCCGGCCGCCAGCGCGGGCGGGGCCGCACGAGCCCAGAGTCCCCCGAACGCGGCGGCCCCCGCCACGACCGAGGCAGAGCGGAGCACGGTTCGCCGCGACACTGCGTCCATGAAGCATCCTTTCGGATTCATACTACGTTTCACGAGATCCACAGGCGGCGTGCGGCCATGTTTGCAGACAGAGTCCCAAAAGGCCAGGGTTGTTCACCCAGAAAGCCGCAGAGACATCCGATGTATCCAGCGTGACAGGGAGTCAGGCGACTGCGCAGAGCTGGGCGGCCAGGGTGTCGGCCGCCCAGGTCTCCCACCGCTCCGGCGACCAGCCGCGGTCGCGGACGAACACCTGGTAGAGCTCCGGGCTGAGCACGCCGAACAGCAGGTCGGCGGCGTGCTCGGCGCTCATCCCGGCGCGGGCCCGCGGTTTGGCCAGGAGGGACCGCGCCGCTTCGAGGTGGACGGCGAACCGCGGGTCGACGTCGGCGTCCCACTGCCCGGCGAGCGCCGGGTCGGCCGCGGTGGCCGCGCGCAGCATCTCGACGATCGGGGCGACGCGCTCCAGGATCCCGCGCGTGCCGCGGACGTGCAGGCGCAGGTGCGCTTCGGCGGTCGGGGCCGCGAGCGCCTCCTGGAACCACGGCCGGTCCATCGTCGCGACCGGTTCGAGGTCACCCGCGATCGCGACGTCGACCAGTTCTTTGAGCAGCACCCGCTTGTTGCCGAAGGTGAAGTAGATCGTCTGCACGGCGACGCCGGCCCGGTCGGCGATCTCCTTGAGGGTCGTCGCGCCGTAGCCCTTGCTCAGGAACAGGTCGCGAGCCGCTTCCAGCATGCGCCTGCGCGTCCGCGGGGCGTCACGGACGCGTTTCTTGCGCTCTTCCATCACTGGAGTGTACATCTAGAGTACGACTCTAGTAACGGAGGAACCCATGCAGGCCATCGTCAACGCCCGGCAAGCCGAAGCCTGGAACGGCTGGGAGGGCGCGCACTGGGCGCAGAACCGCGCCCGCTACAACGCGATCGTCGGCGCCTTCAACGACGCCCTCTTCCACACCGCCGCGATCGCTCCGGCCGACCGGGTCCTCGACGTCGGCTGCGGGACGGGCCACGTCACGCTGCTGGCGGCGCGGCAGGCCGGCCGCGGGACCGTCGTCGGCGTCGACCTCTCGGCCCCGATGCTGGAACGCGCCCGCGCCGACGCGGCCGCCCAAGACCTCGCCAACGTGCGGTTCGAGCAGGGTGACGCCCAGGTCCACCCCTTCCCCGACGCCGGCTTCGACGTCGCGATCAGCCGGGGCGGGGTGATGTTCTTCGAGGACGCGGTGGCCGCGTTCGCCAACATCCTTCGCGGGCTGCGGCCGGGCGGGCGGCTGGTGTTCATCGGCCCGCAGGGCGGCGGGCCCGACAGCGACTACGCCCGCGCCACCAGCGCGCTCAAGCCCCTGCTGCGCGCACCGTCGCCCGCTTCGCGCGGCATGGGCTCACTGGTCGACCCGGCCCGCATCCGCGAAGTGCTCGAAGCGGCCGGGTTCACCGGCATCCGGATCGAGCCGGTCACCGCGCCGATGGACTACGGCCGTGACGCCGCCGACGCGGCCGAGTTCATCCTCGGCCAGGGGCCGGTCCGCACCAACCTGGCCGGACTCGACCCGGAGGTCGTGGCGCGGACGCGGGACCACCTGCGGGCGGGGCTCGAAGCGTTCGAGACGCCCGAAGGGGTTCGCATCCCGGGCGCGGTCTGGCTGGTCGACGCCACCCGCGGCGGGTCCTAGGCCGCCGGCAGCGGGGGCAGCGCCGGCGTCCACAGCCAGCGGTCGAAGAACGCGTCCAGCGACCGGGCCGCGTACGCCTCCGCCATGGCCACGAACCCCTCGGTCGTCACCAGGCCGTGGCGGTGGTCGCCCGTCCACGCCTTCAGCAGCGCGAAGAACGCCGGGTCGCCGATCTCCGCCCGGAGCGCGTGCAACGTCAGCGCCCCGCGCTTGTAGACGCGCTCGTCGAACATGCGGGCCACGCCCGGGTCGGCGATCCGGACGTCCGCCGGCTTGGCCTTGATCCGCGCGTGCCAGGCGCGGGCCAGCTCCCGCGCGGACTGCCCGCCCGACTCCTCCGACCACAGCCACTCGGCGTAGGTCGCGAAGCCCTCGTTCAGCCAGATGTGACGCCAGTCGGCCACCGTCAGGCTGTTGCCGAACCACTGGTGGGCCAGCTCGTGCACCACGAGCCGCTCGTGCGTGCGGCGGCCGTCGACGTGGTTGGCGCCGAAGATCGCCATGCCCTGCGCCTCGATCGGGTCGTCGAGGTCGTCGTCGGTGATGACGATGACGTACTCGCCGAACGGGTACGGGCCGAACAGCCGCTGCAGCATCTCCAGCATCCGGCCCTGCCGGCCGAAGTCGCGTTCGAAGAGGCGACGCAGCCGCGGGGGCACGGCGGCCCGCTGCGGTACCGACTCGAGGACCGAATCGATGCGGCCGTGGCCGAAGCCGACCATCAGCCGGCGCGCGCTCACGCCCGTGTGCGGGAACCAGCCGCGGCCGGACAGCTCGAGCTCGTCGTAGCGGCCGATCTGCACGCTCATCAGGTACGTCGCGGTCGGCTCGGGACGCTCGTACACCCACCTCGTGGTGCTCGCCGCGGTGTAGCGGTCGACCAGGTTGCCGGTGACCGCGACCAGGTACGGCGACGCCGTCGTCACGGTCACGCGGTAGGTCGCCTTGTCCGCCGGGTGGTCGTTGCACGGGAACCACGACGGCGCGCCGACCGGCTGGCTCGCCACGAGCGAACCGTCGGTCAGCTCGTCCCAGCCGACGTCGCCCCAGCGGCTGTGCACCGGGCGCGGGTTGCCGACGTAGTGCACCTCGATGGTGAACGCGGCACCCGCCGCGATCGACCTCGCCGGCCTGACGTGCAGCTTCACCCCGCGCTTCAGGTACTTCGCGGGCTTCCCGTCGACCAGCACGCGGTTGATCCGGAACTCGCCGAAGTCCAGGCTGACGCGGGAAAGCGCCTGCGTCGCCTCCGCGGTGATCGCCGCCGACGCCGAGAGCCGGTTCGGCGCGACCTTGTAGTCGAGGTTCAGGTCGTAGTGGCGGACCCGGTAGCCGCCGTTGCCGTGGGCGGGAAGGTAGGGATCACCGGAGGTGTCCGCGCCGGGAGCCGGGGCGGGAGCCTTCGCAATCACCCGTGTCGAACCTTTCCTCGTACCGACGTACCAAACCAGGCTCGCACGGACGGGTGAGTCCGGCGAGCCAGGCGGGTACTTCGTGACCTTCTACTTACCCGTCCACGCGGAGATCGGGTTGCCGAGCCAGCGGGTGTCGGCCGGCACCTCGTCGCCGCGGGTCACCAGCGACCCCGGGCCGACCGTGGTGCGCGCGCCGATACCGGCGCCCGGCAGCACGATGCCGTGCGGGCCGAGCGTCGCACCTTGGCCGAGCACCACCCGCGACATGCTCATGATCCGGTCGTGGAACAGGTGCGTCTGCACGACGCAGCCGCGGTTGATGGTCGCGCCGTCGCCGAGCTCGACGAGGTCGGCCTCGGGCAGCCAGTACGTCTCGAGCCACACACCGCGGCCGATCTTGACGCCCATCGTACGCAGCCACGCGCTCAGCAGCGGCGTGCCGCCGATCGAGCCGATCAGCCACGGCACCGCGAGGGCCTCGACGAAGGTGTCGGCCAGCTCGTTGCGCCAGACGAAGGAGCTCCACAGCGGGTGGTCGATCTCGCGGAACTTCCCGACGAGCAGCCACTTCATCACGGTCGCGGTCAGCGCCGCGACGATCCCCGCGGCCAGCAGGGCGGGCCCGGCCAGCAGCGCGGCCACCGCGAAGCCGAACGCCGTCGCCGCCCACAGCAGCCCGAAGGCGACCGAGACGGTCAGCGCGACCCCGCACATGACCGGGATGATCCGGCACAGCTCGACCAGCGCCCGCGCCGCCTTGAGGTGCAGCGCCGGGGTGTAGGTGCGGCTCGTGTCGGCGTCGCCGATCGCGCGGCGCACCGGCAGCGGCGGCATCCCGAGGTACGACGAGCCCTTCTTCGCCTTCAGCGGCGTCGAGGACAGCACCCCCACGAGTCCGCGCTTCGGCACCGAACGGCCGGGCGCGGTCATCCCCGAGTTGCCGAGGAACGCCTGCTTGCCGATCCGGGCCGGGGCGACGTGCAGCCAGCCGTGGCCGAGCTCGTAGGTCGCGACCATGGTGTCGTCGGCCAGGAAGGCACCGCTGTCGACCTTGGTCATCTTCGGCAGCGCCAGCACGGTGGACGCCTCGACGTTGCGGCCTACCTTCGCGCCGAGCAGCCGCAGCCAGACCGGCGTGAACAGGCTGGCGTACAACGGGAACAGGCCTTCGCGGGCCATGCTCATCAGGCGTTCGGTGGCCCAGACCTGCCACGCGACGCGGCCGTGCACCGGGTGGTAGCCCTCGACCATGCCGATGCTCAGGGACCGGACGCCGACGAGCACGAGCAGCATGTACGCCAGGAAGTACGCGGCCGTCGCGACCGGCACGAAGATCATCGCGCGGGTGAAGGCGTCCGGCAGCGTCGGCGCGCCGGTGATCGCGTAGCCGAGCACGGCGACGCCGGCCAGCGCGGCGATGCCGGGCAGGAACCCGAGCAGCAGCGAGGTCGCGCCGTAGACGGTGGCCCAGAAGTGCGACCGCGGCGGCCGACTAGACGGCCACTTCAGCGCGTCGCGCTCGTCCTTGGCCACGCGCGCCGCCGGCGAACCGGCCCAGCGCTGCCCGGCCGGGACGGCGCCGCGGACGGTCGACCCGGCCGCGATCTCCGCGCCCTTGCCGATCCGGACGCCGGGGAACAGCGTGCTGCGCGCACCGACGCGGGCCTCCGCGCCGACGTGGACCTTGCCGATGTGCACCCGGTCGCCGTCGACCCAGTGGCCGGTCAGGTCGACCTCGGGCTCGATCGCGGCACCGCGGCCCAGCTTCAGGAAGCCGGTGACCGGCGGCGGCGAGTGCAGGTCGACGTCCTTGCCGATCCGCGCGCCGAGCGCCTTCGCGTACGTCGTCATCCAGGACGCGCCGGCGACGCTGTCCGCGCCGCTGAACTCGGCGAGCTTCTCGGCCGTCCACAGTCGCAAGTGGACACTGCCACCGCGCGGGTAGGTACCGGGGCGCACGCCGGACAGCAGCACGCGGGCACCGCCGGCCGCGATCGCGATGCGGCCCGCCGGGCTGAACAGCGCGACCCAGGCCAGGGCGACCCACGCCCAGTTCAGCGTCGGCGCCCAGGCGAACCCGAGCAGCGCCATGATGTTCGACAGCGCGGCGGCGAGCGTCGCCCAGCGGAGCCCGACGAGCCCCATGAGCGGGACCGTCAGCAGCGTCTGGATCACGCCGGCGCGGCGCGGGGTCGGGGCGATGTCGCGGCGTTCGGTGGCCTGGCCGCTGAGCGCGTCCAGCATCGCGGCCAGCGCGCCGAGCCGGGGGTGGGCGTAGATGTCGGCGACCGACACCTGCGGGTGCCGGGTGCGGATGCGCGCGACGACCTGCGCGGCGGTGAGGCTGCCGCCGCCGTGGGTGAAGAAGTCGGCCTTCGGGTCGTCGACGGACACGCCGAGGATCTCGGCCCAGCCTTCGGCGAGCCACGTCTCGGTCGGCGACAGCCCGGTGGCGTCCACAGTGGACAGCGGCCACGGGAGCGCGTTGCGGTCGACCTTGCCCGACGTGCGGGTCGGCAGGTCCTCGACGAGGGCGAGCAGCGGCACCAGCGCGGCGGGCAGGTGCTCGCGCAGCCGGGTCGCGGCCTCGTCCTGGTTGAACGGAACTCCGGCGGCGGGCACGACGTACCCGACCAGGACCTGGTTGCCGGCCTTGGTGCGGCGGATCGCGGCGGCCGCGCCCTGCACGCCCGGCAGGGCCTGCAGCGCGGCGTCGACCTCGCCCAGCTCGATGCGGCGGCCGCCGAGCTTGACCTGCTCGTCGAGCCGGCCGAGGAACAGCAGGCCCTCGGCTTCGGCGCGGACCATGTCGCCCGAGCGGTAGGCACGCTGCCAGCCCAGCGACGGCAGCGCCGCGAACTTCTCGGCGTCCTTCTCGGCGTCGAGGTAGCGGGCCAGACCGGCGCCGCCGATGACGAGCTCGCCGGTCTCGCCCATGGCGACCGGCTGTCCCTCGTCGTTGACGACGGCGAGCTGCCAGCCGGACAGCGGCAGGCCGATCCGGACCGGGCCCTCGCCGGTCAGCTGCGCGGCGCAGGCGACGACGGTGGCCTCGGTCGGGCCGTAGGTGTTCCAGACTTCGCGGCCTTCGACGGCGACGCGCTCGGCCAGCTCCGGCGGGCAGGCTTCGCCGCCGAAGATGAGCAGGCGGACGTCTTCGAGGGCGTCGGCGGGCCACAGCGCGGCCAGCGTCGGCACGGTCGAGACGACGGTGATGCGCTGCGCGACCAGCCACGGGCCGAGGTCGACGCCGGTGCGGACCAGCGCGCGGGGCGCCGGCACCAGGCAGGCGCCGTGGCGCCAGGCCAGCCACATCTCTTCGCAGGAGGCGTCGAAGGCGACGCTCAGCCCGGCCAGGACGCGGTCGCCCGGGCCGACCGGCTCTTCGGTGAGGAACAGCTCGGCCTCGGCGTCGACGAAGGCGGCGGCACTCGCGTGGCTCACGGCGACGCCCTTGGGCTTGCCGGTGGAGCCGGAGGTGAAGATGATCCACGCGTCGTCGGCGGGGCCGGGGACGCCGGCCCGCCCGCCCGGCGTGGAGTGGACGTTGATCTTGCCGTCGGTGGCCACCGCGGCCACCTGGGCCTCTTCGAAGACCAGCTCGGCGCGCTCGTCCGGGTCGTCCGCGTCGACCGGCACGTAGGCGGCGCCGACGGACAGGGTGGCGAGGATCGCGACGTACAGCTCGGCGGTGCCGGAGGAGATCCGGATGCCGACGCGGTCGCCGAGGCCGACGCCGTAGCCGCGCAGCCGACGGCCGTAGACGTCGATCTCTTCGAGGAGCCGGCGGTAGGTCAGGGTGGTGGTGCCGTCGTCGATCGCGGCGGCGTTGGGGTGGCGCTCGGCCGTGGCGGCCAGGATGTCGAGCAGGGTGCGCTCGCTGGCGCCGAGCCCGGACCAGAACAG
Organism: Amycolatopsis sp. NPDC114505; assembly: GCF_055633615.1. Taxonomy (NCBI): domain Bacteria; kingdom Bacillati; phylum Actinomycetota; class Actinomycetes; order Pseudonocardiales; family Pseudonocardiaceae; genus Amycolatopsis; species Amycolatopsis sp. NPDC114505. Next base: position 38,099 of record NZ_JBVKDV010000006.1, on the reverse strand, counting down.
GGCCCGGTCGGCGACCGGCGTGGCCGACGGCGCGTGCGTCACCTCGGCGACGCACGGGAGCGGCGCGGTGATCTCCGCGTCGATCTCCGGGACCGATTCGGCGGGTTCGATCGTGACGGTCATCGGACGCGCACCTCGACCGTGTCGAAGACGTGCCGGGACGAACTATGGGCGCGCAAGCCCATCACTCACCTTCCGCGAGCCTCACCGGGCTTGCACTCCTGAATGAGGCGCCCGCAACGACCCTTCACCATACCCACAGGTGAAGGAAAGATATCTCCAAGGTCACGACGGAGTGTCGGACCTCACGAAAAGCCGCCCTGACCAGCGTGATCCACGTCGCACTATGCGGAGCACGCCGGCCCGGGCGTCAGGCTGGGAAGTCAAAAAGTCACCGGGATTTGGCGGGCCTGGCCGCTTTTCCGCCGACCTTCGGTTTCGCGTTCTTTTCGCGGATGCGCACATTCACCCGAACGGGGCTGCCTTCGAAGCCGAACTGCTCGCGGAACTTGCGCTCGATGAACCGGCGGTAGCCCGCCTCGAGGAAACCGGTGGTGAACAGCACCAGCGTCGGCGGCCGGATGCCCGCCTGCGTCGCGAACAGCACCTTCGGCTGCTTGCCGCCGCGGACCGGCGGCGGGGTGGCCGCGATCAGGTCGGACAGCCAGGCGTTGAGCTGGCCGGTCGGCACCCGCTTGTCCCACGACGCGAGCGCCGTCCGCAGCGCCGGCGCGATCTTGCGCACCGAACGCCCGGTCAGCGCCGAGACGTTGACCTTCTCCGCCCACGGCACGCGGACCAGGCCGCGCTCCAGCTCGCGGACCATCGCGTGCCGGCGGTCCTCGTCGACCAGGTCCCACTTGTTGAACACGAGCACGCAGGCGCGCCCGGCCTCGACGACCATGGTCAGCACCCGCAGGTCCTGCTCCGAGATGGGCTCGCCGGCGTCCAGCAGCACGACCGCGACCTCGGCCGCGTCGATCGCGGTCTTGGTGCGCAGCGACGCGTAGTACTCGGCGCCCGCGGCGAAGTTGACGCGCTTGCGCAGGCCCGCCGTGTCGACGAACCGCCAGGTCTCGCCGTCCAGCTCGACCAGCGAGTCGACCGGGTCGACGGTGGTGCCCGCGACCGAGTCGACGACCGAGCGCTGCTCGCCGGACAGCTTGTTCAGCAAGCTCGACTTGCCGACGTTCGGCTTCCCGACCAGTGCGACGCGCCGCGGGCCCGACGTCGGGGCGACGCCCTCGCGCGGCGCCTCGGGCAGGGTCTTGAGGATGGCGTCGAGCAGGTCGCCGGAGCTGCGGCCGTGCAGCGCGCTGACCGGGTGCGGCTCGCCGAGGCCGAGCGACCACAGCGACGCGGTGTCCGCGAGCAGCCGGTCGTCGTCGACCTTGTTCGCCACGAGCAGCACCGGCTTCTTCGAGCGGCGCAGCACCTTGGACGCGGCTTCGTCGGTGGCCGTGGCGCCGACCGAGGCGTCGATCACCAGCAGGACCGCGTCGGCCGTCTGCATGGCGAGCTCGGCCTGCGCGGCGACGGAGGCCTGCAGCCCGGTCGCGTCCGGCTCCCAGCCGCCCGTGTCGACCAGGGTGAACTTGCGCCCGCCCCAGTAGGCGTCGTAGGCGACGCGGTCGCGGGTCACGCCCGGCACGTCCTGCACGACGGCTTCGCGGCGGCCGATGATGCGGTTGACCAGCGTGGACTTGCCCACGTTCGGCCGGCCGACCACGGCGAGCACCGGTTGCGCGAGCGCGGCCTCCTCGGCCGCTTCCGCCGCGTCGATCTGCGCGTCGATCCGGGCGAACTCGGTCTCGTCGGACCAGGTGCCGTCGACTTCGCCGACGCCGTCGTACTCTTCCATCAGAACCCAATTTCCCTTATGGCGTAACGAATCCGTTTTCGGTACGCCAATCGTCCAAAGTCTTGACGAGCGCCGCGAGCTCGCCGCGGAGCTCTTCGGTGCCCTGGTCGAGCCCGGTCTTCCCGGGTCCGACCTTCGGCGTGAACGGCTCCCCCACGAGGATGTCCACGCGTGGCCGCCAGCGCCGCCTGCCGTTCGCCGGCTTGAGCGTGCCCCGCGTCGCGACCGGGAGCACGGTCGCGCCGGAGGCCCGGACCAGCCAGGCCGCGCCGCGTTCGGCCGCGCCGACGTCCCCGGCGCCGCGGGTGCCCTCGGGGAAGATCCCGACGACGCCGCCGCCCTTGAGCACGCCGACCGCGGTCATCAGCGGCTTGCGGTCGATCTCGCCGCGCTTGACCGGGATCTGCCCGATGGCCACCAGGAACTTCCCGGCGAGTCCGCCCAGCAGGTCGAACAGCTCGGCCTTGACCAGGAACGCCGAACGCCGCGGCAGCATTCCGAAGATCAGCTGCGGCTCGATCATCGAACTGTGGTTGGCGATCACCACCACCGGTCCGGTGGCGGGCATCCGCTCGCGGCCGTGCACGCGGATGCGGAAGGCCGAACGCAGATGGTACCGGCCGAAGACTCGCCCGGCTTCGTGGAGCCAGCCGACGGAGCCTTCCGGCAGTCCGTCAGCTCTCATCGAGCGACCTCGGCGTTGCACCCCGCCAGCAGCCCGCGGTGGCTGGCCAGTTCGCTGAGGGCGACGATCACCTGGTCGATCGACAGTTCCGAGGTGTCGACGTGCACGGCGTCGTCGGCCGCGCGCAGCGGTGAGGTCGCGCGGGTCGAGTCGAGGTGGTCGCGGCGCTCGACGCTCGCCAGCGCGTCGGAGACCGACGACTTCCGGCCGGCCGCGGAGTCCTGGGTGCTGCGCCGGGACGCGCGGACGTCGGCCGAAGCGGTCAGGTAGACCTTCAGCGGCGAGTCCGGCGCGACGACGGTGCCGATGTCCCGGCCTTCGACGACGATGCCGCCGCGGTGCTCGACCACGCCGTCGATGATCTGCCGCTGCCGGGCGACCAGCAGCTCCCGCACGTGCGGCACGGCCGAGACGGGCGAGACGGCCTTGGTGACCTCGGGACCGCGGATGTCGGCGGCGACGTCCTCGCCGGCCAGCCGGATCTCGAGCCGGTCCGGGCTGGTGCCGATACCGAAGTCGGTCTTGTCGGCCAGCGCGGCGACGGCGGGTGCGTCGGCCGGGTCGACGCCGGCCCGCAGCACGGCGAGGGTGACCATCCGGTACATCGCACCGGTGTCCAGGTAGCCGGCGCCGAGGCGCTGGGCGAGCTTGCGCGCGACGGTGGTCTTCCCGGTCCCCGACGGGCCGTCCAGCGCGACCACACCACGTAGGGCTCCCGTCACCGGCACTCTCCTCGCGTTCTCGTCTCGTTCGGCTTTGGTGTCTATTCTGCCGGTCGGGGTGCGGAGGAGATCAGTCGGCCCGCGCGCGGAAGCGGCCGACGACCAAGGCGAGGCGCTCGTCACGGTTTTCCGGGGACAGGCGGTGCCCGCGATCCAGGGTGATCAAGCCGTGCAGCGCGCCCCAGAAGACCTCGGTGAGGATCCCGGCCTCCTCGTCCCCCGCCACGGGCTCGACCACGGCGAACAGCCCGGCGAACGCCTCCTGCATCACCGCGGGCGTGTCGTCCTGGGCGAACGGCAGCTCCGAGGCCAGCGTGAACATCGCGTCGTAGAGCGCGGGCTTGACGTCGGCGAACTCGACGTACGCCCGCGCGACCCCCGCGATACCGCCGTCGCGGGCGACGGCCAGCACCGAGGCCAGCTCGGCGAAGCCCTCCAGCGCGGCCGCCGCCATGATCGCGTCCTTGCCGCCCGGGAAATGGCTGTACAGCACGGGCTGGCTGTACTCGATCAGCGCGGCGAGCCGCCGGGTCGTGACGGCGTCCCAGCCCTCCGCCTCGGCCAGCTCCCTGGCCGCGGAGACGATCCGCTGCCCGCGCTCGGTCCGGTCGCGCACACGCCGTTGTCGCTGGGTCATGCCGCTGACACTAGCACTGCTAGACAATCTAGCGCCGCTAGTCTAGCGTTGCTAGTATCGCTAGCAACGCTAGAAGACCGAAGGGAACACCATGCTCATCGCCGGCTACGTCCTCGTCGCGATCGTCTCGCTGGGGATCATCTACGTCGGGCTCAACTACCTCTTCGCACCGGCGAAGATCGCCCCGGGCTTCGGCTTCACCGAAGTCCCCGAAAACGCCGAGGCGTTCCTCAACGTCAAGGGCGGCCGCGACATCGGGGCCGGCCTGGTCCCGCTGACCCTGATGATCTACGGCGACCCGCACGCGCTGGGCTGGGTCATCCTCGTCGCGGCCGTCTGGCCCCTCTTCGACATGCTGATCGTCCTGCGCCACCGCGGGAAGAAGGTCATCGCCTACAGCGTCCACGGCGTCACCGCCCTCGTCATGGTCGTCGCGGCGGCCCTGCTGCTGCTCGGCTGAACGTCGCGAATCGGACACGTGGGTTACGGTGGTTGGGTGAACGTCGAAGTAACTCCCCTGCCCGGCATCGGGGTCCGCAAGGACTTCAGCACCCGTACGGGCCGCCGCATCGGCGTCGTGACCCAGCGGGACGGCCACACCGAGCTCATCGTGTCCAAGGCGGACGACGCCGACGCCTGCGCCGCCTCGATCCCGCTGACCGCGGACGAGGCGGGCACGCTGGCCAACCTGCTCGGCGCGCCGCAGCTGGTCGCCCAGCTCACCGAGGAGCACCGGGACCTCCCGGGGATCAGCACCCGGCAGCTGCCGATCAAGCCGTCCGGCCCGTTCGACGGCCGGACGCTCGGCGACACGGCCATGCGCACGCGCACGGGCGTCTCGGTGGTCGCGGTGGCGCGGGCGGGCCAGGTGCACCCCTCGCCCACGCCCGACTTCACCCTCACCGGCGGCGACCTGCTGGTCGCGGTCGGCACGAGCGAGGGCCTCGAAGCCGCCGCCAAGATCCTGAAGTACGGCTGAGCCGCTCGATGGACCACACCGCGCTGTCCCTGATCGAACTGGGGGCGGTCTTCTTCGTGCTGGGCGCGCTCGGGCGCCTGGCCGGCAAGATCGGCCTCTCCCCCATCCCGCTCTACCTGCTCGGCGGCCTCTGCTTCGGCTCCGGCGGGCTGATCCCGCTTACCGACATCGGCGGCTTCACGCACCTGGCCAGCGAGATCGGCGTCGTGCTGCTGCTCCTGCTGCTGGGCCTCGAATACTCCGCGGCCGAGCTGTTCACCGGGCTGCGCCGCTCGTGGACGGCGGGCCTGCTCGACATCGTCCTCAACGCCGCCCCCGGCGCGGCGGTCGCGCTGCTGCTGGGCTGGGGCCCGGTCGGCGCGATGGTGATGGCGGGCGTCACGTACATCTCGTCGTCCGGGATCGTCGCGAAGGTCCTCGGCGACCTCGGCCGGCTCGGCAACCGCGAGACGCCGGTGGTGCTGTCGATCCTCGTGTTCGAGGACCTCGTGATGGCGCTCTACCTGCCGATCCTCACGGCGGTGCTGGGCGGCGTCAGCTTCCTCGGCGGCCTGGAAGCCGTCGGGATCTCGCTCATGGTGATCACCGTGGTGCTGGTGATCGCGCTGAAGTTCGGCCGGTACGTCTCGGCCGCGGTCGACAGCCCGGACCGCGAGGTGTTCCTGCTCAAGGTCCTCGGCGCGGCGCTGCTGGTGGCGGGGATCGCGTCGGCGATGCAGGTGTCGGCCGCGGTCGGCGCGTTCCTGCTCGGCATCGCGATCTCGGGCTCGACGGCGGAGAACGCGACGCACCTGCTCGAGCCCCTGCGAGACCTGTTCGCGGCGGTGTTCTTCGTGGTGTTCGGGCTCAACACGAACCCGGCGTCGATCCCGCCGGTGCTCGGCTGGGCGGTCGTGCTGGCGGTGGTGACGACGCTGACGAAGGTCGGCACCGGCTGGTGGGCGGCGCGCCGGCAGGGCATCGGGAAGATGGGCCGCGCCCGCGCCGGAGCGGCGCTGGTGGCCCGGGGTGAGTTCTCGATCGTCATCGCGGGCCTGGCGGTGACGGCCGGCGCGGTCGACGGCGAACTGGCGGCGCTGGCAACGGCGTACGTGCTGCTGATGGCGATCCTCGGCCCGACGGCGGCCCGCGTGGTGGAGCCGATCGCCCGTGCGCTACAACGGAAAACGGCCACGAAGACCGCACCGGCCGAGGCGAACTGACGCGATGACCGTCACCACCGCCCTGGCCGGCCACGGCGGCCCCGCGCTGCCGGGCTGAGTCAGCGAAGAGTTCGCGCACGGCAACTGCCCTCGGCCGACGGCGCCGTGCACCGCGATGTGCTGCGGCTGCTCGACATCCCGGCGGCCGGCCGGGATGGGCCTGGACACCGTCCGGGCCCATCCCGCCACCGGCCGCGTCGACGTCCTCTCCCGCGAGTACGACTAGCGCAGGTCCGCCCGACCCCGGGACGGCACGAACTCGCCGCCGCCCGCGGCCGGGTGGGTCGTCACCTTCGGCGGGATGCCCACCAGCGGGACCGACGCCGACGTGCGCCCCAGGTCCAGCGTCACCCGGCCCGGCTGGGCCGGCCCGCGGATGAAACTGCCGTCCGTGCCACCGATGATCAACGCCAGCGCGTGGCCCTTCGGCACGATGTGGTCGGTCGACGCCAGCCGGAACGTCATCGTGTACGCCGTCCCGGGCGTCAGGACTCGTTCCTGCGAAAGCGAAGCGTAGTTCGCCAGGTCCGCCCAGCCGCGGCTCAGGATCGTGTAGTTCACCTTCTTCACGTCCGCCGTGGCGATCTTGTAGCAAGCGTCGTCGCCCGTGGTGGACGAGCCCCAGCAGTTCTCCGTCGTCCCCGTCTTGATCCCCTCGCCGCTGCCTGCGAAGTTGCGGATCGTCGCCGGGCCGAGGTCCACCAGCAGCGCCGAAAGCCGGGCCGACGCCGTGCTCGGGGTCGCCGTCACGGTCACCGACGTCGTCCCCGAAACCTGCAGGTCCGACGCCAGCGTCCCGGTCGAGTAGGTCAGCGCCGCGCTGCCCGGGTTCGTCACCCAGGTGTCCTCGCCGAGGTTCGGGTTGTCCGTGAACGACGCCGTCCCCGCCGCCGTCGCGGTCCCGAGCGAGCCGCCCGGGTGCGGCCGCAACGTCGTCGCCACCGCGTTCGCCGCCGGGTAGGCGCTCTGGTCGACCCACTGGTCCGGCTGCCGCTCGACGCTCGCCTGCGGCCCGTTCTGGACGCCGTTGTCGACGCCCAGCAGGTACTGGTCGAACCACCGGTGCAGCATGTCGACCCAGCCGTCGCGCCGGTAGTCGAACGGGTCGACGTGCCCGGTCTGCGACAGCCAGATCTTCTTCTCGACGTTCAGCCCGCTCCACCACTGTCCGAAGTGGATCGTCTTGACGTTCAGGTCGTTGACGCCGTGGGAAAGCAGCACGCTCGCCCGCACGTTGCCCGCGTGGGTGACGTAGTCCCGGTCCGCCCACAGCGGCCCGTAGTCGCCGTTGGCCGTGGCACCCTGCGTCAGGACCTGGTTCTGCGCCGAGCAGTTCTGGCCGCTGTTGCGGGCCTCGACGGTCTGCGCGAGCCCCGCCGGGTTGAAGCCGAAGGTCGCGCCGTCGGAGCGGTAGTAGTCGTACCAGGAGCTGATCGCCGAGATCGGCACGATCGTCTTCAGGCCGGCGACACCGGTCGCCGCGACGCCGTTGGCGATCGTGCCGTCGTAGGACTTGCCGATCATCCCGACGTTCCCGGTGCTCCAGCCCGCGGTCACCGCGCTGCCGCCGGTCTTCGCGCTGTACCCGGTCACGCGCCCGTTCAGCCAGTCGACGACCTTGCGCGCCGAGTCGACGTCCGAGGTGCCGCCGACGTCCGCGCAGCCGGCCGAGCGGTTCGTCCCGGCCAGGTCGACGAGCACCACGGCGTACCCGCGCGGCACGAAGTAGTTGTCGTAGAACAGCGGGAACTTCACCGGTTTCCCGGCGCTGTCGTAGGACTTGAGCTCGCTCTCGTTGCCGCGCCCGCAGCACGAGTAGTACGGGCTGGCGTCCATGATCACCGGAACGGGTGACGTCGCCTCACTCGGCCGCACGATGTCGGCGGCGACGCGGTCGGGCTTGCCGTCACCGTCGCCGTCGTGGCCGATGTCGACCCAGACGGTCTCGCGGATCGCCTTCGTGTAGTCGTAGACCGGTTCACTCGCCCGGGGCGCCGCGTGCGCCACCCCGGGGAGGAACGTCGTGAAGAGGATGAGCGCGAGCAGTGCCAGACCGGATCGCATGGCTCCACGCTGGCAGTGGCGGCGCACTCGCGCCACGGCGGAAAGTCGGGACTGTGACCACCCCCGAAAAGCGGGTCAGAGCTCGACGGCACGGTAGAGCGAGCCGACCTCGCCCTTGGTCAGCCGCCGGATCGAGCCGACGCGCTGGTTGCCGAGCTGGACGTCGCCGATCGCGGTCCGGACCAGCTTGAGCACCGGGTGCCCGGTGTCCTTGAGCAGGCGGCGCACGATGTGCTTCTTGCCCTCGTGGATGACCAGCTCCACCAGCGACTTGCCGGAGTGCATGTCCTTGACCCGGAACTGGTCGACCTTGATGATGCCGTCCGGCAGCTCCCAGCCGTTGCGGAGCTCCTTGCCGAGCCCGCGCGGCACGAGGCCGTCGACCTCGGCCAGGTAGGTCTTGAGCACCTGGTAGGACGGGTGCATCAGCCGGTGCCCGAGGTCACCGTCGTTGGTCAGCAGCAGCAGGCCCTCGGTGTTCTCGTCGAGCCGGCCGACGTGCACGACGCCGGGGGTCTCCTCGTAGCGGCCCATCAGGTACTCGCCGACGCACGGGCGGCCGCGGTCGTCCGACATCGTCGAGTGCACGCCCTTGGGCTTGTTCAGGGCGAGGTAGATCAGGTCGTCGCGCAGGTTCACGCGGGTGCCGTCGACGTGGATGATGGCCTCGTCCGGGTGCACCCGGCGGCCCAGCTCGGTGACGACCTGGCCGTCCACCTCGACCCGGCCGGCGGCGATCAGGTCTTCCGCCGCCCGCCGGGAGGCGACCCCGGCCTGCGACAGCACCTTCTGCAGCCGGATGCCGTCGGGGTGTTCACTGGATGTCATCGATGGTGTCCACTTCGGGTAGCAACGGAGCGATGGCAGGCAGGTCGTTCAGTGACGACAGCCCCAGTCGCTCCAGGAACAGCTCGGTCGTCACGTACAGCGTGCCGGTCGTCTCGGGGTCGGTCCCCATCTCTTCGATGAGGCCGCGCGCGAGCAGCGTCCGGATCACGCCGTCCACGTTCACGCCGCGCACCGCGGCGACCCTGGAACGGGTCACCGGTTGCCGGTACGCGATCACGGCGAGGCTCTCCAGCGCGGCCCGGGTCAGCTTCGACCGCTGGCCGTCCAGCAGGAGCTTCTCCACGAACGGGGCATAGACGTCTCTAGTGTAGAACCGCCACCCATCACCGACGCGCCGCAGGTCGATCCCGGAGGCCCGGTCGGTGAACTTCTGCGCCATGGTCCGCAGCGCGACGACGATCCGGGCCTTGGGTTGGCCGACGGTTTCGGCGAGCGATTCCTCACTGGCGGGCGAGTCGACGACGAGGAGGAGAGCTTCGAGGGCGGCTTCGAGGGTCTCGTCGGAGGTGACGTCAGGGAGGGCGTCGACGTCACCGGCGGCGACGAGGTCGGACTCGGGAGCTTCGGGATCGAGGTCGGCCGGCTCGTCGCCGGCATCGGCGGCCGGGCCTTCCTCGGCGGCGGCTTCGGCCGGCTCGGCATCAGCCTCGGACTCGGTGACGGCCTCAGTCGGCTCGGCAACAGGCTCGGCGGCAGCCTCGGGCTCGGCAGCGCCTGCAGCAAGCTCGGCAGCGGCGGCGGGCTCGGGCTCCGCAGCGGCATCAGCCTCGGGCTCCGCGGCAGCGGCCTCGGCCGGCTCGTCCGCCGCGGCAACCTCCTCGACCGGAGCTTCTTCGGGCGCGACTTCGGCCGCCTCGGCAGCAGGCTCCTCGGCAGCAGGCTCCGCAACCAGCGGCTCCACCGGCTCGCCATCGTCCGTCACCGGCTCGCCGGAGAGCGCCTCGTCGAGCGCCAGCTCCACCGCGCCCTCGACCTCGCCCGCCGGGGGCACCGCCGGCGCCTCGGCCCGCTCGTTGTCTTCGGGGCTCACCCGTACTCCTCTTCGTCTCCGGCGGACCGGTCCAGCTCGGCCGCCGCGGAGGCCTCGACCATCGAGCCGCCCGTCCAGCGGACGTGCAGCTCGGCCAGTGCCTCCGTCTGCTCGAACTGGACCGTCGCCTCGCGGTAGAGCTCCAGCAGGGCCAGGAAGCGCGCCACGATCTCGACCGTGTGCTCGCAGTCGTCGACCAGCTCGCCGAACGTCGCCTCGCCCGCCGCGGCCAGTTTGATCCGCAGCAGTGCCGCGTGCTCGCGGACCGACACGCGGCCCATGTGGATGTGGGCGATCGACACCGTCGGCGGCGGCTTCGGCCGGAACACCGCCACCGCGATGTCCGCGAACTTCGCCGGGGTCACGCCCAGCATCACCTCGGGCAGCAGCCCGATGAACCGCTCCTCCAGCGCCACCGATCGCGGGTACCGCCGCAGCGCGTTCTGCTCCAGCTCACCGAACAGCGCCGCCACCTGCTTGTACGCGCGGTACTGCAGGATCCGCGCGAACAGCAGGTCACGGGCTTCGAGCAGGGCGAGGTCGTCCTCGTTCTCCACCTCGGCCGACGGCAGCAGCCGCGCCGCCTTCAAGTCCAGGAGCGTCGCCGCGATGACCAGGAACTCCGTGGTCTCGTCGAGGTTCCACTCGGTGCCCAGCGCGCGCGTGTACGCGATGAAGTCGTCGGTGACCCGGTGCAGCGCCACCTCGGTGACGTCGAGCTGGTGCTGCGAAATCAGCTGCAGCAGCAGGTCGAACGGCCCCTCGAAGTTGGCCAGCCGCACCTTGAACTTCGACGTGCTCAGCTCTTCGGTGTTGACGCCTTCGGGGATCATCCCGCCGTGCACCGTCTGGTGCTCTTCGGGGACCTGTTCCTCCGGAGCCGATGCCGGGGCCGGTTCCGGCTCGTCCATCAGCCCTCGGTTTCGCCGCCGTCTGAGCCGACCACCCGCAGCCGCTGCACCAGCACCGACTCCTCGCCGTTCAGGTCGAAGTCGGCCAGCAGCACGGCGACCGCCTCACGGACCAGCCGGCCGCGGTCGACGACCAGGTCGTGCTTCGCGCGCAACGTCAGCCGGGCCTGCTCCATGGCGACGAGCTCGTCGCCGGAGACGTACACGGTGATCTTCGCGTCGTGCTTGGTCCGGCCGGAGCCGTGCGGGGCCACGCCGCGGGCGAGCTGTTCCGACCGGCCGTTGCCCGAGGGCTTCGGCTCGACGGGCTCGACGGGCGCGGGCGGCGCCTGGGGCGGGCGGTCGAGCTGGGGACTGGAGGTGAGGCGGAAGAGTTCCGACGCTCCGGGCAGGGAGGCGCGCCTGCTCACCGAGCGATCACCTCGCGGGCCAGCTGACGGTACGCCGCCGCGCCGGCGGACTTGGGCGCCCAGGTCGTGATCGGCTCACCCGCGACCGTCGTCTCGGGGAACCGCACCGTGCGGTTGATGACCGTGTCGAACACGGTCTCGCCGAATGCCTCCACCACGCGAGCCATGACCTCCTTCGAGTGCAGGGTTCTCGGGTCGTACATGGTGGCGAGAATCCCGACTATGTCCAGTTTGGGGTTGAGACGTTCCTGCACCTTCTCGATCGTGTCGATCAGGAGCGCGACGCCTCGCAGACTGAAGAACTCGCACTCGAGCGGGATGATCACGCCGTCCGCGGCGGTCAGCGCGTTCACCGTGAGCAAGCCGAGTGAGGGCTGGCAGTCGACAAGAACATAGTCGTAGTCGTTCATGACCGGACGAAGGACCCGTAACAACGTGTGCTCGCGCCCTACCTCAGCGACGAGCTGGACCTCCGCCGCGGACAGGTCGATGTTGCTCGGCAGCAGGTCAACGCCGTCGACGCGGGTTTTCATCAGCACGTCGGTGGCACTGACCGACCGCTCCATGATGGCGTTGTAGACCGTCTGGTCCAGTTCGTGCGGCTGGATGCCGAGACCGACGGCGAGCGCGCCCTGCGGGTCGAAGTCGACGAGCAGCACCTTGCGGCCGTACTCGGCGAGGGCGGCACCCAGGTTGATGGTCGACGTCGTCTTGCCGACGCCGCCCTTCTGGTTGCACATGGCCATGATCTTGGCCGGGCCGTGGCGGTCCAGTGGCGCCGGATCGGCGTGCTCGCGGATCGGGCGGCCGGTCGGCCCGATGCCCTCGAGCTTGACCTTCTTGCCGTTGCGCTCCTGCGGTTCGTCGCCGTCGTGGACCGCCGGGGTCGCGATCTTGACGTCGTTGAGGTTCGCCGCCGCCGACCCGGCGGACTCGGCCGGGTGGGCCGGCTGGTTCGGTGTCGACATGGCGGGAAAGCTCCTTGTTCGTCGCGTCCGCCGCAGCCTATGCGCGGAGTCGGAGCCCCGGCAAAGCAACGCGCCGGACTCGACGGGGCAATGTCACTCGACCGTCAGTCCAGCGTACGAAGGCTGTAGGCGCCCCGTTCGGCCGTCTAGCCCAGTGCCCGGGGGTGCGCCGTCGCGTACACCTCGCGCAGGGTGTTGACCGTGACCAGCGTGTACACCTGGGTCGTCGTCACCGAGGCGTGGCCGAGCAGTTCCTGCACCACCCGGACGTCCGCGCCGCCTTCGAGCAGGTGCGTGGCGAAGGAGTGGCGGAGCGTGTGCGGCGAGACGACGGCGGTGATCCCCGCCCGTTCGGCGGTGTCCTTGAGGACCTGCCACGCGCTCTGGCGCGAAAGCCTGCTGCCGCGGGCGTTGAGGAACAGCGCGGCGGTGCCGCGGCCGTGGGCGGCGAGCGCGGGCCGGGCGCGGACGGTGTAGGCGTGCAGCGCGGCGAGCGCGGGCCGCCCGATCGGGACGATCCGCTGCTTGCCGCCCTTGCCGTCGAGCAGGACGGTGCGTTCGACGTCGTCGACGTCGTCGACGTCCAGCCCGACCGCCTCGGAGATCCGGGCGCCGGTCGAGTAGAGCACCTCCAGCAGGGCCCGGTCGCGCAGCGGGCGTTCGCCGTCCGGCGGCGGGGTCTCGAGCAGCCGCAGGACGTCGTCGACCGGCAACGCCTTGGGCAGCCGCTTCGCCGGGGTCGGCGGCCGGACCTCGCGGGCCGGGTTGTGCTCGGTGAGCCCCTCGGCGTTGGCGAACTTGTGCAAGCCCCGCACGGCGACCAGCGCCCGCGCGGCCGACGACGCGGCGAGCGGCCGGTGCTCGTCGTCGCCTTCCCGGAGAGCGGCGCCGAAGGACGTGACGTGCGCGGAGACGACGTCGGCGATCTTGCCGATGCCCGCGAGGTCCAGGTGCGCGGCGTACCGGCGCAGGTCACGGGCGTAGCTGTCCAGGGTGTTGCGCGCGGTCCCGCGCTCGACGACCAGGTGGTCGAGGTACGCGGCGATCACGTCGGCCGTGCTGTGCGGGCTGGAGGCCACGCGGGACACCTTAGGCCGCCCGGGGTCCGTGACCCGGCAGAAACCCCGTTCTCAGCCGGACGCGGTTACCTTGGATTCCATGGAGTCGGACGAGCTCCGCATCGGCACGGCCGAGCGGGAGGAAGCGGCGAGACTGCTCGCCGACCACTTCGGCATGGGCCGCATCACGCCCGACGAGTACGAGACCCGCGTGACGGACGCGTACGCGGCGGCGACGGTGGGCAACCTGCGGCCGCTGTTCCGCGACCTGCCGCAGCCGCACCCGGGGTTCTTCGGGCCACCGCAGGCGCCGATGCCGCTGTACGCGCCCCCGACGACCCCGCAGCCGATGCCGTATCCGCAGCCCATGCCGTACGCGCAGCCGGTGCCGTACTCCTACCGGTCGAAGACGGTGGCCGGCGTGCTGCAGATCGTGCTGCCGTTCGGCGTGGGGCGGTTCTACACCGGCCAGGTCGGGCTCGGCCTGCTGCAGCTGTTCGTCTGCCTGATCACGTTCGGCGTCGGCGCGATCTGGCCGTTGGTCGACGGCATCCTGCTGCTCGCCAACGGCGGCCTGGACGCCGAAGGCCGCCCGCTGCGCCCCTGAACCGAGGCGCAGCGGACCTCCTCAGGCTTCCTTGCGCTTGGCGAACGCCGTCGGGCGGTCCTCCCACGGGGCGTCCGCCGGGCGGGCCGACGCCGCGCCCGTGACCACCGCGTGCGTGGCCAGCACGCCGGACACCGTGGCGCCGTTGATCAGCTCGCCCGCCAGGGCCATCCGCACCGCCTCGGCGAGCGGGAACTTGCGGATGACCAGGTCCGCCTCCTCCTCGCCGAGCACGTCACGCTCCACATCGGACAGTCCGCGGGCCAGGAAGATCCGCACGACCTCGTCGGTGAAGCCGGGCGAGGCCGCGACGTCGACCAGCGTCACCCAGTCCGCCGCCGCCAGGCCGACCTCTTCGACGAGCTCCCGCTCGGCCGTGCCGACCGGGTCCTCGCCGAGGTGGTCGATCAGCCCCGCCGGCAGCTCCCACAGCCGGTGCCCGATCGGGTGCCGGTACTGGTGGATCAGCGTGACCTGCTGGTCTTCGTCCAGCGCGACGATCGCGACCGCGCCGAGGTGCTCGATCACCTCGCGGACCGCGGTGTCCCCACCCGGCATCACGACGTCGTCGATCCGCAGGCCGACGACGCGTCCGATGTGGACGTCCCGGCTGGACGCGACGCTGAACTCGTGCTCGCCCGGCGCGGTCACCGGGCGGCCACGGGGGCCTCGGGCAGCTCGACCGGCAGCCGCTCGGCGACCTTGCGGTCCACCACGGCCTTGACGAACGCGCTGAACAGCGGGTGCGGCCGGGTCGGGCGGCTCTTGAGCTCCGGGTGCGCCTGCGTGCCGACGAAGAACGGGTGCTTGTCCGCCGGCAGCTCCACGAACTCGACCAGGCGGTCGTCCGGCGACGTGCCGGAGAACACCAGGCCCGCGTCCGAGAGCTGCTTGCGGTAGGCGTTGTTCACCTCGTAGCGGTGCCGGTGCCGCTCGGACACCTCGGTGGTGCCGTACGCCTTCGCGACCTGCGAACCCGGCTTGAGCTTCGCCGGGTAGGCGCCCAGGCGCATGGTGCCGCCCATGTCCCGCTCCCCCGCGACGACGTCGCGCTGGTCGGCCATCGTCGAGATCACCGGGTGCTTGGTGTTCTCGTCGAACTCCGACGACCCGGCGTCGGCGATGCCGGCCAGGTGCCGGGCGCCCTCGATGACCATGCACTGCAGGCCGAGGCACAGCCCGAGCAGCGGGACACCGCGGGTGCGGGCGTACTCGATCGCGCCGACCTTGCCCTCGATGCCGCGGATGCCGAAGCCGCCCGGGATCAGCACACCGTCCACATCGGACAGCACCGACGCCGCGCCGGACGCGGTCTGCGCGTCGTCGGAGGCGACCCAGACGATCTCGACCTTGGCGCGGTGGGCGAACCCGCCCGCACGCAGGGCCTCGGTGACCGACAGGTAGGCGTCGGGCAGGTCGATGTACTTCCCGACGACCGCGATCCGCACGACCTCGCTCGGGTTGTGCACGCGGTCCAGCAGGTCGCCCCACACCGTCCAGTCGACGTCGCGGAACGGCAGCCCGAGGCGGCGGACGACGTAGGCGTCGAGCGCCTCGCGGTGCAGCACCTTCGGGATGTCGTAGATGGACCGCGCGTCCGGGCAGGCGATGACGGCCTCGTTGTCGACGTCGCACATCAAGCCGATCTTGCGCTTGAGGTCCTCCGGGATCTCCCGGTCGGCCCGGCAGACCAGCGCGTCGGGCTGGATGCCGATGTTGCGCAGCGCGGCCACCGAGTGCTGGGTCGGCTTCGTCTTGAGCTCGCCCGACGGCGCCAGGTACGGCACCAGCGAGACGTGCAGGAAGAAGCAGTGGTCGCGGCCGACGTCGTGGCGGACCTGGCGGCAGGCCTCCAGGAACGGCAGCGACTCGATGTCGCCGACCGTGCCGCCGACCTCGGTGATGACGACGTCCGGCGTCTGGCCGGCCTCGTCCGGCTGGCCGGCCGCGGTGATCCGGGACTTGATCTCGTCGGTGATGTGCGGAATGACCTGGACGGTGTCGCCGAGGTACTCGCCGCGGCGCTCCTTGGCGATCACCTCGGAGTAGACCTGGCCGGTCGTGACGTTGGCCTTGCCGTCGAGGTCGCGGTCGAGGAAGCGCTCGTAGTGCCCGATGTCGAGGTCGGTCTCCGCACCGTCGTCGGTGACGAACACCTCACCGTGCTGGAACGGGTTCATCGTCCCGGGGTCGACGTTGAGGTACGGATCGAGCTTCTGCATCGTGACGCGAAGCCCGCGCGCGGTAAGGAGTTGTCCCAGGCTGGAAGCCGTGAGTCCTTTACCCAGAGAGGAGGCGACGCCTCCGGTGACAAAAACGTACTTGGTAGCCCGTGACTGAAGTCCCACGGGCCGCCAGCATATCCGAAGACCGCGGATCCGCGCGCCGGGACATGCCGAAACTCTCTTTTGTGCGGTTGACCACCCGACAGGGTGAGGTCAGGCCTTCGCCAACCGCAGCCGCGGCCGTCCGGTCAGCGCCTGGCTGCCCGGCAGCCGCCGCAGCACCTCGACCATCACGATCGTCAGCGCGATCGTGGCGAAGTAAATGATCACGCTCAGCCAGGGCGCCCCGAAGCGCTCGGCCACGTGCGGGATCAGCGGCCCGAGGAACGCCAGCGCGAGCGGGTGGACCAGGAAGATGCTGAACGACCGGTTCGCCGCCCAGGAGACGAGCCGGGCCCCGCCACTGCCTTCGCGGCGCCGACCCGACCACCACGTGCTGAACGCGTAGATCGCCGCGATGACCGCGAGGAACCACGGGATCAGGTACGGCTGGAACGGGTCGCTGGCCACCTGCGGGAACGTTCCACTGTGGACAGTCCGGAGGTAGTACCACTCGGTGCCGGCCAGCACCGCCACGAGGGCGCCGCCGAGCAGCAGCCGGTGCCGGCCGACCCAGGCGTGCACGGCCTCGAAGTGCATGGCCACCACGGCGCCGAACAGTGTGTAGAACTGGTACGGCAGCAGCGTGGCGTACAGGTGGGTGATCGTCTCGTAGCCGACGCCGAACGGCTGGTAGGTCATGAACAGCGTCACGCCGACCTGCAGCGCGCCGCTGCCCAGCAGCAGCCACTTGTGCTTGCCCTCGGTCGCCCGCAGCAGCTTCATGATCCACGGGAACAGCAGGTACACCTGCATCGTCACGAGCAGGAAGTACAGGTGGTACCAGGCGCCGCCGGTGACGAGGTCCTTGAGCAGCAGGCGCATCGACGCCTCAAGCGAGTCCGGCTGCTGCGTGCCGGTGACCAGCGAAAACGCCCAGAAGAACATCGACCACGCCAGGTACGGCGTCGCGACCAGCGGGAGCCGCTTGCGCCAGAAGCCGGACGGCGTGATCTCGCGGCCGCGGTTCTGGAACACCAGCACGAACCCGGTGAGCGCGAAGAACGCCTCCCGCGTGAAGTGCAGCGGCGTCTCGACGGCGTTGGCGCCGACGTCCTGTGCGAAGTTCGTGGCGCCGACCACGTGGATGAGGATCACGCACGCGAAGGTGACCAACCGGAACAGGTCGATCTGGTGCAGGTACGGCGCTTTCCCACCCGGTCTCGCGATCCGGGAGGGCGCTTCGAGAGTGGCCTGGGCAGTCGTCATCGTGCCGCCGTTCCGGCACCGTCGTCGGCGTGGTTCACGTTGTCAGACTTGCCACCCATTCTGTGAATTTCCCATGAAGGCACTGGGAAGCGCCTGTTGGCAGAGACCCTTCGGGCTGTTGGATATGCCACTTCCGCTCACGGAGCGGGGACCCGTGGATCATGTTAATACGTAAGCTCTCCGGTACCGAGCGTGACCTTCGTCATCAAGCCGTGATCAGCGGAAAACATCCCGTTCGACCTCGTCGCGGACCGCCGCGAGCGCTTCGCGGAGTTCGGCGTGTCCCACCGAGCCCAGCGCCAGCCGGAGCGCCTGCGGCACCGCCGGCGTCGTCGCGAACGGCTCCGCGGTGGCGACCGCCACCCGCCGCCGGGCGAGCGCCGCCACGACGCGGTCCGGCCGGGAGTCGCGGGCGAGCGGCAGCCACCGGAAGTACGACGACGGGTGCCCGATCCACGGAAGCCCGGCCAGCACCTCCGAAGCGAGTGCCTGGCGCCCTCGCGCGTCTTCGCGCTTGCGGGCCTCCAAGCGTTCGACGGTACCGTCCTCGAGCCAGCGGCGCGCGATGGCCGCCGTCAGGGCGGGTGTGTTCCACGTCGTAGCCCGGATCGCGCTCTCGAGCGCCGGCACCGACTCGGGGGGCGCGACGGCGAACCCAACCCGCAACCCGGTCGCGACGCTCTTGGACAGTCCTGAGACGTAGACGGTGGCTTCCGGCGCGAGCGTCGCCAGCGGCGGCGGCGCGTCCTCGGCCAGGTAGGCGTACGACGCGTCTTCGATGATCGTCACGCCGTGCTGCCGGGCGACCTCGACGAGCCGCGCGCGCTGCCCGGCGGAGAGCACCCAGCCCAGCGGGTTGTGCAGGGTCGGCATCGCGTACACCGCGCGGACCCGGCGCCGGCGGCAGAGCCGGTCGAACGCGTCGAGGTCGGGGCCGTCGGCGGTCACCGGCAGCGGCGCGAGGTCGAGCCCGAGCGTGCGCGCGAGCACCCGGAAGCCCGGATAGGTGAGCGCGTCCACCGCTACGACGTCCCCGGCCCGCAGCAGCGCCATCGCCGTCACGGCCAGGCCGTGCTGCGCGCCGTCGACGATCAGCACGCGTTCGCGGCCGACGTCGAGCCCGCGCCGGCGCAGGTGGCGGGCGACGGCGGCCCGGTCCTCGGCCCGCCCGCGGTGCGGCTGGTAGCGCAGGAGCGCGTCGAGGTCGCCGGCCGTGGCGAGGTCCCGCAGCGCCTCGCGCAGCAGGCCGGCCTGCCCGGGGATCGACGGCGAGTTGAAGCTGAGGTCGACCGCGTCCGCGGCGACCGACCGCTCGTCGACGCCGTCGCCCGCGGCCTGGTCCCGGACGAACGTGCCCCGGCCCTGCTCGCAGCTGACCAGCCCCATCGCTTCGAGCTCGGCGTACACGCGGGACGCCGTCACGACGGCGATGCCCTCGTCGGCGGCCAGCCGGCGGTGGGTGGGCAGCCGCGTCCCGGCCGGCCACTGCCCGCCCCGGATCCTCGCCGCGAACGCGTCCACGACGTCCTTGTACTTCGGCACCCGCACGCCGCGATTGTAGGCAGGACAATTTGTGGACTGTCCTGGATCGGCCGTCCTAGCGTGCGGTCATGCACACCGCGATCCTGACCTTCGACGGCTACAACGAACTCGACTCGCTCATCGCCCTCGGCGTCCTGAACCGGATGCCCGGTGCGCGGGTGTCCATCGCGAGCCCCACGCCGCGGGTGACGTCGATGAACGGCGTCACGATCGACGCGACGATCGGGCTCGAGGAGGCCCGCACGGCCGACGCCGTGATCATCGGCAGCGGCGTGAAGACCCGTGAGGTCGTCGAGGACCCGGCGATCATGGGCGTGCTGCGCGGCCTCGACCCCGCCCGGCAGCTCCTGGGCGCCCAGTGCTCCGGCACGCTCGTCCTGGCGAAGCTCGGGCTGCTCGCCGACGTGCCCGCCTGCACCGACCTGACGACGAAGCCGTGGGTCCTCGCGGCCGGCGTCGAGGTGCTGAACCAGCCGTTCTTCGCCCGCGGCACGCTCGCCACCGCGGGCGGCTGCCTGGCCTCGACCTACCTCGCCACCTGGGTCCTCGCCCGGCTGCACGGCCTCGAAGCCGCCGAGCACGCGATGCACTACGTCGCGCCGGTCGGCGAGAAGGACGAGTACGTCGAGCGGGCACTGCGGAACGTGACGCCCTACCTCGAGCCGGCCGCGATCTCCGCCTGATCCGGCTCGGTGCCGAAGAGGGACTTCAGCGTCACCTCGCGGTTGACCCGCACGTGCTCGACGGCTTCGGCGTGCGCCCGGCCCGCGTCCCCCGACGCGATCGCCTCGTAGAGCCGGCGGTGCTCGTCGAGCAGTTCGGCCCAGTGCTCGTTCTGGCTCGTGAGCCAGCGGAGCCTCCCCTGCAGGGGCTGCAGCATCGTGGTGAGCAGGGCGTTGCCCGCGATGGCCACGATCTCGTCGTGGAACTGCGAGTTGAGCACGGTGATCCGGGCCGCGTCGTCGCGGGCCGTCGCGCGGGCGGCGTCGGCGAGCATCCGCTCGAGCCGCTTGAGCTCCGGCGCGCCCGCCCGCTCGGCGGCCCGCCCGGCCGCGAGCCCTTCCAGCGCCTCCCGGACGTCGAACAGCTCCTCGACGTCGACGCGGGCGAGCTGCCGGACGACGATCCGCCGGGCCGACTGCTCGACGAGGAAGCCTTCGGCCTCGAGGCTGCGGATGGCCTCGCGCACGGGCACCCTGGACACGCCGAGGTCCTCGGCCAGCTCGCGCTCGACCAGCCGGTCACCGGGGCGGAGACGGCCGGTCAAGATCCGTTCGCGCAGCTCGTCGCGCACCCGCTGGCGGGTGGCCGCGAGGGGCTGCCGCTCGCTCGCCGTCGTCACCGGTCCCCTCTCTTCAACACGCTCGTAACACGAGTTTACGGACTGGAGGGTTGACGGCGGCGGACTTGAGGGTGATATTTGGGATGCCAAATTTTGGTATCCCAAATCGCCGTCGCTGCACGTCGATCGGAGGCACGCATGACCGCCGCCCCGCTGACCGAAACCCAGCAAGAGACGAGCCCGCCGCCGGATCCCCGGCTCTGGAACGAAGACCTCGCCCCGGCGAAAGACCGCCGCTGGAAGGTCTACGACATCTTCGCATTGTGGATGTCGGACGTGCACAACCTCGGCAACTACACCTTCGCGGCCGGGCTGTTCGTCCTCGGCCTGTCGGCCTGGCAGGTGTTCACCGCCCTGCTGTTCGGCTTCGTGATCATCTACTTCGGCATGAACCTGATGGGCCGGATCGGCCAGCGCACCGGCGTCCCGTTCCCGGTCGTGGCGCGGATCAGCTTCGGCACGTTCGGCGCCAACCTGCCCGCGCTGATCCGCGCGATCATCGCGATCTTCTGGTACGGCATCCAGACCTACCTCGCGAGCGTGGCCATCACGCTGCTCGTGCTCACCATCGACCCGGGCCTGAAACCGTTGACCGAACACGGTTTCCTCGGCCTGCACGCGCTCGGCTGGATCTGCTTCATCGCGCTGTGGGCGGTCCAGGCGCTCATCCTCACCCGCGGCATGGAGTCGATCCGCAAGTTCCAGGACTGGTGCGGCCCGGCGATCTGGGTCGTGATGATCGCGCTCGCGGTGTGGATCCTCGCCGCCGGGCACTGGAACATCTCGTTCACCAGCAGCCCGAAGCAGCTGTCGACCGGCGAGCAGATCCGCCAGTGGTTCGGCGCGGCCGGGCTGATCCTGGCCACCTACGGCACGCTGATGCTGAACTTCTGCGACTTCTCCCGCAACGCCCCGGACCAGAAGACCGTGCGCCGCGGCAACTTCTGGGGCCTGCCGATCAACTCGACGGCGTTCGCGCTGCTGTCGGTGATCGTCACCGCGGGCAGCATGCAGGTGTTCGGCGAGGCGATCACCGACCCGGCCGAGCTGCTGGCCAAGGTGCACAACACGCCGGTGCTGATCATCGGCGCGCTGACGTTCGCCGTCGCCACGATGGGCGTCAACATCGTCGCGAACTTCGTCTCCCCCGCCTACGACCTGGCCAACATCTGGCCGAAGCGGATCTCGTTCACCATCGGCGGGCTGATCAGCGCGGTCGCCGCGCTGTGCGTGCTGCCGTGGAAGCTGTACTCCTCGCCGACCGTGGTCAACTATTTCCTCGGCGGGCTCGGCGCGTTCCTCGGGCCGCTGTTCGGGATCATGATCGTCGACTACTACCTGATCCGGCGCGGCAAGGTCGACGTCGCGCAGCTGTTCGTCGACGGCGGGATCTACCCGCGGGTGAACCCGCGTGCGCTGGTGACGTTCTTCCCGACCGCCGCGCTCGCCGCGGTGATCGCGTTGGTGCCGTTCTTCGCCCCGGCCGCGCCGTACTCCTGGTTCATCGGCACGGGATCGTCGGCGCTGCTGTACTTCGCGGTCTCGAGGAAGCACCGATGAGGATCGTCGTCACCAACTGCAACACCACCGAGGCGATGACGAAGGAGATCGAAGCCGGGGCCCGCGCGGCCGCGAGTCCCGGCACCGAGATCCTGGCGAGGACCCCTCGCTGGGGACCGGAATCCGCGGAGGGCTGGCTGGACAGCTTCCTGTCCGCCGCGGCGGTACTGGATCTGTTGCGGGGCCTGGAAGAACCGTTCGACGCGGTCGTGCTCGCCGGCTTCGGCGAGCACGGCCGGGAGGGCGCGCGCGAGCTCCTGGACGTCCCGGTCGTCGACATCACCGAGGCGGCCGCGCACCTGGCCTGCCTGCTCGGCCGCCGCTACGGCGTGGTGACCACATTGGACCGGACGTGCGGGCTGATCGAGGACAGTCTCCACGCGGCCGGCGTCGCGCAGAACTGCGTCACGGTCACCGGTGCCGGGCTCGGCGTGCTGGAGCTGACGGACGAGCGTCGCACGGAGTCGGCGTTGCTCACCGCGGGCCGTCGCGCGCGGGACGCCGGCGCGGAGGTCCTGGTGCTCGGCTGCGCCGGGATGACCGGACTCGACCGGAAGATCGCGACGATGCTGGACATCCCGGTCATCGACGGCGTCGCGGCGGCGGTCCGGCTCGCCGAGTCGCTGGTGGCGCTGGGGTTGAAGACCAGCCGCGCGGGGTCGTACGCGCGGCCACTGGACAAGAGACGCACCTGGCCCGATTGACACCGGCCGCGTCGCCCGGTCAGAATCCCTGCAGCCGTACCGCCGCCCGGTGACGACGTGGGGATTTTGCCGTCCCCGGAAGGCGGTCGACGTGCGAAAAGTCCTAGGCGCGCTCGCGGTTTCCGCGAGCATGATCCTGGTCCCGGTCAGCGGGACGGCGGTGGCCGCGTCGCCACCGCACACCGTCGTCACCGACGGGGCGAAGCTGGCCGGGATCAAGCAGGCACTGCGCGGCGGGCACGCGTCCAAGGCCCAGCGGGACGCGCTGAAAGCCGTGCTGGCCAAGGCGAACACGGCGCTGACCGCCGGGCCGTGGTCGGTCATGGACAAGCCGGCCGCGCCGCCGAGCGGTGACAAGCACGACTACATGAGCCAGGCGCCCTACTGGTGGGCGAGCGAGAAGACCCCCGAGAACCCGCAGGGCTGCCCGTACGTCAACCGGGACGGCCAGCGCAACCCGGAGGCCGACGCGATCACCGACCACACCTACCGGATGGTGGCCTGGGACGCGATGTACTACCTCTCGCTCGCCTGGTACTACACCGGCGACGCGAAGTACGCGAAACGCGCGGCACTGGACATCCGGACGTGGTTCCTCGACCCGGCCACCAAGATGAACCCGAACATGACCTACTCGCAGATCATCCCGTGCAAGACCACGATCAGCGGCACCGGGATCATCGACTCGACCCAGTCGTTCAGCCAGGTGCTCGACGTGTTCGCCCTCCTCGACACCGGCGCGCCGGGCTGGACCGGCAAGGACCGCTCGGGCATCAAGGCGTGGCTGACGCAGTACCTGAACTGGATGGAGACCAGCCCGCAGGCGAAGCTGGAACTGGCCGCCACCAACAACCACGGCACCTTCCTCGACATGCAGAACGCGACGATCGCGGCGTACCTGGGCCAGCGGGACGCGGCGCGGAAGATCGTGCTAGACGCGGAGCAGAAGCGGTTCCCGGTGCAGTTCGCCGCCGACGGCAGCCAGCCGCTCGAACTGTCGCGGACGATGTCATGGCACTACGTCAACTTCAACCTCACCGCGTGGGGCCGGATGGCGGAGGTCGGGAAGAACCTCGGCATCGACGTCTGGAAGTACAAGGCGCCGAACGGCGTCACGCTGCGGAAGGTCGTGGACCAGCTGATCCCGGGTGCGCTGCAGGGCGCGGCGGGCTGGCCGCACCAGCAGATCGGCGTGTTCGACCAGTCGATCGCGGCGGACATCTTCCACGCTGCGGCCGAAGAAGCGCACGACTCCGACGCGGCGGCGGCGTTGAAGAAGATGCCGCTGCCGGCCGGCGGTGACACGTGGCCGGTGCGCGTGTCGTGCTTCCCGCTCGACCCGCCGCTCAAATAACCCTACGAACGCCGGGAAATCCGGACACCACGTCCCATAGCGCACACTGTCCATGATTGGTCTAGTCCAAAGTATTGACTCTCGGTGTCTCCGCGCGCACATTCATGACCGGGGCCGGACCCGCTCGTGAAGCAGCCATCGCGTACGCCCTCTCCCGCGCCGTCGCGGCCGGGAGAGGGCCGTCCGCCTGCGCGAGGAGACGCCCATGCAGCGAAGATTCGCCCTGGTCGCCGCAGCCGCGGCCGCCGTCGTGGTCGGCGCGCTGACCGTCGCCGGCCCGGCGACCCAGAACGCGGCCGCCGCGACCTCCGGCGGGGTCCGGATCGCCTACTTCGACCAGTGGTCCATCTACCAGAACGCCTACTACCTCAAGAACGTCGACGCCATCGCCGGCAACCTCGACTACCTGCTCTACGACTTCGAGAACATCGACCCGAACAACCTCACCTGCTTCGAAGCCACGAAGGCGACGACCCCGGACCCGGGCGGCGAAACCGACCCGAACGCCGGCGACGGCGGCGGGGACCAGTTCGCCGACTACCAGAAGTCGTTCGGCTCCGACATCAGCGTCGACGGCACCGCCGACGTCTGGAACCAGCCGGTCGCCGGCAACTTCCACCAGCTGCAGGAGCTCAAGGCGCGGCACCCGAACCTCAAGGTGCTGCTGTCGATCGGCGGCTGGACGTACTCGAAGTACTTCTCCGACGCCGCCGCGACCGACGCGTCGCGCAAGAAGCTCGTCAGCTCGTGCCTCGACATGTTCATCAAGGGGAACATCCCGGCGTCCGGCGGTTACGGCGGCCCGGGCACCGCGGCGGGGATCTTCGACGGCATCGACATCGACTGGGAGTACCCGGCTTCGCCCACCGGCCACGTCGGGAACCACTACAGCGCCAACGACACGGCGAACTACACCGCGCTGATGGCGGAGTTCCGCGGTGAGCTGGACGCGTTGGGCGGCAAGCACTACGCGCTGTCGGCCGCGCTGCCCGGCGGCCAGGACAAGATCGCGAAGCTCCAGACCGACCGGATCGGGCAGTACCTGGACTTCGGCAACGCGATGACCTACGACATGCACGGCGCGTGGGACGCGACCGGGCCGACGAACTTCCAGGACCCGCTGTACTCGTCGCCGAACGACCCGTCCGGCACGATCCCCCCGGGCACCGAGAAGTACACGATCGACTCGGTGGTCAAGGACTACCTGCACGGCAACAGCGCGTACGGCATCGCGGGCGGTTTCCCGGCGGCCAAGCTGACGCTGGGCATCCCGTTCTACTACCGCGGCTGGACCGGCGTGCCGGCCGGGTCGAACCACGGGCTGTACCAGTCCGCTTCGGGTCCGTCGCCCGGGCACGCCTTGAGCGGCAACGTCCCCGGCGTCGCGATGTACAAGGAACTGTCCGGCATCGTCGACAACCCGTCGGACACGTACTGGGACCCGGTCACGCAGTCGGCGTGGTTCTACGACGGGCAGACCTTCTACGGCGGCTCGTCGGCGCAGTCCATCAAGGCCCGCACGGACTACATCCACTGCACGGGCCTCGGCGGCGCGATGATGTTCTCGCTCTACGACCTGGACCCGGGTTCGACGTTGTTCCACGCGGTGGTCAACGGCTTGGCGGCCTCGACGCCGAACTGCTCGGCACCGCCGACCACGACCCCGCCGACCACCACTCCGACGACCCCGACCACACCCACGACCCCGACGACGCCCACCACCCCCACGACGCCGCCTTCGATCCCCGCGTGGGCACCGAACACGGCGTACGCGACGGGCGCGAAGGTGACCTACAACGGCATCACGTACACGTGCCGCCAGGGCCACACTTCACTGGTGGGCTGGGAACCGCCCAACGTCCCGGCGTTGTGGCTCGCGAGCTGACCGTCAGTTCCCCGCGGGGTTGCTGACTCCCGGTGCGGGGGCCTGGGCGTTGCCGACGATGCCGTAACGTCCGGTGCCCCCGTCGAGCTGTTCCTTCAAGGCCATGATCGTGCTGATCCGGCCCGCGGAAGAATCGACGTTGTCCACAGTGGACAGGATCGACGTCGCCGACGTGTCCGCGCGGACGACGCCCAGCGCACCGGTGCCTTCCGCGGATCCGGCGTCACCGGCCAGGACCGCGCCCGCGCCCGTGCGGTCGAGCTGCGTGGCGAACCGGGCGATCGTCGCCGCGCGGTCACCCGCGCTGTCACCGGTCGCCTGGGCGCCGGTCAGCACGATCGCCAGCTGCGCCGGGTTGACCGCCTGGCCCGCCTTGACGAACCCGCCGTCGGTGAGCCCGCCGATCGCGGCCGCCAGCTCCTCGCCCGAGGACTGCGGCTTCGCGGTGGTCTTGTCCAGCAGCAGCACCGATCCGAGCAGCGCGCCGGCGAGCGTGCCGGTGTCGCCCGCGGTCGGGAACTTCGAGCCGGCCGGCTGCAGGCGCGTGACGACGTCGCGGAGCTGGTCAGCCTTCTCCGGGTCGGCGAACGCGGCCGTCAGCTGCACCTCACCGGTCACCGAAGCGCCGGACTGGCCGATCAGCTGCTTCAGCGCGTCCCGGTCGGCCGGGCGCGCGTCCTCGGTGGTCACGAGCACCACCGACCGCTTGTCCAGTGCCCCGGCGACGACCTTCGGCCCCATCGAGCCGGCGAACGCGTCCGCGTCGGCCAGCCGGGCGTTGAGCGCGTTGCGCTGCGCCTCGAGGTCGGAGACCTGGCTGCCGAGGTCCTTCTTCTCCCCCGCCAGGCCGGACAGCAGCGTGCCGTTCAGCGCGGTCGAGCCGAGGACGACCCCGACGGCCAGCGCCAGGAAGCAGGCGGCGATGGAAACGACGTGGTAGCGCAGCGAAATCACGTGAACAATCCCTTGACCCAGGCAGCGAGCGAATTCCAGGTGTGCCGGAGCCAGTCCAGGTAGACCGAGCCCACATCGGACACCAGCAGGGCCGCGGCGACCACCACGACCGCGGCGAGCACGAGCAGCACGACCGCGCCGATCGACACCCGGCTGCGGTGCAGCGTCGCCACCGCCTTCCCGTCGACGAGCTTCGTGCCGAGCTTCAGCCGGGTCAGGAACGTCGACGGGTTCGAGCCGGACCGGCCGTGGTCGAGGAACTCGCGCAGGGTGGCCTGGAAGCCGACCGTGACGACCAGGCTCGCGCCGTGCGCGTCGGCCAGCAGCAGCGCGAGGTCCTCGGCGTTGCCCGACGCGGGGAAGGTCACCGCGCCGATGCCGAGGTCCTGGATCCGCTCGACGCCGGGGGCGTGCCCGTCCGGCGCGGCGGGCACGACGACCTCGGCGCCACCGCGCAGCGTGGTGGTGCCGATGCCGGTGGGGTCGCCGACGATGACGTCCGGCGTGTAGCCCTGCACGCGCAGGGTGTCGGCGCCCGCGTCGACGCCGATCAGCACCGGCCGGTGCTCGGCGACGTACTTCTTCAGCTTCTTGAGGTCTTCGGCGTGCCCGTTGCCGCCGGCGACGACCAGCACGTGCCGGTCGCGGATCACGACTTTCAGCTCCGGCACGCCGACGCCGTCGAGGATCAGCGTGCGCTCGCGGCGCAGGAACTCGATGGTGTTGGCGGAGAACGCCTCCAGCTGCGTCGACATCCCGGCCTTGGCCTCGATCATCTGGTCCGCGACGCTGTCGGCGGTCTGCTCGATGCCGGAGGCGACCTGGCGCTCGCCGATGTACACGACGCCGTCGTGCAGCCGCAGCTTCGTGCCGTCCTTGATCGTGCGCAGCAGCTCGCCGCCGACCGAGTCGAGCAGCGGGACGCCGGCCGCGACGAGGATTTCGGGCCCCATGTTCGGGAACCGGCCGGAGATCGACGGCGACGCGTTGACCACGCCGGCGACGTCGGCCTCGACCAGGGCGTCGGCCGTCGCGCGGTCGAGGTCCAGCTGGTCCAGCACGACGATGTCGCCGGGACTGATCCGGCGCAGGAGCTCCCGGGTGCGGCGGTCGACCCGGGCGACCCCGGTGATCCCCGGCAGGGGTTCTTGGTTCCGCGTGAGCAAGCCGGTGAGCTTCATGTGGCCGATGGTGACAAATTTGCTCGTGGGACGACGTACGCCACGCCGTAGCCGGGGTGACTCGTTGTGGTGAGGTCCCCCGCACGGGTCAGGCCTCCGACTCCTCCGAAAGCGGCCCGAAATCGAGGTTCACCCAGGGGCTGGCCGGGTCCTGAAGGAGCTGGTGGTGGACCCGCACGGCCGCCGGGTACCACTCGCCGAACTCGTCGTCCTCGGCGTGCAGCAGCCGGCCCATGACGTACCCGGCCGACAGGTCGGCCCATGACTGGTGGTAGCGGCGCGCGAGCGAGCCGGCCTCGAGCACCATCAGCTCCGCTGTCAGCGCGTCGCAGTAACCGGCCGCGAGACCCCACCGGGCGATGTTGACCGCGCGGCCGACGTCCCACGA
Organism: Amycolatopsis sp. NPDC114505; assembly: GCF_055633615.1. NCBI lineage: Bacteria > Bacillati > Actinomycetota > Actinomycetes > Pseudonocardiales > Pseudonocardiaceae > Amycolatopsis > Amycolatopsis sp. NPDC114505. The sequence continues at coordinate 9,613 of NZ_JBVKDV010000006.1, read as the reverse complement.
CAGCGCCGTCGTGACGAACCCGTCCGCGTCGACCAGGCCGTCGGCCCGCAGGCGCTGCTCGCAGCGCGACACCCGGCGGACGGTGTCCCGCAGCTCCTCGGCCTGGTCCGCGGCGTCGTTCTCCGCGCACCACCGGTCCACCAGCTCCACCCACGTCAGCGGGTCGAACTCCCCGTTGCGCAGGCCGTACTCGGCGGCGAACCGCAGGCGCAGCATGAGCACGAGGTTGCCGGGGGTCAGCGCGTAGCCGTCCCCGATCAGGTCGGCCATCGTCGCGCGCCAGCCGGGCGGGTCGGGCACGCCCCACCAGTCCCGCAGGCCCCGCACCTCGGCGACGTAGTCGTGGCGGCGCGCGTCGAGCACGTTCCACGGCGCCGCGTTGAGCACGGCCAGGTGCGCACCGCAGGCCAGCGCGTGCGCGATCGGTCCTTCGAGGTGCCCGTACGGCGCGGTGATCAGCCGCTCGACCTGCTCCTCCAGCGGCGTGACGTCGTCCTTGTGCGCGTCGAGCCACGGCTGCAGGGTCGCGCCCGGCAGCCGCCACTCGCCGCGGGTGCCGCGGTTGAACACGACCCGCTCGTGCCGCCCGACGCCGTCGACCGCCCAGTCCAGCGCGCCGCTCATGGCGACGACGTCCGGGCCGAGGTCGGGCAGCGCGCCGCGGGTGAAGACCTGCAGGAACTCGTCGCCGCCCGTCTCGAAGTAGACGTTGGGGAAGGTCTCCGCCCGCTCGTCGAGGATGCTGCGGGCGTCCCCCCGCCGGATCGGGACGAAGAGCTCTTCCCCGGCCAGCAGGCCGAGGTAGCGGTCGAGGTCGTTGTCCCGGCGGGCGGCGGCCAGCTGGGCTTCGACATCGGCGGGCGGCGGCAGGATCACGGGGCGGCTCCCTCCGCTCGGCCGGTCAGCACGACGAGCTTGCCCGCCGTCCGGTTGTGCTCCAAGTCGTCGTGCGCCTGCCGGATCTCCGTCATCGCGTACACCTTCGCCGGACCGAGACTCGCTTCGCCGTCGGCGATCCGATCGAGGTGGCGCTGGAGGACGGAGGCGGGCAGGTCGTCCGCCTCACCACCATAAGCGGTCAACCGCACCCCGGCGGGAAGGTAGCCGATCGGATAGAAATCCGAGATCGTCCAGCGGTTGGAGAGCATGCCGGTGAAGCAGACGGTGCCGTGCACGCGGGTGGCCTTCAGGGTGTCCGGCAGGGTCGGCGTCCCGACGAGTTCGAGCGCCGTGTCGACGCCTCCGGGCACGATCTTCCGGACCTGTGTCGCGACGTCACCGTCGTCGAGGAGCGGGTGGTCGACACCGTGGTCGCGCAGGATGTCGAGCCGGTCCGCCTGCCGGGTCGTCGCGAAGACCGTGGCACCGAGGTCTTTCGCCAGTGCCGCGGTGGCGAACCCGAGGGCGGACGTGCCGCCGCGGATCAGCAGGGTCTGCCCCGCCTGGAGGTCGAGGCCGGTGGTGAGCGAGCCGTACGCGGTCTGGAGGGTCTCCGGGACCTGGCCGAGGACCTCCCACGGCAGATCGCTTTCGAAGGGGATGACCTGGCTCCTCGGCACGACGGTGTACTCGGCGTAGCCGCCGTCGAAAGTGCGGCCCATCCCGCCCATCATGGTCGCGACCCGCTGCCCAGGCTCGAAGCCCTCGCCCGCGTCCACGATCCCGACGGCCTCGATCCCGGGTACCCGCGGGAACGTGACGCCTTCGGCGAGCCCGAGCCGGGTGTGCAGCTCGGACCGGTTGAGCCCGAACGCCTTCACGGCGATCCGGACCCAGCCGGGTTTCACCTCCGGCAGCGGGAGCTCTTTCAGTTCGAGGTTTTCGACCGGACCGGGTTCCCGGAGTACCACCGCGCGCATCCTGGGTCCTTTCTTCGCATGCGAACAGTCCGCACAACAACTGTCCGCGCGAGTAGTATTCCCGGGATGAGCCTGTCCCGAGAGCACGGCGCGGCCTGGCGGGGTTTCCTGCGTTCGTCCGCGCTGCTGCTGCGCGTGCTCGACGCCGAACTGCGGGCGGAGCACAGGATGTCGCACCGCACGTACGACGCGCTGGTGCAGCTCTCGGAAGCCCCGGACCGGCGGCTGCGCATGAAGGACCTTGCCGACGCGCTCGTGCACAGCGCGAGCGGGCTGACCCGGGTCGTGGACGGCCTCGAGTCCGCGGGGTACGCGCGCCGCGAGCCGGACCCCGGCAACCGCCGGTCCACGCTGGTGGTGCTGACCCCGGCCGGGTTCGCCGCGCTGGAAGCCGCCTGGCCCACGCACGTCCGAGGGGTGGAGCGGCACTTCGCCGACCACGTCGACCGGGACCAGGCCCGTGTGCTGGCGGAGGTGTTCCGCGGCATCACGGCCGACCTGGACTGACGCGCTACTTCTTCTTCGCCGCCGCCTTCTTCCGCTTCGGCTCGGGCTCGGCCTTGGCCTTCTCCGCCGTGGCCAGCAGCTCCTCGGCGTGCGCGCGGCCCGTCTCCGTGTCGTCCATGCCGGCGAGCATCCGCGCCAGCTCGTTGACCCGCTCGGCCTGGCTCAGGTTCTTGACCCCGCTGCGCGTCACCCCGCCACTGTGGCCCTTGTCGACCACCAGGTGCTGGTCCGCGAACGCCGCGACCTGCGGCAGGTGCGTGACCACCAGGACCTGGTGGGTCCGCGCCAGCCTCGCCAGCCGGCGGCCGATCTCGACCGCCGCGCGGCCGCCGACACCCGCGTCGACCTCGTCGAACACCAGGGTCTGCACCGTGTCCGCGTGTGCCAGGACCACTTCGATCGCCAGCATCACCCGCGACAGCTCACCGCCTGAAGCGGCCTTGTGCACCGGCAGTGGCGGCGCGCCGTCGTGGGCCCGCAGCAGCAGCTCGACGTCGTCGATGCCGTCCGCGCCCGCGTGCACCGCGCGGCCGTCGATGGTCAATGCGTGCGTGTCGCCGTGCTCGGCCGGCCGCTGCTCGACCGTCACCTCGATCGCGGCCTGGCCCATCGCCAGCCCGGACAGCTCCCGCGTGATCTCCCCGGCCAGCTCGGCCGCGGCCTTTTCGCGGGCCGCCGACACCTCGACGGCGTGCGCTGCCAGCTGCACCGCGAGCTGGTCGCGTCGCAGCGCCAGCTCGGCGAGCGCCTCCTCCGAGGTGTCCATGGAGCCCAGGCGGCGCCGGGCGTCGTCGGCCCACGAGAGCACCCCGTCGACGTCCGCCGCGTACTTGCGGGTCAGCCGCTTGAGGTCGCCTTGGCGCGCCAGCACCTTCTCCAGCAGCGCCGGGTCGGCGTCGAGCGTCTCGACGTAGGAGCCCAGCTCGGCCCCGACGTCGGTCAGCAGCACCGACGCCTCTTCGAGCCGCGGTGCCAGCTCGCGCAGCACGCCGTCTTCGGACGTCGAGAGCCGCCGGAGCGCTTCGGAGACCAGCGCCATCGCGCTCGGGACGTCCGGGTCGCCGTCCAGCGAGCCCGACAGCGCGACGTGGGCCTCGGTCGCGGCCGCGCGCAGCTCGTCGGCCGCCGCGAGCCGCTTGATCTGGGTGGTGAGCTCGACGTCCTCGCCCGGCTCCGGCGCGACGGCGTCGATTTCGGTGAGCCCGTGCTTCAGCAGGTCGGCCTGCTGGGCCATCTCCCGCGAGCGCGTCGACCGCTCGGTCAGCTCGGCGATCACCGCCAGCCACTCGGACCGGACCTCGCGGTACGCGCTCAGCGGCTTCCCCACCGCGTCACCGGCGAACCGGTCGATCACGTCCCGCTGTTCGCTCGGGCGCAGCAGCCGCAGCTGGTCGTTCTGCCCGTGCACCGCGATCAGCTGCTCGGACAGCTCCGCGAGCACGCCGACCGGCACCGACCGGCCGCCCAGGTGCGCGCGCGAGCGCCCGTCGACCGCGACGGCCCGCAGCGCGATGACGCTGCCGTCCTCGTCGACGTCGGCACCCGATTCGGTGACGATGCGTTCGGCGCCTTCGACGCCGGAGTAGGTGAACCGTCCTTCCACGAACGCCTTGAGCATCCCCGTCCGGACCTTGGACACCTCGGCTCGGCCCCCGGACAGCAGGTGCAGTCCGGTGACGACCATGGTCTTTCCCGCACCCGTCTCACCGGTGACGACGGTGAAGCCCGCGTGCAGTTCCAGCAGGGCGTCCTCGATGACTCCGAGGCCCTGGATGCGCATCTCGGCCAGCACGCCGCCTACCGTAGCGGCCCCCACCGACACTCTGCGCGCGCGGGACCCCGGCGAGTCGCCGATATGTTCGAATGGATCGCCGAGCGGTCCTTACTCGCAGGGACGCGCGTGCCGCTCGCGCCAGCTCTTCACCGGCAGCGAGAACTTCTGCACCAGCCGATCGGTGAACGGGCCGTCCCACAGCCGGACCAGCCGGACGGGGGTCTTGCCGCACGTCACGCGCACGCGGGCGCCCGGCGGCAGGTCGATGGACCGGCCGCCGTCGCAGGTCAGGACGGCGGACGAGCCGTCGGGGTCGATCCCGACGGTGATCACCGAGTTCCGCGAGACGACCAGCGGCCGCGCGAACATCGCGTGCGCGTTGCTCGGCACCACCAGCAGCGCCTGGACGTCCGGCCAGATGATCGGGCCGCCCGCCGAGAACGCGTACGCGGTCGAACCGGTCGGTGTGGCGCACAGCACACCGTCGCAGCCGAAGGCGGACACCGGCCGCCCGTCGACCTCGATGAGCGCGTCCAGGACCCGCTCGCGCGTGCTCTTCTCGACGCTGGCCTCGTTGAGCGCCCAGGTGCGGGCGAGCTCGGCACCGTCGTGGGTGACCGTGACGTCGATGGTCATCCGCTCTTCGACCTGGTAGTCGCCGTCGACGACGCGCTGCACGGTGTCGGCCAGCGCGTCCGAGTCGGCCTCGGCGAGGAAGCCGACGCGCCCGAGGTTCACGCCGAGCACCGGCACCCCGGCCGGGCGGGCCAGCTCGGCCGCGCGCAGCAGCGTGCCGTCACCACCCAGGACGAACACCAGCTCGACGCCGTCGGCCGGGTTGTCGTCCGGGTCGACGACCGTGCAGGTCGACCCGACGCCGTGGCGGTCCGGGTTGATGAGCGCGCAGACGTCTTCCTCGATCACCCGGATCCGGATGCCGGCCTTGGCGAAGCGCCCCGAAACCTCGCGCGCGGCCTCGCCGGTCGCTTCGCGATCGGGGTGCACCATGAGGAGAACTTCACGTTCGGTGGTCATGCGGGCCCTTCCTCGACGGCGGTTCGGACGAGCCGCTCGGCCTCAGACCTGTCTACCGCGTCCACAGTGGACTCGGCCACGTGTTCTTTCCTGAGCCACACGAAGTACTCGACGTTCCCGGACGGCCCGGGCAGCGGGCTGGCGGTGACGCCCCGCAGCGCGAGCCCGAGCTTCGCGGCCTCGTCGATGACGGTGAGCACCGATTCGGCGCGCAGCTCCGGGTCGCGGACGACGCCGCCGCTGCCGAGCCGGTCCTTGCCCACCTCGAACTGCGGTTTCACCATCGGCACCAGGTCGGCGCCGTCGCGCGCGCAGGCGGCGAGCGCGGGCAGCACGAGCTTGAGCGAGATGAACGAGAGGTCCCCGACGACGAGGTCGACTTGGCCGCCGAGGTCGTCGGGCGAGAGGTTGCGAACATTGGTGCGGTCCATGACCACTACACGTTCGTCGGTGCGGATCCGCCAGTCGAGCAGGCCACGACCCACATCGGCGGCGATCACGGTCGCCGCGCCTTCGCGGAGGAGGACGTCGGTGAAGCCGCCGGTGGACGCGCCGGCGTCGAGACAGTGTTTGCCCTCGACGCTCAGGCCGTCGAACGCTTCCAGCGCGCCGAGCAGCTTGTGCGCACCGCGGGAGGCCCAGCCGGGGTCGTCTTCGTCCTTCACGACGATGGGCGCGTCGGTCTCGACGCCGGTGGCGGGCTTGCTCGCCACCATGCCGCGCACGGTGACCTTGCCGCCGGTGATCAGGGCCGAAGCCTGCTCGCGCGACCGGGCGAGGCCGCGCCGAACCAGTTCCGCGTCGAGGCGCGCCCGCTTGGGCACCGTGGTCAGACCTTGTCGATGCTGGAGAGGGCGACCGTCAGCTCGGTGTGCACGGCGTCGAAGCGCTCGACGTGCTCCGCGAGCGGCAACGCGTCGAGGTCGTCCAGGCCGGCGACGGCTTCGTCGATGCCGGCCCGCGGGTCGGTCTGCTGCGAGAACGTCCCGGGCGGCGGGCCCGGGACGGGGTACGGGTGGTCCTGCACGTCACGAACGGTATCAGTCAGGCGAACTTCGCCTGGGCACGCTTGCCGAGTTCGGTGACGCCGGTCTCCCACGCCGTGTGGCAGAGCGCGCGGAGCAGGTCCAGGTCGTCGCCGTCGCCTTCCGCGTCCAGCACGCCGTTCTCCGCGGTGACGGACCAGCCCGGGCGCGGACCGATCTTGAGGTCCTCGGCCTTGTCTTCGAGCGCCGTGAGGTCCTTCGCCAGGTAGGTGGCGCGCTCGGCCGGGTTGGCCTCGATCAGCTGCTTCGGCGTCGCGACACCCGACAGCACGACGAGCGAGTCGATGCCCGCGGCGACCGCGCCGGCGATGTCGGTGTCCAGCCGGTCGCCGACGACGAGTGGATGCTCCGCACCGGCGGACTTCGCCGCGGTCTCGAACAGCAGCGGCTGCGGCTTCCCGGCGACGAGCGGCTCGACGTCGGTGGCGGTGCGCAGCGCGGCGACCATCGACCCGTTGCCGGGCAGCAGGCCGCGCTCGCTGGGCAGGGTGGCGTCGACGTTGCAGGCCACCCAGAGCGCGCCCGCGCGGATGGCCAGGCAGGCTTCGGCCAGCGCGGCCCAGGTGTTGTCGGGCGAGTGGCCCTGGACGACCGCCTGGACGCTCTTGGCGTTCTCCCGCACCGGTTTCAGGCCGGCGCCGGCGACCTCGGCCGCCAGCGACTCGGTGCCGATGACGAGGACCTCGGCGCCGGCTGCCAGGCGTTCCTTCAGCAGCTGCACCCCGGCTTGGGCGCTGGTGTGCACCTCACCGGCGTCGGCGGGCATGCCGAGGCCGGTGAGGTGGTCGACGACCTCGCCCGGGGCCTTGGACGCGTTGTTGGTGACGAACCGGACGGGCGTGCCGTGCTCGCGCGCGGCCCGGACCGTCTCCGGAGCGCCCGGGATCACCCGGGCGCCGTGGTAGACGGTGCCGTCGAGGTCGAACAGGACCGCGTCGTAGGCCGCGAGCAGGGCGTCACTCATCCGATTCTTCGGTGTCCTTCGGCTCGGTGTTCTCAGCGCTGTCGGTGTTCTCGTTCTTGTCGGCGTCGGCGTTCTCGTTGGCCAGGTCCGCGGCGCGCTCGGAGGCGTCGGTCTCGTCCTCCGCGTCGGCCTCGGCCGCGTTGAGGAACCAGCGGACGGCCTCCTCCTTGCGCCCGGCGGCCGCGAGGTTGTCGGCGTAGGCGTAGAAGAGCCGTGCGCTCCACGGGTCGCGCTTCTCGGCCTTGAGGTCGCCGCCCTGCAGCGAGACGACGGCGGCGTCGAGCTGCCCGAGGTCCCGCCGCGCCCCGGCCGAGACGATGGCGAGCTCGACCTGGACGGCCTTGTCGAGCTTCGCGACGTCGGCTTCCTTCGCGAGGTCGAGGGCGCGCTCGGGCCGGCCCAGCGCGCGCTCGGCGTCGGCGATGATGGCGATGTGGTCGTCGCTGCGGGTCATCCGCCGGACGGCACGCAGTTCGGAAAGGGCTTCCGACCAGTTGCCGGCGTGGTAGGCGACCAGCCCGAGCGCTTCCCGCACGATCGGCACGCGCGAGGCCTTGGCCTTGGCGTACTTGGCGTGCGCGAGGGCGGCCTCGGGATCGCTGTCCATCAGCCCACCGGCGGCGACGAGGTGCTTCCCGACGGTCTCGGCGAGCCCCTTCGGCAGGGTCCTCAGCTCACGGCGGGCGTCCTCGTCGAGGTCGGAGAACTCGATGTCCTCGGGCAGGTCCGGCGCCTCGAGGAGCTCCCGGGCGAGGGCCGCGTCGTCCAGCGGGGTCCCGACCCTGGGCCGCGGTTCCCGGCGGGCCCCGGGACGGTCGTCGCCACGCTTGTCCGAGCCACGGAAGCCGCCCCCGGTCCGCGGACCGCGGTCGTCGTCCCGGCGCTGGTAGCCCCCGCGGTCTTCACTGCGCGGGCCGGCGGGACGGCGGTCGTTGTCCTTGTCCCGGGCGCTGTTGTCGCGGGCGCTGTTGTCCCGGGCACTGTTGTCCCGGGCGCTGTCGCGGCGCTGGTAGCCGCCGCGGTCACCACGGTCGGCGCGGTCACCACGGTCGCCGCGAGAGTCGTCCCGGCGGTCGTCGGAGCGGAAGCCGCCGGTGCGGGCACCACGGTCGTCGTCACGACGGTCGCTGCTCCGGCCGCGGTCGCCCGAGCCGTACCCGCCGGTCTTGGCGCCACGGTCGTCGTCACGGCGCTGGTAGCTGCCCCGCGAGTCGTCGCGACGGTCGCTGCCGCCGCGGTTGCGATCGTCCGAGCGGAAGCCGCTGGGCTTGCCACCACGGTTGTCGTCGCGCCGCTGGTAGCTGCCGCGGGAATCGCTGCCACTCCGGGGGCGATCGTCGGAGCGGAAACCACCACGATTGTCGCTGCTGCCGCGGCCACGGTCGTCCGAACGGAAGCCGCCGGACTTGCCACCGCGGTCGTCGGAGCGGAAGCCGCCAGGACGGCTGCCACGGTCGTCATCGCGCCGCTGGTAGCTGCCCCGCGAGTCGTCGCGACGATCGCTGCCACCACGGTTGCGGTCATCCGAGCGGAAACCACCAGGCTTGCCGCCACGGTTGTCGTCGCGGCGCTGGTAGCTGCCGCGGGAATCGTCGCGACGGTCGCTGCCACCGCGGTTGCGGTCGTCCGAGCGGAAACCACCCGAACGGGTCCCGCGGTCGTCGTCGCGGCGCGAGGAGCCACCGCGGTCTTCCCATCGGGGCTTGCGGTCGCCGTACGACGCCTTGCCCTGGGGCCGGCTGCCGCCGGGACGCCCACCCCGGTCGTCGGAGCCGCGGCCCGAGCGCTCGTTCCGGTCGCCGCCGCGGTCGTCGGACCGGCCGGCCGAACGGCTGCCACCGCGGTCGTCGAAGCGGCCGCCGCCCGAGCGGGCCGGGCCGCCGGAGAACTTGCCGCCACCGCCGGGCCGACCGGCCCGGTCACCGGAGTCGCGGTAGCCGCCGCGACGGTCGTCACGGTCGCCGGTGCGGCCGCTGTCACGGCTCTGACCTGCGTATCCTCCGCGCTGGTCGCGGTCGCGCGGACCGTCGCCGCCGCGGAAGGGCTTGCCGCCGCCACGGACGCCGTGGTCGTCCCGGCGCGGCCGGCCCTGGTGCGTGTTGTCGCGGCCGCCGCGGTCCTGCCGCGCACCGCGCCGGTCTCCCCCGGATGCGTCCGATCGGCCCCGGGAGCCTTCGTCCCGGCGTGCCGACCGGCCGGACCCATCATCGCTTGAGTCTCGTCGACCGAACTCGGACACCTGGCCTCCTGCCGTGGGAAAAATCTTGTTCTGGACATACGCGTACGGCCCGCTAGGGCAGCCAACTGGCTATCCTAACGGGCCGTACGTAAGGTAAGTTCGGCGGTGTCCTACTCTCCCACAACCCTTCGGTTGCAGTACCATCGGCGCTATCAGGCTTAGCTTCCGGGTTCGGAATGGGACCGGGCG
>NZ_JBVKDV010000005.1:546321-752572 GCF_055633615.1 Amycolatopsis sp. NPDC114505 | reverse complement strand
CAATCATTCTCAAAGGAACCTCATACGAGGTTCTATATAAGCTCTACTGGCTTAGTTCACTAGCACACTGTTGAGTTCTCAAGCAACACACCTCGGATCGCGCCGCTTTTACACGACCTTATCCTCAGCATTTGTTTCAAGCTTTGTTGTTCCGAGGCTACCACCTCGGTTCAGGACCACCCACTCTACCACCTTCGTGGGAGCTTGGTTCGTGGCCCCGGCGGCCGCCCGGTTTCCCTGGCGACTTGGAGAACTTTACATGCCCCGAAACGGCCTCGCACAGGGGGGTCCCTTAATTCGCGCCGGGCCCCTGACCTGCGTCGATCCGGCAAGACGATCCGGCAAGCTACGACTGGGGCTGCCCGTGGGTCGCGACGACCGTCAGCGCGACGAGCGCGGCCGTCAGCACCGCGGCGACGTGGATCGGCGCCGGCGTGAACGACGCCGCGACGACGAGCACCGCCGTCACCGGGAAGCCGATGGCGATCGGGCGGCACTCGTTGGTCGGCCCGATGTGCAGCAGCCACACGCTCAGCAGGAAGACCGCGACCGGCAGCGTGGTCGGCAGCGCCGCGGCCACCCCGCCGAGGTCGTGCAGCGCACCCGTGTCGTAGGCGACCGCCACCTCCAGCCCCGCGCCCACCGCCGCGGCGGACGCGAAGATGAAGTAGTGGCCGTACCCCCAGCTCATCGACGTGAACATGGTCGGACGGCGGACGAGCCGCGCGTGCCCCGGCCGGTCGAAGTACAGCCACCACATGGAGAACACGAGCACCAGCCCGGCCGCGGCCAGCGAGATCAGCGCACCGACGTGCCCGGGTTCGGCGGTGCCCTCCTTGATCGCGTTCGTCGCGCTGAGGATCACCTCGCCGAGCACGATCAGGGTGAACAGGCCGTACCGCTCGGCGATGTGGTGCGGGTGCCAGGTGGTCCCCTGCCGCCGCTCCGCCCAGACCGGGACGGCCATCTCCAGCACCGCGAACACGACGAAGGCGGCCAGCCGCACTCCCTGCGGCAACCACAGGTAGGAGACCCACAGCACCTGGACCACCGCGATCCCGGTGGCGTAGCGCAGCGCGGCGGGCCGGCACCCCGGATCCGACCGCGCGGCCCGCAGCCACTGGAACACCATCGCCAGCCGCATCAGCACGTACCCGACGACCATCAGCCGGAAGTCGCCGTCGAACGCGCGCGGCACCGCGGCCGCGACCGTCAGCCCGCCGGCGATCTGCACGAGCGTGGCCAGCCGGTACGGGACGTCGTCGGTGTCGAACGCCGAAGCGAACCAGCTGAAGTTCAGCCAGCCCCACCAGACCGCGAAGAACACCATGGCGAACGACGTGACGCCGTGGGCGGCGTGGCCCTCGGCCAGCGCGTGGTGCAGGGACGTCGCGGCCTGGCCGACGGCGACGACGAAACAGAGGTCGAACAGCAGTTCCAGGGGCGTCGCGACGCGGTGGTGCTCACTGCTGTCGCGCGATCGCATCGGCCGGTACCAGACCCGGATCCCGCTCCCCGGCCGCGGCGGCTGCTCGGTCATCGAAACTCCTGCGCTCGTGCCTGTCGGACGCGGTCATCCCAACATGATCACGAGCCGGGCGGAAGCACGACACGAAGAACGGACGGGCCCGGTTCCCCCTCACCCGGGCCCGCCCGCTGCCGTCACGCGCCGGCGGCCACCGATGGGCATCCCTTCCGCGAGTGCCGGACGGTCCCCCGCGGACGCCGACAACTCACTGGATGGAAGGTGACCGAGTGTGTCCATTCCCTCGAACTCCGGACGCCTCGATCGCTCGTGCCGGTCACCCCATCCCCGGGTGGCCGACCGATTGCCACTGTCGGTAGCCGAAGCCGCGCAGTGAAGGCTCCATAAGATCTACCCGGTTGCTCTGCGTAGCACCAGTGTCTTTCCGTGCTCGTCACTCGGATGGAGCATCGCTAATCTGCCGAAAGTAGTGTCTCAGCCCCGTTGGACGTCCGCGGCGGACGTCTCGGTCCGCCGGGCCTCGCGTTCCTCGTCGGAAGATTGCGCACGGTGGCGCCGCGCCCTCAGCTCGGCGATCGCGAGGGCCAGCGCGGCGCACGTCAGGCCGGCCGCGCAGCACAGCGCGACGGTGAGCGCGAGCGGGTAGTCCATCCCCGCGCCGACGACGGCGCCGAACACCGACGCGAGCACGGCGGTGCCGATCGCGGTGCCGATCCGCTGGCCGGTCTGCAACGCGCCGCCGGCGACCCCCGCCATCCGGACCGGCACGCACTCCAGCGTCAGCGTCGTGTTCGGCGGGATCACCATGCCGCCGCCCACCCCCGCGAACAGCAGCGGGAGCGCGAACGCCCACCCGGACGCCGACGGCGGGACGAGCTCGGCCAGCAGCGCCACGGCCAGCAGGCCCACCGCGACCATGGCCAGCCCGGTGACGGTCAGCCGACGACCGAGGGTCGGCACGAACCGCCCGGCGACGGCCGCGGACACCGACGAGCCGAGCGCGAACGGCGTCACCGACAGCCCGGACTGCAGTGGCGTGTAGCCGAGGCCCTGCTGGAAGAACATCGCGAAGACCAGCCAGATCCCGGCGAACCCGCAGAAGTAGAGCGCGCCGACCGCGGACCCCGAGGCGTACCCCGGCGTGCCGGTGAACAGCCGGGTGTCCAGCAGCGGCGTCCGGCCGCGCCGGACCACCGAGCGCTCCCAGCGCACGAACGCGAAGCCGGCCACCAGTGCGACGACGAACATCCACCACAGCCGCGCCGGGCCGCCGTCGTCGGATTCGATGACCGGGAGCAGCACGCCGAGCACGGCGACCGCGAGCAGCACGATGCCCAGGAAGTCGATCTCCGAGCGCACCCGGAACCGTTTCTTCTCGCTGCGCGGCAGCAGCCGCAGGGCCAGCGCGAACGCGACGACGCCGATCGGCACGTTGACGTAGAACACCCAGCGCCAGCCGTCCTGGGCACCGAAGAGCGCGAGGATCACGCCGCCGAGGATCGGGCCGACCGCCGTCGAGATCCCGACGACCGCACCGAACATCCCGAACGCGCGGCCGCGCTCGGCGCCGCGGAAGAGGTCCTGGATCAGCCCCGTGTTCTGCGGGGTCAGCAGGCCCGCGGCCATGCCCTGGGCGAGCCGCGCGATCACGAGCGTCGTCTCGTTCGGCGCGGCTCCGGCCAGCGCGCTGGTGATGACGAACGCGGCGAGCGCGCCGAGGAACATGGTCCGGCGGCCGAACGCGTCGCCGAGGCGGCCGCCGGTGACCAGGACCAGCCCGAACGCCAGCGCGTAGCCGGAGACGACCCAGCGGATCCCGCCGCTGCTCGCGTGCAGCCCCGACTGCATCGACGGCAGGGCGACGTTGACGATGCTGACGTCGAGCAGGCCCATGAACCCGGCCGTCAGCGAGACGGCGAGTGCTTTCCAGCGGCGGGGGTCGGGTTCGTGGGTCATCGAGCCCAGCAAACACGAAGGGCGGGAGCCGCGCGCGTTGTCCGCTCGCGGTCCCGCCCGTTTCGCGCCGAACCTACGTACTCGCGGTGATTCCGCGGATGCCCTTGAGCTCGCCGATCAGCATGGAGCTGACCTTGACCGGGTAGTCGTGGAGGGCGAACACCGTCTGGTTCCGCCCCACCAGCTTGAGGTGGACCATCGTTTCACCCTTGTGGGCGAGCAGGGTGGACCGCAGCTCGCTCACGACCGACTGGTCGATCTTCTCCGCCGCGGCGAGCAGGACCAGCGGCGGCTCGTCGTCGCCGTTGCCCGTGCCGACCTCGGACAGGTCCAGCGTCGCGAGGCCGCCGCCGAAGATCGACATCTTGTCTTCGCGCCAGTTGATCCGGCCCTTGACGAGCACCGCGTTGTCCTCGATCAGCTCGCTCGAGAACAGCGCGTACGACTTCGGGAAGAAGAGCACTTCGAGGGACGCGTCCATGTCCTCGACCGTGCAGATCGCCCAGGGCTCGCCCTTCTTGTTGACGCGCCGTTCGAGCGCCGTGATCAGCCCGGAGATGACGATCTCGCCCTCTCGCGGCGGATCGGCGAGGATCCCGGCGATCGGCTTCGGGGCGTGCTTGCGCAGGATCCGCTCGGCGCCGTCCAGCGGGTGCGCCGAGACGTACAGGCCGAGCATCTCGCGTTCGTAGGCGAGCAGCTGCTTGCGCGGGTACTCCTCCTCGCCGAACTTCAGGTGGGCGAGCGGCGACGACGACGGGGCCGCCTCGCCCTCGTCGCCACCGAAGCCGAACAGGTCGAACTGGCCCATCGCCTCCTGGCGCTTGAGCGGGACGACGGCTTCCACCGCGTCTTCGTGGACCTGGATCATCGACAGCCGCGTGTGGCCGAGCGAGTCGAACCCGCCCGCCTTGATCAGCGACTCGATGACCCGCTTGTTGCAGGCCACGAGCTCGGACTTGTCGAGGAAGTCGATGAAGGAGGCGTACTTGCCCTTCTCCTCGCGGGTCTTGATGACCGACTCGACGACGTTCGCGCCGACGTTGCGGACGGCACCCATGCCGAAGCGGATGTCCTCCCCGACGGCCGCGAACCGCAGGGCCGACTCGTTGACGTCCGGCGGGAGCACCTTGATGCCGAGGCGGCGGCACTCGGACAGGTAGACCGCCGACTTGTCCTTGTTGTCACCGACCGAGGTGAGCAGGGCGGCCATGTACTCGGGCGTGAAGTTCGCCTTGAGGTACGCCGTCCAGTAGGAGACCAGGCCGTACGCGGCCGCGTGGCTCTTGTTGAACGCGTAGCCGGCGAACGGGAGGATCGTGTCCCAGAGGGCCTTGACGGCCTCGGCGGAGAACCCGCCCGGGACCAGGTCACTGGCCTTCATCCCGGCTTCGAAGCCCTCGTACTCGAGGTCGAGGACTTCCTTCTTCTTCTTGCCCATCGCGCGGCGGAGCACGTCCGCGCGGCCCATCGTGTAACCGGCCACCTTCTGGCCGATGTGCATGATCTGCTCTTGGTACACGATCAGGCCGTAGGTGTCGGCCAGGATCTCCCGCAGCGGCTCGTCGAGCTCCGGGTGGATCGGCTTGACCTTCTGCCGGTTGTTCTTCCGGTCGGCGTAGTCGTTGTGCGCGTTCATGCCCATCGGGCCGGGGCGGTAGAGCGCGCCGACCGCGACGATGTCGTCGAACACCGTGGGCTCCATGCGGCGGAGCAGGTCTCGCATGGGCCCGCCGTCCAGCTGGAACACGCCGAGTGTGTCGCCGCGGGCGAGCAGCTTGTAGGTCTCCGGGTCCTCGACGCCCAGGGTGTCGAGGTCGATGTCGATCCCGCGGTTGGCCTTGATGTTGTCGATCGCGTCGCCGATGACCGTGAGGTTGCGCAGGCCCAGGAAGTCCATCTTCAGCAGGCCGATGGCCTCGCACGACGGGTAGTCCCAGCCGGTGATGATCGAGCCGTCGTCACGCTGCCAGAGCGGGATCGCGTCGGTCAGCGGGTCGCACGACATGATGACCGCGCAGGCGTGCACGCCCGCGTTGCGGATCAGGCCCTCGAGGCCGCGGGCGGTCTCGAAGATCGTCTTGCACTCTTCGTCGGTTTCGACCAGCGCGCGGACCTCGGCGGCCTCGCCGTAGCGCTCGTGCTTCGAGTCGACGATGCCCGAGAGCGGGATGTCCTTCGCCATGATCGGCGGGGGCAGCGCCTTGGAGATCTTGTCCGCGATCGCGTAGCCGGGCTGGCCGAAGTGGACCCGCGCGGAGTCCTTGATCGCCGCCTTGGTCTTAATGGTGCCGAAGGTGATGACCTGGGCGACCTTGTCCGAGCCGTACTTGTCGGTCGCGTACCGGATCATCTCGCCGCGCCGGCGGTCGTCGAAGTCGATGTCGATATCGGGCATCGAGACGCGCTCGGGGTTCAGGAACCGCTCGAACAGCAGCTTCTGCGGGATCGGGTCCAGGTTGGTGATGCCCAGGACGTACGCGACGAGCGAGCCGGCCGCCGAACCACGGCCCGGGCCGACCCGGATGCCGACGCGGCGGGCGTAGCTGATGAGGTCGGCGACGATCAGGAAGTAGGCCGGGAAGCCCTTCCCGATGATGACGTCGAGCTCCTTCTCGATCCGCTCGGGGTAGCCCTCGGGCGGGCCGCCCGGGAAGCGCCACGCGAGGCCCTTCGCGACCTCTTCGCGCAGCCAGCCGCCCTGGTCGTAGCCCTCCGGCACCTCGAAGAACGGCAGCCGGTCCTTGTGCGCGTAGACGTCGTCGTAGGACTCGACGCGCTCGGCGATCAGCAGCGTGTTGTCCGACGCGCCGGGGACCTCCTTGTCCCAGTACTCGCGCATCTCGGCGGCGGCCTTGAGGTAGTAGCCGTCGCCGTCGAACTTGAACCGGGTCGGGTCGTTGAGGGTCTTGCCGGCCTGGACGCACAGCAGCGCCGAGTGCGTGTCGGCCTGGTCCTTGGTGACGTAGTGCGAGTCGTTCGTGGCGATCGGCTTGAGGTCGAGCAGGCGGCCGACCTCGAGGAGGCCCTCGCGGACCGACCGCTCGATCGGCAGGCCGTGGTCCATCAGCTCGAGGAAGAAGTTGTCGGCGCCGAAGATGTCCTTGTAGTCGGACGCGGCCTGGATCGCCGCTTCCTTCTGGCCCAGCCGCAGCCGGGTCTGCACCTCGCCGGACGGGCAGCCGGTGGTCGCGATGATGCCGGCGTGGTTCTCCGAGATCAGCTCGCGGTCCATCCGGGGCTTGCGGTAGTAGCCCTGCATGCTGGCCAGTGAGGACAGCTTGAAGAGGTTCCGCAGCCCGGTCGCGTTCTGCGCGAGCATCGTCATGTGGGTGTACGCGCCGGCGCCCGAGACGTCGCCGCCCTCGCCCAGCTCGTCGGACCCGCGCTGGTTCGACTGTCCCCAGAAGACCGGCTTCTTGTGGAACCGGCTCTCCGGCGCGACGTACGCCTCGATGCCGATGATCGGCTTGAGGCCGTGCTTCTTCGACTGCTGGTAGAACTCGTCGCCGCCGTACATGTTGCCGTGGTCGGTCATGCCGACGGCGGGCATACCGAGGCGCGCCGCCTCCGCGAAGAGGGGGGCGATCTTCGCCGCACCGTCGAGCATCGAGTACTCGGTGTGGACGTGCAGGTGGACGAAAGAATCGTTCGACACCAGCGAAAACCTCCCCTTGGTGAGTGGGACCGGCGCGCCCGGGTCCCCCAGCCTATCCCGCACTCGCCGGGCTCGATTGTGCGCCTCCGGAGCCCGCACCGGGCGGCACGACGCGCCACCGATTCGGGCGGTGATGATCACGCTGCAGCCGGTGGCGACGGGGCGCTGCCGGGCGGTGACACGGGGACGCCGAGGCGGCCGGCCGGCGGTGGGGCGCGGCATGCCGGGGCCGGTGGCCGACGCTCGCGGGACTCGGCTCGGTGAGACCCCGGCCACCCGAACGGGTGGTCGACGGCCGCCTCGCGCGCGGACGCGCGCGCCTGGGCCTCGTAGCGGATACCGCGGCGCAGCTCAACGCCGGCGAGGCAGCCGGACGGCCAGGCGCTCGACAAGTGATGATCACGCTGCAGCCGGTAGCCGGAAGCTCGCGCTCCAGGAAGGCGCCGGGTGAGGTCAGCCACAGCCGCCTCGGCTCGCGTTGACAGCCGCACCTTCGGAACCGAGCATTCCCCTCATGAACCTGTCTGACAGCCAGACAGCCGGACAAGGTGGTCCGCGGCGGATCAGCGCCATGGAAGCCGTGCTGGCCCACCTGCGGCGGCTGATCGAACGCGGGGACTACCCCGTCGGCGCGAAGCTTCCCTCCGAAGCCTCCCTGAGCAGGGAGTTCGAGGTCAGCCGCTCGGTCATCCGGGAAGCCCTGCGCGGCCTCCAAGCCCTCGGCATGACCGAGTCCAAGACCGGCAAGGGCACTTTCGTCACCGCCACCGGGCCCGCCGACAACCCCACCTTCGGGCCCTACTCCGCCCGCGATCTCATCGAGGTGCGCCGGCACGTCGAGATCCCCGTCGCGGGCTACGCGGCCGTCAGACGCAGCCAGGACGACCTCGACCTGCTCGGTCACCTCGTCGAGCGGATGGACGCCGAGACCGACAACACCGCCTGGGTCGCGCTCGACTCGCTCTTCCACATCACCATCGCCCAGGCCTCGGGCAACCCCGTCTTCGGGAAGGTGATCGAAGAGATCCGGGACGCGCTGGCCCGCCAGTCCGCCTTCCTCAACCAGCTCGGCGACCGGCGCGCGCAGTCGAACGTCGAGCACCGCGCCATCGTCACGGCCATCGCGAGCGGCTCCGAAAAGGACGCCGTCGCCGCCATGACCGCGCACCTCACGCACGTCGAAGCCACCCTCACCAGCATCGTGAACGGGGACCAGTGACCGAAAAGACCCTCACGGCCACCCCGGCGGACGCGGGCGACGCCGGCTACAGCAAGGCCCTCAAGCCCCGGCACGTGAACATGATCGCCATCGGCGGCGCGATCGGCACCGGGCTCTTCCTCGGCGCCGGCGGGCGGCTCGCCCAGGCCGGGCCCGCTCTCGCGATCGTCTACGCCGTCTGCGGCCTCTTCGCCTTCTTCGTGGTCCGCGCGCTCGGTGAGCTGATCCTCTACCGGCCCTCGAGCGGCGCCTTCGTCTCTTACGCCCGCGAGTTCATGGGCGAGAAGGGCGCGTACGTCGCCGGCTGGATGCACTTCCTCAACTGGTCGACCACCGGCATCGCCGACATCACGGCGATCGCGCTCTACGCGCACTTCTGGTCGTTCTTCTCGCCGGTCCCCCAGTGGGTGCTCGCCCTGATCGCGCTCGCCGTGGTCCTGACGCTGAACCTCGTCTCGGTGAAGCTGTTCGGCGAGATGGAGTTCTGGTTCGCCATCGTCAAGGTCGCCGCGCTGGTGCTGTTCATGGTGATCGGGATCTTCCTGCTGGTGACGCAGACGCCGATCGACGGCAACGTGCCCGGCCCGCAGCTGATCACCGAGCACGGCGGGATCTTCCCCACCGGGCTGCTGCCGATGGTCCTGATCGTGCAGGGCGTGGTGTTCGCCTACGCCTCGGTCGAGCTGGTCGGCGTCGCCGCCGGCGAGACCGAGCACCCGGAGAAGATCATGCCGAAGGCGATCAACTCCATCATGTGGCGGATCCTCGTCTTCTACGTCGGCTCGGTCGTCCTGCTGGCGATGCTGCTGCCGTGGAGCTCCTACACCAAGGACCAGAGCCCGTTCGTCACCGTGCTCTCGCATCTGGGCGTGCCCGCCGCCGACAGCGTGATGAACCTGGTCGTGCTCACCGCGGCGCTGTCCAGCCTGAACTCCGGCCTCTACTCGACCGGCCGGATCCTGCGGTCGATGGCCAAGGCGGGCTCGGCGCCGAAGTTCACCGGCGTGATGAACCGCAACCAGGTGCCCTACGGCGGCATCCTGCTGACGGCGTCGGTCTGCGTGCTGGGCGTCGGGCTGAACTACCTGGTGCCGAAGGAGGCCTTCGACATCGTCCTCAACTTCGCCGCGATCGGCATCCTGGCGACCTGGGCGATCATCGTGGTCTGTCACCTGCTGTTCGTGCGCAAGACCAGACAGGACGGCCTCGAGCGGCCCGCGTTCCGGCTGCCGTTCTCGCCGTACACCGAGATCGCGACGCTGGTGTTCCTCGCCGCGGTCGTCGTGCTGATGGGCTTCGACGAAACCGGCCGGATCACCCTGCTGGCGCTGCCCGCGATCGCCGTCGCGCTGGTCGCGGGCTGGTTCGCGGCACGCAGGCGGATCGACATGCGCGCGTTCGACGAGGAGGGCCTGTGAACCACGAACCACTGGTCGAGCTGATCCGCGACGGCATGGTCGAGGGCGTGCACCACGGCTCCGCGATCGTGCTCGCCCCGGACGGCACGACGCTCTTCGCCGCCGGCGACCCGGACGCCGCGATGTACCCGCGGTCGACGGCGAAACCCCTGCAGGCCGCGGCGATGGCGCGGCTCGGGCTGCGCCTGTCCCCCGCCGGGTTCGCCATCGCGGCGGCCAGCCACTCCGGCGAGCCGATGCACCTCGACACCGCCCTCGAAGTGCTCGGCGGACGCTCCCCCGGCGCGCTGGGCAACCCGGCCGACTTCCCGTACGACCCGGTCGAGCGGGACGTCTGGGTCGCGGCCGGGCGGGCGCCGAGCCGGCTCGCCCACAACTGCTCCGGCAAGCACGCGGCGATGCTCGCGACCTGCGACCTGAACGGCTGGGGCACCGACGGCTACCTCGACCCGGCCCACCCGCTGCAGCGCGCGATCGCCGCCACCGTCGAGGACCTGACCGGGCACGGCATCGAGCGGGTCGCGGTGGACGGCTGCGGCGCCCCGCTCTTCGCGACGACGCTGCGGGGGCTCGCGACCGCCGTCGCGAAGATCGCCACGGCCGCGCCCGGCACGCCGGACCACCTGGTCGCCGACGGGATCCGGAAGCACCCGGAGCTGGTCGGCGGCAGCCGCCGCGACGTCACCGCCGTCATGCGCGCGGTGCCCGGGCTGATCGCGAAGGACGGCTTCGAGGCCGTCCAGATCGCCGCGCTGCCGGACGGCACGGCGATCGCGTTCAAGATCGCCGACGGCGGCGACCGCGCCCGGCAGCCCGTGCTGGCCGCGGCGCTGAAACTCTGCGGGACCGACGTCCCGCCCGGGCCGGAAAACCTGCGCGTGACCGGAAAACTCGCCGCCTCCGCTGGGAGCCTCTGATGACCACCCGCCGCGAACACGACCTGCTCGGCGACAAGGACGTCCCCGCCGACGCGTACTGGGGCGTGCACACCGCCCGCGCCCGCGAGAACTTCCCCATCACCGGGACCACGATCGCCGCCTACCCGCACCTGATCGAGGCGCTGGCCGCGGTCAAGGAGGCCGCGGCGCGCGCCAACGCCGAACTCGGGCTGCTGGCACCCGAGATCGCCGACGCGATCGGCGAAGCCTGCCGCGAGATCCGCGAAGGCGCGCTGCACGGCGAGTTCGTCGTCGACGTCATCCAGGGCGGCGCCGGGACGTCGACCAACATGAACGCCAACGAGGTCATCGCGAACCGCGCGCTGGAGCTGCTCGGGCACGCCAAGGGCGACTACCACGTCGTGCACCCCAACGAGCACGTCAACCTCGGGCAGTCGACGAACGACGCGTACCCGACCGCGGTCAACGTCGCGACGATCCTCGCCGTGCGCGAGCTGTCGGAAGCGATGATCGTGCTGGAGAAGGCGTTCGCCGCCAAGGCCGTGGAGTTCCACGACGTCCTGAAGATGGGCCGCACGCAGCTGCAGGACGCCGTCCCGATGACGCTCGGCCAGGAGTTCGGCACCTACGCGGTGATGCTCGGCGAGGACCGGCTGCGGCTCGGTGAAGCCGTCGCACTGCTGCACGAGATCAACCTCGGCGCGACCGCGATCGGCACCGGCCTCAACGCCGCGCCGGGGTACGCCGAAGCCGCGTGCCGCCACCTGCGCGAGATCACCGGGCTGCCGGTCGTCACCGCCGCGGACCTGGTCGAGGCGACCCAGGACTGCGGCGCGTTCGTGCACCTCTCGGGTGTGCTCAAGCGGATCGCCGTGAAGCTGTCGAAGAGCTGCAACGACCTTCGGCTGCTGTCTTCGGGCCCGCGCGCCGGGCTCAACGAGATCAACCTGCCGCCGGTGCAGGCCGGGTCGTCGATCATGCCCGGGAAGATCAACCCGGTGATCCCCGAAGTGGTGAACCAGGTCGCGTTCGAGGTGATCGGCAACGACGTCACCGTGACAATGGCCGCCGAAGCCGGGCAGCTGCAGCTCAACGCCTTCGAGCCGATCATCCTGCACGCGCTGTCGGAGAGCATCACGCACCTGGGCGCGGCCTGCCGGACGCTGGCGACGAAGTGCGTCGCGGGGATCGCGGCGAACGTCGACGTCCTGCGCGGGTACGTCGAGAACTCGATCGGGCTGGTCACGGCGCTGAACCCGAGCATCGGGTACGCGGCCGCGACGGAGATCGCGAAGGAGGCGCTGGCGACCGGGCGGGGTGTGGCCGAGCTCGTCGTCGAGAAGGGCCTGATCCCCGCCGAGGAGCTGGCCAAGCTGCTGCGTCCGGAACGGCTCGCCCGGGCGAACTGAGGTACCGTCGGATCCGGAAGGACCTACTCCACTTCGGAAGGCGGGCGCCCGTGCTGGACCGACTTGTCGACAAGATGCTCGGACTCCCCCGCGCCGAAGGCCCGAAGCCGGTCGTGACGCGCGATCTCACCGTGCCGATGGCCGACGGCGTCACGCTGCTCGCCGACCGGTACGCCCCGGCCGGGACGACGTCGGCGCCCGTCGTGCTGATCCGCACGCCGTACGGGCGCAAGGGCATCCTGTCGAAGCTCTTCGGCGACACGTTCGCCCGGCACGGGCTGCAGACGGTCATCCAAAGCACGCGCGGTTCGTTCGGCTCCGGCGGTGAGTTCCGGCCCTTCCACCTCGAGCGCGAGGACGGCGTCGCGACCGCCGAGTGGCTGCGCGCGCAGCCGTGGTGCGACGGGACCATCGGGATGGCCGGCGCCAGCTACCTCGGGCACACGCAGTGGGCGGTCGGCCCGTACCTCGACCCGCCGCTGGCCGCGATGTGCCTCGGCGTCACGGCGTCGGAGTTCGTCTCGACGTTCTACCCGGGCGGCGTGCTCGCGGCGGACAACATGGTGTCGTGGTCGGCGATGATCGGCCGCCAGGAAGAGCGCTTCGCCGCGCTGCCCAACCCGCTGCAGAAGCGCAAGACGCGCAAGGCGATGTCGTTCCTGCCGCTGAGCCGGGCCGACGTCGCCGCGATCGGCAAGCCGGTGCAGTTCCTCCAGGACATCACCGAGCACTTCGTGCCGGAGGACAAGTACTGGGCGATGTCCGACCACAGCGCCGAAGTCGCGAAGCTCGACGTCCCGGTGTCGATGGTCACCGGCTGGTACGACCTGTTCATCGGCTCGCAGCTGCGCGACTTCCGGACGCTGTCCGAGGCGGGCAAGGCGCCGCGGCTGACGATCGGGCCGTGGGCGCACGGCGAGCCCGGCAGCATGGGCCCGATGATCCGGGACCAGCTCGGGTTCCTGCGCGCGCACCTGCTCGGCGACCGGACCTTCCTGCAGCGCGCCCCGGTCCGGCTGTTCCTGCAGGGCGCCGGCACCTGGCTGGACTTCGAGTCGTGGCCGCCGCCGTCGACGGCGACCGCGTCCCACCTGCGGCCGATCGGCGGGCTCGGCGAGCGGGCCGGTGACGAGGCGCTGCCCACGACGTTCACCTACGACCCGGCCGACCCGACACCGGCGGTCGGCGGGCCGCTGCTGACGGGCGAGTGGAAGCAGCGCGACAACCAGGAGGTCGAGGCGCGGCCGGACGTCCTGGTGTTCACCGGCGAACCGCTGCCGTCGGACCTCGACGTCATCGGCGAGGTGACGGCGACCGTGCACGTGCGCACGGAGATCGGGCACGCCGACGTCTACGTCCGGCTGTGCGACGTCGACGCCGGCGGGGTGTCCCGCAACGTGACCGACGGGATCCTCCGGCTGCGGCCGGGCTTCCCGGCGGCGGACGCGGACGGCGTGGTGACGGCGGAGGTGACGCTGGACCCGACGGCCTACCGCTTCCGCCGCGGCCACCGGCTGCGCGTCCAGGTGGCGGGCGGGGCGTTCCCGCGCTTCGCGCGCAACCACGGGACGGACGAGCCGGTCACGTCGGCGGTGACCGGGAAGCCGAACCGGTTCGAGGTGTTCCACGACGCGGCCCGGCCGTCGAAGATCACGCTGCCGGTGTTCACCGGCTGACCAGGCGCGCCCACGGCCGCCGCAGCAGCGGCCAGGTAGTGAGGAAGAGGGCGGCCGCCGCCCAGACGGGCCAGCCGGCGGCGGCCCAGAGCCCGAGCGCGCGGACGGTGCCGGACTCGCCGAGCTGCAGCCAGGCGGCGTTGGCGGCGAGCAGCAGCCAGCCGAGCTGGACCAGCCAGCCCACGGGGTAGCAGGCGATGGCGGCCAGCGCCGTGGCCCGCGGGCCGGCGTCGAGCAGGCGACGGCGCAGGGCCATCGGCGGGTGGGTGAGCGAGGCCGTCCCGCGGCGGGGGTTCGTTGTGCCGAGCCGGGTGGCCGCGGCGGCGCCGGCGACGTGATCGGCGGCGAACTCGGCGCTCCAGGCCCCGGCGACGGGCAGGGTGACGGCGGCCAACAGCGTGCCGAGTGCGGTGAGCAGCATCAGGCCGAGGCCGCCGAGGAGGTCGGCGGGGGCGTACCGGGCGCCGTCGAGCCACACCGCCCCGACGGGTACCAAGGCGGTCCACACGAAGAGGCCGAACCAGTGCCGGACGACGAACCCCAGTGGGCTGGTGGCGCCGGCGAGCAGGGTGTCGCCCTGCCTGCAGTGCGCGAGTTCGTGCCGCACGACGGCTTCGGCGGCAGCGCGGTCACGCCCCCAGAGAACGACGAGCGGCGCGAAGACGGCGAGCCGCGGCCGGCGCGGGCGGCGGAGGTAGGCGAAGGCGAGCAGATCGGTGCGCCGGAGGTTGGCGCGCACTTCGACTTCGGGCAGCCGGTCCCGGGCGTACGCGGCGATGGCGGCGAGGGTGGGGGTGCGGAGATCGTCGCCGAGGCGGTATCGGCGTTCGACCAGCCGCCCTCGGACGCTTGCCCCGGCCACGGTCGCGACGGCGGCTAGGAGGACGAAGGCGGGGACGAGGTCGACCAGGCCGGTTGCGCGGAGGAGGTCGCTGCCGGGGACCGTGGCGGCGGGGTTCGGGGTGGCGCCCAGGAGGTCGAGGAGGGTGTCGCGCCAGTCGGGGAACCGGCGGGGCGCGGTCCAGCAGATGGCGGTGAGGAACCAGAAGAGCAGCCAGGGCGGGGCTGGGGAGAGGGGCAAGGCGGGCGGTGTGGGCTGCGAACCGGGTGTGCTGGCGGCTCCGGCCGGCGGGAAAGGCAGCGCGGGAGGTCTGGGGCGGGGCTGCGAGGGTCGCCCGCCGCCGGGATCGGGCATGCCGGCCGCGGCGGGAGGTCCGGGGCGGGGCTGCGAGGGTCGGCGGCTGCCAGGACCGGGCGCGCTAGTAGCTGCGGCCGCGGCCGGAGGTTCGGGGCGGGGCAACGCAGATCGCTCGCCGTCGGGGCCGCGTGTGCCAGCAACTCCGGCAGCAGCAAGAGGCAGCGCGGGAGGCCCGGGGCGGGGCTGCGAGGGTCGGTGGCTGCCAGGGCCGGGCCCACGAGCAGCGGCGCCGGCCATCGATCCCGCGTCCCCAGTCGGCTCCCCCGGCGTCACCGGTTCTGCTTCTCCGGCGCCACCGCCGCCAGAAACGCCCTAGTACCAGCGCCGTCCGCGATCAACGCCCGGACTATCCGGAACGTCAAAACCTCGCTCTCGATCGGCGGGACCCCCGCCGACGTCAGCTCCGCGATGATCGTGTCGATCAGCCTGCTCAGCTCCGGCGATGCCGGCTCCTCCGGCTCGGCCGGCTTCGCGCGGTGGCGGCGGTCCCACAGGTCGCCCAGGTTCTTCAGCAACGATGAGACGCTGCTCAAGTTGCCACCCAACGCCGCCCAGATCG
This sequence comes from Amycolatopsis sp. NPDC114505, assembly GCF_055633615.1. Lineage (NCBI taxonomy): Bacteria > Bacillati > Actinomycetota > Actinomycetes > Pseudonocardiales > Pseudonocardiaceae > Amycolatopsis > Amycolatopsis sp. NPDC114505. The sequence continues at coordinate 737,094 of NZ_JBVKDV010000005.1, read as the reverse complement.
CGGGGCCCGCCAACGTCACCGCCGCCAGTACGTGGGGGAACAGCACCATCGGCGCCGTCACGTCGAAGCCGCCCGGGACCGGGTTCGCTCGCGCGAACAACTCCCGCCGGGACTCCCCGCCCGTCACGTACGCCGCCGTCAGTGCCGGGACCAGCTCGGCCTCGTCCGGTGTCACCACCGCCGCCACTCGCGCCGCCCAGCCGATGACCTCGTCGTGCACCCGCTCCACCCTCCTATGCGAACGCCTCGTGGAACTCCACCGCGTACGGGCCCGGCACGAACTCGCCGCCGAGCCCCAGTTCGACCAGCACCGTCGCGCCCGGGGCAACCGCCGGCCCGGTCTGCCCGACCAAGTCCGCGACCTTCGTCCCCGCGACCGACAGCGTCAGCCGGAACAACCCCGGCCGGGCCCGGCTGGCCCGGTTCGTCACCGTGATCTCGCCGGTGAAGAACCCCGTTCCGTCGTCGCCCACCCGGGCACCGCTCAGCTCCCACTGCCGGTCGGTCGCCCGCGCCGGGACGTCGGCGAGAGACGGAGCCGCGGGCACGCTCACCGGCGCGTCCGGCCGGCTCAGGTGGAGCACGAACCCGAGCAGCGCGGTGACCGCGACCACCCCGAGCGCGCGGAACCCCGCGCGGCGGACGACGCCCGGCACCCGATCCTCCACTGTGGACGGACACCCGGGCCGGGTGTCCGTCCGGGAGTCGCACACACGGGCGAAGCCGTTACAAACCCGCCGTAACGCCTTCGCGGCACGCACCGTCTACGCCGGTGACAGGACCGCCCGAGGTCAGGATTTCCCTTGATCGGCAACCGAAAGATCATCACCGTGCTGGCCGCCGGGCTGGTGCTCGTCGCCGGCTGCGACGGCGTCCGGCAGGTCGCGAGCCCGGCGTCCTCCTCGGCGACGGAAACGCCGTCGACGACCGAAACACCGCCGACGACGACCGCCAAGACGACCACGACCAGCTCGGAAGAAACCACGACCGAGGAAGAAACCACGACCTCCGAGACCGAAGAAGCGAGCCGGAGCACCACCGGCTCCTACGACGTCACGCTCTCCGGCTCGGTCTCGGGCCACTCGTTCCGCCGGTCCGCCACGCTGCGCATCGTCGAGACGATTTCCTCGACCGGCACCACCAACGACGTCAACCCGGTCGACGTCTGCCTGGTCTCCGGCAACCCGGCCGCGCAGCCGCAGCCCGGCGCGATCCGGCTCGGCTCCAACTCCGGCTGCCTCCCCGGGACCGGCGCCGCGGACCTCGACCTGGCGAGCGTCGACGCGGACGGCGACACGATCGACGTCGAACCCGTGGAGTCCATGGCCGCCACCGGCGGCAACCTCTTCACGACGTCGTCGAGCGTCGCGGCGTGCCCGTTCTTCCCGGTCTCGGGACGGTTGAGCGTGACGGTCGACGGCGGCGACGTCTCCGGGAGCGTGGAGGTCACCGGCTACGGCGGTGCCATGTGCGGCAATACGATCTACGACGCGAAGATCTCCGGCTGAGCCCTCAGCCGAGGACGATCCGCTGGTGGCTGGTCACCCGGCCGTCGTCGTGCAGGACGTGCAGCAGCAGCGAAGGCGGCCGCTCGTAGTCCAGCGGGCCGCCTTCGTCCCAGCCGCGCCCGGCACCCGGCTCGACCGGCAGCAGCGACTGCGAAACCACGCCGGGCGCGATCCGCAGCGGCACGCCGGCGAACGTCGTCGACGCGCCCGTGTGCACGTGCCCGGCCAGCAGCGCCACCACGCGCGGGTGGCGGCCCAGCACCGCCGCCAGCCGGTCCTCGCCCGACTGGCGGATCGCGTCCACCAGCGGGACACCCACCTCGACCGGCGGGTGGTGGAACGCGACGAACACCGGGCCGTCGCCGCCGGCGAGGACGTCGTCGAGCCACGCCAAAGTCGAGTCGGCCAGGAAACCCGCGCCGCGGCCCGGGATCGTCGAATCGCACAGCGCGAACAGGACGCCGTCGACCTCCCGGGCGACGTCGATCGGGTCGTCGGAAGCCGGCAGCCCCAGCAGCCCCGTGCGGAACGCCGCCCGGACGTCGTGGTTGCCCGGGCACACCAGCACCGGCGCCGGGTGCTTCAGCAGCTCGGCGGCGCGCGCGTACTCCGACGCCGCGCCGTGGTCGGCGATGTCGCCGGTGACGACGACCGCGTCGACCGCCAGCCCGCCGAGGTACGCCATCACCGCGGCGACGCGTTCTTCGGCTCGCGGCTCGTCGTCGAGGTGCAGGTCGCTCAGGTGCGCGATGATCATCTTTCGTCCTTCCCCAGGTACGCCAGTGCTTTCACCCAGTTGCGGACGAGCACCGCGGACGCGGCGGGCAGGTCGCCGTCGCGCAGGGCGGCGGCGATCCGGCGGTGCTCGCCGATGCTCTCCCCGGCGCGCTCCGCCCCGCCGAAGTAGCACGATTCGTACCGCTTGAGCAGCGGCTTCGTCTGCTCGATCAGCCGCAGCAGGTGCGGGTTCGGGCAGCGGGACAGCAGCAGCGCGTGCCAGCGTTCGTCCACTTCGGACAGATCGGCGCCGGTCGGCGCGGCGCTCATCTCGTCGGCGACGGCGTCGAGCGCGTCGGGCAGCCCGGCCAGCTCGAGCGGCGACGTCCAGCGCAGCGCGAGCGCTTCGAGCTCGGCGACCAGGGGGTAGAGGCGGCGGGCCTCGTCGAGGTCGAACGGCGGCACCAGGAACCCCCGGCCGGGCGCGGAGACGAGCAGGCCGCGGTCGGCGAGCCCGATCAGCGCCTCCCGCAGCGGCGTCCGGCTGACGCCCAGCTCGCGGGCCAGGTGCACCTCGTTGACGCGGGCGCCGGCGGCGAGCCGCCCGTCGAGCACGCGGGCGGTGATCTCCTCGGTGAGGTCGCTGCGCAGCGGGGTCCGGGCCATGGCGGGCAGTATTGCATACAGAAGGTCGCTACTGTATTCAGTTCACATGACCTTCGACGTCGACCGCGCCCGCCGTGAAACGCCCGGCTGCGCCGAAGTGGTCCACTTCAACAACGCCGGCTCCGCCCTTCCGCCGGCCGTCGTGACCGACACGGTCGTGGCTTACCTGCGTCACGAAGCGCTGGTCGGCGGGTACGAAGCGGCCGCCGAGGCGTCGGATCGCCTCGACGCGGTGTACGCGTCGGCGGCGCGGCTCGTCGGCGGCGAGCCCGACGACATCGCGATCACCGACAACGCGACCCGCTCGTGGCAGGCGGTGTTCTACGCGCTGCCGTTCAAGGCCGGCGACCGCATCCTGACGTCCCGCGCGGAGTACGCCAGCAACGCCATCGCGTTCCTGCAGGTCGCGAAGCGCACCGGCGCGGTCGTCGAGGTGATCGGCGACGACGAGTCGGGGCAGCTGGACGTCGAAGAGCTGAAGCGGCGCGTCGACGGCGACGTCAAGCTGATCGCCATCAGCCACGTGCCCACCCAGGGCGGGCTGGTCAACCCGGCCGAGGAGATCGGCGCGGTCGCCGAGGCGGCCGGCATCCCGTACCTGCTCGACGCGTGCCAGTCGGCCGGCCAGGTCGACCTCGACGTCGCGCGCCTCAAGTGCGACGCGCTCTCGACGACCGGCCGCAAGTACCTGCGCGGGCCGCGCGGCACCGGCTTCCTGTACGTGCACCCGCGGCTGCGCGACCGGCTGGAGCCCGCGATGCTCGACCTGCACTCGGCGAGCTGGGAGTCGCCGGCGGAGTACGTCGTCGACCCGACCGCCAAGCGCTTCGAGGTGTGGGAGCGCGACTTCGCGGCGGTGTTCGGCCTCGGCGCGGCGATCGACTACGCGCTCGACTGGGGGTTGCCCGTCATCGAGACGCGCGTCGCCGCGCTGGCCGCGACCCTGCGCACCCGGCTCACCGAAGCCGGGGCGCGCGTGCACGACACCGGCGCCCGCAAGTGCGGCATCGTCACCTTCAGCGTCGACGGCACCCCGGCCGAGGAGATCAAGGCGCGGCTCGCGGAAGCGGGCATCAACACGTCGATCTCGTCGCGGACGTCGGCCCAGTTCGACTTCACCGCGCGCGACCTGCCGGACATGGTCCGGGCGTCGGTGCACTACTACAACACCGAGGACGAGATCGACCTGCTGGTGGGAAAGCTCTAGAAGGCGTTGACCCCGGTCAGCTCGGCCGACACCGTCCACAGCCGCTCGGCGAGCGCCGGGTCGATCGCGTAGTCCTTGACGCCCGTGTGGCCGCCGTCGGCGGGGGCGGGCTCGGCGACGTCGCAGTCTTCGAGGTAGACGCCGCCGAGGCCGTCGAGCTGCGGGGACGTCGCGGCCCAGACCTGCGTCGCGGCGCCCTGCTCCGGGGTCTTCGCGCCGCCGGTGACCCGGCCCTCCGCGTCGACCATGCCGGCGTCGACCAGCTCCTGACGGTCCAGGTGCCGCACCAGCTCGGTCAGGATCCGGCCCGGGTGCAGGGCGAACGCGCGGACACCGCGTTCGCGCGCCAGCTTGTCGAGCTGGACCGCGAAGAGGACGTTCGCGGTCTTCGCCTGGCCGTAGGCGAGCCACTTGTCGTAGCCCTGCCGGAATTCGAGGTCGTCGAAGCGGACCGGGCCGTAGTGGTGCCCGCGCGAGGACACCGAGACGACGCGGGCGCCCGGGGTGAACGCCGGCCAGAGCCGGTTCACCAGGGCGAAGTGCCCGAGGTGGTTGGTCGCGAACTGCGCTTCCCAGCCCGGCCCGACGCGCGTCTCCGGCGACGCCATGATCCCGGCGCTGCCGATGAAGATGTCGATCCCGCGCCCGGAAGCGAGGAACCGCTCGGCGAAGGCGCGGACGCTGCCGAGGTCGCCGAGGTCCAGCTCGTCGATCTCGACGTTGTCGAAGCCCCGCAACGCTTCTTCCGCTGTGGCGCGACGCCTTGCCGGGACGACGACGTGCGCGCCCGCGGCGGTCAGCGCCCGCGTGGTCTCCAAGCCGATGCCCGAGTAGCCGCCGGTGACGATCGCGAGCTTGCCGGTCAGGTCGCGGCCCGCCACGACCTCGGCCGCGGTGCTCCCGTCCCCGAACCCGGAGCCGATCTTGTGCTGTGCGGTGGTCATGTCCCCGACAGTAAGAGCTGGAGTGAACTCCAGCGCAAGCTCAGTCCTTGAGCAGCTGCCGCGCGATGACGAGCTTCTGGATCTCGCTGGTGCCTTCGTAGATCCGGAACAGCCGCGCGTCGCGGTAGATCCGCTCGACCGTGACGCCGCGGACGTAGCCCATGCCGCCGTGCACCTGGACCGCGCGGTCGGCGACGCGGCCGAGCATCTCGGTGCAGAACAGCTTCGCCGACGACGGCCCGAGCTTGCGGTCCTCGCCCGAGTCGTACTTCGCGGCGGCTTCGTGCACCATCGCGCGGCCGGCCGCGAGCTCGGCGTGCGACTCGGCCAGCAGCGCCTGCACGAGCTGGTACTCGCCGATCACGCGGCCACCCTGACGAGCCGTCCGCGCGTACTCGACGGCTTCGGCGAGCGCGCGTTCCGCCATGCCGACGCACAGGGCCGCGATGTGCAGCCGGCCGCGGGCGAGCGAGGCCATCGCGATGCCGAAGCCCTTGCCCTCCTCGCCGATCAGCGCGTCCGCGGACACCTCGACGTCGTCGAAGACCACCTCCGACGTCCACGCGCCGGCCTGGCCCATCTTGGCGTCGTGCGGGCCGACCGTGACGCCGTCCGCGCCCGCGCACACCAGGAACGCCGAGATGCCGCGGCTGCCGGTGCTCTCGAGGTCGGTGCGCGCGAACACGACGAAGACCTCGGCCAGCGGCGCGTTGGTGATGAAGCGCTTGGTGCCCGACAGCCGGTAGCGGTCGCCGTCGCGGACCGCGCGGCTGGTCAGCCCGCCCGGGTCCGAACCGGCTTCGGCCTCGGTGAGCGCGAACGACGCGATCGCCTGTCCCGCGGCCAGCCGGGGCAGCCAGCGGGTGCGCTGGTCCGGCGTCCCGTAGTGCACGATCGCCTGGCCGGCGATGCCGTTGTTGGTGCCGAACAGCGACCGGAACGCGGGCGTCGTGTGGCCGAGCTCGATCGCCAGCCGGACGTCTTCGGCCATGCCGAGGCCGAGGCCGCCGTACTCCTCGGGCAACGCCCAGCCGAACAGGCCCAGCTCGGCGGCCTTCTCCCGGATCTCCGCCGGGATCTCGTCGCGCTCGTCGATCTCCGCCTCGCGTGGCACGACCTCCTTGCGCACGAAGTCCCGCACCGCACCGAGCACCTGCCCGAAAAGCTCCGCGTCCATGCGTCGCACCGTACCCGGTAGCGTGCGGCGGGTGAGCACCTTCTTCGACGTGGCAGAGCAGCACCCGGACCGCCTCGCGGTGCTCGCGCCGGACGGCACGGCCGCGACGTTCGGCGAGCTGGCCGCGCGGGCGAACCGGCTGACGCACGCGCTGCGCCGGCTGGGCCTCGGCGAGGGCGACGGCGTCGTCGCGATCGTCCACAACGGACTCCCCTACTTCGAGCTGCTGTTCGCCACGCTGCAGGCCGGGATGTACTTCACCCCGGTCAACTACCGCTCCTCCCCCGCCGAAATCGCTTACGTGGTCGAGAACAGCGGCGCGCGGGTCGTCGTCGCGGACGCGGACATCGCGCGCGGCTGCGACCTCGACGTGCCCCGGTTTTCGGTCGGCCCGGCCGAGGGGTGGGGTGACTACGCGTCCTGGGGCGAGGACGAGCCGTCGACGCCGCCGGAGCCGCGGACCGCCGGCCAGACGATGCTCTACACGTCGGGTACCACCGGCCGGCCCAAGGGTGTCCGGCGCGCGCTGAGCGGGAACCCGCCGTCGCTGCACCCGATCCACCGCGATCTGCTGGCGGCGTTCGACGTCGGGCCGGGGCCGGGCGTGCACCTGGTGGCCTGCCCGCTCTACCACGCCGCGCCCGGCTCGTTCGCCGTCAACGCGATGCACCTCGGGCACAGCGCGGTGCTGATGGACCGCTTCGACGCGGAGGAGACCCTGCGGCTGGTCGAGCGGCACCGCGTCACCGGCACCCACCTGGTGCCGACCATGTTCCACCGGATGCTGCGGCTGTCCGAGGACGTCCGCGCGCGGTACGACACGTCGAGCCTGGTGAGCGTGATCCACGGCGCGGCGCCCTGCCCGCGCGAGGTCAAGGAGCGGATGATCGGCTGGCTCGGCCCGGTGGTGCACGAGTACTACGGCGCGTCGGAAGGCCTGATCTGCGGCGCCACGGCGTCCGAGTGGCTGGCCGCGCCCGGAACCGTGGGCCGGCCGCTTACCGGCGTCCGGCTGAAGATCCTCGACGACGACGGTGCCGCGGTGCCGGACGGCGAGCCGGGCACGATCTGGTTCAGCTCGGCCCACACCGCGATCGACTACCTCGGCGACCCGGAGAAGACCGCCGCCGGCCGGTCCGGGGAGTACATCACCGTCGGGGACTTCGGGTACCGGGACGCGGAAGGCCGCGTCTTCCTGCTCGACCGGCGGACCGACCTGATCCTCTCCGGCGGCGTCAACATCTACCCGGCCGAGATCGAAGCGCGGCTGCTCACGCACCCGGACGTCGCCGACGCGGCGGTGATCGGCGAGCCCGACGAGGAATGGGGCCAGCGGGTCGTCGCCGTCGTCGAGCCGGTGCCCGGTGTCGTGGCGGACGACTCCCTCGCCGAGCGGCTGGCCGAGCACTGCCGCGGCGAGCTCGCCGGCTTCAAGACGCCCAAGCGGTTCGACTTCACCGATCGCCTGCCGCGCACCGAATCGGGCAAGATGATGCGGCGCACCCTGCGCAAGACTTGAGGGGGAACTGCCCGATGCGCAAGACCGTCACGCTCTTCGCCACGACCGCGCTGGCCGTCACGCTGCTGACCGGGACCGCGTCCGCGACGCCCGGCAGCGGCGTCACCGGCACGATCCTGGCCCAGAAGACGATCGGCCACACCGACTACACGCTGCGGGAGATCACCGTCCAGCCCGGCGGCTACACCGGCTGGCACTTCCACGACGGCACGCTCTACGCGTACGTGAAGGCCGGGACGCTGACGCACAACCTCGCCGACTGCAGCCTCGACGGCGTCTTCGGCACCGGGCGCGCGTTCACCGAGAAGCCCGACCAGGTGCACATCGGCCGCAACCTCGGGACGACGCCGCTGGTGCTGGAAGTCCTGTACGTGCTCCCGGCGGGCAGCCCCCTGTCGGAGGACGCGCCCGACCCGGGCTGCGGCTTCTAGCTGCTGAACCAGCCGGCGGCGTCGAGCCGGTAGGCCGCCGGGCCGACGACCGCGCGCAGGTCGGTCTCGAGCGCACTCATCCGCTCGGCACCGACCGTGCGGGCCCAGTCTTTGCGCAGGTCGTCGAAGATTTCCGCGGACTTCGTGAGCGCGTCGACGCCGTGCGCGGTGAGCCGCACGATCTTGCGCCGCGCGTCTTCGGGGTCGTCTGCGCGTTCGGCGTACCCGAGCGTCTCGAGCCGCTCGACCGTCTTGCCCGCCGCCTGCTTGGAGACGCCGAGCCGGCGGCCGATCTCCGACGCCGTCGCGCCCTGGACGCCGATGGCCTGCATCGCGAAGCCGTAGGACGGGCGGACGTCCGGGTGCCCGCGGCGCGCGAGCTCGGCGTGGAGGCGGTCGATGAGCGTGCGGAAGCCGCCGAAGAGCAGGAAGGGCAGCTCGTAGCCGGGCGCGTCGGTCACTGCCTCTTGCCCTTTTCGACAACCAGGTTTACTGTTTCGACAACCACGTTGTCGATACTACGTCTGGAGACGTCTTGTTCCCCGATCACACCCCGGAGTCTGCACCTCCCGCCGCCCGCCCGGCGATGGCGGCCACCGCGAAGAAGTTCGGCCGCGTCCCGGCCGCCGTCGCACGCATGGCGACGTCACCCGAACTGCTGAACGGTTTCCTGAAGCTCAACGCGCTCTTCGAGTCCACGACGCTGCCGGCACTGGACCGCGAAGTGCTGGTCATGACGGTGGCGGCCCGCAACGGCTGTCACCTGTGCGTGGCGATGCACACGGCTTCACTGCAGGGCTTGTCCGCCGCACCGGAGCTGGTTTCGGCACTGCGAGCGCAGTCGTCTCTGCCGTCACCGCGGCTCGAGGCGTTGCGGCGGTTCGTCCTGACGGTCATGGACACGACGGGCGACGTCCCGCCGGCCGAGCTGGCGGCGTTCACCGACGCCGGCTACACGACCCGGAACGCGCTGGAGGTGGTGCTGGGCATCGGGACGTACACGCTGTCGACGTTCGCGAACCGCCTGACCGACGCCCCGCTGGACGAGGCTTTCGCCGGCCACGCCTGGCACGCTACCGCGGTGTGACGATCGTTCCTCGTCCTTCCGATTTCCCTTGCGCCACAACAGGAAGCCCGTTTTTGTCGGTGTCCGCCGGTAGAATCCGAGGTGTTCGGTCGGGGGTTGATCCGAGGTCCGAGGAGGACTTTTGCGCACACGGGGGAAGTACATCGCCGTCATCATCGCGGCAGTGTCGGCGGGGGTGTTGCCAGCCGGGACACCGGCCGTGGCGGCGGTGCCGGAGGGGTGCTCGTCGAGTCCGTTGCCGGTGCCCGACGGCTACTGGCTGGAGAACGTCGGCACGGGCGACGGAGCGGGCGCGGTCGCCGGCGCTTTGCAGCCGAAGTCGCTGCAGGGGCCGATCGTCGGGGTCGTGTGGCGCGCCGACGGGCCGCACGTGCTCGGCGCCGCGTTCGGGCTGAACACCGCGCTCGAGGACGTGAACGCGGCCGGGGTGGCCGTCGGCTCGTACACCGATCCGCGGGAGTTCGGGGAGTTCCCGCTGAACCACGCGGTCCGGTACTTCGGCGGCCACTTCGAGCGGCTGCCCGATCCGCCGGGGTACACGAACACGAAAGCGCTGGCGATCAACGCCCGCGGCGACATCATGGGCGAAGTCGGCGAGAGGGCGGTGAACGGGGTGAGCACCACGGTCGTGTGGCCGGCGGACGCCCCGGGGACGGTGGAGGTGTTGCCCATACCGACGAACGGCTACCAGAACGCGGCCGGCATCGCCGACGACGGCACGGTCGCGGTGGCGGCCATCGACTGGTCCGTGGGCGGGAACTTCGCTGGTTTCGTAGTGCCCGCGGGCGGCGACGCCGTTCGCATGACCTCGCCGGTCGCCTCCGGTGACGTGGTGCCCAGGGCCATCACGTCGGAGCGGATCGCCGGCAACGCGGGCCCCGGCGCGGCGTTCCTCTGGCACCCCGACGGATCGTTCGACCGGGCGTTGCCGGGCCTGCAGAGCGTGCGGGCGATGAACACCGCGGGCGCGATCGTGGGCTCCGCGGCCGACGGAACGACGCTGTTCCTCCCAGCCGACGGCGGCCCGGCGCAGACGGTCGACCCGGGCGACCACAACGCCTGGGTCCGGGAAGTCGCCGACAACGGTGACCTCTTCGGCACGGCCACGGTGTACGACCCGGATCCCAGGACGGCACCGATGCGCTGGCACTGCGGGTGAACCCCCGGCGCGCCCGCCAATTCCGCGGCGGGCGCGCCGTCACCTGGTCGAGTCACACGGCGGGCAGCTTCCCGGCCACGCCTCGATACCAGCACACATTCGGCGTGCCCATCGCGCTGGTTTCGCTCGTCGAGCTGGACCGGCAGTGGTTCAAGTCCTGCGTCGGGCTCGACGACCTGATGGAGATCCCCGACGCCCGGCTCGACCCGCGGTTCGCGGACAACCCGTCGGTGACCGGGTCGCCGCACATCCGGTTCTACGCCGGGCAGCCGCTGCGCACGCCGTCGGGGCACAAAGTCGGGACGCTCTGCGTGATCGACCGCGAGCCGCAGCACCTGCGCGCGGCGGAACGCGACCGGCTGCGCGGCCTGGCGCACTGGGTCGAGCTGGAGGTCGCGGTCGTCCAGGCCCGACGCGGCGCCCGGCACGCCCGCGAGGAGTTCGTCTCCCTGGTCAGCCACGAGCTGCGGACGCCGCTGCAGGCGGCGCGGCTGGTCGCGATCGCGGCCAAGAACACCGACCGCCTGATCCGGCTGCCGAACGACGTCCTCGACCTGACCCGCCTCCAGAGCGGCAGGCTGCCCGGGGTGAGCCGCAGGGCCTTGGTCGTGGTCCAGTCGGTGACGAGCGCGCCCGAGCCGGTGGCCGCGACCTGCATCGTCAGCGCCTGGGCGTCGAGGCTGCCGCCGCTGGTGAGGTCGACGTAGCGGTTGACGATGTCGCCGGGGGCCAGGTTGCCGACCGCCTGGTCGAACCCGGCGCCGTTCGCCGCGAGGGTCACCGCTGCTGATCGTCTCGGGCGTCACGTTCGCGGCGGTCGCCGAGAGCGTCGCCCAGACGCCGGCGTCCATGGCGGCGAGCACGGAACCGCCGATGACGGCGAGGGCGACGGGGGCGCCAGGCGGAGCGGCGGCGGGCGGGGAGCGCGTGGTCGGCCATGGAGGTCCTTGTCCGGCGGGCACCACCCGGTGTGGTGCGCTGGAACCAGGTTCGGGTCCGGACCTCCGCCGTCCCTCAAGATCGTCTCAAGAAAGTTTCCGCGCCCGTGTCCGGTCGCGGGGCGCGGCTCCGACCCCCGGGTGTTCGCACCACCGAGAAGGAGTCGAAATGGACAAGCCGGCCGGACGGCGGGAGTGGCTGGGGCTGACGGTGCTCGTGCTGCCCACCCTGCTCGTCGCGATGGACATGACCTCGCTGTTCCTCGCCCTGCCGCAGCTCAGCGCCGACCTCGGGGCGAGCGCCACCGAGCAGCTGTGGATCACCGACAGCTACGGCTTCGTCGTCGCCGGGTTCGTGATCACCATGGGCACCCTCGGCGACCGGATCGGCCGACGCCGGCTGCTGCTCTTCGGCGGCGGCGCCTTCGCGGCTCTGTCGGTCGTCGCCGCGTTTTCCACCACCCCGGCGATGCTCATCGTGGTCCGCGGCGCGCTCGGGGTCGCCGGGGCGACGCTGATGCCGTCGACGCTGGCCCTGATCACGAACATGTTCCGCGACGAGAAGCAGCGCGGGAAGGCCATCTCGATCTGGGCGACGTGCCAGTTCGCGGGCGGCTCGGCCGGCCCGGTGCTCGCCGGGTTCCTGCTGCAGCACTTCGCGTGGGGCTCGGTCTTCCTGGTCGCGGTGCCGGCGATGGCCGTGCTGCTCGTCGCCGGCCCGATCCTGCTGCCCGAGTTCCGCGCCCCCGCGTCCGGACGGCTCGACTTCGCCGGCGTCGGGCTTTCGCTGGCGGCGGTGCTGCTGATCGTGTTCGGTCTCAAGCAGCTGACCACCGGGGAGCTGCTCGTGCCCCTCGCCGCGATCGGCGCCGGGGTCGCGCTCGGCGCCGTCTTCGTCCGGCGGCAGCTGCGGACGTCGTCGCTGCTGGACCTGCGGCTGTTCCGGAACCGGCCGTTCACCGCGGTGCTGGTCGCGCTGGTGGTCGCCGGGGTCGCGATGGCGGGTGTCGGCCTGCTGGTGACGCAGTACCTGCAGAGCGTCCTGGGCTACTCGTCGCTGGTGTCGGCGCTGCTGTTCGCCCCGATGGGCCTGGGCGTCGCGGCGGGCACGATGACGGCGCCGTCGCTGACCCGCCGGATGCCCCCGGCGACGGCGATCACGGGCGGCCTGGTGGTCTCTTCCCTCGGAGGGGTCCTGCTGGCGTTCACTCACGGCTTGCCGCTGGTGATGCTGGGGATCGCGGTGCTGACGCTGGGCACGGGCCCGCTGTTCGCGCTGGGGATCGGGCTGGTGATGGGTGCGGTCCCACCGGAGCGAGCGGGCTCGGCGGCCTCGATGGCGGACACGGGCAACTACCTGGGCGGCTCACTGGGGCTGGCTTTGATCGGCCTGACGGCGACGGCGGTGTACCACGGGGTGTTCCCGGCGGGGACGACTCTCGCTGCGGACGTCACCCGCCCAGAGCTGGCTTCGCTGGCCCGGGAAGCGTTCACGAGCGCGGTGAACGTGACGGGCGTGATCGCGGCGGTCCTGTTCGCGGGGCTGGCGCTGTTGGTGTGGACGATGAGCCGCACGGAGACGGCCGTCCCGGAGTCGGCGAAAGTCGGATGAGCACGGCCGGCCGGCGGTCCGCCCGGGTGTTGCCGCACCGAGGCCGGAAGCCGGGCAGCTACTGTCGTCCGCCATGCGACGCGTAGTCATGGTCGGGTCGGTCATGCGATGGTGGCACCCCGTGGCGGCCGTGGTGATCGCGGCCGGCTTGGGTGTGGTGACCAACCTCGTCACCGACAGCGCCACCTGGGTGCTGGTGTGCGCCACGGTGGTGCTGGTCGGAGCGCAAGCCGGCTTCTCGGTGTGGCAGGGCGTGCGTGATCAGCAGGCCGCGCGGGCGGCGCGTGACCTGGTGCTGGCGCCGTTGCGGCCGCCGCCACCGGAGGTGCCTGAGCCGGGAGCCGAGGGCGTGCCGGCGGCGGTGGCCTGGCTGACCGCGCCGTTCACCCCGACCCGGTTGTGGGGCCGGGCGAAGTCGCGCGACGCGCTGGTTTCCTGGTGCGTGGAACGGGCGCCGGAGGCCGGCGTGGCCCGAGTGGTCGCCGGACCGGCGGGGGTGGGCAAGAGCAGGCTGGCGTTGGCCGTGGCGGAGTCGTTGCCCGCAGGATGGGCCGCGGGTTGGCTGACCGGACCGGTCGACGGCGTGCTGGAGCGGGTCGTGGCGGCCGGTGATCCGACGCTGGTCCTGGTGGACGACGCCGACCGGGTGCCTGGTCTGGAGCGGCTGCTGCTCGCGGCGCTTCGCAACCCGGCACTGGTGCGGCTGCTGGTGCTGTGCCGGGATCCGAAGGCACTCCGGTTGCCGGACACGCTACTGCCGCGGGTGTTCGGGGTCGACCGGCTGGCGGCGATCGGCGAGGAGGCCGATCGGCGCCGCTGGTTCGAGGAAACGACCATCGCCTACGCCGCCACTTTCGGTGTCCGGCATCCGGAGCTACCGGATCGCCCGGTCGGCACGAACCAGGACACGATGCTGATCCTGCATGCCCGCGCCCTGCTCACCACCCTCGGGAACACCGACGCCCGCGAACTGTCCATGGCCACGCTCATGGCCGAGCTCGTGGACCGGGAAACGCGGACCTGGGAGCCGGGGTCGGGCTCTCTGCCGTCCGGCTGCGACGTCGATGTGCTGGCCGAGGCCGTGACCGTCCTGATGCTGATTCCGGCGAAGAGCACCGAGGAGGCCGCGAAAGCACTGCGGCGAGTTCCTCAGTTCGCCCCGGACGCCGCCCACGAGTCCCGCTTCGCGGTGGCTCGCTGGGCACGCAACCGCTACCCGAACGGGCCGGACGAGCGCCTGGGGGTGCGCCCGCACCTGGTCGGCGACCGCCTGATGCTGAACACACTCGGCCGCACCGAGCTGCTCGAGCCCGGCGACATCGCCGTCGCCACCCCGGTCCTGGTGCGCGCGCACGCCGAATTCCCCGACGCGCTCGAGCTGCTCATCGCACTCATCGACCGCGACGGCTCCCCGCTGTCCCCGGTCGTCACCGCGCTCCTGGACACCAGTGCCCCCGACCACGCCGTCGACCGCGCGATCGCCGCTTTGGTCGACCACACCCGCATCACGGACCCCGAGCACCTGGCCCATACCTTGACGTCTCCCGCGGACGGCCGCTTCCCGCACATCCGGGCCGCGCTGGCCGCTCTGTTCGCCGAACACTGCCGAAAGCTCGCCGAGGCCGAGCCCGGACGTCACCTCCCCGACCTCGTCGCGGCGCTGTTCGCTTTCTGCGGCGCCCTGGACCACTTGGGCCGCTACCGGGAAGCGCTCCCCGTGGCCGAGGAAGCGGTCACCGTCTGCCGGGAGCTGGCCGCCGCCGATCCCGGCCACCTCCCCGACGTCGCCCACGCCCTCAGCAACCTCGCGACCATCCTCGATCGTCTGGGACGGGGCAGGCACGCACTCGTCCCAGCCGAGGAAGCCGTCGCCATCTGCCGGGAGCTCGCCGAGACCGACCCCGGCTCCCACCGCTCCGACCTCGCTCAGTCGTTGGGGGACCTCGGGGCCACCCTGCGCAGCCTCGGGCGCTACCGAGAGGCGCTGGACGTGGCCGAGGAAAGCGTCACCCTGCACCGGAAACCGGCTGACGCCGAACGGGGACCCCATCGCCCCGGCCTCGCTGATTCACTGGGCAACCTCGCCGGGATCCTGCAAGCCTTGGGCCGTTTCGAAGAGGCTCTCGACTTGACCACAGAAGGCATCACCATCCGGCGGGAACTCGCCGAGACGGAACCCGGACGTCACCTGCCCCGGCTGGCCCGCGCCCTGATCGATCTCGGGACCACCATGCCCGGCCTGGGGCGGTACCAGGAGGCGCTCGAGCCCGCCGAGGAAGCCGTCACCATTTTCCGGGACCTCGCCGCGACAGCGCCCGAGCGCCACCTTCCCGACCTCGCCCACGCGCTCAGCAACCTCGGCACGACCCTGCACGGCCTGGGCCAGTACCAGAAGGCGCTAGAGCCCACCAAGGAATCGCTGGCCATCCGCCGCAAACTCACCGACGCCGAACCCGCGCGCCACCTCCCCGGCCTCGCCGAATCGCTCAGCAACCTCGGCGGCATCCTGCAGGGTGTGGGCCGCGTCCAGGAGGCACTGGGCCCGGGTGCGGAAGCCATCACCATTCGCCGCGGACTGGCCGGCACGGAGCCCGGCCGATACCTTTCCGACGTCGCTTATTCCCTGAACAACCACGGGTGCACACTGCGCGCTCTCGGCCGTCACCAGGAAGCGCTCGACCTGAACGACGAAGCCATCGTCATCCGCCGGGAACTCGCCGACGCCGAACCCCTGCGTCACCTCCCCGCCCTCGCCGAACTCCTGGTCAACCGGGCGTTCAGCCTCCGGGTCTTGGGGAGGCACGAAGAGGCGCTTCGCGCCGACCGCGGCGCAGTCGAAGCGTGGAAGGCCGCGGCCGCGATGAACCCCGAACTCCACGAACGAGCGTTCCGAAGAGAGACGGCTCGGCTTCGGCAGCGTCTGGTCCAAACCGGGCTTCCCGCGGAAGCCGTGCTGGCTGAGACGCCGTGATGGGCTCGGGGTTCGTCCGGTCGGTGGGCGCAGCAGGGTTCGAACCTGCGACCGCTCGGGTGTAAGCCGAGTGCTCTTCCGCTGAGCTATGCGCCCCTCGGGCGGCGGCCCCCCGCAAACAACCGGGAGCCGCCGTCCGGGGAAATCAAGCCAGTTCGGCCACAGCCTTCTTCCAGGCCTGCTGGTCGCGGGCCTCGCCCGGGGCGTTGACCTCGGCGAACTTGACCACACCGGTGGTGTCGATCAGGAACGTGCCGCGGACCGCCAGGCCGGCCTGCTCGTTGAACACGCCGTACGCCTTCGCCACCTCGCCGTGCGGCCAGAAGTCGGACAGCAGCGGGAACTGGTAGCCCTCCTTCTCGGCCCACGCCTTCAGCGAGAACGGCGTGTCGACCGAGACGCCCAGTACCTGGACGCCCTTGTTGTCGTAGTCGGCGAACTCGTCGCGGAGCTGGCACAGCTCGCCGGTGCAGATCCCGCTGAACGCGAACGGGTAGAAGACCACCAGCACCGGCTTGTCGCCCCGGAAGGACGACAGCTGCACCGGCTGCTTGTTGTAGTCGTTGAGCGTGAAGTCAGGGGCCTCAGAACCGACCTCGACGGTCATACCGCGTTTCCTCTCCCGTACGGACACGTGCCTGCGACGACAACCCTATCGTGTCAGCCGGGCGGGACCTGTTCAGCGCTGCTTCGACTTCGACTTCGGAGACACCAGGCGCGTGCCGATCCAGTTCGCGCCCACGCTCATGTTGGCGGTCTGGGCCAGCCCGACGACGGGCACCGCTTCGGCGATCTCGCTCGGCTCGACGTGCCCGGGCTGTCCCGTCTTCGGGGTCAGCACCCAGATCACGCCGGTCTCTTCCAGGGGGCCTCGGGCATCGATGAGCGCGTCTCCCAGGTCACCGTCGTCCTGGCGCCACCACAGCAGCACCACGTCGATGACCTCGTCGGCGTCCTCGTCGAGGATGTCCCCGCCGATCTGCTCCTCGATCGCCGCGCGGACGTCGTCGTCGACGTCCTCGTCCCAGCCGATCTCCTGGACCACCATCTCGGGCTTGATGCCGAGCCTCTCGGCGACGCTTGACTGATCAGCGTCTCCCGCGGCGACCACTGCTTTCACTCCTCCAACTACGACGGAGCGTGGCGTCCGACCCCCTTCGCGAGGGTACGGCCGCGCCACACTCGGCGACCCGGTTGCCGATAGCGAACACTGGTAGGGCCTCGCGCGCAACCGTCCACACCGGATCTTTGACAACTCGTGTCGCAGGATACGGCCCGCCACCGGCCTCCCGCGACGTCGTTTCGGGTGCCTCCCGGTACCGGTCCGCCACCCCTTCGGGGGGCGTCCCCTAGGGTGGGGAGGAAGAAAACGCGCGCGCGATACACCGCGCACGGGGAGTGGCTCGACCGGGTCGGCTGATGTTACCGCTCAGTAGCGGTGCGGAAGCCGGGACGGAAGACGACGATGGAGAGTCACACACCCCGAGTACGAGCACCACCGGCTGCAACTTTTCGCAAGGAGACCCCTTGGCCCCGCAGAACGACGGCGCCTCCGGCAAGGAGACCCCGGCACGCGTACGCGTCATCCGTGACGGATTGGCGGCGCACCTGCCCGACATCGACCCGGAGGAGACCGCCGAGTGGCTGGACTCCTTCGACGAGGCGCTGGCCAGGGGAGGTCAGCAGCGGGCGCGGTACCTGATGCTGCGCATCCTGGAGCGCGCTCGTGAACGCAACGTCGGGGTGCCCGCGCTGACCTCGACGGACTACGTCAACACCATCCCCACCGAGAACGAGCCGTGGTTCCCCGGTGACGAGGAGATCGAGCGCCGCTACCGGGCCTACATCCGGTGGAACGCCGCGATCATGGTGCACCGCGCGCAGCGCCCGGGAGTCGGTGTCGGCGGGCACATCTCGACCTACGCCTCCTCGGCCGCGCTCTACGAAGTCGGGTTCAACCACTTCTTCCGCGGCAAGGACCACTCCGGCGGCGGCGACCAGATCTACATCCAGGGCCACGCCTCCCCCGGCGTCTACGCCCGCGCGTTCCTCGAGGGCCGCCTGTCCGAGCAGCAGCTCGACGGCTTCCGCCAGGAGTACTCGCACGCCGGCGAGGGCGGCGGCCTGCCGTCGTACCCGCACCCGCGGCTGATGCCGGAGTTCTGGGAGAACCCGACGGTGTCGATGGGCCTCGGCCCGATGAACGCGATCTACCAGGCGCGGTTCAACCGCTACCTGCGCGACCGCGGCATCAAGGACACGAACGACCAGCACGTCTGGGCGTTCCTCGGCGACGGCGAGATGGACGAGGCGGAGTCGCGCGGCCTGATCCACATCGCGGCCGGCGAAGGTCTCGACAACCTGACCTTCGTGATCAACTGCAACCTGCAGCGGCTCGACGGCCCGGTCCGCGGCAACGGCAAGATCATCCAGGAGCTGGAGTCGTACTTCCGCGGCGCCGGCTGGAACGTCATCAAGGTCATCTGGGGCCGCGAGTGGGACTCGCTGCTGCACGCCGACCGAGACGGCGCGCTGGTCAACCTGATGAACGTGACGCCGGACGGTGACTACCAGACGTACAAGGCCAACGACGGCGCCTTCGTCCGGGAGCACTTCTTCGGCCGCGACCCGCGGACGAAGGACCTGGTCAAGGACCTCTCCGACGCCGACATCTGGAACCTCAAGCGCGGCGGCCACGACTACCGCAAGGTGTACGCGGCGTACAAGTCGGCGCTGGAGCACCACGGCCAGCCGACGGTGATCCTGGCCCACACGATCAAGGGCTACGGCCTGGGCCCGGCGTTCGAGGGCCGCAACGCCACGCACCAGATGAAGAAGCTCACCCTCGACGACCTGAAGCTGTTCCGCGACTCGCAGCGGATCCCGATCAGCGACGAGGAGCTCGAGCGCGACCCGAAGCTGCCGCCGTACTACCACCCGGGCGCGAACTCGCCCGAGATCGAGTACCTGATCGGCCGCCGCAAGGCGCTCGGCGGCTTCCTGCCGGAACGCCGCCCGAAGGCCTCGAAGGCGCTCGTGCTGCCCGGCGACAAGGTCTACGAGGGCATCCGGAAGGGCTCCGGCAAGCAGGAGGTCGCCACGACGATGGCGTTCGTCCGGCTGGTCCGCGAGCTGGCGAAGGACTCCGAGATCGGCAAGCGCGTCGTCCCGATCATCCCGGACGAGGCCCGCACGTTCGGCCTCGACTCGATGTTCCCGACGGCCAAGATCTACAACCCGCACGGCCAGACGTACACGTCGGTCGACGCGAGCCTGATGCTGGCCTACAAGGAGTCCGAGAAGGGCCAGCTGCTCCACGAGGGCATCAACGAGGCGGGCTCGACCGCGTCGTTCACCGCCGTCGGCACGTCGTACGCGACGCACGGCGAGCCGATGATCCCGATCTACATCTTCTACTCGATGTTCGGGTTCCAGCGGACCGGTGACGGCCTCTACGCCGCCGCCGACCAGATGGCCCGCGGGTTCGTCATCGGCGCCACCGCCGGGCGCACCACGCTGACCGGTGAGGGCCTGCAGCACGCCGACGGGCACTCGCTGCTGCTGGCGGCGACCAACCCGGCGGCCGTGGCCTACGACCCGTCGTGGTCGTTCGAGATCGCGCACATCGTGAAGGACGGCCTGCGCCGGATGTACGGCGAGACCGGCCCGGACGGCAACGGCGAGAACGTCTTCTACTACATGACGATCTACAACGAGCCGTACCAGCAGCCCGCCGAGCCGGAGAACCTCGACGTCGACGGCCTGCTGAAGGGTCTGTACAAGTACGCCGGCGCGCCCGAGGGCGACGGCCCGGAGGTGCAGATCCTGGTCTCGGGCGTCACGATGCCGGACGCGCTCAAGGCGCAGAAGATGCTGGCCGAGGAGTGGGGTGTGCGGGCGTCGGTGTGGTCGGCGACGTCGTGGACCGAGCTGCGGCGCGAGGCCGTCGAGATCGACCACGACAACCTGCTCTACCCGGGCAGCGAGCCGCGCGTGCCGTACGTCACCGAGGCGCTGCTGGGCTCGAACGGCCCGGTCGTGGCGGTGTCGGACTGGATGCGCGCGGTGCCGGACCTGATCCGCCCGTACGTGCCGACCGACATGCTGACGCTGGGCACCGACGGGTTCGGGTTCTCCGACACCCGGCCGGCGGCGCGGCGGAAGTTCCTGGTCGACGCCGAGTCGATCACCGTCGGCGCGCTGTCGATCCTGGCCAAGCGCGGCGAGGTCGAGCAGGCGAAGGTCCTCGAAGCGGCCACGAAGTACCGGCTCGACGACATCGCGGCCGCCGGGCCGCAGACGTCGGAAGCCGGTAACGCGTGACCTGGTGCTAGAGACACCGTGCTAGAAAGGGACCCGGCAGACATCCGATGTCTGCCGGGTCCCGCTTGCCAGGGAGTTGATGAAGGTGACGAAGCGCCGACTGCCCAAGCCGGACGAGCTGAAGCAGATCCTGCGGCCGAAGCCGATCGTGCTGAACCCGACCGACCGGCGACTGGCGAACGCCCACACCATCGCCGACCTGCGGATGATCGCCCGCAAGCGGACCCCGCGAGCGGCGTTCGACTACACCGACGGCGCGGCCGAGCTGGAAGACAGCCTGCTGCGCGCCCGCCAGGCCTACCGGCGGATCGAGTTCCACCCGAACGTCCTGCGCGGGGTGTCCGATGTGGACACCACCCGCGAGATCCTCGGCAAGACGTCGGCGCTGCCGTTCGCCTTCGCCCCCACCGGGTTCACGCGGATGATGCAGCACGAGGGCGAAGCCGCCGTGGGCCGCGTGGCCCAGCGCAACGGCATCCCGATGGGCCTCTCGACGATGGCGACGACGTCGATCGAAGACCTCGCCGAGGCCGCGCCCGAAGCCCGCAGGTGGTTCCAGCTCTACGTCTGGCGCGACCACGGCGCGGGCGAAGATCTGATGAATCGCGCGTGGGCGGCGGGCTACGACACGCTGATGCTGACCGTGGACACCCCGGTCGGCGGCGCGCGCCTGCGCGACGTCCGCAACGGCCTGACCATCCCGCCGGCGCTGACGCTCAAGACGTTCCTCGACGGCGCGACGCACCCGGCGTGGTGGTTCAACCTGCTCACCACCGAGCCCCTGCAGTTCGCCTCGCTCAACCACTTCGGCGGCACGGTCGCCGAGCTGCTGAACAAGCTCTTCGACCCGACGCTGAACTTCGACGACCTGGACTGGGTCCGCCGGACCTGGCCCGGGAAGCTCGTGGTCAAGGGCGTGCAGAACGTCGACGACGCGCGGGACGTCGTCAAGCACGGCGCCGACGCGGTCCTGATCTCGAACCACGGCGGCCGCCAGCTCGACCGCGCCCCGACGCCCCTGGAGCTGCTGCCGGCGGTGCTGGACGAGCTCCAGGGCGGCGCCGAGGTCTGGATCGACACGGGCATCCTCTCGGGCGGCGACATCGTGGCGGCCATCGCCCGCGGCGCCGACGCGGTGCTGGTCGGCCGCGCGTTCCTGTACGGCCTGATGGCCGGCGGCGAGCGCGGGGTCCAGCGGTGCGTCGACATCCTGCGCACGGAGATGGTGCGCACGATGCAGCTGCTGGGCGTCCGGACCCTGAAGGACCTGACGCCCTCGCACGCCACCCTGCGCTAGACGCTCAGACCTGCGCCTGGCCGCCGTCGACGAAGAACTCGACGCCGTTGACGAAGCTCGCCTCGTCGGTGGCCAGGAACAGCGCCGCCGCGGCGATCTCCGACGGGTCGCCGAGGCGGCCCAGCGGGACTTGGGCCGCCATCCCGTCCACGAGCTGCTGCCGCGCGTCCGGCTCGGCCAGGCCGAGGAGGCCCGGGGTGAGCGTCGGCCCCGGGCTGAGGACGTTCACGCGGATTCCCTTGCCCTGCAGGTCGAGCGCCCAGGTGCGGGCGAAGCTGCGCACGGCGGCCTTCGTCGAGGCGTAGATGCTCATGCCCGGCGCCACGCGCGTCGACGTCGTCGAGCCGGTGATGATGACCGACGCCTTCTCGTTCAGCAGCGGCAAGGCCTTCTGGACGGTGAAGAGGACGCCCTTGACGTTCGTGCCGAAGGTCGTCTCGAACTGCTCCTCGGTGATCTCGCCGAGCGGGGCCGAAATCCCGCCGCCGGAGTTGGCGACCACGACGTCGAGCCCGCGGCCGCGCTCGGCGATCACGCGGTAGACCTCGTCCAGGTCGGCGAGGTTCGCCGAGTCGGCGCGGATCGCCTGCACGCTGCCGCCGATCTCGGCGACGGCGTCGTCGAGGACCTCCTTGCGGCGGCCCGTGATCACGAGGTGCGCGCCCTCCGCGGCGAACCGCTTCGCGATCCCCAGGCCGATGCCGGTCCCGCCGCCGGTCACCAAAGCTGTCTTGTCCTTCAGGTTCACGGTGCCCTCCGAGTTCTTGACTATCTCGTCCAGAACGTACGCAGTTCTGGACGAGATAGTCAAGAATGGATATCCTGAGCCCATGGCGAGACCCCGGAGCTTCGACGAGCGCGCGGTGCTGCGCACGGCCCGGGACCGGTTCTGGTCGACGGGGTACGCGGGCACGAAGATCGACGACATAGCCGCGGCCACCGGCCTGGGCAAAGGCAGCCTCTACGGCGCCTTCGGGGACAAGCACGCGCTCTTCCTGCGCGTCTTCGACGACTACTGCACCGAAGCCGTCGAAGCGACGCGTCACAAGCTCGACGGCCCCGACGAAACCGCCTACCAGCGGCTACGCGACTACGTCCTGGCTGACGCCGAAGCCGTCATCGCGGACGACATCCACCGGGGCTGCCTGATCGCGAAGTCCGCGGCCGAATGCGCCGAACACGACCCGGAGGTCGCGACCCGGGCCCGGCAGGCGTTCCGCGAGCTGAACGCCATGCTGACCGCGTGCGTCGCCGGAGCCCAGCGAGCGGGCGACCTCGCCCCCGGCCCCGACCCGACCCGCCTGGCCGGCCTCCTGCTGGCGACCCTGCGCGGCATCGAAGCCCTCGGCAAGGGCAGCTGCGACCAGGCCGACCTGCGCGGCATCGCCGAAACCGTCCTCGCCGTGCTCCCGCGGCCGTAACCCGCGTGACCAGCGGGGCATCGCACGTGACCAGCGGGGCATCACGCGTGATCAGGGAGGCATCACGCGTGATCAGACGGGCATCACGCCGATGCCCCTCCAGTCACGTGTGATGCCCGCCCAGTCACGTGTGATGCCTCTTTCCGCACGCTCCCGCGGCCGTGAAGGGCTGACTCGTTGGGCCAACCGGTCTCAAGTTCTTGACGGACCGACTGGTTTGTGACGAAGATCTCGGGCACTCGCCGAAAGGCCGTTTTCGCATCATGGAAAACGGAGGTCCCCGTGTTCGTGCAAGACGTGACTCCCCTCGGTTCGCTGGGCCTGTCGGCGCTCGTCGCCGTGCTGCCCCTAGCCACCGTTCTCGTGCTCCTCGGTGTCGTCCGGATGAAGGCGCACCACGCCGCCCTGATCGGGTTGGTCGTCGCGCTCGTCGTCGGGGTCGCCGCCTATGGCATGCCGATCGTCCAGGCCGTCTCCGGGGCGCTGTCGGGCGCCGCGTTCGGGCTGTGGCCGATCATGTGGATCGTCGTCAACGCGCTGTGGATCTACCGGCTCACCGTGCGGACCGGGCACTTCGACGTCCTGCGCCGCTCGTTCGGCCGGATCTCCGACGACCCGCGGATCCAGGCCCTGATCATCGCCTTCTGCTTCGGCGCGCTCATGGAGGCCCTCGCGGGCTTCGGCGCGCCGGTCGCGATCAGCGCCGTGATGCTGGTGGCCGTCGGCTTCCACCCGGTCAAGGCCGCGGTCGTCGCGCTGGTCGCGAACACCGCGCCGGTCGCGTTCGGCGCGATGGGCACGCCCGTCGTCACGCTGGCCCAGGTCACCGGGCTGCCGCTGCAGGACGTCTCCTCGATCGTCGGCCGCCAGACGCCGCTGCTCGCGCTGGTCGTGCCGCTGCTGCTGGTGATCATCGTCGACGGCAAGCGCGGTCTGAAGGACACCTGGCTGCCCGCGCTGGTCTGCGGGGTCGCGTTCGGGCTCGTGCAGTTCCTCGCGTCGAACTACGTCTCGCCGCAGCTGGCCGACATCGGCGCCGCGCTCGCCGGCGCCGCCGCGTTGGTCGCGCTCCCCCAGACCCGCCGCGCGGTGCCCGAAGCCGTCCGGACCAGCATCGGCACCGGCGGGACGACGACCGAGGAAGCGCCGCCGGAGGACTCGCGCAACGACGTCGTCAAGGCGTACCTGCCGTACGCGCTGATCATCGTGATCTTCTCCCTGGCCGTGCTGCCGCCGATCAAGAAGCTCTTGGACAAGGCGACCTGGAAGTTCCACTGGCCGGGCCTGAACGTCGCCGCGCCGAACGGGAAACCGGTGTCCGGCAACACGTTCTCGCTGCCGTTCCTCAACACCGGCGGCACGCTCGTGCTGCTGGCCGGCATCATCACGGCCGCGGTCCTGGCCGTGTCGGCGAGCGGCACCGTGCAGGAGTGGCTGGCGACGGTCAAGGAGCTGCGGTTCGCGATCCTGACCGTCACCGGGGTGCTCGCGCTGGCCTACGTGATGAACCTGTCCGGCCAGACCACGACGATCGGCACGTTCATCGCGGCCGCCGGCGCCGGCCTGGCGTTCCTGTCCCCGGTGCTGGGCTGGTTCGGCGTCGCCGTCTCGGGCTCGGACACGTCGGCGAACGCGTTGTTCGGCGCGTTGCAGGTGACGGCGGCGAACAAGACGGGCCTGGCCGCGGACCTCCTGGCCGCGGCCAACAGCTCCGGCGGTGTCCTCGGCAAGATGGTCTCCCCGCAGAACCTCACGATCGCCTGCGTGGCCGCGAACCTGCCGGGTGAGGAGGGCAAGCTGCTGCGGAAGGTGCTGCCGTGGAGCCTGGGGCTGCTGCTGGTGATGTGCCTGATCGTGCTCGGGCAGAGCACGCCGGTGCTCAGCTGGATGCTGCCATGACCTGACGGTTCGCGACGCTCTTGGCCGAGCGGTTCCAGCTCCACCAGCCGTGCACGACGAGCCCGGCGAAGACGATGTAGATCGCGGCCGAGAAGTACAGCCCGGACGAGATCTGCAGCGGCACGCCGATCGCGTCGACGACCAGCCAGACCAGCCAGAACTCGACCAGTCCCGCGCCCTGCGCCCCGAAGGCGACGAGCGTGCCGACGAAGATGGCGGCGTCCGGCCAGGGCGCCCAGGACGCGTCGAGCGCGTCGAGGACCAGGGCCATCACGGTGGTGCCGGCGACGAAGGCGCCGAGCATGGCCAGCCGCTCGGCGAGCCGTCCCTGCCGGACGACGACGCCGAACACGGGGTCCTGGCGGCGGGTCCAGGCCCACCAGCCGTAGACGGAGATCGCGAGGATGGCGACCTGGCGAGAAGCTAGCCCGCCGAGGTGCGCGGAGGCGTAGACGGCGAACAGCAGCACGGTCGCGCCGACCTGCACGGGCCACGTCCACAGGGTGCGACGCTGCGCGAGGAACACCACGGCGAGCGCGAACACCTGCCCGGCGAGCTCCGCGACCGAGATCCACTGACCGAGCACCGTGATTCCGTGGTGCAGCAGGAAATCCACCTGACGCCCCTTTCGTCCTATCGCATCAAACATGCTCCGGAGGGGGTGAATTCCCTAGAGACTGTGAGCCGCGGAACATCCCACCTCGTGGACGTCGTCCCCGACGCGGACCGTGCCGCCGCGGACGACCCGGGTCTGCACGCCGAAGGTCATGCCGTTGACGTCGGAGATCGTCTTGAGCAGCCCGGGCGCGGCCGGCACTCCGTCGCCCGGCAGGCCGACCATCACGCAGCGCACGGCCTTGCGGAGGACCTCCAGCTCGACCTCGCCGATCCGGACGCGCTTCCCCACCCAAGCCTCCTCGGCGAGCTCCGGCGCCGATCCGGTGTCGAGCAGGAGGTTGGCCCGGAACCGCCGTTCGTCGAGCGCCACGCCGGGCGCGCGCTCGGCCAGCCAGGCCAGCGACGACGTCGTCACCAGGTGGACGGCCGCTTCGTCGTGGTGCGGGATCGCCGCTTCCTTCGCCAGCTCGACGCCCGGGAGGCCCAGCGCGGCGGCGATTTCTGCGCTCGCGGTGTCACCGCGGACGACGCGCCCGTCCGGGAGGGTCACCACCGGGACGTCACCGTCGTACCGCGCGGAGAAGGCGTGCAGGCCGGGCATCCGCCGGAACCGGCGGGTGTTCTTGCCGCTGCCGAACCTGCCGTCCTGATCGTGGACCGCGTAGAGGCGGTCACCGTCGAGGCCGCGCTCGCCGAACGTCGCCTCGGCCAGCCGCTCCCCCGCCATCGACTTCACCGGATAGCGCCACAGCGCCGCGACGACCCCCATCACCCCAGCGTAACGGGAAGAGACCCGGCGGCTTCCTCGTCCGCCGGGTCTCTTCCCGCTCCGATCCTCGCTCAGCCCTGCGCGCGCGGCATGCCCGCCGGCGGCGTCGGGGTGTTGTCCGCGCCGACCGTGGCGCGCGGGGCCGCGCTCGTGCCCATCTCGCCGGTGCGCTGCGCCGGCGTCTCGGCCAGCTGCTGCTGCATGTTCGCCATCCAGCCGCGCCAGCGGTCCTGCGCCGGCTTGATCAGGCCGCCGCCGAAGCCGACGACGATCACGCCGCCGATCGTCGCCAGCACCGCGATGAGCACCGGGCCGGTGATGGCCGTCGCGATGTTCACCTGGCCGAGCGCGGCGATGATGCCGAACGCCATGATCAGCCAGTAGGCGCCGGTGGCCAGGTAGCGGCCGGCCGGGCGGCCCGACATCGCCGACGAGACGACGTCACGCACGACCTTCGCGATGGCCGCGGCGACCACGATCAGCACCACCGCGACCACGATCCGCGGCAGGAACGCGATGATGTCGTTGAGCAGCTGGCTCACCGGGTTGGTCGGCCCGAACACGCCGAACGCCAGCTGCAGCGCGATCAGCAGGACGAAGTAGTAGACCAGTTTCACGAGGATTCCGGCCGCGTCGATCTTCTGCTGGCCGATGCTGCCGGAAAGGCCGGTCTTCTCGATCAGCTTGCCGAACCCGACCTTTCCGAGGACGAGGCTCAGCCCTTTCGCGATCGCCTTCGCGATCAGCCAGCCGATCAGCAGGATGATCAGGAAACCGACGAGTTTCGGAACGAACGTGGCCACCAGGTTCCACGCTTGCCCGAGCCCGTCCTTCAGTTGCTGGCCCATACCGACTCCCTCTCCACGGTTTTTGCGCCCGAATCGCCACCCGCCGATTCGAGGTGGTGCACTTGGTGCACCGGATCGTTGATCAGGTACCCAGCGTCGGCAACTCGTGCGCCCCACGATCGAGTGAGACGACTGGCGCGCGAAGATCAGCCACGGCCATACTGGTTCTACCGGTGGGGACCGGGGAGACGAGGCCGTCCGGCGCAGCGTAAACCGCAAGCGCCGGGCGGCCTCGAGCATTTGGGGGGAATACGTGTTCCGGCCCCCGGACACCGAGACTCCGAGGCGTCCGAGGGCCGGATGAACGATCGGCGAACCTCAGGCGGCGCGCAGGGCGTCGCGCAGTTTCACCTTCGCGCCACTGCGCATGACCGCGTTCCGGTAGATCCGCGCGGCGAGCCAGATCAGCCCCGGGATCATCAGCACCACCAGTCCCACCGACAACACCGCTTCCCACACCGGCACCCCGCCCATCGCCAGCCGCATCGGCATCAGCGTCGGCGCGAACACCGGAATCACGGAAAGCACTTCGACGAACGTGTTCCCCGGGTCCGTCGGCAGCACGGAAATGCCGACGACGTACCCGGCGATCACGAACATGAGCGCGGGCATCGTCGCGCCGCCGACGTCTTCCTGGCGCGAGACCAAGGCACCGAGCGCGGCGAACACGATCGAGTACATGAAGAACCCGAGCAGGTACCACACGATCAGCCACACGACCGTGCCGACGGCCGCCGAAACGGAGATGGTGAGCACCCCGGCCGCCAGTCCGGTGATCACCCCGCCGGCCCCGATCACGAGCATCTGGATCAGCCCGACCACGCCGATGCCGAGCACCTTCCCGGCCATCAGCTGCCACGGCTTGATCGTCGACAGCAGCAGCTCCACGACCCGCGAGGTCTTCTCCTCGACGACCCCCTGGGCCACGCTCTGGCCGTTGATCATCAGCGAGAGGTAGATGAGGATGCCGGCGGCGATGCCCAGGACCAGCTGCTGGCCGTTGTAGTCGTACGGCTGCTCCAGCGGCGGGTCCTCGATGAACTTCGCGGAGGAGACGGCGGCTTCGAACCGGGCCGGGTCGCCGCCGAGCGTGGTGATCTGCTGGTCGAGCGCGATCTGCCGGGACAGCAGCTGCAGGACGTTCGCGAGCTTGCCGTCGAGGTCCTTCTTCACCTGGACGTGCACGGTCTTGCCGTCGCCGGTCAGCAACGCGTCGATCGAGCCGTCGGCCAGCTTCGCGCGCCCGGCGGCCTCGTCGGCGACCTGGGTCGTGTCGATGGATTCGTCGACCGCCTGGCCGCCGGCCTTCAGCGGCGCCGCGAACGGGGCGGTCGCCGGGGTGTAGCCGACGGTCGAGTCGGCACCGCCGCCGCCCGAGATGAACTTGATCAGCAGGATGCCGACGACGATCAGCAGCAACATGACGACGGTGGCGACGCGGAACGCCTTCGACTTGACGCGGGTGCCGATCTCACGGGAGGCGACCAGCCCGACCGCGCTCGCCGGGCTCATCCGGACGTCCTGAACCGGGGTGCTCATGCCGGGACCTCCTCGGTCGTGACGACGGAACGGAACAGATCGGCCAGCGAAGGCTGTTCGCGGGCGAACTCGCGCACCGGCCCGGTGGCCAGCGCGGCCTTGAGCACGGCCTGGTCGTCGGCGCCCTCGCCGAGCTCGAGCTCGGTCACCGAGCCCTTCCGGCTCAGCACCTTCACACCGGGCAGACCGTCGGCCCAGCCGTCACCGGCTTCGGGGACGTCGACCCGCAGCCGGACGGCGCCGCCGGCCCGCAGCTCTTCGACCGTGCCGGCCTCGACCATCTGTCCACTCCGGACGATCCCGACCCGGTCGCAGAGCCGCTCCACGAGGTCGAGCTGGTGGCTGGAGAACACGACCGGCACGCCTTCGGCGGCCTTTTCCTTGAGCACCTGGCTCATCACGTCGACCGCGACCGGGTCGAGGCCGGAGAACGGCTCGTCGAGCACCAGGATCCGCGGCTCGTGCACCAGCGCCGCGGCCAGCTGGACGCGCTGCTGGTTGCCGAGGCTCAGCTTCTGCACCTCGTCGTCGCGGCGGCCGGCGACACCGAGCCGTTCGGTCCACTTGTCCGCCGACGCCCGCGCGGCGGCGGCCGGCATGCCGTGCAGCCGCGCGAGGTAGGTGAGCTGCTCGGCCACCTTCATCTTCGGGTAAAGGCCGCGTTCCTCGGGCATGTACCCGATGTGGCGGCGAGTTTCGTGCGTCACCGGCTCGCCGTCGTAGCGGACTTCGCCGCCGTCGGCGGAAAGCACGCCCAGCGCGATGCGCATGGTCGTGGTTTTTCCGGCACCGTTGCTCCCGACGAACCCGAAAAGCTCGCCCGGCCGGACTTCGAATGTCATTTCTCGCAAAGCGACCACGTCGCCGTAGCGTTTCGAGACCCTGTCGATCTCCAAACCGGTCATTCCGGTTCCCCCGTTCATCACTGGCTGCCCCCGCTCGCGATCCTAGGCAGTTCGTACACGCACCGCATAGCACCGCGCGTTGCCGCCGGGGGCTACGAAAGTTGCGGGCACGTAGGATCGCGGGCGCCATGGATGGAACCACCACACCGCGCCAGGTGCCGAAGCACCACGGACTCTCCGCGAAGACGCTTCGGCGGCTGGAGCACGCGTCCGGGAGCCTCGCGAGCGCGAGCATCGCGGTGATGGAGCGGCGGCTGTCGTGGTTCGCCCGGCTGCCCGCCGACCAGCGCGCGAGCGTCCTGCTGATCACCCAGGCGGGTGCCGCGGGCTTCGTCGACTGGCTGCGGGACTCGAAGGAAGCCCTGAAGCTGACGACCGAGGCGTTCCGCGACGCGCCCGCCGAGCTGTCCCGATGGGTCAGCCTGCGCCAGGCGGTCGGCATGGTGCGCCTGGCCATCGAGGTGTTCGAGGAGCAGCTGCCGGAGTTCGCCGCGAACGAGGCCGAGCGGGCGGCGCTGATCGAGGGAATCCTGCGCTACGGCCGGGAAATCGCGTTCGCGGCGGCGAACTCGTACGCGGCGGCGGCGGAGGCCAGGGGCGCGTGGGACGCCCGGCTGGAAGCATTGGTCGTCGACGGAATCGTCCGTGGCGACGCCGAGGAGTCGGTGCTCTCACGCGCGACGGCGCTGGGCTGGGAGCCGTCGGCGGCCGCGACGGTCCTGGTCGGCAATCCGCCGTCGGAGGACCCGCCGACGGTCGTTTTCGAAGTCCGCAGCCGCGCGGCCCGCGTCGGCCGCCCGGTGCTGCTGTCGGTCCAGGGCTCCCGGTTGGTGGTCGTGGTCGGCGGCCCGACCGAGGGCGGTGTCAAGGAGCGCGAAATCCTCGCCCGGATGTCGGTGGCGTTCGCCGACGGCCCGGTGGTGGCGGGGCCGACGGTGCCGACGCTGGCGGAGGCGCACCACAGCGCGACGGAGGCGTTGTCGGGACTGCGCGCGGTGGTCGGCTGGCCGGCTGCACCCCGCCCGGTCCGCTCGGCGGACCTGCTGCCCGAGCGCGCGCTGTCGGGCGACGCGGAGGCGGAGCGTCTGCTGGTGGACACGATCGCGCGCCCGCTGGAGGAGGCCGGTCCGACGCTGCAGCGCACGGTCGAGGCCTACCTGGAGAGCGGCGGGGTGCTGGAGACGTGCGCGAAGACGCTGTTCGTCCACCCGAACACCGTCCGGTACCGCTTGCGCAAGGCGGCGGACCTGACGGGGTGCCAGGCGACGGACCCGCGCGACGCGCTGGTGCTCCGGATCGCGTTGACGGTGGGCCGGCTGGCGCGGGCCCGCGGCCTCTGGTGACGGCTTCCCGAGACGGGCGTCACGTGATGGACTTAACAGCGAAAGGTGATTGAACCCGACAAGGCTTCCGGGTTACGCGCGAGGTTCTCCGGCGCGTCTTTGGAGGGTTCCGACAAAGACGCCGCGCAGACACTGTGAGCGTCGGCATCACGCCGAAGCACCGTGAACGTGTTGTCTTGGAGGGTGACAGCAGCAGTCCTCGCTCCCGGTCAGGGGTCCCAGGCCCCCGGCATGTTCACGCCCTGGCTCGACCTCGACGGCGCCCGCGAGCGCGTCGCACTGTGGTCCGAGCGCGCGGGGCTCGACCTGCTCCGCCTCGGCACCGAGGCGGACGCCGACGAGATCCAGGACACCGCGGTCGCGCAGCCGCTGATCGTCGCGCTGTCGTTGCTCACCTTCGAACACCTCCAGGCCACCGCGCCGGTTTCCGCGGACGCGCCCGTCGCCGGGCACTCCGTCGGCGAGCTCGCGGCCGCCGCGATCGCCGGCGTGCTGAAGCCCGAAGAGGCCGTCGCGCTGGCGGCCGTCCGGGGCGCCGAGATGGCGAAGGCGTGCGCGCTGGAGCCGACGTCGATGGCCGCGGTCATGCTCGGGGACCCCGAGCAGATCGTCGCGTGGCTCGAAGGACAGGGCCTGACCGCGGCGAACCGCAACGGAGCGGGGCAGATCGTCGCCTCCGGTGCCGCCGACGCCATCGCGAAGATCGTCGCGGAACCCCTTGAAGGCACGAAGATCCGCGCCCTCAAGGTCGCCGGCGCGTTCCACACGCAGTACATGGCGCCCGCCGAAGAGGCGCTGCGCGCCCACGCCGCCGAGCTGACCCCGGCCGACCCGGTCCGCCCGCTGCTGTCCAACGCGGACGGTGCGGTCGTCACCAGCGGGGCCGAGTACCTCGACCGCCTCGTCGCGCAGGTCACGCGGTCCGTCCGCTGGGACCTGACGATGGACGGCCTGGTCTCCCTCGGCGTCACCCGCACCGTCGAACTCGCGCCCGCGGGCACGCTGACCGGCCTGGTCAAGCGCCAGCTCAAGGGTGTCGTCACCACTACCACCGCGCTGAAGACGCCGGCCGAACTGGCGGCGCTGCGCCAGGAGGACGCCTCGTGACCGACCGACCCACCTTGAGCCTCAACCCCGGCTCCCGCGGCAGCCGCGTGCTGGGCATCGGCAGCGCGCAGCCGGACAAGATCGTCACCAACGACGACCTGTCGCAGATCATGGACACCAACGACCAGTGGATC
The DNA here is from genome assembly GCF_055633615.1 of Amycolatopsis sp. NPDC114505. Lineage (NCBI taxonomy): Bacteria > Bacillati > Actinomycetota > Actinomycetes > Pseudonocardiales > Pseudonocardiaceae > Amycolatopsis > Amycolatopsis sp. NPDC114505. The sequence continues at coordinate 704,955 of NZ_JBVKDV010000005.1, read as the reverse complement.
CGCGACCGCGTCGGGATCATCGAGCGCCGGTTCGCGGAGAAGGACGAGACGCTCACCGACTTCGCCGTCGCCGCGGGCACCGCCGCGCTGGCCGACGCCGGCGTCGACCCGTCCGAAGTGGACACGGTGATCCTGCCGAACTGCACCATGCCGACGCTGATCCCGAACGCCGCCGCCCAGGTGGCCGCGCGGATCGGCATCCCCGGCCCCGGCGCGTTCGACCTCAACGCCGCGTGCGCCGGGTTCTGCTACGGCCTCGGCGTCGCCTCCGACCTGATCCGGTCCGGCTCGGCGAAGAAGGTCCTCGTCATCGGCGCGGAGAAGCTCACCGACTCGGTGAACCCGACCGACCGCGCCAACGCGATCATCTTCGCCGACGGCGCCGGTGCCGCGGTCGTCGGCGCGTCCGACGAGCCGCTGATCGGCCCGGTCTCCTGGGGCAGCGCCGGCGACCTCGTCGACCTGATCGGGATGACCGAGGACAAGTTCATCTACCAGGAGGGCCAGTCGGTCTTCCGGTGGGCGACGACCCAGATCGCGCCGATCGCCATGCGCGCGCTGGAGGTCGCCGGGCTGAAGCCGTCCGATGTGGACGTGCTGATCCCGCACCAGGCGAACCTGCGCATCGTCGAGGCGATCGCGAAGAAGCTGCGGGCCAACGGCGCCCGTGACGACATGGTCGTCGCCGACGACATCAAGTACTCCGGCAACACCTCGTCGGCGTCCATCCCCCTCGCGCTGGACCACATGCGCAAGGCCGGGACGGCGAAGTCCGGCGACGTGGTGCTGGCGGTCGGGTTCGGCGCGGGCCTGTCCTACGCCGGGCAGGCGTTCGTCTGCCCCTGATCACCGTTACGCTCCCCGCGGGCACTCGCCCAAGGGCAACCAGACCCAAGAAACACCGAGAAGGGAACTACCCCATGGCTGACAACGCTGAGATCCTCGCCGGCCTCGCCGAGATCGTCGAAGAGGTGGCCGGTGTGGCTCAGGACGACGTCACCGCCGAGAAGTCGTTCGTGGACGACCTGGACATCGACTCGCTGTCGATGGTCGAGATCGCCGTGCAGGCCGAGGACAAGTTCGGCGTCAAGATCCCGGACGACGAGCTCGCCAACCTCAAGACCGTGGGCGACGCCGTCAACTACGTGTCGGCCAACTCCAAGTAAGTCTGTTCCCTCCTTGAGGAGACTCCCATGAGCAACATCGACGTCGTGATCACCGGTCTCGGCGCCACCACACCGCTCGGCGGGGACGTGACGTCCACCTGGGACGGTCTGCTGGCCGGGCGGAGCGGGATCCGGGCGATCGAGGCCGACTGGGTCGAGGAGCTGCAGCTGCCCGTCAAGATCGGCGGCATGCTGGCCGTCGATCCGTCGGAGGTCCTCCCGCGGGTGCAGGCCCGCCGGCTGGACCGCTGCGAGCAGGTCGCACTGATCGCCGCCCGCCAGGCGTGGGCCGACGCCGGGTACGCGGAACCGACGGACGAGCACACCGACGTCGACCCCGACCGCCTCGGCGTGTCGATCGGCACCGGCGTCGGCGGCCCGGTCACCCTGCTCACCCAGAACGATCTGTTGCACCAGCAGGGTCTCCGCAAGGTGTCGCCGCTGACCGTGCCGATGCTGATGCCGAACGGCCCGGCCGCGCACGTGGGCATCGACCTGAAGGCGCGGGCCGGGGTGCACTCCCCGGCCTCGGCCTGCGCTTCCGGTGCCGAAGGCATCGCGAGCGGGGTGGAGATGATCCGCTCCGGTCGCGCCGACGTCGTGGTCGCCGGTGGGGCCGAAGCGTGCATCCACCCGATCACGCTGGCCGGGTTCGCCCAGGCCCGCACGGTGTCCACGCGCAACGACGACCCGGGCAGCGCGTCCCGGCCGTTCGACGCGAGCCGCGACGGCTTCGTCCTCGGCGAGGGCGCCGGCGTGGTCATCCTGGAGCGCGCGGACCAGGCGAAGGCCCGCGGGGCCCGCATCTACGCGACGATCGCCGGGCACGGCATCACCTCGGACGCCTACCACATCACGGGCAACCACCCCGAGGGCATCGGCCAGATCGCCGCCATGCGCGCGGCGATGAAGATGGCCGGTGTGACGGCGGCGGACGTCGGGCACGTGAACGCCCATGCGACGTCCACTGTGGTCGGTGACATCGGCGAGGCGGCCGCCATCCGCAAGGCGGTCGGCGACCACGCGGTCGTGACGGCGCCGAAGGGTTCGATGGGTCACCTCGTCGGCGGCGCCGGCGCGGTCGAGGGGATCATCACGATCCTGTCGCTGTACCACGGCATCGTGCCGGCCACGATGAACCTGACGGACCTGGACCCGCGGGTGCAGCTGGACGTCGTGTCGGGCGAGGCCCGCAAGGTCGAGCTGACCGCGGCGATCAGCAACTCGTTCGGCTTCGGCGGGCACAACACCGCGCTGTTGTTCACCCCGGCGGCCTGAGTTCGTCCGCACCACCCGGTTCGACGAAAAAGGGGGCCCGGCTTCGGCCGGGCCCCTTCTTCAGCATTTTTCGTGCTCGGGCGGCGGCCCTGGGTCGACGGTGTCGATCTTCAGCCCGCCCCGCTGGACGATCATCGGCATGACCAGCCGCCACTTGATGCAGGGCTCCTTGAAGAAGTCCGGGGCGTCGGCCTTCTTCTGTTCGCTGGTGAAGCCGACCAAGACCCGAAGCGACGCGTTGGCGCCGCGCTCGATGCGGTAGACCAGCGCGTCGGTGTCCGTTGTGGACTTGACGCCGTCCTTCCACGCGCCCGGTGGCTGCTGCGAGATCCGGTCGCTGCTGACGGTCGTCGTCCACGGCTGGTACTGCTTGCTGTTGATGGCGTCGAAGTACGTCTTGAGGAGCCTGCGCACGGCCTCGGCCTGCGGGTGCGCCTGCGCGTCCTCGGTCATCCGGACGACGCCCGCCGCGGCCGGCGCCCCGCTGCTGGCCGGGGACTGCGCGGCGCTCGAGGAGGCGGTCTCGTCGGCGGGCTGGTCGGGGCGGCGGTAGATCTCGCGCGCGAGCAGGCCGGCACCCACGGTCACCGAGAGCACCACGGCCACGACGGGCACCAGCCAGCGCTGGCGGGAGCTGGAGGCGGGGGTGGTCACGCCGAAGAGCGTACCGGCCCGGCCGGGGTGCCCGGGTGCAGCAGGGGGCGCGGCGGGCGGCGCGCCCGGATCACCCCGAGGTCGCGCCGGCAGCCGTCCGTCCGGTCAGCCCACCTGGTGCAGCCAGGTCACCGGCGCGCCGTCACCGGCGTGGCGGTAGGGCTCGAGCGCCTCGTCCCAGCTCGCGGCGAGGAGTTCGTCGAGCTTGTGCGCGAAGGACTCACCCCCGCGGGTCATGGCCGCGAGCGCGCGCAGCTGGTCTTCGCCCACCACGATGTCGCCGTTGGCGCTGGTCCGCCCGTGCCACAGGCCGAGCCCGGGCGCGAAGCAGAACCGTTCGCCGTCGAGGCCCGCGCTGGGCTCTTCGGTGACCTCGAACCGAATCATCGGCCACGCCTTGAGGGCGGACGCCAGTCTGGCGCCGCTGCCCGCGGGCGCGCGCCAGCCGCACTCGGCGCGAAGCTGACCCGGGCTGGCCGGCTGCGCCGTCCACTTCAGGTCAACGCGGGCACCCAGGGTGCCCGAAATAGCCCACTCGACGTGCGGACACACCGCAGACGGCGACGAGTGGACGTACACCACACCTCGGGTGCTGCCACGGGTGCTCACTGCTACCTCCGCTTGTTGCTCGACGAGGGACGTCTTCCCCTACGCCCTGACTCGAGCTGCGGAACGGCTTCAGTGCGGCTCCCGAATGCCGCCTCCGATGCGTTGAAGCACATTCTGCACCCCAACCGTGCCGTTTGGCCACATGAACACCACAAGTCACCCGGGGCACCACTTTAGGAGGGCAGACGGCCGCGTCCTCCCCGTGTCGCACGATGGACAGGGCCACGCGCGCTAGCGTGATGACCCGGAACGACGAGCAGGGAGGGGTTTCGGTGCGACTGGTGCGCCTGCAGCGGCAGCAGTCCCGGGTGGCCGACGACGTCCGGGCGGCGCTGGCGTCCCTCGGACGTGGCAGCACCGTCATCGGCGGGATCGCCCTGGTGGGCGTGGGCACGGTGACCGAGCGCCCGATCGAGGCGGTGGTCCTGCTGCCCCACGGCGTGATCATCGTGATCGGCGTGGACCTCCCGGACCCGGCCCTGCGGCTGGAGGCCCCACTGGGAGCCGCGTGGAAGGCCGACGGCTGGCCCCTGGTCACCGACGACGACGCGGTCAACCCGGCGACGGAGGCCCTGGACATCTCCCAGGCGTGCGAGCGGCGAATCGCTTCCCTGGTCCCGGGGACGGGCCCGGTGGGGACGATCGTCGCGGTAGGACCGTACGTGGAGACGGTCGACCAGCCGGCGGGCGACCTGGCGGGCCCGGTCCGAGTCCTCCACCCGACCCCGACAACGATGCTGGCGGCAACGGTATCCCTGGCGACAGCGCACCGGCCCCGGTCGGTGGACCAGGTGCGGGCGTTGATCCGGGGGTTGGCCCCGGAGGCACCGGAGTTTTCGGACGAGGTGCTGGTGGGCGAGGGATTCAGCCGTTTCACGGACGATTCGCCACCGGAGTCGCTTTGGGACAGTGGGCCCTCGGTGCCCAGCCAGGTACGAACGGCTGCTGCGGCGGGTGCGGGTGTTGCGGGTGCGGGTGCTGCGGGTTTCGCGGCGGGAGCGGCCACTTCGGACACCGCGGGGTCGGCCGTCGGCGGCTCGGCTGAGACCGGTTCGCCCGCTGCCAGTTCGACTGCGCCGAGCTCACCCGCAGCAGGATCAGGCCCGGCCGCGGTGGACGCACCTGCCGGCGACTCGGCCGAGCCGAGCTCGCCCGCTGCGGATTCGCCTGAAGCAGGTTCACCCGCCTCGGACACGGCAGAGGCAAGTCCGGCCGCGGCAAGCTCGCCCGCCGACGGCTCGGCCGAGCCGAGCTTGCCCGCAACCAGGCCGCCCGGAGCCACTTCGAATGCGCCCGCAGCAGGCGCGCCCACTTCGGACACAGCAGGATCAAGCTCAGGCCCGGCGGACGCACCGGCAGGCGGCTCGGCTGCGCCGAGCTCGCCCACTCCGGACACAGCGGAATCAGGCCCAGCCTCGGCTGCCGCACCTGCAGGCGGCTCGGCTGCGCCGAGCTCGCCTGCAGCGGGCGCGACCAGCCTGGGCAAGGCAGAGCCAAGCCCCACCTCGGCGGGCTCGCCCGCCGGCGACGCGCCCGAGCCGAACTCGCCTGCAGCGGATTCGCTTGTGGAGTCGAGCGCGCCCAGCTCACCCGCGGCAGACACGCCCGCTCCAGACACCGCAGGGTCAAGCCCAGCCCCCGCCGGCGACACGCCCGCAGCCGGTTCGGCCTGGTCGAGCCGACTCGACTCCGGCTGGCCCGCGGCAAGCCTGGCCGAGCCGCCTTCACCCACCGCAGATTCGTCCGGCGCGCCCGCAGCAAGCCTCGCCGAACCGCCCTCAACCACCGCAGATTCGTCCGGCTCCGCCGCTGCAGACTTGGCCGCACCGCCCTCACCCACCGCAGATTCGCCCGGCGAGCCCGCGACAAGCCTGGCCGCACCGCCCTCACCCACCGCAGATTCGTCCGGCTCCGCCGCTGAGGACTTGGCCGAACCGCCTTCACCCACCGCAGACTCGGGCGAAGCACCCACCGCATCGGACGTCACGACTCCCGCCGACTCCGAGCGCACCGAGGTCCTGCCCTTTCCCACCCGCGACAAACCCCTCCCGCAGTTCCCGGGCTCCACTCAACGAACCGAAGCCACCCCGGCCAAGCCCGCCCCCCAAGCTGTCACCCTCAGCCAGATCAACCTGCAACCTGCAACCCCCACCCCACCCCGCCCCTTCCCCACCCTGCGGCCGGTCCCCCGCGAAGCCGGAACCTCTCCAAGCTCGAAGACCGTCCGCTGGCTCCCCCTCGCCGCCATCGGGCTGCTCGTTGCCCTCGTCGTTGCCGCCATCGCCGTAGCCACCTCCGGGGAGGACACCGTTGCCGCCCCCACCGGGCCGCCTACTCCCGCTACCCAGTCGCCGCCCGCGAGCAGTGGGGCTCCTGTGCAAAGTCTTCAGTTCGCCCTGCGGGCCGCCGATCGGGATCAGCGGTGCGCGTCCCATGCCTTCGGGGATGCTCAGGCCAGCCTGCAGCAGACCAGCTGCTCCGGCGTCCGGCGCGCGTCCTACGCCGCCTCCGTCGACGGGCGGGAGGCCGCCGTCACCGTCGGGATCGTCGAGTTCCCCGATGCCGCGCAGGCCCAGGCCTTCAAGGCCGTCGCCGACACTCCCGGTGGGGGCGGGATCCTCGACCTCGCCTCCGAGACCGGCAAGTGGGGGGCCACTCCGCCGCCGCAGTTCGAGAACGCCGCCTACACCTCGCAGCTCGAAGGCACGTCCGTGCGGGTCGTGCAGGCGGTCTGGGCGCCGGGACCGTCCACTTCGGACGATCCCGGCCTGGCCAGGGCCGCGAAAGCCGCCCTGGGCCTGCCCGCCCAATGACTCAGAGCCCGTAGGCCTCCAGCAGCCGCAGCCACACCTCGCTGATCGTGGGGAACGACGGCACCGCGTGCCACAGCCGGTCGAGCGGCACCTCGCCGACGATCGCGATCGTCGCCGAGTGCACCAGCTCCGACACGTCCTGGCCGACGAACGTCACGCCGAGCAGGACGTTCCGCTCCGTGTCGACGACGATCCGGGCCTTGCCGGTGTAGCCGTCGGCGTGCAGCGACGAGCCCGCCACCGCGATGTCGACGTCGACGACGCGGTCGGCCGAACCGGGCCGCGCGTCCGCCAGGCCGACGGCCGCGACCTCCGGGTCGGTGAACACCACCTGCGGTACCGCGTGGTGGTCGGCCGTCGCGGTGAACTTGCTCCACGGCTCCGCCGACGAGAACGTACCCGCCGCCAGCGCCGCGACCGTGTCGCCCGCCGCGCGGGCGCCGTACTTGCCCTGGTGGGTCAGCGGGGCGCGCCCGGTGACGTCGCCCGCGGCGAACAGCCAGCCACCGTCCACTGCGGACACCCGGCCGGTGTCGTCGGTCTCCAGCGCGCGGCCCGCTTCGACGCCGAGCGCCTCGAGGCCGAGCCCAGCGGTCGCGGGCCGGCGCCCGGTCGCCACCAGGAACTCGTCGACGACGACCACCTCGCCGTCCTTCAGCGTCAGCTCGGTCCCGCCCGAACCCGCGGCGACCCGCTCGACGCCTGACTCCGTGTGCACGTACACGCCGGCTTCGCGCAGACCGTGCAGCACGAGGTCGCCGGCGAACGCGGCGTTGCGCGGCAGCGGGCGCTCGCCGGTGATCACCAGGTGCACCTCCGAGCCCAGCGACGCGAACGCCTGCGCCATCTCGACGCCGACCACGCCGCCGCCGAGGACGCCCAGCCGCCCCGGCACGGACTCCGCCGACGTCGCCTCCCGCGAACCCCACGGCCGGATCGTGTCGAGACCCGGGATCTTCGGCGTGCTCGGCACGCTGCCGGTGCACACGATCACCGCGTGCCGCGCGGTCAGCACGCGGTCGCCGTCGAGGGTGACCTCCCGCTCACCGGTGATCTCGCCGTGCCCGCGGATCGGCTCGATGCCGGCGCCGCGAGCCCACTCGACCTGGCCCGAGTCGTCGCCCTTGCCCGTGAACCAGTCACGCCGCGCGAACACCGCCGCGGGGTCGAGCCGGTCGCCGACCGGCACGCCGGGGATGCGCTTCGCCGCGGCGAGCAGGTTTCCCGGCCGCAGCAACGCCTTGCTCGGGATGCACGCCCAATAGGAGCACTCGCCGCCGAAGCGCTCGTGCTCGACGAGGGCGACCTTCAGGCCGCCGCGAGCCGCTCGTTCGGCGGCCACCTCCCCCACCGGACCCGCGCCGATCACCACTACGTCAAAAGTCTGTCCAGACATGGCTTCAGCGCACACCACCACGCGGGATCACGCAAGCCAGCGGCTATCCTCGTCTTCGAAGCTGCAAGTCATCGGCGGCCCGGTGCCGTCGGCCCCGGTGCGCGCGCAATACACGTTCGAGCACGGGAGGTTTGTCGTGGCCAAGAACACGGCTGTGCGGGTCCTGGATGATCTCACCGGCGAGCCCGCCGCCGAGACCGTCGGGTTCGGGCTCGACGGCATCGACTACGACATCGACCTCTCCTTCGCCAACGCCGACGCCCTGCGTGAGCTGCTCCAGCGCTACGCCGACGCGGGTCGCCGCACCGGCGGCCGCAAGCGCCGGCCGCGGATCGTCCCGGGCGCGAAGCGGCCCCGGGCGAAGGCGGCCCCGAAGACGACGAAGGCGGCGAAGCCCGTCGCCGGCCGCCGCGCGGCGACCGCCAAGACCACAGCCGCCAAGACCGCGAAGGCCGAGCCCGCGAAGACCACCGCGAAGGTCACGGGGGCGAAGGCCGAACCGGCCAAGACCACGCGCAAGGCGGCGGCGCCGAGGAAGACCACGCGCGCGGCGGCGCGGAAGGTGCCGGGCATCACGTTCTCGGCGGCCGAGTAGGTCCACAGTGGACGGACGCGCCGCGGGATCTCCTCGCGGCCCGTCAGCCCGCGCGCTGGGAACCGTCCGCGTGCCAGGGCGGGTACCGGTACCGCGTGTGCAGCAGCGCCCGCTGCCGCGTCAGCTCGGCCGCGGACGGTGGGCGCGGCACCAGCGTCCCGAGGAACTGCGACGCCGCCGCGCGCACCGCCGCCTCGACCGACGGGAACCCGGGACGCAGCCCGTGCTCGGCCAGCGAAGCCACGGGACTGCGGTGGGAGTCGAGCGGCCGCGGGTCCGCCGGGGCGCTCGTCAGGTAGCGGCCGACCAGCGCGGCCGACGTCTCGACCAGCAGCGTCGAGTGCGCCAGCAGCCCGCCCTTGGTGCGGAACACCGCGAACCCGCAGAGCTTCGCGTCCTCGACGAACAGGCCGCGGTCGCCGATCCGCGGCACCAGCCCGAGCTGGTCGACCGCGGCGCTCATCACCTTGCCGAGCGTCTCCAGCGGCCGGTCGGTGGGCCCGGGCAGGACCAGCGTCACGTTCAGGTTGCCCGGGTCGTGGAACACCGTGCCGCCGCCGCTGGCCCGCCGCAGCACCGGGACGCCGTCCCGGGCGCACTCCTCGGCCCGCACTTCGCGGGCGATCCGCTGGCCGCGGCCCACCACGACGCAGACCGGGTTGCGCCAGAGCCACAGCACCGGTGACGCGGGCGCGACCCGGAGGAGCGCTTCGTCGAACGCCAGGTTCTCGGCCGGATCCGTGAACGCGGCACGGACGTCCGACCCGGTCGTCATAGCGCTTTGAGTTCCTCCACGATCTCGCCCACCGACGACTTGGCGTCCCCGAAGAGCATGCTGGTCTTCGGATCGTAGAACAGGTCGTTGTCGATCCCGGCGAAGCCGGAGGCCATCCCGCGTTTCAACACGATCACGGACCGGCTTTCGTTGACCTTGAGGATCGGCATCCCGTAGATCGGGGAGCTCGGGTCGGTCTGCGCGGCCGGGTTCGTGACGTCGTTCGCGCCGATCACCAGTGCGACGTCGGTCTGGGCGAACTCGGAGTTGATCTCGTCCATCTCCTTGAGCTGCTCGTACGGCACGTCGGCCTCGGCGAGCAGCACGTTCATGTGCCCGGGCATCCGGCCGGCCACCGGGTGGATCGCGTAGGCGACCGTGATGCCCTTCTTCTCCAGCAGCTTCGCCATCTCGCGGACGGTGTGCTGCGCCTGCGCCACGGCCATGCCGTAGCCCGGCACCACGACGACCTTGCTCGCGTACGCCATCTGGATCGCGGTGTCGGCGGCGCTGGTCGCGCGCACCGGGCGCTCCTCCTTGGTACCCCCGCCCGCGGAAACCGCGGGGCCACCGCCGAAGCCGCCCGCGACGATCGCCGGGATGGACCGGTTCATCGCCTTGGCCATCAGGTTGGTCAGGATCGAGCCGGACGCGCCGACGATCATGCCGGCGACGATCAGCGCCGTGTTGTCCAGCGCGAGGCCCATCGCCGCGGCCGAGAGCCCGGTGAACGCGTTGAGCAGCGAGATCACCACCGGCATGTCCGCGCCGCCGATCGGCAGCACGACGGTGAGGCCGAGGATGCCCGCCGCGACGAGCAGCCCGACGATCAGGAAGCCGGAGTCGCCGCCGGCGACGATGGCGACCGCGCAGCCCAGCGCGACCAGCAGGAGCAGCGCGTTGACCGGCTGCTGCAGCTTGCCCATGGTGATCGGGCGGCCGCTGATCAGCTCCTGGAGCTTGCCGAACGCGACGTTCGAGCCCCAGAAGGAGATCGAGCCGATGATCGCGGCGAACAGCGACGCGATGGCGATGTACGCCGGCTCGTGCGCGTAGCCGTCGGTGGAGTTGAACTCGACCCAGGCGATGAGCGCGACCGCGCCGCCGCCGACGCCGTTGAACAGCGCCACCATCTGCGGCATCGCGGTCATCTTGACCTTGCGCGCGGACGGCACGCCGACCACCGCGCCGATCGCGACGCCGAGGACGATGAGCAGCCAGTTGCCCATGCCCGGGGTGAGCAGGGTGGCGATGACGGCGATGCCCATGCCGGCCGCGGCGATCCAGTTGCCGCGGACCGCGGTGCGCGGGCCGGTCAGGCCCATCAGGCCGTAGATGAAGAGGGCGAACGCGACGATGTAGAGGATCGCGACGAAGTCGGTCACTTCCGCTCCTCCTCGTCGGCGGGAGCGGGTTTCTTGCCCTTGAACATCGACAGCATCCGGTCGGTGACCAGGAACCCGCCCACGACGTTGATCGTGCCGAAGGCGATCGCGATCACCAGCAGGATCTTGTTGAAGACGCCGTCGACGCCGAGGCCGAGCACGACCAGCCCGCCCAGCAGCACGATGCCGTGGATGGCGTTGGTGCCGGACATCAGCGGGGTGTGCAGCGTGTTGGGCACCTTGGAAATGACGGCGAAGCCGACGAACCCGGCGAGCACCAGCACCGCCAGGTTCTGAACCAGGGGACTCATGCTGGGCTCCCTTCGCGCCCGGCCACGCAGGCGCCGGCGACGATCTCGTCTTCGAAGTTCAGCTCCAGCGCGCCTTCTTTCGTCACGAGCAGCTCCAGCAGCTCGGTGACGTTGCGCGCGTACAGCTCGCTGGCGTGCGAAGGCATTTCGGCGGGCAGGTTCAGCGGGGACGAAATGGTGACGTCGTGCTCCACGACGTCCTCGCCCGGCTTGGTCAGCTCGCAGTTGCCGCCGGTCTCGCCCGCGAGGTCGACCACGACCGACCCGGCCGGCATGCCCTTGACGGCGTCCGCGGTGACCAGCGTCGGCGCCTTGCGGCCCGGCACCAGCGCCGTGGTGATGACGACGTCGAACCTCGTGATCGCCTCGGTGAGCCGCCGCTGCTGCTCCTCGCGCTCCTCCGGGGTCAGCTCGCGGGCGTACCCGCCTTCGCCGACCGCCTCGATGCCGAGGTCCAGGAACTGCGCGCCGAGCGACTTGACCTGCTCGCCGACCTCGGGCCGGACGTCGTAGCCAGTGGTCTGCGCGCCGAGCCGCTTCGCCGTGGCCAGCGCCTGCAGGCCGGCGACGCCGGCGCCGAGCACCAGCACCTTCGCCGGCGGCACGGTGCCCGCCGCGGTGGTGAGCATCGGGAAGAAGCGGGGCAGTTTCTGGGCCGCGAGCAGCACCGCGCGGTAGCCGCCGATGCTGGCCTGCGACGACAGCGCGTCCATCGCCTGCGCCCGGGAGATCCGCGGGACCGCCTCCATCGCGAACGCCCGCAAGCCCGCTTCTTCGAGCTTCGCGAGCCCGTCCGGGTTGCCGCGCGGGTCGAGGAATCCGAGGAGGACGGTGCCTCTGGCCAGCTTCGCGACCTCGTCCGGCGCGGGTGGGTTCACCTTCACGACGATGTCGGCGCTCCAAGCGTCGCCGAGCTCGGCACCCGCCTGGGTGTACGCGTCGTCACTCAGGTGCGCGCGGGACCCGGCGCCCGGTTCGACCAGGACGCGCAACCCGCGTCGCGCGAGCCGGCCGACCAGTTTGGGCACCATCGCGACCCGGCGCTCCCCGGGGCGTGACTCGGTCACCACACCCACGGTGAGCTGCTGACTCTGTTCGCTGTCCGCCACACGACCTCCTCATCGGCGAGGCACGATCCGTGGGTTGTACCACGCCGGACCGACACTCCCCAGCGACATCGGTCGCAAGTCCCGGGGTTGTGCCAGAAGATACGAGCGCCGCGGGAGGAGCGTTCAGCTCGTTTTCCACTGGGGGATGCCGAGCAGGATCAGACGCAGGCGTTTTTCCGCCGTCGCGGTGATTTTCGCGTCTTCACCCGGTCGTGCTTCCAGCAGCTCGATGGTGGTCGTGATCATCGCGGAGACGATCAGATCCGCCAGCATGTGCAGGTCTTCGGTGCTCCACGCGCGCAACGGGGCGAACCGGGCGAGGTCGATCGCGAGGTCGCCGGAGAACATCCGCAGTTCGACCGCGATGGACCGGGCGAGCGGGCCGCCGCCGTAGCGTTCGCGCGTCAGGAACCGGAAGTGGTCCTCGTTCGCCCGGACGAACTGGTGGACCGTGGCCACCGACGCGCTGATCATCCCCCGGTAGGTGTCGGGATCGGTGCGCGCCGACCGCATCATGCCGCGCAGCGTGCGCGTCGCTTCTTCGACGAGCGCGACGCCCAGCTCCTCCATCGAGGCGAAGTGCCGGTAGAACGCCGTCGGCACCAGGCCCGCGCCCTTCGCGACCTCGCGCAGGGAGAGCGTCGCGAACGGGCGGTCGGCCAGCAGGTCGAGGGCGGTGTCCAGCAGCGCCTGGCGCGTGCGCTGTTTGCGCTCTTGCCGGCTCACCGGCGTCAGCGAGTCTTCGGACACGTCTATCAGCGTACGGATGTCCACCGCGTTGCTCACGTCACATCCTCCGCGTTCCGCGTTGACAGGCAGTCCACTCCTGCAGTGCACTGTTGAGTGTACAGTCGTTCACTGTAATCGAGGAGGTCTCCGATGACGGCGCTCATCCCCCGGAGGGTGCGCAGCCTCGCCTCGCTGGCCGAGGCGCTGCTGACCCCGCACGGGATGGACCGCTACCTGGAGCTCGTCGACCCGATGCTGGTGCGCCGCGAGATCCGCGGCCTGGTCACGGCGGTGCGCAAGCAGACGCCGGACAGCGTGACCGTCACCGTCAAGCCCAGCCGCGCGTGGCCCGGCTTCACCGCCGGGCAGTACGTGCGCCTGCAGGTGGAGATCGACGGCGTCCGGCGCACCCGCTGCTATTCGCCGTGCGGTTCGCAGTACGACGGCGAGCTCGAGTTCACCGTCAAGGAGCAGGGCCTGGTCTCCGGGCACCTCAACCGCGCGCTCGGCGCCGGCTCCGTGGTCGGTCTGTCCACTCCGGACGGCACGTTCACGCTGCCCGCCACCCGCCCGGACCGCGTGCTGCTGATCAGCGGGGGCAGCGGCGTCACCCCGGTGCTCGCCATGGCCCGCACGCTGGCCGACGAAGGCCACCCCGGCGAGGTCGTGTTCCTGCACTACTCGAACGGCCCGGCCGACGCGCTCTACCGCACCGAGCTGGCCGAGCTCGCCGCCCGGCACCCCGGGCTGAAGGTGGTGCACGCCTACACCCACACCAAGGGCGGCGACCTGCGCGGGTTCTTCTCGCCGGAGCACCTGGCGCAGGTGGCGCCCTGGTACCGCGACGCCGAAGCGTTCGTCTGCGGCCCGAAGCCGCTGATGGACGCCGTGCGCGCGGAGTTGGGTGAACGCGCGCACACCGAAGAGTTCACCCCGCCGGCGCTGACCTTCGACACGGCGAACGCCGAGGGCCAGGTCCGGTTCAAGCGCAGCGGACGGGAGTGCGCCAACTCGGGGAAGCCGTTGCTGGAACAGGCCGAGGAAGCGGGCCTGTCGCCGGAACACGGCTGCCGGATGGGCATCTGCTTCTCCTGCACCCAGCTCAAGACCGCCGGTCGCGTCCGCAACGCCAAGACGGGCGAGATCTCCGGCGAAGAAGACGAAGAAATCCAGCTCTGCATCTCCGTCCCGGTCGGGGACGTCGAGATCGACGCTTAGGGAGACTGCCATGACCGGCCTGCAGGACCGCCTGACCCCGGAACAGGTCGAGGAGTTCGGCCGCGAGCTCGACGCGCTGCGCCGGCGGACCGTCGACTCGCTCGGCCAGGAAGACGTCGACTACATCCACAACATCATCAAGACGCAGCGCGGCCTGGAGGTGGCCGGGCGCGCGCTGCTGTTCGCCGGGTTCTTCCCGCCCGCGTGGGTCGCCGGCGTCGGCGCGCTGTCGGTGGCCAAGATCCTCGACAACATGGAGATCGGCCACAACGTCATGCACGGCCAGTACGACTGGACGCGCGACCCGGCGCTGAGCTCGCAGCGCTTCGAGTGGGACAACGTGGCGCCGGCCGAGAACTGGCGGCACTCGCACAACTACATCCACCACACGTACACGAACATCCTCGACAAGGACCGCGACATCGGGTACGGCGTCCTGCGGATGGACACCGCCCAGAAGTGGCACCCGTACTACCTGGGCAACCCGGTGTACGCGACGCTGCTGGCGCTGTTCTTCCAGTGGGGCGTGATGCTGCACGACCTGGAGTTCGACCGGATCGTCAAGGGCGAGCGCAAGTGGTCGGACACCACCGAGGTCGTCCGCAAGATGGTCAAGAAGGCGTCCCGGCAGGTCGGCAAGGACTACCTGCTGTTCCCGCTGCTGACCGGCCCGCTGGCGCCGCTGACCTTCGCCGGGAACGCGACCGCGAACCTGGTCCGCAACCTGTGGTCGTTCTCGATCATCTTCTGCGGCCACTTCCCCGCCGACGTCGAGAGCTTCACCGAGGCCGAGACGGCGTCGGAGTCACGGGGCCAGTGGTACCTGCGGCAGATCCTGGGCTCGGCGAACATCACCGGCGGCCCGCTGTTCCACATCATGAGCGGGAACCTGTCGCACCAGATCGAGCACCACCTGTTCCCGGACATCCCGGCCCGCCGCTACCCGGAGATCGCCGGCGAGGTGCGCGCGATCTGCGAGAAGTACGGGCTGCCGTACCACACGGGCCCGCTGCACAAGCAGCTCTGGTCGGTGGCGAAGAAGATCGTGAAGCTGGCTCTCCCGCAGAGTTCGCCGTCGCCGACTACCGTGGAACCCGACCGGCAGCTCCGAGCAGCGTGAGGGTGACATGGTGGGCCAGTTCGAACGCGAGAAGGACACCCTGCAGGTGATCACCGAATCAGCCGCGACGCACGTCGGCAACATAGCGTCGATCATCACGGGCGCGGTCCGCGACATCGCCCGCGAGACGGGCGACTGGCTGACGGACGTCATCGAGATGCGCGAAGCCGCGCAGAAGGCCCGGGAGGACGACCCGGACCGGCCGTAGGTCCCGTCGGTGATGGCCATCTCGCGAGGTGGCCATCACGCCGCCGGGTTGGGCCGTCCCTCCAGGTCCTTCGTCTGCCAAATCCGGAACCAGGCGAACTCGGCGATCAACGCCGCCTCCACCGCGAGCGTCCAGTAGGGCGAGGGGACGGACAGGCGGACGGCCGGCCACCCGGCCAGGGTCCCCATCATGGTCCAGAAGATCACGCCGTACCGGCCGCGACTGGTGGCCCTGTAGTTCCAGCCCACCACCGCGACGATCCCGGCGAACAGCGCACCGGCGGCGGCCAAGTGCCCGTGCGCACCGAAGTGCACGGGGAACGCGTAAGCCCAGAACGCCGCCCCGGCCACCAGAACCAGCGTGGTGACCTGCACCGCCTTGGTGACACCGTTCGTCCTGACGCGCGGCCACTTCACGATGGTCCAAACGCCGGCCCCGATGGCCGCGGCCAGAAGCAAAGGTGCTTCACCACCCCGGCCGTCCCGGCGATCGCCAGCGCCCCGCGTGCGGGTGCCGGAAACTCCTGGAGTGCGGCGAGAACGCCGAAGTCCTCCGCGAAGTCGGCGAAAGCCCCGATCACCGGCATCACCGCGAGGCTCCTTCTCCCGGACAACGCGAAAAGCCCACCGGACAAGGTCACCCCGTAAACCACCGCGAATCCCAGATCGGCCCACTGGTAGTAGCCGTGGTGCCGCCGGCCAGTCTCGCCGAGCTTCGCCAGAACCGCTGCACCTTCGTCCGGGCCGAACGCGAACCGCACGCCTGGACGCGCTTCGTCGAAGCCCAGCGGAGGTAACGGTCATGGCCACCGGGGGCGTTCCGGGGCCGGCCCCGGGGGAAAACCG
Organism: Amycolatopsis sp. NPDC114505; assembly: GCF_055633615.1. NCBI lineage: Bacteria > Bacillati > Actinomycetota > Actinomycetes > Pseudonocardiales > Pseudonocardiaceae > Amycolatopsis > Amycolatopsis sp. NPDC114505. The sequence goes on along the minus strand of NZ_JBVKDV010000005.1, from coordinate 688,744 downwards.
GATGGGCAGCGGGCCCGGACCAGGCGAAACTGAATCCGTGACCAGCCTCGACGTCCCTCGCCCCCGCTCGCTGCGCCGCGTCTTCGGGCCTCTCGGCGCGCGGGACTTCTGGGCCGAGTACCTCTGGCTCTGGCTCTCCGGCCCGCTGACCTTCTTCTCGCTGCTCAGCTTCCTCTTCGTGCTCGCGTTCGGGCTCGGGCTGACGCCCGTGCTGCTCGGCTTCCTCGTGCTCGCCGGTGCCATCTCCTACGTGCGCGGCCTCGGTGCGCTGCACCGCGGGCTCGCCAAAGCGCTGCTCGGTGTGAGTGTGCCCGCCCCTCGGCGGCCCGAGCTCAAGCCCGGGCTGTGGGCCTGGGTCCGGGCCCGCGTCGGCGATCCCGCCGGCTGGCGGACCGCCGGCTACCTGCTGCTGCGGCTGCCCCTGAGCTTCGCCGGGATGATCACCATGGCCTCCGCCACCGTCTACGCCGTGGCCGCGACCCCCTTCGCCTTCCTCTGGTGGCCGCTCGGCGCGAAACGGCTGGACGTGTTCGACATCCAGGCCGCGAACTGGGCCGGTGCGCTCGCGTGGTCGGCGTCGGGGCTGCTGGTGCTCGTGGCGCTCCCGTGGGTGACGCACGCCTTCGTCGCGCTCGACCGGCTGATGGTCGTCGGCCTGCTCGGGACGCGGGTGCTCTCCGAGCGCGTCCGGGACCTCGAAGCGAGCCGTGCGACGGCGGTCGAGGACTCCGCCCTGCGGCTGCGGCGCATCGAGCGTGACCTGCACGACGGTGCGCAGGCCCAGCTCGTCGCGCTCGCCATGAAGCTCGGGCTGGCCAAGGACGAGCTCGAAGACGTCGACCTTCCCCAGGTCAAGCAGCTGGTCACCGCCGCACACACCAACGCGAAGCAGGCGCTGACCGAGCTGCGCGACCTCGCCCGCGGCATCCACCCCGCCGCCCTCGACGCCGGGCTCGACGTCGCCCTGGCCACCCTGGTCGCGACGTCCGGGATGGACGCGCGGGTCGCCGTCGACCTGCCGCGCCGGCCGCCGCCGTCGCTGGAGACGATCGTCTACTTCAGCGCCGCCGAGCTGCTCACGAACGCCGCGAAGCACAGCGGGACGACGACGTACGTCGAAGTCACCGAAGAGCGCGACGTCCTGTGGCTGCGGGTGCGCGACCGCGGCCCGGGCGGCGCCCGGCTCGTCCCGGGCGGTGGGCTGGCCGGGGTCGCCGAACGCCTGCGGACCGTCGACGGCGAGCTGACCGTCGCGAGCCCACTGGGCGGCCCGACCGAAGTGACCGCCCGGGTACCACTCCCCCGCTAGGCGCGACCGGCCGAAGTGACCGCGCGGGTGCCGCCGTCCCGATAGGCTCGCCCGCATGCGGATCGTCATCGCGGAGGACTCCACCATCCTGCGCCAGGGTCTCGTCGAGCTGCTGACCTTCCGCGGCCACGAAGTCGTCGCCGCGGTCAAGGACGGCGACGCGCTGCGGTCCGCCGTCGAGGAGCACACTCCCGATGTGTCCATTGTGGACATCCGGATGCCGCCGACGCACACCGACGAGGGCCTGCGGGCGGCGATCTCGCTGCGCCGGGAGTCGCCGGGGCGCGCGGTCCTGCTGTTCTCGCAGTACGTCGAGACCAAGTACGCCGCCGAGCTGCTGGCCGACCGCGCGGGCGGGGTCGGCTACCTGCTCAAGGACCGCGTCGCCGAGGTGTCGGACTTCCTCGACGCGCTGCGCCGCGTCGCGGACGGGGAGACGGTGCTCGACCCCGAGGTCGTCAGCCAGCTGTTCTCGGCGACGCGCCGGACCGACGCGCTCAGCGGGCTCACGCCGCGGGAGCGGGAGGTCCTGGGTCTGATGGCGGAAGGCCGGTCGAACTCCGCGATCGCGGCGGAGCTGTTCCTCTCGGCCGGCTCGGTCGAAAAGTACGTGACGTCGATCTTCGGCAAGCTCGGCCTGCCACCGTCCGAAGGGGACAACCGCCGGGTACTGGCGGTGTTGCGCTACCTGGATTCCTGAGCCGGCAGCCCGTCGACGACGCGGTCGTGATGACCGCCGGGATGCTCGTGGTGGCCGCCGGTTCGAGCGCTCCCTAGGCTGGGGAGCATGTACTCCACCGAGATCGAGGTCCGGACCGGCTCCGAAGCCATCGTCCACGACCTCACCCACGAGGCCGAGTCGTTCCTGCGCGACGCGGACGCGGCGGACGGGCTGCTGCACGTCTGGGTCCCGCACGCCACCGCCGGGCTGGCGATCCTCGAGACCGGTGCCGGCAGCGACGAGGACCTGCTGACCGCGCTCGACGCCCTGCTCCCCCGCGACGGCCGCTGGCGGCACCGGCACGGGAGCCCGGGTCACGGCCGTGACCACGTGCTCCCGGCACTGGTGCCGCCCTACGCGACGATCCCGGTGCTCGGCGGCGTCCTCGCGCTGGGGACCTGGCAGTCGATCTGCCTAGTGGACACCAACCTCGACAACCCGGTCCGGAAGGTGCGGTTCAGCCTCCTCGCGGGCTGACCGGCCGGGCCACAGCGCCAGCAGGAGCCCCGCGGCCAGCAGCGCGCCGAGCACCCAGACGCCGGTCGTGACGTCGGGCGCCCCCGGCACGCCCTGAAGCAGGCTTCGCAGGCCTTCGGCCGAGAAGCGGAACGGCGTCCACGACCACAGCAGCGTGCGGTAGGCCGGGTTCAGCAGCTCCGGCACCTGCCCGGCGACCGCGGGCGCGACCAGGTAGAGCGGGCCCAGGACGGCCATCGCGCGCAGCCCGAGCAGGCGCAGCAGCCCCGCCTGCAGGGCCGCGAACGCCGTCGCGGCGAGGAAGACGAACCCCAGGACGCCGGCGTCGAGCGGCAGCGCGGCGTCCCACAGCGCGAAGAACCCGGCCACGACCGCCGTCACGAGCACCCCGGCCCCGAGGACCTGCAGGAACCGCGCGCCGGCGCCGACCGTGCGGCCGGTTCGCTTGGCCAGCTGCGTCAGGGCGAGCCCGGCGACGAGCGCGCCGATCCAGGCCAGCGCGGACGCGGCCAGCGGCGCGGTCCGGCCCGCGACGGTCACCGGGTGCAGCACCTCTTGCTTCGGGGCGCCGGCCAGCGCCGACGCCGCCCCGGTCAGGGCCTGCTGCGCGACCTGGGTCCCGGCCGGGTTGACCGCCCCCGACGTCACGACAGTGGCGGACGGCCCGGGTCCGATTTCGAGCACGCCGTAGACCTTCTTGTCCTCCAGCAACTGCCGCGCGTCGGCCGCGGACGCGACGGTCCACTCGAGCGCGCCACCGCCGTGCGCCGCGATGCGCAGGGCGACCTCGGGCGGGCCCGCGACCGCGACCGGGACGCCGTCCGGCGCGGCCGTGGCCTGCGCGCCGAAGGTGAGGAACCCGAGCACCACGGCCACCAGCGCGCCGGCCACGGCGGCGACCAGGGCGAGCGCCCCGGCGGGGCGCCGGACGGGAGCGGTCATGACAACCTCCAGTTATTCGTCGCTTGTTGAATTAAAGCCAAGGTACGACCGCGTCCCCAGAAAGTCAACGCGTGTTGAATAGCACCGCCGGTAGCCTCGGTCCCGTGACGAAGAAGCGGCTGCTGCTCTGGGACATCGACCACACGCTGGTGGACTTCGCCCGGCTGGGCGCGACCTGGTACGCGGCCGCGTTCACCGCCGCGACCGGGGCGACCCTGCGCGTCGACCCGGTGTTCGGCGGCCGCACCGAACTGGCGACCACCACCGAGCTGCTCACCGCGAACGGCTTCGACCCCGCCCCGGACACGATCCAGGCGATGTTCAAGGCACTGGTGGCGGAGTCGGAACGCGCCGCGCACCGCTTCCCCGTGGAGGCCCGCGCGCTGCCGGGCGCGGCCGAAGCGCTGACCGCGTTCGCCGGGGACGAGGGCGTCGTCCAGTCGCTCGTGACCGGCAACCTGCCGGAGATCTCGCGGCACAAGCTCGTCGCGTTCGGCCTGCACCAGCACCTCGACCTGGACATCGGCGGCTACGGCACGCTCTCGGTGCACCGGCCCGACCTGGTCCCGCACGCGGTGGCGCTGGCGGCGGCCAAGCACGGCACGCCGTTCGGCGCCGACGAGATCGTCATCGTGGGCGACACCCCCAACGACGTCAAAGCCGCGCTCGCCCACGGCGCACTCCCGATCGCGGTGGCGACCGGGCTCTACAGCGCCGGCGAGCTGCGGGCGGCCGGCGCGCGGATCGTGCTGCCGGACCTGGCCGACACCGACGCCGTGCGGACCGCCGTGTTCGGCTGAAAGTCGTCCTCGGGTGGGGATGTCCCTCATTCGAAGGGAGGACCCCTTAGGGGTAAATCTCCTTCCTTCGCCTGATGTGGACGGAGACGGCGGTTCGCCAGACTTCCGGGCATGACTGAAGCAGCGTCGGCGGCCGGGCCCGCCGGAGGGGGACGCATCCGCGGCACGGTCGCGGTGCTCAGGCAGCGCCTGCCGTTCACCAGCACCGTCGTGCTCGCGATGCTCGTGCTGGCCGTCGCGACGGGGGCGCTCTGGAACGCCGCCGAAGACCGCGCGGCCTACCCGTTCATCGCCTACGGACTGCCGTCGCTGGAGACGGGCCGGTGGTGGACCATGCTCACCGGGCCGTTCTTCGCCGTCGTCCCCTGGTACTACCTCCCGATGGTCGGCAGCTTCGCGCTCTTCGCCGGCTTCGCCGAGTGGCAGCTGGGGACGCGGCGCGCGATGGCCGTGACCATCGGCGGCCAGTTCGTCTCGGTGCTCGTCGCGACGCAGTTCCTCGCGCTGTGCGGCAACTCCGGCTGGGTGTGGGCCGAGCGCATGGCGGACAGCCTCGACGTCGGGTTCTCCGGCGGCGCGCTCGCCGCGGTCGCGGTCGCCAGCGCGACGCTGCGGCCGCCGTGGGCGCTGCGGCTGCGGGCCGGGCTCTGCGTGTACGCCGGGGTCGCGATCGTCTACGTCGGCACGCTGGCCGACCTCGTGCACTTCTTCGCGCTGGTGGCGGCGATCCCGCTGGGCAACCGGCTCGTCGGCTCGCGGCGGGTGCCGTCGGCGGGGCCGAACCTGCGTGAGTGGCGGCTGCTGACCGTCGCCGGCCTGCTGCTGCTCACCATCGCCGAGATCGTGATGTTCCTGGTGCCCGGCGAGGGCCCGTTCGGTTCCACCGAAGCGGTTTCGCTGTCGGCGCCGGAGCTGGCGTTGCTCGTGCTGATCGCCGTGCCGATGGTCAACGGGCTGCGCAAGGGCGGCCGCGTCGCGTGGCGCTGGGCCGTCGCGCTGTCGGTCTTCGTCACCCTGCAGGCCCTCGGCGACGCCACGCTCTACGGGCTGGCCGACGTCTTCGGCGCGGACTACGACACCACGGGCCTGCCGCTGTTCTTCGTGGACAATCTCCTGTGGACGGTCCTGCTGGTCGTGCTGATCGCCGGGCAGCGCGCGTTCCGCGTCCCGTCCCGGCGGCGGCTCCGGCGGCACGCGCAGGGTCCGGGGGTGGCGCTGGCCCGCACGCTGCTCGGGCGCCACGGCGGCAGCACGCTGTCGTGGATGACGACCTGGCCGCGCAACACCTACTTCGTCCGCGAGGACGGCCGGTCCTACCTCGCCTACCGCGAGCACGCGGGCGTCGCCGTCGCGCTGGGCGACCCGATCGCGCCGGACGGCACGGCGGCGGCCACGGTCACCGAGTTCACCACGATGTGCGAGAACTCCGGCCTGGTGCCGTGCGTGTTCTCGGCGACGGAAGAGACGGTCGCGGCCACGCGCGAACAGGGCTGGCAGCACGTCCAGGTCGCCGAGGACAACGTGCTCGACCTGGAGGGGCTGGAGTTCCGCGGCAAGGCGTGGCAGGACGTCCGCTCGGCGCTCAACAAGGCCGCCAAGCAGGACATCGACTTCCGGCTGGTCCGCTTGGCCGACCAGCCGGAACCCATCCTCGCCCAGGTCCGGGCGCTGTCGGAGGAGTGGATGTCGGGCAAGGGCATGCCGGAGATGGGCTTCACGCTCGGCGGCCTCGACGAGGCGATGGACCCGGCGACGCGGGTCGGCCTGGCGGTCGACGCGGAGGGCACGGTCCACGGCGTGACGTCGTGGCTGCCGGTCCACACGGGCGCGGGCAAGGTGGGCGGCTGGACGCTGGACGTCATGCGCCGCAGCCCGCACGGTTTCCGCCCGGTGATGGAGTTCCTGATCGCGTCGGCGTGCGTGCAGTTCCGCGAAGAGGGCGCGCGGTTCGTCTCGCTTTCGGGTGCTCCGCTGGCCCGCAGCGGCGACGACGGCCCGGCCCGCACGGTCGACCGGGCACTGGAGTCGCTGGGCCGGGTCATGGAGCCGTACTACGGATTCCGTTCCCTGCACGCGTTCAAGGCGAAGTTCCAGCCCCGGCACGTGCCGCTGTACCTCGCTTACCGCGACGAGGCGGACCTGCCGCGGATCGGGCTGGCGCTGAGCCGGGCCTACCTGCCGGACGTCCGGCTGCGCGAGCTGGCGAAGCTGGTCAGTAGCTCTCGGGGACGCTGATCCGCTGCGGGAACTGGATCTTCCGGCGGCTGACGACGTTCTGGGTCTTCTCGATCAGGGTGCCGTCGGTCAGCCGGAGCCAGTGCCCGTTGCGGGAGTCGGTGAAGGCGAGCATCACGCCGGGCGTGGTGTGCTCCATCCGCCGCCCGTCGCGCACCGGCATGCGCCACTTCCCCGGCGGGAGCACGGCGTAGAGGTACTCGTCCGGTTCGATCCGCGGCCCGCGGTGCAGGGTGGACCCGGTCATCGGCAGGCTCCGCACGAGGTCGAACGAGACGACGACGTGGTGCACCGCCTCGGAGTTGGCGTTGGACACGATCATGTGGACCTCACCCGCGTCCGTGGTTTCGATCCACGCGGTGACCTTCGCGGCCTGCTCCTGCCACTCGCGCAGCTCCCGCTTCGCCCGGTCCGCCCGCGCGACCCGGCCGTCCCGGATGGCGATCCACAGGGCGACGGCCACGGCGGCGACGGTCCCGACGGCGCCGGCCCACTGCCCGGCCGCGCCCCACCAGTCCGGCTCACGCGGCTCGACGAGCCAGCGCCAGGCCTTCGCCAGCAGCGGCCCGAAGAGCAGCAGGACCCCGGCGACGCCGAGCACGGAGAACGCGACGGTCCGGATGCGCGCGAGCCGTTCGTCCATGGGCCCAGCCTGCCGAACCCCGGCGCTCAGCGGTAGGTGGTCGGCGGCGGAGTCGTCGTGCTCCGGTCCGCGGCCGGCACGAACCGGTAGCTCTTCACGATCCCCAGCAGGTCTTCGCGGATCGCCGGTCCGGAGCGGTCACTGTCCGCATACGCCACCACCACGCCCGACGCGCTCCCGGTGCCGAACGCCATCGCGGCGACCAGCGCGTGCTTCGCCGCGCACTCGCCCGTGGCCGCGGGGATCACTTCGGCGACCACGATCCGGGCCGGGGCCTGCGTGCCGTCCGCTTTCGTCAGCTGGGCGTCCGTGCCCGGTCCGACCTGGGACGTCCCGCCGTACGCGCCGGTCGCCAGGTCCGTCGCGACCTTGCGGGCCGCGGCCTCGGGGTCGGCGAGCGGCTCCGTGGTGACGCCGGCGCCGCCCAGCGTGTCCCGGGCGCAGAAGTCCTTGCCCAGGAACGCGCTCGTGATCAGCCGGATCGCCGGCTGGTCCCAGCCGTGCTGAGTGGTCGGCGCGGGTTCCCAGGACGGCGGGACGTCGTAGGCGTACGCCCCGTCCCGGGCCGCCACCGACTGCCAGCCGCTCGTCACTGCCGGGACGACCGTCCGCGGCGCCGGCGTCTCCACCCGCGGCGGCCGCGACGTCGGCGTCGACGACGTCTGGTGCGCCTTGCCGACGCCCAGCGCGTTCAGCACGCCCGCGATCAGCGCGATCAGCACGAGCCCCAGCCACGGCGCCCGCCGCCACTTCAGCGGCTTCGGCGCCGGGCGGATCCGCTTCGGCCGCGCACGCGGCGGCTCGGGAGAAGGCGCGTCCGCGGGTTCGTAGCCGCCGAACCCGCGGAGCGCCTCGTTGTCCTCGTACCCCGGCGTCGGGTCTTCGGAACGCCGGGAGAACCGGCCCATCAGGACCGGACGAGCTTGACCAGGTGCTCGACGACGGCGTCGACCGCGATCTCCTCGCGCTCGCCCGTGCGCCGGTCCTTGACCTCGACGACGCCGTTGGCCAGGCCGCGCCCGACCACGAGGATGGTCGGCACGCCGACCAGCTCGGCGTCGGCGAACTTGACGCCCGGGGTCGCCTTGCGGTCGTCGAGGATGATCTCGAGACCGGCGGCGTCCAGCTCGGCGGCGAGCTTCTCGGCGCCGGCGCGCACCGCGTCGTCCTTGCCCGCCATGACGATGTGCACGTCGAACGGCGAGACCTCGCGCGGCCAGATCAGGCCGAGGTCGTCGTGGTTCTGCTCGGCGAGCACGGCGACCAGCCGCGAGACGCCGACGCCGTAGGAGCCCATCGTGATCCGGATCGGCTTGGAGTCGGGGCCGAGCGCGTCGAGCTCGAACGCGTCCGCGTACTTGCGGCCGAGCTGGAAGATGTGGCCGATCTCGATGCCGCGCGCGGCGACCAGGGTGCCGTGGCCGTCCGGCGACGCGTCGCCCTCGCGGACCTCGGCGGCCTCGATGGTGCCGTCCGGGGTGAAGTCGCGGCCGGCCAGCAGGTCGACGACGTGGTGGTCGACCTTGTCGGCCCCGGTGACCCAGGCGGTGCCGGGCACGATCCGGGGGTCGGCGAGGTAGCGCACGCCGTTGTCCTGCAGCGCCTTCGGGCCGATGTAGCCCTTGACCAGGAACGGGTTCTTGGCGAAGTCGGCCTCGTCGAGCAGCGCGACCTCGGCCGGCTCCAGCGACGCTTCGAGGCGCTTCATGTCCACTTCACGGTCGCCGGGGAGCGCGACGCAGACCAGCTCCCACTCCTTCGCGCCCGGCTGACGCGCCTTGAGCATGACGTTCTTCAGCGTGTCCGCGGCGGTGAACTCGCGGCCGAGCCCGGCGGCGTTGAGGAAGTTCACCAGCGACTCGATGGTCGGGGTGTTCGGCGTGTGGTGCACCTGCGCCTCGGGGCGGCCCTCGACGGGCTGCGCGGCCGGCACGGGCGTCACGACGGCCTCGACGTTCGCCGCGTAGCCCGACTCCGTGCTGCGGACGTAGGTGTCCTCGCCCGTCTCCGCGACCGCGAGGAACTCCTCGGACGCCGAGCCGCCCATCGCGCCCGACGTCGCCTTCACGACGACGTACTCGAGGCCGAGGCGGTCGAACAGCTTCGTGTAGGCGGCGCGGTGGGCCTGGTAGGAGCGCTCCAGGCCCTCGTCGTCGAGGTCGAAGGAGTACGAGTCCTTCATGACGAACTCGCGGCCGCGCAGGATGCCGGCGCGGGGACGCGCTTCGTCGCGGTACTTCGTCTGGATCTGGTACAGCGTGACGGGGTAGTCGCGGTAGGAGTTGAACTCGCCCTTGACCGTCAGCGTGAAGAGCTCTTCGTGCGTCGGGCCGAGGAGGTAGTCGGCGCCCTTGCGGTCCTTCAGGCGGAAGAGCGCGTCGCCGTACTCGGTCCAGCGGCCGGTCGCCTCGTAGGGCTCCTTCGGCAGCAGCGCGGGGAACTGGATCTCCTGCGCGCCGATGGCGTTCATCTCGTCGCGCACGATGTTTTCGACGCGGCGAAGCACGCGCAGGCCGAGGGGCAGCCACGAGTACCCGCCCGGGGCGACCCGGCGGACGTAGCCGGCGCGTACCAGGAGCCGGTGGCTCGGTACCTCGGCGTCCGCCGGATCCTCGCGCAAGGTGCGAAGGAACAACGACGAAGTCCTGGTGATCACTGCGAGCTCCCTGCTCCGGGCGGGTGTGAAAGTCCCGCTCAGGGTAGTCACTCCCCCGGCCGTGACTCCAACGGGTTACTCGGCGGCCGGTTTTTGTCGGTGGTCGCCGCTAGCTTCGGGGCATGGCGATCCACATGGGCATGATCACGATCGACTGCGCGGATCCGCGCGGTCTGGCGCAGTTCTGGACGGCGGCACTGGGCACGACGGTGGCGCAGGATTACGGAGGCGAGTTCCTGGTGCTGGCGCCGCCGGAGGGCGGGCTGCCGCTGGGGTTGCAGCGGGTGCCGGAGCCCCGCGCGGGGAAGAACCGGGTCCACGTCGACTTCGGCGGGGACGATCGCGGGGCGGAGGTGAAGCGGCTCGTCGGGCTGGGGGCCACGGAGGTGGCGGAGCACGAGGTGCCCGGGCTCGCGTGGACGGTGCTGACGGATCCGGAGGGCAACGAGTTCTGCGTCTCGGGGTGAGCCGGCGACCTGCGGGGCCACCACACGCGCCAGCGGGTAGAAAGGCGGCATGAGCGCTCGCGTACTGCTGCCGTGGACCGACATCGAGGTACCGGAGGGGCTCGAAGCCGCCTATTACGACGGCGTCGAGCCTCCGCCGGCCGGGCTGGACGACGTCGAGTTCTACGTGCTGCCCTACGACCGCGGGGCCGAGCCGCCGAAGCTCATCGCGGAGCTGCCGTCGCTGCGGGTGGTGCAGTCGCTGTCGGCCGGCGTCGAGACGCTGGTGCCGCTGCTGCCCGAGGGGGTGCGGCTGGCGAACGGGCGGGGGCTGCACGACCTGAGCGTCGCCGAGCACGCCCTCGCGCTGATCCACGCGGCGCAGCGCGACCTGCCCCGCTGGATCGCGCAGCAGGCGCGCGGCGAATGGACCCGCGAGCACACGCGGTCGCTCGCCGACAGCCGCGTGCTCCTGGTCGGCCACGGCTCGATCGGGCGGGCGATCGAACGTCAGCTCGTCGCCGCGGAAGCGGTGGTGACCCGGGTGGCGAGCCGCGCGCGGCCGGACGAGGACGTCCACGGCGTCGCCGAGCTGCCGGACCTGCTGCCCCGGGCCGACATCGTGGTGCTGATCCTCCCGGACACCCCCGCGACGCGCGGCCTGCTCGACGCGAAGGCCCTGGCCGCGCTGCCGGACGACGCCCTGGTGGTGAACGTCGGCCGCGGCACGGCGATCGACACCGGCGCCCTCCTGGCGGAGACGCGCACCGGACGCCTGCGCGCGGGACTCGACGTCGTGGACCCGGAACCACTGCCCGCGGACCATCCACTGTGGACGGTCCCGGGCGTGGTGATCACCCCGCACATCGCCGGCGGGTCGGCGTCGTTCTACCCGCGCGCGAAGAAGCTCGCGGCGGAGCAGCTGCGGAGGTACGCGAAGGGCGAGGAACTGCTCAATCTCGTGGCGGAGTGAGCACGTACACGTGCCACTCGTCGTCGACGCGGTAGCCGCACCGCTCGTAGACGCCGAGGGCGCGGTGCGCGTTGTCGACGTCGACGTTCAGCGCCGACCGGTCGAACCCCGCCGCTTTCGCCGCGACGAGCGTGTGCCCCAGCAGCCCCGACGCGACGCCGCGGCCGCGCAGCACCGCCCGCGTTCCCACCCAGCTGGCGTAGTGCTCGCGGACGCCCGTCGCCTCGGCTTCGGACGCGTAGAAGTGGCTCAGCACGAACGCGAGGACCTTGTCGCCGTCGAGGACGAGGTACGACAGGTCGGGCCGGAAGTCCTTCGAGCCGGTGACCAGGTGGCGCCAGGCGTCGGGTTCGTAGCGCGTGCTGCCCCAGTGGTCGCCGAAGGTGTCGTTGCGGGCGTCGAGCACGGCGAGGTCGTGCTTGAAGTCGAACGGGACCACCTCGATGCCGTCGGGCAGCGGCGGCTGCGGCGGCAGGTCGGCGAGGCCGACGCGCATGTTGACCATCGTCCGCGCGTGCGTGTACCCGGCGCCGGCGAGGACGCCGGCGATCCAGCGCTCGTTCTGGTGCTGGCCGTGGTGCAGCTCGAACGGCGCGTCCGGGAAGGTGCGCTCGTTGACCTCGCGGCCCGTGCGGGAAAACCACTCGACCAGGTGAGCGCCGACGGCGGCGGCCCGGTACTCCGGGCGCACGACCGACTGGAGCCGGAGCATGTGGACGGGGTTCGCGGCGTCGCGGCGGCGGATCAGGCCGTAGCCGACGAGCGTCTCCCCCGCCCAGGCGCCGATCGTGGCGCGGGCCAGGTCGATGTTGGGCCCTTCGAGCTCTTCGCGGAGGTCTTCGTCGCTGAAGTGGTCACCCGTCTTGTCGACCTCCTCCGCGGCGGCGTACAGCCGGGCGAACGCGGGGACGTCGTCGAGGGTCAACGGGCGCCAGGTGAGGTCCATGGCGCGAGGCTAGGCCGGACGGCGGCGTCCGCGCACCCCGATTTACGCTCGGTATGTGCTGGTGCTTCTTCCTCCTTCCGAGACCAAGGCCGACGGCGGCCGCGGCGGCCCCCTCGACCTCGGCGCGCTGTCGTTCCCCGAGCTGAACCCGGCACGTGCGAAGCTCGCCGACGCGCTCGCCGAGCTGGCCCGCGACGTCCCGGGCAGCGTCGCCGCCCTGGGCCTCACCGAGCGCCAGTCCCGCGAGGTGGCGCGCAACGCGGAGCTGTTCTCGTCGCCGACCATGCCGGCGCTGCGCCGCTACACGGGCGTGCTGTACGACGCGCTCGACGTGAAGAGCTTCACGAAGGCCGGCCTGGAGAAGGCGCACCGGCGGCTGGTGGTGACGTCGTCGCTGTTCGGCGTGGTGTCGGCGACCGACCCGATTCCCGCGTACCGGCTTTCGGGCGGGAACTCGCTGCCGGCTCTGGGGACGGTCCGCGGGCACTGGAAGCCGGTCCTCGAACCGGTGTTGCAGCAGGTGGAGGGCCTGGTGGTGGACCTGCGCTCGGGCACGTACTCGGCGTTCGCGAAGCTGCGCCCGGACGCGGTGACGGTCCGCGTGGTGACGGAGAACGCCCGCGGCGAGCGCGTGACGGTCAGCCACTTCAACAAGGCGTACAAGGGCCGCCTGGCGCGCGAGCTGGCGGTCACGCGGGCCGAACCGTCCACTGTGGACCAGCTGGTGAAGGTGATCAGGAAGGCCGGCCTGGTGGTGGAACGCACCGGCGAGCACGCGCTGGAGCTGGTCACCGAAGGCTGACGGTCAGAAGCGGTCCGGGGCGAACGGCGCCAGGTCGAACCCCGGGTCCTCCCCCAGCGCGATCGACGCGATCAGCTTCCCCGCGAACGGCGCGTTCGTCAGCCCGCCGGCGCCGAAGCCCGTCGACACCGCCAGTCCCGGCCGCAGCGCGCCCAGGATCGGTAAGCCGTCCGGGGTGCCCGGGCGGAAGCCGACGCGGGTCTCCGCCAGGGTCGCGTCCGCCAGGCCCGGGGCCACCGTCAGCGCGTTGTCCAGCACCTCGCGCTGGCCGGCCGCCGTCACGCGGTAGTCGAAGCCGGCCTCCGCCTCGCGCGTCGCGCCCGCCACCACCCGGCCGCCGGCGAACGCCAGCAGGTAGTGGCTCGTGCGCGGGAGCACCACCGGCCACGCCGACGTGTCCGTGTCCGGCAGGTCGAAGTGGCTGATCTGGCCGCGGTGCGGCGTCACCGGCAGGTCGATCCCCAGCGGTGCCAGCAGTTCCCGGCTCCACGCGCCGGCCGCGACCACGACGCTGTCCGCTTCCAGCGGGCCCGCCGCGCCCGCGACCGTCCCGTCGGCCCGGAACGCGACCTCGCCTTCGACGAACTTCGCGCCCCGGCGCTCGGCGGCCGCCAGCAGCGCCAGGCGCAGCCGGTGACCGTCGACGCGGCCCGCGCCCGCCAGGTGCACCGCGCCCAGCCCGGGCGCCAGCGCCGGGAACAACTCGCGAGCCTGACCTGGATCGAGCCGCCGGATCTCGCCGATCTCGGGCGCGTCCGCGGCCCGCGCGGTCAGCCGGTCCCGAGCCTCGGCCAGCTCGGCGTCGTCGGCCGAGACGATCATCCCGCCGACGACCTCGAACGACGAATCCTCGAGCTCCGCCGTGAACTCGCGGTAGTACCGGCCGGCCGCCGCCGCGAGCGGGTACAGGGCGTCTTCCCAGCGCGACGTCCACGGGCTGACGATCCCGGCGCCGGCTTCGGTGGCCGTCCCCGGCCGGGCCGCGTCCGCCACGACCACCTCCGCGCCCCGGCCCGCCAGGTGCCAGGCCGTTGCCGCGCCGCCGATTCCACTGCCGATCACGAGCACTCGCATGTCCCCCACCCTGCCCGACCGTGCCGCGCCCGGGCCACCGAGATTGCCCGACGCCACCGGGTGACCGGTCGTATGCTGCGCGCCATGCCCAGCCGTGCCGAGCGGTATGTCGCCCATCTCGACACCGTGACCGGGAGCACCGAACCCCGGCTGCAGCCGATCGCGTCGACCCACGCCGGGCTCGACGACGTCATCGCGTTCGTCTACGCCGACGAGCCGGAGCCGAGATACCTGACCGGGGTGACGTACGGCCTTTCGCTGGCCGACCACGACGAATGGCACGGCGTGAAACCGGAGCTGTGGATCAGCGTCCGGTCGGACGACCCGGTGTGGGCGCTGGCCATCGGCTACCTCGCCGAGCAGCTGCGGGGCACCTGCCCGTTCGTCTACGGCGACACCATCGACTTCGGCGAGCCGATCGCGCCCGAGTCCTCGATGACCGCTTTCGCCGTGTCCGCGCCCGCCGGGCTCGACGCGCACCAGTACACGCTGATCGACATCGGTGGCGCGCCCATCAGCATCGCCGGCTGCTACCCGGTGTACGACACCGAGCGGAAGTACATCCGCGAGCACGGCATCGACGCGTTCTGGCAGCTGGACTGGGACCTCTACGACGTCCGGCGCCCGCCGATCGTCTGATACGCGGCGGTCGCGAGCCCGACGAACGACCGGACCAGCGGGCTCGCTTCCTTCCAGGCGACGACCACCGGGTTCGGCGCCAGGTCGGTGAGCGGCACCACCGTCAGGTCGCCGGGCGGCCGGTGGCCGAGCGGCATCAGCCCGACGGTCCCGTTCCAGAGCACGGCCTGCAGGCATTCCTGGACGGCGCGGACCACCGGTCCCTCGCGCGGCTCGCCGCCGTGCCAGTACGCCTGCCAGACCGGGTCGGTGCCGTCCGGGAACCGGAACCAGCGCCGATCGGCCAGGTCGGCCAGCTCCAGGTGGTCGCGGCGGGCCAGCGGGTCGTCGGCGCGCAGCACCGCGCCCACCGGGTCGGCGCGCAGCCGGTGCACGGTCAGGCCGGTCTCGTCGAACGGCCCGCGGGTCAGCGCGACGTCGACCAGCCCGGCGCGCAGCCCGCACGTCGGGTCGGTCAGGTCCGTGTCGCGGACGCGGACCTCGAGGCCCGGGTGCTGCCGGCGGTAGGCGTCGGCCAGCCGCGTCGCGTCCGGGTCGGCGCTGTCGGCGAGGAGGCCGACGGTGATCGTCGCGGCGCCGGCCACGCGCGCCTTCGCCCGTTCGGCTTGCTCCAGCAGGGCACGCGCCTCCTCGAGCAGTGCCGCGCCGGCGGGGGTGAGTGCGACGCCCGCGGCCGAGCGCACCAGCAGGACGGCGCCGACGTCGGCCTCCAGCTGTTTGATCGCCCGGCTCAGCGGCGGCTGGCTCATGTGCAGCCGCGCGGCGGCCCGGCCGTAGTGGAGTTCCTCGGCGACGGCCACGAAGTACCGAAGCGTGCGCAGCTCCATCTCAGTGTGGTTGCTCGGCCTCGAAGGGCCAGACGTCGTCGGGGAACACGCGCGCGAACCAGTGCGGCTGGACGTCCCGCAGCCGCAGGGCACGCCACCGGCGCGGGTCCGCGGGCTCGGGCACGGCGACCTCGACGTCCGGGCCGTGGGCGAAGAGCCGTTCCTGGCAGACCCCGCAGGGGGCCAGGACCCAGTAGCCGCGGTCTTCGTCCGCGGCGGTCACGCACACCGAGCCGGTGACGCGCCTGTCCAGCTTGAAGGCCTCGCAGATCGCGCCGGTTTCGTGGCACAGGCTGACGCCCTGGTTCGGGAATTCCGGGGCCGTGCTCGTGAGCACCGTGCCGTCGTCGAGGCGCAGCGCCGCCGCCCCGGACCACGACGTGCCCCCGAACCGGGTGCGCGCCAGCGCGATCGCCGCGTCCACGAGTTCCTGATCCACTGCCATGGGCCGAACAGTAACCCCGACCGGCGACGATGTCCGCCGGGTATCGGCACCACGCGATCGGTCTTGGACGGCGGCCGTGTCCCGGCGGTGGAATCGGGGCATGACCGACATGACCGATCCCGCCGTGCGGGTGGCCGGCGCCCGCGAGCTCGCGCCGGACCTGCTGCTGATCCCGAACGCCCGCGTCGACCTCGTGCCCAACATCGGCGTCATCGGCGGCACGGAGGCCGTCCTGGTGGTCGACACGGGCCTGGGTACCGAGAACGCGTCGGAGGTACTGGCGTTCGCGACGTCGGTGGCCGCGGGCCGCCGCCTCTTCCTGACGACGACGCACTTCCACCCCGAGCACGCGTACGGCGCGCAGGTGTTCACCGGCGAGGCGACGTATCTGGTCAACCGCGCCCAGGCGGACGACCTCGCGACGAAGGGCGCGGGCTACCTGGAGATGTTCCGCGGCCTGGACCCGGCGATCGCGGCCCGGCTGGAGGACGTCCGGGTCCCGGTCCCGGACGTCGTGTACGACGGAACCCACGACCTCGACCTGGGCGGCCGGACCGTCCGGCTGCGGCCCACGGGCCGTGGCCACACGCTCGGCGACCAGGTCATCGAGGTGCCGGACGCGGGCGTGCTGTTCACCGGCGACCTGGCCGAGACCGGGCAGTTCGCGATCCTGCCGTGGTTCCCACCGCACGACACGGACGTCACCGGCGTCGGCTGGCTGGAGGTCCTGGACCGGCTGGTGCTCGACGGGCCCCGGGTGGTGGTGCCGGGGCATGGGGAGGTCGGGGGCGTTTCGGTGCTCACGGATGTTCGTGACTATCTGCGCGAGCTGCGGGATGAGACGTGGCGCCGGCGGGATTCGGGGCTTGAGGTGAGCGAGATCGCCGTGGAGGTGCGTTCGCTGCTCGTCGGGCGCCATCCCGAGTGGGCTGGGCAGGAGTGGATCGAGCCGGGGGTCGGGTGTTTGTGCGCTGAGCATGAGTCCGCCTGGGGCTGACCGAGGAACGGTCGGGCCGGTGGCCGGGTCCTGCCGCGGCGGGGGGCTCGCCGCAGTGGCCGGGCTTCGCCGGCGCGGTCGCGAGCTCGCCACGGCTGGGCCCCAGCAAGGCGGCCGGGCTCAGCTGGGCGGCCAGGCTTCAACCGGGCGGCTGGGGCTCAGCGGGGCAGCCGGGCTCAGCCAGGCGACCGGGCCCCAGCCGGGCAGCTTGGCTCGGCCGGACAGCCTGGCGCAGCCGGGCGGCAGGACCTCAGGCGGACAGCCAGGCCTCAGCCGGGCGGCCGGGGCTCAGCCGGGCAGCCAGGGCTCAGCCGGGCCACCGGGTCCCGGCCGGGCCGCCAGGGCTCAGCGAGGCGGCCGGGTCTCAGCCAGGCGACCGGGTCCCAGCCGAGTGGCCTGGGCTCAGCCGAGCGGCCGGGACTCGGGCGGGCAGCCGGGCTCAGCCGAGCGGCCGGGTCTCGGCCCGACAGCCAGGCCTCAGCCGGGCAGCCTCGGGCCCGCCGCACCAGCCCGACCCACGCAGCCCGACCCCGCGGTCCGGCGGCACGAGCCGCGGTTCGCCGGTTGGGAGGGCCAAACAGCGGCGGCCCGCTCACATGCCCAGCACCGCCATCGCCGCGTTGTGGCCGGGGATTCCGCTGACGCCACCTCCCCTCACCGCTCCCGCGCCGCACAGCAGTACGCGTTCGTGCGCTGTTTCCACTCCCCACGTGCCCTCCTGGGCCGGGTCCGTCGCGAACGGCCAGGACAGGTCGCGGTGGAAGATGTGGCCGGCCGGTAGGCCCAGCTCGGCCTCCAGGTCCAGCGGGGTCTTCGCCTCCACGCACGGCTTGCCGTCCGGGCCCGTCAGCAGGCAGTCCTCGATCGGCTCGGCCAGCACGCTGTTCAGCGAAGCCAGCGTCGCGCGCAACGCCGCTTCGCGCGCCTCCTCATTCCGCCCTTCGAAGAGCCGCGCGGGCATGTGCAGGCCGAACAACGTCAGGGTCTGGACGCCGGCCGCGCGTTCGGCCGGGCCGAGGATCGACGGGTCCGTCAGCGAATGGCAATAGATCTCGCACGGCGGCAGCGTGGGAATCTTCCCCGCCGCCGCCTCGCGGTACGCCGTCTCCAGCTGGGTGTACGTCTCGTTGACGTGGAACGTGCCGCCGAACGCCTCCGCCGGGTCGACGTGCGGGTCGCGCAGCTTCGGCAGCCGGGACAGCACCATGTTCACCTTCAGCTGCGCGCCTTCCGGGCGCTCCGGTGGCTCCTCGCCCAGCAACCGCGCCAGCGTTTCCGGTGCGACGTTCGCCAGCACGTGCCCGCCGCGCACGACGTGCTCGGCGTCGTCACGGCGGTAGCGCACCTCGCCGTCCGGATCGACCGACCGCACCTCCGCTCCGGTCACCAGCCGCGCGCCCGCTCCGGCGGCCACCGCCGCCAGCGAGCCGGTGACCGCGCCCATTCCGCCGACCGGGACGTCCCAGTCGCCGGTTCCGTTGCCGATCACGTGGTAGAGCAGGCAGCGGTTCTGCCGCAGGTCCTCGGCGCCCGCCGCGGCGAACGTGCCGATCAGGGCATCGGTGAGGACGACGCCGCGGACCGTGTCGTCGCCGAACCACGACGTGAGCGTCTCGCCGATCGGCCGCTCGAACAGCATCGACCACGCCTCGGGGTCACCCACCCGCGAGCGGAAGTCCACTTCGGACAGCAGTGGCTCGGTGAGGGTGCCGAAGACGCGTCCGGCGACACCGCCGGTCAGCTCCGAGAACCGGCGCCACGCCGCGAAGTCCGCTGCGGAACCGGTGATCGCGCGGAACGACGACGCCGTCCGGCCGTCGTCCCCCGTGTCGACAAGGAGACCCGAGTCGCCCGCCGGCGTGTAGGACGACATCCGGCGCCGCTTCAGCCGCACGTCGAGACCGAGGTCGGCCACGACCTTCTTCGGCAGCAGGCTGACCAGGTAGGAATAGCGCGAAAGCCGGACGTCGACGCCGTCGAACGCGCGGAACGACACGGCGGCGCCGCCGGTCTCCCCGCGCCGTTCGAGCACGAGCACCGACCGCCCCGCCCGCGTCAGGTACGCGGCCGCCACCAGCCCGTTGTGCCCGCCGCCGACGACCACGACGTCGTAGGAATCCATCCACCCCTCCTCGGTGAGCCTGCCCTCCAACGTGACCACGCCCGCCGGCGGAATTCAAGGAAACGTCGCGAACGGTCCTTTCGCGCTATTCGGTTGCGCGGCCCCGGATCGGTCCGGCAAGCTGGACCGCAACCGGCAGGGAGCCGGGGGTTCGAGAGCCGGGAGGTGCCTGTCGTGATGGATGTCCGGGCCTTTTCGTGCCCTCGCCCACCCGCCCCCCGAGGCTGATCACGCGCCCGGTGGGGCATCCCTGACCAAGGAGAACCCCACCAGTGCGCCAGCACGACTTCGAAGACTTCGATCTTTCCGACGAGCGCCCGTCGCGCCGCGGGCGGCTCGAGCAGGAAACCCGCGAACGGCCGACCCGCCGCGCGCGGTACGACGACGAACCCGAGCCCACCCGCCGCGGGCGGCTCACCGAAGGCGAACGCGTCCGGCTCGCCAAGCTCCGCGACGACGCCTACACCGAAAACCAGCTGCCGGACGGCGCCGACCGCTGGTCCACCTGGGACGACGCCGAACACGGCCCGATCCCGAGGCCCGACTGGGTCGTCACCGAGCTCGCCGCCGTCGACACCGACCTCGGCGTCCTCAAGACCGGTAAGGAGGCCGACGTCCACCTGCTGCGCCGCGGCCTGCCCGGCACCCCCGGCACGCTGCTCGCCGCGAAGCGCTACCGCAGCGACGAGCACAAGCTGTTCCACCGCGACGCGGGCTACCTCGAAGGACGGCGGATGCGCCGTTCCCGCGAGATGCGCGCGATCGAGCACCGCAGCGCGTTCGGCCGCAACCTGATCGCCGAACAGTGGGCCGTCGCGGAGTTCGCCGCGCTGAGTCGCTTGTGGACGCTCGGCGCGCCCGTGCCGTACCCGGTGCAGCGCAACGGCACCGAACTGCTCCTCGAGTTCCTCGGCGAGGACGACGGGACGGCCGCACCCCGGCTGGCCCAGGTTCGCCCGGAGCCGGCCGAGCTCAAGGACCTGTGGTTCCAGGCCACCGCGGCGCTCGAGCTGCTCGCCTCGGAAGGTCTCGCACACGGCGACCTCTCGGCGTACAACCTGCTCGTGCACCGGGGCCGGCTGGTGGTGATCGACCTGCCGCAGGTGGTCGACGTCGTCGCCAACCCCGGCGGCGTCGAGTTCCTCGCGCGGGACGTGCGCAACCTCGCCGGCTGGTTCCACGGCCGCGGCCTCGGCGAGCACGTCACACGGACCGACGAGCTGCTCGCGGAGCTCGTTTCCGCCGCCGGGCTCGGGTGATCTCACGGCGGCGTCGCGGATGTGGCACGGAACACGTCTGCGACGCCGCCCACAACCGGTTACCTCCATGCGGAGGACCAGGCCCCCCTCAGGTACTATCGATTCAGACCGCACCGGCGGCGTGGATGAGTTGGTGTCCGTCGCCTCCAGAGCCACCGAATGGCTCGCGGTGATCGCAATCCACCGTAATTCCCAAAAGCGGCGCGCAGTGTCGGAAAGTGCAAGACACAGTGTGCCGGGGTCCGTCCCTGTGAACGCCCACCGCACACCATCTTGCCCTGCCTGCGCGCGGGGAGCCCGGGCCTCCTTGTGACGAACCACGTCCGAGAGGCATTTGTGACAGTCACGTTCAACTCTGGTCCTTCCTCGACGTCCGCGCACGCGGACCGTCCCGACCGTCGGCCGCGTCAGCGCCCCGCCGGTGGGGACATGCTGCGCGATGACGCTGTCGAGACCGTCGCGACCAGGACCTTCGCCGAGCTGGGCCTGCCGGAGCCGCTGCTCCGCGCGCTGGCCGACGCCGGCATCACCAGCCCGTTCCCGATCCAGTCCGCCACCATCCCGGACGCCCTCGCCGGCCGCGACGTGCTGGGCCGCGCCCAGACCGGCTCCGGCAAGACCCTCGCCTTCGGCCTGGCCATGCTGGCCCGGCTCGCCGACGGCAAGGCCCGCCCGAAGCGCCCCCGCGCGCTGATCCTCGTCCCGACCCGTGAGCTGGCCATGCAGGTGGCCGACTCGCTCACCCCGCTGGCCAAGTCCCTCGGCCTGTGGTGCCGCACGGCCGTCGGCGGCATGGCCTTCGCCCGTCAGGCCGACGCGCTCTCCCGTGGCGTCGACCTGCTGATCGCCACCCCGGGCCGGCTGTCGGACCACGTCCGGCAGGGCACCGCGCACCTGGGCGACTGCAACTTCATCGCCCTCGACGAGGCCGACCAGATGGCGGACATGGGCTTCATGCCGCAGGTCCGCGAGATCATGGACCTCACCCCTCCGGGCGGCCAGCGGCTGCTGTTCTCCGCGACCCTCGACGGTGACGTCAACCGCCTGGTCCGGCAGTACCTGAGCGACCCCGTCACGCACTCGGTCGCGCCGTCGACCGCGAGCGTCGACACCATGGACCACCACGTGCTCCAGGTGTCGCACCAGGACAAGCAGGACATCATCACGCAGATCGGCGCCCGCGAGGGCCGCACGATCATGTTCGTGCGGACCAAGCACCACGTCGACCGCCTCACCGAGCGCCTGCGCGAGCAGGGCGTGAACGCGCAGGCCCTGCACGGCGGCAAGACGCAGGGGCAGCGCAACCGCGTCCTCGCGGACTTCAAGGAAGGCCACTCGCCGGTGCTCGTCGCCACGGACGTCGCGGCGCGCGGCATCCACGTCGACGACATCTCGCTGGTGCTGCACGTCGACCCGGCGGCCGACCACAAGGACTACCTGCACCGCGCGGGCCGCACGGCGCGCGCCGGGGCGTCCGGTGTCGTCGTCACGCTGGTCACCAACGACCAGCGCCGCATGGTCAAGCGGATGACCGACCGGGCCGGCGTGCGCGCCGAGTCCACGATGGTCCGTCCGGGTGACGAGGCGCTGTCCCGCATCACCGGTGCCCAGGAGCCCAGCGGCGAGCCGGTCATCGAGCGCCGGCGCGAGAACCCGCGTCGCGGCGGTGGCGGCGGCTTCCGCGGTGACCGCGGCGGCTACGGCCGTGGTGGCGACCGCGGCGGTTACCGTGGCGGCGACCGTGACCGTGGCGGCGACCGCGGCAGCTACGGCGGCGACCGTGGTGACCGCGGGGGCGACCGCGGCGGGTACCACCAGGGCTCCCGTGAGGGTGCCGGCAACCGTGAAGGCCGTCCCGCCGGCTTCGGCGGCCGCAGCCGTCAGCCCCGCTCGGGCAACGGCGGTGGCTACGGCCGCCCGAGCCGTGGCCCGCGTCGCGGCTACGACAGCTGATTCGTTTCTTCGGAAGCCCCGGACCCCGGTCCGGGGCTTCCGGCGTTTCCGGGCCCGCTTCCCGGCCGCGCGAAGCCCGGATGGGAGACTGCGGGACGTGACTACGCCGCCGACGCTCCCGCCCGACGAGGTTTTCGACTGGCTCGACACCGAGGCGCAGACGCGGGCGAACGCGGGGCTCGTGCGGCAGCTGCGGCCGCGTCCCGCGAAGGCGGACGAGCTCGACCTGGCCGGCAACGACTACCTCGGGCTGGCCCGCGACAAGCGGGTCGCCGGGGCCGCCGCGGCCGCCGCGCTGCGCTGGGGCGCCGGGTCGACCGGGTCACGGCTGGTGACCGGGTCGACCGAGCTGCACACCGAGCTGGAGCTGGAGCTCGCCCGGTTCTGCGGCGTGCAGGCGGCGCTGGTGTTCTCCTCCGGCTTCGCCGCGAACCTCGGGGCCGTGACGGCGCTGTCGGGGTCCGAGTCCGCGATCGTCACCGACAAGTACATCCACGCGTCGCTGATCGAGGGCTGCCGGCTCTCGCGGGCCGACGTCGCCGCGGTGGCGCACTCGACTCCGTCGGCGATCAAGAACGCGCTGGCGACCCGCCGGAAGCCGCGGGCGCTGGTCGTCACCGACTCGGTGTTCTCGGTCGACGGCGACCTCGCCCCGCTCGGCGAGCTAGCCGGGATCTGCCGCGAGCACGGCGCGGCGCTGCTCGTCGACGACGCGCACGGGTTCGGCATCCTGGGCGAGGGCGGCCGCGGCGCGGTCCACGCGGCCGGGCTGTCGGGCGCGCCCGACGTCGTCACGACGTTGACGCTGTCGAAGTCCCTCGGCGCCCAGGGCGGGGCGGTGCTGGGGCCGCGTCGCGTGATCAAGCACCTGGTGGACACGGCTCGCAGCTTCATCTTCGACACCGCGCTGGCGCCCGCGAGCGCCGCCGCCGCCTTGGCCGCGCTGCACGCGCTGAAGGAAGAGCCGGGGATGGCGGAGAAGGTGCTGGAGAACGCCGGCAACCTGGCGATGTCGTTGAAGGCGGCCGGTCTGAAGGCGAGCATGCCGGACGCCGCCGTGATCTCGGTTCAGGCGCCGTCCGCGGAGACGGCCGTCGCGTGGGCGGCGGCGTGCGCCGAGCAGGGCATCCGGGTCGGGTGCTTCCGGCCGCCGTCGGTGCCGGACGGGATCTCGCGCCTGCGGCTGACCGCCCGCGCCGACCTCACGGAGTCCGATGTGGACCGCGCGGTGAAGGTGATCACGGCGACGGCTCCGCGCGGCGCGACCGGCTGAGCCGTACCCGGACGGACGACACGCGTACCCAGGCGGACGACACGCGTACCTGGATGGACGACACGTGTGATCAGCGCGGGAGGCGGCGCATGCGGATGTGCGGGATTCCGTCTTCGTCCGTGTACTCCGCGCCTTCCGCGACGAAGCCGTAGCGCGCGTAGAAACCCTGGACGTACGTTTGCGCGTCCAAGACGTACTCGCCCGGGGTGAGCAGGGCCGCGTCCATCAACTGCGCGGCCAAGCCCTGGCCTCGGGCGGCGGCCGCCGTCACCACCCGGCCGATGCGGCGGACGCCACCGGGGTCGGCGAGCACCCTCAGGTACGACGTGACGCCGCTGGAGTCCGAGAACCACAGGTGGCGGGTGTCCGGCCGCAGGTCACGGCCGTCCAGCTCCGGGTACGCGGCCTTTTGCTCCACTACGAACACGTCCACGCGCAGGCGGAGGATGTCGTGCAGCTGGGCGGCGGTCAGTTCGGGCCCGGTCGCGTCGTGCAGGGTCGGCATGCCCACTGCTTACCACGCTCAGAAGAGGCGGGGCTCGGCCTGGGCCTCGATGTCGTCGGTGTAGGCCGAGACGCGCGTGTAGACGCCCGGCTTGCCCGCCTTGCCGCAGCCGTCGCCGAAGGACACGATCCCGATCAGCGTGTCGCCCACGACGAGCGGGCCGCCGGAGTCGCCCTGGCAGGCGTCGATGCCGCCTTCGGTGTAGCCCGCGCAGACCATGGTCTTCTGGTCGTACACGGAGTAGTCGGAGCGGCAGGCGCTGTCGGACACCAGCGGGACCTGGGCGCTGCGCAGGTAGTCGGACCGGTCGCCGCCGTCGGCGACGCGGCCCCAGCCGAGCACCGTCGCCTTCGTGCCTTCGCGGTACGACGCGGCGTCACCGCTGCCGGGCAGCTTTGCGGGCCGGTAGCCGAGCTGGCCGCGGACGGTCATGACCGCGATGTCGTCGCCCTGCGTCGGATCGTTGTAGCCCTTGCTGATCCAGACCTTCGACACGCCGAGGACGTCACCGTCGTCGGTGCGCTTGTCCTCCCGGCCGGCCACCACGCGGACGTCCGACTTCGCGACCGCCTTGGCGCAGTGCGCCGCCGTCGCGACGGCCGTCGAGCTGACGATCACCGCGCCGCAGAACTGGTTGCCGCTCGCGTCGGTCAGGTACACCGCGTACGGGTGGTCCGAAAGCGAGGCCTTGTCACCGCCCACGATCCGCGGCTGGTTGGCGGACGCCGGGTCCGCCGACGCCGTGCCGACGACCACCGGGACGGCCACCGCGGCGACCGCGAGGAGCGCGCCGCTCGCGAGCAACAGGGATCGGCGGGACTTCACGGACATGGGTCGTTCCCCTCTTCTTTTAAATCAACACGAGCTAACAGCACGAGACAGAGCGCTCGGCACCCGGATGACTCCGGTGCGTGAAGGAGCGGCGCTCAATACCCTAATCGGAGTGGGCCCGAAACGGTGTCACTGAAACGGGTGGACTCCGCGCTCACCGAACGCTTCTGCCAAGCTGATTAGATGCGACGGACAGCGATGGCGGCTTGGGGGGCACTCATGGCCCTCACGCTGGCCGCCTGCACGTCGGAAGGCCCGCAGACCCCGCAGCCGGTGGCCGCGACGCCGTCCTCGACCGCGGTGGCCAAACCCCCCGCCCCGGTGACATCGGCACCGCAGGCGGCGGCGAGCGCGCCCGCCGTCACCTGGCAGGTGGGTGCCCGCGCGCTCCCCCGCCGCCCGGACGGGTTCGGCGAGATCGAGCCGACGCCACCCGAACTGGTGAACCGGGCACTTCCGACAAAAGACATCCTCCCGCCGCCGGCCGGCGGCGAGTACGCGTCGACGATCAGCGCCGTGCCCGCCGACGTCCTCGCGCGCAGCACCTGGCAGGCCGCCTGCCCGGTCAAACCGGCCGACCTGCGCTACCTGACGATGTCGTTCTGGGGGTTCGACGGCCGCGCGCACACCGGCGAGATGCTGGTGAACGCGAAGGGCGCCACCGGGATCACCAAGGTCTTCGGGCAGCTCTTCGCGGCGCACTTCCCCCTGGAGGAGATGCGCGTGACCACCCCCGCCGAGCTGGTCGCGCCGCCGACCGGCGACGGCAACAGCACCAGCGCGTTCGTCTGCCGCCCGGCACGCGGGCAGACCAGCTGGTCAGCGCACGCGTACGGGCTCGCGGTGGACGTCAACCCGTTCTGCAACCCCTACACCCAGGGCCCGCTCGTGCTCCCCGAGCTGGCCTCGGCCTACCTCGACCGCGCGAACCGACGGCCGGGGATGGTCCTGGCGGGCGACGCGACCGTGCGCGCGTTCGCGGCGATCGGGTGGAGCTGGGGCGGTGCCTGGACCAGCCCGAAGGACCGGATGCACTTCACCGGCAACGGCCACTGAGCACGTAATACGACGTTAAGCACACGCGGGAACACGCGCCTCACGCAGGCGGTTGGCTAGGGTGAATCGACCGGAACCGACCCCGCGGAGGATGCAGTGCCCCACTACGACCTGGTGATCGTCGGGACGGGATCGGGGAACTCCATCCTCGGCCCGGACTTCGCCGGCAAGAAGACGGCGATCGTCGAGAAGGGCACCTTCGGCGGCACCTGCCTGAACGTCGGCTGCATCCCGACGAAGATGTTCGTGTACGCCGCCGACGTCGCGTACACGCCTTCGCACAGCGCTAAGTACGGCGTCGACGAAGAGCTGAAGGGCGTGCGCTGGCGCGACATCCGCGACCGGATCTTCGGCCGGATCGACCCGATCGCCGCGGGCGGCGCGGAGTACCGCCGCAGCCACGAGGACAACAAGAACGTCGACGTCTACGAGGGCACCGGCCGCTTCACCGGGCACAAGGAGCTGCGCGTCAGCTTCCCCGACGGCCGTACCGACGAAGTGCTGACCGCCGACAAGTTCGTGCTCGCCGCGGGCGGGCGCCCGGTCATCCCGGACATCCCCGGCCTGAGCGACATCGACTACCACACGTCCGACACGGTCATGCGGCTCGACGAACTGCCCGAACGCATCGTCATCCTCGGCGGCGGGTACATCGCAGCCGAGTTCGCACACGTCTTCGCGTCGTTCGGCGTGCGGGTGACGCTGGTCAACCGGTCCGGACGGCTGCTGCGCTCGGAGGACGAGGACGTCAGCACGCGGTTCACCGAGCTGGCTTCGGAACGCTTCGACGTCCGCCTGGAGCGCAAGACCGTCCGGGCCCGCAAGACCGACAGCGGCGTCGCGCTGGACCTCGAGGGCCCGAAGGGCGCCGAGACCGTCGAAGCGGACCTGCTGCTGATCGCCACCGGCCGGAAACCGAACTCGGACCTCCTCGACGTCGCCGCCACCGGAGTGACCACAAAGGACAGTGGACACGTCGTCGTCGACGACTACCAGGAGACCGTGGTCGAGGGCATCTACGCGCTCGGCGACCTCTCCTCGCCGCACGAGCTGAAGCACGTCGCGAACCACGAATCCCGCGTGGTGCAGCACAACCTGCTGCACCCGGGCGAGCGGATCAAGGCCGACCACCGGTTCGTGCCGCACGCGGTGTTCACCCACCCGCAGGTCGCCTCCGTCGGGCTCACCGAGCAGAAGGCGCGCGACAAGGGCGTCTCGTACGTGACTTCGAAGCAGGACTACGCCGGGATCGCGTACGGCTGGGCGATGGAGGACACGACGGGCTTCGCGAAGCTCCTGGCCGACCCGGCGACCGGGCAGCTGCTCGGCGCGCACATCATCGGCCCGCAGGCGTCGTCGGTCATCCAGCCGCTGATCCAGGCGATGAGCTTCGGCCTGGACGCGCGCTCGATGGCACGCGGGCAGTACTGGATCCACCCGGCGATGCCGGAGCTGATCGAGAACGCCCTGCTCAACCTGCCGCTGGACTGAGTCACCGCGGGCCGGGCGGGGTGACCGCCCGGCCCGCGGGAGTCCCTAGAGCGTGATCGACCAGGTGTCGAGGGTCCCGGTGTCGCCGGGCCCGTAGTCGGTCACGCGCAGCTGCCACCGGCCGCCCGCCGGAGCGGTTGCCGGGACGGTGAACGTGCGAGTGCCGTTCCACGCCGTGCACGTGCTGCCGCCGCTGTACTTGAGCGCGTACGCCCGGCTGTTCGGGTCGAGGAGCGTGACACCGAGGTCTTCGGCACAGGTGTGCCGCAGCGTGACCGCGACGGAAAGCGGTGTCGCCGCCTGGCCGGTCAGTGTGGACGTGATCGGGCTGAACACCTGCTGGTAGTCGAGGATCGGGTAGTCCGTGCCGTTGGTGAGAGTCCGGCCGCCGCCACCGGCCTGCGTGTGCGCGGCGACGGCCGCGCTCGCGGGAGACGCGTTCCCCGCGGCGTCGCGCGCCTTGACCGTGAAGGTGTACGCGGTGTCCGGCGAGAGCCCGCTGACCGTGGCGGTGGTGCCCGCGACGCTCGTGGCGAGCGCGGAGCCGTTGTAGACGTCGTACGCGGTGGCGTCGCCGGTCGACGCGTCCCAGGCGAGGGACACGCTGGTGGCCGTCGAGCCGGTGACGCGCGGGTTGGCGGGCGCGCTCGGCGGGGTTGTGTCGCCGCTGCCGGTCACCAGCGTGAGCTGCCACTTGGTCAGCGCCTCGATAACCGGCTGGAACAGGGACATGTCGCCGTCACTCGGGTTGTCCACGCACTGCGACGGGCCGCCGTCGTGCAGGCCGGTGGCCTTGTCGCCGAGCAGCCAGCCGCCGCCGGAGTCGCCGCCGAGGGAACACGCCGTCGTCCAGGTCAGGTCGTCGATGACCAGGCCGCCGCCGTAGTCGACGGACTTATGCGTGTACTTCACCTCGCCGCACTTCCAGTGCGAGGTGTTGCCGGAGTGGCAGACGCGGTCGCCCACCATCGCCTCGGCCGCGCCGGCCAGCGTGACCGCCGGCTCGCCCCAGGTGTTGACCGACGCGGACAGGTTCCAGCCCGCCTCCGTCACCGCGACGACACCCATGTCGCCTTCGCGGGCGTTGACGCTGTGGGTGCCGCCGACGTTCGACGTGCCGACCTTGTTCTGCTGGCCCGAAGCGCCGTACGCGGCTTGGTCGCGGTCGTTCGTGCAGTGGCCCGCGGTCAGGAAGTGCTTGGCACCGGCCGAATCCGTCACCGGAAAGCCGACCGAGCAGTTGCTCTCGCTGCCCGGCCACCACGGGTTACCGGTCTGGATCGTGCCGGACTGCTGCCGCGGCGACGTCGCGGTCTCGGTGATCCGGACGCCGAGATCCCTTGCGCGCGAGAGGAAACTCTCGGTCGCCGCGGTCTTCTTCGTCGCATCGACGTCGACGCCGACCTCGTTGCCACGGACGTCGACGCCCCAGCCGTACACCCCCGGCACGCCCTTCCCGACCAGCTCCCGGACGGCCGTGTCGGTCCGGTCCAGGTCGGCCTGGCTCCGCGCCACGACTTGGGCTGCCGCGCCCGCGGCCCGGGCTTGGTCGGCCGCCGTGGCGGTGGTGACGGCGACGGTCAGCTTCCCGGTGGCCGCGTCGAACCACTGCCCGGCCGAGGACGCCCGCACCGCGGCGGGCAGGGCCGCGGCGACGCGGTGGGCCTGGTCCTGGGCGTCGAGCTGGGCCCGGGCCTGGTCCGCGGTGAGCCCGAACGCCGCGGCGACGCCCGCCACCTCGGCGTCCGGGTGGCCCGGGGCCGCTTCGGCGGGCACCAGGCCCAGGCCGAGCGCGGCCAAAGCGGCCACCCCCGTGACGGAAACGATTCTGCGCATCGGTTTCTCCTCGGATCGGCGAGTGGAGTGCGCAGACCGTAAAACGGGTGGATAACCGATTTGAAGATCCGGAAGTCCTTAACAGTTAACTGGCGGGCCAATCCCATTCGAAGCCGTACCGGCCGGGGCCGAAGTTCAGCGCGACCCCGTGCACCGCACCGGATTCCGGGACGACGTCGACCTCTTCGCCCGGCTCCGCGAACCGGCGGCACACCGGCGGAACCGCCTCGGGCGAGAAGCGGATTTCGAGCACGTATTCGCGGACCGGGAGCCGGAACTTGCGTTCGTAGTTCGTCGCGACCGGGTGCGGCGCTTTGTTGACGAGCGTGTGCTCGGTGAGCACCGTTTCGCCGCGCCGTAGCGGCCTGTCGAAGAGCAGCTCGACGACGAGGAGGCCGTCTCCCGGCCGGAGCACCCGGCGCCCCGGGTGGCAGCCGCGCAGGTCGCGCAGCTCCGGCAGCGGCCGGTCGTGCTCGTCGAGGTGCAGGATCACCACCCACCGGTCCGGGCCGTCGGCTTCGGCCCGCAGCACCTGCCGCGACCGGATTTCCAGCTCCTCACGGCCGGGGCCGACGACGACCACGTCGTGCTGACTGAGCCGGGTCAGCCGCTCGTCCCACCGTGTGTCCACATCGGACACCGCGGCGTCGATGCGCCGGCCGTCCGGCCAGAACCGCCCGATCTCCGCGTGCGCGGACCGGCGCACGCGCGGCGGCCCGAGCAAGGCGACCAGAGCGCCTTCCGGGACCTCGAGGACGGCTTCGAGCTGACGCAGCCCGCGCACCGAGTCCCGTCGTTCGGGGCGGCTGCGGCCGGACTGCCAGTAGCTGAGCGTCGCCGTCGTCACCGTGACACCGCGGGTGCGCAGGTGTTCGCGCAGCCGGTCGAGGCTCAGGCCGCGGGCGCGGATGGCCGCGCGCAGGGCGGCGTCGAACGGGCCCACGCGCAGCAGCGTCCCGAGGTCCGGCGACGGCGCGACCATCCGGTGATCTTAAGCGGCCGGCGCCTGGACGAACGGCATTAACTGTTAAGTGTCAGACGAACCTGCGGCGGCCGGCGAGCGCGCCGAACACCATCTGGACGAGCAGCAGGCCCAGCAGCATCGCCAGCGGCACCTGCCAGCCGTGCGCGAGGTCGTGCAGCAGGCCGAACAGGAACGGGCCCAGCGCCGCGAAGAGGTAGCCGAAGCCCTGCGCCATGCCGGAGAGCCGGGCGGTGTCCGCGCCGGTCCGGGCGCGCAGCGCGATCACCGTCAGGGCGAGGGAGAACACGCTCATCCCGAGTCCGATCAGCAGGCTCCACAGCAGCGGCGACCACGACGGCGCCAGCATCAGACCGGTCGTGCCGGCGATGCAGAACACCCCGAGCAGGATGATCCACGCGCCCTGCCCGCGCTGGCGGGCGGCCATCGGGGCGACGAACAGGCTGATCGGCACCGCGATCAGCGAGACCAGGCCGAACAGCAGACCGGCCTCGTCGCGCGGGACGCCGGCGTCCATCAGCACCTGCGGGAACCAGCCCATCGCCGCGTAGGCGTAGAACGCCTGCAGGCCGAAGAAGGCCGTGACGATCCAGGCGAGCCGGTTGCGCACCAGCGAGCGGCCGGCGGCGTCGGCGTCGGCGGGCCGGGGCGTCCGGCCGGTGCCGCGGGCTGCGAGAATCCAGGCCACCAGCGCGACGACGGCCACCACCGCCCAGCTTCCCAGCGCCGGGCGCCAGCCGCCGAAGGCGTCCCCGAGCTGCGGGGTCACCGCCGAGCCGAGCGCGCCGCCGCCCTGCAGGGCGGCGGTGTAGACGCCGGTCATGACGCCGATGCGAGCCGGGAAGGAGTCCTTGATGACCACCGGGATGAGCACGTTGATCAGGGCGATCCCGGCGGTGGCGACGAGCGTCCCGCCGAGCACCACGGCCGGGCCGTCGACCACGCGCAGGACCAGCCCGGCCGCGATCGTGGCCAGCGCGAGCGCGATCGCGGAGCCGATCCCGGTGCGGCGGGCGAGCAGCGGCGCGGCGAGCCCGGCGCCGGCGAAGCAGAGCGTCGGCAACGTCGTGAGCACGCCCGCCCAGACTCCCGAGGTGCCCAGGTCCGCGCGCATTTCTTCGAGCATCGGCCCGACCCCGGTGATCGCCGGGCGCAGGTTGAGGGCGGTGAGCACCACCGCGACCGCTAGCAGCGCGCCGGCGGCGACCACGCCCGGTGTCCGGACCTCGATGGCGCCGTCCAGCTCGGGTTCCAGGGCGGATTCACGGTGTTCGACGGACATGACCGCTACTATCGCATACGTAGGATGATTGGATGAAGGGATAACTCCTGTGCCTCTGGCCACCACCCGGCGGGCCGGCCTGGTCGACCAGGTCATCGAGCAGCTGCGCACCGCTGTCGCGGAGGGCGAATGGCCCCTCGGCGAGCGCATCCCGACCGAAGTCGAGCTCGGCGAACAGCTCGGCGTCGGGCGCAACACCATCCGCGAAGCCGTGCGCGCGCTCGCGCACACGGGCCTGCTCGAAGTCCGCCAGGGCGACGGCACCTACGTGCGCGCCACCAGCGAGGTGTCCGGCGCGATCCGCCGCCTCTGCGGCGACGAGCTGCGCGAGGTCCTGCAGGTCCGGCGCACCCTCGAAGCCGAAGGCGCCCGCCTCGCCGCGTTGTCGCGCACCGAGGAGGAGGTCGCCGAGCTGTGGTCGCTGCTGGCCCGCCGCGAGGTCGAGCTGCGCGAACGGCGCTGGGAGGACTTCGCGCGCACCGACGCCGAGTTCCACACGGCCGTCGTGCGCGCCGGGCACAACGGACTGCTCACCGAGCTCCACCGCGGGCTGACCGAGGTCATCACGGCGAGCGTCGCGGCGACGTCGAGCATCACGCCGGGCGTCGAGCACGTGCCGGAGATCGGCCACGAAGGTCTCGCCGAGGCCATCGCCCGGCGCGATCCCGACCGCGCGGCCGCCGAGGCCTGCGGCTTCCTGGACGAGCTCCTGGAGCGCGTCGAACGCTCCTGACCTGGACTTTCGGACCTGATGGCACCACTTCCGACCCTTAAGGGTGCCAATTCAGGGTTGTTGTGGTGCCACAGCGGTGCCACAGTAATGCCATGGACCTGACGCCCTTCGTGGACGAACTCCGCCGGGAGCTCGCGGTCGCCGCCGAAGCGGCGGGCGAGGAAGCCGTCGCCCTGGCCGAGCGGCTCACCGCGCCGCTCGAATCGGCGATCCGGCTCACCCTGCTCGACGCGCTTTCGGCCGCCACCGACGAGATCACCCGCGACCTCGCACCCGGCTCCGTCGAAGTACGCCTTCGCCGCCGCGACGCCGAGTTCGCCGTCTCCCTGCCCACCACACCCGAACCGGCGCCCGCCGAGGCGCCGCCGCCCCCGCCCGAGCCCGATGACGGCGCCGTCGCGCGGATCAACCTGCGCCTGCCCGAGCAGCTCAAGCAGCGCGTCGAAGAAGCCGCCGGCCGGGACCGGATCTCCATCAACGCCTGGCTGGTCCGGGCCGCGACCAGCGCACTCGGCCCGGGCCGGGCCCAGCCGCCTCCGCGGCGGTCGGCCTTCGGCGAGAAGTACACCGGCTGGGTTCAGTAACCCCCTTTTCTTCGTTCCCTTCACGTCTCCGACCTGCGGAGACGTCACCCGAGCACCCCAGGAGGGCGCAGCCATGCCTGTTTTCCCCACTCCCGAACCGATCACGGCCACGATCGACGTGAGCGTCGCGGACGTCCGGATCGTCGCCGGCGAGCGTGCGGAGACCACGGTCGAGGTCACCCCGGCCGACCCGGCCGACAACGAGGACGTCAAGGCCGTCGCCCGGACCCGCGTCGAGTTCGCCCACGGCGAGCTGCTGGTCAAGGGCCCGAAGTACGTCACCAAGCTCTGGGGCAAGGCCGGCGCCCTGCACATCACGGTCGAGCTGCCGGCGGGCTCGCGGATCCAGGGCACCGCCGCGATGGGCGACTTCCGCGTCGGCGGCCGCATCGGGGACAGCCGGGTCAAGACGTCCGTCGGCGACATCCACCTCGACGAGTCCGCCCGGCTCGAGGCGAGCACCGCCACCGGCGACGTCACCGTCGACCGCGCCACCGGGCACGCCGAGGTCCACACCGGTTCCGGCGAGCTGCGGATCCGCGAGATCGACGGCACCGCCGTGCTGAAGAACTCCAACGGCGAAACCCGCGTCGGCGAGGTGACCGGCGACCTGCGCGTCAACACCGCCAACGGCGACATCCTCGTCGACCTCGCCCACGCGGCCGTGCACGCCAAGACCGCCTCCGGCGACATCCGGGTCGGCGAGGTCATCCGCGACCGCGTCGTCCTCGAAACCGCCGTCGGCGAGATCGAGGTCGGCATCCGCGAGGGCAGCGCCGCGTGGCTCGAGCTCAACTCCCTGACCGGCACCGTGCGCAACACGCTCAGCGCCACCGACGGACCCGGTGGCAGCACCGAGACCGTCGAGGTCAAGGCCCACACCTACACCGGCGACATCGTCATCCGCCGCGCCTGAAGACTCCGCACACACGAAGGGGAAGATCCATGTCAGACGCCATCGTGGCCGAGGGACTGGTCAAGAAGTACGGGAAGGTCACCGCGCTCGACGGGATGTCGTTGTCGGTGCCCGAAGGCACGGTGCTGGGGGTGCTCGGGCCGAACGGCGCCGGGAAGACCACCACCGTCCAGATCCTCACGACGCTGCAGCAGCCGGACGCGGGCCGCGCGACGGTCGCCGGGTTCGACGTCGTGAAGGACGCGCACGAGCTGCGCACGCACATCGGCGCGTCGGGGCAGTACGCCGCCGTCGACCTCGAGCTGACCGGGGCCGAAAACCTCGAGATGGTCGGCAGGCTGTACCACCTGGGCACCAAGCGGGCCAAGGCGCGCGGCCGGGAGCTGCTGGCCCGGTTCAGCCTGGACGACGCCGCCGACCGCCCGGTCAAGGGCTACTCCGGCGGCATGCGGCGCCGGCTCGACCTGGCCGGCGCGCTCGTCGCGAACCCGCCGGTGCTGTTCCTCGACGAGCCCACGACCGGGCTCGACCCGCGGGCCCGCACCGAGCTGTGGGACGTCATCACCGAACTGGTCGCCGGCGGCACCACGTTGCTGCTGACCACGCAGTACCTCGAAGAGGCCGACCGGCTGGCCGACAGCATCGCCGTCATCGACCACGGGCGCGTGATCGCCCGCGGCACCGCCGACGAGCTCAAGGACCTCGTCGGCGGCGAGCGGATCGAGCTGACCGTCGGCACGCACGACGACCTCGTCGTCGCGCAGCGGACGCTGTCCCGGCTGTCCAGCGGCGAGCCGCAGGCCGAGGGATTCCGGCTCACCGTGCCCGTGACCCACGGCGCGAAAGCGCTTACCGAAGCGCTGGCGCTGCTCGCGGTGGACGGCGTCGAAGTCCGCGACGTCGGCGTCCGCCGCCCCACCCTCGACGACGTTTTCCTCACCCTCACCGGTCATGACGTATCCGACACAGACGAGACCGCGAAGGAGGCCGTGTGATGAACGCGGTGCAGATGGCTGTGACCGACGGCGTGACCGTCGCCAAGCGCAACTCGATCAAGATCTTCCGGTCACTGGACCTACTCGGGTCCCTCGTGTTCACGCCGGTGATGTTCGTGCTGCTCTTCGGGTACGTGTTCGGCAGCGTGATCGACATCCCGGGCTTGTCCTACCGCGAGTTCATGCTGCCGGGGATCTTCACGCTCGCGGTGGCGATGGGCGGCATCGTCACCGGCTACGGGCTGACCGACGACCTGCAGAAGGGGATCATCGACCGGTTCCGCTCGCTGCCCATGTCACCGGCCGCGGTGCTGATCGGGCGGACCACCGCCGACCTCATCCTCAGCACGGCGAGCCTGCTCATCATGGGCCTGGTCGGCCTGCTGGTCGGCTGGCGCATCCACACGAGCGTGCTCGAGGCACTGGGCGGGATCGTCCTGCTGCTGGCGTTCTCGTACGCGCTGTCGTGGGTGATGGGAGCGCTGGGCCTGGCCGTGCGCAAGCCCGAGGTGTTCAACAACGTGTCGATGGTGGTCGTCTTCCCGCTGACGTTCCTGGCCAACACGTTCGTCGACAGCGGCCGCCTGCCCGGCCCGCTGCGGGCGATCGCGGACTGGAACCCGGTCTCGGCGGTCACCCAGGCGGCGCGGGAGCTGTTCGGCAACACGAGCGCGGCCCTCCCGCCGCGCGACGTCTGGCCGATGCAGCACGCGCTCCTGGCGTCGGTGCTGTGGATCGCGCTGCTGCTGGTGGTCTTCGTGCCGCTCTCGGTGCGCTGCTACAAGAAGGCCACCAGCCACTGAATCAGGGCAGCGTCAGGATCTCGCTGCCGTCGGCCGTCACCACGAGGGTGTGCTCGAACTGGGCCGTCCACTTCTTGTCCTTCGTGGTGACGGTCCAGTCGTCGGCCCAGATGTCGTAGTCGATGGTGCCCAGGGTGATCATCGGCTCGATCGTGAAGGTCATGCCCTCCTCGATGATCGTGTCGACGGAGGGCTCTTCGTAGTGCAGGACCGTCGGGGGCGTGTGGAACGCCGGGCCGACGCCGTGGCCGGTGAAGTCGCGGACCACGCCGTAGCCGAAGCGCTTCGCGTAGGCCTCGATGACCCGGCCGATCACGTTGAGCTGGCGGCCCGGCCGGACCGCCTTGATCGCCCGCATCGTCGCCTCGCGGGTGCGCTCCACCAGCAGGCGCGCCTCCTCGGAGACGTCGCCGGCCAGGTACGTCCCGTTCGTGTCGCCGTGGACGCCGCCGATGTAGGCGGTGACGTCGATGTTGCAGATGTCGCCGTCCTCGATGATCGTCGAGTCCGGGATGCCGTGGCAGATGACCTCGTTGAGCGAGGTGCAGCACGACTTCGGGAACCGGCGGTAGCCCAGCGTCGAGGGGTAGGCGTGGTGGTCGAGCAGGAACTCGTGGACCACCTTGTCGATGTCGTCCGTGGTGGCACCCGGCTTGACGGCCTTGCCGCCCTCCTCCAGCGCCTGCGCCGCGATGCGGCTCGCGATCCGCATCGCCTCGATCACCTCGGGCGTGCGCACGCCGTTGCCGGTGTCCCGCTTCGGCGCCGGCTTGTCCACGTACTCGGGACGGGCGATGGAACTGGGGACGTCACGGCGCGGCGTCTGGACGCCGGGAACCAGCGGGGCACGAACGGACATGCCTCCACCTTACGACGGCCCGCTCAGCCGACCCCCGCCAGGAACCGGTGCGCGGCCTGCACCGCCGGTTTGGACGACCCGGCCTCGGTCAGCAGCACGGCGAACGCCAGGTCACCGCGGTAGCCGACGAACCAGCCGTGCGAGCGGGAGCCGTCGCCGAACTGGGCGGTGCCGGTCTTGCCCGCGACGCCCGGGATGTCCCGCAGGCCGGTCGCGGTGCCGTTGGTAACGACCTCGCGCATCATCCCGCGCAGCGCGCCCAGGACGTCGTCCGACGGCCCGTCGCCGACGTTCTGGGTGGTCGCGGGCAGGCCCTTGACGATCGACGGCGTCGGCACCTTCCCGGCCTGCACGGTGGCCGCGGCCAGCGCCAGGCCGAACGGGCTGGTCACCACCGTGCCCTGGCCGAAGCCGTTCTCGGCGCGCTGGACGGCCGAGTCGCTGGCCGGGACGGCGCCGGTGACCGTGGTCAGGCCGGGGACGACGAAGTCCGCGCCGATCCCGAACGAGCGGGCGGCGTCGGTGAGCGCCGACGACGGCAGCCCGGCGGCGAGCCGCGCGAAGGTCGTGTTGCACGAGCGCGCGAACGCCGTCGTCAGCGGGACGCGGCCGAGGTCGAACCGGCCTTCGTTCGGGATGACGCGGTTCTCGATCGTCGTGGTGCCGGGGCAGTCGACCGGGCTGCCGGCGTCGACGTCGCCCGCCGACAG
The DNA here is from genome assembly GCF_055633615.1 of Amycolatopsis sp. NPDC114505. Lineage (NCBI taxonomy): Bacteria > Bacillati > Actinomycetota > Actinomycetes > Pseudonocardiales > Pseudonocardiaceae > Amycolatopsis > Amycolatopsis sp. NPDC114505. Next base: position 651,622 of record NZ_JBVKDV010000005.1, on the reverse strand, counting down.
CGCGGCCGCCGCCGTCACGATCTTGAACGTCGACCCCGGCGGGAAGCGGCCGGACAGGGCCAGCGAGCCCTCGTCGTCGGCGGCGGAGTTCTGCGCCACGGCGAGGATGTCCCCGCTCGAGGGCTGGATCGCCACCAGCGCGGCCGGGTACGGCTCGGTGTCGAGGGCCTTCTCGGCGGCGGCCTGGATCCGCGCGCTGAGCGTGCTGGCGACCGCGGGCGACGGGCGCGGCGGCTCGGCCTTGAGCTCGGACACCTCGGCGCCGGTGACGCCCCGGGTGACGATCCGCCAGCCCGCCGCGCCGGCCAGCTGCTGCTCGACCAGCGTCCGGATGCCGGGGAGGACCTGCTGCCCGGAGCCGCGGGTGACCGGCAGGAGCCGCTCCTGGCTGACGAACCGGACGCCGGGCAGGTCGTAGATCACCGGCTTGACCCGCTGGTAGTCGCCGGCGCGCAGGCTGATCACCGGGTAGGCGTCGCCGGGCTTGGTCTTGCTCATCCCGTCCAGCACCGACCGGCCGGTGACCGACGGCTCGAAGCGGTGCAGCGCCTTCGCGAGCGAGCCGGCGACGGCGGTCGCGTTGCCCGCCTTCTGCGGGTCGACGGCCACGCCGATCACGGTCTGCGGGCGCATCAGCGGCACGCCGTCGCGGTCGAGGACCGGCGCGGTCTCGGGCAGCTGCGGCAACACGCCGAGGGTCTGGCCGACGGCCAGCTGCGGGTGCACGACCGTCGGCTGCCAGTGCACCTGCCAGCCGCTTTCGGCCGCGCGCAGCAGGGCGTCGGCGCGGTAGGACCAGGTGCGGCCGTGCGGCAGGTGCCAGGTGAGCTGGTAGCCGGCGGTGACGGTGTCGCCGTTCGGCTCCTTCACCTCTTCGTCGTCGACGTCCAGGGACTCGGGTTCGAGCACGCCGCGGACCTGGGACAGCACGGTCGTGGCCGCGTCGGGCGAGTCGGTGTGGGCGGCCGCAGTGGCGACGTCCCCGGACGCGAGGGCGTCGAGGAAGGCGGAGAGGGCGTCCTCGGGGTCGTCGCCCGAGCACCCGGCCGTAGTCGCGGCGACGAGCAGCAGCACCGCGAGGGCACCGCGGCGTCGACGTGCACTCATGGCGGGATGATGCCTGGTCAGCGGGGGTGCCCCGGCGTCGAAACGCCGCCACGGAAGAGTGGCTAGAAGAGGACCGTCGCGTACTGGCCGACCTGCTGGAAGCCGATCTTGCGGTAGGCCGCGAGGGCGGGGGTGTTGAAGGCGTTGACGTAGAGGCTGGCGGTGCGGCCGAGCCCGCGCACGAGCCGGTTGACCACGGCGGCGGTGCCGGCGGTGCCGAGGCCGTCGCCGCGGCGATCGGGGTGCACCCAGACGCCCTGGATCTGCCCGACGGTCGCCGACATCGCGCCGATCTCGGCCTTGAAGACGACTTCGCCGTTCTCGAAGCGGGCGAACGCGCGCCCGGCGCCGATCAGCTCGGTGACGCGGGCGCGGTAGCTGGCGCCACCGTCACCGCTGCGCGGGTCGACACCGACCTCTTCGATGAACATCGCGACGGCCGCGGGCAGGTACCGCTCGAGCTCGTCCGGCCGGACGGGCCGGACCAGCGGATCGGCCGCGACCAGCGGCGTCGCGTCGAGGGCCATCAGCGGCTGGTCGTCGCGGACCTCGCGGGCCGGGCCCCACTCGTCTTCGAGCTCCTCCCACAGCCCGAGGACCTGCTCGGCCGGCCCGACGAGGGAAGAACAGGTGCGCTGACGGCGCAGCGCCCGGTCGGCAAAGGAGCGCAACGCGGGGGCGTTGCCGCGGAGGGGGATGAGGTTGGGCCCGGAAAAGCACAGGCCTTGGAGCCGTCCGGCCCGGACCGGACGGCTGTCGGCGGCCCAGAGCTCACCACCGAGCCGCCACGGGTCGAGACCGGCAGCCTCGACCCGGGCGCTGACCATGCAGCTGCCCACCGGGTCGGCGGCGAGCGCGGCACGGACCGCCGGATAGTCCCGATCATCGAGCAGCCGTGCACCTGCAAGCCGCAACACGGGGTCCAGGGTGCCAGATTCGGCGCCTGAACGGAACGCGAGGCCCCGGACACGCTGAGATGAACGGCCCGGGTCGGGCTTCCCGGGGAGAATGGGGCGTATGCAGCGGTACACGTACAAGGTCGTCGAGGTCCGGGAGAAGCTCATCGGGGGGAAGATGTCCGGCGGGAAGCTCGAGAAGCTGCTGAACGACCACGCGGCGGACGGGTGGCAGCTGAAGGCGATCACCACGGCGGAGGTGAAGGGCCGCGTCGGGCCCGGCGGGGTGGAGGGCTTGCTGGTGACCTTCGAGCGGCCGGTTCAGTAGGGCTCGCGCTCGCCTGCCGGGGGTGGTGGGGGCTCGCCCGCCGGGTGTTCCGCGGGCGAGCCGGGCCCCCGCGCCGGGGTTTGCTGCTCGCCGGCAGGGGCGCGACCCGGCTGCCCACGCATTCCACCATCAGCGCGGCGGCGATCGGCCAGCCCGCCTTGGCCAACCCGCGTTGGTCAAGCTCCGCGGTAGTTCCCGATCGTCCAGGCGTTGCCCTCCGGGTCGCGGAGGCTGAACGTGTGCGAGCCGTAGTCCGTGTCCGTCAGCTCGGCCGTGATCTCCGCGCCCGCCGCCTTCACCCGCTCGTAAATCGCGTCCACCTGGTCCGACACCACGTACACCGCGCCCGTGCCGGGCTTCATCGCGTCGTGGATTCCGTCCGGGGGGCGGACGCTGCCCAGCATCACCGCGCCGCCCTCGGGCCAGCGCAGCTCCGCGTGCGCGATCAGGTCGCCGTCGGGTACCACCAGTGCCTCGGTGAAGCCCAGGACGTCGACGAGGAAACGGACCGCCGCCGGGGCGTTGTCGTAGCGCAGGGCGGGCCAGACGTTCGGTTCAGGAGTCATGCCCGCGAGTCTTGCCCCGCCGCCACCTCCTCGTCTTGGAGGAACGGGAGCTCCTCGGCGATCCACGTCCGCGGCGTGCACCCGGCCAGCGCGCGCCACTCGTTGGTCAGGTGCGCCTGGTCGTAGTACCCGCACTCGACCGCCAGCGTGGCCAGGTCCGCGAACCCCTGCCGCAGCAGCCGGCCGGCTCGCTCGAACCGCAGCACCCGCGCCGCCTGCTTCGGCGCCAGGCCCAGCTCCGCGCGGAACCGCTCGCCCAGGTGACGGCGGCTCCACCCGACCTCGCCCGCCAGGTCCGTGACGCGCACGCGGCCGTCCGCGCCCCGCATCCGGCGCCAGGCCTCCCCCAGCTCGGGCGGTGGCACGACCGGCGAGACCGCGCGGGCGGCCAGCACGTCGTCGAGCAAGGCGAACCGCTCGTCCCAGGTGAGGGGACTCAGCCGCTCCGGCAGCGAGCCCAGGCCGAACTCGGCGAGATCCACCACTTCGCCGCTCAGCTCGGCCGCCGTGACCCCGAACAGCGTCCGCACGCCCAGCGGGTCGAGCTCCAGCTGCAGCCCCTCCTGCCTGCGGTCCTGCCGGATCAACACCGCGCGCGTGTGCAGCCCGCCGACCAGCGCCTGCAGGCTGTGTCCGGCCATCCGCACCGGCCCGGCCAGGCTGATGACGAGCGTCACATGCCGGGACGGCAGACCGCGGTGGACCGGCAGCGTCACCTCGTCCTGCGCGTACCCGACATAGCGCGTGACCAGGGGCCGCACCACGGGGTGCGGCTCGTGAACAGCCCAGGTCACGGTCACGAATGCCAGCGTAAACGTCACCACCGACAGTTCCGGTTCTGATAACACGGAGGGTGCGTCCCCACCGCGGAAGGAACCACCTGATGACGATCCAGGAGCAGGCGCAGCAGCTGGAGCTGCTCGCCGACCAGGTGCCCACCGGCATCGCGCTCGCCACCAAGAGCGACCTCGAAGACCTGCAGGCGCAGGTGCTCGGCCTGCTCGGGGAGACCTCGACCGCGACCGCGATCCAGGGCTCGATCCAGCTGGCGTCGCAGCAGATCGACGAGGTCGCCGCCGCGCTCGAGAACGTCCGGCTGCAGATCCGCGACGCCGCCCAGCACCACCTGCAGGGCTGAAAAAAGGCCTCCTCACCAGCGTGAGGAGGCCTTTTGACGGAAGCGGTCAGCCGGCCGTGACGACCGGCTCGCCCGCACCGAGGGACTCGCCCGCCTCTTCGGCGATGCGCATGGCCTCTTCGATGAGCGTCTCGACGATCGCGTGCTCCGGCACGGTCTTGATGACCTCGCCCTTGACGAAGATCTGGCCCTTGCCGTTGCCGGACGCCACCCCGAGGTCGGCCTCGCGGGCCTCCCCCGGGCCGTTGACGACGCAGCCCATGACGGCGACGCGCAGCGGGATCTCCATGCCCTCGAGCCCGGCGGTGACCTGCTCGGCGAGCGTGTAGACGTCGACCTGCGCGCGCCCGCACGACGGGCACGACACGATCTCCAGCTTGCGCTGCTTGAGGTTCAGCGACTGCAGGATCTGGATGCCGACCTTGACCTCTTCGACCGGCGGCGCGGACAGCGAGACGCGGATCGTGTCGCCGATGCCCTGGCGCAGCAGCGCGCCGAACGCGACGGCCGACTTGATCGTGCCCTGGAACGCCGGCCCGGCCTCGGTGACGCCGAGGTGGAGCGGGTAGTCGCACTGCTCGGCGAGCAGCTCGTACGCGCGCACCATGACCACCGGGTCGTTGTGCTTCACGGAGATCTTGATGTCGTGGAAGTCGTGCTCGGCGAACAGCGACGCCTCCCACAGCGCCGACTCGGCCAGCGCTTCCGGCGTCGCCTTGCCGTACTTGTCCATGATCCGCTTGTCGAGCGAGCCGGCGTTGACGCCGATCCGGATCGGCGTGCCGTGGTCCTTCGCGGCCTGCGCGATCTCCTTGACCTGGTCGTCGAACTTCCGGATGTTGCCCGGGTTCACGCGCACCGCGGCACAGCCGGCCTCGATGGCGGCGAAGACGTACTTCGGCTGGAAGTGGATGTCGGCGATCACCGGGATCTGCGACTTCTTCGCGATCGCGGGCAGCGCCTCGGCGTCGTCGGCCGACGGGCACGCGACGCGGACGATGTCGCAGCCCGCGGCGGTCAGCTCGGCGATCTGCTGCAGGGTCGCGTTGACGTCGGAGGTGAGCGTCGTCGTCATCGACTGGACGGAGATCGGGAAGTCGCTGCCGACGCCGACCGTGCCCACCTGGAGCTGGCGGGTCTTGCGGCGCTCGGAGAGGACGGGCGGGGGCAGGGCGGGCATACCGAGTGCGACGGTCACGGCTTCCAGCGTACCTACCCCGAGTGGGCGCCCCGCACCATGTCAACCGTCACGGTGAGCAGCGTTACGGCGCGTGCGCCCCGCCACGGAGGGGCCGGAACCCCTTCGTGGCGGACCGCTACTGCAAGCGAATCGGGTTGACGATGTCCGCCGTCACCGTGAGTAGGGTCACCGCGCCGCCGATGAGCACCAGGACCATCGTGATCCCGGACAGCTTCGTGTAGTCGACGGGCCCGCCGGCCACCTTGCCCCGCTTGGCGCGGATCCAGTCGCGGACGCGCTCGTACCAGACCACCGCGATGTGCCCGCCGTCCAGCGGGAGCAGCGGCAGCAGGTTGAACACGCCGATGAAGAAGTTCAGGCTGGCCAGCAGGAAGAAGAACAGCACCCAGATGCCCCGCTCGACGGCCTCGCCGCCGATCCGGCTCGCGCCGACGACGCTGACCGGGGTGTTCGGGTCGCGCTCGCCGCCGAAGATCGCGGTGACGACGGCGGGGATGCGCTCGGGGAACTCGACCAGCCGCTGGGCCGTCTCGGAGAACATCGTGCCGGTGAAGCTGAACGTGGCGCCGATCGCGGCGACCGGGCCGTACTGCGTGGTCGCGGCCGGGAGCTGCGGCGAGGCGCCGATCATCCCGACCTCCTTGACGCCGGCGGTGCTCCAGCGCTGCACCTTCGGGACGTCGACGATGAGCGACAGCCGCTGGTCGCCGCGCTGGACGTCGAACTCCGTCGGGCCGCTGGTGGCCTGCACGGTGGCGAGCATCTCGTCCCAGGTCGCGATCGGCTTGCCGCCGATCGCGAGGATCTTGTCACCGGCCCGCAGCCCCGCAGCCTCCGCGGGACGCGCGGCGCCCTGCGGGCACTTGGGGTCCTGCGCCTGCTCCTTCGTCGTGGCCGCGCGGGCGCACGAGGTCGAGGCCAGCACCGGCTCGGTCGTGGTGGGGCCGGCCAGGTTCGGCAGCCCCATCGTCACGGCCATCAGGTAGAGCACGACGAAGCCGAGGATGAAGTGCGTGACCGACCCGGCGGACATCACGACGGTGCGCTTCCAGGTCTTGAACCGCCACATCGCGCGCGGCGCCTCGTCCGGCGTCACCTCGTCGAGCGCCGTCATGCCGGCGATGTCGCAGAAGCCGCCGAGCGGGATCCACTTCAGGCCGTATTCGGTCTCCCCGCGGCGCCAGGAGAACACCGTGGGCCCGAAGCCCACGAAGTACCGGCGGACCTTCATGCCGAAGGCCTTCGCGGTGACCATGTGGCCGGCCTCGTGCAGTGCGACGGAGACACAGATCCCCAGCGCGAAGAGCACCACACCGATGATGTAGGACACCCGCTACTTCCCCTCGATGATCGAACCGGCCCGCGCGCGAGCCCAGCGCTCGGCGGCGAGAACGTCGTCGACGTCGCGCGGTTCGCGACGCCACTCGTCGGCGGCTCCCACCACCTCGGAAACAGTGTCCACTATCGACGTGAAGCGGGTGTTCTGCGCGAGGAAAGCCGCGACCAGCTCCTCGTTCGCCGCGTTGTAGACGGCGGGCAGGCAGCCGCCCACGGTGCCGCAGTGGCGGGCCAGCTCGACGGCCGGGAAGGCCTCGTCGTCCAGCGGCTCGAAAGTCCAGGTCGCGGCCTTGTCCCACGTGCAGGCGGGGGCGGCGCCGGGCACGCGGTCGGGCCAGTGCAGGGCGAGCGCGATCGGCAGCCGCATGTCGGGCGGGCTGGCCTGGGCGATCGTCGAGCCGTCGGTGAAGGTCACCATCGAGTGCACGATCGACTGCGGGTGCACGGTGACGTCGATCTTTTCGGGCGCGATGTCGAAAAGCAGCGCCGCCTCGATCAGCTCCAGCCCCTTGTTGACCAGCGTGGCGGAGTTGATGGTGATCAGCGGGCCCATCGACCAGGTCGGGTGCGCCATCGCCTGCTCGACGGTGACATCGGCCAGCTCGGCGCGCTTGCGGCCGCGGAACGGGCCACCGGACGCGGTGAGCACGAGCCGGGCGACTTCGTTTTCGCGGCCGGCCCGCAGGGCCTGCGCGATGGCGGAGTGCTCGGAGTCGACCGGCACGAGCTGTCCGGGCTTCGCGGCGGCGAGCACGAGCGGCCCGCCGGCGATGAGCGACTCCTTGTTCGCGAGCGCGAGGGTGGCGCCGGTGGCGAGCGCTCTGAGCGTGGGCTCGAGGCCGCGGGAGCCGGGCAGGGCGTTCAGGACGGTGTCGACCTTCACCGCGTCGATCAGCTCGGTGACGGCGTCGGAGCCCGCGAAGAGCCGCGGGAGCTTGAAGTCGCCCTGGTCGTAGCCCCGCTTCTGCGCTTCGGCGTACAGCGCGAGCTGCACGTCTTCGGCGGCCGTGGCCTTGGTCACGGCGACGGCCTCGACCCCGTGGGCGAGCGCCTGCGCGGCGAGCGCGGCCGGATCGGCGCCGCCCGCCGCGATCCCGGCCACCCGGAAGAGGTGCGGGTTGCGCGCGGCGACGTCGAGAGCCTGCACACCGATGGACCCGGTCGAGCCGAGCACGAGGACGCTTCGCGAGGTAGTCATCGCCGGTCATTGTCGCGCGGGGCGTGTCCGCGGCGCACGCGGAGGTGTGGGATCATCGGGGAGTACGTGGTTCATGGGTCTTGAGGAGTTCATCGTGGCAGGCAAGGCGGTCGAGAAGCGGCCCGAGGTCGACCCCCGCGACGAGCCGTCCGCGGCCTGGGGCTGGCACGGTTCGTTCCCGAAGGCCACCCGGATCGCCGGCTGGGTCAGCGCGATCATCCTGCTGGTGATGATCAAGGGCAACCACGAGAACAACACCGAGAACGTCTGGCTCGTCGGCCTCGCGCTGTTCCTGATCCTGCTGCTGGTGCTCGACATCCGTAAGCAGCGCACAGCCTGGCGCAAGTAGTCCGTGAAGGTCTAACGTCCCCGGCATGAAGCTGCGCTGGGGTCTGGCTCTCGTCGGTGTGCTGGGTGCGTTGCTGGTGGCGCCGGCTTCGGCTTCGGCTGCCTCTTCGCCGGTCGTCCGGTGCTCGTTCACCCCGACGCCCTCGAATCCGGCCGCGCGCCCAGTGGTGCGTCCGCTGCCCTTCGCGCTGACGCGCGGGACCGTGGACGTGACTTTCCGTTTCAACTACGGGCCGGTGACGGTGCGGCTGAACCGCGCCGGGGCGGCGCCTTGCGCGGTCCACAACATGGTTTCGCTGATCCTGCAGCGGTTCTACGACCGGTCCCAGTGCTGGCGGCTTTCGAACTCTTCGCGGCTGGGTGTTCTGCAGTGCGGGGACATCTACGAGGTCGAGAAGGGCGGGCCGGGGTACCAGTTCCCGGATGAGGTTTCCGGTGCGGAGACCTACCCGCGGGGGACCGTCGCGATGGGGAACCAGGGGCCCGGGACGAACGGGTCGGAGTTCTTCATCGTGCACTCGTTCGCGAACATCCCGGCGAATTACTCGGTGCTGGGGACCGTGGTGCGGGGGATGTCGGCGCTGGACCGGATGGTCGCGGACGGGATCATCCCGACCGACCCGAACGGGCCGCTGGACGGGGCGCCCGCCCACCCGGTGAAGATCCAGCGCGCTTCGGTCGGCTGGTAGTGCTGGTCAGTAGTCCGGCACCGCGGCCAGCGCGTCCTCGATGATCGCCACCAGGAGCGCGCCGGCGTAGGGCTCGGCGAGGGTCCGGTCCAGAGCCTCGGTCAGGTGCGTGGCCGCCGCGGGCGAGGGGAAGGCGGGCACCAGTTCGGCGTGTTCCCGGAAGTTCTGCCACCGCCGCATCGCGAGGGTGCGCTCCAGACCCGCGACGAGGCCCGCCGCCACGTCCGGGACGCCGCCCTGGTGCAGCACGGCGACCTTCTCCGGGGTTTCGAGGGTGTGGCTGTGCACGATGTCGTCCAGCGGTGTCCACGGCGGCGCGTCCGGAGCCCGCACCCCGTCCGGTCGCCCACTGGGCCGGGCGATGCCCCAGCAGGCGACGACCCGCGTGAGGTCCGGCGCCAGGAACACCTCGAAGAGGTAACGACCGCGCGCGCGGTCGTCGATCTGCGCGTGGGTGAGCGTGCCGCCGAGGTAGGCGCAGAGTGCGCGGACGCCCGGTTCGAACCCGACGGAACCCTGCCCGGCCCGGCGGCAGGTGTGTTCCCGGCGACCGTAGCGGGACCGCGCCTGTGCTGTCGGCTGGACGCCTTCGTGGAACGTGGTTGTCGCACCGGCGGCCAGAGCGTCGTGGGCCAGGGCGCCGGCCTCGGTGCCGGCCTCGGCCAGCAGCGCGGCGATCATCGACGGGCCTTCGTGCTCGCGAGCCATCCGCACTCCCCAAAGCAGAAGCCGGGTACCGCGCAGTGCGGCACCCGGCTTCCGAAACTACCTTCAGCGCTCGCTGGCCGGCGACACCAGTTCGCTCGGTCCGCCACCCGACTCCCCGGCCACCGCGGCCAGCTCCTCGCCCACCGACTCGCGGTCCTTCGGGCGCGCGTCCTTCGTCAGCAGCGATGCCACCGCTCCGATCAAGCACACCGCGATCGCGAAGCCGAACGCCACCGCCAAGCCCGACTGGAACGGGCCCGAAATCAGGTTCGGGAAGAAGCTGCGGCCCGTCAGGAACGATGCCTGGTCCGGCGGCAGCGAGGACAGCTGGCCGCCCAGCAACTGCTGGATCGGGTTGTAGCCCAGGAACGCCGCGAACAGCACCGCCACCGCCGGGAGGTTCGCCACCTGGGTGGCCGCCGCGTCGGGGACGCCGTGGGCGATCAGACCGTCGTGCATCGTCGACGGGAGGGTGCTCGACAGGCCCGAGATGATCAAGCTGAAGAAGAAGCCGATCGACAGGACCATCGCCGCGTTCTGGAACGTCGTCATCATGCCCGCGCCGGAGCCGCGGGCGTCGGCCGGGAGGCTGTTCATCACCTCGGCGCGGTTGGGCGAGGAGAACATGCCCATGCCGATGCCGTTGATCAGCAGAATGGCCGCGAACGCCCAGTAGTCGAAGTTCACCGGCAGGATGATCAGCAGCAGGAACGTGATCGCCGTGATCAGCAGCCCGGTGGACGCCAGCAGGCGGCTGCCGATGCGGTCGGCGAGGATGCCCGACGTCGGGGCGGCCAGCAGGAAGCCGACCGTCATCGGGAGCATGTAGATGCCCGCCCACAACGGCGTCTGCTCGAACGTGTAGCCGTGCTGGGGCAGCCAGATGCCCTGCAGCCAGATGATCAGGATGAACTGCAGCCCGCCGCGGCCGAGCGACGCCGTCAGGTTCGCGACGTTGCCCCAGGTGAACGACCGGATCTTGAACAGCGACAGCCGGAACAGCGGGTTCGGCACCTTCGTCTCGATGATCACGAACGCGACGAGCACCGCGACGCCGCCGATCAGGCAGGAGAGCACCATCGGGCTGGTCCAGCCGGTCTGCGACGTGCCGTAGGGCTGGATGCCGTAGGTGATGCCGACCAGCACCGCGATCAGGCCGACGGCGAAGGTGATGTTGCCCCACCAGTCCATCCGCGCGTGCTTGCGGATGCCGGTGTCGTGCAGCTTGAGGTACGCCCAGATCGTGCCGATCACGCCGAACGGCACCGACACCAGGAAGATCAGGTTCCAGTCGACCGGCGCGAGCACGCCACCGACGACCAGGCCGAGGAACGAGCCCGCGATGGCCGCGACGCCGTTCATGCCGAGCGCGAGGCCGCGCTGGTTGGCCGGGAAGGCGTCGGTGAGGATCGCCGAGGAGTTCGCCATCAGGAAGGCGCCGCCGACGCCCTGCACGATTCGCCAGCCGATCAGCCACAACGCGGCCGCGTCACCGCCGAACCAGGTGACGGCCAGCATGATGGAAGAAACGGTGAAGACGGCGAAGCCGAGGTTGTACATCCTCGCGCGGCCGTACATGTCGCCGAGCCGGCCGAAGCTCACCACCAGCACCGCGGTGACCACGAGGAAGCCCATGATCATCCACAGCAGGTAGCTGGTGTTGGCGGGCTCGAGGGGGTTGATGCCGATGCCCTTGAAGATGTCGGGCAGCGCGATCAGCACGATCGAGGAGTTGATCGTGGCGATCAGCATGCCCAGCGTCGTGTTGGACAGCGCGATCCACTTGTACCGCGGCCCCAGTTCCGCGATCGAATACGTCCGGCGTTCCGCCACTGTGCAACCCTTCTGCTCACAAAGTCCCTTAGCTAGGCTAAGCAACTTGCTTGCGTATGGCAACCAAGTTCCGGAAACGCCTGGGAGAGCATGATCACACCCGGTTGACAGTCCTTTGTGGATCCTTTACCAGACGGCCCAGCACCGCCACGCCGTCCGCGATCTCCGTCGCCGTCCTGGCCGCATAGCCCATGACCAGCCCCGGACGCCCCGGGAGCTGGCGGTGCCAGGACAGCGGCTGGACCTTCACCCCCTCGGCCAGCGCTGCGGCCGCCAGCGCGACGTCGTCCAGGTCCGTGTCGAACGTGATCGTCAGGTGCAGGCCCGCCGCCGCGCCGTGGACGACCGCCGAAGGCAGCTCCGAAGCGACAGCGCGGATCATCGCGTCGCGGCGACGGCGGTGCCGGGCCCGGACCACCCTCAGCTGCCGCTCCAGCTCGCCCGTCTCCATGAGCCGGGCCAGCACCAGCTGGGCCAGCACCGGGTTGCCCAGGTCCGCGAACCGCTTCGCCGCCACGAGGTCGTCGCGGAACCGCGGCGGCGCCAGCAGCCAGCCCACCCGCAACGCCGGCGCCAGCAGCTTCGAAACGCTTCCCGTGTAGCAGACCTCCGGCAGCATCGACCGGACCGCGGGCACCGGCGCGCGGTCGTAGCGGTGCTCCGCGTCGTAGTCGTCCTCCACCACGATCCCGCCCTCGGCCGCCCAGCGCATCAGGTCGCGGCGGCGCTCGCCGCCGAGCACCACCCCCATCGGGAACTGGTGAGCGGGCGTCACCAGCACCGCCGGCGCGCTCAGCTCATCGACGCGCAGGCCGTCGGCGTCCACCGGGACCGGCGGGGTCGCCAGGCCGCAGTGGTGCAGGTGCTGCCGCGCGCCCAGCGAGCTCGGGTCCTCCACGGCGATCTCGTCGACGCCGTGCTGCCGCAGCACCTCCCCCACCAGCGTCAACGCCTGCGCGACCCCGGCCACCACGATGATTTCCCCGGGGTCCACGCGGATGCCGCGGCCGCGCGCCAGCCAGTGCGACACCGCCAGCCGCATCGCCGGCGCGCCGCGGGGGTCGCCGTAGCCGAAGTGGGACGGCTCGAGCTCGTCCAGCACCGCCCGCTCGGCCCGCAGCCACGCCGCGCGCGGGAACGCCGTCAGGTCGGGAACGCCCGGCGTGAGGTCGATGCGGGCCGGGGCCGCGCGGACCGCGTCGAAGACCTCGACGCCCGGCATCGGCGTGATCACCTTCGACGGCGGCCGCACGCGCGCGGGTTCGGGCGCGAGCACCGGCGCGGCCACCACCACCGTGCCGGCCCGGCCGCGGCCCGCCGCGTGGCCGTCGTCGATCAGGCGCTGGTAGGCCTCGGTCACGACACCCCGCGAAACCCGCAGCTCGGCGGCCAGAACCCGGGAGGCGGGCAGCCGGCCGCCGATCGGGAGCCTGCCGTCGGCGACGGCGGTGCGCAGCTGGCCGGCGAGCCAGTCCGCGAGCCCGCCCGGCGGCGCCTCGCGGACGTCGAGCTGGAGGAAGTCCGAACCTATGGACCCCTCTGAGAGCGAGGTTTTGGCTCTGTCCATCGAGCCATTGTCGCAGCACGCTGGTCCCATGGACACCACCTACGTGCACGGGTACACCGAACCCGAGGCCCGCCGCCTCGGCGACCAGGCCGACACCCTGGCCGCGCTGCTGCACGCCGGGACGGCCTACCCCGCCGGGAGCCGCGTGCTGGAGGTCGGCTGCGGCGTCGGCGCGCAGACCGTCCACCTCGTGGCCCGCAGCCCGGACGCGCACCTGACCGCGGTCGACGTCTCCGAAGACTCCCTCGGCCAAGCGAGACGGAGGGTCCAGGGCGTCGAGTTCCGCCGGGCCGACCTGTTCGACCTCGACGGCGAGTGGGACCACCTCTTCGTCTGCTTCGTGCTCGAACACCTGCCCGAGCCCGAGAAAGCGTTGGCACACCTGAAAACCCTGCTGCGGCCGGGCGGGACGATCACCGTCATCGAGGGCGACCACGGTTCGGCTTTCTTCCATCCGCGCAGCGAACACGCCCAGGCCGCGATCGACTGCCTCGTCCGGCTGCAGGCCGACGCCGGCGGTGACGGGCTCCTCGGCCGGCGCCTCTACCCGCTGCTCGCGGACGCCGGTTTCGAAGACGTCCGCGTCGAACCGCGGACGGTCTACGCCGACGCGTCACGGCCGGACCTCGTCACCGGTTTCACCCGCGACACCTTCATCGCGATGGTCGAGGGCGTCGGCGAAACCGCCGTCGCGCGGGGCCTGATCGATGCAGCCCGCTGGGCCCGCGGAATCGCCGACCTTTACCGCACCACCAGGGAATACGGGACCTTCCATTACGCGTTCTACAAAGCAACAGCCCATCGCACTCCGGGAGGAGCGTCATGATCATCGCCGTTCTCGCCGCCGTTGTCCTGCTCGCCTGGGCGCTCGACCACGCCTACCGTCGTCGTCCGTACCCGCGCAACCGCTTGGCGGGCAGCACGAACGTCTTCGACCGGGACGCGCAGCGCCTCGAAGGCGACCTCGTCGCCGACGAGCGGCACTACTCCAGGTCCGCCAGCCGGTCCCGGGCGCGGATCGCGCCGGGCACGCACTCCCCGGCGTAACAGGCCAGCGCGCGTTCCCAGTGCTCGCGCGCGGTTTCCGGCTCACCGAGTCCACAATGGACTTCACCGAGCCCGAAGTAGGCACGGCCCTGCTCGGGGCGGCAGCCCGTTTCCTTCGCCACCGCAAGGGCTTCACGGTGGTGGCCGAGCGCGTCCGAGGACGCGCCGGTCGCCGCGGCCAGCGCGCCGAGACTGTTGAGGACCCGGGACTCCACGCCCCGGTCGCCGCATTCGCGGGCCAGGCCCAGTGCCTCTTCGAGGTGCTGGGCCGCTTCGGCGTGCCGGCCCTGCGCGAGCCGGACGTCTCCCAGGTGCTTCAGCGCGACGCCGCGGTTGGTGGGACTTCCCGTCTCCTGCGCGATTTCCAGCGCCCGTTCGAGGTGCGCCGCGGCTTCCGCGTACCGGCCGCGCGCGTGCTCGACGTCGCCGAGGATGCCCAGCGCGTAGCCCTCGCTCACCCACACGCCCATGGCGCGGAAGTGCTCCAGCCCTTCCTCCAGCGCACGGACCGCTTCGTCGTGCCGTCCCAGGGCCGACAACGCGTCGCCCGAGTTCACCAGTGCGTAGCCCTCACTCGTGCGGTCGGCGGTGTCGCGGGCGAGGACCCGCGCTTCTTCGAGGTAGCCGAGCGCTTCGGTGTAGCGGCCGATGCCGCGGCAGGAGCAGCCGAGCACCACCAGCACCAGCCCTTCGCTGGTGCGGTCACCGGCCTTGCGGGCCAGTGACAGGGCTTCGGTCGAGTACGTGATCGCTTCGGCGAACCGGCCCAGTGCCCGGCAGACCAGGCCGAGGGTGTTGATCGCGTGGATCTCGGTGCGCCGGTCGCCGGTCTCGCGGGCGAGGGCGAGCGCCTCCTCCAGGTACCGCAGCGCTTCGCGCGACCGGCCGACGCGCCAGTGCCCCAGCCCGATCAGGATGAGCGGCTCGGCCTCGGCCACCCGGTCGCCGGCGTCGTGGGCCAGCGCCGACGCGTGCGAGTGCAGCACCAGCGATTCCTCGTGGTAGCCGCCGACGTCCAGGTAGTGCCACAGGATCCCGGACAGCAGCCGCAGGTGGTCGGGCCACCCGTGCCGCGTCGCGTGCGCGGCGACGGCCAGGAGGTTGCGACGCTCGGCTTCCAGCCACGCCGGCGCGTCGATCACCTTGACGTCGGGGTCGGGCACGTCCGGGCGCAGGTGCCGTTCCTGCGGCAGGACGGCGTCCATCGCTTGTGCGGCCGAACGGACGTAGAAGTCGAACAGCCGCTCCTGCGCGTCGTGGCTCTCGGCCTCGTCGCGCGCGGCGAGCTCGGCGGCGTAGACGCGCAGCAGGTCGTGCTGCTGGACGCGGTCGTCGCCGGTCTCCTGCGCGAGGTGGGCGCGGACCAGCGTGGCGATCAGCCGCTCCGCCTCCGGCAGGGGGACGCCGGCGAGCGCGGCGATCGCGGCCGGAGTCAGGTCGCGGCCCGGGTGCAGGCCGCAGAGCCGGAAGACGCGGGCGGCGTCAGGCGCCAGGTGCCGATAGGACCACGAGAAGACGGCGCGCACCGCGGTCAGCGGGTCGCCGCCGCCGTCGAGCAGGTCGAGCCGCCGCCGTTCGTCGGCCAGCTCGGCCGCGAGGTCGGCGAGCCGCTCCCCCGGCCGGCTCAGCGCCAGCTCCGCGACGAGCCGCAGCGCCAGCGGCAGCCGGGCCGAGTACCCGATCAGCGCCTCGGTGGCGTCCGGTTCGTCGTCGACGCGCGTGCCGAGCAGCGTCCGCAGCAGGTCGAGGGCTTCGGCCTCGGTCAGCAGGTCGACGAGCACGCGGCGGGCGCCGTGCCGCGCGACCAGCCCGGGCAGCGCGTCGCGGCTGGTCACCAGGACCAGGCAGGACGCCGAGCCGGGCAGCAGCGGACGGACCTGGCCGACCGAGCCGGCGTTGTCCAGCAAGAGCACCATCCGCCGGCCGGTGAGCGCGGTGCGGAACTTCGCGGCGCGTTCCTCCGGCTCGGCGGGGATGTCCGCGCCGGCGACGCCGAGGGCGCGCAGGAACCCGGACAGCGCGTCGCCCGGCTCGACCGGCCGGACTGTGCCGTAGCCGTGCAGGTCGAGGTAGAGCTGGCCGTCCGGGAACTCGCCGAGGGACCGCTGGGCCCAGTGGACGGCGAGGGCGGTCTTGCCGACCCCGCCGGTGCCGGACAGGACCGCGATGCGGGCGCCGGTGCCGCCGCCGGCCAGGAGGGCGTCCAGCTCGGCCAGCTGCGCGGTGCGGGCGCGGAAGCCGGCGACGTCCGCGGGCAGCTGGGCGGGGACGCGGGCCGGCGGTTCCGGGGTGGCGAAGTCCTGCCGGAGCACCTGACGCTGGGCCGCGCGCAGCTCGGGGCCGGGTTCGATGCCCAGCTCGGCGTCCAGGCGCTGCCGGATCTCCTCGAACACCGCCAGCGCGCCGGCCTGCCGTCCGGACGCGGCGAGCACCTGCATGAGCCGGGCGTGCGCGGACTCGTTCAGCGGTTCCTCGGCGGTGAGCACGCGCAGCTGGACCGCCGCGTCCTCGGGGTCCGCGACCTCGGCGTACGCCATGACCGTCTTCGCGCGCTTCATCGCCAGGGCCAGCCGGGCGGGGTGCTGCCGGAGCCGTCCGACGTCGGCGAGCGCCTGTCCGCGCCAGAGCTCCAGGGCCTCACGGTGGGCGCCTTCTTTCAGGAACGCCTCGAAACGCAGGAGGTCGAGGTCGTCCTCGCCGGCGGTGAGCCGGTAGCCACCCTTGTCGGTGGCGATGGGGTCGGCGGGCCGCAGCGCCCGCCGCAGCCGCGCGACGTAGGTGTGGAGCAGTTCCAGGCACGACGTCGGCGGCTCGTCCCAGATGACGTCGACGAGGTCCTCTCGCCGGACGGTGTGGTTCGGCTGCAGCGCCAGCATCGCGAGCAGCAGGCGCTGCTTTTCGGCGCCGATCTCGACCGGGCAGTCGCCGCGCAGCACGGTGAGCGGGCCCAGGACGCCGATCCGCACCGGCTCCGGCGGTGCTTCAGCAAGCGCTTCCCGCAGCCGTCGCTCGGTCTCCGGCCGGGGCCGGCGGACGCTGCCGAGCTCGGCGTTGCGCACGGCGCGCAGGCTCAACCCGGCGCGCTCGGCCAGCTGGGCCTGGGTGAGGCCGGTGAGCACGCGGCGTTCCCGCAGCCACCCGGCGAACGGCAGGCCTTCGTCCACAGGCGTCCTCTCCCCGCGTGCCCCGCAGCGGAACGTACCCCTCCAGGATTCCGATCGTGCCGCTATACCTGTACCACCGAACGGCGAAGATAACCGTTTTCGCAGGTACCGACCGTGACATCGGCGCGAGTGGCCGGTACAGGCGCACGTCCACCACGGTTTCCTAGGCTTTCACGCGTCCGGTGGTGGCGAGGGGTTCGGAGCAGCCGTCGCGTGGGGTACGACGGCTGCACCCGAGCCTTCAGACGCCGAAGCGTGCCAAGAGTGCGCGGACGGCGGCTGGGTCCTCGACGTGGGCGTTGTGCCCGAGGCCGGCGAGCGTGACCGCGTCCGGGTCCAGCGCGCGTAGCTGGTCAGGACGGCTCATCGGGTCGTTCTCGCCCGCCGCCAGCACGACCGGGCACCGCGCCGCGGCGAGCAGCGCCGGCATGTCCGGTGCGCCGACGCCGAACGCGGCCGGGTCCATCGCGAGGCGCCAACCTCCCTCGGTCTCGCGAAGCCCGGCCGGGTCCGCGGGCGCGATGCCCAGCAGCCCGGAGACCTTCAGGTAGGCCTGGTCGGCCTCGGGCTGCGTCGCGAACAGCCGGGGCGGGCGCGCCGCGAACGTCGCCGCGCGGCCCAGGTCGTCCTGGGTCCACTCGACCTTCACTCCGAGGGCCAGCACGCCCTCGACCTCGAAGTCGTACTTCCCGGACGCGAGCTCGAGCGCGAGCACCCCGCCGAGCGAATGCCCGGCGACGACGTACGGGCCCTTCCCGGGTAGCGCCCGCGCGACGGCCGCGGTCAGCGTCTCGAAGGAGTAGTGCGGCAGCGGCGCGGACGGGCCGTGCCCGGGCAGGTCGGGGACCAGGACGCGCCGGTCGAGCTGCTCGGTGAGGTGGGCCCACACGGCACCGGTCGCGCCCAGGCCGTGCAGGAGGAGAACGGCCGGTTCGCCCTGGCCGCCGGTGCGCATGTTCAGCGTGTCCATCGGAGCAGCCTGCCAAACTGTCGGTGGCCGCGGCTAGGGTCGGCGCGTGGGGATCACCGATCCGGACACCTACGTGCGCGGTGTCCCGTACGAGGAGCTGGCGCGGCTACGGGTCGCGTCACCGGTGGTGCGCGTCGACGACTTCTGGGCCGTGCTGCGCCACGCCGACGTGCGGCGCGTCCTGCGTGATCCCGCCCTGTTCTCCTCGCAGCTCGGCGGGACGCAGATCCGCGACCCGGCTTCGGCGTCCGACCTCGCCTACGTGCGCCGGATGATGCTCAACATGGACCCGCCGGAGCACGGCCGGCTGCGCGGGCTGCTCACCAAGGCGTTCACGCCGCGGGCCATCGCGAAGCTGACCTCGCAGATCGAGCGCTCGGCGCGGGACCTCGTCGCGGCCGTCGCCGAGCGCGGCGAGTGCGACTTCGCCAAGGTCGCCGCCGACCTGCCGCTGCTCACCCTCGCCGCCGTGTTCGGCGTGCCGGAGCGGGACCGGCGGCTGATGTACGACTGGAGCAACCGGGTCATCGGGTACCAGGACGCCGAGTACGCGGTCAGCTCGACCGTCTCCTTCTCCGAGGTCAGCGACCTCGCGCGGGCCGCGCTCGCCGTCCGCCCGTCCCCGGGTCCCGGCGGGGAGATGCCGGACCCGCGCACCCGCGCCGGCATGCCGGACCTCTACGCGTACGCCAACGCGCTCGGCGAGTACAAGCGCGAGCACCCGGGTGACGACGTCATGAGCAACCTGATGCGGCACGTCGGCGACGACGGCGGCCGCGTCTCGCTCGCCGAGTTCGAGAACCTCTTCTGGCTGTTTTCCGTGGCGGGCAACGAAACGCTGCGCAACGGCCTGCCCGGCGGGATGCTGGCGCTGCTCTCGCACCCCGGGCAGTACCGGCGGCTGCTGGCCGACCGGTCGCTGCTGCCGTCGGCGGTCGAAGAGATGCTGCGCTGGTGGACGCCGGTGATGAACTTCCGGCGGACGGCGACCGCGGACGTCACACTGTCCGATGTGGACATCCGGGCCGGGGACAAGGTGGTCGTCTGGTTCTCCGCGGCCAACCGCGACCCCGAGGTGTTCCCCGCACCGGACGCGTTCGACGTCGGCCGCACCCCGAACGACCACCTGACCTTCGGCCACGGCCCGCACTTCTGCCTGGGCTCGCACCTGGCCCGCGTGCAACTGCGGGCGATGTTCGACGCCGTGCTCGACCTGGGCCCCGTGGAGCTCGCCGGTGAGCCGGTGCGGCTGCGCTCGACCTTCCAGAACGGCCTGAAGTCGCTGCCGATCCGCTGGGCGCGCTGATGGAGATCCGCGAGCTGCGGGCGTTCGTCGCGGTCGTCGAGGCCGGCGCGATGTCGAAGGCGGCGCGGCAGCTGCACGTGAGCCAGCCGGCGCTGTCCCAGACGATCACCGCGCTGGAACGGCGGCTCGGCGTCCAACTGCTGGTCCGCACCAGCACCGGCGTCCAGGCAACCGACGCCGGCACGACGCTGCTGGGCGAGGCCCGCGCGGTGCTCGCCCGCCACGACCAGGCGGTCGCCGCGGTGACCCGGCACACCACCACCGGCGTGCTGCGCGTCGGCGTCCCCCTGGAGCTGCCGCCGGAACTGCTGCCGGCGGCCCTCGCGCGGCTGGCGGAGGCCTATCCGGACACTCGGGTGCAGGCCCGGCACCTGTCGTCGGTGGCGCAGGTGACGGCGCTGCGGGCGGACGAGCTGGACGTCGGGCTGGTCCGCGAACGCCCGGCGGGGCCGGATCTGGACGCGACGCTCGTCGTCGAGGAGAACGTGGGCGTCCTGCTGGCGGCGGATCTCGCGGAGAAGCTGGGCTCGCCGGTCCGGCTGGAGAGCCTCGCCGGGCTGGAGTGGTTCGCCTTCGCCCGCGCGGGCAGCCCGGCCTGGTACGACGAGCTGGCGGCGACGCTGCGCAGCCACGGCCTCGACGTCGGCCCGGACGTGCCGGAGGAGCGGCGGCTGATCGTCGAGCTCAAGATCCCGGCGGTCAGCGCCGGCGGCGCCTACGCGTTCGCCCCGCCGGACTGGCCGTACCCGATCCCGGACACGGTCCGGTGGCTTCCCCTGGCCGGGAACCCGCTCGTCCGGCGGACGTGGGCCGTGTGGCCGGCGACGTCGCACCGCCGTGACCTCGCGGAGTTCGTCGCCGCGCTGGAAGACCATTCACGCGGCGAATCGCGGGCATAAGGAGCGCCGAACGCTCATCCGGAAGTCCTGCGCGGTGCTCCTCCTTGGACTCTGCGACCGGGGAAACACCCCGCTCGCGAGGAGTGAGTGATGACTGAAGGACTGTCCGGGACCACGGCACTGGTGACCGGCGGAACCAGCGGGATCGGGCGGGCGACGGCGGTCGCGCTGGCCGGGCTCGGGGCGCACGTGGTCGTGTCCGGCCGGGACGCCGAGCGCGGGGCCGAGGTCGTCTCGCGGATCCGGGAATCGGGCGGGAAGGCGGACTTCGTCGCGGCCGGCCTGACGGACGCCGCGTCCGCACGCGCGTTGGCCGCGCGGGCCCGTGAGGTGGGCGGGCACGTCGACGTGCTGGTGAACAACGCCGGGATCTTCCCCACCGGGTCCACTTCGGACACGGCCGAGGCCGACTTCGACCGCGTCTACGAAACGAACGTGAAGGTGCCGTACTTCCTCACCGCCGAGCTGGCGCCTTCGATGGCCGAGCGCGGTCACGGCGCGATCGTCAACGTGTCCACGATGGTCGCGACGCGGGGCATGGCGGGCATGGCGCTCTACGGCTCGTCGAAGGCGGCGGTCGAGCTGATGACCAAGGCGTGGGCGGCGGAGTTCGGCCCGTCCGGCGTGCGCGTCAACGCGGTCAGCCCCGGTCCGACCCGCACCGAAGGCACCGCGGTCTTCGGCGACGGTCTCGATGAGCTGGCCGCCGCGGGCCCGGCCGGCCGGGTGGCCGCCCCGGAGGAGATCGCCGCGGCGATCGCGTTCCTGGTGACCGAGGGATCGAGCTTCGTCCAGGGCGCGGTGCTCCCGGTGGACGGGGGCCGGTTGGCGGTGTGAGTCCTGTCAGGACGGCGTCACCGCAGGAAGGTGACGCCGTCCTGGGGACGCTCGTCGACCGTCAGCGCGAAGACGTCCGGGCGCGCGTAATGCCCCGAGACGTCGAGGCTCTTGCGCGCTCTGACGATCTCCTCCAGGTCGATCTCGGCCTTGATCAGGCCTTCGCCGTCGCGTAGAGGCCCGGCCAGTACGTCTCCCAGCGGGCCGACGATCACGCTCCCGCCGCGGAACGGGTCCTCGCCGGACGACTCGTACGGGCACGCCGAGATCACGAAACACCGGCCCTCGTCGGCGATGTGCCGCATCGATGCCTGCCAGACGTCGCGGTCGTCCGCCGTCGGGGCGCACCAGAGCTCGATGCCCTTCGCGTACATCGCCGCGCGCAGCAGCGGCATGTGGTTCTCCCAGCAGATCGCCGCGCCCGCCAGGCCCGCCGCCGTCGGGATCGCCGGGAGCGTCGAGCCGTCGCCGCGGCCCCAGAAGAGGCGCTCGCGTTCCGTCGGGACCAGCTTCCGATGCTTCGCCACCAGCCCGAGCGAGGGGTCGAGGAACACCGCCGTGCTGTACAGCGTGGAACCGTCCCGCTCGATCACGCCGACGACCAGGCTCGCGCCCGTGCGCGCCGCGAGGGCGGCCAGCTCGGTCGTCTCCGGTCCCGGCACGGAGATCGACGCACGGAAGTAGTCGGCGAACGGCTCCCGGCCCGGGTACCCGCCGAGGACGGCTTCGGGGAGCACCACCAGGGCGGCGCCGCGGATCTCGTCCTCGAACTCCAGGATCCGCGAAAGCGACACCCCCGTCCCGATCTGGAGGGCCGCGACGACCGTCATCCCCGGACCGGCCAGGGCACCACCGGCGACGTCCGGCGCTGGTAGTCCGCGTACTCCGGGTACCGCGACTTCGTGATGCTCTCGGTGAACTTCGTCGACCCGACGAACAGCAGCGTGAGCAGCACCGCGCCGGCGACCGTCCACTGCGGACCGCCGGCGACGACGCCGAACGCCGCGACCGCCCACCACTGCGCCTGCTCGAAGAAGAAGTTCGGGTGCCGCGAGTAGCGGAACAGGCCTTCCTGGAGGAACCGCGTCGACGCGCGGCCCGCGTGCTTCTCCCGGTGGAACACCCACTGCTGCTGGTCCGAGACGGTCTCGCCGAGCAGGAACCCGGCGAAGATCACCGCGACGACGACGTCCGCCACGCCGAACGAGCCCTGGTTCTCCAAGGCCGTGTACGCGGGCAGCGTGATCAGCAGCAGGATCGCGTTCTGGTAGAGCGAGATGAAGAAGAAGTTGAACAGCTGGAACTGCCACGGCGCCATCCGCTCGCGCAGCACCGCCCACCGGTAGTCCTCGCCGCCGTGGGCGTAACCACCCTTCCGGGCGAAGTTGAACGTCAGCCGGATCCCCCACAGGGCGACCAGGGCGAACATCACGTCGAGGCGCGCGTCGGCGAACCCGGCCGCGCCCGCGAAGATCCCCACGTAGGCGACCGGGACGATCGACCAGATCCGGTCGACCCAGGAGTACTCCCTGGTCAGCACCGACATGATCCAGGTGCCGAGCGTCACCCCGGCGAAGACGTACAGACAGACCCGCAGCGCGTCCATCCGCCCACAATAGGACCTAGGATCGATCTCATGAACCTGCCGCTGCGGGACCGCAAGATCGACGTGTTCTTCGCGGTGCTGTTCTCGGCCTTCACGGTGACGTCGCTGATCAGCGACCTGCTGCCGACGGTCGGCGTCGACTTCTCGAAGCCGTCGGACAACTTCTTCGTGAACTCGAACTACTGGTACGCCCACGACGCCGACGCGCTCTTCATGCACCCGCCGGACTGGATGCGGATCGTCACCGGGCTCTCCGCGTTCGTCTACATGCCGTTCTACGTCGTGCTCGTCTTCGCGCTGCTGACCGGCCGGAACTGGATCCAGCTGCCGTCGGTGATCTACGCGACGATGATCGTCACGCTGACCGGGGTCGTCGTGTTCGGCGTCGAGTTCTTCGGCGACCCGGAGTTCCGCACCGGCAACCCGGCGAAGTTCCTCGCGTTCAACCTGCCCTACGTGCTGGTGCCGCTGCTGCTCCTGGTCCGGATGCGGCGTCCGTTGCCCTTCACCCGCCGATTCTGACCGGAGGCGCCGTGCCGTACTCGTTCCTCAGCCACCTCGAATGCTCCCGGACCGGCGAGCGCTTCGACGCCGACGCCGTCCAGGGGCTCTCGCCGTCCGGTGCGCCGCTGCTGGCGCGGTACGACCTCGACGGCGTCCGCGAAGCCGTGACGCCGAAGGAGATCGCCGGGCGCGAGCCGACGCTGTGGCGCTACCACGAGGTGCTGCCGGTGCGCTCGCCCGAGCACGTCGTGAGCCTGGGCGAAGGCATGACGCCGTTGCTGCGGCTGCCGCGTTACGGCCGTGAGCTGGGGCTTTCGCGACTGTGGATGAAGGACGAGGGCCTGGTCCCGACCGGCACGTTCAAGGCGCGCGGTGCCGCGGTCGGCGTCTCGCGAGCGTCCGAACTGGGCGTGGGCGGGATCGCGATGCCGACGAACGGCAACGCGGGCGCGGCGTGGGCGCTGTACGCGGCGCGCGCGGGCCTGTCGAGCCTGATCGCGATGCCGGACGACGCCCCGGCGATCACCATGCGCGAGTGCGTCGCCGCCGGGGCCGAGCTGTACCGGGTGGACGGTCTGATCGGCGACGCGGGGAAGCTCGTGGCGGCGGCGGTTCCGCGGCGGCCCGGCGTGCAGGACGTTTCGACGTTGAAGGAGCCGTACCGCATCGAGGGCAAGAAGACGATGGGGTACGAGATCGCCGAGCAGTTCGGCTGGCGGCTGCCCGACGTCATCCTCTACCCCACCGGCGGCGGGGTCGGGATCATCGGGATCTACAAGGCACTGCTGGAAATGCTCGCGCTCGGCTGGGTTTCCGGCCCGCTGCCCCGGCTCGTGGCCGTGCAGGCGACCGGGTGCGCGCCGATCGTCACGGCCTTCGCTCAGGGCGCTCGCGAGAGCGAGCCGTTCCCGGACGCGCACACCGTCGCGTTCGGCATCACCGTCCCCAAGGCACTGGGCGACTTCCTGGTGCTCGACGCGGTGTACGCGACCGACGGCACCGCGGTCGCCGTCACCGACGAGGAACTGCTTGCGGCACAACGGGAACTGACCACCCACGAGGGGACGTTCGTCTGCCCGGAGGGTGGCGCGTGCTTCGCCGCGTTGCGGCACCTGCGCGAGTCGGGGTGGCTTTCCGGCGACGAGGACGTCGTCGTCTTGAACACCGGCGCCGGGATCAAGTACCCGGAGACGGTGCCCCTCGACGTCCCGCTGCTGGCCCGGGACGGACGCATTCCCTAAAGGACCGAGCGGACCGTTTCGGGGTCGCGGGCGACGACGGTCGTGCCGTCGTCCGCCGTGATGATCGGGCGCTGGATGAGCTTCGGGTGCTCGGCCAGGGCGTCGATCCAGCGCGTGCGGTCGGCCGGGGTGCGGCCCCAGGTCTTGAGGCCGAGTTCCTTCGCGATCGGCTCGGCGGTGCGCGTGATGTCCCACGGCTCCAGGCCGAGCCGCTTGAGGACGGCTTTCAGTTCCTTCGCCGTCGGCGGGTCCTCGAGGTAGCGGCGCACGGTGTACTGCGCGCCGGCTTCGTCCAACAGCGACACGGCGGACCGGCACTTCGAGCACGCCGGGTTGACCCAGATCTCCACGGCGGCAGCTTACCGCGCTGGTTTTGGAGCACACGTTCTGTCATGGTCGCGGCATGCCCCGCCCCCGCGTCCACGACCTCGACGCGCTGCTCGACGTCGCCGAGCGGCTCGTCGCTTCGTCGGGGGAGGTCACCGTGCGTGGCCTGGCCGCGGCCGCGGGCGTCCCGAACGGGACGATCTACCACGCGTTCGGGTCGCTCAGCGCGGTGCTGGCCCAGGTTTGGGTGCGCGCGGCGACCGAGTTCCTCGACCTGCAGACCTCGCGGGTGGACTCCGCTTCCTCACCGGTCGAAGCCGTCGTCGCGGCCGCGGACACCCCGGCGGAGTTCGCGTTGCTGCGTCCCGACGGGGCCCGGATGCTGCTCCGGGTGCGGGGCGACCGGCTGTTCGGGCCGGAACTGCCGGACGAGCTGGCGGAGGCGTTGCACGCACTGGACAAACACCTGGTCGCGCTGCTCGTGCGGCTCGCGCGTCAGGTGTGGGACCGCGGCGACGGGCTGGCCGTCGAGGTGATCACCACCTGCGTCGTCGACCTGCCGACCGCGTTCTTCCGGCGTGACATCACCGATCCACTGGTGCGGGAGCGGCTCGCCGCCGCCGTGCGAGCCGTGCTGACCGTGCCCCCTCGAGAGAAGGACCGACCTTGACCGTTCTGCACTTGGGCGACGACGAAAACCGCTTCTCACCGGACTGGCTGCAGCGCGTCCATTCCACTTTGGACGGCGTGGACGACGTGCTGGTGACCACCGGCGGCGGCAAGTTCTACTCGAACGGCCTCGACCTGGACTGGCTCATGGCGCACAGCGACCAGGCCACGCAGTACGTCGCCGAGGTGCAGGAGCTGCTCGCGCGCGTGCTGACGCTGCCGGTGCCGACGGTCGCGGCGGTCACCGGCCACGCGTTCGGCGCGGGCGCGATGCTGGCGATGGCGCACGACTTCCGCGTGATGCGCGCGGACCGGGGGTATTTCTGCTTTCCGGAGGCCGACATCAACATCCCGTTCACCCCGGGGATGGCGGCGCTGATCCAGGGGAAGCTGACGCCGTCGGCGGCGATCGCGTCGATGACGACGGGACGGCGGTTCGGCGGTTCCGACGCTTTGTCCATCGGGCTGGTGGACGAGATCGCTGCCGAAGACGACGTGGTGAAGGTGGCGTCCGAGCGGGTGCATGCGTTGGCGGGCAAGGATCCCGGGACGCTGGGCGCGATCAAGGCGACGATGTTCGCCCCGGCGGTCACGGCGCTGCGCGCGCCGGCGTAGGCCTCCGGCCCCCGGTATCCAGCTTACCGGGGGCCACCGACAGTTTCGGGCGACCGAAGCGGGGGCGCGGGGTCGGACTCACTGGGCGCGCGAGGTCAGCACTGCGGGCGCACGGGGCAGCACCCACAGGGGGCACGCGGGTCAGCGCCGCGGGGCGCGCGGTGAGCACGCGGGGCCAGCACTCCGGAGCACGCCCGGTCAGCAATCACAGTGCGGCACGCGAGGCCAGCACCGCGAAGCACGCAGGGGGCAGCACCCGCAGAGGGCGCGCGGGGTCAGCACCGCCGGGGCGCGGCGATCAGCACTCACCGGGGCCGGCGGGGGGTCAGCACTCCTCGCGCACCTCGGCCAGCCGGCGGCGCAGGTGCTCGCGCTCCGGCTCGGTTCCGGCCAGCGCCAACGCTTCCCGGTAGGCACCCGCCGCGTCGGTGAGGCGACCCAAGCGGCTGAGCAACTCCCCCCGCGCCGCCGGGAACGGGCTGTACTCGCGCAACCGGGGCTCCTCCGCCAGCGCGTCCAGGAGTTCCAAACCCGCCGCCGGCCCATCTCGCATCGCCACCGCCACCGCGCGGTTCAGCTCCACCACCGGGGACGGCGCCAGCCCGCGCAGCACGTCGTACAACCCCACGATCTGGGGCCAGTCGGTGCGGGAAACGTCCGGTGCCTCGTCGTGCAGGGCCGCGATCGCCGCCTGGACGCCGTACAACCCCGGTGGGCCGCCCGTCAAAGCGATCTCGGCCAGCGACGTCCCCTCGTCGATCATCGCGCGGTCCCAGCGTCCGCGGTCCTGGTCGTCCAGGAGCACCAGGTCGCCGTCCGGGCCCGTGCGCGCGTCGCGTCGCGCGTGGATCAGGAGCATCAGCGCCAGCAGGCCCGCGACCTCGCGCTCGGCCGGCAGTAGCCGGCGGAGGATCCGGGCCAGCCGGATCGCCTCCTCCGCCAGGTCGAGCCGCTGCAGGTCCGGGCCCGAGCTCGCCGCGTACCCCTCGGTGAAGATCGAGTAGACGACCTGGAGCACGCCCGGCAGCCGCCCGGGCAGCTCGGCCGCGGCCGGCACCCGGAACGGGATCCGGGCCGCGCGGATCCGGTTCTTCGCCCGCACGATCCGCTTGCCCATCGTCGCGCTGGGCACCAGGAACGCGCGCGCCACCTCCGGCGTCGTCAGCCCGGCCAGGCAGCGCAGGGTCAGCGCCGTCCGGTCCTCCGCCGGCAACGCCGGGTGGGCGCAGGTGAAGAACAGCTGGAGCCGCTCGTCGGGGAGGCCGCCGTCGTCGGACTCCCGCGCGGGCGCCGCGCGGTCGGCCTCGACCTGCAGCACCGCGAGCCGGGCCGCGTAGGCCTGGTCGCGGCGCAGCCGGTCGACGGCCTTGCGCCGCGCGGTCGTCATCAGCCAGGCGCCCGGGTTCGGCGGCACGCCGTCGGCGGGCCAGTGCACCAGCGCGGCCTCGATCGCCTCGGACGTCACCTCCTCGGCCAGGTCCAGGTCGCCGAACCGGCGCACGAGCGCGGCGAGCAGCAGCCCGCGCTCTTCCCGGAACACGGCTTCGACCGCCGCCCGCCCCTCCACCGCCGTCAGTCCCCGTAGGAAGCGAGCGGCCGGACGACGATGTGCCCGCCGTCGCGGGCGCCGGGGCAGCGCGCCGCCCAGTCGAGCGCGACGTCGAAGTCCGGCACGTCGACGACGAAGTAGCCGCCGAGCACCTCCCGGGACTCGGCGAACGGCCCGTCGGTGACGATCCGCTCGCCGTGCTCGTCGACGCGGACCGCGGCGGCGGTGGTGAAGTCGGCGAGCGAGTTCCCGCCGACGTGGACGCCGGCGTCCTTCATGGACTTGTCGAACAGCATCCAGTCCTCGGGCGTGCTGCAGCCGGTGGGCGCGCCGTCCGCGTCGAGCGAGGCGTTGATCAGCATCAGGTACTTCACGGGATCCTCCGGTGGCTCGGTTGTCGTACGCGGTGACTACGAACGGCCGACGCCGCCTTGGACACCCTCGCCGAAGATTTTCTCATGTCAAGAAACTTTGACACGATGTCTGGTTTGTTTTACCTTGACGAGGTGACCCACGAAGAGAAGCGCGCCTGGATCCTCGGGATCGCCGCGATAGCGAGCTACGCGGTGTACCTGGTGGTGATCCTCGGCCGGGCCGGCGGACGACCGCTGGCCGAAGTCCCCTACGTCGCGACGCTGCTGTGGACGGTCGGCGCGTCCATCGCCGCGTCGATCGTCGCGAGCATCCTCGCCGCGATGATCTCCCGCGACGGCGAGAAGGACCAGCGCGACCGCGAGATCGGCCGGTTCGGCGAGTACGTCGGCCACTCGTTCGTCGTCATCGGCGCCGTCGCGGCGCTGCTGCTGGCGATGGCCGAGGCGCCGCACTTCTGGATCGCCAACGCCGTCTACCTGGCCTTCACGCTCTCGGCGATCCTCGGGTCGGTCGCCCGGATCTTCGCCTACCGCCGGGGTTTCCAGCCGTGGTGACCCGCGTGACCAACTCGCTCCGCGCCCTCCGGTTCGCGCACGGCCAGATGACCCAGGCCGACCTCGCCGGCCGGATCGGCGTCACCCGCCAGACCGTCATCGCGATCGAGCAGGGCCGCTATTCGCCGTCGCTCGAGATGGCGTTCCAGATCGCGCACGTGTTCGGCGTCCCGCTCGAAGAAGTGTTCCAGTACCCGGAGGAGTCACCATGAAAGCGATCGTCCAAGACCGCTACGGCAGCCCGGACGTCCTCGAGTTCCGCGACGTCGGCAGACCGTCGCCCGGCGCCGGCGAGGTCCTCGTGCGCGTGCACGCGGCCGGCGTCGACCCGGGCGTGTGGCACCTGACCACCGGCCACCCGTACCTGCTGCGCCTGCTGGGTTTCGGGCTGCGCGCACCGAAGCTGCCGGTGCGGGGGCTCGACTTCGCCGGCACGGTCGAGGAGCTCGGCGACGGCGTCACGCGGGTCCGGCCGGGTGACGAGGTGTTCGGCGTCTGCGAAGGCGCGTTCGCCGAGTACGCCGTCGCCAAGGCGGATCTCGTCGCGGCGAAGCCCGGACGTCTCTCGTTCGAGCAGGCGGCGGCCGTCCTGATCTCCGGGGGCACCGCCCTGCAGGCCCTGCGCGACGTGGGCCGCGTCCGGCCCGGGCAGCGCGTGCTGGTCATCGGGGCGGCGGGCGGCATCGGCTCCTTCGCGGTCCAGCTGGCCAAGGCCTTCGGCGCGGACGTCACGGGGGTGTGCAGCACCGCCAAGACGGAGCTGGTCCGCACGCTCGGCGCCGACCACGTCGTCGACTACACGCGCGAGGACTTCGCGACGGAGCGGTACGACCTGATCGTGGACACCGCGGGCCTGCGCTCGCTGACCGCCCTGCGCCGGGTGCTGACCCCGCGCGGCACGCTCGTGATCGTCGGCGGCGAAAACGGCGGCAAGTGGCTCGGCGGCATCCAGCGGGTGTTCCGGGCGGCGCTGCTGAACCCGTTCGTGCGGCACCGGCTGCGCGGGCTGGTCTCCCGCGTGCGCACCGCGGACCTCGACGACCTGCGGGACCTGATCGAGGCCGGCAAGCTCACCCCGGTCCTCGACCGGACGTACCCCCTCGCCGACGCCGCCGCCGCGATCGGCCACCTCCACGCGGGACGCGCGGCGGGCAAGACCGTGCTCACGGCGCTCACAACCTGACGCCGAGTTCCTTCAGCCGCTTGACCCGGTCGATGTGGGCGGGGTGCCCGGCCATCAGCCGCGACCACAGGCGGCGCTCGTCCCCGCGGTCGCGCAGGTTCCACGCCTTGAGCAGCAACGCCAGCTCGCGGCCGTACCCCAGCCGCGCCGCCATCCGGTCGGCCCGGTACTCGCCGAGCCGCTTCGCCCAGGCGAGCACCGGGCCGAGCAGCGGCGTCAGCAGCAGCCACGGGTCGAGGAACGCGAGCGCGGTGAGGATGCCCAGGCTGAGCAGCACGGTGACCAGCACCTCGACCGACCGGCCGAAGGAGCGGAACACGCGGCCGACGTGCGGCACGACCCAGGCGAGCAGCCGGACCAGACGGGACAGCGCTCGGGCGGGCAGCTCGAGCCAGTGGACCAGCAGGGTCGCCCGGGTGTGGCCGGACAGGTGGTGCCCCAGCTCGTGGGCGAGGATCGCTTCGAGGCCCGGGCGGTCGAGGTCGAGGGCGGCCCGGGTCACCGCGACGGTCCGGCCCCCGGCGGCGAAGGCGTTCAGCTCGCGCGACGGCTCGACCCACAGCCGGTACCGGCCGCCGTCGACCCCGGCCGCAGCGCAGACGGCCGCCCAGCACGGCGTGAGCCAGGTCAGCTCACCTTGGGTGGGCTCGCGCATCTTGAGCAGCACGGAAAGCACGACGTGCTCGTAGAGAGGGACGAACGTGATCGCGCCGGCCAGCGCCCAGCCGGCCGGCAACACCCAGAAGTACGGCGGCCAGACCAGCGTCCCCAGCAGGCCCAGCACGAACAGGCTGCTGGCGACCACCGGAACGGCGAGCACCACGCCCAGGACCGCGGAAAGATCGACCCGCGCCCGCTCTTTGTCGTTCACGCTCCCCCTCCCGGCCGGTCCACCTTGGCGTGACGCCGGGCGGAGCACAACGGTCCGCCGCAAATGTCCGGGAGCTGTCAGGACGGAGCTGTTAAAAAAAGGCGTCCGCGTGCGCCTCGGCCCAGTCGGTGAACGTGCGGGCGGGGCGGCCCGTCACCTCGGTCACCGTCGGGTACACCGTCGCTTCGTCCAGCGTTCCGCCGACGTAGAAGTCCCAGAACGCTTCGACGTACTCGCGCGGCATGCTCGCTTCCAGCTCGGCGCGGGTCTCGTCGTCCGACAAGCCGACGAACTCCAGCTTCCGGCCGAGCACCTCGGCCAGCACCGCGACCTGGTCGGCGGGCCGCAGCGCCACCGGGCCGGTCAGGTCGTACGCACGCCCTTCGTGGCCGCCCACGAGCGCCCGCCCCGCCACCGCGGCTATGTCCGCCGGGTCGACGGACGCCGCCGCGACGTGCGGGAACTGCGCGCGGACCGTGTCGCCCTCGCGCAGCTGCGGCAGCCAGCGCAGCGCGTTCGCCATGAACGCGCGTGGCCGCAGGAACGTCCAGTCCAGGCCCGAGTCCCGGACCGCGCGTTCGGCCAGGGTCATGTACGCCGAGACCGCGTTGTCGAGGTTTTCCAGCGCGGCCGAACCGCCGGACAGCAGCACGATCCGGCGGACGCCCGCGTCGCGCGCCTTCGCCAGCATGCCGGGCATGTCGCGGTAGCCGGGCAGCAGGAAGATCCCGTCGACGCCCTCGAGCGCGTCGCCGAGACTCGCGGGATCGTTGAGATCGCCTGTGACGGCTTCGGCGCCGTCCGGGAGCGCGGCGTCCGGCCGGCGCACCAGCGCCCGGACCGGTTCGCCCGCCTCCGCCAGTGCCGCGACCACTTCCGCGCCGACATTGCCGGTGGCGCCGGTGACCAGGAACATCGCTCCACCCCCAGAGTTCCCGCCCAGCCTAGCGCCACCGGCGGCCGTCAGTCCTGCGCCGGAAGGTCGTCGAACTCGACGACCTGGCGCACCTCGACCTCGATCTCGTGGTCGAACAGCTCGACGTACTTCTCGGCGAACGCGACGGCTTCCGCCCGGTCGGCGGCGTTGATCAGGGCGAACCCGCCGATGACCTCCTTGGCCTCGGCGAAGGGCCCGTCGGTCACGCGGATGGCCGCACCGCGCGACTTGCGCACCAGCGCCCCCTTGTCCGACTTGTGGACCCCCTCGGCCGTGATCAGGATGCCCTTCTCGGCCGACTCCTGGATGAACCCGCCCATCTTCTGCATGAACTCCGGGGTGGGGTTCCACGCCTGCGGGTCGTTCTCGTCGATCCGGTGCATCATGAGGAAACGCATGATCTTTCTCCCTGCTCTCGTCGGCCGGGGCCCGGCCTTCACCCCCGCGTCGATCGGCCGCACGCGGCGTTCGACATTTCTCTCCAAGAAATTTTCGAGAGCAGCATATGGCCTGGTCACCGCGTTGTCGGCACCCCTTCCACCGCGTCGAACAGCGCCGCGGCCCGGGTGGCCGTCGCGCCGGCGCGACGTCCCGTGCTGACCAGCGCCAAGGCGAGGACGCCGGCCCCGAGCGCGGCCACCAGCCACCACACGCCGGCGCCCGCGAACGTCCCGGCGAGTGCGACGCCCAGGGTGGTGCCGGTCTGCCGGCCGGCCGAGGCCAGCGACCCGGCCACCCCGGCCATCGACGTGGGCATCCCGGAGACGGCCGTGTTGGTGATCGGCGGGTTGACCGTGCCGAGGAAAACGCCGAACAGCAGGTAGACCGCGAGGACGAGCGGCAACGGCGTCGCCGGGCCGAGCCACGCCGCCGCGGCGCCGCCCAGTGCGAGCGCGACCCCGGCGACGACCAGCGGCAGCCGCGGCCCGCGCGTGCCGACCAGCCGTCCCGTCCGCGGGGAGAGGACCAGGACCAGCACGCCGACCGGGAGCAGGCACAGCCCGGCGTCGAGGGCGGGCAGGCCGCGGACGTCCTGCAGGTACTGCGTGGTGACGAACAGGAAGGCGCCGAACCCGCAGAGCGCGAACAACGCCATGGCGATCGCGCCGCTGAACGAGACACTGCGGAAGAGACGCAGTTCGAGCAGTGGGTCGGCGCGGCGCGGTTCGTGGCGGAGGAGGGCGGCCACGGCGAGCGCGGCGACGGCGAACAGGCCGAGGATCACCGGCGACGTCCAGCCGAGCCGGCGCGCCTCGACGATCGCCTCCACCACGCAACCCAGCGCGAGGACGACGAGCACCTGCCCGACCGGGTCGAACCGGCGCGCGCGGGCCGCGCGGGACTCGGGCACGAAGGCGGCGGTGGCCACGATGGCGGCGACGACGATCGGCACGTTGACCCAGAACACGGCCCGCCACCCCAGGCCGTCGACGAGCGCGCCGCCGACGATCGGCCCGAGCGCGAGCGCCAGGCCGGACATCGAGCCGAAGACACCGATGGCGCGGGCGCGTTCCGCTGGGGCGGGGAAGGTCGTGACGACGATGGCCAGGGCGACCGGGTTGAGCATCGAACCACCGACGGCCTGGACGGCGCGGGCGGCGATCAGCCAGCCGATGCCGGACGCCACGCTGCACAACAGCGACCCCAGCCCGAAGACGGCGAGCCCGGCGAGGAAGACGCGTTTGCGCCCGAACCGGTCGGCGGTCGACCCGGCGAGCACGAGGAAACCGGCGAGCACCAGCGTGTAGGCGTCGACCGTCCATTGTAGACCTGTTGTGGACGCGCCAAGGTCGTTGCGGATCGACGGCAAGGCGACGGTGACGATGGAGATGTCCATGACCGCGACGACGATGCTGGTGCAGCAGATCGCCAGCACGAGCTGAGGATGCGGAACTTTCATGAGGACGACGGTAGGATTTAGAGTGTGCTCGAAGTCAAACCGATCCCCGAGGCCGGACTGACCATCGCCGAGGCGGCGCGCCGCTCCGGGGTCAGCGCGCACACGCTGCGGTACTACGAACGGGCCGGGCTGGTGGTCACGCGGGTGGACCGCACTTCCGGTGGGCGGCGGCGGTATCGGAAGGTGGACCTTGAGTGGATCGCCGTCTGTACTCGGTTGCGGGCCACCGGGATGCCGATCAAGGTTGTTCGGCGGTATGCGGAGCTCGTCAGTGCCGGGCGGGGTAATGAGCAGGAACGGCTTGAACTTCTGGAGTCGCATCGGGATGACGTGGTGGCTCGGTTGGCCGAGTTGACGGAGAACCTTCAGCTGATCGATCGGAAGATCGGGGTTTATCGGGGGCGGTTGGACGCTGGGGATGCTGAGGGGCTTTGGGCTCCTGGGGGTTGATTTTTACCGATACGGCTTCGCCGGGGCGTGGGAAATCGGCGCTTCTTGTTGTTGCTTCCTGCTCGGTGCCAGAGCGCCGATTCCCCACGCTTCGGTGCCCCTACCGTGTTTCGGGGTTCCACCTGATCGAGTGATGAACATGCGTTCGTCTGCCGGTAATCTTGTTGTGTGGACAGCGAAGTGGTGTGGAAAGCGGATGCGGTGGCCCTGGCCGACCGTGTCTCCACCCTGCTCACTGTTGTGCGGTCTGCCGAGGCGGAGATCGGGTCGCTGCTCGTCGAGATCGAGTCGCGCGGTGTCATGGAACTCTTCGGATACCGTTCTGCCGCAAGACTTTTCGAACACCTCGCCGACGTCCCCAAATCTGCCGCCGAGACGGTGGTCAAACGAGGTCGCGCCCTCACTGGTGGCCATAGCCTCGACGGCACCCCCATCCCCGCCGTCGCCCCCGCCACCGGCTCCGCCGCTCTGGACGGTCGACTGAGCACCCCGATGATCGACACGATCGTCGGCGTGATGACCCAAGTCCCGCCCGAACACCGCGACGACGCCGAACAGCACCTGCTCGCCTTCGCCGCCGAGGCGGGTTACAAGCAGGTCGCCGCCCTGG
Organism: Amycolatopsis sp. NPDC114505; assembly: GCF_055633615.1. NCBI lineage: Bacteria > Bacillati > Actinomycetota > Actinomycetes > Pseudonocardiales > Pseudonocardiaceae > Amycolatopsis > Amycolatopsis sp. NPDC114505. The sequence continues at coordinate 617,091 of NZ_JBVKDV010000005.1, read as the reverse complement.
GCACCCGGATCCTGGCTCACCTCGACCCCGACGGTCATCTCCCCGACGAGACCGAACCGGCCACCCCCAGCCGCGAACTGTCGTTGCGCCGCAAAAGAACCGGGGTCTGGGAGCTGAACGGCCGTTTCGACGACGAAACCGGCACCCGAGCCAGTGCGCTCCTGGACTCTCTCGCGGGACGTCGCACCACCGACGAAGGCCCAGACCTCCGCTCCCCACAGGAACGCTACGGCGAAGCCTTCTCCGACGCGATCAACCTGGCTCTCAACTCCCCCGACTTGCCGATGCAGGCCGGCGAACGAGCCCATGTGATGGTCGCGGTCTCGTTGGAGGACCTGAAGTCCGGCGTCGGCCGCGCCACCCTCGGTGACCTGGGCACGATCTCGGCAGCCGAAGCCCGAATCCACGCCTGCGACTGCATGCTCATCCCCGCAGTCCTCGGTTCGAAGAGCGAACCTCTCGACCTCGGCCGCCAATACCGCTTGGTCACGGCCGGACTCCGCCGAGCGTTGTACCTCCGCGACCGCGGCTGCGCCTTCCCCGGCTGTCACCGCCCGCCGCGGCACTGCCAGGGTCACCACATCCGCCACTGGGCCGACGGCGGCCCGACCGAGCTCGGCAACCTGGTCCTCATGTGCGCCCACCACCACCGGCTGTTGCACCGCTCCGGCTGGCAAGTCCGGATCGCCCCCGACGGCCTGCCCGAGTTCCTGCCCCCGGTGTTCCTGGACAAACGCCGAAAACCCAGGCGTAACAACCTCCACCAACCGTTGCCGTTCGCGGCGTAACAGAGGTTCAGAACAGCGTCGCCTGGGCCGGTTCTTCCGGCGGCTGCTGTCCCCGCCGTCCGTTCAACGCGAACTTGTCCTCGATCACCTTGTCCGGCTCCGGGAACCCGTACTTCGCGATCAACGGCCGGATCCGCGCCCCGATCTCGTGCCGGTACGCCGTCTCCGAACCCGACGAATACAACCGCGTGTACTCCGTCACCAACGCCGGATACGCCTGCCGCAGCCACCCGAAGAACACGTCCTTGACGCCGGAAGACAAATACAGCGGGTGGTACAGCACATCCGTCGCACCCGCCGAGGCCACCGCCGCGACCAAGTCCTCCAGCTGGACCGGTGAATCCGACAGATACGGCAGGATCGGCGACAGGAACACCGTGCACTCCAGACCCGCGTCGCGGATCGCGCGGACCGTTGCCAGGCGGGCCGTTGTCGTCGCCGTGCCGAACTCCACCGACTGCTGGAGCTCCTCGTCCAACATCGACAGCGACACGCCCAAGTGCACCGTTGCCCGCTTGGACGCGCGAACCAACAGGGGCAAGTCCCGGCGGATCAACGGCCCCTTCGTCAGGATCGAAAAGGGGACCCGGTGCCCGGACAGCGCGTCGATGATGCCCGGCATCAGCTCGTAACGGCCCTCCGCGCGCTGGTACACGTCCGTGTTCGTGCCGAATGCCACGCGGGGTGGGAGCTTTCGCTTGCGGGCCAGCTCGTTTCTCAGCACCTCCACGATGTTCGTCTTGACGATGATCTCGTTGTCGAAGTCGCCGGCGATGTTCAAGCCGAGGCGAGTGTGCGTGTTGCGGGCGAAGCAGTACTGGCACGCGTGCGTGCACCCGCGGTACGGGTTGATCGTGTACTCCCCCGGCAACATCCTCGCGTCCGCCGGCACGTGGTTCAACGCGCTCTTCGCCAGCACCTCGTGGAACGTCACGTCGCGGAACTCCGGGGTCCGGACGCTGCGCACGAACCCCGTCAGCCGGGCCAGGCCCGGCAGCGTTCCCTCGTCGACCCGGTCCGTGCGCTGGCCGCTCCAGCGCATCGCGTCTTCACTCACCGCACGAGCATGCCCCGCCCCGGGAAGCCGGGCTAGCCAGATTCGGACATGACCGCTAGAGCGCCTCGCCCCACTGCCCCGGCCCGGAAACGTGCCTCGGGTCGGTGACCGCGTGGTAGCCGCCGTGCACGAACACCAGAGCCGGTGCCTGCCGGTCGCGGCCCGTGGCCAGCACCTCGCCGACGACCAGCGTGTGGTCGCCCAGGTCGAACTTGTCGGCCAGGGCGCACTCCAGCCAGCTCGCTCCGTCGAGCACGAGCGCTCCCGTCCGCTCCCCCGGCTTCGCCGCCAAGTGCGCAATCTCGGAGACGCGCGACGCACGCGGCCCCGCCAGCCGGCGGGCGACGTCCCGCCCGTCCGCCGGCAGGATCGACACCACCCAGCGGCCGGTGTCCAGCAGGTCCGGCAGGAACGACGACTCCTTGCGGAAGGACAGCGAAACCAGCGGTGGGTCGAGGGAGATCGACCCCAGTGAATTGACGGTGACGGCGTCGTGGCGCCGGCCGCCCGGGGTGTCGCGGTACGTCGTGGCGACGCACACGCCGGTCGCGAAGGTGCGCATCGCACCGCGAAGATCGGGAGCCATCACAACCCCTGTGGGTGCGAGAAGAACCGGTCCGGGTCGTACCGGCGCTTGACCTCGGCGAGCCGGGCGGCGTTCGGGCCGTAGTAGGCGCCGCGCCAGTCCTCGAGGTCCGGATCGGTGAAGTTGACGTAGGACGCGTCCGGCGCGAACTCGCCCGTCTCGGCGTGCAGCGCGTGCAGCCAGTCCAGGTTCGCCGCGACGACGCCGGGCGCGTCCCGCTCGGTCCACGACGTGTCCAGGCTCAGCAGGAACTTCGTGTCCCGGTGCGGGAACGCGGTGTCCGCCACCGGGACGCGGCCGATCGCCCCGCCCCACGCGAACAACGCCGCCCCGGCACCGTCGGGGTTGCCGCTGCCGGGCCACTTTTCGACGGCCCGGACGAGCGCCTCCAGCCCGGCGTCCTCGATCGCGTGCGGCGTGCACCGCGTGCGGACCGCGAACGCCCCGCCCTCGCTGGAGTGGTGCAGGAAGGACGCCGCGTCCCAGAAGTCCCGGTCTTCGATGTCCACGCGGTCGGGAGCCGCGACGGCGAAGGCCGGCGCCAGCAGCTCCCACAGCTCCGACGCCGGGCCGAGGTGGTGGCCCACCACGGAGACGACGCCGTCGTCGCCCGCCGAGCGCGCGATGCCGATCCGCGCGGAGAACTCCGCCGGCGCGGCGAGCATGATCTCCTGCATCACCGCGAGGACCTCGACCGCGTGCGGCCACGCCCAGAGCACGACGCAGGTCGAGCCGGCCGGGGCCGGCCGCGCCTGGAACGTGAAGCTCGTGTTGACGCCGAAGTTGCCGCCCCCGCCGCCGCGGCAGGCCCAGAACAGGTCCGGGTTCTCCGCCGCCGACGCCGTGACGACCTCGCCGGAAGCGAGCACGACGTCGGTCGAGACCAGCGCGTCGCACGTCAGGCCGTGCGCGCGGGAGATCGTCGTGACGCCGCCGCCGAGGGTCAGGCCGCCGATGCCGACGGTGTCGGAGTTGCCGAGCGGGAACGTCAGGTCCCACGGCCGCAACCCGGCGTAGAGCGCCTTCATCGGCGTCCCGCCGCCGACGGTGACCAGTCCGGTGCCGCGGTCGACGCGGATCCCGGACAGGCGCCCGAGGTCGAGCACCAGGCCGGGGCCCGCCGAGTGGCCCGCGTAGCTGTGGCCGCCGCCGCGGACCGTCACGGGCACCGACTCCGCACGGGCCCACTGGACGGCCCGGGCGACGTCTTCCGTGCGGGAGACCGAGAGCACGGCCGCGGGGCGGGTGGCGGCGAACCGCCGGTTCACCGGCGCCACGGTGTCGAAACCGGGGTCGCCGGGGAACCGGAGCTCGCCCAGGCCGCGCAGGCCGTCCCAGGAGGTCATGACGCCCTGCTTTCCGCCATGACCTCTTCGAGGAAGGAGACGCCGGTGGCGGCGTGCTCGCCGTAGCGCTCCCAGACCTCGCGCAGCACCAGGGTGCCGCCGTGCCACTGCGGGGTGTTGGTGCTGTGCCCGGCGATCACCTCGCCGCTCGCCAGGACCATCGTGTAGGCCAGCCGCAGGACGCCGCCGGCGTCGCAGGTGCCGGTCACCGTGCCGCGCAGGACGTGCCCGCCATCGAACTCGGCCCACACCAGGTCGCCGTCCTGGCGGTACTCCGCGTACGTGCCGTCGCCGCCGCCCAGTGCGCGGAACCGGCGGCCGTCGTAGTGGATGCTCATTCGTCCACGTCCAGGAGTCCGGCCGGCATCGCCAGGGTGGTGCCGGTGGGCGGCGGCTCGATCTCGACGGCGTCCACCTCGACCAGCGAGGCCGCGTGCTCCAGCCGCTGCCGGCACGTCGCGGCGTCGTCGGCCTCGCAGGCGACGAACGAGTGGCGCGCGATGTAGCCGCCCGGCGGCAGCCGCAGCGTGGTGCCCGGCTCGACCATGGGCGAGGCCATGACCAGCCCGTCGGCGTCCCACGGCACCTCGACCGAGTGCACGACGCAGTCGTGGTCCGGGTAGCCGAACCGGATGCCGGCCACGCCGGAGCGCGTCGGGGTGACGTCCGGGCGCTGGCCGGTGGCGACGTCGAACAGCACGCTGCCCGGGTCGATGCCGGTGGCCGTCTTGCCGAGCAGCGGGATCAGGTCGCCGCCGAGCCTGCCGTTGACCTCGATGATCACCGGGCCGCGGGTGGTCAGCCGGACCTCGGTGTGGGTGATGCCGTTCTCGATGCCGAGCACGCGGTGGGCTTCGGCCAGGACGTGCAGCAGCTCTTCGTCGCGCAGCAGCGGGTCGGCGGAGTCGACGAGGTGGCCGGTCTCCTCGAAGAATGGCGGCATGCCGGTGCTCTTGCGGGCGAGGAACATCGGCAGGTACTCGCCCTTGTGGACGGCACCGTCGATGCTGATTTCGGGTCCGTCGGCGAAGCCCTCGATGATGGCGCCGCCGCGGTAGGGCTCGTCGCCGACGAGGCTGGCCTCGTGGGCGACGCGGTAGGCGGCGTCGAACTCCCCCGCGTCACGGGCGAGGGAGACGCCCATGCTGGCGCCGAGCGCGCGGGGCTTGACGACCACCGGGAAGCCGATGCGGGCGACCGCCGCGCGGGCGTCGTCGAGGTCGACGGCCAGGTGGAAGCCGGGCTGCGGCAGGCCGGCTTCCGTGAGCCGGACGCGGCAGCTGTGCTTGTCGCGGCAGCCGTGCACGCCGGGGATGCTCAGGCCGGGGACGCCGAACTCGGCGGCCAGCTCGGCCGCGGGCATGACCAGCGGCTCGTCCCAGCAGAGCACGCCCGCCACGGCGTACTGCTTCGCCAGCTCGCGGGCGGTCTCGGTGAGCAGCACGTGGTCGAAGACGTTCACCACGGTGATGTCGTCGAAGTACTCGTGCTGCCAGGTCGGCTTGAGGTTGTTGATCAGGACCAGCCGCAGCCCGGCCTCGCGGGCCCGGTCGGCCACGGATCGGACGAGGTATTCGCGGTAGAGCTTGAGGCCGCTGCCGATCACGAGCAGCGCACCCGGGTTCGCGTTCATCGAAAAGTCCTTTCGGGGTCAGGGAAAGAGGGCGAGGGCTTGGCCGGCGAGCTCGGCGACGACGGCGTCCGCGGCCAGCGGGGCGGTGCGGAAACCGTCGGCGCCACTGGCCGGGCGGGCCCAGGCGGCGGGCCCGACGCGGACGAAGCCCGTGTCGCCGCCGTCGGAAGTGGCGTAGTGGCAGTGCTTGACGCGCACGACGTCGTATCCGTCCACATCGGACACGATGCCGGCGGACAGGACGCGCGCCGCCCAGCCCGCGTCGTCGTCGGGGCCGGACAGGGTGGTCACCTCGCGCCGGACGGCGTCGGTGCTCACCTTGAGCAGCGTGCCCGCCACCGAAGGCAGCAGCCACGCCCGCCCGTCGGCGCCGATCCCGCCCGCGGTGGGCGTCGCCGCCCAGGCGTGGGCGAGCGCGGCGGGCGGACGCAGGTAGACCATCGTCTGCCGGTGCAGCGCGACCGGCCGGTCGAGCAGCGCCCCGGTCCAGGGCCCGGCGGCGACGAGGACGACGTCGCCGGTCACGGCCGTGCCGTCGGCCAGGTGCACGGTCGCCCGGTCCGGATCGACTTCGACGGCCTCCCGGCCGGGCCGCAGCTCGGCGTCCGGGTGGTGCCGCAGCCAACGAGCGGCGGCGTGCAGCACGCGGTCGGCGAGCAGCGTCCCGGCGTGCGGCTCGTACACCGCGCCGCTGCCCCGCGGGAACCCGATGAGGGGGTAGGCGGACGGGTGGACGATCCGGATGGGCACCCCGGCGGCCCCCGCGGTGGCGACGGCCGCCGGGACGAGCCCGGGCGGCAGGGCCTGGAGCACCCCGACGCGCCGGTAGAGGCCGGCCCCCGGCAGGTGGTCGCACAGCAGGGTGTCGAGCTCACGCCACCGGTGGTGCAGCTCGGCGGCCCGCCGGGTGGCGGCCCGATCCCCGACGACGAGCGCCCGCAGCGCGCGGTGCTGGTCGAAGGAGGTGGCCCCGGGATGCGGCACGGGGCCGCGTTCGAGCAGGACCACCCGGTGCCCGGCGAGGACGCACTGGATGGCGGTGAGCAGCCCGGTGATGCCTCCGCCGACGACGATGACCTGCAGGCTGTCGCGCCGCCCGGAGCGGGGACGGCTGCTCCCGGACGCCGTCTTCGGGAGCGCGGTGCCGGGGAGGGTGACGGTCCCGGCCAGGGAGGTGCCCGGCCGGGCGGGAGCGTTGGCCGCCCCGCCCAGCCCGGCCACGGCGAGGCCCGCCCCACGCGCAGCCGGCGACGAGGCAGCGCATGCCGCAATCGCACCGTCACCGCCGAGCGCGAGGCCGGCGCCAGGCGCTGCCGGCGACGGGGCAGCGCCCGCCACCACCACGCGGTCACCGCCGAGCGCGAGGCCGGCGCCAGGCGCGGCCGGCGAGGTAGCGGCGCTCGCCGCAACCGTGCCCACCGCTGAGTTCGCGCGGGCCCGGCCGAGGTCACCCCGGCCGGCGCTGGCCATCGACTGCGCGCGGGCCGGCAGCTCCTCCTGCCGGATGCCGGTGCTCATCGGCCGGCCTCCGCGAGGCGCAGCCGCGGCAGCGCAGCCGGTGTGAACGACTCCGCCTCCGGACCAGCGTCCGCACCCAGTGCCTGCTCCGCCAAGTCCACCAGGATCGGGGCGGCTCCGCGCAGCAGGCGGTCGACCTCGAAACAGAAGTCGCCCGCGTTCGCTCCCGTCACCTCGCGGCGGTCCAGGCGGCCCAGCTGCTCCGCGATCGTCTCCGCCGCCCGGTTCAGGCTGAACCCGGCCAGCTCGTACGACTCCGCGAACCGCGACGCCATCAGCGAAGCCGCGCGCCGCGACCGCGATGACACCGGCAGCGGGCCGAGGCCGACCCAGCGGTTCACCTTGTCCGCCACCCGGTTCCACGGCTCGACGAGCCGCAGCCCCGTGACGCGGGACAGGCCGTCCCGGCTGAAGCTGGTCCGCTGGTGCTCCGGGCTGGTCGCGGCCAGGTGGAACCGGATCAGGTCGCGCGGCACCTCGGCGGCCAGCTCCCGGCTCCACACCACGTGCCCGCGGCTGGTGGAGAACTTCCGGTGGTCCAGCTCGTAGAACTCGTTCGTGAGGTACCGCGTCGGCAGGTCGTAACGGCCGTCCAGCGCGAGCAACATGGCCGGGCCGGCGATCGCGAACGGGTAGATGTTGTCGAACCCGAGGAAGTACACGATCTCCGACCCCGCGCCGGCCAGCCACAGAGCGTCCTCCGACGAAACCGCGCCCGACCGCTTCTCCGCCGAGAGGGCGGAACAGTGCATGCTCCACGCCATCGGCTCGGCGTTCGGGTTGACGCGCTGCCCCGCGACCTCGGGGAAGGGCACCTCGATGCCCCACGAAGTCGGGTACGTCACCGGGAAGTCCGGCAACGGGCGCGACAACATGGCAGCCATCGCCTGCGCCATGTGCGGCCGCATCCCCGCCGCATGACGCGAGAAGTGCTCGCGCAGCTGCGACCGGTACCGCTCGACCGGCAGCACGAGCACGTCGGCTTCGCGCAGCACCACGGGGTCCGAAGGGTCCAAAGTGGACCGGACGTCCAGCAAGTCACCGGCGGCTACCAGCTGCCCGCAGCTCTCGCACAGTCCCGCGCAGCCTTCGGCGAGACACTCCGGGCAGCTGCCCGACGCGAACCCGTCCACCAGGAACTCGCCCGACCGCGACGAGTACGGGAACTTCATCGTGCGCAGCTCCAGCTTGCCCGCCGAGTACAGCCGGCCGACGAAGTCGACGACCCACTTGGTGAACCGGTCGTCGTCGCCGGTGTAGCCGTCGACGCCGATGCCCATGGCTTCGAGGCTGGCGGAAATCTGCGCGGCCGACGTGGCCACCAGCTCCGCCGGGGTGACGCCGCGGCGGTGCGCGGTCGTCACCACGAACGTCGACGTGTCCTGGAAACCGGTGCCCAGCAACACTTCCCGGCCCTGGGACCGGGCGTAGCGGGTGTGCACGTCGGCGGCCAGGAACGGGCCCGCGATGTGCCCGAGGTGCAGGTCGCCGTTCGCCGTCGGAGCCGGCGAGATGACGACCGTCCGGGCGCTCATGACACGCCTGCTTCGTGCCGGGCCGTGAACTGCGCGGCCATCTCGGGGTCCCACCAGACGCCGTAGTACTCGAAGTCCGCGTCGCCCTGGTTGGTGACGCAGTGCGTCGAACCCGGCGGCAGCCGGACGACGTCGCCGGCGGCGAACGGGTGCGGCTCGTCGTCGACGACCAGCGTGGCGGTGCCGGCCAGGGCGATGAAGATCTCGTACTCGTGATGGGAATGGGCGGTGGAGGTGGTGCCCGGGCGCAGGACGCACCACGCGCCTTCGAACGGCGCGTTGAGCTCCGGCCAGGGCAGCAGCCGCTGGGAGTCGAGCCCGTACGCGCGCTCCAGGTGATCGCGGTCGAGCCGGTGGATGTCGATCATACCGCCACCACCACGGACTCGTCGGTGCGGCGGAGGTCGTCGTCGGGGCCCGCGCCGGTGACGCGGCGCTCGACGATGTCCCCGGCGATCTCGGCCGAACGCTGGGCCAGCACGCTGATCAGCGAGTCCGAGATGCCGTGCGTCGCCTCGTTGACGCCCTGCAGGTACAGCGCACCGAAGGCGTCGGGGCCGAGGTCCGCGCGGTAGCGCCGGTTCACGGAGATCCCGTCCAGGCCGATCGCGTCGGCCAGGCCGCGGACCATCGACGGCATCCGCGGGTCGAAGCCGGTGCCGAGGAACACCGCGTCGCAGCGGACCTGCTCGACCGTGTCGTGCTTGAGGTCGCGGACGTCGAGCACGATCTCCTCGCCGCCGCCGGGCAGCGTCTCCGTCCGGGAAGCGACGACGTCGGCCGAACCGCGGATCGTCGAAACGGGCTGACCGAGCATCTTCTGCTTGTAGAGCATCGTGTAGAGCTCTTCGAGGAACGGCCCGGCCAGGCCGCCGTAGTTGGTCAGGTGCATCTCCGCGAGCACCTTTTCCCGTGCCTCTTCGGACATCGTGAAGAACTCGTCCACAAAGGACGGGAAGAACAGCTCGTTGATGAACTTGCTGGTCTGGTAGTCCTTGAGCGCGATCGCGCGCAGCAGCAGCGTCGGCGACGAGCCCGGCGCCTCCTGGTGCAGGGCCATGAACATCTCGGCCGCGCTCTGCGCACCGCCGACCACGACCGGCCGCAGCGCCTTGCCCGGGCGGGCGAGCCCCGTGGTCTCGGCGACCCGGGTGCTGAACTCGGTGCTGTGCACGACCCGCTCGGCCGGCAGCCCGCGGAACACCTCCGGCACGTGGGCGTCCCGGCCGCCGCCGACGACCAGGTCGCGGCAGAGGATCGTGTCGCCGTCGGACAGCGGGACGGTGAAGCCGAGCACCTGGCCCGACTCCGAGTGGATCGGCAGGACCCGCTCCGCGCGGGCGTTGTAGCGCACCCGGACCTGCTCCAGCGAGTCGGCCACCCACTGCAGGTAGGCCGAGATCTGCCAGCGGAACGGGTTGAACGTGCCGAGGTTGACGAACTCGTCGAGCTCGCCGCGCTCGTGCATGAAGTTGAGGAACGAGAAGCGGCTGCGCGGGTTGCGCAGGGTCACCAGGTCCTTCACATAGGACACCTGGCTGCGCGCCCAGGGCAGCATCAGGTTGCGCTGCCACTTCACGTCTTCGTGCTGTTCGAGGACCATGGCGCTGCGGGCCACGCCGGCCCGCCCGCACTCCTCGAGGGCCACGGCCAGTGCGAGGTTCGCCGGGCCGGCCCCGATCATCAGGACATCCACTTCGTGGACGGTCATGTCATCACTGCTTTCCGGGTCGACCTGCGGCGCGCCGGGTCGCGGCGCGCCGCAGGGAGCTACTTGCTGACGGTGACGCTGAACAGGTCGAGCTCGCGGAACTGGGTGGGCTGGACGTTGTGCAGGCGGGGCGCCCAGGCCGCGGTGCCGGACTGCCACCAGATCGGGATGGTCGGCATGTCCTGCAGGACGAGCTTCTCGGCCTGCTGGTAGAGCGCCTGGCCCTGCTTCTGCGACGGCGCCGCGTCGGCCTGCTTGAGCAGGTCGTCGACCTTCGGGTTCGAGTACTGGCCGACGTTCGAGGCCGCACCGGTGCGGAAGAGCGGGTTGAGGAAGTTCTCGATGGACGGGTAGTCCGCGACCCACGCCGAGCGGTAGATGCCCGTGACGGTCCGGTTGTTGAGCTGCTTGCGGAAGTCGCCCAGCGTCGTCTGCGGGGTGAACTTGCAGGTGCGGCCGAGGGAGTCCTGGATCTGCTTGCAGATGACCTCCATCCACTCCTGGTTGCCGGAGTCGATGTTGGACGTCAGCTCGATGTCACCCTGGAAGCCCGAGGCGTCGAACAGCTGCTTGGCCTTCTGCGGCTGGTAGGTGCACAGCTCGCCGCACTGGTTGTCCAGGTGGCCCTGGACGTTCGGGGCGACCAGGCCGTCGGCCGGGGTGCGGCCGCCGTTGAACACCTTCTGGATCAGTGCCTTCCGGTCGATGGCCATGGAGATCGCCTGGCGGAACTGCGGGCTGTCGTAGCGCTTGTCGAACAGTGGGAACGCGATCGCCTGGTAGCCGAGGTAGGTGTAGGTCTTGCGCCGGTCCTCGGGCAGGTCCTTCTTGATCTTGCCGCCCTGCGTGGAGGTCCACGGCGTGAACGACAGGAAGTCGAGCTTGTTCGCCAGGACGTCGGCGTAGGCCTGGTCCAGGTCGGTGTAGAAGCGGAAGTCGATGCCGCCGATGTTCGGCTTCTGCGTGCCGGCGAAGCCGTCGAACCGCTTGACGACGAGGTCCTTGCCCGGCGTGTACGACTCGAACTTGAACGGGCCGTTGCCGACGGGGTGCGCCTCGAACGCCTTGCGGTCGGCGAAGAAGCTCGCCGGCATCGGGAAGAACGCCGCGTAGCCGAGCTGGACGCCGAACTCCGAGAACGGCGCGTCGAGGGTGACCGTGAACGTCTTGTCGTCGACGACCTTCAGGCCCGAGAGATCCTTGGCCGCCGGCAGGGTCGCCGGCTGCTTGCCGTCCGCGGTCGCGTTGTTGACCTGGGAGAAGCCCACGACATGCGAGAAGTAGCTCGCGCCCGCCATCAGGTTCGGGGAATACGCGGTGTAGTTCCACGCGTCGACGAAGCTCTTCGACGTGACCGGCGTGCCGTCGTGGAACGTCCAGCCGTCCTTGAGCTTGATGGTCCACACCTTGGAGTCGGTGGTGGTGATCGAGTCCGCGACGGCGTTGTGCGGGGCGGCCGTCTTGGCGTCGTACTCGATGAGGCCGCGGAAGAGCGTGCCCAGCACGCTGATGCCGCCGACCTCGGTCGTGTTGCCGGGCACGAGCGGGTTGGCCGGCTCGGTCTCGCTGTAGCTGATGACCGCGTCGCGGTCGATGCTCGCCGCGGCGGGCGCGGCGGCACCGTCGGGCGAGGGAGCGGCGGTGGTGGTGCCGCTCGGGGTGCTGCACGCCGTGAGTGTCACGGCGAGCACGGCGGCCGCGCAGACGGCGGCCCGGAGCTTGCGCATGGGTGTCTTCCTTCTTATTCGGGGGGTGGGACGGGGTGGAGTCAGCGCCGGCTGGAGGTGATGCCCAGTGCCAGCGGGAACGCGGGGCGGCCACCGAGGAGGTGGGCGCCGGCGGTCTGCAGGATCCGGTCCTGCGCCACGATGTGCTGGCACATCGTGGTGGTGTCGCGCAGCCAGCGGTCCAGCGGCGACGGCCGGTAGATCGCGGTGGTCTGCACCAGGTCGTAGAGCCGGGTGACGATCGCCCGGGCAGTGCGGAACGCGTGCCGCCGTGACAGCGGCAGCGCGGCCCGCTCGCGCGGGGTCAGGTCGTCGAGGGAACCGCCGGCGGACAGGACTTCGTGCTGGCGGCGCAACGCGCCGTAGACGCCTTCGCGCGTCGCGGCGAAGTCGGCTTCGCAGTCGGCGAGGGTGGTCTGCGTGCGGTAGTCGTCTTCGCGGCCCGCGGAGACGGCGGCGTCCGTGGCGAAGTCGAGCGCGGCGCGGGCGACACCGAGCGCGACGCCCGGCATGTTCCGCATGTGCACCTCGGGCTGGGCCAGCGGACCCGAGCCGCCGCGGACGTCGGCGAAGGTGAGCGTGTGCTCGGCGGGCACGAACACGTCGGTGATCGTGTAGTCGCAGCTGCCGCTGCCCGCCAGGCCGGTGGTGTGCCAGGTGTCGAGCACCTCGACGTCGGACTTCGGGACCATCAGCAGGATCGAGTCGTGTTCGGGCTCACCGTCGCGGTACAGGAACGCTCCGGAGACGACCCAGTCGGCGTGGGTGACACCGCTGCCGAACTGCCAGCGGCCGGTCAGGCGGTAGCCGCCGGGGACGATTTCCGCCCGGCCGTTGGGAAAGAGCAGCCCCGCGGTCGCCATGTCCAGGCTCGGGAACATCTCTTCGGCGACGGCGTGGTCCAGGAACGAGGCGTAGAGACCGGTGTCCGACCCGATCATCGCGCACCACCCGGCCCCGGGGTCGCCGTAGGCCAAGGCTTCGATCACCTCGGTCTGCTCGATCGACGTCAGCTCGGGACCGCCGTGCGTGCGGGAGAACCCCATCCGGAACACTCCGGTGCCGCGCAGGAGGTCCACGACGTCCGGGGGCAGCCGCCGGGCCCGCTCGATCTCCTCGGCGCGGTCCCTCAGCACCGGGGCGAGGGCATGGGCCCTGGCGAGGATCTCCGCCGCGGTTTCCGGCGGGCGGACCGCCAACGGCTCGACTACGGTCATCACATCACTTCCCTCGAGGTCTTCTTCTCGGCTGTGGAAGTGATTGAAGCCAGCGGTTTAATTGATGGAAACGGTTGTCCACCAAGGAAAATCAACGGGGCGCAAAAACGAAGTGGACAGGGCCGCGACGGAAGCTCCGTCGCGGCCCTGTCCCGGGGGAAGAATCAGCCGGTCACGGCGCTGTTGACCGCGCCGAAGTCGAGCCCGCCCTCCAGCGCGGTGTAGGTGCCCTGCTCCAGCAGTTCGACCGCCGCGCGCTGCGCGACCGCGTAGGCGCCCTGCGCGATCGCCGTGCCGACGCTGATCCGGCGGACGCCGACCGCTTCCAGCTCCGCCACGGTCGGGGCGCCCGGCCACACCATCACGTTGACCGGCAGCGGGCTCTCCTTGACGAGGACGCGCAACGTCTCCAGCTCGATCAGGCCCGGCACGAACAGGCTGTCCGCGCCCGCGGCGGCGTAGGCGCCCGCGCGGGAGAGGACGTCGTCCAGGCGGCCTTCGGGCTCGCCGATGCCGAACAGGTAGACGTCGGTGCGGATGTTGACCCACAGCTCGGGCAGGCCGGCCGCGGTCGCCGCGTCACGGGCCGCGCGGACCCGCCCGACCTGGGCCGGGACGTCGAACAGCGGACCGCCGGGAGCGGTCGAGTCCTCCAGGTTGATCCCGACCGCGCCGGCCTCGACGATCGCGCGGACGGTCGCCGCGACGTCGGCTTCGGACGGGCCGTAGCCGCCCTCGATGTCGGCGGTCACCGGGACGTCGACGACGCGCACGATCCGCGCGACCAGCTCGGCCATCTCCTCACGCGTGAGGCCGTGCCCGTCGGGCCGTCCGGCGGACCAGGCGACCCCGCCGCTGGTGGTCGCGATCGCCGGCGCACCGGCCCGCGCGATGAGGGCCGCGCTGGCGGCGTCCCAGGCGTTCGGCAGCACCAAAGTGCGGTCGGTGTGCAGGGCACGCAGCTGTTCGGCGAGCCGCTTGGTGGACATCCGTACTCCTTCTCGGTGGTTCAGGCGGCCGGCGTCGGTACACCGGCGGCGATCAGGTGGGTCGCGGCGAAGGCGCGCCACGGGTGCCAGGCGGCGGCCAGCCGGCCGGCGTCGGCGGAGACGTCGTGCTCGAGCAGCATCGTCTCGAGCGTGCGCTCGGTGGCCGGGAACGCATCGGCGTGCCCGAGCCGCAGCGCGATCTCCTGGGCGGTGCTCTGCTCGATGCCGGGCAGTGCCGTCAGCGCGGACGTGCAGTCGGCGAGGCTCGCCCCGGGATCGAGCAGGGTCTCGTCCGCGGCCACGGCGGCGGCGAACGTCCGCAGTGTCTTCGCGGTCGCCGCGGGCAGCCGGGCCCCCGCCAGGTCCGCCTGGGCCAGGGTCTCGGCCGAGGGGAACAGGTGGGTCAGGCCGTGCTCGAGGCCGGGTACGCGCTGACCCGCCGCGTCGACCAGCGCGGCCAGCTGCCGCCGCACCCGCGCGCGGACGCTGTACTGACTGAGCACGGCTTCCACCGCGACCTCGAAGGAGCCCCACGCCCCCGGCACGCGCAACCCCGGCCGCTTGCGCAGGAGCGGCCCCAGCACCGGGTCCCCGGCGAGGGCGGCCTCGGCGGGGGCGATGTCGGCGTCGACACCGAACATCCGCCCGACGCGGTCGACGACGTGGATGAGGCCTTCCCAGAACGGCATGTGCGCGGTCAGCAGCAGGTGGTCGTCGCCGCCGCGCGTCACCTCGATGACCCCCGCTTCGCCGTCGAGGCTGATGGTGCGCCGGTAGACGCCGTCGCGCACCGACTCGACGCCGGGCACCGCGCGTTCGGCCAGGAACGCGCTGAGGGCTTCCCAGTGCAGGGGTGGTGCGAAGGGCAGCCGCACCGTCAGGCCACCGTCGGCGGCGAGCCGGTCGGTCCGCCGGCGCCGGTTGCGCAGCTCGACCGGCGACGCGCGGAAGACGAGCTTCATGTCCCGGTTGAACTGACGCAGGCTGCCGAACCCGGCCGCGAACGCCACGTCCGCGACGGTCAGGTCCGAGTCGTCGAGCAGGCGGCGCGCGAAGTGGGCGCGGCGCGACCGGGCGAGCTGGTCGGGCGTCACGCCGAGGTGGTCGTGGAAGAGCCGGCGCAGGTGCCGCGGGGACACCGCCAGCCGCTGGCCCAGCGCCGCCTCGGTGCCGGTGTCCAAGGCTCCGGCGATGATCAGCTGCACCGCGCGGCAGACGAGCTCCGGCGCGTCGGCGCCGACCGGGCCGGCGACGCGGTAGGGGCGGCACCGCAAGCAGGCCCGGAACCCGGCCGCCTCGGCCTCGGCGGCGAGCTCGAAGGTCTTCACGTTCTCCGCGAGCGGCTTCGCCCCGCAGCCGGGACGACAGTAGATGCCGGTCGTGACCACGGCCGAAAAAGTCGTCATGTCCCAGGTGTAGGCGATCCGCCCCGGCGGGCGCTAGCCAGATCCGGACACGACCGTGGCAGGTGCGCACACCAGGAGAAGAGACGTGTCCGGATGTGGCCGGACGCGGCCGCGCGCGCTCGGCAAAGTGGTCGCCGGACCAAGCACCGCACTACCGAGAGGTTTTCCCATGCTGGCGAAGGTGTTCCCCATCCCCCTCAAGCCGGGCAAGCAGGCCGAGGCCGAGGCGCTCGTGCACGAGTTCGCGCCGCTCGGCCCCGGGCAGGAGGACGGCACCGTGTCCTTCCGCGTCTACCGCGACCCCGCCAAGCCGGACTTCCTGCTGTTCGTCGAGCACTTCGCCGACCAGGCCGCCTACGACGCGCACACCGGGTCGGCCGCCTACAAGGAACTGATCGCCGGCAAGTTCGCCGATCTGATCACCGAGTTCGTCGAAATCGACCACGAACTGATCGTCGGGCTCTGATTCTCCCGTTGACCGGCCGGATGCAGCAATCGCTGCGTCCGGCCGGGCGCGGGTATGGTGAATTCCGCGACAACAGCGTCACGCTCCGATTATCCGAGTAGTCCACGTCACGGTCGAATTGATTTTCCGGCGGAAACAACTCTGCCGGTCAACCGGCCGGGCAGCTGCAATGAGGAAGCCGCACCCGATGAGGTGCGGCACCCCCCAACGCATGCCACTGGAGGCTCGGCCGTGACCACCACCGAAAAACCCGCCGGCGTACTGGCCGTCCTGCGCCGGACGCCCACACCCGTCCGCTACCTGCTGGGCGGTGTGCTGGTCAACCAGCTCGGCGCGTTCGTCCAGACGTTCATGCTGCTGTACCTGGTCTTCCGCGGCTTCTCCGCGGGACAGGCCGGCATCGTCATCGCCGCCTACAGCATCGGCTCGGTCCTCGGCGGACTCGCCGGCGGCGAGCTGGTCCACCGCATCGGCCCGCGCGCCACCATCACCGCGGCGATGTCCGGTTCGGCCGCGATCCTCGCCCTCGTCCCGTTCTTCGGCCGACCCGGGATGCTCGCCCCGCTGCTGGCCGCGATGCTGCTCGCGGGCCTCGCGACCCAGAGCTACCGGCCCGCGGCCGCCGTCCTGCTCAGCGAACTGATGCCCGACGGCGACCGCGTCATGGGCTTCTCGATGATGCGGATCGCCCTCAACCTCGGCGCGGCGCTCAGCCCGCTGATCGCGGCGGGGCTGATCCTGCTCGACTGGAACCTCCTGCTGTGGTTCGACGCGGCGACCGCGCTGCTCTACGCCGTGCTGGCGGTCCGGCTGCTGCCCGACCTGCGGGTCGACCGTGATGCGCAGGCGCCCGCCGAGAGCGGGACCCGGGCCGCGTACGGGACGCTGCTGCGTGACGGGCGGTTCTGGTTCTTCCTGGCCTCGGTGCTGATCGGGTCGATCATCTACGTCCAGTACACGGTTTCGCTGCCGCTGAAGATCACCGCCGAGGGCCATTCCGCCGGGCTCTACAGCGTCGTCCTCGTGACCGCGTCGGCCGTGCTCATCCTCTGTGAGCTGAAGATCACCTCCTACGTCACGCGCTGGCCGGGCCACGTCGCCGCCACGGCCGGGACCGTGCTGATGGGCCTGGGGGTCGCCGGCTTCGGGATCAGCGGCGGCTCGGCGGTCGCGCTCGTCGCGTGCACGGTCGTGTTCGTCTTCGGGATCATGATCAACGGGCCGACGATGTTCGCCTACCCCTCGACGTTCCCCGCCGCCGTCAAGGCGCGCTACATCAGCGCCCACCAGGCGACCTTCGGCCTGGGCATGGCGCTCGGCCCGCTGTTCGGCGTCGCCGCGTGGGTCGCGCTGGGCAACGGCGTCTGGTGGCTGTGCGGCGCGCTCGGCCTGGTGTCGGCGCTGTGCGCCCTGCTCGGCATGACGGGCCGCCGCCCCGCCACCCCCTGAGGCCCCCGACCCCGACGGCCGTCCGCTGCGCGCGGGCGGCCGTCGAGCGCTGTCGCAATTAACCGAAAAGACGTAAACGAGCAACAACAATGATCTACAAAGCGTCAAAGCAATGCACGAACGGGCTAACAAGACCGCCAGACAGCGGAAGAGACACCGGCCGCGAAGAGCGACGCTGAGTGAGTGAGGGGAAGGGGATTCACATGGGCAGACCAGAAAAGCCCGTCAACACGTCCGGTGGCATCGCGACCCAGTTCGCTCGGCAATTGCGCGAACTGCGGGCCCGGGCCGGCAACCCGACCTACCGGGAAATGGCCCGGTCGGCGATGTTCTCGTCGTCGGTGCTCTCCAGCGCGGCGAGCGGCAACCGGATGCCGTCGCTGCAGGTGACGCTCGCGTTCGTCGCCGCGTGCGGCGGTGACGACGAGGCGTGGCGCCGGCACTGGCACGCCGCGACGAGCGGCTATACGCAGCCTCCGTTCGGGGGGCGCAAGAGAAGACCGACGCTGTTCCAGCGGCGCGGTGGCCCGCCGCACCCGGCCCAGCTACCCCAACGACCCCGGGGGTTCACCGGCCGCACGGCCGAGCTGGCGTGGCTGCGGTCCCCCTGCGACACCCCGCTGGTGATCAGCGGCCCGGCCGGCGTCGGGAAGAGCGACCTGGCGCTGCACTACGCGCATTCGATCGCGGCGGAGCAGACGGACGGGCAGCTCTACGCCGACCTCGGCGGCCTGCGCCACGGCGGCGGGGTCCCGCCGGCACCGGCGACCGCCGACGTCCTCGACGGCTTCCTGCGCGCGCTCGGCGTCGACGACGACCAGCTGTCGGGCACGTTCGACCACCGGGCCGGGCTGTACCGGACGCTGCTGGCCGAACGCCGGATCGTCGTCGTGCTCGACAACGTCCAGGACGAGCAGCAGGTGCGCCCGCTGCTCGCCGAAACCACCACGAGCACGACGCTGCTGGTCAGCCGCAAACGGCTGCTGGGCCTGCGCGACGTCCACCGGCTGCAGCTGACCCCGCTGCCGCGCGGCGACTCGATCGCGATGATCACCGCGGCGCTGCCGCACGTCGCCGTCTCGGCGGGTCCCGACTGCGACCGCCTCGCCGAGCTGTGCGGCGACCTGCCGCTCGCGCTCGACCTGGCGCTGCGCAAGATCGCCTCGCGACCGCGGCTGACCCTGCGGGGAGTCGTCGAGGAATGGCGCCTGAACGGCACCACCGTGGACTGGCTGTGCGTCGGGGACCTTTCCCTGCGCGACTCCCTGACGTCGGCCTACCGCACGCTCAGCCCGCCCGCGCGGGAGTTGCTGGAGCAGCTGGCCCGCACCCCGCCCAGCGGGTTCGACGCGGTGTCCGCGACGCTCGACGAGCTCGTCGAGGAGATCGCCGACGCCGGCCTGCTCACGCACGCCGACCCGTACCTCGACGGGCACACGGTGCCCCCGCTCGTGCGCGCCTTCGTGCTGAGCACCGTGGGGCCCGGCGGACACGACCTCTCCGCCCTCGCGGGGCCGGTGTCCGCCTAGCGCCGGGACGGCCCGGCAACGACGCCGCCGTCCCTGTCTTCTCCTCGGCAGTACGGGATTGATTGTCCTTTGCGGACAACGCTCCCAGCCAAGTCCGCGATGGCCTGTAATCAGCACAGCACGGATTCCCGCTGACGCAGGCAGGTCGGACGTACCGGTCGTTCCGGCGGAACCCGTTCCCCCCACGGATTTCCCGGAAGGACAGGTCATGCTCGACAACGGCATCCCGGTACGGATCCCGCCCACCCCGCGTCCGTCGGGGCTCGGTGTCCACCGACGCTACGCGGCCTATTACGCCATGTCTGCCTCGATCATGCTGCTCGCCGGCGCGATCTGGCTGTCGACGCGGCTGCGGCCGAGCGCGGCGTGGCACGACATCGCGCTGTTCGCCCACCTCTCCTCCCTCGTGGTGGGCTTCGGCGCGGTCCTGGTCGCGGACTACTTCTTCGCGCTGTGGGCACTCGGGCGCGTGCCGTTCGCCGAGGCCGTCCGGAGCGCTTCCCGGCTGCACCTGCTGGTCTGGGGCGGGCTGACGGGTCTCGTGGCGAGCGGCGCGCTGCTCTCCCCCGACCTCGGTTCCGCGGCCACGGTCGTGAAGCTCTGCCTGGTCGGCGTGCTCGCCGTCAACGGCGTGCACGCGACGGTGCTGGGACACCGCATGGCCTTCTTCGACGACCCGGTCCCCGTCCGCCTGCTCGTCCGGGGCGGGCTCACCACGGCGGTTTCGCAGCTGTGCTGGTGGGGCGCCGTCGTCATCGGCTTCCTGAACGCGACGCGATGACCGCGAAGCTGTCCGGATCTGGCCAGACCCGCGACCCCGTGCCCGGGCACCCTGAGTTTCCCCGGAGTTCCGCGAAGAAGAGGAGAAGAAATGATCACCAAACTGGTGCGCGCGGTGAACGCGGCCCTGCGGCCGGCCCCGTCGGCCACGACGGTCGCGCAGCGCATCGACGCGGCCCGGTCGCAGCCGGACTACCTCATGACGATCGAGCTGTTCCGCTTGCGCGGCCTGGGCTGAGGCGGCTCACCCGGATCGCCGGCCGTGCGCCTCCCGGGCTGGGTTCCCGCCAGCCCGGACCACCCGCCCGACCGACGAATCGAGTGAACCCATGACGCACCAACGGCTTTTGATGTGCTCCGCCCGGTATTTCCGCATCGACTACGAAATCAACCCGTACATGCACGTCGGTGTCCAGCCCGACGTCGAAGCCGCCATCGTGGAACACGAGAACATCGTGGAAGCGCACCTGGCGGCGGGCCGCAAGATCGAGTTCGTCGACGCGGACCCGTCCTGCCCCGACATGACCTACACCGCCAACGCGGCGGTGGTCCAGGGAAACCGCGCCGTGCTGGCGACGCTCCCGCCCGAGCGGGCGGACGAAACCCCGCACCACCGGGCCTGGCTGGAGTCCCACGAGTTCGAGGTGGCTTCGACGCCGTACGCGTTCAGCGGCCAGGGCGACGCCTTGGCGTGCGGGCCGTTGCTGCTGGCCGCCCACGGGCAGCGCACGGACATCCGCGCGTTCAGGACTCTGGCGCGGCACCTGGACTACGAGATCGTGCCGCTGCGGACGACGAGTCCCCAGTGGTACGACCTGGACCTGGCGGTGGCCGTGATCGCCCCTTCGGTCCTGGCGTACAACCCAGCCGCGTTGGACGCGCCCAGCCTGCGGACGTTGAGGGGCCTGGGAGTGGAGCTGATCGAGGTGGCCCCGGCCGAGGCGGCGGCGTTCGCGCTGAACCTGATCAGCGACGGCCGCACGGTGACGATGACCGCGGGAGCCCCGCGGCTCGCGGCGGACCTGAGGTCGCTGGGCCTGACGGTGACGGAGCTGGACACGACGGAGCTCCGCAAGGGCGGCGGCGGCATCCGCTGCACGGCGTTGACCCTGGACAACCCCGCCTGACGCGCGGCGCCTGGCGGGGCGTCCCCTCGCCAGGCACCGCGTTCGTCCGTAATGTTCGTTTCCAAAGCCGCTTCACAGCTCTCGCACATCGGTCCCCTACCTTCTCCCGGGAAGGTCGAAGGCATGGAAAACCCTGCTCCGGCCTACGAAGGCCGCCCCCTGCCCCGGCCGCGGGACGAGGTCGTGGACCAAGGTCTCGGCTTCGACGTCGCCACGCTGCTCAACCGCCGCCGCGCGCTGAGGTTCCTCGGCCTCGGCGCGGCCGGTGCCGTGCTGACCGCGTGCGGCACCAGTACTTCGTCGAGTAGCACGACCACGTCGGCTTCGACCGCGTCGGGCGAGATCCCCGACGAGACCGCGGGACCGTACCCGGGCGACGGCTCCAACGGGCCGGACGTGCTGGAGCAGAGCGGCGTCGTGCGCGGGGACATCCGGTCGAGCTTCGGCACCGGCAGCGCGACCGCCGAAGGCGTGCCCATGACCTTGGAGCTGGTGGTGGCCGACCTGGCCAAGGGCGGCTCACCGTTCGCCGGCGTGGCCGTCTACGTCTGGCACTGCGACCGCGCCGGCCGGTATTCCCTTTATTCGGACGGGATCGAGAACGAGAACTACCTGCGCGGCGTCCAGGTCGCCGACGCCGACGGCCGGGTCCGCTACACGAGCGTCTTCCCCGCTTGTTACGACGGCCGCTGGCCGCACATCCACTTCGAGGTGTACCCCGACCAGGCCGGCATCACCGACGCCACCAACGCGATCGCCACCTCGCAGGTCGCCCTGCCGCAGAACGTGTGCGAAGCGGCCTACGCCCAGTCCGGCTACGAGCAGTCGGTGGCGAACCTCGCGAAGGTGAGCCTGAGCAAGGACAACGTGTTCGGTGACGACAGCGGCGCGTTGCAGCTCGCCACGGTGACCGGAGACGTCACCAGCGGCTACCAGGTGACGCTCAAGGTGGGCGTGGACACGACGACCAAGCCGTCGGGTGGCGGGCAGCCACCGTCCCGCTGAAGTCGTCAGGACGCGAGGACCACGACTTTCCCGGTCAGCGTGCCCGCGGCGGCCTGGGCGTGGATCTCCGGGAGCTCGGCCAGCGACACCCGCTGCCCGACGTCGACGCGCAGTTCGCCCCGGTCGACCAGTTCGACCAGCTGCGCCAGCTGGCCGGCGTCGCTGCGGACGAAGAGGTCGACGCCGCGCACGCCACGCTCTTCGTCGGACGGCGCGGGCATCCACACCGTCGTGTTCACCACGACTCCGCCCGGGCGGACCAGGGTGACCAGCGCCGCCAGCTCGGCCGGGTCGACCGGCGCGAGGTTGAGCACGACGTCGACCGGCTCGGTCACCGCCGCGGTCACGCCGGTGGTGGTGTGGTCGACGACCTCGTCGGCGCCGGCCGCCTTGACCGCGTCGCCGCTGCGCGGGCTGGCGGTGGCGATGACGTGGGCCCCGGCCCGCTTGGCCAGCTGCACGGCGTAACCGCCGACCGCTCCCCCGGCGCCGTTGACCAGCACGCGCTGCCCGGCCTGGAGCTTGCCGTGGTCGAAGAGCGCCTGCCAAGCCGTGAGGCCCACCACCGGCAACGCGGCGGCGTCGGGCAGCGGGACACTCTTCGGCGCCGGCGCCAGGATCCCGGCCGGGGCGATGACGTACTCCGCGGCGGCGCCGTCGCCGTCCATCGGCAGGAAGCCGAGGACGTCGGCACCGACCTCGATGCCGTCGACGCCCTCGCCCAGCGCGTCGACCGTGCCGGCGACGTCGAGGCCGGGGGTGTGCGGCAGCACCACCGGGATGGGGCCCTGCATGAAGCCGCCGCGGATGTTGCCGTCGACGGAGTTGAACGACGTCGCGGCGACGCGGATCCGGACCTCGCCGTCGCCGGGGACGGGCTGCTCGACGTCCTCGTAGCGCAGGACACCGGGCTCGCCGTATTCGTGGAAACGCACTGCCTTCATCGGAGTTCTCCTTGCCGGTCGACTGCTTCGAGTTCGAAGCAGCTGAAGGCGACAGTACATCTGCTTCAAATTCGAAGCAAGTGATGCTGGTCACGGGTACTTCCAATTCGAAGCAGTAGACTGACGGCATGCCTGAACCGTCGCTCGACCCCGTGCAGCTCGGCGCCTACTTCGACCTCGTCGAGGTGACCAGCCTGCTCCGGCACGCGGTCGAGCAGCAGCTGCGCGAGGCCGGCGACCTGAGCTACGTGCAGTTCCAGCTCCTGGCCCGGCTCGGCGACTCGCCGACGGGCAGCCACCGCATGACCGACCTGGCCGACGGCGTCGTCTACAGCCGCAGCGGCCTGACCTACCAGGCGAGCCTGCTCGAGAAGGCGGGCCTGGTCGTCCGCACCCCGTCGCCGGACGACGAGCGGAGCGTCACGGTCACCATCACCGAGGCCGGCCGCGCGCTGCTCGCGAAGGTGCTGCCGGGGCACATCGAGGTCGTCGCCGGCCTGCTGTTCGAGCCGCTCGCGCCTGCCGACGTCGAAACCCTCGCCGGCCTGCTGGCCCCGGTGCGCGACCACATGCGCTCGGCACCGCCCCGCTCGGCCGCGCCACGCCGCCGCAAGGGCGGAGCTTCGTCCACATGAGACCCATGATCACGGCCGCACGGCGAGTCCGCCTGGGCCGTCTTGGCCCACCCTGACAACGGACGGCTCGCCGACGATCTCCCCGAGCCGCGCGGCATCGGCCGAGCCCGGCGCGGCGGTGAGGACCACGGCCATCAGGTCGTCCCCCGGGACGTCGAGCAAGGTGCCGTCGAGCGTGATCTCGCCGACCCCCGGATGCCGGAAGACGGCCCGGTTCTCATAGGAGGCAACAGTTTTCGGCGTGCGCCACAAGGTGTCGAAGGGCCGGCTGGTGGTCCGCAGCTCATCGACGAGCTCGGCGAGCGAGGCATCACCGGGATAGCGCACGGACGTGCGGTGCAACCGGCCGACGAGCATGGCCTGGAAACCGGCCGCGCGCTCATCGGTCCGGCTGATGCCGCCGAGCGCGTTGCGGAAGGTCCGCCACGCGACGTTCCAGTCCCGGGCGTGGACGGCGGGCGCACCGCATTCCAGCGCGAGCCACGCACCGTTGACGGCGACCACGTTCCACGCCGCGTCGGCCAGGAAGACGGGAGTGTCGCCAAACCGCTCCAGCAGCCTGGTGGCGGCCGCCCCGGCCGCGCGCGGCACCTGCCCATCCGCGGCGGCGTACCCGGCCAGCGCGCAGAGCCGTTCGTAGTCAGCCCGCCCAGCCCGCAAGGCACGAGCGATGGCGCTCACGACCGCGGCCGACGGGTGACTGCGTCCCTGTTCCAGCCGCCGCACGTAGTCGGCGGAAACCCCGGCCAGCTCGGCGAGCTCTTCGCGCCGCAACCCGCGAACCCGCCGCCGGCCCTCGCCCGCCAGCCCCACCGAGGCGGGCTCGGTGTTCTCACGCAACCACCGCACCGCCGCCCCGAGTTCACGCAAAGCCATGGTGCGAGTGTGCATCAGCGATCACGCGCGGCCGATCTGCCCTACGGTGATCGACGTGGAGAACGGCAGCACGAGTGACGACGACACCCGCCACGCCGAGCCGGGGAAGGTCCCGTACCGGGTCTTGTCGATCCGGATGATCTGGTTCGCCTCCGCGGTGATCGTGGTGCTGGGCATCGCGGTCGCGGTGTGGTTGCTGGCGGCGTTCGGTCACGGCGACGCGCAGGAGCGCAACCAGCTCGAAGCGATCAAGACCGCGGGCACCATCGTGGTCGGGACGGGCGGGGCGGCGGCCCTGCTGCTCACCGCCCGCCGTCAGCGGACCGCCGAAATCAGCCTGAAGCAGAAGGACCTCGACCAAGCGCTCCAGGAGCGGATGGCCGACGACACCCGGCTGGACGCGGCGGAACGCCGGCTCACCGAGCTGTACAGCAAGTCCGTCGACCAGCTGGGATCGGACCGGCTGGCCGTGCAGCTCGGCGGGCTCTACGCGTTGGAGCGGCTCGGCCAGAGCAGCCCGGGTCAGCGGCAGACGATCGTCAACGTGCTCTGCGCCTACCTGCGCATGTTCACCGACGCGGCCGCCGACGTCGTCGAAGGCGGCATCGGGCAGCAGGGGCGCGTCCGGCAGGCCGTCGGCGGGGTCTTGGCGGCGCATCTGCGCACGGACGCACCGGACGACCGTTTCTGGCCGGACATCGACGTCGACCTCGCCGGCGCGAGCCTGCTCGGCTTCGACCTGAGCGGCTGCCGGGTGCGGTCGGCCGGCTTCTCCTCGGCGACGTTCGTGGGCACGGCACGCTTCAACGGCGCGACGTTCACCGGCGCGGCCGGTTTCTCCTCGGCGAAGTTCACCGCGGTCGCGGACTTCACCGGCACCGCGTTCGACGGCCCCGCGGATTTCACGGCAGCGAGCTTCCGCGGCGACGCGGTGTTCAGGTCGGCGCGATTCGCCCGCGGCCCGGAGTTCGCCGACGCGGAGTTCCTGACCCGCTCCGACTTCGCGTCGGCGGCCTTCACCCTCGGCGACGCGGCCCCGGTGTCATTCGAAGAACTGCCACACGAGCTGACGCGGCAGCTGACCGCGCTGCCGACCCGCGTGCCCCGCACCGAGGTGCCGGCTTCCGACGCCGGCTCCCTACCGCTCGGGATACGCCTCGACGGAACACCGGCCGTCTGGCAGCCGGCCGCCGAACCGCACTTCATGGCGTTCATGGGCCCAGAGTCGGGCAAGACGACCCTGCTGCGCACCATCCTCCGTGGCATCACCGAGCAGTACACCCCGGCGGAGGCGGCCATCATCCTGGTCGACTACCGCCGCACCTCGCTCGGTTATGTGGCGGCGGAGCACCTGCTGGCGTACGCGGTGTCGAACGCCCAGCTCGGCGCCATGCTCGAAGACGTCCGGGAATCACTGCGGCGACGGCTTCCCGGACCTGACGTGACGCAGGAGCAGCTGAAGAACCGCAGCTGGTGGTCGGGTCCCGACCTGTACGTGGTCGTGGACGACGCGGAGCTCGTCACCCCCGGCGACGCCGACCCGCTCGAGCCGCTGCGCGAGTTCATCCCCCAGGCGAAGGACGTCGGCTTGCACGTGGTGATCGCTCGCCGCACGGAAGGAGCGGCGGACGCGCTCAAGCACGGGGTGCTGACCACGTTGGCGGCCATCCAGGTCCCGGGCGTCGTCGGCGACGGCGACTTCCGCGAGGGGCCGCTGATCTTCGGAGTCTGGCCGTCGGCCTTGCTGCCGGGCCGCGTGACGTCGGTCCGGCGCGCGGGCCAGGAGCTGGTTCAGCTCGCGTGGTCGGAGCCGGTCAGCGAGTGAGCCACGGAGCGAGCAACGACTCCAGATCCGCATCCGACAACGCACGCGGCCCACCGTGGAACTCGTGCCAGCGCGAAGCGTCGCACGCCGCCGAGTACTCGACCTCGAACGCCCGCATCAGCACGTACATGAACGTCACCGAGCTGAACCGCTCACCCAGCAGCGTCCGCGCCTCGCGCGCGACGTCCGTCGCACCGACGAAGTCCGACAGCTTCAACGATTCAGCAGCCGGGTCCAGCAGGCTGGGGGCATACATCACGACAGAATCTCCATAACTGAAAAGAAAACTCAACCCTCGGCGGCGAGCTGCCCGCAAGCCGCGGCGATCTCCTGGCCGCGCGTGTCACGCACCGTGCACGCTACTCCGCCCGCGTTCACCAGCCGCACGAACTCCCGCTCCACCGGCTTCGGCGACGCGTCCCACTTCGAACCCGGCGTCGGGTTCAACGGAATCACGTTCACGTGCACCAGCTGACCCAGGTGCTTCCGCAGCCGGCGAGCTAGCAGCTCAGCCCGCCACGGCTGATCGTTGATGTCCCGGATCAAAGCGTACTCAATGGACACCCGACGCCCGGAAGTGTCGGCGTAGTACCGAGCCGCGGACAGAACCTCATCCACCGACCACCGCTCGTTCACCGGCACCAGCGTGTCCCGCAGCTCGTCGTCCGGCGTGTGCAGCGAAACCGCCAGCCGCACCTGCATCTTCTCGTCCGCCAGCTTCCGGATCGCCGGCGCCAGACCCACAGTGGACACCGTCACCGAACGCTGCCCGATGCCCAGCCCACCCGGCGCGGGATCGGTGATCCGCCGCACCGCGGCCACCACGCGCTTGTAGTTCGCCAGGGGCTCGCCCATGCCCATGAAGACGATGTTGGACAGCCGCCCGGGACCGCCGGGCATCGTGCCGTCGCGCATGACCGCCGCCGCCGAACGGACCTGGTCCACGATCTCCGCCGTCGACAAGTTCCGATCGAGCCCGCCCTGGCCCGTCGCGCAGAACGGGCATGCCATGCCGCAGCCGGCCTGGCTCGAGATGCACAGCGTCGCACGGTCCGGGTAGCGCATCAGGACGCTCTCCAGGAGCGTGCCGTCGTGCGCGCGCCACAGCGTCTTGCGGGTCGCTCCGTTGTCGGCCTGCAGCGCGCGGACCTCGGTCAGCAGCGTCGGCATCAGGTCGGCGACCAGCTTGGAGCGGGACGCCGCCGGGATGTCCGTCATCTCCGCCGGGTCGACCGTCAGGCGCGAGAAGTAGTGGTTCGACAGCTGCTTCGCGCGGAACGGCTTCTCCCCCAGCTCGGCGACGGCGGCGGCGCGTTCGGCCACCGTGAGGTCGGCGAGGTGGCGCGGCGGCAGGCCGCGCTTGGGAGCGTCGAAAACGAGCGGGAGGGCAGTCATAACCGAACCAGTGTCCCACGCGCCCCGAGCCGCCGCCCGGGCCGCCCCGGCCGGGTGTACGCCAGGTCACCCGGGGGACTGGACAGTTCCCGGACAAACGCGCGGGGCGTGCAGCAAGGCCGCGGCGGCACGCGACTCCCCGGCTTGAACGCGCACCGCGGCGAAGGGAAACGATCGTGACCGGACAGCGCCCGACGACCTGGCGCCGGTGGGGCGCCCGCTGGATCGACTGGCTCGTGCCCTGGCTCATCGGCTCGCCCCTGTGGCTCCCGGCCGGCCACCTGATCCAGTCCGGCGCCGGCGAGCGGGCCGCGCTGCTGACCCGGGACGGCGCCCTCGACGCCGTGTTCGGCAAGTGGGGCGACCTCGACGACGTCGCCCTCGCGGCGCTGTCCGGGTACTGGAGCACCATCGTGCTCATCGCCGGCTGCACCTTGACGCTGCAGGTCCTCGTCGTCGCGGCGTACGAGGTCGTCTTCGTGCACTGGTTCGGCCGCACCCCCGGGAAGATGGCGTTCTCGCTGACCGTGGCCGGGACCGGCGGCGGCCGGCTCGCCCTCGGCGCGGCCGCCCGGCGCACGGCCGTCGCGGTCGTCCTCCCGGGGATGGCCTGGGTCCTGCTGCTGCTCGGGCTGCTCGACCTCAGTCTCCTGTGGGCGGTTCCCGGCGTCCTGCTGCTGGCGGGCTCGGTCGCCGACTGCCTCGCCCTGCGGACCACCCCCGAAGGCCGGACCTGCTGGCACGACCGGCACGCCGGGTCGGTCGTCGTGCCGGTCACCTGGGTGGAGCAGCTCCGGCGGGTGCAGAACTCGCAAGCCGCGGCTCAGCTGCGCGACGTGGGCACCCTCGGCCGGCGGCTGCGGTCGCGGGCGGACGACACCGCGTCCTGACGCCCTGGCTAGATTGTCGATCGCCCGGTGAAACCAGCCGGGGCGGTTGTGAGTCCCAGGGTGGACGAAAGAGGTGAACCCGTGCGGAGCCGTTTCATCCTGGCCGTCGCGGTGGTGCTGGGCACCGCCGCGTGCAGCTCCACCACCGGCGGTCAGGCGCAGCCCGTGCCGACCGTGACCAAGGTCGCCGGGCCGCAGGTCGTGGTCGCGACCATGCACGTCGCCCTCCCGGTCGGGACGAAGTACACGGACAAGAGCCAGGACGGCCTGCTCGACGGCTGCGTCTCCGAAGGCGGCGCCGTCTGCCAGGCGCGGTTGCTGGACCTGCGCGAGGCCACTTCGGACCCCAACGCGCCCATCAACCTGCCCAGCGCGAAGCGGCCCTTCGGCTGGTACACGGGCACGGACGTCCCGACGTGCATCACCGCCGCCTCGCCGCCCGGGGACGCCGCCGTCGCGACCGGCAGCGACCTCCTCGACTCCGGGTTCAAGCCGATCGGCCCGAAGACGGCCGAGTACGGCGAGTGGCAGGTCACCTGCCAGGACGCGACCCAGAACAACAAGGTCCGGATGTGGTGGCTGCCGACGAGCAAGATCCTCGTGGTCGAGTACGGGGCCTCGGCCGACTGGGACACCAAGATGGACACGATGCTCGCGGCGGCGACCTTCAGCTGACGACGTCCAGCGCGGCCCGGATGATCGCGTCCGTGTCGATGCCGTGGTGGCGGTACACGTCCTCCAGCGACCCGGACTGCCCGAAGCCCGTGACGCCCAGCGCGACCGACGGCACCCGGTTGATCCCGGCCAGGAACGCCAGCGTGTGCGGGTGGCCGTCGAGGACGGTGACCAGCGGCTTCGCCCGCGAAGCCGGGAACGCCTGGTCGAGGATCCACGAGTCGCCGCTGCCCCGGCCCGAGCGCGCCTGCTGAGCCTCGAACAGCAGGCCCGGGCTGGTCACGCACACGACGTCGGCCTCGACGCCCACCTGGGCCAGCCGCTCGGCCGCGGCCAGGGTGTCCGGCACCAGCGCGCCCATCGCCACCAAGGTCACCGACGGCGAAGCGGCCCGCCGCAGCAGGTACGCGCCCGCGACGACCTGACGGCGGCGGCGTTCGCGCGCCGCCGGGTCCGTCGGCACGTCGGCCAGGGTCTGGTCGACCGGCCGCGTCGAAAGCCGGAAGTACGACGACGTGCCGCCCGGCTTGCCGAGCCGGCCGAGCGCCGCCAGCAGGGTCCACTCCGTGTCGATCGCGAACGCGGGTTCGTAGCTGACGCAGCCGGGCTGCTCGATGCCGATGGACGGCGTGGTGATCGACTGGTGCGCGCCGCCCTCCGGGGCGAGCGTGACGCCGGACGGCGTGCCGATCAGGATCGACTGCCCGCCCGCGTAGATGCCGAACGACCACGGCTCCAGCGCGCGCTCGACGAACGGGTCGTACATGACGCCGATGGGCAGCAGCGGCTCACCCCAGCGGCTCCAGGTCGCGCCCAGCTCGCCGAGCAGGCCGACCAGGTTCGTCTCGGCGATGCCCAGCTCGACGTGCTGGCCGGTCGGCTTCTCGCGCCAGTGCATGATCGTTTCGGGGTCGTCGTCGAACCAGTCGCGGCGCTCGGTCGCCGACCAGACGCCGACCTTGTTGACCCAGCCGCCGAGGTTGGTCGTGGAGCTGACGTCGGGGCTGACCGTCACGACGCGCTTCGCCGCTTCGGGCGCTTCGCGCGTCAGGTCGAGCAGGACGCGACCCAGCGCGGCCTGCGTCGTCGCGGTCCCGGACGGCGTCCGCCCGATGTCGACCGGCAGTTCCAGCGAAGGCGCCGAAGGGACGTCCGGACGGCGAAGGCGCGAAGCGACTTCAGCGCACAACGCGGCTTCGGACGACTCCGGCGCGAAGCCCTGCCACGGCGCAGCGAGGTCAGTCCCGAGAGACGTCGCCAGCTCCTCCATCTGCGCGACGGTCAGCAGCGACGAGTGGTTCTGCGGGTGCCCCTGGGTGGGGAGGCCGCGGCCCTTGACCGTGTAGGCGAAGATCACCGTCGGGCGACTGTCCGAAATGGACGCGAAGACCTCGTCGAGCGAGCCGAGGTCGTGGCCGCCGAGGTTGCGGATCGCGGCCAGCAGCGTCTCGTCGTCCAGCGTCGCCACCAGGCCGGCCAGCGCGGCGTCGCCCGCGGGCAGGCGGTCGCGCACCTGGGCGGCGTCGCAGCGCAGCAGCCGCTGGTACTCGGGGTTCGGCATCGCGTCGATCCGCGCGCGCAGCTCGGTGCCGCCGGGCCGGGTGAACAGCTCCTCCAGCAGCCGCCCGTACTTCAGCGTCAGGACCTGCCAGCCTGCCGCGTCGAACATGCCCTGCAGGCGTCCCGCCGCGATGTTCGGCACGACGCGGTCGAGCGACTGGCGGTTGAGGTCGACGATCCAGACGATCTCGCCGAGGTCGGCGACACCCGGGTCGAGGATCGCCTCCCAGATCGCACCTTCGTCCAGCTCGGCGTCACCGACGAGGGAGTACTGCCGTCCGGTGCCCGCGGAAGAGCCCCGGGTGGTCAGGTAGCGGCGGGCCAGCGCGCCCCAGATCGGGGCCGTCGCACCGATGCCGACCGAGCCGGTCGAGTAGTCGACGGGGTCGGGGTCCTTGGCACGGCTCGGGTAGCTCTGCAGGCCGCCGAACTCGCGCAGCGTCGGCAGGTAGTCCTCGTCGAGCTCGCCGAGCAGGTAGTTGATCGCGTGGAGCACCGGCGCCGCGTGCGGCTTCACCGAGACGCGGTCCTCGGGACGCAGGTGCCGGAACCACAGCGACGTCATGATCGAGACGAGCGACGCGCACGATGCCTGGTGCCCCCCGACCTTCAGCCCGGACGGGTTGGGCCGCACCCGGTTGGCCTGGTGCACGATCGCGGTGGCGAGCCACAGCACCCGCTGCTCTATGGAGGCGAGCGTGCCCGTCGCCCGAGCCGTCGGGGTGGCCTGAGTCATCGTCG
The DNA here is from genome assembly GCF_055633615.1 of Amycolatopsis sp. NPDC114505. NCBI lineage: Bacteria > Bacillati > Actinomycetota > Actinomycetes > Pseudonocardiales > Pseudonocardiaceae > Amycolatopsis > Amycolatopsis sp. NPDC114505. Next base: position 585,681 of record NZ_JBVKDV010000005.1, on the reverse strand, counting down.
ACACCTTTCGTGCAGGAAGCGCACACCAGGACAGCACTGGTGGACGCTTCGCACAACCGATGGCGTCGGGACTGAGCAGAATGCCCACGGCGCACCGTGGCGTCAGGTCTCCGGCTGGGCAGAATGCACGCGCTTCAGCAGGGGCGTGAGCCGGTACGGGACGAGCTCGCGCATGACGAGCGAGATGTTCGTCCGCTCCACCCCCGGCGAGGCCAGGATCCGCCCGGCGATGCGGTAGAGGTCGTCGGCGTCGACGGCCACCACCTGCACCATCAGGTCGCTCGCCCCGGTCAGCCCGCACACCTCGGTGACCTCGGGGACGACCGCGAGCGCGTCGGCGATCTCGGCGAGGCGCCGCTGGTCGACCTGCGCGTTGACGAACGCCCGCAGCGGGTAGCCCAGCCGCGCCGGGTCGATGCGGCGTTCGAACGACCCGAGGACGCCGCGCTGCTCCAGCCGCGCGAGCCGGGCCTGCACCGTGTTGCGGGACAGGCCCAGCCGCTCGGCCAGCGCGACGGCCGTGGACCGGGGGTCCTCCCCCAGCGCCTGGAGCAGCCGCGCGTCGATCTCGTCGATGGTGTCGGGCACAGCCCGATCTTCTCAGCCCAAGTACTTCTTGAGGTCGTCGAGGACCTTCATCGCCCCGATCGGGCCGAGGCCGAGGAACCACACCGAGTCGTCGACCGCGATCGCGTGCTTGGCCTTGACCGCGCCCAGACCGGCCCACAGCCCGCTGCTCGTGACGGCCTTCTCGTCCGCGCTCGGGCCGGCGCCGAGGCTGGAGTAGAAGATCCAGTCGCCGTCGGCCTCGTCGATGCGCTCCTTGGAGATCTGCGCGGCGAGCTCGTCGATGTTCTGGTTCGCGGGCCGGCCGAGGCCGGTGTCCTTGAGGATGACACCGATGAACGACAGGTTGCCGTAGAGCCGGATGCCGGTGGAGTGGAAGCGCAGCAGCGAGATCTTCGGCTCGCCCTTGACCGCGGCCTTCACCTCGTTCGCCCGCTTCTGGTAGTCGTTCAGCAGCCCGATCGCCTGCGTCTCGGCGCCCAGCGAAGCGCCGATCAGGAGCAGGTTCTCCTTCCACGGGAACCCGGGGCGGATGCTGAACACCGTCGGCGCGATCTTCGACAGCTGCGGGTACAGGTCGTTCGCGCGCAGCTTGCTGCCGAGGATCAGGTCCGGGTTCAGCGCCGCGATCGCCTCGAGGTTGAGGTCGCTGATCCCGCCGATCGTCGGGATGCCCTTGGCACGGTCGGCGAGGTAGGCGGGCACGTCGTTCTGCCCGGCGTTGGTGGCCATGCCGACCGGGGTGATGCCGAGCGCGAGGACGTCGTCCAGCTCACCGCTGTCGAGCACGACGACCCGCGACGGCTTCTTGTCCAGCTTCGTCTTGCCCAGCGCGTGGGTGACGGTCCGCGGGAAGACACCGGGGCCGACGTCCGCGCCGAGCTTCGCGGTCTCGGAGTCGGCGGTGGAGAACAGCTTGCCGCCGGTGGCGACGTCCTGGTCGCCGACGCCGGAGGTGCTCTGCCTGTCCGGCTGGCCGCACGCGGCGAGGAGCGTGCCGGCCGCGAGCACCGCGACCAGCTTTGTCCACTTAGGACGCATCGGGGGTTCCTTCTTCCTGGGGGGCGGCCCGCCGCCGGCCGATCGGGACGACCAGGGGCGTGGCGGAGACCGGGTCCTGGATGACCTGGCAGGGCATGCCGAAGACGTCGGCGACGAGGTCGGCGGTGAGGATGTCGGCGGGCGCGCCCTCGGCAGCGATCCGGCCGTCCTTCATCGCGATCAGGTGGTCGCCGTAGCGGGCGGCCAGGTTGAGGTCGTGCAGGACGATGACGATCGTGCGGCCGTCCTCGGCGTTCAGCTCGGCGAGCAGGTCGAGGACCTCGACCTGGTGGGCGATGTCGAGGAACGTCGTGGGCTCGTCGAGCAGCAGCAACGGCGTCCGCTGCGCCAGCGCCATGGCGATCCAGACGCGCTGGCGCTGCCCGCCGGACAGCTCGTCGACCGGCCGCGCCGCCAGCTCGACCGTGTCGGTCGCGAGCATCGCCTTCGCGACGGCGTCGTCGTCTTCGTCGCTCCAGCGGCGGAACATCCCCTGGTGCGGGTAGCGGCCGCGGCCGACGAGGTCCGCGACGGTGATGCCCTCGGGCGCCGTCGGAGACTGCGGCAGCAGGCCGAGCACGGTCGCGACGTCCTTGCTGCGCAACGTCGTGATGCCCTTGCCGTCGAGGTAGACCGCGCCCGCGGTCGGCGTGAGCAGCCGCGCGAGCCCGCGCAGGAGCGTCGACTTCCCGCAGGCGTTGGTCCCGACGATCATGGTGACCTGGCCGGGTGGGATCCGCACGGACAGGTCCTTGACCACGCGCAGCGGCCCGTAGCCGAGGTCGAGGTTCTCGGTGTGCAGTGTCACGGCGTTCCTCTCACACTCGCCCGGCCCGGTTGGCGGTCGCGAGCAGCCACAGCAGGTAGGGCGCGCCCACGGCGCCGGTGACGACGCCGACCGGCAGCTGCTCGCCGAGCAGGTGCTGGGCCGCGAAGTCGCCCAGCAGCACCACGAGCGCGCCGATCAGCGCCGCGGGCAGCAGTCCCGCGCGGGCGCCGCCGACGAGCCGCGTCGCGATCGGGTTGGCCACGAAGGCGACGAACGAGATCGGGCCGGCCGCCGCCGTCGCGAACGCGGCGAGCGCCACCGCGACCACCAGCAGCGCCAGCCGGCTGCGTTCGACGCGCAGGCCGAGCCCGGCCGCGGTGTCGTCACCCAGCTGCAGGCCGGTCAGCGTGCGGCCGAGCAGCAGCGCGGCGGGCAGGAGCACGACGAGCGCGGCGGCGAGCGGGCCGGCGTGGTCCCAGGTCCGGGCGTTGAGGTTGCCGGTGAGCCAGACCAGGGCCTGCTGCGCGAGCGTGACGTCGGCCCAGGTCATCAGGTACGAGACGACGCTGGTGAGCATCGCGCCGATCCCGACGCCGACGAGCACCAGCCGGTAGCCGTGCACGCCGCCGCGGCGGGACAGCAGGTAGATCGCGGCGCCGGTGAGCAGGGCGCCGCCCAGGGCCGCGGCGGACACCACCGGGCCGGCGGCGCCGAAGAGGACGATCGCGACGACGGCCGCCGCGCTCGCGCCCTGCGTCACGCCGATGACGTCCGGGCTGGCCAGCGGGTTGCGCAGCAGGCGCTGGAAGAGCGCCCCCGCCGTCCCGAAGGCGAGACCGACGAGCAGGCCGGTGACCGCCCTCGGCAGGCGCAGTTCCGTGACGACGTAGGCGGCCCGACCGGTCGCGTCGCCGAAGAGCAGCCCCGGCAGCTCACCGAGGGGCACCGGGAAGTCCCCGACCGCCAGCGAAACCGCGAAGACGACCACGATCGCGAGCAGCGACAGCAGGGACACCGCGCGGGCCCGGGCGGCTCCCCGGCGGCGCGCGGCGACGATCGTCTCGAGCGCGGTCACACCGTCACGACCTTGCGGCGGCGCACGAGGAACACGAACACGGGCGCGCCGACCAGTGCCGTGATGATCCCGACCTGCACCTCGGCCGGGCGCGCGACGACGCGGCCGACGACGTCGGACACCAGCAGGAGCAGCGGGGCGATGAGTGCCGAGTACGGCAGCAGCCAGCGGTGGTCGGGCCCGGTGACCAGCCGCGCGACGTGCGGCACGGTCAGCCCGACGAACGCGATCGGCCCGGCGATCGCCGTCGCCGACCCGCACAGGACGACGACGGCCAGCGCGCACACCAGCCGCGCGGCCGTCACGTTCTGGCCGAGCGAGCGGGCGACGTCTTCGCCGAGGGCGAGCGCGTTGAGCATCCGCGCGGCGACCAGCGCGAGCACCACGCCCGCCACGACGAACGGCACGGCCTGGGCGATCGTCGCCGCGTTGCGGCCGGCCAGCGAGCCGACCTGCCAGAACCGGTACTGGTCGAACGTCGTCGCGTCGGTCAGCAGCAGCCCACTGGTCACCGACGCCAGCGCGGCGGAGACCGCGGCCCCGGCCAGCGCGAGCTTCACCGGCGTCGCCCCGGCCCGGCCGAGCGAGCCGATGCCGTAGACGACGGCCCCGGCGGCCGCGGCGCCGGCGAAGCCGAACCAGACGTAACCGCCGACGCTCGCGATGCCGAACGTGCCGATGCCGAGGACGACGAACAGGGCCGCGCCCGCGTTGACGCCGAGCAGTCCCGGGTCGGCCAGCGGGTTGCGCGTCGCGCCCTGGATGACGGCGCCGGACAGGCCCAGCGCGACACCGGCGAGCACCCCGGCGAGCGTGCGCGGGAGCCGGAGCTCGCGGACGACGAGGTGGTCGGCGTTGCCCGGGTCGAAGTGGAAGAGCGCGTCCAGCACGGTGCCCGGGCTCAGACCGCGGGTGCCGACCGCGACGCTGAGCAGCACGGCGGCGACGACGGCCGCGGCGAGGACCAGCAGCCCCGCCGTCAGCGGGAGCGATCGGGTGCGCACTGGTCGTTACCTTTGCTAACAGGTGTTAGGCTTGCCTAATCTAAGCCTCAGCACTTGAAGGCTCAAGCTCCGTGAGCGGCATCACCGGGACGAGGTTGCCATCCGACTGTTTCCGATATATCGTGAAGCAGTCGCAACAGTTCGAGAAAGGAACATGACATGCGTAGGCAACGACACCCCTTCAGTTCGGAACACCCCTTCGCCCAGGAACGTGGGCGTGCACCCTTCGGTGGCTTCGGCGACTTCCCCCCGGGCTTCGGCCCTGGTGGACGCGGTCGCGGCGGCCGAGGCCACGGACCGGGCCGGCGAGGTCACGGCGGACGGCGCAGCCGCCGCGGTGACGTCCGCGCCGCGATCCTGGCACTGCTCGCCGAGCAGCCCCGGCACGGCTACGAGATCATCCGCGAGATCGGCGAGCGCTCCGGCGGCTTCTGGCGGCCCAGCCCCGGCTCGGTCTACCCGACGCTGCAGCTGCTGGCCGACGAAGGCCTGGTCATCAGCAAGGACGAGCACGGCAAGAAGCTCTTCGAGCTGACCGACGCCGGCCGCACCGCCGCGGAAGAGCAGGACAGCACCCCGCCGTGGGAGCAGATCGCGCAGGACGTCGACCCGTCCGAGGTCGGGCTGGCCAAGGCCGGCAAGAACCTGGCGGCCGCCGTCGTGCAGATCATGCGCGCGGGCACCGAGAGCCAGCAGGCCCGCGCGGCCGAGGTCCTCAACGACGCCCGGCGCTCGCTCTACGGCATCCTCGGTGAGGACGAGGACGAGTCCTCGGCTTCGACCGAAGAAGCAGCCGAGTGACCTGGCAGGACGAGGCCGGTGGGCTTGACCCGCGCGTGGACGCGGTAGCCCACCGGCAGCGTCAGGTCGTGCGCGCGATTCCCATTACGCTGCACCGACTCCGCGATCGCCTGTTCGGCGACGCGCTTGCTGAACTCGATCTTCAGCACCGCTTCGAGGTCCCCCGCCGTTTCGAACCGCCACTCGGTGGTGACCCGGCGGCAGCCGAAGCCGGCCCGGGCGAAGAACCGTTCGACGGCACCCGGGTCGTAGTGCGGTAGGTCGGCGCGCATCCAGGAGCCGTAGGGCTCACTGGTCACGTCGAGGTCGACGATCAGCAGCACCCCGCCCGGCCGCAGCACCCGCTCGGCCTCCGCCAGCCCCGGCTCGCAACCGGGTCCGAAGAAGTACGCCGTGCGCGCGTGGACGACGTCGACGCTCGCGCTGCGGACCGGCAGCCGCTGGGCCCGGCCCATGCGGACGTCCACGTTCGACAGTCCCTCGACCCGCTTCAACGCGCTTCGCACGAGCGGCTCGTGCGGCTCCACCCCGAGCACCGAACGCGCGTCGCGGGCGAAGCGCGGCAGGTGGAACCCGTCCCCGCAACCGACGTCCAGCACGTCCCGCCCGGCCCAGTCGCCCTCTTCACGCAGCACGCGCCAGATCTCGCCGCCGCTGTCCTGCGCCCGGTTCTCCAGCTCGTAATCGGCCTGGTAATACCAGATGTTCGGACTCGGCACGACCTCCGCGCGCCGGGACGACCACCGCACCGCTGCTCCTTCCGGGGCCTACTTCGCCGCCAGTGATCTTCACGCGCCGAATTCTTGGCGGAAACCACACGGATCACGCCTAGAATTCGGTGGGTCTCGGGAGGAGCACCCATGGCGATCGACCCGTCCATCACGTCGTCCCCGGTCCCGGCCGGACTTCCGTGCTGGATCGAGCTGGCCTGCCGCGAGCAGGCCGTGGCGGAGAGATTCTACGGTGCTCTCTTCGGCTGGACGTACACCACTCAGCGCGACCCGGCGACGTCCGACGGCCGGTACGCCATGGCGACGCTCAACACCGTTCCGGTCGGCGGCCTCTACCGCGCCGCCCAAGGCGCGCCGCTGGGCTGGATGCCGCACCTGTCCGTGCCGCACACCGCGAGCGCGGCCGAATGGGTCGAGCACCTCGGCGGGCGGCTGACGCTCGGCCCGATGCCGATCCCGCAGCGCGGCACGATCCTGCACGCCTACGACGCGTGCGGCGCGCCGGTGGTGTTCTGGGAGGTGCCGCCGGACTGGGAGTTCGTCACCGGGATCCCCAACACCTTCAGCGGCGCGGACCTCAACACCCACGACGGCGTCGCGGCGGATCACTTCTACACCAAGCTCTTCACCTACGGGAGCCACCAGATCGGCGACGGCGAGTCGCTGGACTACGTCGAATGGCTCATCGAGCACGAGCCCGTGCTGTACCGGTACGTGATGGGCTCGGAGTACAGCCTCGACACCCCGCCGCACTGGCTCGTCTACTTCGACATCGACCCGGCCCGCGGCGTCGACGCCGTCGCCGGCGAAGCGCTGATGAACGGCGGCACCGTCGTGATCCAGCCCTACGACACGCCGTTCGGCCGGATGTCGATCCTCGCCGACCCGGAAGGCGCCGTCTTCGCGGTGATCGACCACTCGCGCGTCTCCGAGGACTGGGGCCGCGCCGAGGTCGACGACCCCTACGACGACTGACGTTCGGCCAGCGCGAGTCCCGCGACGAGCGCGTACCCGCCCGCGACCAGCCACATCCCGGTGGCGGGCAGCAGCGCGCCGACGAGCGCGACCCCGATCGCTCCCCCGGTCTGGCGCGACGCGTTGAGCACGCCCGCGGCCAGCCCCGCCTTGCCCGGCAAGGAGTTCATCGCCAGCGACGTCATCGCGGGCATGGCCAGCGAGCAGCACCCGAACACGACCGAGACGACGACGAACGGCACCAGCGCGCGGTCTTGGGGCAGCAGCGCGAAGCCCACCGAACCGGCGAGACCCGCCACCGCGCCCGCGACCATCGGGACGCGCGGGCCGGACCGCCCGGTCAGCCGGCCGCTGACGAACGCGTTGAGCCCGACCACCACCGTCAGCGGCACCAGGGCGAGCCCGGCGGCGAGCGCGCCGAGCGACCACACGCGCTGCAGGTACAACGCGAGGCAGAAGAGCGTGCCGTAGAGGCAGAAGTTGAACAGGCCGCCGATCCCGGTCGCCACCGCGAAGTTCCGGATCTTCAGGATCCCGAGCGGGAGCACGGGTTCCGCGACGCGCTTCTCGACCGCCACGAACACCGCGCCGGCCACCACTCCCCCGGCGAGCAGCCCGAGGGTCCCGGGCGCGAGCCAGCCGGCGTGCCCGGACTCGATGAACCCGGCGACGAGCCCCGCGAGCGACGCCGTGCCGGTCAGCTGGCCGGCGAGATCGAGGCGGGTCGTCTCGTGCCGGGGCGGTTCCGCGACCGCGCGCCGCGTCAGGACGATCGCGACGACGCCGACCGGGACGTTGACCGCGAAGACGAGCCGCCAGTCGGCGAGACCGACCGCGAGCCCGCCGAGCATCGGCCCGGCGGCGAGCCCGACCCCGCTCATGCCACCCCACACGCCGAGGGCGCGCGCCCGCTCCCGCGCGTCCGGGAACTGGTGGACGATCAACGCGAGGGACGAAGGCAGCAGTGCGGCGGCACCGGCGCCCTGGACGGCCCGCGCGGCGATCAGCCAGGTCGTGTCACCGGCGAGTGCGCAGGCCACTGACGCGAGGACGAAGACGGCGACGCCGACCTCGAAGACGCGTCGCGAGCCCCACCGGTCGCCGGCGGCGCCCCAGGTGAGCAGAAACGCGGCGAGCGTGACGGTGTAGGCGTCGACGACCCACTGCAGCGCGGCCGTCGACGGTTCGCCGAAGTCGGCGCCGATCGCGGGCAGGGCGAGGTTCACGATGGTCGCGTCGAGCGTGATCATCACGAAGCCCAGGCAGACGGCGGCGAGCGCGAGCCGGGCGCGGGTTTCGGTGAGCATGGGCCGAGTCAAACCCACCGAAGCTTCGGCCGTCCACGAACCATCGCCTACGACTGGTAGGCGGAAGCTCCCACCGCAGCTCAGCCGAGGGGCACGAAGGCCGAAAGCAGCAGCCAGGACACCACGGCCGAGGGCAGCAGCGAGTCGAGGCGGTCCATGATCCCGCCGTGGCCGGGCAGCAGCGTGCCCATGTCCTTGACGCCGAGGTCGCGCTTGATCAGCGACTCGACGAGGTCGCCCAGCGTCGCGGTCAGCACGATCGCGACGCCGAAGATCACGCCCTGCCAGACGTGGCCGTCCAGCAGCAGGCTGAGGGTCAGCGCCCCGGCGACGACGCCACCGACGACCGAACCCGCGAAGCCTTCCCAGGTCTTCTTCGGGCTGATGGTGGGCGCCATCGGGTGCTTGCCGCCGAGCACACCGGCGATGTAGCCACCGGTGTCCGAAGCGACGACGCCGATCAGGAAGGTGAGAACGCGCCCGACACCGTCCGACGGCGGCACGAGCATCGCCGCGAAGGCACCGAAGAGCGGCAGGTAGGCGGCGGCGAACACCGACGCGCTGATGTCACGCAGGTAGCCCTTGGCACCGCCGGGCAGGCGCCAGAGAAGGCAGGCGAGCACGGTGAGGACGAACGCGGTGAGCGCGCCTTCCCGGCCGAACGGCCAGGCCAGCCAGATCATCGCTTGCCCACCGACGAGCACCGGGATCATCGCGACCCGGGTGTCGGCGACCCGGCGCAGCACCCCGGCGAACTCGAAGGTGCCGACCGCGATCGCGACGGCGATGATCCCGATGAAGAGGAAGCGCACGGTGAGCAGGGAGACGATGATCGCGGCCCCGAGCAGGAGCCCCACGCCGATGGCCGCGGGCAGGTTCCGCCCGGCCTTGGAGCCCTTTTTTGCCTCGGGTGCCGGAGTCGCCGCCTCAGCCGGTGCTTCGGCCGCCGCGGCGGTCCCGGCGGCCGACAACCGATCCGCTTCGCCGGTACCCGGCACCTCGGAGTCGCCGAAGCCGGGAGACTCCGGCGCGCCCGGCGTCTCCGCCGCGATGCCGGATACCGAGCCGGATCCCGAGGTCACCGGCGCGCCCGACGTCTCCGCCGCGATGCCCGATCCCGAGCCGGGTCCCGAGGTCACCGGCACACCCGGCGTCTCCGCCGCGATGCCCGATCCCGAAGTCGCCCGCGCCGCCGGTGTGCCGGATCCCGAGGTCGGCGTCGTCTCCGCGGCAACCCCGTTCTGCGGGGTCCCCGGCGCGGCCGGGATGCCGGCGTCGGCCGGCCCCGGCGTCCCGGGAGCGGCCGCCGGTTCTTCTCCGGTGGCTCCCACCCGGTCCTCGCGTTCCTCGCTCACCTGTGCCATCAGACCTCGAGCAGCTCGGCTTCCTTGTGCTTGACCAGCTCGTCGACCTTGTGCGAGTAGGTGTCGGTGAGGTTCTGCAGTTCCTTCTCCGCGCGCACGACCTCGTCCTCGCCCGCTTCGCCGTCCTTGCCGATGCGGTCGAGCTCTTCCTTGGCCTTGCGGCGGATGCTGCGGATGGTCACCCGGGCGTCCTCGCCCTTGCTCTTGGCGACCTTCACCATCTCCTTGCGCCGCTCCTCGGTGAGCTGCGGGATGACGATCCGGATCACGTTTCCGTCGTTGCTCGGGTTGACCCCGAGGTCGGACTCGCGGATCGCCTTCTCGATGGCGACCAGCTGCGTCTGGTCGTAGGGCTTGATCAGCGCCATCCGCGCCTCGGGCACGTTGACGCTGGCCAGCTGGTTCAGCGGGGTCGGCGCGCCGTAGTACTCGACCACGATGCGCGAGAACATCGACGGGGTGGCCCGGCCGGTGCGCACCGACGTCAGGTCATCCTTCGCGACGGACACCGCTTTTTCCATCTTCTCCTCGGCGTCGAGGAGGGTCTCGTCGATCACGGCTACTCCCGTTGTTGTGATGGGTGGCGCTTGCTGATCCCAGCAGGTCTAGGCCGGCACCCCGTCGGCGGGGGTGCTGACCAACGTGCCGATTCTTTCACCACTGACCGCGCGGGCGATGTTCCCCTCGGTGAGCAGGTTGAACACGATGATCGGCATGTTGTTGTCCATGCAGAGGCTGAACGCCGTCGCGTCGGCGACCTTGAGGTCCCGCTCCAGCACCTCGCGGTGGGTGATCTCGCGGAACATCTCGGCGGTCGGGTCGGCCTTCGGGTCCGCGGTGTAGACGCCGTCGACGGCCTTGGCCATCAGCACGGCTTCGCAGCCCAGCTCGAGCGCCCGCTGCGCCGCCGCGGTGTCGGTGGAGAAGTACGGCATGCCGACCCCGGCGCCGAAGATCACGACGCGCCCCTTCTCCAGGTGCCGCTCGGCGCGGCGCGGGATGTAGGGCTCGGCGACCTGGCCCATCGTGATGGCGGTCTGCACGCGGGTGGGCAGACCTTCCTTCTCGAGGAAGTCCTGCAGCGCCAGGCAGTTCATCACGGTGCCCAGCATCGCCATGTAGTCGGCGCGGTCGCGGTCCATGCCGCGCTGCGAGAGCTCGGCGCCGCGGAAGTAGTTGCCGCCGCCGATCACGACCGCGACCTGGACGCCGGTGCGGGCGACGTCGGCGATCTGCTGCGCGACGGAGTGGACGACATCCGGATCGACACCGATCGAACCGCCGCCGAACATTTCGCCGCCCAGCTTCAGCAGCACCCGCCGGTAGCCACCTTCGACCCGGTCACCCATCTATGTCGCCTCCTAGGCCGATCGACCATCGACAATTCTTCTTCTGGACCCGACAGTGCCCCGTCCCCGATGGACGGAGACGGGGCACTGGGGGTGAAACCTATACCCGGACCTGGCCTCAGGCCTGGCCGACCTCGAAGCGTGCGAACTTCGTGATCGTCACGCCCGCCGCGTCGAGCAGGGCCTTGACGGTCTTCTTGTTGTCCTTGACCGACGGCTGCTCGAGCAGCACGTTGTCCTTGTAGTACGCGTTGACCTTGCCCTCGATGATCTTCGTGAGGGCCTGCTCCGGCTTGCCCTCTTCACGAGCGGTCTTCTCCGCGATGGAGCGCTCGTTCTCGACGATCTCGGCGGGCACCTCGTCGCGGGTCAGGTACTTCGCGCGCAGCGCGGCGACCTGCATGGCGGCGGCGCGGGCGGCCTCGGTGTCGTCACCGGTGAACTCGATGAGCACGCCGACGGCCGGCGGCAGGTCCGAGCCGCGGCGGTGCAGGTAGTTCGTGGTCTGGCCCTCGAACGACACGACGCGGCGCAGCTCGAGCTTCTCGCCGATGCGGGCGGACAGCTCCTGCACGACCTCGTTGACCGTCTTGCCGTCCAGCTCGGCGCCCTTGAGGGCCTCGACGTCGCTGGTCTTGAGGGTCTTCGCGACCTCGACGACCTTCGCGGCGAGCGCCTGGAACTCGGCGTTCTTCGCGACGAAGTCGGTCTCGGAGTCGAGCTCGATCAGGACGCCGCCGTCGCCGGCGACGAGGCCCTCGGCGGTGGCACGCTCGGCGCGCTTGCCGACGTCCTTGGCGCCCTTGATCCGCAGGAACTCGACGGCCTTGTCGAAGTCGCCTTCGTTCTCTTCCAGCGCCTTCTTGCAGTCCATGAACCCGGAGCCGGTCAGCTCGCGCAGGCGCTTAACGTCAGCGGCGGTGTAGTTCGCCATTCTGCTAAATCCGTCCTTTTCAGGTACGTGAAATCCGTGGGGGTGCTACGCCCGTGCGGCCGGCGCGAGGCCGGCCGCACGGACGGCGGTACATCAGGAGGAGGCGGTCGCCTGCTCGGCGGGGGCCTCGGCCGGCGTCTCGACCGGGGCGTCGACGGCCGCGGCGGCCTCGGTCGCGTCGGCGGCGGCGGTCTCGGAGCCGGCGAGCAGCTCCTTCTCCCACTCGGCCAGCGGCTCGTCGGTGGCGACACCCGGCTCCGGCTTGGTGTCGGCCGAAGCGCCGTTGCGGCTGGAGCGCTGCATGAGACCGGCGGCCGCGGCCTCGGCGACGACCTTGGTCAGCAGCGCGGCCGACCGGATGGCGTCGTCGTTGCCCGGGATCGGGTAGTCGACCTCGTCCGGGTCGCAGTTGGTGTCCAGGATCGCGACGACCGGGATGTTCAGCTTGCGAGCCTCGCCGACGGCGATGTGCTCCTTCTTCGTGTCGACGATCCACACGATGCTCGGCACCTTGGCCATGTCGCGGATACCGCCGAGGGTCTTCTCGAGCTTGTCCTTCTCGCGGGTCAGCGTCAGGATCTCGCGCTTGGTGAGACCCTCGAAGCCGCCGGTCTGCTCGCGCGACTCGAGCTCCTTCAGGCGGAGGAGACGCTTGTGCACCGTCTGGAAGTTGGTCAGCATGCCGCCGAGCCAGCGCTGGTTCACGTAGGGCATGCCCACGCGCGAGGCTTCGGCCGCGATGGCTTCCTGAGCCTGCTTCTTGGTGCCGACGAACATGATCGTGCCACCGTGCGCGACGGTTTCCTTGATGAACTCGAACGCGCGGTCGATGTAGGTCAGCGTCTGCTGCAGGTCGATGATGTAGATGCCATTGCGCTCGGTGAAGATGTAGCGCTTCATCTTCGGGTTCCACCGACGGGTCTGGTGCCCGAAGTGCACGCCGCTGTCGAGCAGCTGCTTCATGGTGACGACGGCCATTGCCGGAATCAACCTCTTCTGTGTCGTGCGCGCTCGCGGTGGTTCGCCGCTCACGCGCTACTCGGTTTTGTCGCTCGCGGCCGGGTGGCCGCTCGCCCTGGTGCCCGTGGCGGTGTCCGGACCCAGGAGTGAGGAACCCCGGGGACCGCCGGACACCGTGCGTCTCGCCCGGCTGGTGGTGCGAAAAAGCCGGGGGAACGCGCACGTGCACGCGAAGTCAGCCCACTCACGTGGACCGCGGAAAAGATTCTACCCCCTGCCACCAGCCCCTCCCCCACCGGCGGCCGCGGACGAGCGCAGTTGTCCACATCGGGTCCGGTTATCCACAGATTCGCCTTCGGCTCCCCGCGCGGGAATTCGGTGCCGCAGGCTGGAGCCATGGAGTCGATCAAGGATTTCCGACGGCGGGTGACGAGTGGCCTTTGGGGTGCGTTCGCCCTGGTCACGGTGGCTTTAGCAGCGACGTTCGGCACGCTGGCTTCGGCACGGGAGGCGGCTGCGCTGACGACCGGATCGGGCACGGCCGACGGTGCCCGACCGGCGATGGCGGCATCGCCGCGGCTGGGGATACCTGCTGCCCGGGCGGCCGACCTCGCTCACCCACAGGCATCGCTGCCACCTCCGCCGCCGCTGCCATCTCCGCTGCAGCCATCGCCGCCGCCTCCGGGACCGGCGGAGCAGGACGGGGCCGGGCCAGCGGCGTCAGTCGACCGGGTGAAGCAGGCGCGGTTGTCCTGGCCGTTGTCACCCGTTCCGGTGGTCACCAAGTACTTCGACGCCCCGGAAACGCCCTACGGCGCCGGCCATCGCGGTGTCGACCTGGCCGCCGTGCTCGGTCAGGAGGTGCTGGCCGCCGACGCCGGTGTCGTCGTCTTCGCCGGGCTCGTCGCCGGGCGGCCCGTGATCTCCGTCGACCATGACGGCGGTCTGCGGACCACCTACGAGCCCGTCGAGCCAAGGGTCGCCGTCGGGGATCAGGTCTACCGGGGGCAGGTGCTCGGGTCCGTCCTCGCCGGGCACCCGGGCTGCGCGATCGCCGCCTGCCTGCACTGGGGGGTCCGGCGGGGCGACGAGTACGTCGATCCCCTCGCTCTGATCGGAGAGGTGGGCGAGTTCCGGCTCAAGCCGTGGGGAGGGGGTCCGTGATCAGGAGCCGGTCTGCTCGACCAGCTTGGCGCGCAGCCGCATGACCGCCCGCGTGTGCAGCTGGCTCACCCGCGACTCGGTCACGCCGAGGACCTTGCCGATCTCGGCGAGGGTCAGGCTCTCGAAGTAGTAGAGGCTGACCACGATCTTGTCGCGCTCGTTGAGCTGTCCGATGGCCTGGGCGAGCTGGCGGCGGTTGTCCTGGTCGACGAGCACCGCGACCGGGTCGACCGCGTCGTCGTCGGGAATCGTGTCGACCAGCGAGCCGCTGTCCTTGCCCGCGGCCACCAGGTCCTCCAGCGCGACGACGCTGGTGAGCTGCAGCTGGCCGTAGAAGTCACGCAGGTCGTCGAGACCGATGCCGAGCTCGGCGGCGAGCTCCGCGTCGGTCGGGGTGCGGTTCAGGCGGGCGCCGAGACGCTCCATCGCGCGCTCGGCCTCCTTGGCCTTGCTGCGGACGGCGCGCGGCACCCAGTCCTGCGAACGGAGGTCGTCGAGGATCGCGCCGCGGATGCGCTGCATCGCGTACGTCTCGAAGCGCAGGCCGCGTTCGGGGTCGAACTTCTCGATCGCGTCGACGAGCCCGAAGATGCCGGACTGCACGAGGTCACCGACGTCGACGTGGGTCGGCAAGCCGGTGCCGACCCGGCCCGCGACGTACTTGACCAGCGGGGCGTAGTGCAGCACGAGCCGATCGCGCGACGCCTGGTCGGGGCTGTCGGCGAACTGCCGCCACAGCGCCGCGATCCCGGCGTCGACGTCGTAGCCGGCCCGTGACTCCGCGGGCACGCCGGAGTCACCGTGAGTGGTCACTCCGGCGGCTTCGGTCACGTGCGGTCCTGCGGTCATTGCACAGTCGTTCTCGGCATGCGGCTCAGTGTCGTCTCCGTGCTCGTGCGTATGCGCGTGCGCCGCCGGGCCCGCTGCTGACGACCCCGGCGAGACTCCCCGGGCCGCCTCAGGCCCTGGGGTGCGCTCGGTCATGGATCGCTTTCAACCGGTCGACGGTCACATGAGTGTAGAGCTGCGTCGTGGCAAGCGTAGCGTGACCAAGCAGTTCCTGAACGCTCCTGAGATCGGCACCGCCCTCCAGCAGATGCGTCGCCGCCGAATGTCGCAGGCCATGGGGCCCCATGTCGGTCGCTCCGGGCACCGCCGTGACGGCGTCGTGCACCACGCGCCGCACCGCGCGCGGGTCGACGCGTTTCCCCCGGACACCGAGGAAAAGCGCGGGCTCGACGCCGTCACCGGCGGTTTCCGCGACGATCTTCGGCCGCCCCCCGGTGATCCAGTCGTCGAGCGCTTCCGCCGCCGGGACGCCGAACGGCACGACGCGTTCCTTGCCGCCCTTGCCGAGCACCGTCACGACACGACGGGAGAAATCGGCTTCGCCGACGTCCAACCCGCACAACTCGGACACGCGGATGCCGGTGGCGTAGAGCAGCTCGACGATCGCGCGATCACGCAGTGCGACAGGATCGCGCTGGGCCGCGCCGGCCGCCGACGCCCGCATGACCTCCCCCGCCTGCCCGGCGCGCAGCACCCCGGGCAGGGTGCGGTGCGCCCGCGGGGCGGCGAGCCGCCCGCCCGGGTCGGTCGCGAGGACGCCGGTGCGGTGGGCCCAGGCCGTGAACGTCCGCGCCGAAGCGGCCCGCCGAGCAAGCGTCGTCCGGCTCGCCCCGCCGGACTGCTGGGCGGCGAGCCACGCCCGCAGCCGGGCGAGGTCCAGCTCCGCGAGCCCGCCACCACCGTCCACGACGAACACCAGCAGCGACACCGCATCGCCGACGTACGCCCGGAC
Source organism: Amycolatopsis sp. NPDC114505 (assembly GCF_055633615.1). Classification (NCBI taxonomy): domain Bacteria; kingdom Bacillati; phylum Actinomycetota; class Actinomycetes; order Pseudonocardiales; family Pseudonocardiaceae; genus Amycolatopsis; species Amycolatopsis sp. NPDC114505. The sequence goes on along the minus strand of NZ_JBVKDV010000005.1, from coordinate 569,839 downwards.
GGTGTGCGCGGACAGGCCCCGTTCCAGCCCGAGGTGCCGTTCGTAGCCGGTGACGACGGCCTGGACCGGCCCGGGCAGCGCGGCCCGGAGCGCGCGCAGGTCCGGCCGGCGGCCCCGGCCGGAGCGTGATGGCGGCGGCATGGATGTCACGCTGCGCGAACAACCGCCCTCGGTCAAGGATCGCCACGCGGGCCCACCGGACCGGCCGAACACTTTCGACGATTTCGCCGGGAATTCGTGGCGTTCACGCGCTTTCCCTCCGTCGTCGCCACCCCCCTTCCCCGCGGACGGCGAATCCGTCGACCTCCAGCGCGGGCAGCAGGGCCCGTACTTTCCGCAGCGGAAGCCCGGATTCGGCCGCGATTTCGGCGTCCGAACGGTCAGCGCGCGCGGCCAAGGCCTCATACGCCCGCAGCGCCTCGGGACCCAGCCGGTCGGTGGGCCGTTTCGGCCGCGCGGCCTGGTCCTCGGCGATGCCGAAGCGGCCCACGGTCTCGAGGATCTCGTCGACGGTCGAGACGAGCGTCGCCCGGGAGTCGCGGATCAGTTCGTGGCAGCCGACGGACATCCCGGACGAGACGGGTCCCGGCAGCGCCATCACCACCTTGCCGAGGGCGCCGGCGGTGCTCGCGGTGTTGCGCGCACCGCTGCGGCGCCCGGCCTCGACGACCAAGGTGCCCTCGGTGAGGGCGGCGATGAGCCGGTTGCGGACGAGGAAGCGGTGCCGGGCCGGCGGGGTGCCGGGCGGGTACTCGCTGACGACCGCGCCGCCGTTGCGGACGATCCGGTTCAACAGCCCGACGTGCCCCGCCGGATAGCCGCCGTCGACAGCGCAGCCGAGCACCGCGACGGTGACCCCTCCGGCGGCGAGCGCACCGCGGTGGGCGGCACCGTCGATGCCGTAGGCCGCCCCCGAGAAAACGGGGACGCCGCGGCTGGCCAGCCCGTACGCCAGCTCGGCGGCGTGGTGCTCGCCGTACTCGGTGGCCGCCCGCGCCCCGACGACGGCCACGGCGCGATCGGCGGCGGTACCGAGCGCGACGTCACCGGAGACCCAGAGCGCGAGCGGCGACACGGCTTCGGTCACGCCGCGCCGGGCCGCGAGATCGAGGGCGAGCAGCGGCCAGGCGGGCCACTCGTCGTCCTCGGGAACGACCAGCCGGGCACCAGCCGCACCGGCCCGCGCGAAGTCCTGGCCGACGAGGTCGTACTCGCGGCGCGCTTCGGTCGCCTTGAGCACTCCGGGCGGACAGTCGCCTCGACGGACCCGGGCGGCGGCCTCCACGGGGCCGACCTCGGCTACGAAGGCGACCAGCGCCGGAGCCGGGGGTTCGGCCACACGGAGGAGGTAGGCACGGGCTCGGCGCAGCTCGTCGGGGCCCTTGCCGCTACCTGCCGCAGGCACAGCCTGGCGCGCCCCATCGGAGTTCGTGCCGCCGCCTGCGGCAGGAATCTCGTGGCGCGACTCGCCGGGGCCAACGTCGCCGCCTGCTGCAGGAATCTCGTGTCGCGGCTCGCTGGGGCCAACGTCGCCGCCTGCTGCAGGAAGGTCCTGGCGCAGCTCGGCGGAGTTCACGCCGCCCTTTGCGGCAGAGGACGCTCGACGCACCTCGCCGGAACTCACCCCACCGCCCGCGACAGGACGCTCCTGACACACCTCGCCGAGACTCACGCCTCCGGATGCGGCAGAAAACGCCTGGCGCACCTCGCCGAGGTCCGCACCTCCGCCTGCGGCGGGGAAAGCCTGGCGAGGCTCGACTGGACTCATGCCGCCACCCGCGGCACGGCGTGGCTCGTCGGGGTTCGACGCGCCGGCCGCAGGCAAGCGAGCATCGTTCTGCCGGCCGGGGCGCAGCTCGCCGCCTGCGGCTGTCTCGCGCAGCTCGTCGGGAGTCATGCCGCCACCCGCGGCACGGCGTGGCTCGTCAGGGGTCATGCCGCCACCCGCTCTCGGAAGGCCAGGGCCGAGCCGACCTGGTCTGTGCCTGGACTTGGCTCGCCGTCCAGGTCGGCCAATGTCCAGGCGATCCTCAAACACCGGTCGGCTCCGCGACCGCTCAAGGCTCCGCGTTCCATCGCGCGGTCGAGCAGGGCTGTCGCGTCGTGGGCCAAGGCGAACTGCCGTCGGAGGGCCGAGCCGGGCACCTCCGAGTTGGACAGCCAGCCGTGCTCACGCCATCGGAATGCCGCACGTTCGCGCGCCTCGAGCACTCGTCCGCGGACGGCTTCCGACGATTCCGTCGCCCCCGTGTCGTGCGCGCTGATCGCGCTCAACGGCCGTAACCGCACTCGCAGGTCGACGCGGTCGAGCAGCGGTCCGGAGAGCCGGGCGAGGTAGCGACGGCGGGCAGTCGGTGAGCAGACGCAGTCAGCTTCTTTCGGTGGGGCGCACGCACACGGGTTGGTCGCCAGCACGAGCTGGAACCGCGCCGGGTACGTGATGGAACCCTTGACCCGGGCGATGCGCACCTCGCCCTCTTCGAGCACGGTCCGCAGCGACTCGAGGCACTGCGCACCGAACTCGCAAACTTCGTCGAGGAACAGCACGCCGCGATGGGCGCGGCTGATCGCGCCGGGCGACGCGATTCCGCTGCCGCCGCCGATCAACGCCGCGATGGAGATCGAATAGTGCGGGTCCACGAACGGCGGCACCACGACCAGCGGCGAGGACTTCGACAGCGAGCCGTCGACCGAGTGCACCGCCGTGACCTCCAGCGACTCCTCCGGTGACAGCTGCGGCAGCAGACTGGGCAGGCGTTTCGCCAGCATCGTCTTGCCCACTCCGGGCGGTCCGGTGAGCAGCAGGTGGTGCCCACCCGCCGCGGCGACCTCGAGGGCCCAGCGCGCCTCCGGCTGGCCGACGACGTCCGCCAGGTCCGGTGCCGGCGGCAGGAGCGTCGGACCCGGTGGTTCCGGACGTGCCAAGTCGGCTTCGCCCTTGAGCCAAGCCACCAGGTCGCGCAGGTGACACGCGCCCACGACGTCGATTCCGTCGACGAGCGCCGCCTCACTGAGGGAATCCATCGGCACGACGGCTCGCTCGTAGCCGGCGGTGCGTGCCGCGAGCAGGCCCGGCAGAATGCCGCGGACCGCGCGGATCCGGCCGTCCAAGGCGAGTTCGCCAAGCAGCACACTGCCGAGCAGCCGGGTCGCGGGGACGGCGCCCGTCGCCGCGAGCACGGCCGCCGCGATACCGAGGTCGTACGCCGAGCCGACCTTCGGCAGGTTGGCGGGAGACAGGCCCAGGGTCACCTTTCCGTCGGGCCAAGGCTGACCGGAGTTGCGCACCGCGGAACGGACGCGGTCCTTCGCCTCGCGCAGTCCCGCGTCGGGGAGTCCGACGAGCGTGACCCGGCTCAACCCGCCGCCCAGGTCGGCTTCGATCTCGATGACCCGGCCGTCGATGCCCAGGAGGGCCGCCGACCAAGCCTTGGCGATGGGCATCAGAACGCCGCCTCGATGTGCTGGACGCGGGGGCGCTTGCCCGGCTCGGCGAGGATCGTCACCACGTCGTAGCGGACCTGGCACCAGCCGATGCGGAACTCGCGCAACCAGCGTTGCGCGGCCCGGCGCACGCGGCCGGCCTTCTCCTCCGTGACCGTCTCCGATGGCAGGCCGAACTCGGTGCCCGTGCGGGTCTTGACCTCGCAGAAGACCACTCGCGTGCGGTCGGTGAGGATGAGGTCGATCTCGCCTTCGCGGCAGCGCCAGTTGCGGCCCAGCAGGACGAGGCCGCGATCCTGCAGGTGCCGGGAGGCGAGATCCTCTCCCCACGCGCCCAGGTCGCGGCGGTGTCTTGCGAGCTGGTCGGTGCCCGTCATCGTGTTCGCCCCTCGTCGGTGCGCCGGTCACCGGGGCGGTCCCGGCGATCACGGTGCGTGTGCGTTCGACGATGCCAGCGCACGAGGCGGCGAAACCAGACCGAAAACGCCGGCCTGTGGACAACCGGGGGTATGTGGACAACGGTCCACGGAACGCGGCGAACAGCGCGAAACTGTCGGACCGCTGTGCTAAGGCGGCCAGGGCAGAACGAAACCGCGCCGGCTCGTCCAGGACGAACCGGCGCGGGTGAAGGACCAGCTCAGCCCGAGAACGGGCCGTCTTCGGGCAGCCGGAGGTCCGGCTTGTCGAGCTCCTCGACGTTGACGTCCTTGAACGTGATGACGCGGACGTGCTTGACGAAGCGGGCCGGGCGGTACATGTCCCAGACCCACGCATCGGACATGCGGACCTCGAAGTACACCTCGCCGCCGCCGTCGCGGACCTGGACGTCGACCGCGTTCGCCAGGTAGAACCGCCGCTCGGTCTCCACCACGTACGAGAACTGACCCACTATGTCGCGGTACTCGCGGTACAGCGAGAGCTCCATCTCGGTCTCGTACTTCTCGAGATCCTCTGCGCTCATGAAATCCGCGCCCCTCCTCGGGATCGTGCTGCTGCTCCGCCGGCGGAGCGTTCATTGTGACCCACACCCGCGGCCGGGGCATGCAGCGGCAGGCTGAGTTGTGGCTCGAGTGCTTCGTCGAGGACCGCGGCCAGGCCCGCGGCGGACCCCGTCTCAACGGCTTTTTCCAGCGCCGCGTAGGTCAGCAGGACCGGTCGCGCGGGCCGCACGCCGTGCTTGACGGCCACCGTCGCGACGTTCGTGTACGACCAGCGGTGGACGTCGCTGGGCCCGTGTTCGCGCAGCGCCGCCAGGTGGTCGGACGTGCTGTAACCCTTGTGCACGTCGAAACCGTAGTGCGGGAAGTCGTCGTGGTAGCCCGCCATGATGCGGTCGCGCGTCACCTTCGCCAGCACCGACGCGGCCGCGATGCACGCCACCGAACGGTCGCCCTTGATCACCGCCGCGTTCGGGGCCGTGAGGCCCGGGACCCGGAAACCGTCGGTGAGGATGTAGCCCGGGGACACCCGCAACGCCGCCGCGGCGCGTCGCATGCCCTCCAGGTTCATCACCCGGATGCCGTAGAGGTCGACCTCCGCGGTGGGGATGACGATCACGGAGTAGTCGACGGCCCGGGCGAGGACCAGGTCGTAGACCCGGTCGCGCGCCTTGGCCGTCATCAGCTTGGAGTCCGTCAGCTCGGTCAGCTTCGCCGCGTCGCCCTGCTTGAGCACGCAGGCCGCGACCACCAGCGGCCCCGCGCACGCCCCGGCGCCGGCTTCGTCCACACCGGCGACCGGGCCGAGGCCACGGCGGTCGAGCGCGCCCTGCAGACCCCAGAAGAGGTCGCCGCGCACCACGGCCCGCGGCGGCCGGATCGGCTCGGCCGCGGTGAGGGGAACGGGAAGAGTCAAGGCTGGATCACCCGTCTGCCGGCACGGATCGGGGTGGCTAGCGTTTCCGCCCGGCCACCCGGCGCAGTCCGGACTTGAGCTTGCGCCCGACGAAGAGCGCCGGCCAGGCCGCCGCGATGCCGGCACCGAGCGGGAGACCGCTCTGCCACCCCGGCGCGCCGAGCGCCGCCGGCTGAGCCGCTTCCTGCGCGTTGTAGTCGGTGATGCCACCCCACCGGCCCGGCGGCAGGACGATGATCCGCGCCTTGCCGATGATGTTGTCCACGGGGACCGCGCCGTTCACGCCGCCGCCGCCCTGGAACCGGGAGTCGTCGGAGTTGTTGCGGTTGTCGCCCATGACCCAGACCGTCCCCGCGGGGACCTTGACCGGCTCGAAGGCGCGCTCGTTCTGGTTGGACGGGTCTTCCCAGTGGACGTACGGCTCGTCGAGCCCCTTGCCGTCCACCACGACCCGGCCCTGCGTGTCGCAGCACTGGACGGTCTGGCCGCCGACCGCGATCACGCGCTTGACGAAGTCGCGCTCGTCCGGCGGGGCGAACCCGACCAGCGAGCCGAGACCGCGCAGGCCCTGGACGATGATGTTGCTCGACTCCTGCGGCGCGATCTCGTTGTTGACCCACGCCGGCGGACCCTTGAACACGATCACGTCGCCCGGAGAGGGCTCGGTGAAGTCGTAGGTGACCCGATCGACGAGGATGCGGTCACCGGTGCAGCCAGGGCACCCGTGCAAGGTGGCCTCCATGGATCCCGAGGGGATCATGAAGACCTTCGCGAGGAACGTCTGGATCAGGATCGTGAGCACCAGGGCGATCACGAGCAGGATCGGAAGTTCCTTCCAGAACGACCGTTTCTTGGCGGGCTTGGCTCGCCGCCGTCGGGATCCCCCGCGCTCCTCGGAGCGGGACCGCCTGGGCTGGTCCTCCTCGGAGCGATCGGGGTCATCCTCAGGAGCGTTCTGGGACACGGGTTCGGCCACGTCGTCAGGCTACCGGTAACCGGGTTGTGACTCAGTTAGCCGAGGCCGTCTCGCGGTTCTCGCGGCGCTCCTTGATCTTGGCCTTCTTGCCGCGCAGGTCGCGCAGGTAGTACAGCTTCGCGCGCCGCACGTCACCGCGCTTGTGGACCTCGACCTCGGCCACGTTCGGCGAGTGCACCGGGAAGGTGCGCTCCACGCCGACGCCGAAGGAGACCTTGCGAACGGTGAAGGTCTCCCGGATGCCGCCGCCCTGACGGCGGATCACGACGCCCTGGAAGACCTGGTTGCGCTCACGGTTGCCCTCGATGACGCGGACGTGCACCTTGAGCGTGTCGCCCGGGCGGAAGGCCGGGATGTCGGAACGCAGTGACTGCTTGTCCAGCGCGTCCAGGGTGTTCATCGGTGGTCCGTCCTCGTCTTCGTATGGCTTGCGTACACGTCCCTGGGCGCGCAATGGTGCAGCTGCGGGCGACCCAAGGGGGCTGCTGGCGGGCTCGTGGACGACGAGGTCCACTCACGCCAACCTGTCAAGTATTGCAGACCGGTTCAGACGTAAAGTAACCGGGCTAAGCCTGTTCGGGGTCCAAGCCCTCCAGGACCCCGCGATCGTGCTTGTCGAGGCTACCTTCCGGCAGCCGCGCCAGGAGATCCGGGCGGCGGTGGGCGGTGCGTTCCAGGGCCTGGTCGCGGCGCCAGCGGTCGATCAGGGCGTGGTTCCCGGACCGCAGCACGTCCGGCACGGGCAGCTCCCGCCACACCTCGGGACGCGTGTAGCTGGGCCCTTCGAGCAGGCCGTCGGAGAACGAGTCCTCGGCCGCGGACCGCGAGTTCCCCAGAACACCGGGCAGCAGCCGGACGACGGCCTCGACCATGACCAGCACGGCCGCCTCGCCGCCGACCAGGACGTAGTCGCCGATCGACACCTCGTCGACCGGCATCCGCTTGGCGGCATCGTCGACGACGCGCTGGTCGATGCCCTCGTACCGGCCGCAGGCGAAGACCAGATGTTTTTCTGAAGCGTAGGCGTGCGCGAGCTCCTGGGTGAACGGCCGGCCGGCCGGGGTCGGCACGACCAGCCGGGTCTCCGGACGGCAGACGTCGTCCAGCGCCGGGCCCCAGATCTGCGGTTTCATCACCATGCCGGGCCCGCCGCCGTACGGCGCGTCGTCGACCGCGCGGTGCACGTCGTGGGTCCAGTCGCGCAGGTCGTGCACGCCGACCTCGATCAGGCCGCGGTCGATGGCCCGGCCCAGCAGCGCGGCGCGCAGCGGGTCGAGGTACTCGGGGAAGATCGTGACGACGTCGATGCGCATCTCAGGCGTCCAGAAGCCCTTCCGGGGGGTCGAGCACGACCCGGCCGCCGTCGACGTCGACCGTGGGGACGATCGCGCGGACGAACGGCACCAGCACCTCGCGGCCGTCGACGTCGAGCTCGAGCAGCTCGCCCGCCGCCGAGTGCACGATCTCGACGACCTTGCCGACGACCGTGCCGTCGAGCAGCTCGGCGCGGAGGCCGGCCAGCTCGTGGTCGTAGAACTCGTCGGGGTCGCCGGTCGGGGGCAGCGTGGCGGTGTCGGCCAGCAGGAGGGCGCCCCGCAGCGTCTCGGCGACGTCGCGGGTCAGGACCTCCTCGAAACGCACCAGCAGCCGCCCGCTGTGTTCGCGGGCGGCTGCGATGGTGAGTTCCCTTGTGCTGCCGTCACGCAGCTTGGTCGTCACGGCCGCACCGACGCGGAACCGCTCTTCCGGCGAGTCCGTGCGCACGTCCACCGCGAGCTCCCCGCGGATTCCGTGCGCCTTGGCGATGCGACCGACTACGACGTCCATGACCGGTCCGAAACTGGGATCAACGGTCGGTGTCGACGACGTCGACGCGGACGCCGCGACCACCGATGCCACCCATGACGGTGCGCAGGGCGGTCGCCGTGCGACCACCGCGGCCGATCACCTTGCCGAGGTCGTCGGGGTGCACGTGCACCTCGAGCGTGCGGCCACGACGCGTGGTCAGCAGCTCGACCCGGACCTCGTCCGGGTTGTCGACGATCCCGCGCACCAGGTGCTCGAGGGAGTCAGCCAGAAAGCTCACTCGGCCTTCTCACCCTCGGCGGCTTCGGCCTTCTCGGCCTCGGCCTTCTTGGGAGCGGACTTCTTCTTCGGCGTGGTGGCCTCGGCGGAGGGCTCCTCGCCGGCGGCGGCCAGCGCCGCGTTGAACAGGTCCTGCTTGGACGGCTTCGGCTCGGCCACCTTCAGGGTGCCCTCGGCGCCCGGCAGGCCCTTGAACTTCTGCCAGTCACCGGTGATCTCGAGCAGACGCTGGACCGGCTCGGTCGGCTGCGCGCCGACACCCAGCCAGTACTGGGCGCGCTCGGAGACGACCTCGATGAGGCTCGGCTCTTCCTTCGGGTGGTACTTGCCGATCGTCTCGATGGCCTTGCCGTCCCGGCGGGTGCGCGCGTCGGCGACGATGATGCGGTAGTACGGCGCACGGATCTTGCCGAGGCGCTGCAGCTTGATCTTGACGGCCACGGGTGTGGGTACTCCTCGTATCTCTCTGATGCTGGGGTGGGCACTCGCGAGCCGAGTGGGGACACGGACGCGGGCACCCGAAGGTCAGGAGCTTTCGCGCGGTGAGAGGGTCCGGCGGAAGCAAGCAGTGACTCATTCTGCCAGACAGCCCCCGCGCACCGGGAAAGAGGCCTGGCTAGCGGCTCAGAACGAAGCCACTCCGAGCGCGCCGAGCAGGATGGTGAGCGCCGGCAGGAAGTTGTTCACCTGGTGCGCGACGATGCTCGCCGGCAGCCGTCCGGTGACGAGCCGCGCCAGCCCGATCGGCACCGCGATGACCAGCAGCAACGTCGTGCGCAGCGGCTCGAGGTGGCTGGCCGCGAACACCGCCGTGCACAGCAGGAACGCCGCGACACGGCCCCAGCGCTCGCTGCGCCACTGCAGCTGTTCGGCCGCGCCCCAGAGCAGGCCGCGGTAGATGATCTCCTCACAGATCGGCCCGAGCAGCCACAGGTAGACGAACATCACGATGGCCGCCGAGATCGACATCTTCCGGTCCTCGACCAGCGCGCTGATCGCCGACGTCGCGTTGGCGTTGCCGACCAGCTGCGTCCACAGGTAGGCGCCGAGGGTGGTGAAGACGAGCCCGACGCAGCCGAAGCGGAACCCGGTCTTCACGTCGGCCCAGCGCCACTCGATCCGCAGGTCGATCACGGGCCCGTTGCCGCGCACGTAGGTGACCAGGACCGCGACGCCGGCCGCGATCATCGTCGGCAGCATGGTGCCGAGCAGCACGACCCGGATCGGCAGCGGGCCGGGGCCGGTGTCGCCGACCAGCACCGACACGAACGCGGCGGAGGACAGCAGCACGGCCTCGACGAGCAGGAAGGCGCCGAAGCCCCACCGGTGCCGCCGCGCGGGCGGCAGGAACGCGGTCGCGGCGGGTTCCTCCGGCTCGGGGAACGGCGCGGCGTCGGGAGCCGGGTCCCGGGGCTGGGAAGTGGTCACGCGTTGCCCTCCGCGATCAGTCGGCTCCTGGTCCCGAGCCTAGCCGCCGGAGAGTGATCACACAGTATCCGTCCGACTACTGTCCATCGATCATCGCAACACTCTCAGTGCGCGACGAACAGCAGTACCGCCGGCGGCAGGTTGTTCGCCGCGTGCGCGATCACCCCGGCGCTCACCCGGCCGGACAGGTGCCGGGCCAGCCCGATCGCGATGCCCTGGCCGAACAGGGCGATCGTGCGGGTCGGCTCGCCGTGCAGCTGGGCGAACACCAGCGAGGTGAGCAGGAGCACCACCCACGGCGGGACCCGGTGGAACTGCAGCGCGTTCCACAGCGTGCCGCGGACCAGCAGCTCCTCCGTGATCGGCGCGCCGGCGATGACGATCACCGCGGCGAGCACCAGCCAGACGGTGTCGCCGTCGAAGGTGTCGGCGAGGTCGCTCAGCGGGCTGTCGGAGACGTCGTCGGCGCCGTAGACGGCGATCAGGACCAGGTTGAGCCCGTAGCCGACGACCAGCGCGAGCGCGCCGCAGGCGAGGCCGATCCGGACGTCGCGCCAGGTCGGCTTGAGCCCGAAGTCCGCGCGCAGGCCCTCCCCCCAGCGCCACGAACCCACCGCCGGGCCGAGGCCGAGCAGGAGGTTGGGCACGAACGCCAGGAGCAGCAGCGGGCCGATGTCGTGCAGCTCGAGGGGGTCGAACTCGCCGACGTTGCGGTTGACCGCGGCGGCGATGATCAGGTTGATCAGGTAGTAGCCGGCGATCCCCGCGAAGAACGCCGCAAAGCACCAGTGCGCACCCAGCACGCGCCGTGCGCCGTCGTCGTCCGTCACGCGCCCCACGCTAAAGTGCCGCTCCCGCAAGGAAAACGGCGGGGGTCTACGCGTACACGACGCCGCCGAGCACGATGTGCCCCGGGTGCCGCAGGACGCCCAGGTCCTCGCGCGGGTCGCTCGCGTAGACGAGCAGGTCGGCGGGTGCGCCGTCGGCGATGCCCAGGTGGCCGAGCCAGTCGCGGGCGGCCCAGGACGCGCTCGCCAGCGCCGCCTCGCGGGTCATGCCCGCGCGGTGCAGCGCCTCGATCTCGTCGACGAGCCGGCCGTGCTCGACCATGCCACCGGCGTCGCTGCCGGCGAAGACGCGTACGCCCGCTTCGATGGCCGTGGCGACCATCTCGCCCACGCCGGCGTGCAGCGCGCGCATGTGGTCCGCGTACGCCGGGTACTTGCCCGCCTTGTCCGCGATGCCCGGGAAGTTCTCGATGTTGATCAGCGTCGGCACCAGCGCGACGTCGGCGCGCGCCAGCTCGCCGAGCTGGTCGGCGCTCAAGCCGGTGCCGTGTTCGAGGCAGTCGATTCCGGACGCGATCAGGCCGGGCAGCGCGGCTTCGCCGAACACGTGCGCGGTGACGCGGGCGCCGTGGTCGTGCGCGACCTTGACGGCCTCGGCGAGGACGTCGTCCGGCCAGAGCGGCGCCAGGTCGCCGGCGCCGCGGTCGATCCAGTCGCCGACCAGCTTGACCCAGCCGTCGCCGTCACGAGCCTGCTCGGCGACGGCGTCCGGCAGCTGCGACGGGTCGTCCAGTTCGATGCCGAGACCCGGGATGTAGCGCTTGGCCAGCGCGAGGTGCTTCCCGGCGCGGATGATCGTCGGCAGGTCGGCGCGGTGCTGCAGCGGCCGGACGTCGATCGGCAGGCCGCAGTCGCGGATGAGCAACGTGCCCGCGGCGCGGTCGGCCAGCGCCTGCTCGGTCGCCTCTTCCAGGGAGACCGGCCCGCCGACGCCGATGCCCGGGTGGCAGTGGGCGTCGACCAGGCCGGGCACCAGGAAGACGTCCCGGCCCAGCGTCTCGGCGTCCGGCACCGGCTCGAACGAGATCCGGCCGCCGGTGATCCAGAGTTCCCCGGACTCGCCGCCGGGCAGGATCACCCCGGCGACGTGGAGCGCGGTGCTCAATTGTCCTTGGGGTTCTTCGGCAGCTTGAACTTCGTCGGGTCGAAGCCCGGGACGTCGTTCATGCCGCCCAGCTTGGACAGGTCAGGCATGCCGCCCGGCATCTGACCGCCCGGGGGCAGCATCGGCATGCCGCCGGGGAAGCCGCCACGGACCTTGGGCTGCGTCGGACCGCGGCCCTTCTTGCCCTTCTTGCCCTTGCGCGTCTTCGAGCCGCCCCCGCCGCCGAAGCCGAACCGGCCGGCCATCTGGGCCATCATCTTGCGGGCCTCGAAGAACCGGTTGACCAGGTCATTGACCTCGCGAACGGAGACGCCGGAACCGTTGGCGATGCGCAGCCGGCGCGACCCGTTGATCATCTTCGGGTTGTCGCGCTCGGCCGGGGTCATGCCGCGGATGATCGCCTGCAGCTTGTCGAGGTGCTTGTCGTCGACCTGGGCCAGCTGGTCCTTCATCTGGCCGGCGCCCGGCAGCATGCCGAGCAGGTTGCCGATCGGGCCCATCTTGCGGACCGCGAGCATCTGCTCGAGGAAGTCCTCCAGGGTGAGCTGGCCGCTCGACAGCTTCGCCGCGGCCTGCTCGGCCTGGTCCTGGTCGAAGGCCTGCTCGGCCTGCTCGATCAGGGTCAGCACGTCGCCCATGCCGAGGATCCGCGACGCCATCCGGTCGGGGTGGAAGGTGTCGAAGTCCTCGAGCTTCTCGCCGTTGGAGGCGAAGAGGATCGGCTGGCCGGTGACCTCGCGGACGCTCAGCGCGGCACCACCGCGGGCGTCGCCGTCGAGCTTCGTGAGCACGACACCGGTGAAGCCGACGCCGTCGCGGAACGCCTCGGCCGTGGTCACGGCGTCCTGGCCGATCATCGCGTCGACGACGAACAGGGTCTCGTCCGGCTGGACGGCGTCGCGGATGTCCGCGGCCTGCTTCATCAGCTCTTCGTCGACACCCAGGCGGCCCGCGGTGTCGACCACGACGACGTCGTGCTGCGCGCGCTTCGCCTCGGCGATGGCGCGGCGGGCGACGTCGACCGGGTCGCCGACGCCGTTGCCCGGCTCGGGGGCGAAGGTGACGACTCCGGCGCGCTCGCCGACGACCTGCAGCTGCGTGACGGCGTTCGGGCGCTGGAGGTCGCAGGCGACCAGCATCGGCGCGTGGCCCTGCTTCTTCAGCCACAGCGCGAGCTTGCCCGCGAGCGTCGTCTTACCGGCACCCTGCAGGCCCGCGAGCATGATCACGGTCGGCGGGTTCTTGGCGAGGTTGAGCCGCCGCGTCTCGCCGCCGAGGATGCCGACGAGCTCCTCGTTGACGATCTTGACGACCTGCTGCGCGGGGTTGAGCGCCTGGGAAACCTCGGCGCCCTTCGCCCGCTCCTTGATCTTCGCGATGAAGGTCTTGACCACGCCGAGGGCGACGTCGGCCTCCAGCAGCGCGATGCGGATCTCGCGCGCGGTGGCGTCGATGTCGGCGTCCGACAGCCTGCCCTTGCGCGTGAGCGTCTGAAGGGCGGCTGTGAGCCGATCGGAGAGGGTGTCGAACACGGGTGTGCACGCTCCAGCTGGGTCGAGAGTGGCGCGCCGGACGAGGCCGGCCCTCCCGAGGGTAGTCGCTCCGGCTCCCCCGCCTCGCGGGTACGCGAAGGTCGCGCACGCGATTAGTACACAGAGGTGTACTACTTCGCGCGCTAGAACACAGTAAAATTGGCTTTAACTGCGGAAATTCAGTGGCAACCACAGCCACATTCGGTAAACATGCGTGTATGACTTCCGCGACCAGACCCCGTCCGTCACTCGCCGAACCGGCCACCGACGCCGACGAACCGGTCCCCCTGCGGCGCATCGCCGGCCTGTTCCGCCCGCACCGCGGACCCCTCGCCGCGCTGTTCTCGCTGATCGTGCTGCAGGCCGGCCTCGGCGTCGTCTCGCCGTTCCTGCTGCGGGAGATCCTCGACGACGCCCTGCCGCACCGCGACACGCTCCTGATCAGCCTGCTCGCCGCGGGGATGATCGTCTGCGCGGTCGGCAGCGGCTCCCTCGGCGTCGCCACCACCGGCCTGTCCAACACGATCGGGCAGCGGGTGATGAACGAGCTGCGCGTCTCGGTCTACGGCCACCTGCAGCGGATGTCCCTCGGGTTCTTCACCCGGACGAAGAGCGGCGAAGTGCTCTCGCGGGTGTTCAACGACATCGGCGGCGTCGACAACGTGATCACCACGACGGCGGGGTCCGTCGTGCAGAACGCGACCACGACGATCGCCATCACGGTCGCGCTGATCGTGCTGGACTGGCAGCTGGCGGCGCTCTCGCTGATCGTCGTGCCGCTGTTCCTGGCGTTCACGCTGCGGCTGGGCCGCAAGCGGCGGACGCTGGCCCGCGGCCGCACGCGGCGGATGGCCCGGCTGACCACGATGGTCGAGGAGTCCCTGTCGGTCACCGGCGTGCTGCTCGCCAAGACGATGGGCAACGAACGCGCGATGCGGGCGCGCTTCGGCGAGGAGTCCCGGGAGATCGCGACGCTGGAACGCGCCGCCGCGCTGGCCGGGCGCTGGCAGATCGCGTCGCGGGGCATGAGCCTGACGGTGATCCCCGCGCTGGTGTACTGGATCGCCGGGCTCGCGCTGGCCGGCGGCGCGTCGCCGATCTCGCTCGGCACCGTCGTCGCCTTCACCAGCATGCTCAACCGGCTGGTCGCGCCGGCCACCGCGATGCAGACGATCGGGCAGAACGTGGCGACGTCGAAGGCGCTGTTCGGCCGGATCTTCGAGGTGCTCGACCTGCGGGTCGAGATCGCCGACAAGCCGGGCGCCACCGAGCTGGCGGTGCGTCGCGGCGACGTCGCGATGCGCGGGGTCTCGTTCCGCTACGACGAAGACGGCCCGCGGACGCTGCACGACATCGACCTGGACGTCCCCGCCGGCACCACCACCGCGCTGGTCGGCTCGACCGGCTCCGGCAAGACGACGCTCGCCTACCTGGTCGCGCGGCTCTACGAGGTGGACGAGGGGTCCGTGGAGATCGACGGCACCGACGTCCGCGACGTCACGCTCGCGTCGCTGGCCGCCGGCGTCGGGCTGGTGTCACAGGAGACGTACCTGTTCCACGACACCGTGCGGGAGAACCTGCGCTTCGCGAAGCCGGACGCGACCGACGACGAGATCGAGGCGGCGGCGAAGGCCGCGCACATCCACGACACCCTGGCCGGGCTGCCCGAGGGGTACGACACGGTCGTCGGCCAGCGCGGCTACCGCTTCTCCGGCGGCGAGAAGCAGCGGATGGCGATCGCGCGGATCCTGCTGCGCAACCCGCCGGTGCTCATCCTCGACGAAGCGACCAGCGCGCTCGACACCCGCACCGAACGCTCGGTGCAGGCCGAGCTCGACCGGCTCGCCTCGGGCCGCACGACGCTGACGATCGCGCACCGGCTGTCCACTGTGGAGCACGCCGACCAGATCGTGGTCCTGCACGAGGGCCGGATCGTGGAACGCGGGACGCACGAGGAGCTGCTGGCGCGCGACGGGCGTTATGCCCGGCTGGTCCGGGGAACCGCATAGCCTGGGGCCATGCAGCCCGAACCCGACGTCGCCGCACCGGTCAGCGCGGACACCGAGCTGGCCGACCTGGCCTGGCGGGTGCGCGAGGGCGTCGGGCGGCTGAACTGGCGGATGCGCGCCGAAAGCGACCCGAACGGCCCGGGCCCGGCGGTGCTGGCGGTGCTGAGCCGGCTCTACCGGGCGGGCACGCACACCCCGTCGGAGCTGGCGGCGGCGGAACGGCTGCAGCCGCAGTCGCTGACCCGGATCCTGGCTTGGGTGACCGGCCGCGAGCTGGTCACGCGCACCCCCGACCCGGCGGACGGCCGGCGGTCGCTGATCAGCATCACGCCGGCAGGACTGTCGGTGCTGCGCGAGTACAGCATCCAGCGGGAGCGCTGGCTGGCGGCGGCGATGGAGTCGACGCTGTCCCCGACGGAACGGCAGCTGCTGAAGCTGGCGTCGGAGCTGCTGACGCGGGTGGCGGACGCCTGAAAGCCGCCGTGGAGACCCCTCGATCCCTCCACGGCGGCTTTCAAGACACCCCCTTCGTTCGCGCCGCCTCCCCGCGGTGCGACACGGGTTCCGGGAACGGACCGCTCCTCCGTCGGCCCGCCCCGGAACCCTGGTGCCCGGACGGCTCACCTCCCCAGGGGCCGTCCGGTTTCCCTCCCCCTCGCCTGCGGTCCGGTACCCGCTGGCAGGACGAAGTCTGCCGCGCCGGAGCACCCGCCAGCAGTGGGAGAACCCTCAATTACCCGTGGGTAGTAATACTCAGGACGTCTTCGCGCGAGTCGCGGCCCGCTTCGCCGTCGTACGCGCCTTCGCCGCCCTCGACGCGGCGGCCTTGGCCTTCGAGACGGCCGCGTTGCGCGCATCCTCGGCTTCGGACGCCGACTCCTGCAGGGCCGCCAGCAGCCGCGTGACGCCCTCCGCCTGCGCGGCCGCCGTCGGCTGGACGACTTCGGCGCCGTCGATCTTCGCCTGGACCAACGCCTGGAACGCCTCGCGGTAACGGTCGGGGTACCGGCCCGGGTCGAACTCGCCGGTCAGCTCCTCGACCAGGTTCACCGCGCGCCGCAGCTCGCCCGGCCGGATGTCGACGTCGGCGTGCCGGAACGGGAAGTCGGGCGTGCGGACCTCGTCCGGCCACAGCATCGTCTCCAGCACGATCACCTGGTCGCGCACGCGCAGCGCGCCGAGCGTCTCGCGGCGGCGCAGCGCGACCGTGACCAGCGCGATCCGCCCGGACTGCTGCAGGGCCTCACTGAACAGCAGGTACGGCTTCGTGCCCGCCGGCTCCGGCTCGAGGTAGTAGCTCTTCGCGAACCAGATCGGGTCGACGTCGGCGAGCGGCGCGAAGCCGCGGATCGCGATCGTGCGGCCGGGCATCGGGAGCGACGCGAGTTCGTGGTCCGACAGCAGCACGACGTCACCACCGGGCACGACGTACCCGCGGACCATCTGCTCGGGCGGCACCTCGGCGCCGTCGACCTCGCAGACCCGCTTGACCCGGACGCGGCCGCCGTCGGCCTCGTGCACCTGGTGCAGCGGGATCTCGCGGTCCTCGGTCGCGCTGTACGCCTTCACCGGAATGGCGTAACTGCCGAACCCGATCGTGCCCATCCACATCGCGCGCATGAGAGCCACCTCCGCAGCTCCAGGCTAGACAAGCGCCCGCGCGCCCCGACAGCTACAAACGGGTGTCAGGCGCGACGGACTCGCTCACACATTCGAACGACGGCGTGACCTCGCCGAGCGCTTCGGCCGCGCAGCGGGCCGCGATGGCCGCCTCGCGGAGCACCTCGGTGACGACCTCCACGTCCAGGGGCGGGGCCGCGGCGAGCGCGTCCGCACCGCCTTCGACGCGGGCGGCGAGGCCGGCGAGCGCGTGGGAAATGGCCTCCTGGCCCGCGATCAGGTGCGCGACGACGTCAGTGAGCTCGGTGGTCGTGGCGCCCGGGCCGCCGCAGCGCAGGCTCGCGGCGAGCTCTTCGGCGCAGGACCGCAGGTGGGTGGCGACGACCGTCGGCGGCAGCGTGAGGTCTTGCATCGCTCACCCCCTCCGGACGGCCAGATCAGCCATGGTGCCACCGCACCCGCCGTCATCGGAGGCGACACACCGCCGCTCGCTTATTTGACCGATCGTTCTCGAATTGGCTAGGGTTTCGATCATGTCCCGGGTCAAGGAGTTCGACGTCGACGAAGCCTGCGACGCCGCGCTCGCGCTCTTCCGGCGTCAAGGCTACGAAGCGACGTCGGTCAGCGACCTCGTCACGCACCTCGGCGTCGCGAAGGCGAGCCTGTACGCGACCTTCGGCACGAAGCACGACTTCTACGTGACGGCGTTGAAGCGGTACGCCGAGCGGACCGACACCCGGGTCATGGCCGAGCTGTCGAAACCGGGCTCGGGCGTGACGGCGGTGCGGCAGCTGCTCGACGGTTATGTCGCGGACATCCTGGGCGAAGACGGGCCCGTCGGCTGCTTCGTCGTCAACGCGGCGATCGAGCTGCTCCCCCGCGATCCGGCGGTCGCCCGGATCGTGGAGCGCAGCTGGGACACGCTCGAAGTCGCCCTGACCATGGCGCTCGAACGCGCCAGGACCCAGGACGAGCTCCCCGGCGACAGCGACCCGGCGACCCTGGCGCGGTTCCTGCTCACCGTGCTCCAGGGACTGCGCGTCCTGGGCAAGGGCACGGACGCGGCGACCCGGCTGGACGCGGCCGTCTCGCAGGCGATGCGCGTACTCATTCGAGAATGACTGGACCAGAAAGAAGGATGACATGGGGGCACGGTTCGCAAGCAAGATCGTCCTGGTGACCGGCGGCGGCTCGGGCATCGGGCTGGCGACGGCGAAGGCGTTCGCGGCCGAGGGCGCGACGGTCGTCGTCGCGGGCCGGGACGAGCAGCGGCTCGCGTCCGCGGTCAAGGAGATCGGGGACGCGGCGAGCGCGGAGACGGTCGACGTGACCGACTCGGCGGACGTGGCGCGGCTGGTCGAGACGGTCGTCGCGCGGCACGGCGGGCTGGACGTCGCGTTCAACAACGCGGGCGTCCTCGGGTCGCCGGCCCCGGTCGCCGACCTCGACGAAGACGGCTTCGCGGCGGTGATGGCCACGAACGTCACCGGGACCTGGCTGTGTCTGAAGCACGAAGTCGCGCACATGCGGGCGCACGGAGGCGGCGCGATCGTCAACATGGCGTCGAACATCGGCGCGCACGGACGGCTGCCGAACATGGCGGCGTACGCGGCGTCGAAGGCGGCGGTCAGCGTGCTGACCCGCACGGCGGCGCGCGACCACATCGCCGACGGCGTCCGCATCAACGCGGTCAGCCCGGGGGCGACTGATACGGACATGTCGCTGCGTCCCGGCGAGACGGACGCGGACCGCGCGGCACGGCTCAAGGACGCGATCCCGCTGGGCCGGGTGGGGGCCACCGCCGAGGTGGCCGCCGCGGTGCTGTGGCTGGCTTCGGACGAAGCGGCCTTCACCGTGGGGCACGACCTGGTCGTCGACGGCGGCGCGACCGCCTGAGCGGTCCCACCCGCGCCCGCGGGTACTGGGGTGGCCGGAGCTCCTCCGGCGGGAGTTCACGACTCACGGTTGCGCATGGTGACGTTTCCCCTCTCCTGCTGGGACGGACCGGGTGTTCGGCGTGGTCAGGACTCGCGGTTGCGCACAGCGCTCTCCTCTCGCGGGGGCGGGACAAACGGGGCGTGGGTTCAGGACTCGCGGTTGCGCACGGGCCTCTCCTTTCGAGCGTCGCGACAGGTGGACGTGGGCTCAGGACTCGCGATTACGCACGAAGCTCTCCTTCCAGGCGCCGCGACAGGTGGACGTGGACTCAGGACTCGCGATTACGCACGGGGCTCTCCTCTCCCGCGTCGGACTCGGATCGCCGCAGCTCAGGACTCGCGGTTGCGCACGGCACGTCTCCTCTCGGGCGTTCCAGCGGGGGACTCGGCGGCTCAGGATTCGCGATTGCGCATGACGGCCTCCCTCCGGCGTCGGCGCGGACGGCGGTCGGGGCGTCAGGATTCGCGGTTGCGCATGGCGACCTCCCTTCGCTGCTCCGAACGTGTGGCAATCGTCGATCGCCGTCGCCCGATGTGGTGAAGTGGACGCGGATCGTCGGATCACCCAGGGGAGTTGCACCCGCCTTGAGTATGGACGGCGCCCGTCCGGCCGAACCCCGCGTGGGCCGGATCCGTGGGGCGCTTCTCCCTGCTCACTGGACGCTCTGGCGCCAGCGCGGATCGCTGATCTTCTACTGCTTCCTCGTCGAGTCGGTGGCGCTCGTGGCCACCGTCTGGACCGCCGCCGTGGTGCCCGTCCACTCGTGGGATCTGGTCGTCTTCGGCGTCCTCGTCGCCCTCGGTGTGCTGCAGGCGGAGCTCGGCCGGCAGATCGAGCGCGTCCGGCGGCTGGTGTCCGACACCCCGCACATCAACCTGACGTCGGTCTGGACGTTCGCCGGCGTGCTGCTCCTGCCGCCCGCGCTCGTCACGGCCCTGATCGCCGTCCTATACCTGCACCTGGCGACGCGCAGCCTCGCGCGGATGAAGCGCGTCCCGCCGTTCCGGACCACGCTGAACGCGACGCTGGTCGTCATCACCTGCTACTCGGCCGAGTTCGTGCTCGCCCGGCTCGGCGTCGGCGACATGTACGCGGCGCTGACGGCGGGCTGGCGCGGCATCACGGCCATCGCGCTGGCCGCGGTGACGTACTTCCTGGTCGCGGCGATCACGATCGTCCCGGCGCTGACGATCACCAAGCGCACGATCAAGGCATTCTTCGGCGGCCTCGGCGACAACCTCCTCGAGGTCGCGACGCTCTGCCTGGGCCTGCTCACGGCGTTGACGCTGGCGACGCTGCCCGCGCTCGCCGTCGCGATCGTGCCGCCCCTGCTGGTGCTGCACCGGGCGGTGCTGATCAAGCAGCTGGAGATCGCCGCGACGACCGACGAGAAGACGGGCCTGTTCAACACGACCGGGTGGCACCTGCTCGCTTCGCGCGAACTGGCCCGCGCCCAGCGCAGCTCACGAAGCACGTTCGGCGTCCTGATGATCGACCTCGACTACTTCAAGCTCATCAACGACGCGCACGGTCACCTGGCTGGCGACACGGTGCTGCGCGCGGTCGCGGCGACGATCAAGAGCGCGGTTCGCGACTACGACTCGGTCGGCCGCTTCGGCGGCGAGGAGTTCGTGGTCCTGCTGCCGGACATCGGCCCGGCGGCGGTGCTCGCGGTCGCCGAGCGCGTCCGGTCGGCGATCGAGTCGCTGAAGGTCGAGTACGAGGACGGCAGCCACCTTCGCGTGATCGACGCCCTGTCGGCCTCAATCGGCGTCGCGACGTACCCGGACGGCGGCACGGCCGTCGAGCGCCTGCTGCAGGCCGCGGACAAGGCCCTGTACCGAGCCAAGGACGCGGGCCGCAACCGGGTCGTCGACGGCACCGCCACCGCCTGACCCACTCCCCCATTTCCCGCCCCTGACCAGGCGACTTGTCAAATTTGCTCGGCTGAGCTAAATTTTGCTCATGCGAGCAAGAACGTTCACCGAGTCCGGCCGGCGGGCCCAGATCGTGCGGGCGGCGATCGAAGTGATCGCCGAGGAGGGCTTCGCCAAGGCGTCGTTCAGCCGGATCGCGAAGCAGGCGGGCCTGTCGAGCACCGGCATGATCAGCTACCACTTCAAGGGCAAGGACGACCTGCTCGCGGCGTGCGTCACGGAGATCGAAGAGATCACCGGGGCGTTCATGGGGCCTCGCATCGACGCCGCCGTCGGGCACGTCGCGCAGCTGCGCGCCTTCGTCGAAGCGAACGTCGAGCTCGTCGGCGAGCACCCGGCCGAAGTCCGCGCGCTGATCGACCTGGTGAAGAACGCCGGTTCGCAGAGCCCCGGCGTCAACGGGCGGCTCGCGCTGTTCGAAGAGCACTTCCGCACCGGGCACGCGGCGGGCGCGTTCGGCCCGCTCGACGCCCGGATCACCGCACTCGCCCTCACCTCCGGCCTCGACGCCGTCGTCGCGACGGCGGCCGCGGCCGGACTGGCACCCACCGAGCTCACGCGCATCGGCCGTGAGCTCGCCGACCTCTACGTGCGGGCGACCGCACCCGAATCCACTGGGGAACCCGAATGATGATCGACGCGAAACCCGCTCCCGACGCCGGTCTGCGCCGCGTGATCCGCGCGAACGTCCTGACCGTCGTCTTCGAAGTGCTCATCCCGATGGCCTTGTTCTACGGCCTGCGCGCCGCCGGCGTCGACCAGTGGTGGGCGCTGATGGCCGGCGTCCTATTCGCCGCGCCGTACGTGGTGTGGACCATCGTGCGCAACCGGAAGGTCGACCTCGTCGCCCTCGTGACGCTGAGCGTCATGGTGCTGTCGGTGGTGCTGGGCCTGCTCTCGGACGACCCGCGCACCCTGGTGATCCGCGAAGGGTGGACCGCCGCGCTGGGTGGCGTGTTCGGCGCGTGGATGCTGGTCTCGGTGTTCGTCGGCCGGCCGGCGCAGCTGACGCTCGGCCGCACGATCGCCGAGGTCAAGCGCGGCGCCGAGGGCGCGGAGGCGTGGGTGAGCCGCTGGGACACCGACGCCCGGTTCCGGCGCGGCCTGCGGATCAACACGGCTGCCTGGGGTGCGGTGCTGCTGGCCGGCGCGGTGCTGCACATCGTGCTCGTCTACACGCTGCCCATCGACCTCATCGCGCTGGTCACCAACGTGGCGTGGTTCGGCGCGCTGGGGCTCCTGATCGTCTGGCACCTCTGGTACCTCAAGAAGGAGAACCTCGATGCCTGACGTCCTGGTCGCGGGCGCCGGCCCGACCGGCCTGCTGACCGCGTTCGAACTCGAGCGCGCCGGGCTCGACGTGCTGGTCCTGGAACGCGACGCCCGGCCCACCACGCAGTCGAAGGCCCTCGGCCTGCAGCCCCGGTCGGTCGAGGTGCTGGCCGACCGCGGCCTGCTCGCCGCCATCGAGCCCCACGTGGCGGCGAAGCTGCCCGCCGGGCACTTCTCGGGCTTCCCGATCGACTACACCGATCTGCCGACGCGCTTCCCATACCAGCTCGGCGTCGAACAGGTCCACGTCGCGGCGGCGATCGAGGCGCGGCTGCGCACCCCGGTGCTGCGCGACGCGGCCGTCACCGCAGTGGCGCAGGACGACGAGGGCGTCACTGTCACTGCCGGCGGGCGCGAGCACCGGGCGGGCTGGCTCGTCGCCGCAGATGGCGGGCACAGCGCGGTCCGCACGCTGCTGGGAGCTGCTTTCCCCGGCAGCCCGGCGCGGATCTCGCTTGTCGTCGCCGACGTCAGGCTGGCGGCCAAGCCCACCGGCCTGGCGGACGCCTGGCAGCTGCCGTCGTCGGCGTCGGGATACCTGCTCCCGCTGTCCGGCAGTCGCTACCGGACGATCGTCTTCGGCGAGGAGCAGCAGCGGCTCGGCCGCGGCGAACCGGTCACGGCCGGCGAGCTGCAGCGGGCCCTGACCGCCGCGCACGGACCGGGCATCGAGGTGGGCGAAGTGCTGTGGGCGTCACGCTTCGGCGACGCGTCCCGGCAGCTCGAGCGCTACCGCCACGGCCGGGTGCTGTTCGCCGGCGACGCCGCGCACGTCCACCTGCCGGTCGGCGGCCAGGGGCTCAACCTGGGCCTGCAGGACGCGGCGAACCTCGGCTGGAAGCTGGCCGCGACGGTCCGCGGCACCGCACCGGATGGCCTGCTCGACAGCTACCACGACGAGCGCCACCCGATCGCCGCCCGCGTGCTGGTCAGCACCCGCGCCCAGGCGGTGCTCGGCGTACCCGACCCGGACGCGGCGGCCGTGCGCGAGGTCGTCACGGGGCTGCTGGCCGTCCCCGAGGCCCGCCGCGCCGTCGCCCTCGAGATCTCGGGCATCGGGCTGACGTACCCGGGGGTGTCCGGCCGCACCGAGGTTCCGGTCGCGCCCGACGGCCGTGCTGTGCTGACCGGCGCGGCGCTGCCTGCGGGCTGGGCCGACCGGGTCGAGACGCGGTCCGGTGCCGAGCCGCGGCTCGTCCGGCCCGACGGTTACGTGGCGTGGTCCGGTGGCCCGGACCTGGAAGAGGCGCTGCACCGCTGGTTCGGCGCACCCGAGCACGCGGCCGCCGCTCGCTCGGCGAGCTGAGCCCTCGGCTCGGCTCGGCTCGGCTCGGCTCGGCTCGGCTCGGCTCGGCTCGGCTCGGCTCGGCTCGGCTCGGCTCGGCTCGGCTCGGCTCGGCTCGGCGTACG